>NZ_LDOT01000024.1 GCF_001029445.1 Photobacterium aquae
CCCGAAAAAAGCGGCCGTCGCTGCTGCGGTTGCCCGTGCCAAGGCTCGCAAGGCGGAGCAGCAAGAACAAGAAAAAAATGAGGAAAATTAACTGTGGCTTTTAACATCGCAAGCTCTCCCCATGCCCACAGTCGCCGCAGTACAAGCAGCCTGATGCGTACTGTGATTCTATGTTGCTCACTGGGCGTTGCCGCCCAGTGGTACTTCTTTGGCTGGGGCGTGCTAATCCAGATAGCATTGGCAGGTATTGTTTCGGTCATGGCAGAAGCACTAGTGCTAAAACTACGCCACCGTCCTGTTGTCCCTTATATTCGCGACAACAGTGCCTTGCTAACCGGTGTCCTTATCGGACTTTCAATCACACCTCTGGCACCGTGGTGGATCACAGTTATCGGCTGTCTTTTTGCCGTTATCATTGCCAAACATCTGTACGGTGGACTAGGTCAGAACCTGTTCAACCCAGCAATGATCGCCTATGTGGTGCTGCTGATCTCATTCCCTCTGCAAATGACGACCTGGCTGCCGCCTTCGTCACTTTCTGCTGAGCCACTGAGTATCGCAGATGCCCTATCGGCTATCTTTACCGGCTTCACCACTGATGGCTTCAGTGTCCATCAACTACGCCTGTCTGTCGATGGCGTCACAATGGCGACACCGCTAGATACGCTCAAGACATCACTGACAACGGGTCATACCGCAACTGAAATCCTGTCTGGTCCAGTATTTGGTATCGTCGGGGGGATCGGTTGGGAATGGGTGAATCTCGGCTTCTTGATCGGTGGCCTTATTCTTCTGAAGCAGCGTGTTATCCAATGGCACATTCCGGTTGCCATGCTTGCGGCACTGTTCGCCTTCAGCTCAATTGGCTTTTTGGTCAGCCCAGACAGTACAGGCTCTCCGTTGTTCCACCTATTCTCGGGAGCCACTATGCTGGGGGCGTTCTTTATTGCCACTGACCCGGTTTCGGCCTCAACCACGGTAAAAGGCCGCTTGGTATTTGGCGCAATGATCGGGGCACTCGTATACCTAATCCGAACCTTCGGCGGGTTCCCTGACGGTGTCGCTTTTAGCGTGCTCATTGCCAATATGTGCGTGCCGCTAATCGATTACTACACTCGTCCACGTACGTTTGGCCACTAAGGAACAACCATGATCAATGCAATGAAAAAAAACGGCGGCATTTTGGCAATCTTTGCCTTGATGTCGACCTTGCTGGTTGCCCTTACCCATGTAATGACGGCCGACAGAATTCAAGAGCAACAACAAAAAGAGCTGCTCAAGGTACTCAACCAAGTCATTCCGGCAGATAGCCATGACAATGTACTATTCAAAAGCTGTACTTTAGTGCAGAACGAGCAATATCTTGGCACCAGCAACCCGATGCCTGCCTACATTGCCAAAAAAGACGGGCAAGACACAGGTATCGCCATAGAAGCTATCGCACCAGACGGTTACAGCGGTGCAATCAAACTGATCGTGGGGCTTGATAAAGCCGGCGTTGTTAGCGGTGTACGAATCCTAAGCCACAACGAAACGCCTGGACTGGGCGATAAAATCGAAACACGCGTCAGCGACTGGATCTACAGCTTCACCGGCAAGCGTATTAATGGCGACAAGGATCCCCGCTGGGCCGTTCGCAAAGACGGCGGCGAGTTTGACCAATTCACCGGTGCGACCATTACACCACGCGCAGTTGTCGGGGCAGTCAAAAAAGTCGCCCTGCTTTACCAACAGCAGCAAGCCCAGCTCTACAGCCAGCCGCTGAACTGTGAGGGAGAGTAATCATGAATAAAGAATTGATGAAAAATGGCCTGTGGGTCAATAACCCAGCGATAGTCCAGCTTCTCGGGCTCTGCCCGCTGCTGGCCGTCTCTTCGACCGTAACCAACGCCCTTGGTCTCGGTCTGGCCACCACAGCCGTGTTGGTAGGCTCAAACCTAACAGTCTCTCTGGTACGTCAATGGGTCCCTTCTGAGGTCCGAATCCCGGTTTTCGTGATGATCATCGCGGCGCTGGTGACCTGCGTACAATTGCTCATGAATGCCTATACGTTTGGCCTGTACCAGTCATTGGGTATTTTCATCCCGTTGATTGTAACCAACTGCATCATCATCGGCCGGGCAGAAGCCTTTGCCTCGAAAAATGATCCTGTACCCGCTCTGCTAGATGGCTTGTGGATGGGACTCGGCATGACCGCTGCACTGGTTGTGCTCGGCGCGATGCGTGAATTACTCGGAAACGGTACGTTATTCGATGGTGCAGATCGCCTGCTGGGCGATTGGGCCTCAGTACTGCGAATTGAGGTCTTCCACTTCGACAGCAGCTTCCTGCTTGCAATTTTGCCACCGGGTGCTTTTATCGGTGTTGGCTTCATGATTGCGCTGAAAAATGTTATTGATAAGAACCGGGAACGTAAAGCGACGAAGCCAGATGATAAACCTGTTATCGAGCGCGCCCGAGTCACGACAACAAACTAAGTACGACACACGGTCAAGGATGGCCTGTAGATACTTATTACCCTAGCGGCTGGCACCACAGAGCGAGTCGCTAGGGTACACAATAACAATATTAGCCATACTGGAAGTCATATATGAATAATGAAAAACGCGTCCAGATCCTGGAACGTTTACGAGCACAAAATCCCCACCCTGAAACAGAGCTCAACTGGAGTACCCCGTTTGAATTGCTGATCGCCGTACTGCTATCGGCACAGGCGACGGATGTCAGCGTCAACAAGGCCACCGACAAGCTCTACCCCGTAGCCAATACCCCACAAGCCTTGCTTGATCTCGGCGTCGACGGGGTGAAGGAATATATCAAGACAATTGGCCTGTTCAATTCCAAGGCCGAGAATGTCATCAAAACCTGCAGAATCCTTGTCGAACAGCATGGCGGCGAAGTGCCGGAAAGCAGAGAGGCTCTAGAGGCCTTGCCGGGAGTAGGCCGAAAGACCGCCAACGTGGTACTCAATACAGCCTTTGGCTGGCCGACAATCGCCGTGGATACCCATATTTTCCGCGTATCCAACCGTACCAAATTCGCGGTGGGCAAAAACGTCGACCAAGTGGAACAAAAACTACTGAAAGTAGTGCCAAAAGAATTCAAAGTCGATGTTCACCACTGGTTGATCTTGCACGGCCGCTATACCTGCATCGCACGAAAACCCCGCTGCGGCAGCTGTGTGATTGAAGATCTGTGCGAGTACAAAGACAAAATCTACCCCGACGAATAAAACAAAACAGGCTACTTTTCAGTAGCCTGTTTGATTTTCACCATAATGCACAACAATACACTATTCGACCTTGCCAAAATATTCGGTCACAACGGCCTTATAGCTCTCATCGTCACTGGTAGGATCATTAAACTCAATGGAATAATACGGCATGATGCTGTCTTTGAGTTTCTCGGAAATTTGCATCCCAAGATTATCAACGCTCACCGTACTGGTCACCTCATATGTCTCAGCTCGATTAAGCTCCATCTCTTTGGCCTGCTCCACCGTGATCCGCTCAGCTTTTACCTCAGCAGCCAACACCTGAGTCACTTTGGTTACATCACTGTCAACAACAACGTCATTACCTGCAGCTACACTACCTGCCACCAGTAATGACCCTGTAGCCAACAGTGTCATCCATACTCTTTTTTCCATTGCCACTACCCTTCTTTTGATTTCGTTGCTATGTCTATTTCTTCCCTTCTAACTCTAGCCAGTTTATGGCGGTGGCAAGGTTCAAAAATTAGACTGTATAAAAATCAAACTAGTAGCAACAAAGCGGCAAATAAACTGTGTACGGTAAACTACATAACCATACGTCCCAGCGAGATCACAACCCGGCGGTTGCGGTTCTTACCAATCGGCGTTGAGTTATCAGCAATCGGGCGACGTTTACCGAAAGCATGCACCTGAATTCGGTTTTTCGGTAATCCCATCGCCATGAAGTACTCTTCAAGCTTTTTGGCACGCTTATCGGAAAGCGCCTGATTGACATTTTTGCTCCCCGACGAATCGGTAAATGTAGCCACCAGCACCAGATCGACATCATCGCTATAACGTACGAAGTCCGCAATCTGTGCCAATCTCTTCTGCGAAGATTTATTTAGCTCTTCACTGTTAATATCATAATGCAAAACGGTAAAGGCGATATCATCAAAGCTGTAAGGCAACAGATTATTAATACAGGTACTAAATTGGTTATAAGCAGACTGGAAAGCCACCGCAGACAGCGCGACATCAATCCGCTTATCACTATGCTGCCAATCCTGATAACTAAACGTCGGATAACGGCCGACCTCTAGCTCCGAAAGCATTGACCATGAGGTTTGTCCACCTACGTAACCATTGAACTGCTTAAAAAATTTCAGTTGGGTAATCGGCTCCGCGGCTTCACCGGGCATCCAACGCGGCGGCATGGAAACCAAGCTCACGTTGCGGGTCTGACCCATAGGCCGTTTCATCTTCAGCTCAAAATCCAGATTGATTTTCTTACTGGCACGAGATGTAAACTGAGCCTCTCCAAAATTGGGGATGGTATGAAGCATACGGCATTCAAGTGGCGTATCGACTGCAACCTTCCACTGTGAAAGTTCAGGTTGCGCTACATAATTCACTTGCGAGGCATACACCGATCCCGCTGCCGCTAGGAATAACACAGCCATCGTGGAACGAAAAAAAGGGTTAAGGGCCATAAAACACTCACTGTATGCCTAAATCAATCATCTGCGTGCCGGATTAACCTCTCTATCTTGGTGATCAACGGGCTAACGCTTGGCTATTGTATCGTAAAAAGCGGAAAAAACTTTAGTTTATGAAGACATTTCTTCCCAGAGGTTTAGGTGAGGGGGCGAATCTGCGATAATAGCCAATTGTCTTTTTTTCAGCACAGTCTTATGAGCCAAGATAACGAACTCAATACTCTAAAACGTCGCTTTCGCGGCTACTTCCCCGTCGTCATTGACGTCGAGACCGCAGGCTTTAACGCAAAAACCGATGCACTGCTAGAGATCTGTGCCGTCACGCTCCAGATGGACGAGGAAGGCTGGATCAAACCCGCGACAACCATGCATTTTCACATCACCCCGTTTGAGGGGGCGGTGATCCACAAAGAAGCATTGGAATTTAACGGTATCCGTGACCCATTTAGTCCGCTACGCGGTGCGGTGTCAGAAGAAGCCGCATTAAAAGCGATCTATAAGCAGATCCGCAAAGAGCAGAAAGACACTGGTTGCTCACGCGCAATCATGGTTGCCCACAATGCTAACTTCGATCACAGCTTCGTGATGGAAGCCTCAACCCGAGCCAAGCTCAAGCGCAACCCTTTCCACCCATTTGCCACCTTTGACACCGCAGCACTGAGCGGCTTGGCCTTCGGCCAGACTGTTCTGGCCAAAGCCTGCACGACCGCAGGGATCCCGTTCGACAATAGAGAAGCTCACTCTGCACTTTATGATACCGAGCGGACAGCAGAGCTTTTCTGTGAGATTGTTAACAAATGGAAAACATTAGGTGGCTGGCCACTTATTGATAATCAAACAGAAGACACTGACGGCAGCGTTTAATTCAAACAAAGAACAACTCATCAGACCTCTGACCAAGCCTAGATAAAACGGGCTTGGTCACAGTTTGAAACAAACATATCAGCCGATTTAAACGTTTAATTAAAACATTCCTTAATTGAACGGCGAACAATAACGCTATTTCTTATAAAACAACATGTTACACTAGGTTAACATTTCTAAATCCTCGCCATATACTGCTTCCATCTGTTTCATACAACGTCTTGGCAACGCAGTTTTAACATCGTGAGCTGGCTATTCTGCCGCCGTTACCTATTTTGTCCGAAACATATCGAGATAACGGCACCAAGGCGCACCGGTGAAGCAGGTTTCATTTGTTTTTCTCCATGGATTGAAGAACGAGAAGCAAATCAACCTAAGAGGTACCATAATAATGTCCAAAAAAATCACCTACACTGCCCTCGCCGTCTCAGCTGCCCTTCTTAGCCTACAAACTCAGGCGGCTGGCTTTCAGGTCAACGAGCACTCTGCCTCAGGCCTAGGACGCGCATTTGCTGGCGAGGCTGCGATTGCAGACAACGCATCGGTTATTGCCCGTAACCCGGCCGCCATGACCCGTTTCGACCGAATCGAAATTTCAGGCAGCCTCTCTTTTATCGAACCATCCGTCGATATTGAAACCGTCGGCTCCTCCCCGGCACAGCAATACAATGATGTTGCGCCAATCGCCTTCGTACCCGCCGGTTACTTTGTCATGCCAATCAATGACCAGTTAGCCTGGGGTGTTGGCATGTTCTCCAATTACGGCTTTGCCACCGACTACCCGACCAATGCAAACTTTGGCGCATTAGCCGGCATGACAGATCTGCTGACTCTCAATGTCAATCCAAGTATCGCATGGCAGATCAACGACCAATTTAGCGTGGGTGCCGGTGTTTCTCTCGTCTATGCCGATGCAGAGCTCAACCGCCACTTTGGTAGCCTAGCTCCACTGTATGGCACAACACCGGATAAAACACTGCTCAACCTACAAGGTGACACATGGGAATTTGGCTGGAATATCGGTGCCTTGTGGGAGCTTAACGAAAATAACCGCTTCGGCCTTAGCTACCGGGCAAAAGTCGACCTCGACTTCGATGGCAAATTTACCGACTATTCAGGCACCGGCGTAAGCGGCTCAAACCCGATGGCACCAAAAACCGTTGACGGAAAACTCTCCGTACCCCTGCCTGCGATTGCAGAATTTGGCGGCTTCCACCAGCTCAATAATCAATGGGCTATCCATTACGGTGTCCAGTGGACCCAGTGGAGCGACTTTACCGAGCTCAAAGCCACCAGTGAGGACTGTATTAACAATACCTGCCTGCTAAAAGAAGAAGAGTTCGATGACAACTACCGCTACTCTATCGGTGCCACCTATACCCTTTCCCAAGAGTGGGAATTGCGGGCCGGTTTTGCCTTTGATGAACAAGCTGGCAAGGCAACCCTCAGCATCCCAGATACGGATCGCTACTGGTACTCAGCAGGCTTCACTTACACCTATAGCCCTGATCTCACCGTTGATGTCGGCATCACCTACCTATACGGCAAGAGCAGCCACTTCAAAGAAGAATACGTAGACATGCGTGAATATGACTTCTACGCCAAAAACTTCGCTTGGCTCGGCGCCGCCCAGCTCAACTACCGCTTCTAACCATTTGAGCTGAATAGGAATAAGGACATCAATATGAACAAGACATTACTAGCAATCCTAATCGGCGCCTCGCTGACCCTTGCCGGGTGTGGCGACGATACCAATATGGGCGGGGAGCCTACGCTGGATCCTTCCATTGGTGAGAGCCTGAAAGCCGAAACCAAAATCAATTTCGATTTGGTCAGCGACCCAAGCAACCCAATCATCGTAACCCCAACTTACTTGGCCATGGACTCTGCCGACGGCACGATCAAGACAGATGGAGATGTCGGCATGCCGGGTTACTCAACCGATATCGCCGATCCGTCAATCGCTCTCGGCAAAACGGATGGCTGGAGTACCAACCAGCCAATCATCATTGAATTCACGGGCAATGATCTGGATCCGACCAGTGCGGCAGCTGGCTTCTACCTACTGGAAACCGGTGATCCAACATCATCAGACTACGCTAATATTCCTCCCGTTCCATTAAGTGCTGCCGCTGGCGACTTTTTGGTGACGGCATCAGGCAAAAAACTGATTGTCACCTTGTTGAAGCCACTCAAACCGGCTAGCCAGTATCAATTTGCCGTGACTTCCGATCTCAAAGATAGCAAGGGCAATCCAGTGGGCATGAGCAAGACCTATGCCCTGCTCAAGTCAACATCCCCGACCCCTGATGCTGCCCTTGAACCCGCCCAGCAACTGGCACACCTTGGCGAAGCCACCTTTGCCGCTATAGGTGTCGACAAGGACAAGATCATTTTCTCCAACTGGTTCACCACCGCTTCTGCCGGCGATGCCATGTACGCCGCCAAAGCCGCCACGGCGCTAGCACTGAAAAACGGGGCAGAAAACGTCTGGCAAGGCACCGCAATTAGCAGCGATGTCCAACCAGCCGAACTCGACAAGCTATTTACCATGAGCGTCAACTCGGAGACTTCCGCCACTCCTGCCGGCAACCTTGTTATGACCGGCACCGTCTCGCTGCCATACTACCTCGAAAACGATGCGGCAAGTTTTGCTTCGACACCTTGGCAAAGTGCAATGCCGAGCTTGGCAGCTATCACGTTCGTACTGGAAAATGGCTCTGATGCCGACAAGTCCATCGTCATGGCCAAACTGACCGAGCTAGGGATCACCCTTGAGGATTTGGCTAACATCGCAACGGATCCAGCCACCCAGCTGCGCGTCCTGCCTTTGCTAACAGGCCAGCAAATCATTCTGTCCAACGGCAAACCGCTCGATGAAGAACGCCTGATCACCCGCTATAGCCCTGTGCCGATGCTCAAATCAGTTGAGGATGTGGAATACACCCTGATCCTGCCGCAAAATGCGGCCTGCCAGAATGTAGCGGCCAACACGGTGACTATTTTCCAGCATGGTATTACGTCTAACAAAGAGACCCTCAAAGAGAGCACATTGCCTGATGAACTGATTGGCACGGACTGCCGGGCGATATTCGCGATTGACCTGCCTTTGCATGGTACGCGCGGGATCGAAATTCCGGGACAAGGTATGGTCAATGCGTCTGACGACCCAAGTATCTACCTGAACTTGAAGTACCTTCCCGTGGCTCGTGACAACGTCCGCCAGAGTGTTACTGACCAAATCAACCTACGCGCTGCCATCGGCCGTCTGTTCATTAACATTGCGGCAGGCAACGGTGGTGCAATGGGCCCCCTCGGCTGGCTGAACCCGGCACAGGGCGTGGACTTTGTCGGCCACTCACTCGGTGCTATCACGGGTATCGATCTCGGCTACGTGGCCAACCGTACCGTCGACCCTGACAGCGACCCTGTACTGTTCAACATCAACAAGCTTGCCTTGGCCAACCCCGGAGCAGGGATCCCATACCTACTACTGGAATCCAAATCATTCGGCAACTTCGTCAAAGGCAGCCTGCTTGCTGCAACCAGCAAAGAGTTTGCCGCCGTATGCAAAGACCCTGGGCTAGTTGAAATGACAGTGTGCTATGGCCTGTACGAGAAAAGTCTGGCTGATAACGGTAGCGAGGCGTCACTCACCCAGCTTTCGACTATCTATGGACTGTTCAGCGAATTCGCGTTCGCTTCCCAGACCATCCTCGATACTATCGACCCTCTCAACCACGCACCGCTGGTAAGTGACAGCACTCCGGTCTATCTCTCGCTCACTGAGGGTGACGCGACGATTCCGAACGCGCTCGATCCAACCGCAACGGTCGCAGGCACAGAGGTACGTAAACCTTACTCACCGTTCGGCGGAACACTGAATCTGATATCAGATAGCCAACTGGCTCTAACGCCTACTACCGCATCGGTGTCAGGCAACGGCCCGGTCAAGGCTGCCGCCTTCTTTACCGTTGGCGATCACTCCAGCTTCATGCGGGAGACATTCGGTGCCACCGGCAAGCCTGCCACCACCGAAATGCAGGGACAGGCTGCCAGCCTTCTTGCCGGTGACGGTACTGTCTTGACGGTGACGAATGATTCGATTCTGACGACCACCCTGTAACAGGCACACATGAAAACAAGGCCAGCCGATCAAGGCTGGCCTTTCTTTTATACAGAGCCGTAAACGCGGTAACCTCGCAATACCTGCAGCCTAAGACTTATCTCCAACCTGATAAAAATGACGTTCCCCTGTGTCTTCAAAAGACTGATGCCAGCACACTATGAAAATGCTGTCTTGAGATGACTTGAGTATATAGCGGTCGTTTGCACTCATTTTATGAGCCCAAGCCCAATTATTAACAGACTGCGCATCCAGCAAGAGCAAATATATGCCCGTACAACTTAACAACAGTTAGGATGGTAAAAAGCAATAGGTTGCGGCGAGGCACGCAAAAACGCAGACATGGGGAATGGAAATTCCCAATCGGAATGAAATTTTTCCTCGACTTCTGACAAATAATAAGGAAACTGGAGAGATTAGACAAAACAGTTCAAATATATAAGAAACATCACACTTATGCGCTTTACAAACAGCAGTAAATGTGACTTCTTGCAACATAACACAACGGACGGATCTTAGTTTATGAACCCTGTAGTAATCTCGGTTTGCGTTATGCTTTTGCTCGCATTGATGCGGGTAAATGTCGTCGTTGCGCTAACCTTCAGTGCCATTGTTGGCGGCCTTCTTGGCGGGATGCCTCTTTCAGAAACCATTGCTGCTTTTGAAGGCGGCCTTGGCGGTGGTGCTACCACAGCACTTAGCTATGCGATGCTGGGCACCTTCGCGGTTGCGATCTCCCGCTCTGGTATCACCGATGTTCTAGCACAAAAAGTTATCAAACGTATCAGCGGCCATGAAAATGCTGCTGCAGCCACTGGCGTAAAGTATTCTGTTCTAACTATTCTTGCTCTGCTAGCCATTTCTTCTCAGAATGCTATTCCAGTTCACATTGCGTTTATTCCAATTGTGATCCCGCCCCTACTTCATGTTTTCGCCAAGCTGAAAATTGACCGCCGCATGATTGCCTGCGTACTGACATTCGGCTTGGTTACCCCATATATGGTACTGCCTATTGGCTTCGGCGGGATCTTCCTGAACAACATCCTGCTTAAAAACCTGCACGACAATGGCCTTGATGTCAGCGCCTCGCAAGTTCCTTACGCAATGCTTCTGCCAGCGCTTGGCATGGTCTTCGGCCTGCTCGTCGCTATCTTCTTTAGCTACCGCAAACCGCGTGAGTATTCGGAGGAGAAAATCCTGGCTTCCGAACCTGAGCGTAAAAGCATCGATATGCGCCATGTTTACATTGCCATACTGGCTATTATCGCGGCGCTCGGCGCACAAATTTTCAGTGGCTCCATGATCGTGGGTGGCCTGATGGGCTTTATGGTGTTCACCTTCGGCGGCGTCATCAAGTGGAAGGAAACCCACGATGTCTTCACCAAGGGTGTCCACATGATGGCCATGATCGGTTTTATCATGATTGCGGCAGCTGGCTTTGCCGCCGTAATGAAAGCCACTGGCGGCGTTGAAACTCTGGTTAACTCATTGGAATCCATGATCGGCAATAACAAGCCACTGGCAGCGTTGCTGATGCTGGTTGTTGGCCTGCTCGTAACGATGGGAATCGGCTCGTCGTTCTCGACCATTCCAATCCTTGCGACTATCTATGTACCGCTCTGCCTCAACTTCGGTTTCTCGCCAATGGCAACGATTGCCATCGTAGGTACCGCAGCAGCATTGGGTGATGCAGGCTCACCGGCGTCTGACTCCACCTTGGGCCCAACATCTGGCCTGAATGCAGACGGCCAGCACGAACACATCTGGGATTCAGTTGTACCGACATTTATCCACTACAACCTGCCCCTGATCGCCTTCGGCTGGATAGCATCCATGGTGCTATAACGTAATAGGCAGGCCACGGCTTACCGCCGTCTCTGAACCATAAAAAAGCCCCGGCCAGTTGGCCGGGGCTTTTTCATTCATTTGCATCTGGCTTACTGCTGCTTTTTGCAACCAGCAAGGCTTACAGGGAATTACTCTGCAGCCGCATCACGGCGCTCGGCCGCTTCTTTTACCAATGGCTGTAGTTCGCCTTTCTGGAACATCTCGATAATGATGTCACAACCACCGATCAGCTCGCCTTCAATCCAAAGCTGAGGGAAAGTCGGCCACTGAGCGTAAGCTGGTAGCTCAGCACGGATATCTTGGTTCTGCAGGATATCGACATAGGCAAATTTCTCACCACATGCCATCAGCGCTTGCGCCGCCTGAGAAGAAAAACCACAGCTTGGCAGTTTTGGGGAGCCTTTCATGTACAACAGAATTGGGTTTTCAGCGATCTGTTGTTTGATTTTGTCGATAGTTTCCATAGCTTCCTCGTAGGACTGTTGCTTTAATACTTTTCATTTTACTGTGCCTGCCTCTATAAAGACAGACCTTATGTTGACACATTGTTTCATCCAACTTTTTTTGACGCAAGGCTTTTAATAAAGAAAAAACTTGCTAAAATGGTTTCACAGTCACAATTCATTCATCAATAACAGGTTATAGTTAACCAGTAATAAAAGATGAAGTGACATTAGTCAGTTTCAAAGAATAAGTTGGCCCAAGCCAACTGGAAGCAATGTCGAGGGGTTACCCCTAACCAATATGGAGAATCGAGCAATGGCATTCGAACTACCAGCTCTACCTTACGAAAAAAATGCACTTGAGCCACATATCTCTCAAGAAACGCTTGAGTACCACCACGGCAAACACCACAACACATACGTTGTTAAGCTAAACGGTCTGATCGCTGGTACTGATCTGGAAGAAAAATCACTAGAAGAAATCATCAAGACTTCTACTGGCGGTATCTTCAACAATGCAGCTCAAATCTGGAACCACACTTTCTACTGGCACTGCCTAGCGCCAAACGCTGGTGGCGAGCCAACAGGTGACGTTGCAGATGCAATCAATGCGGCATTCGGTTCTTTCGAAGAATTCAAAGCAAAATTCACCGATGCAGCAATCAACAACTTCGGTTCTTCTTGGACTTGGTTGGTGAAGAAAGCTGACGGCTCTCTAGATATCGTGAACACCTCAAACGCAGGTACTCCACTAACAGAAGAAGGCGTAACACCGCTACTGACTGTTGACCTGTGGGAACACGCTTACTACATCGACTACCGCAACCTACGCCCTGACTACATGAACGGTTTCTGGGCGCTGGTAAACTGGGACTTCGTTGCGAAGAACCTAGCCGCCTAATAGCAAATCGTGATACCCGTCTTGTAACGGGTCATGAAAATAGAAAAACGCCTGCTGTTGCAGGCGTTTTTATACCAATCACCGTCTGCCATTGGTCATAAGTCGCATTGGAAAAATAGCAGCTTTAAAAAAACACCGATACATGTACCGGTGTTTTGATCGGATATTAACCTGCTTTTACTTAGCGTTTTTCAGCAAGAATAATGCGCAGCGTACGGCGCAACGGCTCTGCTGCACCCCATAGAAGCTGGTCACCTACCGTAAACGCATTGAGGAAATCATCACCCATCGCCAACTTACGCAGACGACCAACCGGCACAGATAGCGTACCCGTTACTTTTGTCGGGCTCAGTTCTTGTACTGTCGTATCACGATCGTTCGGGATCACTTTGACCCAGTCGTTGTGAGAGGCAATCATTTCTTCGATTTCATCCATCGGTACCGCTTTTTTCAGCTTCAAGGTCAACGCTTGGCTGTGGCAGCGCATCGCACCAATACGGACACAGGTACCATCAATTGGAATTGGCTGGTTATCAAGCCCCAAAATCTTGTTGGTTTCAACGGAGCCTTTCCACTCTTCCTTGCTCTGGCCGTTATCACGCTTCACGTCGATCCACGGGATCAGAGAGCCCGCCAGCGGCGCACCGAATTCCTGTGATGGGAAGTCAGCAGAGCGCATAGCCTCAGCCACTTTACGGTCAATATCCAAAATTGATGTTGCCGGGTTGGCTAGCTCGCTCGATACCGCATCGTTAATCACACCCATCTGGCTGATTAGCTCACGCATATTCTTAGCACCCGCACCCGAAGCCGCCTGATACGTTTGAGAGGTCATCCACTCAACCAGACCCGCTTTATACAAGCCACCCACAGCCATTAGCATCAAACTAACGGTACAGTTACCCCCAGCAAACGTACGAGTACCATTGTGCAAGCCCTGAACCATTTGATCGTAGTTCACAGGATCCAACGCGATAATCGTGTCATCGGCCATGCGCAGCGTAGAAGCGGCATCAATCCAATACCCTTTCCAACCTGCTTGGCGAAGCGCCGGATACACCTTCTCGGTGTAACTGCCGCCCTGACAGGTAATAATTGCATCCAGTTTCTTCAATGCTTCCAAATCGAAAGCATCCTGAAGCATACCGGCATCCTTACCGAAGTTAGGTGCTGGAATACCAACCTGAGACGTCGAGAAAAAGACCGGCTCAATAACATTGAAATCGCCTTCTTCCACCATGCGCTGCATCAGGACTGAACCCACCATGCCACGCCACCCAACTAAACCAACTGTCATCATGTTCACAACTCTCCCTGCGTCATTGTCTATCGCTATAATTACAGCAAAGGGCCACCCCAAATGGCACAACATCTTTGCATGATATAAATATACCCAAATCACCTCCGGAAGCCCTGTCACTGTGCCTCTAAAAAGGTAGCTTGGGTATATAGCAATAACCGACCCCCATCTATAGTAATTTCAGCGCATAAAAACAAGTCTTTAATAGCAAAAAATCGTCAAAAAAATCACGCTAGCTATTGAATGTAAGCCGGCCTCTCTGCCTTTTCGCCCTCTACATCAAACCCTTTCTCAAGAGAAAATCGGTTAATTTTCGGGCTAGAACAAAAATAAAAGTTCTCGTTTTAGCCTCTAAACCTATGCAAAACAACCGAAAATCAACCGTAATTTAAAGTTTCCACCCAACCCGCAGTAATTTTCTACTGTCACTAATTTTGATCATTTCATCACAAATTGATAGCCTATGCCGTCCGCTTAATGCGGCATAAATAACTACTCAAATGCAATCACACATGACAAATCATCCACAAAACTGGATACATTTACGAAAGGTAACATATTTACAAAACAGACAGAAAACACCCAAAACACAACATCGACACTAAAAATTAACATCATTTTAAATAGTTAATATGTTTTTTTAAGCGTTTGGCTGTTCTAAATGGCAGCGGTCACAGAAAGGGACATTATCTATCGCAGGCTAGTTTCCGATCTTATACAGTAGCCGCGATTCGGTGCTTTGCCACGTGCCACATACCAATGTGTGCAGGCAAACTAGATTCGTACCCTATTCAGACCCCTGTGGTTAAGACAATTATTAGAATACGCCTCTGCCAAGAATGGCTTAAAGGGGCTTTGATATTTACAGGCTCGAACTTACAAGGTTAGAAGTATGAATAAACAGACTGTAAAGCTACCATCACTGACACAAGTTACTGTGGCACTTGGTATATTTCTAGCGATGGCATTTTCATTCACTGCCCAGCTAAATCTTCCGATCCAGCTTGCACTATACATCGGTTGGTTTGTCATCATGGTACTGGGTGTTAAACTCGGCCACGATTACAAGTCACTAGAAAAAGCAGCCACCAAGGGCATCGCCAATGGTCTGGGTGCCGTGCTTATCCTGCTTGCCGTTGGCGCACTAGTCGGTACATGGATCGCCGGCGGTATCGTTCCAACCATCATTTACTATGGCCTAAAAGCCATCCACCCATCCATCTTCTTACTGGCAACCATGCTGATCTGTTCCATGACAGCACTGGCTACCGGCACATCTTGGGGTGCGGCTGGTACTGCGGGTATCGCAATGATGGGGATCGGCCAAGGTCTGGGTATTCCAGCACCAATGACGGCAGGTGCCGTTCTGTCTGGCTGTTACTTCGGTGACAAAATGTCTCCGCTGTCTGACTCAGTTATCCTCGCCTCTTCAATGTCTAACGTTGAAATTGTTGAGCATATCAAAGGCATGCTACCGATTGCCCTGATCAGCTACGTGATCACCGGTATTCTATTTACCGCTGTTGGCTTCCACTATGCTGGCAACGTCGATATGTCTCAGGTAGAAAGCGTTATCGCTGCGATGGATCAACAGTTTGTTATCTCTCCATTCTCCTTTGTTCCAGTCATCGTCGTCCTTGCCCTGCTGGCAATGCGCATGCCATCATTCCCTGTGATCTCATTCGGTTCGCTGCTGGGTATTATCTGGGCTGTGCTGGTTCAGGATATGGATCCGCTAGCGGCATTCAACACTGCTTGGGCACCGTTCTCTATCAGCTCGGGTGTGGACTTCATCGACGCGATCCTAAACCGTGGCGGTATGTCTTCAATGCTGGGCTCTGTGGCTGTTATCGTCTTCGGTCTGGGCTTTGGTGGCCTGCTTGATAAAGTAGGTGTACTGCAAACTATCGCCAAGCTGTTCGAAAAACGCGTTAACTCTGCAGGCAGCCTGTCTGTATCGACCATTGCGACAGCATTCCTCGGTAACGTATTCGGCTCTGCCATGTACGTGTCGCTGATCCTGACGCCAAAAATCTGTGCGAAGAACTACGACCGTCTGGGCTTCCAGCGCAAGAACCTGTCACGTAACGCCGAGTTCGGTGGCACGCTGACATCCGGTATGGTGCCTTGGAGTGACAACGGTATCTACATGGCGAGTATCCTAGGTGTTGCTACCTTCTCGTACGCACCGTTCATGTGGCTCAGCTTTGTTTGTATCTTGGTCACCATCGTGACCTCCTATATGGGCTGGTTTGTCGACCGTTGTCCACCACAGGCTATTAGCGAAGAAGAAACCGACGAAGCGACAGCTGTTACACAGCAGCAAACCGCCTAATCAACCGTTTCTAACACCATACAAAAGAGCACCTTAGGGTGCTCTTTTTGTTTTAGAGATAGCAGAATTCTTATTGCAGCAAGAGTCTTAGCCTCCCGTCAGTATTCCATACGAACGACATCGTAGATCAGCATCCATCCAGCTCCCCCCTCCAATCTGCCACCGTTCCAATTCACGCTTTGTTTTTCGGGAAATTACTTTTCCCCCATAAGTTCATAAAAAAACATTAATAACTGAAATCCAATACCAACTGCAGAAAAACCAATTTAAATGTACCACCCAATGAATATTGAGTATTTTTTAAACAGGATAGGCTTAGCTCAGAACCTATTAATTTAACTATAAAAAATAATTTTTATTGTGAAAAACAAACATCATGATTATTAATCATTGTGAATAAGATATTAATGCAGATCCAGATCACAAATATTCACTTATTATCATTACGGGTTAGATTTCAGTAGCACATATTGACCCCAGTCAATTATTTAGTGGGATAAATAGCGACAATGACGTTGATTTCTATTTTTCAGCTGCGTTAACCACTTTTTATTTGTGAATAAATGTTAACAAAGCCACTTGGCCACTTGGCCTTTTGATTCCAAAGAGGTTATACATGAGCAATCCAGCGGAGCAGGGCCGCAAGGTGACAGTAGGCAGCTATATTGCCCTCGCCTTTGCAGTCGTTTTTTTCTCAGGTCTTCTACAGTCCAACCAGTGGTACGGTGTTTTTGACTTCACCACCCTAAACGGTTCGTTCGGTAGCCTAGTCCATTCGGTTAATGAAACAGCTGATGGCGTTCAGACAGCTAGCACCAGCATGCGCGGTAAAGGCGGTAGCGGTGCGCGCGACGGTTTTATGTTCGCCCTGACCCTGATCCCTACCGTTATGTTCGCATTGGGTATGATTAATGTACTCGAGCATTACGGCGCACTTGATGCGGCACGCAAGCTGCTGACTCCTCTGCTACGTCCTCTGATGGGTATTCCTGGTAGTACTGGTCTGGCCCTGATTGCCTCGCTGCAAAGTACTGATGCGGGTTCGGCAATGACTCGTCAGCTTAAAGACGAAGGCCACCTCAACAAACGGGAAACAGATGTCTTCACTATGTTCCAGTTCTCAGCCGGTGCCACCATTGTTAACTTCTTCTCTTCCGGCGCAGTTCTTTTCACCCTGTCTAACAGTGACGGTACCCCAGCGGTAACCTCGTCTATCGGTCTGGCTGTTATTGTTATGTTTGCCTTTAAGTTCGTCGGTGCCAACTTGTTCCGCGTTTACCTGAACATTACAGAAGGTAAAGAAGGCCAAGACGACAACAAAGAACTACAGAAGGAGACAGCATAATGAGCACTGCCAAGAAACCAATGGTTACCGATATTTTCGTTGAAGGTGCCAAGAAGGGCTGGGTTATCGCAACCACCTCGACCGTTCCTAACGTTCTTATGGCTTTCGTTATTATCAAAGCCCTGCAAATCACCGGTGCCCTTGACCTAATGGGTCAGGTATTCTCCCCAATCATGGCCCTATTCGGCCTACCAGGCGAAGCCGCTGCGGTACTTATTGGTGCGTGGATGTCGATGGGCGGTGCTGTTGGCGTAGTTATCTCCCTATTCGATGCGGGCATTCTAAACGGTGCACACATTGCGATTTTGGCACCAGCTATCTACCTGATGGGCTCTCAGGTTCAGTACCTTGGCCGTATCCTTGGCCCAATCGGTACTGAAGGCCGTTACATCCCAATTATGATTGCCATCTCTGTGCTTAACGCCTTTGGTGCAATGCTGGTCATGAACCTGTTTGTATAATTTCAAGTAAAGGAGGCCCAGTGCCTCCTTTTTCCTGTCGCTATTCACCCCATATTTCGGGGCACCAGGAGCTACTATGAGTTTTTCACTAGAACAATACCTAGACGAGCTACGTCCTCTTATCAACGTTGACTGCGGTACGCTGACCAAAGAAGGTATCGAAGTCATTGCCAACCAGATGGCTGAGAAATACACCGATCTGGGCTGGAACGTAAAACGCGTTGATTGCGGAATTGCCGGAACCGGCCTTGAAGTTCGCAACAAACCAGAAGCGGAAGAGATCGATGTGATGCTGATCGGCCACATGGATACCGTATTCCCTGTCGGTACGGCGGCAGCTCGCCCGATGACTGTCAACAACGAGCGCGCATACGGCCCTGGCGTTTCTGATATGAAATCTGGCCTGCTGAATATTGTTTACGCTCTGCGTAGCATGGATCAGGAAACACTGGACAAACTGTCTATCTGTGTTTGCATGAACCCAGACGAAGAAATCGGCTCTCTGCATTCAGAAGCATGGCTGAAGAGCGTTGCCGTTAATGCCAAGAACGTACTAGTTGCCGAAGCGGCCCGTGCCGATGGCTCACTGGTGAAAGCCCGTAAAGGCATGGCACGCTACCGCCTGACTTTCGCAGGTAAAGCAGCTCACGCTGGCAACGAGCCGCAAAACGGCCGCAGTGCTATCACCGAGATGGCTAACTGGATTCTGGCCATCAACAACCTGACCAACTTTGAAACGGGTACAACCCTGAACGTAGGTATCGTCAAAGGCGGTGCGGGTGCCAATATCGTACCTGACCATGCCGAAGCCGTTGTTGATGTACGTTTCTGGGACAACGACGAATACGCGGAAGCCGATGCTAAAATCCGCGCGATGACAGAAACCCCATTCGTTGATGGCGTCTCTATCACAGTCGATCGCGAAGCACACAAACCTTCGATGGTCCCTTCAGAGAAAACGGATGCCCTGATGGCGCTGGTTGAAGAGTCCGGTAAAGAACTCGGTATTGATATCACATGGCAATCTGTAGGCGGCGGCTCTGATGCCAACCTAACAGCAGTGCTTGGTATCCCTACGCTAGACGGCCTAGGCCCTATCGGCGCCGGTTTCCACAGCGCAGACGAATACTTGGATCTTGCTTCTATCGCTCCGCGTATCGAGCTATTGAAAAAAGTACTTGGCAAACTGGCAGGCTAATCCCCCAGCCTATTCAGTGTTCAGACATAAAGGGTGCCTATCGGTACCCTTTTTTTATACCTGCCATTATCTGTACTCCTCCTCAATACCATATACTGCATTTGAAATGCATGTTTATATTTAAAACACATGATCCTGATCAATGACGAGATGAAATAGGGGGACTATCCTCCTCTCTTATAAGTTGCACTATAAATACATCTTTAAGGAAGCAATCATGTCGAACCTAGCAATGTTCTGCCACCAGTGCTCTATGGCACAATCCGGGGGCTGCGGCAGCACTGGTAAAACCCAAGGCACCTGCGGCAAAGACGACACCTTGTCACGCCTGCAAGACATCATGATTTTTGGCCTGAAGGGCCTGTCTGCCTACCGAACACACGCCAACGACTTGGGTGCCGACACGAAATCTGTGGATGACGTCATTGCCGAGACCCTTTACTTCACCCTGACCAATGTTAACTTCAGCTTTGATCAGCATATTGCCCAGCTGATGAAAATCGGCGGCGCGGGTAGCGAAATGATGTCCCGTCTTGGCGAGGCCCATCATAGCCGCCTTGGCGTACCGACACCGGTTTGCGTTCCTCAGAACAAAGCGGAAGGCAAAGGTATTCTGGTAACAGGCCATGATCTCGATCTGCTAGAACGCCTGCTTATTGCCACCGAAGGAACCGGTATCAATGTCTACACCCACTCAGAAATGCTGCCTGCACACGGCTACCCGGAGCTACGCAAGTTCAGCCACCTGAAAGGCAACATCGGCAAAGCATGGTTCGACCAAAAGCAGCTATTCCAGAAATGGAACGGCACCATTATCGTGACCACCAACTGCATCGTGCCGCCAACGGGGCGTGCTGATTATGCCGATCGCCTCTACAGCTACGGTATCGTCGGTATCGACAACTGCCGCCAGCTTGGTGATGATTTCGCACCGCTCATCGAACAGACCTTGAGCCTGCCGGATATCGAAGGTTTTGACAGCGATGAAACCCTGCCTACCGGCCACAACTACAAAACCATTCTTGGCTTGGCACCGCAGATCCTCGACGCGGTTAACGCAGGCAAAATCAAGCAGTTCTTCGTGGTAGCGGGCTGTGACAAACCAGGCAAGGCCAATGACTACTTCCGCGAGCTTGCGCTATCGATCCCTGATGACTGCATTATCCTGACTTCGTCATGTGGTAAGTTCCGCTTCAACGACCACGATTTCGGTACGGTTCCGGGCACAGAGATCCCACGCTACCTCGATCTGGGCCAGTGCAACGACAGCTATGGCGCAGTCATGATCGCCCTTGCTCTGAGCGACGCAATGGGCGTGCCGGTCAACGAGCTACCGGTCAATATCGTACTGTCTTGGATGGAACAAAAAGCAGTCTTGATCCTGCTTGCCCTGTTCAACCTTGGTATCCAGAACATTTACCTTGGTCCAAACCCACCGGAGTTTGTCAACGAGGCGATTTTCGGCTTCCTTCAGCAGCAATTCAACCTGCACCTGACCGGTAATGCCGCAGACGATCTGGCTAAAATGCTAAACCCACAACCACAGCTTAACGTGGTAGAGGTATAACACCTCCCCCGGCCAGCCTCTGCATCCAGCCGGCTGGCCGAAACCGTACACCGCCGTTCCACCCCATATTCAACAAACCTACAGTGCCCGTTCGCTGGAGTAAGTCATGCCTATTGAACAGCAAAATGCCGCCTTGGCCTCCCCTGCCGATCCCGCAACATCCATTGCGACCGTACCGGTAATTGCCACAATGGACGGCAACGATGCCGCCGCCTCGATCGCCTACCGCTGCAATGAAGTGATTGGTATCTACCCAATTACCCCGTCATCACCGATGTCGGAAGCCTGCGAAGTCTGGGAATCACAAAACAAGACCAACCTATGGGGCCAGATTCCACGGGTTATCGAAATGCAATCAGAAGGCGGAGCAGCGGGCGCTGTTCACGGTGCCCTCATGGCAGGAGCTCTGGCAACAACCTTCACCTCATCGCAGGGGCTTCTGCTCAAGATCCCTAACATGTATAAAATTGCCGGTGAACTCACGCCGTTTGTCATGCACGTCGCCGCTCGAACACTGGCCACCCATGCCCTCTCTATTTTCGGCGATCACTCCGATGTCATGGCCGTTCGCCAAACCGGTTTTGCCATGCTTGCTGCTAGCAGTGTCCAGCAGGCACATGATTTTGCCCTGATCAGCCAAGCGGCAACGCTTGAGAGCCGTATTCCCTTTGTCCATTTCTTCGACGGTTTTCGCACCTCGCATGAAATCAACAAAATCAGCCTGATCGACGACAATACCCTCCGTGCTATGATCAATCAGCAACAGGTCGATGCCTTCCACCAACGCGGCCTGACACCGGATGCCCCAAGTATTCGCGGCACAGCACAAAACCCTGATACCTTCTTCCAGGCACGCGAAGCCGCCAATGGCTTCTACCAAGCCTGCCCAGGTATTGTTGCCGACCAAATGGCCAAGTTTGCTCAGCTGACCGGCCGCCATTACCAGCCATTCGACTACTACGGCCACCCAGAAGCACGCGATATCACGGTCGTGATGGGATCGGCAGCATCCACCGTCCAGCAGGCGGTTGACCACCAGTTGTCACTCGGCAAGCAAGTCGGTATGGTCAGTGTGAACCTGTACCGCCCGTTCTCACTGACGCATCTGATCGACATCCTGCCAACAACAATCGAACGCATCGCGGTACTGGACCGAACCAAAGAGCCGGGCGCGCCGGGCGAACCGCTGTATCTTGATATCGCCGCGGCCTTGCAACAGGCTGTCAGCCTTGAGCGCTACCCGCAGCTACCCGCCATTGTCGGCGGCCGTTATGGGCTATCATCAAAAGAATTTACCCCAAGCCATGCCAACAGTATCTTCGAGGCAATGGCAGAACAGCGGCTTTCACACGGCTTCACCGTCGGGATCACCGATGACATAAGCGGATTATCACTGCCTACCCCCGCCCACCTCAACACAGAGCCGGACAATCGACTCAAAGCCCTGTTCTATGGCCTTGGTGCCGACGGTACGGTCAGCGCCAACAAAAATACGATCAAGATCCTCGGCGAAAATACCGCACTGCATACTCAAGGCTACTTTGTCTACGACTCGAAAAAATCAGGCGGAATCACAACCTCGCACCTTCGAATCGGCAGCGATCCGATTGAAGCGCCATACCTGATTGAAAGGGCAAATTTCATTGCCTGCCACCAATATCAGTTCATTGACCGGTTGGAAATGTTCGAGAAAACCGCTCACGGGGCGACGGTGCTGCTCAACAGCCCTTATAGCGCAGATGAAATCTGGCAATACTTACCGCTGGAAGTTCAACAGGTTATTATCGACCGAGAGCTTCAACTTCATATCATCAATGCCGTCGAGCTTGCCCGTGAACTGGGGTTGAAAAACCGAATCAACACCATTATGCAAACCGGCTTCTTTGCCCTATCTAACCTAATGCCGCTCGAACAGGCCATCGACCAACTCAAGCAGGCGATAGAAAAAAGCTATGGCAAGCGTGGCCCGGCCATAGTGGCTGCCAACCATGCAGCCGTTGATGCCACGGTGTCAAAACTAGCCAAGGTTGCCGTCCCTGCACAGGCCACCAGCCTGCTCCGCCGACCGCCAATTGTCAGTGACAAAGCGCCTGACTTGGTCAAATACGTCAGCGCGATGATGATGGCCGACAAGGGTGATCACCTGCCAGTAAGTGCTTTCCCCGTTGATGGCACTTGGCCAACAGCCACCAGCCAGTGGGAAAAACGCAACATCGCCCAAGAAATTCCGGTATGGGAAGAGGATCTCTGTACCCAATGCAATATCTGCACATTAGTGTGCCCACACGCCGCAATCCGTGCCAAAGCCGTTGCACCGGGTGATCTCGCTGAGGCTCCGGATAGCTTCAAGCATACGGACTACAAGCAGCGGGACTTCAAGGGGCAAGCCTATACCTTGCAAGTGTCACCGATGGACTGCACCGGGTGCAACCTGTGCACCACCGCATGTCCTGCCAGCGACAAGAACAACCCGGCACGCAAAGCGATCAATATGGCACCCAAGCAGCCGCAATTGGCAGTACAACAGGAAAACTACGATTACTTCCTGTCGCTACCCGAACTTGAGCGCATTGATATCAAACGTATTGATGCACGCACAAGCCAATTGCTACAGCCGTTATTCGAATATTCAGGTGCTTGCTCAGGATGCGGTGAAACATCTTACGTCAAAATCCTTACCCAGCTGTTTGGCGACCGCCTGCTCATTGCCAATGCCACTGGCTGCTCGTCCATTTACGGCGGCAACCTACCAACCACGCCTTACAGCGTCGATAAGTTTGGCCGAGGCCCGGCATGGGCCAACTCACTGTTCGAAGACAATGCCGAGTTTGGCCTCGGTATGCGGTTGGCACTGGATAGCAAACGAAACACCGCGCTGGCATTGCTGGGTCAAGCCCGCGATATCGTACCGACCGAGCTGGTTGATCAAATAAACCATGACGCCTTCGATAGCAGTGAACAAAGTGTGGTACGCCAACGCAGCAATGTCGCCAAACTGAGAGCCATGCTGCCTTACTCGCACCGCGAACTGGACAGCAAGGCAGATGATCTCGTCGCAAAGAGCAACTGGATCGTCGGCGGCGACGGCTGGGCCTATGACATCGGCTTTGGCGGCCTGGACCACGTTCTGGCAGGTAGCGACAACGTCAATGTGCTGGTGATGGACACCCAAGGCTACTCCAACACCGGTGGCCAGCAATCAAAAGCAACCCCTACTGGCGCAGTGGCCAAATTTGCCACTCAGGGCAAATCGAGCAACGGCAAGGATCTCGCACTGAATATGATGATGCACGGCAATGTCTACGTCGCCAAGATTGCCCTCGGTGCCAACATGAACCACGCCATCAAAGCGCTGCAGGAGGCCGAAGCCTACCCAGGGCCTTCACTTGTGATTGCCTACTCTCC
This sequence comes from Photobacterium aquae, assembly GCF_001029445.1. Classification (GTDB taxonomy): domain Bacteria; phylum Pseudomonadota; class Gammaproteobacteria; order Enterobacterales; family Vibrionaceae; genus Photobacterium; species Photobacterium aquae. The sequence continues at coordinate 24,486 of NZ_LDOT01000024.1, forward strand.
GTGTATTACTCACGGCTTCGACATGGCTGAAGGGGTGGAACACCAGCAGTTATTGGTTGATACCGGTTTGTGGCCATTGTTCCGCTTTGATCCGCGCCGGACTGAAAAAGGCCGTGCCGCCTTGCAAATGGATTCAAAAACGCCACGCAAAGACGTCGTTGAACTGATCAGCCGTGAGGGACGCTTCACCCAAATCCAACGCAAAGATCCGGCTCGCTACCAAGCCAACATACAGCGGTTACGCGATCAGGTTCAGCACAAACACCGCCTGCTTGAGCAACTTAGCCAGTGGACACCGGCACCAAACAACGATCCCGCTCAGGCATAACCCGTCACTGACTTAACAATGATTTGCCTGGGGCTCTGACCCCGGGCCTGAAACAACGAGGACACAACTATGGCTAACATCGGAATTTTCTTCGGCAGCGATACCGGCAACACAGAAAATGTTGCCAACAAAATAGCAGAACAACTGGGCCTTGAAGCGCAGGATATTGCTGGCAACGACAACAGCGTATTTGATGACTACGAGATTTTGATCCTCGGTACGCCGACGGCGAACTACGGTGAAATGCAGCCAGACTGGGACTACTTCGTTCCTGAGCTGGAAGACGCCGACCTCAATGGAAAAAAAGTGGCGTTGTTTGGCCTTGGCGATCAAGTCGACTACCCAGACAGCTACCTTGATGCAATGGGGGATCTCGCCGAGCTGGTGCAGGCCGCTGGCGGCGAACTGATTGGCGCTTGGTCTACCGAGAGCTATACCTTCAACCATTCGCGTGCCGTCGTCGATGGCCAGTTTGTCGGCTTGGCTCTGGACGAGGATCGTCAGCCAGAACTGACCGATGAACGTATCACGGCTTGGCTTGGCACACTTGGCCTTGGCGCATAAGAAAGGAATAAACAGAAGGCCCAGCCCACAAAAGTACCTCGCCAGATTTGATATCTCGGGGGGTACTTTTGGCAGAGCGGGAATTACTGGGTAGTGGATGTCGAATTGTTTTCGCCATCATGGCTACGAAACAGGTCAAACTTAAATTTGATAGCCTGCAATGGATTTCGCCAAGCAAACTTGGGCATCGCCCAGCGCAAGACATGCGATAACTGCAAGCGCTTAGCTGGCTGGTAACAAGGGCTTTGGCACCTCAGGCAATGGGGTTTTTCGTTTCCCATCCGGCACTGCCACATTCGATCTTCGATATATTGAATCAGTCCTTCACATTCAGGACAGACAATCGCACCACGGTGCAGCGTTTTACAGTAAAGGCGAATCATCGCTTTTGCAGTATTCAGTTCACGCTGCTGTCGAACTGAATCGTTGGTTTGAAAGATCATAATGGCGGTATTATCCACCGCTCGCGCCGCATTCCATTGATCTTGATCAATCTTGGCGTATGAAAGTGATCCCCCCCTGCAAAGGCATCCTGAATATTCCCTGGGGTCTATTAAGCATTGACCCCCCATGAATGCAGGTAATACCGGGCTGATTCTACCGTTTGCTCAAGCACAATGGCCAGACGGTGAGCATCATCCAATGGGACGGGTTGCTGCTGCTTCAATCGCATTTCCAATGCCGTGGCAATCTCTTGCAATGTGTTTGCCCCCAAGTTCGCCGCTACCCCTTTCAGGCTATGAACCAAGCGTAGTGTCTGCTCATCAATACAGCCACTCGATACCATTTCAACAAAAACCTTACCATCATGCTGGTGCTCTTCGACGAAGACTCCCAGTAACATTTGCACCATTTCCGCATCATCATCAAGGGCATTAAGCATCACTGAAATATCAATCGCCGCATTCACACCATCCATTGGCAGCGCTTTATCGATTGAGGGCCGCGAATCTACCACCTCTGCCGGGCGGGCGGTAGCAGCCAAGTTCCCCGCACCTTCTTGCCCGTATTGTCCGCTTTCGGTTTCAGCCTGACTTACTACGGTAGCCTGCCGCTCAGGCGACACCGCTCGAAGCCCCGCCAAAGCTTCGTTAATCGCCACCTCCAGCACCGTGATCTCTTGGTTTAGCCGAAGCAATGACTCACGCTCTAAACGACCATGACTCAACAAATCACCTTCCACGGCAACAATGTGAACGTGCAATGCATCGGCACCTATACTGCCTGCCACGCCTTTGAGCGTATGCAGGGTTTTCTCCACGCCCGACCATTCCTCGTTATCAGCAAGACGCAGCAACACCTCGCCATCGTCACTATGTTCGTCAAGAAAGATTTCCAGCAACATCGCAGCAGAATCGCGGTCGCCATCCATACTGTCGAGCAAATGGCTGGGAGCAAAGACAGGGGGCTTAGCCTCTACGGATGCACAGACTTCACTTTGCTCAGATTGCTCTGACGGATCGTCTCCCCCCGATACATCAACCTCCTCGCCGTGCCGCGATAACATCTCCGGGTCAGGACCCTGAACCACATCCCGGGATTGATAATAGAATCCCATTGCAGCTACCAATGCCATGCCCCCCACTACCGCAATGGCGTACCCTGGCGTCACAGGCAATACCACCGCCAGCACCAACAGGACACAGCCAATACACAGGGCTATAACCGCTTTGCGGCGGCTAATATAACTGGCTCGATCTTTGTCGTCCTGACCAGAAAATTGTGAAGAACCACCCATGATCCACTCCTCCTGTTATAAACCAGCCGCCTTCAACACCGTAGGGGCATTGCCTTAGACTACAGACAATGACAACTAAAATACTTGGCGCCACTCTAAAATTAGACAAGGAACAAAATGGTCACAACTCTTTATACCCGTGACCTTTAGAATCACTGCCGAAGGACGTCCTAAAGTAAGTATCTACGGGTGGAAGGGAGTAAAATACAGAGGTGAAGAGCGCATACAAAAACGGCCCCTTGCGGAGCCGTAGAATGGAAACAGTATCAATTAAGAATCGCTATTCAGGCGGCGCTGTAGCTGATCTTTCAAATTTGGCGGCGTCCCTTTGATAGTCAGAGTATCAGTGTCCGCATCATAAAAAATACGCTCGCCAAGCAGCATGCTGTCAAAGTTAATCGTCAAACCGCCGCCAGAGCCGACAAATTTGGTTAGCTTGCGCATTGCGGTACGGTCCGCGGGGAAGCTATCTTCCAATTCATAGCCTTGCTGAGAGGTAAACTGGTAAAAATCTGTGCCGTCATCGGCCGCAGGCAGTTCAGCCGCCAGCTCCTTGACCGTCACTTCTTCACCGGCTTGTAATTGACCATTACAGTAATCATAAACCTGCTTGCGGTATTGCTGCTTTTCTTCTTTATCAAGACGAGAATCAGCGCAGAAGTCCTCGACAGCCTGCATCAGCACCTGATTTTGCTCTTTCACATCCAAACCGACTTCGGCTTGGAGGAAGTCGAGGAAGAAATCAGCGATCTTACGGCCGACACGGCCTTTGATGTAAGTCAGATAACGGTTCGATTCGCTGTCCGTCTCCCATGAAGACAGGTCAATACGGGCTACGATATCCATTTTGGCAACATCAAGGTAATCTGTTGCGCTGATATCAAGCTGCTCGGTAACCTTCATGCTGTGGCAAGTAGGCAACAAGCCGATCAGCAGATAATCCGTTGCCAGCGACTGGTATTCCGCCAGTACCAACGTTCCCACTTCGGCAAATGGATATTTTGCCAACTCAACCTGCAGCCGTTGTGCAGATTGGTTAGAAAACGTCAGAAAATCCAGTTCCCCACGTCGTGCTTGTTTCAACCAGTGGCCAAACTCGCTATCTTCAGCGAAATGACCAAAGCCCTTGGCCCCCTTGCTGCTGTAGACTCGGTGAAGTTCTGCGACCAATTCCTCAGTCGATGCATCGTTTTCAAGCGTTTGTTTTCTAAGATGAACCTCAAGTTCATCATTACCATTTTTCACCAATTGGTGAAGGATTACATTCGATAGCGTCAGGCTCATAACGGAAATATTTCAGTAAATCTTGAGTGTAGGGTATTATAAGTCGCTTTCTTTAACATTAATCAAGATTAAACAAGACTTCCTATGCCAATTACTTCAAAATACAGCAATAAAAAAATTGAACAAATCATTGAAGATATGTTCGATGTATTAGAGAAGCACGATGCTTCAGCAGAACTCGCGCTGATGATTGTAGGCAATATCGCCACCAACATCATCAATGCCGATGTTCCAGCATCGCAAAGGAAGGCAATCGCTGAAAAATTCTCACAAGCTCTGCAATCTTCAGTCAAAGAAGATTAATCTGATTAGCGCCACAGCGGTTTAAGACTGGGAAACACTGACACCTATGGTCTCCAGCAGTAACAATTACAAAGAAAAAGTCTCCCAGCTTATCAGCTGGGGGCACTGGTTCAGTTTCTTCAATATTATCGCGGCCATGCTACTTGGCACCCGCTATATTGTGTATTCTGAATGGCCTACCACCCTGTGGGGGCAACTTTACCTTGTTTTCAGCTGGGTTGGTCACTTCGGTTTCCTGGTCTTTGGCTTCTATATTCTGATCCTGTTTCCGGCCAGTTTCCTGATCCCCTCGCAACGACTGATGCGGCTATTTGCCGTACTGGTTGGCACCGTCGGACTCACGGCACTCCTGCTGGATACCTATGCCTACGAGTCATTGGATCTCCACCTCAGCCCGCTGGTCTTTGACCTGCTGTTGAGCGGCGAACGCACCGAGCTCAATGCCCGGTGGCAGTACCTGTTTGTTACAGTACCGATTATCTTCCTGCTGCAACTGGTACTGTCAGAATGGCTGTGGCGCAAATTACGCAAGCTCACCCGCAAACATGTAGGTGTGCCGATTGCGGTTGTCTTCGGGATCTGCTTTGTTAGCAGCCACCTGATGTACATCTGGGCCGATGCCAAGCTATATCAGCCTATCACCGCCCAGCGTTCGAATTTCCCGCTGTCATACCCGATGACGGCGAAGACCTTCATGGAAAAGCATGGCTTGCTTGACCGTGAAGAATACAAAGAAAAACTCAATGCCCAAGGTGTCGAGACCAGCAAGGCAATCCGCTATCCGTTGGAAAAAGTCACCTTTAGCAACCCTGGTACCGGCCAAAATGTTCTTATCATCATGATTGATGGCCTCCGCAGTGACATGATCACCCCGGAAAACATGCCGTATCTGGATGCCTTCGCGGCTCAAAACCTGAATTACAGCAACCATTACAGCAACAGCAACGACAACAGCAATAGCGTATTTGGCCTACTCTACGGCCTACCGGCTAACTACCTCAATAGTGTTCGCTCTTCAGCAGCATCACCGCTACTGATCACTACGCTTGAAAAACGCGGCTACCATTTCGGCTTATTCGGTAATGAACGTATGGCGGAAGATCCGCTCTATGCCGATGCGATGTTTACCGGCCTGCCGCTTAATATCAGTACCAAGGGTGGCGACGGCGCTATCATTGATAGCTGGTCAACATGGATGGAAGAACAAGCCGCACAAAACGAACCTTGGTTCAGTTTTATCGAGCTGACTTCCGTTGAAAACTTCGAAGAAAGCGGTGACTACAAGCCCCGCTTCACCCCGTCATTGGGCTCCCCAAAAACCCAAGGGGTCAGCACAGATACCTTGCTGAAAAACAGCTATAAAAATGCGGTATACCATATTGATGAGCAGCTAATTGCGATATTTGACCAACTGGTTGCCAACAAACAGCTTGGTAACACTATCGTGGTAATCACCGCCAACCACGGCACCGAGTTCAATGAAACCGGTACCAACAGCTGGGGGGCGAGCAGCAACTACAGCAAATACCAGCTTCAAGTGCCAATGATCATCCACTGGCCAGAGAGTGTCGCATCGGTGACCAACCGCCTGACCAGCCACTTGGATCTAGTACCAACGCTGATGGAATCACTGCTGAATGTATCAACGCCGGCATCAACCTACAGTAGCGGTGCCAGCCTATTCGAAGCAACACCAAAACGGCGCTGGCTGCTAGCTGGTAATGACAGCGATATTGTCATGATCCAGCCAAAGAGCACGACCGTTGTCGACAAATACGGTAATTACCGGGTTTATAATCAGCGTTATCAGAAACTTAACTCCGAAAAACCCAAGCTATCAACATTGATGCAGGCGATGCACGAGATTAAACGTTTCAACCAGCCAGACTAGGCATATCTCGCCAAACCGTCATCAAAAAGGGCAGCGTCATCGCTGCCCTTGCTGTTTCGGCCGCCCACCACTGTGGCTACCCTCGTGAATAAAACACTATAGATAGTCTTGATTGGCGGCATAGCAGTGCTCATAACCATCCTGCCAGCCATTCGCATACTTGCCATCACTGTACATTCGCTCCGGATCCTGACGGAACCCATCATGGTAAGTGTCCGCCTGCTGCTCCCGGCTAGAGCAGCCATCTTGATAACCCTCTAGGTATGGGCGGACAAAACCCAGCTCTTTCAATGTTTGATGTCGGCTATCTGCGCACCCTGTTAGCCCAACAGCCACAATGCTAGCAATCCACCACTGCCTTGCCGATCCATTACTTATCATCTCGCCTCCTATGCTCACCGTTACACTACAATACCAATCGTAGTAAATAACAGGTCATTCAAGCCTGTGAATACGCTCAATAACTACCTTAGACTTTCTGATTGTAAAATAACCACTTCTCGAAAAACCCCGCCTTGTTCCCCGGCATTTCCCACCTGACTATTTCTGCTATCTCACTGTAATTGATAGAACCTATCTCCTTAAGTTAAAAGTGATAACACCCAGAATGCAGTCTCAGTTTCAATATTTTGCTAATTTTTTGACCAATCAATGTCTTTCTAATTAGGCTTTAATGACCAAAATAGAGTGCAAAGCGTGATGTGTTGCAAATTATTTCGATGCATTTCTCAATTTCAATAAGTTAGAGAGTGCTAACTCCCTGTTTTGCGTGAGCTATAACCATTTTAGTTTGAAAAATCCGTAACAATAGGCAACGGCTAGAATAAAACGGATGGTCAGCCTTGGCTCAGCAACAACTCAACACTTTTTACCAACGCCTTTTGTCCCAATGGGGAAAAGCACATGGATTACGCTCAATAACTGAAATTACCTGCCGCAACTTATCTTTAAGTTTTGCAACAGAGCGGGCATGGCTAGTTATCGCCTATAAAGCACGATGGAAGATCTTGGTTGAAATGAATAGCAATGGCATTTTCTTCCAATATCCGCCGTCAGAGGTCAGCGATCAAGACGAACTTCCCTTTTTTCAAATATCCAAAGCCGTACGTCAACGTCAACTCACCATAGAGCCGGAATCCGATCATTTCCGCTTATGGCTCCCTCTTGAGCGCCGTTCAATGATTATTGGATGTATCGTCGTCGACCTGCCCGACAACGAACAATGCCGGCAGTTACGGGGGGAGGATTTTCAACCGCTGGCTAGCCTTGTGGCCTCCGAGCTTGACGCGTTTATTCTCAATGCATCGATTCAGGACGAACATGCCGGACGCCGCTCGGCAGAGCGCGAACTGGAAATCAGCCTCACAGAACAGCAGCACCTCCAGCAGCAGCTTCAAGCACTGCATGATATCTCTTTCGATATGTGGCGAACCAATTCGCTCAAGGAGTTACTGTTTACCGCCATTGATCAAGCCAAGCAAAAATTGCATGTCGACCGTATGGCAATATTCCTGATCAATGGAGACAACAAAATTCAAGGGACATTCGGTACCGATATCCACGGCAATACCGTGGACGAGTCCTATTTTGAATCTGATATTCCCGACCTGTGGTTCACCCACCAAAGTTTGATCACCAAGGGCGAATACTTGGCTATCGAGCAAGATACCCCGTTGTACCACGACCTAAAACAAGTTGGATTTGGCTGGAGTGCTTTTGTCTCGCTATGGGATGAGGATACCCCCATCGGCTGGATAGCCTGCGATAACCTACTCAGCGGTATGCCGGTACAAAGCTATCACCGTCAAATCCTCAAGCAATTTGGTTTTATCGTATCGCAGCAATATGTCCGTCGGCAGGCTGAAGAACAGCTCCGCCAGCTTAATACGGAACTCGAGCAACGGGTCGCCGAACGTACCGAAGCCCTGCAGATTGCAAACAAAAACCTCAAGATGATGTCGAGCCAGGATGCCTTGACCAAGGTTGCTAACAGGCGTGTATTTGATGAACGCTTCATTGATGAATGGCGTCGGGCCGAACGCCACCAGATGCCGATTTCACTCCTGATCATCGACGTTGATCACTTCAAACGCTACAACGATCATTACGGCCATGCGGCCGGTGACCAATGTCTGTTTGATATTGCCCAAGCCCTCTCAACCCTTGAAAGGCGAGCTGGAACGTTATTTGCCCGCTACGGCGGTGAAGAATTCGTTCTGCTGATGCCCGGCCAAGACAAGCATGCCGCCCAATACACGGCTAAGCGCGCCCTCCACACAATTCGCTCACTGGAGCTACCCAGAACGGATGGGGCTGATAGCGCACCGAATATCGTTACCATCAGTATCGGGGGCTATACCGTCATACCATCAACCTACACCACCCCACGCCAGTTCTTCCAACAGGCCGACGAAGCCCTGTATGCCGCCAAGGATCAGGGCCGGAATGACTTTGTTATCAAGGGGTGAGTAGACGGCTCAAACTCAGCGGCGACTACAAAACACTAACGACAAAACCACAATGGCTACCTCTCTGGGCAGCAGCCACTTCGGGCATCGAGGTTTGCGTTCAGCTGTTTTTCTTTGGCGCTTGTTTTTTGGTTGCGGTTCTGCGCCCGGCTCCTGCTGATTTTGCCGATTTCGCCGTTGATGATTTACGGTAGCGCCGCGCACCTTTGGCCGGTTCCAGCGATTTCAAATCTCGCAAACTCGGCGGGATCTCGCTGTTCTTTACTTTATCCATCAAAGCGGTAACCTGACTCTCCAGCGCTGCCATAAATGGTGAGTAGGCACATTTTCTATCAGCCATATCCTGCAACTGGTGTTCCCAATGAGCCGTCATATCCGGGTATGTTGATTCATCAGGCAATGCGTATACCAACCCCCGTCCTGCTTCGCTGGCATGAATATTCTTGGCCTGACGTACCAATAGCTGGCGCTTGAACAAGGTATCGAGAATGCCCGCCCGCGTCGCCTCTGTTCCAAGGCCATCGGTGTCACGCAATATTTTTTTCAGTCCGCTATCGGAAACAAAACGCGCAATACCGGTCATCGCCTGCAGCAAGGTGGCCTCGGTAAATGCCTTTGGCGGCTCGGTCATCTTGTCTTTGATCTCGCCGTCGCGACACGTCAGCACCGTTCCTTTACGCAGAGGAGGGACTTTATCGGCCAAGTCGGCATCGTTATTCTCTTTGCTGTCATCTCGCCCTAGCAGTACTCGCCATCCCTGCACCATCAATTGACGGCCACGGGCAACAAACTCCCCGCCGGCAATAGCGAACACCAGTCGGGCTTCGCTGTACACCGCTGCCGGGTAGAACTGCATCAAATATTGCCGAGCCACCAACTGATAGACTTTCTGTTCTGCACTGCTCAAACTCGTCGGATTGACAGCCTTCGGGGTTGGGATAATGGCATGGTGGGCATCCACCTTCTTATCATTCCACGCCTTGGACTTGAGCGAAGTATCGCTGTTTGCCACCGCTGTCGCGAGTTGCGGGTCTGTCGCGGCAACCGCTTTGCTAACCTCATCGGCCTGTCGGAAATGATCCATTGGCAAATAACGGCAATCTGAACGTGGGTAGGTAATCACTTTATGCTTTTCATAGAGTGACTGACAGGTGGCCAGTACATCAGCAGCACTCATGGCGTAGCGTTTGGCGGCATCAATCTGCAACGCCGAAAGAGAGTATGGCAAGGGAGGTGCCTGACGGCTCTCCTTGCGCTCGGAATCGGTCACTTCGGCTGGCTGGCCCTTGATCCGGCTAACCACGTTCTCGCAAAGTTTGCGGTTAAGTACCCGCCCGTCTTCATCCTGCCAAGGCTGGCACGCCTCGCTTGGCACCCAGCGGGCTCGGATCTCCATGTCCTGATAGGGGATCAGAGCAAACACTTCGTAAAATGGCTTAGGAACAAAATTGGCGATCTCATCATCACGCCGGGTCACCAACCCAAGAACTGGCGTCTGCACCCGACCGACTGACAATACGCCCCGGTAGCCGCCTTTTTGGCCAAGCAGCGTATAGGCGCGGGTCATGTTCATACCGTACAGCCAATCTGCGCGCGACCGTGCCAACGCCGATACCGACAGGGGAATAAAATCACGGTTGCTGCGAAGTTTATCCAACGCCCGCTTGACTGCTGCAGGGTTCAAGTCAGAAATTAACAAACGTTGAATAGTCGCCTTCTTGCTCTGCGACACCTTCACATAATCGATGACTTCATCCACCAGCAACTGGCCTTCCCGGTCAGGGTCACCGGCATGGACAATTTCGCTCGCCTGCTTACACAGCTTGCGTACCACAGAAAGTTGTTTGCTCGCTGATTTTCGCGGCTTCAACTGCCACTGTTGGGGGACAATGGGCAGATCAGCCAGATTCCATTTTTTAAATCGTTCATCGTAAGCATCCGGCTCCACCTGCTCAAGCAAATGGCCAATACACCAGGTCACCACATCACCATTTCCAACTTCAATATAACCATCATGGTTTTTGTGCGGACGGGGTAATACGGCAGCAATTGCGCGACCAAGGCTTGGTTTTTCAGCGATATAAAGACGGCTCATTACAGTATTCTGATCACTCATTTAATGCCGAGACTGTACCGAAAAGTCCTCAATGCAGCAACCAAAACACTGGATATATACACAGATACCCACCCTCAGCATACCTGTAGAGAATGCAACAGCTTGAAGTGCTGCAAAGTTAGGCGTAAGGTGCCTAAAAAAACAAGGGATATCCAAATATGAGAAAAAATCCTTCTCTTGGCGCTGTTACGCTAGCCATCACCATCGGCATAGCCGCTATGCACCCGGGTGTGAGTATGGCAGCCACCACACACTCTCAAGCACAACATCAAAATGAAAAACCGGATTTTGCCACCATGACGAATGTCATCGAAAAGAAGACCGCGTTTTTTGCCTACCTCGCCCCAGCCATCAAACAGATCAACCAACGTATTGAGGCTGACAGGGCTAAATTGCATTGCGCCTTCAAAGCTGCAGGCCCGATCGCCCCTTCTTCGTTTCTCAACGCAATGGCCAAGCAGTACGACGTACCTATGCCAGCCGGCGGCCCAGATCGTGATTGGCAGCAAGCCGTCCTCAAGCGAGCTGATATCATTCCTGCTCCGCTGGTAATGAGCCAAGCAGCCATTGAATCGGCTTGGGGCACCTCGCGCTTTGCCACCGAGGGCAATAACTATTTTGGCCAATGGTGCTATACCCAAGGCTGCGGTATTTTCCCGCATAAGGAAAATGGCGGTGCATTCCACGAAGTGAAACGTTTCGCGAATGTCGAAGCCGCAATCAACGCCTATTTTGATAACGTCAATACTAACCCGGCCTATCAAACCCTACGGGATATCCGGGCACAACGCCGCGCTGATAATCTTCCAATCACCGCTGATGCACTGGCAGCTGGCCTGCTCCACTACTCGCAAATCGGCGAGAAATACGTCACTGAAATCCGTGACATGGTACGAGACGATAGCAAGTACATGCCGCAATCCTAGGCAATACATGACTTACTGACAAAAAAATACCCGGCCAGAGACCGGGTATTTTTTAACTTGGGTTAGCTGTACTTAACGCTCAGCAAGCCAAGCTTTAACCTCATCATACTGCCCACGGAAGACAATACGCTCAGCCTTCTTGCTCAGCTGATAGGTGTACATAGGATCATAATACTGCTCAAGCAATATGGTCAGCCAATCATAGTGACCGGTTAGATCGCCCGTTGCCTGCATCTGTCTAACAGCCTGTTGTTGGATATTGAGCACCTCATCATAGCGCTCATTGCCTAGGCGTTTGCGAATACTGAACATGCTTCGTTCTAGATACTCGGCGAAACTCACCCAGCCCGCATCCTCGCCATATTCAGTGCAGAAGTCACGCTGCATCCGAATAACATAGTCGGCCAACAGACGCTCAAGACGCACATCCAACGGGTCATCCACAACCGCAAGCTGTGCCAGCTGCATTGCATGATGAATAGGCAACGGTACGCTGGCAGAGCCGATAGCTTTACCTTCATCCTCTAGGACGAAACTCCGCTGGCCTGCATCAAGTTTTTTGAGGATCTCTACCGCCAGCACATTTTCAAAATCAATCTGAGTGCGCTGAGCCGAGACATAACGACCAAACGAAGAGCCACGGTGATTTGCCGCACCTTCCAGATCGAGGCCGTTGGCTAGCTCATTGACCATAATGGTCTTGCCGCTACCGGTATTACCACCCACCAGCGTCACTGGCATTGCCGCAGCCTGCTCGATGGTATCAATAAGGAAGCGGCGCAGAGCCTTGTAACCACCAACAACAAACGGGTAGTCAATACCTACCTCACGCAGCCATTGCTGACTGATCTGCGAGCGCAAACCACCACGGAAGCAATAGAGATAACCGTTCGGGTTCGCTTCACAAAAAGCCTTCCACTGAGCGACTCGAGCCGCTTTGACCTCACCATTGACCAATTCATGGCCCAGTTCAATCGCAGCCGCCTGACCTTTTTCTTTATAACAAGTCCCCACCGCCTTACGTTCATCATCTTCCATCAACGGATGACTCACCGAGGTTGGGAATGCGCCTTGACTAAACTCAACAGGGGCTCGCATGTCCATCAACGGCGTATCGTTAAGGAATAATTGGCGGTAATCTTCACAATTTGGACGTGTCATAATTAGCGGATCTCGATCAATACAGTCTCGCCATCCTCGGCTTTATGCAACTCACCAATAGCATTAAGCACAATCCCGTGCTTCTCGGCTACAGCCTGTACTTCGCTTTCAGCATCAGGAGATACGGCCAGCAACAAACCACCAGATGTCTGAGGATCACAAAGCAGCGATTTCTGTTGTTCAGTGATCTCTGCCACACGGTGCCCATAGCTCGCATAGTTGCGGCCTGTGCCACCCGGAACACATCCTTGCTCAATATAATCAAACACATTAGGCAAGTGTGGAACCTGATCAAAATCCAGTGTCGCTTTAAGGCCGCTACCTTCACAAATCTCATTCAGGTGGCCCAACAAACCAAAACCGGTTACGTCCGTCATCGCCTTCACGCCTTCGATATCGGCAAAATCAGCACCCGGCTTGTTCAGTTTGCACATCCAATCACGAGCCAAGCCCTGGTGTTCCGGCTTCAGTTGAGATTTTTTCTCCGCTGTCGTCAGTACGCCAATACCCAATGGCTTGGTCAAAAATAGCTTGCAGCCAGCCTCAGCACAGTTGTTGCGCTTCACGCGGTCGGTATCAACAATACCGGTCACGGCCAAGCCGAAAATTGGCTCAGGCGCATCAATCGAGTGGCCACCCGCTAGGCTAATACCTGCTTCACGGCATACGGCACGACCGCCTTCAATCACTTGCTGGGCAATTTCAGGTGCCAGTACATTGACCGGCCAACCAAGGATAGCAATCGCCATGATCGGCTTGCCGCCCATCGCGTAGATATCACTGATGGCATTAGTCGCTGCGATTCGACCGAAATCATAAGGGTCATCGACAATCGGCATAAAGAAGTCGGTGGTACTGATAACAGCGGTGCCGTTACCCAAATCATAAACTGCCGCGTCGTCTTTGCTTTCATTGCCGACCAGCAGGTTAGGATCAGCGAACGGAGCGATCTGGGTACGAAGAATGGTATCCAGAACTTGAGGGGAAATTTTACAGCCACACCCTGCACCGTGGCTGTATTGAGTTAGGCGAACATTATCCATGACACGCTCCGATATTATTCAAAAGAGCGAAGGATTCTACTCCTGCGGGATCAGGCTGTCACGTAGCTTGATCAAAAAGCCGCGCGTTAGCACCTTTGCAGCTGGCATTTAAACAGGGATAGCAGCTGTACAAAGGACTATCGACTATAGATATTCAACATAGCGGCTGACATCGCGCTCTGGCACTTTAGCCTCACGGCAGGCGGCAGTGCCAAGATACAAAAAACCGACTATCATATCGTCGCCTCTAACCCCAAGCGCCTCGCGAACCACGGAATGGTAGGCCCAACTCCCCGTCCGCCAAAAACCGGCATATCCCTGCGCAATCGCAGCCATCTGCATGGCCTGGGCAGCACAGCCGGCTGAGAGGTATTGCTCTATCTGAGGCACTTTGTCATGCTCAGCCACTTTCGCCACCACGGTGATAACCATAGGCGCCCGAAACGGAGCCTTGTTGGCTTTATCTATTACCTCGGGACTAGCTCCATCAGCCCTTGCGGCCTCAGCTAAGATATCAGCCAACTTTTGGACTCCGTCGCCGTGCGAAACAATAAACCGCCACGGAGTCAAACCGCCGTGGTCAGGGGCTCGCAGCCCAGCCCGGAGGATATTGTCAAGATCCTCGCCCAACGGTGCAGGAGAGGTCATCTTTGGCAATGACCGACGATTTAGCAAAAGGGTTAGTGCATCCATATCAACCTCATTTTCCTTTTAACAACCCGTCAACCATAGCACACACTACCAACCAAGGCATTGCCACCAACCAGCACTTAAGATCAAATACGGGCCGCTAATTCAATACCTTGTCGAATAACCCGCTTAGCATCGACTTCACCGGCCACATCCGCGCCGCCAATCACATGCACCGAGACATTCATCGCTTTTAACGCATTCGACAGCATTTCAACAGAAGTCTGCCCGGCACAAACCACTATGTGGTCAACATCCAGCACCCGCGACTGACCCTCAACGGTAATGTGCAATCCCTGATCATCAATCTTGTCGTAATTGACCCCGCTGAGCATCTCCACGCCGCGCTTTTCAAGCACTCGCTTGTGGATCCAACCGGTTGTCTTACCCGGCCCCTTGCCCATTTTTCCCGCCCGGCGCTGCATCAACCAGACCTGTCGCTGGCTCACATACTCATCATGGGGATAGAGCCCGCCGGGATGGGAAATCGCTTTATCGATCCCCCAATCTTTAAGCCAATCATCAAGATCCTGATGTTCGGGCTCAGTCAGCATGGTCGAGACATCAATCCCTATACCACCAGCGCCAATCACAGCAACTCGCTGACCCAGTTTGATCTGATCACGGATCAGCGTCTGGTAATCGATCACCTTGCTATGCTCGATGCCTGGAATATTCGGCATCCTCGGCTGAACCCCAGTTGCCACAATCACCTCGTCATAATCCTTCAGCTCGTCGGCCTGCACGGCATGGCTTAACTTAACGTTGACCCCGGTCTGCTCCAGACGACGACTGAAATAACGAATTGTTTCCTTGAACTCTTCCTTGCCGGGGATCTGCATCGCCAAATTGAACTGACCACCAAGATGGTCATTCTTCTCAAACAAATCCACCACAAAACCCCGTTCTGCCGCCGCAACAGCCGTTGCCATCCCAGCCGGACCCGCACCAACAACCGCAACCTTACGTTTGCCCGCGGCAGGCGTCAGAACCAATTCCGTTTCATAGCACGCCTGCGGGTTGACCAAACAGCTGGCACGTTTACCAACAAATACATGGTCTAAACAGGCTTGGTTACAACCAATACAGGTGTTAATGTCATCCGCCCGATCCTGCTCGGCTTTGAGCACAAAGTCCGGGTCGGCCAAAAACGGTCGTGCCATCGAGACCATATCCGCCTGTCCCGACGCCAGAATATCTTCCGCAACTTGCGGAGTATTGATTCGGTTACAGGTCACCAACGGAATAGAGACTTCGGATTTGAGTTTTTCCGTTACCCAGCTAAAGGCCGCCCTTGGCACTTGAGTCGCAATGGTTGGTACTCGCGCCTCGTGCCAGCCAATCCCGGTATTAAGGATCGTCACACCGGCCAACTCAAGCTGCTTGGCCAATTGGACAACCTCATCATGGGTACTGCCCTGCTCGACCAGATCCAACATCGACAATCGAAATACGATAATAAAATCACGACCGGCACGTGCCCTAACCGCCTTGACCAATTCAATCGGGAAGCGAATTCTGTTTTCATAGCTGCCCCCCCACTCATCATAGCGATGGTTGGAACGCTTACAGATAAACTGGTTGATGAGATAGCCTTCCGATCCCATCAGCTCTACCCCATCATAGCCAGCTTCACGAGCTAATTCCGCGCTCTTGGCAAAGGCCTCGATGGTTTTTCGGATCTGGCGGTGGCTCATTTCACTCGGGGTAAATTTGGAAATTGGCGATTTGACCGCCGAAGCACTGACCGCAAAGGGGTGCAGCGCATAACGGCCAGCATGGAGCAGCTGAAGGGCTATTTTACCCCCCTGCTCATGGACGGCATCAGTAATGGCCCTGTGCGCCCGAGCGGCTCGCGCCGAGCTAAACTCCGCGCTCAGAGGATGAAGCCTGCCGCGAAAATTGGGAGAAAAACCACCGGTCACAATCAGTCCCACACCACCTTTCGCACGGGCCGCATAAAAGGCCGCCAGCTTCTTGAAACCATCTCGGGCTTCTTCCAAGCCAGTATGCATCGACCCCATCAAGACACGGTTGCGTAATGTTGTGAAACCAAGATCCAGCGGTGCTAATAGGTGAGAGTATGATTTATCTTCCATGGCATCCATTCTTCTTTTGGTATGGTCTGACCAGTATACGAAGCAATCTTACTTTTTTCAAACAACCGTTTACAACAACTTAACAATAAATTGATTTAGATCTAACCAGCCACATCATGAAACCCATTAGCCATTGTTGCAAGCCAGGCCGCAATTGCCTTTCGGTTCAGTTGGCTAAGAGCGATTTGTTACTGTAATTCCACGTTTACTACGTTAGGATAAGCGCATCGTAAACAGTCAGGAACAATCATGAAAACCATCTTCAAAGGAATTGGAAAGCTATTCCGAGGGATATGGAAACTGATCAGCTTTGCCCGCCAATTGCTGATCAACCTGTTCTTCCTTATCTTTATCGGCATTATCATTTTTGCCTTCTCTGAAAGCGACAAACAACCGCTATTACCAGAAAGCGCAGCATTGGTACTCAACCTGCAAGGGCCTATCGTTGAGCAACGCACTCCAACCAACCCAATCGACAACCTGACCAGCAGCGCGCTGGGCGGTGAGCAAGTACAAGAAAACGTACTGTTCGATATCGTTGACACACTGCGCACAGCTAAAACCGATGAACGAATCACCGGACTCGTGCTCGACCTGCGCAATATGCCAGAAACCAATCTGACCAAGCTGCGCTACATTGCCAAGGCCATTACCGAGTTCAAGCAATCAGGCAAGCCAGTTATCGCTTTTGGCGAGAACTTCCGCCAGAGCCAGTACTACCTATCGTCTTTTGCTGACAAAATCTACATGTCGCCAGACGGCGGCGTGCTGCTAAACGGCTATGGCACTTACAGCCTGTACTACAAAACGCTACTTGAGAAGCTGAACATCAACACCCACGTCTTCCGTGTCGGTACGTACAAATCGTTTGTTGAACCGTACACCCAAGACGGCATGTCAGAAGCTGCGCGTGAGGCCAATACCGCATGGTTGAATCAACTATGGACCGCCTACACCAACGACGTTGCAAGCAACCGTAAGATTGATGCCGCGGCCCTGACACCGGAACTCGATAGCTTTGTTGAAAAATTCAAGGCTGCAAACGGCGATTTTGCAAAACTCAGCCTGCAAATGGGCCTCGTCGATGAGCTGATCAACCGCCCTCAGCTGAGCGCTAAATTGATTGAGCAGTTCGGCAGCGATGGCGATCACAGCTTCAACCATGTCAGCTACTACGACTACATGCCTCTAACCAAAGCCCCTACTCTGCCGGGAGACAATGAAATTGCCGTTGTGGTTGCCAGCGGCGCGATCATGGACGGCGAGCAGCGTAAAGGCACCGTCGGGGGCGATACAACCGCTGCACTTCTACGTGAAGCCCGCAACGATGATAACGTTAAGGCCGTTTTGCTTCGCGTAGACAGCCCAGGGGGCAGCGCCTTTGCCTCAGAGGTTATCCGCAACGAAGTTGATGCCCTGAAAGCAGCCGGCAAGCCCGTTGTTGTCTCTATGTCGAGTGTCGCAGCATCAGGCGGCTACTGGATTTCGGCCAGCGCCGATAAGATCATGGCCAACCCTACGACCATCACCGGTTCAATCGGTATTTTTGCTATTTTGACGACCTTTGAAAAAGGCCTCGAAAAAATGGGGGTATATAGCGATGGTGTCGGCACCACCCCATTTGCTGGCGTTGGTGTAACCCGTGAACTGCCACAGGGCGTGGCAGAGATTTTCCAGCTCGGCATCGAAAATGGCTACCAGCGCTTCATCGGGCTTGTCAGCCAATACCGCAACATGTCACTGGAAGAAGCAGACAAAGTTGCTCAAGGCCGAGTTTGGACTGGCGAAGATGCTCTCAAGCTAGGCTTGGTTGATCAGCTAGGTGATTTCGATGACGCCGTTGCGGCCACGGCTGAACTGGCGAATCTTGGTGATAATTACCAAATTCGTTGGATGGAACAACCACTTAGCCCTACTCAGCTATTTATGCAGCAACTAAGCGGCGGTGCCAAGGCACTCATTGCCCAAGCACTGTTTGATAACGTACCTGCAGCACTCCAACCTGTTTCACAACAGGTTGTAACAGACTTGTCTACGTTGAGTAACTTCAACGATCCAAAAGGGCAATACGCATTCTGCTTGAACTGTATCAATAACCAAAAGTGAGACTCAGCCCGGCATTGCCGGGCTTTTTTTACCCGCTGTAGACCGTATAATGCCCCCACTCCAAACCGACATTCTGTACCCACATATGGAAAGAAAACATATTTACATTGCCTATACAGGCGGCACCATCGGCATGCAAAAGTCTGATCACGGTTATATCCCAGTATCTGGCTTTATGGAAAAACAGCTTGAGAGCATGCCTGAATTCCATCGTGCAGAAATGCCAAAGTTCACTATCCACGAATACGATCCACTGATCGACTCTTCGGATATGACGCCAGCGGATTGGCAGCGCATTGCTGATGATATCAAAGCGAACTACGACAAATACGACGGTTTTGTCATTTTGCATGGTACGGATACCATGGCATATACCGCCTCAGCCCTGTCGTTCATGTTCGAAAACCTAGACAAGCCGGTCATTGTGACAGGCTCACAAATTCCACTGGCAGAACTGCGTTCTGACGGCCAGAGCAACTTGCTCAATGCCCTGCATATTGCCGCTAACTACCCGATCAACGAAGTCACTGTATTCTTCAACAACAAATTGATCCGTGGTAACCGCAGTACCAAGGCACATGCTGACGGGTTTGGTGCATTCATTTCCCCAAACCTGCCACCATTGTTAGAAGCCGGGATCAACATCCAGATCAACAATGTCGAAATCGACAAGAAACCTGATGGGCCATTCAAGGTACACAACATCACGCCGCAACCTATCGGCGTCATCACCATGTACCCGGGGATATCACCAGAAGTGATCCGCAACACCCTGCGTCAGCCCGTGAATGCGATGATCCTGCTAACCTTTGGTGTCGGCAACGCGCCGCAAAATCCTGAGCTGCTTGCACAGCTCACAGAAGCCACCAACCGTGGCGTTGTCGTGATGAACCTAACCCAGTGCCTATCTGGCAAAGTCAACATGGGTGGCTATGCGACAGGCTGTGCCCTTGCCGATGCCGGTGTCCTGAGCGGTTATGACATGACCCCCGAAGCCGCACTGGCCAAGCTGCATTACCTACTGAGCCAGAATCTGCCGATCGAAACCGTCCGCAGCCTGATGCAGCAGGATCTACGTGGCGAGCTTACCCACTAAGCCAAGTAAGCCAAGTAAGCCAAGCGAGTCAGTCTCTCCTCGTCGCAGTGACACAAAACGCATCAAAAAACGGAAGTGACTCACTTCCGTTTTTTTATACAACCAAACGACCTCATCCACAGCGGGGACTACACTATCTCTATATTCACCGATCACTAGAGGTACGCTACGCCATGATCCTTCACGGTTCGTCAATTTCACCCTTTGTCCGCAAAATCATGCTTGCCCTCGCTTACAAGGGGATCAATTACGAGCTAAAACCCCTCAACCCCTTTCTCGAAAAAGAGCTGGCCCAAAAACGCCACCCTATGGGCAAAGTTCCGGTACTTGAACATAACGAACACAACGTCATCGACTCCACCGTTATCGCCCATTATCTTGACGATCTGATGCCCGTGCCGCCACTCTACCCGGGAGATGCCGCAACCAGGGCACAAATCCGATGGCTAGAAGAATACGCCGATACCCGGCTGACATCGCTCGTTGGCGGTGTACTGTTCTACCAAAAAATACTTAGGGGGAAAATGCTCGGCAAAGAGGTTGATGACCAAGCCGTAGAGCAATGTCAGGGACAACACCTACCATTGGCGTTGACCTACCTAGAAGAGCAGATCCCCGCTCAGGGTTTTATTGGGTCCCAGTTGTCGATGGCCGAAATCAGCCTTTGGAGTGTATTGCGCAGTGGCTGGATGGCTGGAATAAGGCTCCCTAATTACCCTCGACTCCATGCTTATCTGGCACGGATAGAACAAGAGCCGTGGGTTGCCAATCTGATGGCCGAAGAAGATCACGAACTTGCAGGGTTCTACTGCAAGCCCATTATCTTGGGGACATACGAATAGACACACAAAGCGCCATCAATACATGAAAACTAGAGCTGGCGGTGATCAAACCGAGCAATCTCGACCGCCTCATCCTCTTTCTCGTCAACAGAAAAATCCCGCTTGAGTTCGGCTTTTGACTTAAACTTGAGCTCCCCACCTTGTGCAACTGTCATATGTTCTGCCTCAGTATTATACCGAGACTGGTACAACATCACCGCTTGCAAGGCTGAGTCCTTCTGAGCATCCGTCAGCGGCGTTCCATCTGGCCACTTACCCGTTTCAACGGCTTGGCACATTCGCAGGTACACCTCTGGCGTCATTGCGTTCAATAGCTGTTCTAATTCCACGCAGGCTTTCCTTCTCTGTATTGTTATCAAGGAAATAGTGCAGTTTCCCATTAATCACCGCAATGAAACGTCTCTGTTTTGTTCTCAGGATCACATTACCAGAACAACAGCTGACTGCCTGCAACCCTATATAGTCTGATAAAATAAAACTTCATCTCTGCAGTCGCCGCTTGCCGAAACCTGACCAATAGCAAACAACACAATGAACAGAACAGCGTTATACATTACCACCATTCTCGCTACCGCGACCCTGACAGGCTGCTTCGATCGGCCCCGAACGACCGAAAGCCTGTGCGAAAAGCATCCCGAAATCTGCCAAGACACCAATCTCAGAGATAGTCAGTGTCGCCTGCCGCGCACGCATTTGATTTGGCAACGCTATGATGTACTGAATACGCCAAGCGATCTGGAAAAGTTCAAAGAGCTCAAACTCACCTACGACTATCAGGAATGCCTTGAGTATGCTGCACTCATCGAGCCTCGGGAAGAAAAAGAACGTAAAAGCCGGCGTACACAGGCCCTTATTAATGCCTACACAGCCATTGAACGCCTGTTGCAAGAACTGAGTGACTCAACCGAGCCTGAAATCCTGTATTTCCGCTGGGGTCAAGGTGATCATAAAGCGCTTGATCAGTTTCTCTCCAAAGAAGGGCTTCCAGAGATGGAGACCCCCGAGATCCAATTCGCCCTTGCCAGTATTTATAGTGCCAAGGACCAAGACAAGACCATCAGGCTGCTCAACCATGCTCTGGAGCTCTATTCCCCGGATCAACCGATTAAGCAGGAGATAATCCAAAGTCTGGCAACTCACGCCCACCAGCGGGGTCAGTCGCAACAAGCATTTTTGTGGGGTCGAGTCGGCATTGAACTGGGAATGGCAGTTAGCAGCACGGAAAAACTAAATGCCTTCTACCCGATGGACGACGCGCTACGCATGCACTTGGAGAAACAAGCTGTCGAGATCGCCAAGGCCATCAAGCAAGGCAGATACCGAGAGGATATGTCCATTCCTGCCCCGCTACCCGAGCCAGAACTAGCCTCCTAATCTCCTAAGGCAAGGATACGAAATAAAAAAACGGCGCTGTGTAGACAGCGCCGTTTTACATTCATTACGGATCAACCGAGTAAGGCCGGAATACAACGCATACCAGCTTGCGCTACTCGTCCGTATCCTTCTGACCAAAGATCAAAGAAACCGAATTGACACAATACCGCTCCCCTGTCGTCACTGGACCATCAGGAAAAACATGTCCAAGGTGACTGTCACACTGGGCACAGCGAATTTCAACCCGCTGCATACCATGACTACGATCATCTAGGTAGATAATGGCATCTTTTTGAATCGGGGCATCGAAGCTCGGCCAGCCACAACCAGAATCGTATTTACTTTCAGAATGAAACAGCGGGGCCTCGCAACATGTGCAGCTGTAGACACCTGTTTCACGGTTATGAAGAAGCTTGCCAGAAAACGGAGCTTCTGTGCCGCGCTCACGGCAAACCCGATATGCCTCATCGGAAAGTCGTTCGCGCCAGTAAGCATCTGTTTTTTCAAACATTACTATATCCTTATATATTGTTCGTATATTTCGTGCAGAAAATAGGTTGCGTTTGATGCCTCGTGTAGCACATACTTTCTGCTCGAAAGGATTTTACATCTTCAACGTCCATTTAAGCATATTTTGCCTAACTGAGTGTTGATATTAAAAGTTAATAACGGTAATGGTGGATATTCATACAAACCCTGCTCAAATTTGCAGCGTTGTATAGGGAATGTAAAAAAAATCCGAACTTTTTTTTGACCTTACGCAATTTAAGTTCGTTTTTCACTTGCAGGGTCACGCTAGATTCTGTAATTTTACTACCAGTTATCTTTCATTAGAAATTAAGTTGTGGAGCAACTGTAATGACTATCAAAGTAGGTATTAACGGTTTTGGCCGTATCGGTCGTTTTGTATTTCGTGCTGCTCAAGAGCGCGCTGACATCGAAGTAGTAGGTATCAACGACCTAATCGATGTTGATTACATGGCTTACATGCTGAAGTACGACTCAACTCACGGTCGTTTCAACGGCACTGTTGAAGTTAAAGACGGCAACCTAATCGTTAACGGTAAAACTGTTCGCGTAACAGCTGAGCGCAACCCAACTGACCTTAAGTGGGACGAAATTGGTGTTGACGTAGTTGCTGAAGCAACTGGTATCTTCCTAACTGACGAAACTGCTCGTCAGCACATCACTGCTGGTGCGAAGAAAGTTGTTCTAACTGGTCCTTCTAAAGACGCAACTCCAATGTTCGTTATGGGCGTGAACGATTCAACTTACGCAGGTCAGGATATCGTTTCTAACGCTTCTTGTACTACTAACTGCCTAGCGCCTATCGCTAAAGTTCTTAACGACAAGTTCGGTATCGTTTCTGGTCTTATGACTACAGTTCACGCTACTACAGCGACTCAGAAAACTGTTGACGGTCCTTCTGCTAAAGACTGGCGTGGTGGTCGTGGTGCTTCTCAGAACATCATCCCATCTTCAACTGGTGCTGCTAAAGCTGTAGGCGTTGTTCTTCCTGAGCTAAACGGCAAGCTAACTGGTATGGCTTTCCGCGTACCAACTGCGAACGTTTCTGTTGTTGACCTAACAGTTAACCTAGAGAAAGGCGCATCTTACGAAGCTATCTGTGCAGCAATGAAAGAAGCTTCTGAAGGCGAGCTGAAAGGCGTTCTAGGCTACACTGAAGATCAAGTTGTATCTCAGGACTTCATCGGTGAAGTACAGACTTCTGTATTCGATGCTAAAGCTGGTATCGCTCTAACTGACAACTTCGTTAAAGTTGTATCTTGGTACGACAACGAAATCGGTTACTCAAACAAAGTTCTAGACCTAATCGCTCACATCTCTAAGTAATGTAAGCTTTTAGCTAGGATTAAAAAGGCGGCGCTACGGTGTCGCCTTTTTTGTATCTGCTATTTGCGTAACAGGACGGGCTACAGAGCTACAAAACCCGCCTATACCATAGCAAATTAAGTCAAACCAAACGTGAGGATGTAAGCAATACGATTCAAGGCATCTCACCAATTTGTTTGAAAAACAAACAGACCAAGGCATTAACGACAGACTTGGATAAAATTACCAGAAATAATTACGTGACCGTCATCACAAAACAAGTCACAAATTTAACAAATAAATTTTAATAGTCGCAGATAATTTTTAAATAAAAATAAGTATTCCTATGCCTGAACGCTCCCCGCTATAACATTGCAAGCAAGTCTTCAGCCATAGTCGTATTGTTTATCAAGGAGCGCATGATGGATCGTCATAACCTTACTCCCCTCACCGTACTTTCTGATGCTGTAACTGTTTGCGAATACCAAGGGCTAAAAATAGTCCGCGTGATCCACGATACTGCCGAGGCTGGAATTTCCCTCCACGGCGGCCACCTGATCTGGTTCAAACCTGCAGGAGAAAATGATGTTATCTGGCTCAGCGAAAAAGCTGAATTTGATCCGGCAAAAGCTATCCGTGGCGGTATTCCGGTTTGCTGGCCGTGGTTTGGCAAGGCAGGTAACCCGTCACACGGTTTCGCCCGCACCTCAAAATGGTCGCTGAAAGAACACCGTGAAAACGAACACGGCGTTATCGTTGCCCTAGAGCTGACAGACTCCGAAGCAACACGTGCGGTTTGGCCTCATGCCTTCCATAACCTGCTGACATTTGAAATAGGTGCAGAGCTAAACGTTACGCTTACTTCAACCAATACAGACAGCTCCGCTTGGGATTACTCCGGCGCATTGCACACTTACTTTGATATCGCCGATATCCGCCACGCCCAGATCACCGGCATGGGTCCTAGCTACCTAGATAGCACCCAAGGTGGGTTGGAATGCCAAGGCGAAGAAGTGCTGACATTTACCGCAGAAACCGACCGGGTCTACACTCAGCCAGATGAGAATGTGGTTATCACCGATGTAAACGGCCAGCGTAAAATTAACGTCAGCAACAATGGTCACAACGCCGCTGTGATCTGGAACCCTTGGCAAGAGCTGTCAATCAGCATGGGTGACATGGCGGACAACAGCTTTGAAACAATGGTATGTGTTGAATCGACCATTCGTAGCGACCGACCGATTACCCTTCAGCCTGGTGAGTCACATTCACTTAGCACCAGGGTTGCAACCCAAAACTAAGCTGCATACTTGTAATACTGTTCGGGGCAGCACTTGCCCCGAACAGTATTACGCAAGCATCTGACCATTGGCTTCAATCAAGACCCAGCCATTACCGTCCGGATCGGCAAATGTCGCAAAGCGCCCGCCAATAATACTAACGATCTCAGATAACGGCACACCTCGGTTTACCAGCTCGGTATGGGTCGCATGGATATCTTCCGTCTGCACCACCAACCCCTGCACTGAACCCGCCTCCATACCACCGAATGGCGTTACCAAGCTAATCGTCGTTTCGGCGCCTTTCGGGGCCAATTGGATCCAACGCTTATGGTTATCGGCATGATGGTCTCGTATCAGTTCAAATCCAAGAGCATCTCGATAAAACGCCAATGCCAGTCCCTGATCTGAAACCGGTATCGACACCGTATCTACACGCGAAATCCCCATAAATCACCCTCCCCTTAATGAGCATTTGAAAAGCTTATGCCATAGCTTTTGATTTAGCTCACAAAATAAGCGCATGTCGCATAAACTCGACACTTTGATGCAGCCTATTCAAACAGTCATCATTAGGATTCCTTTCATTTACAGCTCTTGTAAAAAGCAGGAAAAGGCCTAAAAAGCATCATTCTCCGGATAACCAGCAACAATTTGCAATTTCAATGCATGAAATCCTTTTCATTTGGCTTATATAGCCAGTATTGGAATAAATTCCATTGAATTCGACTGACTATTTTTTCAGCTGCATTGATCACATTTTTATTACAACTTGGTTAAAAAAATTTAAAGAGTAGTACTTGCAGAACAAAGAGGATCAGAGGATAGTGGATGAATGTACCAAAGGTACTAAGCTCATCAGGTAAAGGGGTACAAGGAAATTTAGTTTAGAAACCAACAACTCAGTCACGCAATTTAATCAGTTAGGTCTAGTCTTAGAACTAAGGGATGTGAAAGTAATTTGTTTTCGTCCTTTCTAATTGATTGAAGAACGATTCAGGGGGCATACCATGAGTATTTTTGACCACTATCGTCAGCGCTACGAAGAAGCCAAGGATGAAGAGCTTTCATTGCAAGAATTCCTTGAGATTTGTCGTAACGACCGCAGTGCCTACGTCAACGCAGCAGAACGTCTGCTTATGGCAATTGGCGAACCAGAAATGATCGACACTGCACAGGATCCGCGTTTGAGCCGTTTGTTCTCAAACCGCGTCATCTCCCGTTATAAAACCTTTGAAGATTTTTATGGTATGGAAGAAGCTATCGAGCAGATCGTTTCATACCTAAAACACGCCGCTCAAGGCCTTGAAGAGCGCAAACAGATCCTTTATTTGCTCGGTCCGGTAGGTGGCGGTAAGTCATCGCTCGCCGAAAAGCTCAAGAGCCTAATGCAAAAAGTCCCCGTGTACGTTCTAACGGCAAACGGCGAGACAAGTCCAGTCAACGATCATCCTTTCTGCCTATTCGATAAAGTAGAAGATGGCGATATTCTAAAAAAAGAGTACGGCATTCCCGAGCGCTATCTCAATACCATCATGTCGCCATGGGCAGCCAAACGTCTCCATGAATTTGGCGGTGACATCACCAAATTCAAAGTCGTTAAGGTTCGACCTTCTATCCTCGACCAAATCGGTATTGCCAAAACAGAGCCGGGGGATGAAAACAACCAGGATATTTCATCACTGGTCGGTAAAGTCGATATTCGCCAGCTTGAGCACTTCTCACAAGATGACCCAGATGCCTACAGCTATTCAGGCGCACTTTGTAAGGCCAACCAAGGTCTGATGGAGTTCGTTGAGATGTTCAAGGCACCGCTCAAAGTGCTCCACCCGTTGCTGACGGCCACACAGGAAGGTAACTACAACGGTACCGAAGGGCTCTCTGCGCTGCCGTTTGACGGGATCATCCTCGCCCACTCCAACGAATCGGAGTGGCAGACATTCCGTAACAACAAGAACAACGAGGCCTTTTTAGACCGAGTGTTCATCGTGAAAGTCCCTTACTGCCTGCGCGTTTCGGAAGAAATCAAAATCTACGAAAAACTGCTTCAAAACAGTGAGCTATCTGCCGCACCATGTTCACCAAGCACATTGGAAATTCTTGCGCGCTTCTCTGTTCTTTCCCGCTTGAAAGAACCAGAAAACTCCAGCATGTATTCCAAAATGCGAGTGTACGACGGCGAAACGCTCAAAGACACCGATCCAAAAGCCAAGTCATACCAAGAGTACCGTGACTACGCCGGTGTGGATGAAGGGATGGCGGGCCTGTCTACCCGATTTGCGTTCAAGATCCTCTCTCGCGTGTTCAACTTCGACCACTCAGAGGTTGCTGCCAACCCAGTACACCTGTTCTACGTACTTGAGCAGCAAATCGAACGCGAGCAGTTCCCGCAAGAGCTGGCCGAAAAATACCTTGAGCACCTCAAAGGTTACCTGACGCCGAAGTATGTCGAATTCATCGGCAAGGAAATTCAGACCGCCTACCTAGAGTCCTACTCCGAGTATGGCCAGAATATCTTTGACCGTTACGTCAGCTATGCTGACTTCTGGATTCAAGACCAAGAGTACCGTGATCCGGAAACAGGCCAGCTATTTGACCGTGCCGCCCTGAACAACGAGCTGGAAAAAATCGAGAAACCAGCAGGGATCAGCAACCCGAAAGATTTCCGAAACGAAATCGTCAACTTCGTATTGCGAGCCCGCGCCAACAACGCAGGCAAAAACCCGAATTGGACCAGCTACGAGAAACTGCGCACCGTGATTGAGAAGAAAATGTTCTCAAACACTGAAGAGTTGCTGCCTGTTATCTCCTTCAACGCCAAAACATCCACCGACGAGCAGAAGAAACACGATGACTTCGTTGCCCGTATGATGGAAAAAGGCTACACACGCAAGCAGGTTCGCCTGCTGTCCGAATGGTACTTACGTGTCCGTAAGTCATCGTAACCAGTGTGGATAAGGACGAATGAGAGGGGGAGCTTATGGCGCATTTCATTGACCGCCGGCTCAACGGTAAAAATAAAAGCACGGTAAACCGTCAGCGTTTTCTGCGCCGTCATAAGCAGCAGATCAAAGAATCTATTGCCGATGCGGTAAACAAACGCTCAATTACCGATGTGGAAAGCGGTGAGGATATTTCAATTCCTTCTCGCGATATCCGTGAGCCAAGCTTTCATCAAGGACGGGGCGGACAACGTGAAGTTGTCCACCCAGGCAATGACCAGTTTACCCCCGGAGACCGAATTGAACGCCCCCAAGGAGGGGGCGGCCAAGGCGGAGCTGGGGAAGGACAAGCCAGCCCTGATGGTGAAGGCCAAGACGAGTTTGTATTCCAAATATCAAAGGACGAATACCTTGATCTCCTGTTCGAGGATTTGGAACTACCTAACTTGGAGAAAACCCAACTTAACAAGATTGTCGAATGGAAGACATTCCGCTCAGGTTACAAGTCATCTGGGGTTCCGGCCAATATTGCTATCGTAAAATCGTTGCAAAACTCATTGGCACGCCGTACCGCCATGACTGCCGCCAAGCGACGTCATTTGCGAGAGTTAGAGCGCGAGCTCGATCTCCTGATGAATACGGAACCGGCTCAACCCTTCGAAGAAGAGCGGGTGAAAGGCGAGATCCGGGTGCTTCGCGACAAAATCAGCAGCGTGCCGTTCATCGACACTTTTGATTTACGTTACAAAAACTACGAACGTCGGCCACAACCCACCAGCCAAGCAGTCATGTTCTGTCTGATGGATGTATCAGGTTCGATGGACCAAGCCACCAAGGATATGGCGAAACGCTTCTATATTCTGCTGTACTTGTTCCTAAACCGTACCTACAAGAATGTCGATGTTGTTTTCGTTCGTCACCATACCCAGGCTAAAGAAGTCGACGAACACGAATTTTTCTATTCACAGGAAACGGGCGGCACCATTGTATCCAGTGCACTGCGCTTAATGGATGAGATTATCAAGAAACGCTACTCACCGGCCGAATGGAATATTTACGCAGCCCAAGCCTCTGATGGCGATAACTGGGCTGACGACTCGCCGGGATGCCGTGAGTTGCTGGACACACAGATTCTGCCTGTTACCCGCTATTACTCATACATTGAAATCACTCGCCGGGCACATCAAACGCTTTGGCGAGAATATGAGGCACTGCAGGCGAGCCACAGTAATTTCGCGATGCAGAACATAAGGAGTGTGGAAGACATCTTCCCTGTATTCCGTGAGCTATTCAAAAAGCAAGTGAGTTAATTCGCTTTAGGGGGAGTGTGTTATGGAGACAACCGCAAAGTCTAAGACACTCAGTGATGGTCCAGATTGGACATTTGATTTATTGGATAAATACCATAAGGAAATCAAACGAGTAGCTGAACACTACCGGTTGGACTCCTACCCCAATCAAATTGAGATCATCACTGCCGAACAAATGATGGATGCTTATTCCAGTATCGGTATGCCCATCAACTACCATCACTGGTCGTTCGGTAAACGCTTTATCGAAACCGAGCGGGGCTACAAACATGGTCAAATGGGATTGGCCTACGAAATCGTAATCAATTCCGATCCATGTATTGCCTATCTGATGGAAGAGAACACCATTACCATGCAGGCATTGGTCATGGCCCACGCCTGCTATGGGCACAACTCGTTCTTCAAGGGAAACTACCTGTTCAAGGCGTGGACCGACGCCAGCTCGATCATCGACTACCTACTTTTCGCCCGCAAATACATCACTGAATGCGAGGAAAAATACGGGGTCGACGATGTCGAACGCCTGCTCGATTCATGTCATGCACTAATGAACTATGGCGTAGACCGTTATAAGCGACCACAGAAAATTTCCATGGTCGAAGAAAAGGCTCGGCAAAAAGCACGGGAAGACTACCTGCAAACGCAAGTTAACTCCCTGTGGCGAACCCTGCCCATTCAAGCGGAAAAAGAAACTGTAGAGGAAGAGCTCCGCTTCCCGTCCGAACCACAGGAAAACATCCTGTATTTTGTCGAGAAGCACGCACCGCTACTAGAGCCTTGGCAGCGAGAAGTGGTACGGATTGTCCGCAAGGTCAGCCAGTATTTCTACCCGCAAAAACAAACTCAGGTCATGAACGAAGGCTGGGCGACATTCTGGCACTACACCATTCTCAACCATCTGTACGATGAAGGATTGGTTACCGATCGCTTTATTATTGAATTCCTGCACAGCCATACCAATGTGGTGGCCCAGCCGGATTACAACAGTCCGTACTACAACGGGATCAACCCGTACGCGCTGGGGTTTGCAATGTTTCAGGATATCCGCCGGATCTGTGAAAACCCAACCGAGGAGGACAAATACTGGTTCCCTGATATCGCAGGCTCAAATTGGCTTGATACTGTCCACTTCGCTATGGAGAACTTCAAAGACGAAAGCTTTATCAGCCAATTCCTATCACCTAAGGTGATCCGTGACTTCAAGCTGTTCGCCGTCAACGACGACGACCGTCACAACTATGTTGAAGTCAGTGCTATACACAACGAAGAAGGCTATCGCCAGATCCGCGAGAAACTCTCTTCACAGTACAATCTCAGCAACCACGAACCGAATATACAGGTATGGAACGTTGCACTGAAGGGTGACCGGTCACTAACCCTACGCTATGTACCGCACAACAGGATCCCTCTTGGAAATAGCTACCACGAGGTCCTCAAGCACATGCATCGGCTATGGGGGTTTGATGTCACGCTCGAAGAAGAAATGGCCGACGGACGCAGTCAGATCCTCGCGGCCTGCCCGACCCGAGCCCAGTACAACACCGAGATCTAAAAATCTCGGCTATCCACGAGTAATATGGATAAACAAAAAGGAGATGCCGAGGGCATCTCCTTTTTTAATTTGGTCTATCGACTACTGAACTATTGCTGAGAGTACAATTCTCTCATCAGCAAAACTGTAGGCTGCAACCTGTTACTGCTCTTCTTCGTGCAGGTAACGGGCAATCTCAACGCGGTTGGCATACCAAATCTGACCACTCTCTCGGCCATATTGGCGAATTCGGTCAGAAACCAATTCCGGCTGCTGGTTGTCACAGTACGATTTAATGTCACGGTAGAAATTCAGTGCCAATTCGCACGCTTCTTTTGACATGAAGTAGTAGCCGCCCACTCGGGTATAAATTTTACGCAGGCCATTGATCGTCAACACATATAGCGTATTGCCCGATTTTGCCGCCATACCTTGGAACATGCGGTAGTCGTAGTAGTTGAATGCACGGGCAAGACAGATCTTTTCACAAAGCTCCGGATCTTCTTTCCCATATTTATCAACGATCTTCTTCACTTCCTGCATCAGTTCAGTCTTGTCGTCACTGTTTTCAATATAGTCAGCGAAGCTGTTGACCTTCAGCAGGGCTTCACACTCTTCAATAACATGAGCGATCAGCTTAGATGCCTCTTCATGGCGACCTTTAATGGCATAGCGCATGTACACGCAACTGATATCAGTACGGGCTGACAGCAGATCTTCCAATACGCGCTGAACGTCCTGACCGTCAAGGGTGATCAGGGTATCCAGGATATTCAAGCCTGAGGTTTCCATGTAGTTATTGACCCGGGTAGGCTTACCATGTTGAATGGTCAACCAGCCATCTCGCGCCAGACGCTGCAATACTTCACGGAGCGTAGTTCGAGTAACACCAATCAACTCGGACAGCTCGCGTTCTGCGGGAAGGATTGAGCCCTGCGGGAAATGATTATTCCAGATACTCTCAATGATGTATTTCTCAGCAAATGTTGCTGGGCTATCAGCCTTTATAACCATCTAACTTATTTTCCAATTGCTTCTTGCTCTGCTTGTTATCAACTCATCATACCACCAGAGCTGAAAGATTGCCTACCTTCTTGCGAAAAGAAGCATCTAACAGATATCTTTTTTATGAAACACCTATTATATACAGCCATGTAACAATTTCGTTTTATTCCCAACAAGAATCAACATTTACCCGCTCTTGCCAAACCTTTGACCTAGCGCAACGCATTATGAAATTTGTAAGCATATATTTCATAAAATCGAGAAAATACCGTATTAACACCTCGTTTCTTGATCAAGTTTCACAAAGTTAAATAAGTTCAACTATAACCGCTTGACTGATCAAGATCACACGGTAGAGTTAGCTCGATCTATCACTGGGAGCTGTATGGATGCTGCTGCCTGCTTTAAGTTAAACACCATTATGGACATGGTTTTTAGCTTAGAGGGTCTCTAAAAGAACACATAACCAAGCTGAACACTCTCTTGGTCGATGCTCTCGGACTAAAAAGGCAAAGTAGCTCGCAGCCATCCCTTTTGCACTTTTTATTTTTTTAAGAGACTCAAAAATGGCAATTTCGCTAAGGAACGCCTTTATCAAGAACTTTCTGGGCAAGGCCCCTGATTGGTATAAGGTAGCAATCATTGCATTCCTCATTATTAACCCTATCGTATTTTTCCTTGTCGACCCTTTTGTAGCAGGATGGCTACTGGTCGTTGAATTCATTTTCACCTTGGCAATGGCGCTGAAATGTTACCCGCTTCAGCCAGGCGGCCTACTCGCAATAGAAGCTGTTGCGATAGGCATGACCAGCCCGGAAATGGTTAAACACGAAATCGTTGCCAATATCGAAGTACTTTTGCTGTTGATCTTCATGGTTGCCGGCATCTACTTCATGAAGCAACTGCTACTCTATATCTTCACCAAGATACTGATCGGCATTCGCTCAAAAATCCTATTGTCGCTAGCGTTTTGTGTCATGGCGGCCTTCCTGTCTGCATTCCTTGATGCCCTGACAGTTATCGCCGTTGTAATCAGCGTTACTGTTGGCTTCTACAGCATTTACCACAAAGTGGCATCTGGTCAGGAACCACACGCAGCCCACGACCATACTTCTGACAATCACATCCTCGAAGTCAGCCGTGATGATCTGGAAAACTACCGTGCCTTCCTACGCAGCCTACTCATGCATGCTGGTATCGGTACCGCCCTTGGCGGCGTAACCACTATGGTCGGCGAACCTCAAAACCTGATCATTGCCGATCAGGCTGGCTGGATGTTCGGTGAATTCATCCTGCGAATGGCGCCTGTCACCCTACCCGTTTTCGTCTGTGGCCTAACCACCTGTATACTGGTTGAGAAATTCAAAATCTGCGGATACGGTACAGAGCTACCA
The DNA here is from genome assembly GCF_001029445.1 of Photobacterium aquae. GTDB lineage: Bacteria > Pseudomonadota > Gammaproteobacteria > Enterobacterales > Vibrionaceae > Photobacterium > Photobacterium aquae. The sequence continues at coordinate 57,810 of NZ_LDOT01000024.1, forward strand.
GAAAACGTTCGTCAGATCCTCGTTGAATTCGACAACGAAGAACGCAAACAACGCACTAACCTTGATTACGCAAAACTGATCATCCAAGTCATCATTGCAGTATGGCTGATTGTCGGCTTGGCAATGCACCTCGCTGCTGTAGGCTTGATTGGCCTGACCGTTATCATCCTTGCGACCTCGTTCACCGGTATTACCGAAGAGCACGCTTTGGGCAAAGCCTTTGAGGAAGCCCTACCGTTCACCGCGTTGCTGGCCGTATTTTTCTCTATCGTAGCCGTGATCATTGACCAGAAGCTGTTCGCCCCGATCATTCAGTGGGTACTCAGCATGGAAGGCAACAGCCAAATGACCATGTTCTATGTAGCCAACGGCCTGCTATCGATGGTATCGGACAACGTATTCGTCGGTACCGTTTACATCAACGAGGTTAAATCTGCCCTACTTAACGGCGCGATCAGCCGAGAGCAGTTCGACATGCTAGCCGTTGCCATCAACACAGGTACCAACCTGCCGTCAGTGGCAACGCCTAACGGACAGGCAGCGTTCTTGTTCGCGCTGACCTCTGCGCTGGCACCGTTGATTCGCCTGTCATACGGTCGTATGGTCTACATGGCTCTGCCATACACCATCGTGCTGTCTCTGGTTGGCTTGGCCTGCATTGAATTTACCCTAGTCCCTATGACCCACTGGTTCTACGACATGGGATGGCTGGCCCAAACCGCAGCTGAAGCAGCTAGTCATGCTGCGCCCGTAATTGGACATTAATGGAATCTTTTTCACATTTCATGGTCTGTTAACTATCAAAGCCCTGTTTATTCAGGGCTTTGTAATATATTAGTATGACCAAACAGCACATTGGCTGTTGACCATCACAATGCCCTGGCAAACAGCCCGTGAAAAAAGAGTAATTAGGAACCGACAATGCAATTTTTATACAACTTTTCCAAAAGCCGCCTCTCTTGGGGTCTGCTGCTCGCTTTCATTGTCTTCTTCGAAGCATGTGCAATGTTCTTCCAGCATGGGATGAAGCTGGAGCCTTGCGTAATGTGTGTCTATGAGCGCGTTGCCATGACCGGTATCGGTATTGCCGCTATCATCGGCCTTATTGCCCCTCAAAACGCCCTGTTTCGCTGGTTAGGGCTCGCAGGCTGGGGATTTGGCGCCTATCAGGGCCTTATTCTGTCAACCGAGCATGTTGCCTACCAATTCCCTACCAACCCGTGGTCAGCAACCTGTGCCCTGAATGTTAATTTCCCTGCATGGGCGCCGCTTAACGAGTGGGCACCTTGGTTCTTCGAAGCCACTGGCGACTGCGGCAAAATCGTATGGCAGTTCTTGGGGCTATCCATGCCGCAATGGCTTGAAATCATCTTTGCCGCCAACTTGGTCGCTCTGGCTATTATTGTTATCGCCCAATTCTTCGGCGCGAGAAAAAAATAACTCGCCAAATCACGAACAGCCGTTGCTAACTCGGCCTGTTCAGCGCAATAAAAAAGCAAGAGATAACCTCTTGCTTTTTTTTATCCTTGCTGCGCTCAATCTCGCCTTTGGCCGCCTCTCAACGACTAAACGAGCAATGCATCAACAATCGGTAAATCAGCCGGGCAGAGCGAGTATGCCGCTATCTGATCGGCCTCCACCCAACGGGCATCCTGATGACTATGCAGTACCAAGTCTCCCGACAGCCAATGGGAAAGATATCCTTTTAAATGGATAACCTTATCGCCATAGTCAAAAACACTGTCAGCCAAGAAACGTCCCGTATGCGTGGCGATAGCCAGCTCCTCGGTCAACTCGCGTTCCAATGCCTGCTCAGGGGTCTCTCCGGCTTCGACTTTGCCGCCGGGAAACTCCCACAATCCGGCCTGACTACCGTGTTCAGGCCGTTGGGCCAACAGATACTTACCGTCTTTTTCAATCACCCCGGCCACGACCAGGATGACTTTCTGACAACGACTTTCCATTACTGGCCGCAGCAATGCTTGAATTTCTTGCCACTGCCGCACAGGCAGTCATCATTGCGTCCGGTCTCTTTAAACGGGTTCACCGCCTGTGACTTGGCACCGACTTGCAGCTCATCTGCCGCCATCACCACTTCGGTTAGCATCAGTGGCAATTGGCAATAAAGATCGGTAGGTTGAGGCATCCCTGTTACGCCCGCATCTTCCATTTGTGCCAGCGTTGCCTCTTCATCCAGCATCAACATCAGCGTTGTAATAAGCGCAGACAGCATACGCATCGTACCGTCGGACAATGGCTGATCGGCCCAGCCAGGCTCGATACAAGGCCACACCGTCAAGAAACCTTCGGCAAATTCGCGGTGTGCATCGCAAAGCCCTGTCTCCGGATCCCACTGCAGTTCAGCGGGCAATACAAACTCGCCAGCTTTGATATAGCGGTATTGCAGTTCAAAATGGTTCAGGATTGCCATTTTGTCATCATGACCCAGTTCGATAGCTTCATCCTCCTCAACACCGCCTGTGATCAACAGGGGAAGCCAGGCTTCTGGCTCAAGCGGTTTCGGATTGGCATTTGCTGCAAGCAGCGCGCCTTCGATGAAAGTAGCAGGCATCCCTTGCCAATCTTGTGGCAAAGACAGCAGATGTGTCATGGTCGATATCTCGTTGCGTCTTAAATATTAATGCTGATTATACCTGACTTCCCCGATTTGGCCGACCCGTGAAACAATTATTACTGACTGTACATAATTTGAGCTAAGACAGAAAAATGAGGGCGTTAGCGACAAAGATATTGAAAACACCTACGAACAGTGGCAAAAAGTACCCCATTCAAGCCAATCAGGATGAATAGAATGACGGGACAACATGCCATTATTGCCGGGGCCAGCGGGTTGGTCGGCGAAGAATTGATCCACTTACTGCTGCGCAATGATGACATCAATAACGTCTACGCCCTGTCTCGCCGGGAATTGCCCTACCAAAGCAAAAAGCTGAAGCAAATTCTTGACCCATCCCTGCGAATCAATCACTGGGAAGAGCACGATCCCACGCCGACGCTCGGCTTTATTTGCTTGGGCAGCACTAAAAAACAAGCGGGTTCTCAACAGGCACTCGAGGCCGTCGACATTACCTTGGTTAGGGACGTCGCCAAATCAATGAAAATGCTCGGTGTAAAGCATATCGTCGTCATTTCCAGTCTTGGGGCCTGCCGCCACTCCCCTGCCCATTACCTACGCTGTAAAGGGAAAATGGAAAAAGCCGTCACAAATATCGGCTTCGAAACCTGTATTTTCGTCCGTCCCGGCCCGTTGAAAGGCGAACGCCATATTCCCCGCAAGGATGAACTGGCGATCCAACGCCTATCTGCATCCCTACACCCGCTGATGATTGGCCCGCTCGCCAACTTCACCCCGATTCCAGCTGAACAGGTCGCCAAGCGGATGATCGAGCTGGCTATCTCGGCAACTCGCCGCAAACTGCCTGAGGTTGTGATCGTGTCCGGCCGAAAGTTATTAGACAAGTAAACACTTAACAACTAGAATCGCGCTCCCAACAGTGATCAGAACAGACCTCTTTGCGGCTCTTATCACGAGCCCGGATCATCTTGTTTCAGGCCCGTTGTGTCATGCATTCCCAATGGGAGTTGTTGCCCAACACAGCGGTCAGCAAGAGGTTACTGTTCGCCAGCCGAGAGAGTTCGATGCGAGTAATTTTAGGCCCGATGGAAGGTGTAGTCGATCACCTGATGCGGGAGATGCTGACCGAAATAAATGACTATGACTTGTGCGTGACAGAATTTGTCCGGGTTGTCGATCAGCTTCTAAACAAGAGTGTCTTCTATCGCCTGTGCCCCGAACTGTATCAAGGCGGAAAAACGGCATCGGGCACCCCCGTTCGAATCCAATTACTGGGGCAAGACCCGCACTGGCTGGCCGAAAATGCCGTCAGGGCCGTCGAACTGGGCTCACCCGGTGTTGACCTCAACTTTGGCTGCCCGGCCAAAATGGTTAACAAGAGCCGTGGCGGAGCCGTTTTGCTGCAAGACCCCGAGATGATGTACCAAATCGTCAAAAACGTGCGAGATGGCGTCGACTGCCGTCGCCCGGTTTCAGCCAAGGTTCGTCTCGGCTGGGATGATCCTAATCGATGCTTCGAAATTGCCGATGCCGTCGCCCAAGCCGGTGCCGATGAGATCGTCATCCACGCCCGCACCAAAGAAGACGGTTACCGTGCCGACACCATCAAGTGGGACTACATCGCCAAGGTCAAGCAAGCCATCAAGATCCCGGTAGTGGCCAACGGCGAGATCTGGAATTACGAGGACGGACAACGTTGTATTGCCGCCACCCATACCGACTCGCTCATGGTATGCCGCGGCGCAATCAACCTGCCAAACCTGGGCAATGTCGTTAAATACGATGAAAAAGCAATGGAATGGCCCGCCGTGCTTGATTTGCTGTTAAAATACTCCACCTACGAGATCAAAGGCGACAAAGGGCTTTACTACCCCAACCGCATCAAACAGTGGTTCAGCTACCTGCGCCAGCAATACCCGCAGGCCAAAGCACTCTTTGCCGAAATCCGCAGCCACAACAAGGCTGCGCCAATCATCGAGATATTGGAAAACGCACGCCGTTAATTCCACGCCTTGATTTTCGACTCCATCTGACCGGGCATGACCCGGTCGGATTGTTTTTATTTAAAAAAAAGAGATGTTGATAAACAAGTTAACACTCATGAACAAAGAATACCGTATTACTATGAACAACCGACTTTCCTGGGCAGATTCATGCCGTATACTCGCCACCCTCGGCGTTATTATTATCCATGCTTGTGTTGGCAACTTTTCCAAATTTGGCACAATACCCACCTATGAGTGGCTCTCTGTCAACCTTCTAGATTCTCTTGTTCGTGTCTCAGTCCCATTATTTTTCATGCTTTCCGGCGCTTTTATTTTAAAAACTGACGGCAGTTATATCAGTCTGAAAAGTGTATTCAAAAGAACAGCAAGAATAGCGATTCCATTATTTGTTTGGAGTATTGGATACCTTGCGTATATTTCACATTATACCGGCCAAGGCATTGATGTATTAAGTGTATTTAAAAAACCTTCAATGTATCATCTATGGTTTGTTTATTCCTTAATTGGCGTATACCTATTACTTCCACTCTTACAGAGTATTTTCAATGCTCTAGTCTCGAGGAAAGACTACCAAATTTATTTTTTGGTTCTGTGGTTTACCATTAACTGTTTGCCAACGTTTATTTATATGCCAGAAATAAACCTCATGCACCTCACTGGTTTTTTGGGGCATGCTGGCTATTTCCTTATTGGTGGCCTGCTCTTTTCATACCTTTCATCCCATAAAGAACTCGGCAAACCACAAACAATGCTCACCTTCATTGTTTTTGTGGGCGCGCTAGCAAGTACATTTTTAATTACATGGTTTATTTCCGACAAAGCCAACAGGCCACTAGAAACGGCTTACAGTAACTTCTGCCCAACCATTTTCATTGCCTCTGTTTCGCTATTTGTTCTCTTTAGCCAACTAAAGACCAAAGAAAAAACGGCGAAGGTTCTTAACTGGATCTCTGATCGCACATTCATCATCTATTTTGTTCATGTGCTTGTGCTAGAGAAAGTCACTCATTTTGTTACCGGTCACATCCATTTACCGGCTATGATTTCTATTATCTCCATTTCTCTAATTACATTTACCATCTGCCTGGTAATTGCCGCGATTCTACGTCTGTTACCAAAATCAAAAATGATTTTAGGGTAAATATCGCCAATAAAAAATGCCGCCATGTTGTTGCCACAAGAGTGGCCACAACATGGCGGCATTCAATGTCAATACACGGTTTAGACTAGAAACCCTATGTCATTGACACTTCGACAATATTAAATTATCTGTTATCGATTTGGATGATTCAGAATGTGGTCTTCCCAATCAATCACATCGATTTCGTAGACGACTTTGTCTTTAACCGACTCATCAGCTGCATGCATCGCGTCTTTAGAACCGGTGATCAGCGGATGCCACTCTGGCAGGCCTTTGCCTTCAGCCAATAAGCGGTATGCACAAGTATCTGGCAGCCATACAAACTCATCGATACGTTCGCGGGTTAGCTTGAGGCACTCTTCGCCTGATTCAAAACGGTTCAGGTAATCACTGCACGAACAAGTCTTGCTGTCGAGCAAACTACAGGCAACATTGGTGTAGTAGATTTCATCGGTATCGTCATCGATCAGCTTGTGCAGGCAGCATTTACCGCAACCGTCGCACAGGGCTTCCCATTCCTGATCTGTCATATCCTTCAAATCTTTTTCTTGCCAGTAGTGTGTCATTACATCGCCTTCTGTCTTCATCCTGCCTGCCAACTTGGCCAAGCGCTATGGTGAGGCGGTGTTATAGCCGCCAGCCCAGCAAAGTGCAAGCACTTATGGCCAAATGCCGCCAAACCGGCGTTGTAATAAAATTCATTCTTATTTGGCAGACAAACAACGACAAATTTTTGATCCGAACGCCCAAGGGTGATAACGTTCGCTCCCTTCAAATTACAGTGTAGGTGAGTTATGGAATGCCGTTTAGGGTGCGGTGCCTGTTGTATAGCCCCGAGTATCTCCTCCCCCATTCCTGGGATGCCCAATGGCAAACCGGCTGGCGTGCGTTGCATTCAGCTTAACGACGATAATCTGTGCAAGCTATTTGGCAAGCCGGAACGGCCTAAAGTCTGCGGACACTTCAAACCCTGCCCATCGGTATGCGGCACATCAAACCAAGAAGCGCTTGATACCATCACCGAACTGGAAAATATTACCTGATACCCATCGTACTCTTCGAATGGTACCAGAAACAAAAAGGCCTGATGATTTGCTCATCAGGCCTGAAGACTCTCTCGCTGTTGGCGAGATTTAGGCAACGTCGACTTTACCAGTCAGAATACGTAACGCTGCTTTTGCATGCTCAACGGTTTGATGGCCGGAAAAGGTCAAATAGCCGCCATCTTCTTGAGTTACCAGCCCCTTGGCATAAAGACGCTTGGCTGCTGCTACCGTTTCAGGCGCGGCATCGCTGCGAACTTTAATCCCCTCTCGTTCACTGTGCATAGGGAACTTTACCAGCAGGTTCATCTCGTGCATTAGGTCTGCATTATAAGGCATAGCATTCTCTCATTTGTTTCTTAACCTGCATTAATAGTAGCGTCTTGGCGCACGAATAATAGGTGGTCAGATCATATCTCATTGATTTTTTGAGAGAGGAAGATCAAAAAAACAAAAAGCCGCCCTTCTAGGGACGGCTTTTGTCTTGCGGCTACACCATTATTGGTATTGATGAGAACGGCTTACGCCTGAATCCCCACAATCAACCACGGTGCATTTGGCTTGGTTAAATCGCGCTCAAGGTGCCACACATCCGTGATCTCTTCCTCAACGCCTTCAGCACGGTCTTTGTAGCGGCCGGAGAACTGGATACTCAACTGAGCCATGCTCGCATTGTAATCGGCACGTACCAGTTCGGCGTCAACATACATGACTTCAGTATGCTGCTCGCCATCTAGCTTGGCGCGCTCTGCCGCGAGATCATCGAACAATGCCGGGCTTACGTATTCACGGATTTTACCCAGTTCATTGTGGTTCCAAGCTCCCTGAATCGTACGATAATGTTCACGCGAACCATTCAGGAATGCGTTCATATTGAAGCCTGGAGGCAAGTTGAACGGCACTTCGCTGTCTGTCGACACATAGCTTTCCTGACCGGCATTCGCCTGCTGACGGAATTGCTGGGCTTGTTGCTGCTGCTGGGGAGAGTTCCCCGCATACGCTTCGCGGTGTCCCATCGGTGTCGATTTTGAACCACGCAGTGCTTTGAAAATCTTGAATACCACAAACACCAGCAAACCGATGATCAGAATATCCATAAACTGAATGCCATCGAATGCCCCGCCGAAGAAGGCTGCCAACAAGCCACCGGCCAACAAGCCGCCAAGTAGACCGCCCATAAGCCCTTTCTTGCTAGACTTAGCAGGCTGATTCGCGGTAGGTTGTTGTTGTTTTAGGGTATCAGTTTGTTGCGGTTGCTGCTTTTTCACCGGTGCCGTTTTAAAACTTTTACCGAATGATTTGCCGCCACCGAATTTTTTAGCCTCAACGTGCGGTGCCGCGAAGGACACTGTCAGTATCAGGGCAAAAATGGTGAAGATGCGTTTCATATCAATGCATACCTTTGCCTTATAGTCGTAGCTGCATCGTAAACATCCTTGACTGAATGTCAACTAAACCACAAAAGCAAATTGTTACTAATATTTATATGGCAGCCGCTCGCCATAACCGGTAATCACCATTAGGCTGACCCAACCGGCTGTCACCTCAGGAGAAATAAGTAATGCACCAAGATACACATAGCAAACTCATCGGTTACCTCTTATGGATCTTCGGCTTCCTCGGCGCCCATCGCTTCTATTACGGCAAACCGGTTACCGGCACGATTTGGTTCTTCACCTTTGGCTTACTGGGCATAGGTTGGTTAATTGACCTATTTCTGATCCCTTCGATGGACAGAGAAGCCGACCTGCGCTTCCAAGCTGGCCCTTACGACTATACCGTTGCATGGTTACTGCTGACGTTTCTAGGGATCTTCGGCCTCCACCGCTTCTATATGGGCAAGTGGCTAACAGGTTTGCTATACCTATGTACAGCAGGCTTCTTCCTGATCGGTGTCCTAGTCGATTTCTGGACACTCAACGAGCAGGTCTCCATCAAAAATAGCGAGAGCCTACGACGCTAACCCGTCGACCACGACGCTCAATACACGCTGATATGATAGCCCTCACAGGCTGCCAAGAAATCAGCCGAAACCTTGTGGGATATAAGCCCAGCCCTTGACCTAGAACAAGCGTTCGAACTAAAATATCGAACAATGTTCTATATTGACGATGTCTCTGCGCTAACCGGACTGAGGCTGGGCAAGATAATAAATTGAACGATTAAGAGTTGATAATTCAATGGCAAGACGAAATGACCATACTCGGGAAGAGTTGGTAAGCATGACCCTTGAACAAGTAAAGCTGTTCCTTTCCGAGCACCCTCACCACGAACTCAGCCTGCGTAAAGTTGCCGCGATGATCGGCTACGTACCGAGCACGCTGGTCAATATTTTCGGCAACTACAACCTGCTTCTGCTTCATGCTGTCGCCCAGACACTCGATGAGCTGTTCGCCGAGGCCGAAGCCGAAATGGCCACCGCTACCTCGCCGGAAGAAGCACTGCGAAAGCTCGCCTACTGCTATCTCGATTTTGCCAGCCGCAACCCTTACCGATGGCAGCTTATTTTCCAGCACACAATGAACGGTGAAGAATTGCCAGATTGGCAGTCAGACCGTATCAACAATATGACGGGAATGCTGGAAACCCTGATCAGCCAGATCAACCCCGACATCAATGACGCCGATGTTCTGGCGGCAAGCCGGGTCTTGTGGGCGGGTGTTCACGGTATTACCCTGCTGACTGTCGACGACAAGTTGTTTACCGAAGTACCGGTGGACGGCAAGGCGCTCATCGACAACTTGCTGACAACTTACCTTAATGTCTGGAAAGGGTAAGCGGAGCCTGTGATGTCGGAAAAGCCCCAATCTCGCCTGTTGACCAAACGGCGCTTCCTGCCTTACTTCCTCACTCAGGCGCTTGGGGCATTCAATGACAATGTCTATAAAAATGTCCTGCTGCTACTGATTGCCTTTGCTGCGCCTAGTGCCCTGCCGTTTGAGAGCGATCTGATCATCAACTTGGCTGCTGGGCTCTTTATCCTGCCCTTCTTCCTGTTCTCGGCAAGTGCCGGAGTCCTGTCTGACATGTATGACAAAGCCGTGATTATGCGGGTAGTCAAAATGGCCGAAGTGGTTATCATGTCACTGGCAGCACTGGCCTTGATCAGTGAAAACTATGCCATTCTCCTCATCTTATTATTTCTTATGGGGACTCAATCGGCATTCTTCGGGCCGGCAAAATATTCCCTGCTGCCACAGCACCTGAAAAAAGAAGAGCTGGTGTCTGGCAATGCACTGGTTGAAACCGGTACATTCTTGGCCATCCTGCTCGGTACTCTGATTGCAGGCATGATTGCCAACCAGGCCGATGCCAACATTATCGCCGCTATAAGCGTTGTCACCTTTGCGGTACTCGGCTATCTGACATCAAGGTGGATCCCCGAAGCCAAGCCAAGCAATCCACACGGCAGCTTCCGCTGGCAACCCATAAAGCAAACACGACACACGCTGGCTATCGCACGTAAAGACAAAGTCATCTTCCAGTGCGTGATGGGGATCAGTTGGTTCTGGTTCCTCGGCGCGTGCTACCTCACCCAATTCCCGAACTTTGCCAAATTGCACCTTGCCGGCAATGCCGCGGCGGTCTCGTTCCTACTGGCCCTATTTTCGATTGGAATTGCCGTTGGCTCACTGCTTTGCGACCGCCTTTCAGGACACCGTATCGAACCGGGCATCGTCCCTTTGGGCAGCTTGGGGATCACGGTCTTCGGTGCCGGGCTGATGTTCTCCACCCCGAGCTCAATGCCGGAGAATATCGGGTTTATCGAATTTATCAGCCATCCCGACTTATTCTCGGTCTTTGTTTGCCTGATGATGCTAGGCGTTTCAGGCGGGATATTCATCGTCCCGTTATATGCCATGATGCAACAGCGTGCCAAAGACAGTGAACGCTCGCAGATTATTGCCGCCAACAATATCTGGAATGCCATATTCATGGTGGCCAGTGCCATTACCGGGATTGTTTTCCTCTCCGTCCTCGGCTTCAATATCCCTGAGTTTTTCCTGTTTCTCTCCGTGCTTAACTTCGGCGTGGCAATCTATATCTATATCCAGGCTCCGGATTTCTTCTGGCGATTTCTGGTATGGATGGTCAGCCACACCATGTACCGGGTCGAGCACCAAAATCTGGCCAATATCCCGGCCAAAGGCGGCGCGCTTATTGTCTGCAACCATGTCAGCTACATGGATGCCTTGCTGCTGGCCGGGGCCTGCCCGCGCCCCATCCGTTTTTTGATGGACAGGGATATCTACAACTTGCCCCTGATCAAGACCTTCTGCCGGGAGTGCAAGGTGATCCCAATCGATGCCACAGACCGTCGCTCGATAATGAAAGCCTTCGCTGAAGTAAACCGACGGCTAGAGCTCGGAGAGGTAATCTGCGTCTTCCCCGAAGGGCAGCTTACCTACGATGGGGAAATTGGCCCTTTCATGCGTGGTATCGACCTCATTATCAAGCGCAGCCCCGTGCCGGTGATCCCCGTCGCCCTACAGGGGCTATGGGGCAGCTATTTCAGTCGCGAAGGCGGCAAGGCCCTGCTGAAACGGCCAAAGCGTTTCTGGTCGAAAATCAATATTGTTTTCGGCAGCCCAATCAATGCAAGTGATGCCGACAGCGCAACCCTACGCGAACAGGTAGCCCAGCTACGTGGCGAAAGTCGATAACGGCTCTTCATTGCGAATAAGCGGATATAAGCAGATAAATAAAAAGGCCAGCTCCCAAGAGCTGGCCTTTTTGGCAATAATAACAAGATAATAATAATTACTGCGTCGTCAGCCACTGAGCGAGCATGGCACGCGATATTTTTATCCCGCCACCCAATGTCTCCGGTAACGGCAGATAACGAACAGGCCGACGATAGCCGCTAACCTGCTCGGCCATATAATCCGCCAGACGCTCGGCCAACTCAGACGTGAACGGTTGCCCCGAGGCCACCAGCGCCACCGGACGGCTCCCGAACTCATGGTCCTCGACAGGCAAAACGAACACCTGATCGACCTCAGGGTGAGCCATCAGAACTTTTTCAATCTCTTCTGGCTGAATGTTCTCGCCACCGGAAATAAACATATTGTCAGCACGGCCGGAAATATGCAGCTCTTCATCCTGCCAGAAGGCCAGATCCTTAGTCGCAAACCAACGCACACCGTCAAACTCGGTTTCACCAGCGGGGAAAATCATCCGATTACGGTAATATCCCAAGCAGAGCGTCGCACCGCTCACCCATGCCTCACCATTTCTCACCGCCACATTACGGTTAGGCAATACATAGCCAACCCCCGTGCTCTGATCAGCCAGTTTAGCCGTGACCGTCGAAGCCATTTCGGTCATGCCATAGCCACACCAGCATTCGATTCCAGCCGCTCTGGCCTGTTCAGTCAAACTCACCGGGATCACGGCTCCGCCGAGGAGGACCCGTTTCAACGCCAAATTAGTCGGCCTTCCTCCAGCCAGTAGCCGCTGAAGCTGGGTAGGCACCAAGGAAGCATGGGTAACGCCGGCCAACGATTGCTCCAGCTGCTGAGGCGGGCACAATACCAACCGGGCACCACGCAGCAGCCAGCGCCATACAATCGCCAAACCAGAAATATGGAACAGCGGCAATGACAACAGCCAACTGTCGTCGGCATCAAACGCCATCCGTTCGAGCAAACCCTCGGCACTGCTCAAATGGTTTTGGGCCGAATGCACCACGGCCTTTGGCAATCCTGTCGAGCCAGAGGTCAACGTCAAGGTTGCCGCTCGCGTCGGCTGCCATGTCACGGGCACCAGCCTTGGCTGTTTGGCCGGCAATAATTGCAGCCGGGTATATCCCGATGGTACGCCAGCTTGTTTCGACGGATACCACACAAAATCACAGGCCAATGCAGCTAATTGACGCTCCAGTTCCACCGCAGAAAAACGCGGGTTAATGACCACTATCCGGGCTCCGACGCGCAATGTCGCCAACAGCAACCAAACCACAGACACAGAATTCGCAGCCACAACCGCGATGAGCTGGTCGCGCTTCACCCCCTGTTCGATCAGCCCCTGGGCATAATCATCCACCCGCTGAGCAACTTCCGCCCAACCAAACGACTGGCCATCAAACGACAGAGCGACCGCTGAGGGCCGCTCTGCTGCCCAATACTGCCAGGGCCAGGTCGGGAAATGGGATTCAATCACTTCCGCCATTACTTACCTTTACTTATTATAAATTGCCCTAAACCGTACCGTTAGGCTTGCCAAACAACCGGCAACGACGCCAATGACGTCACTGGCAATTCGCAACCCGGCCACGGCATTTCAAGCTGGGCCATGAACAGCTGCATGGTGTCCAACCCAGGAATAACCCCCGGGGTCTGCCATGCGGCAAGACGTGCCAACTGATTAAGGCCAAGGCTGCTTTCCATACTGGAACTCACCACCGCGACAAGACCCACGGCCTGTGCCTGCGCAATAAGGTCGATACAGCGCGCCACGCTTCCCACCAAGGTCGGCTTGATAACAATTGCCGCAACACCCGGTTCAGCCTTCACTTCAAAGCCTTCGTCGCGTACCGTTTCATCCCATGCGATGCTAATACCGGTCTCTTGGGCAAAAGCCAAGCTGTCGGCAGGGTTCATGCACGGCTCTTCGAGGAACGCGATTCCACCGCGGTGCTCGGGCTTCACATACTTGGCAAACTGCTGGGCTTTCAATGGCGTCCACTGACGGTTGGCATCAAGACGCAGGCGTACACCCGGAATAGCCTCGATAAACATGTTCGCAACCATGCCGTCACGAACCGCTTCGTACATACCCACTTTGATTTTAGCGACCTTCTCCCCTTCCATTTCATTGAGGGCAATCACCAAATCATCAGGGTCACCGGCACACAGCGGGGCAACCTGATAGTTACCGTCTTCCGGCAGTTCGCCAGCCAACGTCATGGCAGCCATGCTTAGGCCAAACGCAACAGAAGGTATTGCTGACTCTAGATCCCATGCCTCACCAGCCACCCACTGGGCCAGCAGTGCCTTGGCCTGCTCACCGGCTTGCTCAGCCGTCTCGTGGCTGAATTCCGGCAAGGGAGCAATTTCACCATAGCCAGTACACTCACCGTCTTTAAGCTCGACAATCCAACCGTCACGGTTAACCAATCGCTGAGTTCGCAGGATCACGCCGCTATCCATCGGCAACTGGTATTGGTAGAGTTTTGCACTACGCATTGTTCATTCCATCTTATTGATTAATATCTGCCGCAAGGTGCCTGCGAACGCATCGGGTTGTTCGGCATGGACATTGTGCCCCGCTCCGCCAATCACCGAGTGGTCAAGTGCAGACTGGCTTGCCAGAGTTTTGAATTTGGTGTCGTTCTCGCCGCAAATGTAATGCACGGGCATCGTCAGCCCAGTCAAAAGCGGCAGCAAAAACGGCTGTTTGGCCAACGATGTAGCCTGTAACATATGTGCTATAGCAACCCCAAGGTTATCACTGCGTTTGGCGATAAAACCTTGTCTTTGGTCATCATTGAGAGATAAAAAAACCGGCTGTCGATACCAGTCCGCCAGCACCGAATCCAGCGACTCGGTGGCAAATCGCCGCGACCAGCACAGATCATTTTTCCAGCGAGGCTCACGTTCAATCTCCGGCAGACCGAAATTCCCGCCTTCGACAACCAAGCCTGCAAGCCGTGGGGGGCCGAACTCGTTATCGACCTCGCCGCCTGCCTCGCCAGCTACCTCGCTATCGGTTTCAGCGGGCAGATAACAGCTGGCATAATACATTGCGATCCGAGCGCCCAGCGAATAGCCAACCAAGACATAACGGCGGATGCCTCGCGCACGCAGCGTCGCCGATAATTGCCGGCAGACATCATCAAAACCATCTGCACGGCACCATTTGCTGTGCCCGTGCCCCGGCAAATCAATACTCAGGCATGGCCAGTGCGTCGCCATCTCAGCAATCACTCGCTGCCAGTCGCGCCCGCTTCCCAACAAACCATGAAGAAAAACCAGAACCGGACGCTCTGCCGCCAACGGTGACGAGCAACCAAATGACTCGCTATAAAGCCGACTAGAGCAATGCGGCATCGCGGACCTCGGCAAACAACGCCTGCAAGCGGCTGCCGCTGTCACCGGCTGGGGTCTGAATTTCAATAACCGTTGTACCTGAGTTTACCAATGCCTGCTCACAAGCCTGCTGGGCATCTTGCAGCGTTGCCGGGCAAACATAATCCAACCCGAACATTGCGGCGGCATGACTAAAGTCTAACCCGTGGGGCATTCGGTAGAACTGTGCCTTTTCCTGCTCAGGGACCGGCAGCATATCGAAAATCGCCCCGCCGTCGTTATTGGTCACCAGTACCACCAACGGGAAATCCTGCTGGCGCAACAGCGCCAGCGAATTCAAATCATAAAGCAGCGAAGTGTCACCAAGTACGCACAGCATCGGTGCCAACTGCGCCCGCTGCACCCCGGCAGCAGTGGCAATCAAGCCATCGATCCCCGAGGCCCCGCGATTGGCAAAAGTAGCGGTTTCCGGCATTTGCGCAAACATATCAAGCAAACGCACAATCAGGCTGTTACCCAAAAAGACCGTGGTATTTTGCGGTACCCAATCCATCATGTCGGCAGCTAGACCCAACTCATTCAAGCCACCGTTTTTATCAGAGGCCAATTGCTGGCAACGCAAGGCGGCAGCTTTCAGTGAATCCGCCCAACCGTGATACTCACCGCACTGGCCTGCCTGCATCAATTCAGAGGCCATCGCGGCAGCAAATTGTGCGATACCCGCCTGTAGCCGCAAAGTACAACGGAAACTCGGGTCAAGCGGCACATCCAGCGGGTCCACCAGCCAGTAGTGCTGTAACGGGTTGGACGCAATAAACTGACCAAGGCGTTTCGATACCAAACGCCCGCCAAACTGGAGCACCACCTCGGCTTCGGCCAGTTTCGCTCGGCACGCGGCATTTTGCATCCAAACGTCAAAACCGAACCAATCACTGGTTCCCCCTGCCTGCGGGTCCACCAACAACGGCCAGCCCAAAACCTCGGCCAACACCTTGACTTGCGCCAACTCGCCCGGCGCCATCCGCCCAGCCACCAGTACCCCCTTGCGCGACACGCAATCCTGCCACGCAGGCACGGCACACCCCGCCATCGGAGACGGATAAACCGTCAGCGGCAAAGACGAGGATTGCCAGCGGGCAACAGGCTGAAGGTAATCCGAAAAGTCCTGATCACAGCCATACAGCGGCTCAGGGTAATGGCAATTGAAATGAACGGCACCACCACGTACAGCCTGCTGCTGCATCGCTTTGTCCACTGTAGACAACAGCCATGCTGGACTGATCGACATCGTAGGGGAAGGTATATCTTCAAAGGCCGTCACATGGGTGGAAAAAATACCATGCTGGCGAATAGCCTGATTGGCCCCGCACTGAATCAGCTCGGTAGGACGGTCAGAGGTAAGCAGGACCAGCTTCTCACCGGTCAGGCCGCTCTCGGCAACAGCGGGAAGCAAATTGGCCACCGCCGTACCGGAAGTCACAACGACTGCCACCGGCTGGTCACTGGCCTTTGCCAGCCCCAGCGCGAGAAATCCGAGACCGCGTTCGTCAAAATGGGTATGGACGGTCAATCCGCCATGACGGGCCGCCGCCAGCGTCAACGGGGTCGATCGCGAGCCCGGAGCAATACAGATATGTTTGACACCCAACCTGAAAAGCTCTTCGAGCATCAAACTTGCCCATAGTTGGTTCAAGGCAGCCCGGCTTTCGAGCCCCTGCGGTAAAGTCGCAACTGTCATGCCGTCTTGCGCTCCCAATCCGTTTCATCACTACCGAACAAGCTGCACAAGGTTGAGGTTTTCCGGTCCAACTCCTTCCATTCGCTGTCGGCGGTCGAGCCAGGGACAATCCCGGCGCCAGCAAACAGATGAAGCTGGTCGCCCATAATCAGCGCACTGCGAATTGCCACGCAGAACTCGCTGCGCTGTTGGCTGAGAAAACCAACCGAGCCGCTGTACCAACCTCGGGCAAACGGCTCGTGCTCAGTGATAAAATCCAATGCCTTGTCGCGGGGCAAACCGGCAATCGCCGCTGTCGGCTGGAGGCTTTCCAGCAAGTCCGCACTGTCTACATCGCTGTTGAGCTGGGCATCGATGCCTCGCTTGAGGTGCTGAACCTTGCGCAACCGGATCAGTTCTGGGGTCTCAGCCACATTCATGGTATCGCAGCATGCCTCGAGGCGACTGACAATATCATCAACCACAAGGCGGTTTTCATACCGGTTCTTATTGTCATCAAGCAGCCATTGTGCCAACCGGTTATCTTCCGCAGGGCTATTGCCCCGTCCGATCGTTCCCGCCACCGCCTCGGTCAGCAATGCTCTCTCCTGACGCAAAAACAGTCGCTCGGGGGTCGAGCCGACGAAGCAGTGCTTGGCATCAAGGGCCATCATAAAGTGAAAACTGTGATGATTGCTGCTCCGGCTGGCCTTCAGCAACTGGGCTGGCGCAACGGGCGTATCGAGTGTTAGCGTTGTCTTACGCGCCAAAACCACTTTTTCGAATACTTTCTGGGAGATCGCCTCAAGGGCGTTGCTGATCATTGTCGACCAACCAGAGAAATCTGGCGAATAGGTCCGGCCAAGGATCTTGCTCTTTATCTCCAACACCTCACTCGATTCTATGCTGAGCTGAGACAAGGCAGAAAGCACCTTGCTTGTTGATTCTGGAGAGATATTGACAGCAAGATACCAGTCACCGTCCGTCCGGGCCAACTCGGCCACAGGCAGGAAAAAGAACGACGGGAGGCAACGCTGGTTGCGTGCCGTTCGTCCGTCAAAGGACTGGCCACCCCAGATGCGTTGCTCGGGAGCCAAGATTTTCTCGGCAGCTTTCGGATCGGTAAAGGTTTTGATTTGGCCAAGCGCAACGACCTCTTCGCGTCCGTCACGTGACTGCCAATAGAATTTAGGAAACAGCGGCTGGCTGTCTAGCCAGTCTATCAAGTCGGTATTTGCCGGAAGCTCCAGCTTTACCATTAATCGTTGAGTTGTCGGTGCGGATTGTTGAATTTTTCTAATTAAGAACTCAACGGCTTGTTGTAACGCGGTCAAGGTAACCTCACTCAGCTCTCAAGCACTAAAAAAGGCTCATCCCTGGCTGATGCTTTGCTGCTAATCGTTAGCATATCACTTGCTTTGTATGGCTGTTATGGTTGCAGTTTCGTTGCAAAATACCGCATGTAGCAAGCCCTCGGCCCACCTACGGCAACCATACAATGAATAAGCCATTCTACATCAGTTATCGTATTCTGACTAATAAAGTAATGACTCAACACGAATTTTCACATCTCATCATATACCTACGATGTTTAGTTTCTTACCACTCTCATCTCGGCATACGCAACCACTCCACCAAACTGTACACCAATGTGTCCAATGCAGGGCAAAACCTCGGTTCTATATTGGTTAAATCCCGAGCAGAACCACGCAAAGTAACATTTCCTACTGCTTTCCAAGCCAATCGAGCCTAAAAAAACCGCCAAAGTAGCGTAATCTTTCACCCAAGGAAGAATTTAATAATATAAAAAACTATTTATCCCTATATTCACCCGATAGGTGTTTATTTTATAGGGTTTCATAGTGTAATTTGTGGATATTCACTAAAAGTTACAGAGTATCAGCCAATGCATAACATCGGGATGTCATCCAAACTCAATAATGTCTGCTACGACATTCGCGGGCCCGTCCTCAAACATGCCAAGCGCATGGAAGAGGAAGGAAACAAAATCCTCAAGCTTAATATTGGTAACCCTGCCCCGTTTGGTTTTGACGCCCCAGATGAAATTCTGGTTGACGTAATCCGCAACTTGCCGACCTCGCAGGGGTACTGTGATTCCAAAGGGATCTACCCGGCTCGCAAAGCCGTTGTCCAGCACTACCAAAAACGCGGCATGCGCGATATCGATGTCGAAGATGTCTATATCGGCAACGGGGTATCCGAGCTGATCGTCATGGCTATGCAGGCACTGCTCAACAACAACGACGAAATGCTGATCCCGTCACCGGACTACCCGCTGTGGACCGCAGCCGTTTCACTGTCAGGCGGCAAGGCCGTGCACTATGTCTGTGATGAGTCGTCTGACTGGTATCCGGATCTCGACGATATCCGCAAGAAAATCACCCCGAACACCCGCGGCATCGTGCTGATCAACCCGAACAACCCAACCGGCGCGGTTTACAGCCGTGACTTCCTGCTGGAAATCGTTGAAATTGCCCGTCAGCACAAACTGGCTATTTTCGCCGACGAAATCTATGACAAAATCCTTTACGAAGGTGCGCAGCATACATCCATTGCCTCGCTGGCAGACGATGTGTTCTGCGTGACGTTCAATGGCCTGTCGAAATCATACCGCGTGTGCGGCTTCCGTGCTGGCTGGATGGTACTTTCTGGGCCGAAGCACGTTGCCAAAGGCTACATCGAAGGGTTGGAAATGCTCTCTTCTATGCGCCTGTGTGCCAACGTGCCGATGCAGCATGCGATTCAAACCGCGCTCGGCGGCTACCAGAGTATCAACGAGCTTATCCTGCCGGGCGGTCGCCTGCTTGAACAGCGCGACAAAGCCTACGAACTGCTGACCTCGATCCCGGGTGTTTCATGCGTCAAGCCGAAAGGCGCGCTATACCTGTTCCCGAAACTGGACCAGAAGAAATTCAACATCATCGACGACCAACGCATGGCGCTGGACTTCCTCCAGCAGGAAAAAGTGCTGATCGTCCACGGTACCGGCTTCAACTGGAAGCAGCCAGACCACTTCCGTATCGTTACCCTGCCACGGGTCGACGACCTCGAGCTGGCCATCGGCCGACTGGAGCGCTTCCTGTCAGGCTACCGCCAGTAATTTCAAACCCCGCTTCTGCGGGGTTTCTTTTATCCGCTTGGCTATCCATTCCCTCGCTATACTTATACCCAACAAATTTACTATTGACCCGTGTCCAGATCTGGTAACGTAATCCTGTCAGCTACCTTACATAAACCAGCGGTACAATCCTCAATATCACGCGATACCAACAAGAAGTAGATCATGAAACAGAGCCATTTTTTTGCACACCTCGCCAGGATGAAACTCATCCAACGCTGGCCGCTCATGCGCAGCGTCGAAACCGAAAATATCTCCGAGCACAGCCTCCAAGTCGCCTTCGTCGCCCACGCCCTCGCCCTGATCAAGAACCGAAAATTCGGCGGCAACACCAACCCCGAGCGCATAGCCCTGCTCGGCATGTTCCACGATTGCAGCGAAGTACTCACCGGTGACATGCCAACGCCAATCAAGTACTACAACCCGGCCATTGCAGAGGAATACAAGAAAATCGAACTGGCAGCAGAGCAAAAACTGTTATCGATGCTACCGGAAGAGTTCCACGACGATTATGCCCCGCTGCTCGATAGTCACCGTATCGACAAAGACGACTACGCCATCGTCAAACAGGCCGACAGCCTTTGCGCCTACCTCAAATGCCTCGAAGAGCTCAATGCCGGCAACCACGAATTTACCTCCGCCAAAAAGAACCTCGAAAAGACCCTCGCTGACCGCTCAACACCGGAAATGCGCTACTTCCTCGATACCTTTGTCGACAGCTTCAACTTAACTCTGGACGAAATCAGCTAATGACAATGTTAACCACAACAGTACCTTCCGGTGAAATCTGGGAAGCACGCAAAAGCAACGAACAAAAGATGCGCCGCAACGACCACCGTTCGGCCTTCCAGCGAGACCGGGCAAGAATTCTTCACTCGGCCGCCTTTCGCCGCCTACAGGCGAAAACCCAAGTCCACGGCGCCGGACACCATGATTTCTACCGCACCCGCCTGACCCACTCCCTTGAGGCATCGCAGATCGGAACAGGGATCGTCGCCCAGCTAAAAATCAAGCAGCCCGAATTTCGCAACCTGCTCCCCTCCACCAGCCTGATGGAAAGCCTGTGCCTAGCTCATGATATCGGCCATCCCCCTTTTGGCCACGGCGGTGAAGTGGCGCTCAATTACATGATGCACGAATTCGGCGGCTTCGAAGGTAACGCCCAAACATTCCGTATCGTCAGCCAGCTCGAACCCTACACCGAACACTACGGGATGAACCTGTCACGCCGTACCCTGCTCGGCCTGCTCAAATACCCGGCTTTCATCAGCCAGACCCAAGCCAGCGAACAGCCGGCACCGGTCCATAATTTCCGTCACCTCAAGGCTCGCGACTGGCACCCGGCAAAAGGGATCTACCATGACGATGCCGATACCTTCAACTGGGTACTGGAACCCCTGAGCAGCAACGACCGAACCCTGTTTAGCCAGATGCGCGCTGCTGATATCGGCCCGCGCGAGCACAACAAAACCCAATTCAAATCACTAGATTGCTCGATCATGGAATTGGCCGATGATATCGCCTATGGCGTGCATGACTTGGAAGATGCCATTGTGATGGGAATCGTCAACCGCGACCAATGGCAGGAAGCGGCGGCCAGCAAGCTTGCCGATTGTGGCGAGTACTGGCTTGAAGAGCGAATCGGCACGCTTAGCGACCAACTCTTTGGCAACCACCACCAGCGCAAGGATGCCATCGGCGCGATGGTCAACGCGCTGCTGACCTCGATCCATATCGCACCGGCAATCCAGAACGGTATCGACAGCTACGATGAGCCGCTGCTCAAATGGAACGCTTTCCTCACCGAACCGATGGAGCAGGTCCTCAATGTCCTCAAGCAGTTCGTTAGCCAGTACGTCGTTCACAAACCCGACATCCAGCTGGTTGAATACAAAGGCCAGCAGCTGATCATGGAGCTATTCGAAGCCTATGCCTCCGATCCCGAACGACTGCTGCCTGAAAGCACCCGAGCACGCTGGCGCGAGGCACAAGGCAGCGGAGGAAACCCGCACCGGGTGATTGCCGATTATATTTCCAGCATGACCGATGGCTATGCCCAACGCCTCTACAGCACCCTGTTCCAGCCCTCTACCTCATCATCGTTCGGGCTCGACGGACATGGATTCTAGGAGGCGCCGTAGTTTTTCTGGTAGACCCCTGCAGGCATCTGCTGGATCTGGAACTCAATCATCTTGTTGAAGGTGTCGATAAGGGGCAAGTACTTATCCGTTTCACCGTCCATCACCGATAGGGCAAGGAAACCGGCCTCTACGGTCGACACCCCTTCTTCACGCGGGGACTTGCGGATCCGGTAGTTGCCTTTTTCGACATTGTCCAACATCACCGACGGCAACTGCTGCAGGTTGCTGGACAGCTGCCACATCTTATAGGCTTTCTTCCACGTGCCATCGAGCAGGATCAATGTCCGTACCCCGTCCGTCGCACTCGCTGCGTCTTGCGGGCACAGGCTAGAGATGGGAACCGCCTGCTCACCGGGGTATACCACCCATGTCTGCCGCCCCGGCTCAGCCAGCAAATGGTTAATTTCCTCGTGCAAGGAAAAGTCCTCTCCAACCCACAATCGGCTGTTAGGAAGCGACAACGACAGGATTCTGGCTGTACCAATTGCCCGTTTAACCTCGCTTGGGTGTTGTAATATCCAAAGTTCGGTTTTAGCATCAATAACTTGGATCCAACGGCAAATACAGGCTTTCTTCGCCTTGCCGCATTGCTCACAGTAACGACTCATCGAGGTTGCCTTGTCTTTACGTATTTCAGTACTCATTGTGATCGCCTTAATGGCATTAGCACAACTGCCGTTCATCCAGCCGCAGTTGGTCTGGCAGAGCGACATGATTAAAAATGGGGAGTTGTGGCGGATTATCACCGGTAACCTCACCCACACCAACTGGCCCCACATGATAATGAACAGCATGGGATTGGCAATTATAACCTTCTGTTTTCGCCATCACCTGAGCCCTAAACGGTTATTCCTGCTACTTCTCGGACTTTCCGCCTGGGTAGGATGCGCATTGTTTGCATGGCCGACAACTTGGTACGCAGGGCTGTCAGGAGTACTTCATGGCCTATTTGCCTGGGGGGCGCTGGCTGATATCAAACAACATGACAAACTCGGTAAATGGTTACTAGCAGCGATTGTTGCCAAAATTCTATGGGAGCAGTTTTTCGGAGGAGCCGCCAGTTCAGCACAACTGATCGGGGCCCGTGTAGCGGTCGAAGCGCATCTTGCTGGCGCACTGGGCGGAATTGTATTCGGGGGGCTGGCATCAATGGCCAAAAACAAAGCCACAACACCCAAAGTCTGACTCTGATAATACAAAACAAAGGAGAACCACACACTTCTCTCCTTCGCAGGGTAAAGCTATAACACTCGGGGTCGCCTACAGCTGAATCCGCTTACGGTTCTTCTCCACCGTAGCAGGGCCGATCCCTTTCACCTCGGACAATTGCTCTATCGAGGTAAACTTGCCATTTTGGGTCCGGAACTCAATGATGCTTTGAGCCTTCTCCGGCCCAATACCCACCAACAGCTCATCCAGCTCCTCGGCATTGGCGTCATTGATATTGACGGTGATTTCTATTCCCTCATGACTGCTCTCTGCAGCCAATACCGCTGTGCCCGGATAACACAGACAAGCCAGCAGCAGCAAAATCCCTTTCAGTGACTGTTTCATTCATACTCTCCTTTTAATGTTTTTGTCATGTTTGTACCATCGTGCCAAACATAACCAGAGTGGTGGAGTGCACTCCGGCGAGTAAACAGTCAATTATTTTCAGGCCCTAAAAAAACGACGGGCCACACAAGGTGGCCCGTCTGACTAACGTAATAATTACCTGTTAGTTTGCAGCTGATTGCTCTTCCACTGGGAAGCTCACTTCCGATGTATTGCGCAACACCTGTAGGGTTGTCATCACATCTTGCTGAGCAAGCATCTGAGCATACTGCTGGCCTAGCTGGCTATCTGCCGATACTGGCTGAACAGTGGCTTCAACCACCTTGTCCAGTTCGATGATCAGCATGTCACCCTTGGCATCGCGGGTCATACCGTAAACAGGCTTGCCGTCTACTGGTTTCGCCAAGCTAAAGGCTACCTGAGCAACCATAGGCTCTGCACTGGTACGAGTCAGCATTTCAGGTACAGAGAAGCTCAGACCTTCTTCAGCGACTACATCTGCCTTGCCATCACGCAGGGCTGCCAGTAGTTCGTCGGCTTTCGCCTGCGCCTGCTCCTGGCCTTTCTGCTGTGCTAGCTGACTCTTAACCTTGGCAGATACCTCTTCGAAAGGAAGCACCGCTTCATCACGAGAGTCATCAACGCGCACTACAACCACGTGCTCAGGTGCAATCTCAATAATATCTGAGTTCAGACCATCTTCACGAACTTCTGGGCTGAACAGCGCCTGCAATACCGCAGGGTTGTTAAGCACACCCGGGGCATCCGCATGCGAGAAGTAACCCGTAGCATGCACCTTGGCATTAACGGCTTCGGCTGCATCATCCAGCGAATCTGGCATTTCGAACGCCTTCTCTGCTAGCTGAGTCTGCAAGTCGTAGAATGCTTCTGCCGCACGCTGCTCGCGCAGGTCAGCAATGATTTCATCACGTACCTGATCGAATGGCTTCAGCTTCGATGGCTTCACGTCTTCCAGCTTGATGATATGGAAACCGAAATCAGATTCAACCACGCCGGAGATCTGGCCTTTATCCAAGGCAAATGCTGCGTCTTCAAAAGCAGGATCCATCACGCCACGCTCGAACCAGTCCAGCTCACCGCCGTTCTTAGCACTGAACGTATCCGCAGATTCTTTCTCAGCCAATGCAGCAAAATCCGCACCGCCTTTCAGCTCTGCATCCAGCGCTTCAGCCTTGGCCTTCGCCTCGCTACCACGGCCTTCAACAAGGATGTGGCGAACCAAACGCTGCTCGGCTGAACCAAACTTGGCTGGGTGCTCGTCGTAGTATGCCTTGGCATCTGCATCGCTAATCACCAGCGTCTGCTTCAGATTGTCACCAGACAGTTCGATATACGCCGCTTTCACCTGATCAGGACGCGTGTACATCTCTGAATTCTGTGCGTAGAACTCTCGGGCTTCCTCGTCAGTCACTTCGACTTTATTGGTAAAGTCAGCCACATTCAGAGTAAGCGTACGTACTTCACGCTGCTGCTGCTCAAGCTTAGTCAGCGCAGTCAGCTCATTGCTCAGGGCAAAATCGCTGCTTTGCAGAGCACGAAGCAATTGCTGGCGAAGCAGGTCAGTACGCATCGATTCGGCAAACATGTCAGGTGTCATACCGGCACGGCGCAGCAATGTGTTGTACTGTTCGTTATCAAATGTACCCATGCGCTGGAATTCAGGCATTGCCAGAATAGTCTGACGAACCTGCGCATCGCTGATACGCATACCCAGCGCCTTCGCACGCTCTTCGATAAGCAGATCGTTCACCATACGATCCAGCACGCTGCGGCGGAACTGTTCAACGTAGGCAGGATCACCCATCAACGTCGAGAAATAGTCGCCTAGCTGGCTTTGCATACGGTTACGCTCGTTCTGATATGCCATCTCGAATTCGCGCTGACTGATCTCACGGCCATCTACTTTAGCAGCTACTTGCTGACCGCCGCTGGCAAGGTAACTACCTACACCTGCAAAAACAAAAGAAAGAATAATGAGTCCAAGAATGATCTTGACCCAAATGCTGCTTGCGCCTTCGCGCATACGCTCCATCATAATTTGCCGTATCTCCTACTGATTCGATTTGGCATAGCGGTGAAGAAAGCTAACAGGGCGAGACCTGAAATAATTTTCACACTGTCAAAGTAAAAAAAGCGCACCGATTGGATGCGCCCTTTATCATGCCAAGCTGCTACGCACATTCAACTTGAAGTTGTATCGCTATGACAACTTGAATAAGTCTTTGTTCCAAAAAACAAACGGGCATCAACCCGGTGCTTAGTTTACAGAATCTTTTAGCGCTTTACCCGCTTTAAAACCAGGTACTTTTGCTGCTGCAATTTGAATTTCCGCGCCCGTCTGAGGGTTACGGCCAGTACGTGCTGCACGCTCGCGAACAGAAAATGTACCGAAGCCTACAAGAGCAACCTGATCACCCGCTTTTAGGCTATCAGATACGGCTTCGATGAAGGCATCAAGAGCACGTCCTGCAGATGCTTTAGAAATGTCTGCATTTTCGGCGATTTTATCAACTAGTTGAGTTTTGTTCACGATCTCATCCCCTCTATGAACACTATCCGTGCAAGGCCTTCTGGGCAAAATACATGTCACGGATAAAAATATATAAGGTCTAATTATATCAGCACAGAACACCAATAATCTGGCAAGCGTTGATATTATTGAGCTAACAGCAAATTAAAACTAACTTATAGCTACACAAAAAAACGCTGACAAGGCTTTTTAGCCCTGAAAGCGTTTTTTCATACATTAACTTTGCTGCATGTCACTGTTTTGTGCGTTGACCAGTTCAATGCCTGCTGGGTTGTTCTGAAGCGCTATCGTCAGCACCTCGTCAATCCAGCGCACTGGGCGTACTTCCAAATCAGCAATCACGTTGTCTGGGATCTCTTCCAGATCACGTTCGTTCTCTTTCGGGATCAGCACTGTTTTGATACCGCCACGGTGGGCAGCCAGCAACTTCTCTTTCAAGCCGCCAATCGGCAACACTTCACCACGCAGGGTAATTTCACCCGTCATGGCCACGTCACCGCGTACCGGGTTGCCCGTCAGGCTCGATACCAGTGCCGTACACATCGCGATACCGGCACTCGGGCCGTCTTTCGGTGTTGCGCCCTCAGGCACGTGTACGTGGATATCACGCTTCTCGTAGAAGTCTGGCGCAATACCCAAATGCTCTGCACGGGTCCGGACAACGGTCATCGCCGCCTGAATCGACTCCTGCATCACATCACCTAGCGAACCGGTGTAGGTCAGCTTGCCCTTGCCCGGCATAGATTCGGTCTCGATGGTCAGCAGATCACCGCCCACTTCGGTCCATGCCAAACCGGTTACCTGACCAATACGGTTGCTGTCTTCCGCTTTACCGTAATCGAAGCGCTGCACGCCGAGGTAGTCTTTCAGGTTCTCCTGATTAACAACCACTTGCTTGGTTTGCGGATTCAGCAGGATCTCTTTCACCGCCTTGCGGCATAGCTTAGAGATCTCACGCTCAAGGCTACGCACACCCGCTTCGCGCGTGTAGTAGCGGATAATGCCGATCAGTGCGGAATCATCAACGTCAATCTCGCCGGCTTTAAGGCCATTACGCTGGATCTGCTTGCCTAACAGGTGACGCTTGGCAATGTTCAGCTTCTCGTCTTCGGTATAACCCGACAGACGGATCACTTCCATACGGTCAAGCAGCGGGCCTGGGATATTCATTGAGTTCGATGTCGCCACGAACATCACATCCGACAGGTCATAGTCAACTTCCAGATAGTGGTCGTTGAACGCATTGTTCTGCTCGGGGTCAAGTACCTCAAGCAAGGCTGAGGCAGGATCGCCACGCATGTCAGAGGACATCTTGTCGATTTCATCAAGCAAGAACAGTGGGTTCTTCACCTCGACCTTGGCCATTTTCTGGATCAGCTTACCCGGCATCGAACCGATATAGGTACGACGGTGACCACGGATTTCCGCTTCGTCACGTACGCCACCAAGAGCCATACGTACATACTTACGTCCGGTAGCTGCAGCAATCGACTGACCCAGCGATGTTTTACCAACACCTGGAGGCCCAACCAAACACAGGATCGGACCTTTCAGCTTGTTGATTCGGCTCTGAACCGCCAAATACTCAAGGATACGTTCTTTGACGCGCTCAAGGCCGTAGTGATCGGCGTTCAGTACTTCCTCGGCCTTCGCCAAGTTTTTCTTCACTTTTGAACGCTTGTGCCACGGCACGCTAAGCATCCAATCGATATAGCCACGTACCACCGTTGCCTCGGCAGACATCGGCGACATCATCTTCAGCTTCTGCAGTTCTTGCTCGGTCTTCTCGCGCGCCTCAGCCGGCATCTTCGACTCTTCGATCTTCTTCTTGAGTGATTCGAATTCGTCCGGTGCATCGTCAAGCTCACCCAGCTCTTTCTGGATCGCCTTCATCTGCTCGTTGAGGTAGTACTCGCGCTGGCTCTTTTCCATCTGCTTCTTGACGCGGCCGCGGATGCGCTTTTCCACCTGCAGCAGGTCAATCTCAGACTCCATCATCGCCATCAGGAATTCCAGACGCTCGACGACATCGGTGATTTCCAGCACTTTTTGCTTATCTGCCAACTTAAGAGGCATATGCGCAGCAATGGTGTCAGCAAGACGTGCCGCCTCATCGATACCGTTTAGCGAGGTCAGAACTTCCGGTGGGATTTTCTTGTTGAGCTTGATAAAGCCTTCAAACTGGTTGATGGCGGTGCGCACAAGCACTTCCTGCTCGCGCTCATCCATCTCTTCTGTCACCAGGTACTCTGCGTCAGCATAGAAGAAATCATCATCGCTAAGCGTGTGAACCTTGGCGCGTTGTTGACCTTCAACCAACACTTTAACTGTACCATCAGGCAGCTTCAGCAACTGCAAAATCGTTGCTATCGTACCGACGTTGTAGAGATCATTGATCGATGGCTCATCAGTCGCCGCTTCCTTCTGGGCAACCAACAGAATTTGTTTATTATCATCCATCGCCGCTTCTAGGCAGCGAATCGATTTTTCCCGTCCTACAAACAATGGAATAACCATATGCGGGTAGACAACCACATCACGCAGTGGCAGAACGGGGATCTCAAGGCGTTCCGAACGCTCCAGGTTCATATTATTCTCTCTTCCGTTCACTCTATTACTGAGTATATGGGGGCTTGGGGACAAGATTCAACGGGATATGCGGCAGAAAATAAAAAAGGAGGCCAATGCCTCCTTTTTTTCGTCACTCTGTGCAGAGTTTACTCAGCGCCAGCGGCTTGATTTTCAGTGTTTTCGTAAATCAGCAAAGGCTCAGACTCGCCCTTAATAACTGATTCATCGATAACAACCTTACTTACGCCTTCTGCCGAAGGAAGCTCGTACATAGTGTCGAGAAGCACGGCTTCAACAATCGAACGCAGGCCACGGGCACCCGTCTTGCGCTCCATTGCCTTGCGGGCAATCGCAACCAATGCATCGTCACGGAACTCAAGCTCGACATTTTCCAGCTCAAGCAACGCACCGTACTGTTTGGTCAGGGCATTCTTTGGCTCGCGTAGGATCTGAACCAATGCGTCTTCGTCCAGCTCGCTCAGGATCGCCGCCACAGGCAGACGACCGATGAACTCAGGGATCAGGCCGTATTTAACCAAATCTTCTGGCTCAACCTTCTCGAACAGATCGCTTAGCGTACGTGACTCGTCTTTCGAGCGAACATCGGCACCAAAGCCGATACCCGTACCCGTAGACACACGTTGCTCAACAACCTTGTCCAAACCGGCGAATGCACCACCACAGATGAACAAGATCTTCGACGTATCAACCTGCAGGAATTCCTGCTGCGGATGCTTACGACCACCCTGCGGCGGCACCGATGCAACAGTACCTTCGATCAGCTTCAGCAATGCCTGCTGAACACCTTCGCCCGATACGTCACGAGTAATCGATGGGTTGTCCGACTTGCGGGAAATCTTGTCAATTTCATCAATGTAAACAATGCCGCGCTCGGCCTTAGCTACGTCGTAATCGCATTTTTGCAAAAGCTTCTGGATGATGTTCTCAACATCTTCACCCACGTAACCCGCTTCAGTCAGCGTGGTTGCATCGGCCATGGTGAACGGAACATCCAGCATACGTGCCAAAGTTTCGGCAAGCAGCGTCTTACCACTACCGGTAGGACCGATCAGCAAGATATTACTCTTGCCCAGCTCAACACCCTCACTGTTGGTATCGCCATTGCGCAGACGCTTGTAGTGGTTATAAACCGCGACTGCCAGAACCTTCTTCGCATGGTTCTGACCAATAACATACTCATCCAGGTTGGAACGAATTTCCTTAGGTGTCGGAAGTTCGCTGCCATCGCGCTTTGGCATCACTTCTTTTATTTCTTCGCGAATAATGTCATTGCACAAGTCAACACATTCGTCACAAATATACACAGAAGGGCCTGCAATCAGCTTGCGAACTTCATGCTGACTTTTGCCGCAGAAAGAGCAGTACAGCAGTTTTCCACTACCACTCTCTTTTCGCTTATCTGTCATTCGCTAACCTCTTCATGGGGATTCCCCCGTCATTGCCTTGTTTTGAGTGTATAACAACTAAAGCCGTTTTGCCCCGTTACCATGACAGCAAAACGAACCATCAGGTAAACGGGGCAAATAGCTGTTTTAGCTGCGGTGGCTCAAAACAGCATCGACCAAGCCGTACTCAACAGCCTGCTCAGCCGACATAAAGTTATCACGATCAGTATCGCGCTCAAGCACTTCCAGCGGCTGGCCGGTGTGTTCGGCTAACAGGTTATTCAAACGCTGCTTGATCGTCAAAATTTCCTGAGCATGGATCTGAATATCAGAAGCCTGGCCTTGGAAACCGCCTAGTGGCTGGTGAATCATAACGCGGGAGTTAGGCAGGCAGTATCGCTTGCCTTTCGCGCCGCCAGCCAGTAGGAAAGCACCCATTGAACAGGCTTGGCCCATACAAACAGTGCTTACGTTCGGCTTGATAAACTGCATGGTGTCGTAAATTGACATACCCGCCGTTACCGAGCCACCTGGAGAGTTGATGTACAGGAAAATATCCTTGTCTGGATTTTCAGATTCAAGGAACAAAAGCTGTGCAACGACCAGGTTGGCCATATGATCTTCAACCTGACCGGTCAAGAAGATCACACGCTCTTTTAGCAGTCGGGAATAGATGTCGTAGGAACGTTCACCACGAGAAGTCTGCTCGACCACCATAGGAACCAGCGCATCCAAAATCGGCGACATAGCGTTTTTTTCTTGGTAGCTCATAACGTTATTTCCCTAAAATAAATGGCCCGAATGAAATTGCTCTCACACGGACCATTGTTAGCAGAAGATTTAACGTAAAGTCAAATCTCTACAGCAATTTCAGCTAATTAAGCAGCTGGCTGGTTCATTAGCTCGTTGAAGCTAACTTCTTTCTCAGAAACCTGAGCTTTTGCCAGTAGCGCATCAATTGCCTGCTCTTCCAGAGCAATGTTACGCATGTTGTTCATCATCTGCTCGTTCTGCTCGTAGTAAGCAACAACTTCTGTTGGATCTTCGTATGCAGAAGCCATGTCAGCGATGATTGCTTTAACGCGCTCTTCGTCAACTTTCAGCTCTTCAGACTTGATTACTTCACCAAGAAGAAGACCAACAACTACGCGACGCTTAGCCTGCTCTTCGAACAGTTCGCGAGGTAGCTCAGGAGTGTTCTGCATGTTGCCACCGAAACGCTGTGCAGCTTGCTGGCGAAGAACGTTGATTTCCTGATCGATAAGTGCAGCAGGAACAGCGATATCGTTCTGCTCAACTAGGCCGTTAAGAACCTGATCTTTGATGCGAGCTTTAGTTGCTTGCTTCAGTTCACGTTCCATGTTCTTGCGAACTTCAGCTTTAAGCGCGTCAACAGAACCGTCTTCAACGCCGAACTTAGCAACGAACTCTTCAGTCAGTTCAGGTAGCTCTTGCGCTTCAACTTTGTGTAGTTTGATAGCGAAAGATGCTGCTTTACCTTTTAGGTTTTCAGCATGGTATTCTTCTGGGAAAGTTACTTCTACAGTGAACTCTTCGCCAGCTTTCTTACCTACGATACCGTCTTCGAAACCTGGGATCATACGGCCCTGGCCCATAGCTAGTGCGAAGCCTTCAGCTTTGCCGCCTTCGAACTCTTCGCCGTCGATAGAGCCAGTGAAGTCGATAGTTACACGGCTGCTTTCTGCTGCGGCTTCTTCAACTTCTTTCCAAGTTGCCTGCTGCTTGCGCAGAGTATCTAGCATCGCATCAACGTCTTCAGCTTTAACTTCTACAGCTGGTTTCTCAACAGCGATCTTGTCTAGGCCAGCTAGTACGATCTCTGGGAATACTTCGAAAGACGCTTTGAATACTAGGTCTTTGCCTTCTTCGATTTCAACTGGAGTGAAAGTAGGTGCACCCGCTGGGTTGATCTTCTCTTTCACGATAGCTTCGATGAAGTGACGCTGCATTACTTCGCCCAGGATATCCTGACGAACTGAAGCACCAAACATACGAGCAACCATTTTCATCGGTGCTTTACCAGGACGGAAACCATCGAAACGACGATTCTTAGCAATTTTCTTCAGCTCAGCATTCACAGCGTTTTCGATGTTAGCTGCTGGAACTGTGATAGTTAGATGGCGTTCTAGACCTTCAGTGGTTTCAACGGTAACTTGCATTATTTTAACCTCAAAACTTACTCAGTGTTCTCTGAGTGATGTTGCCGATCAGCTTGGCTGACGGTGGCATCCTTTCGTGTTATGGCCGGCAACCACGCCAGTACCATAACGCCTTAATTCTGATAATTCCCCTCATTGCAGCGTATGCAAAAGCGAGGCAAATTAAAAACGCGGTATTATAACGGTCGCATCCCGATTCGTCGAGACAAGAGCCTCCGCAATTCAACCTTTCACACAAGATAGGGGCAAAAATTCCATTTACAAGGGAAAAGTTTAAAAAAATCGCATCCCATTACGTTTTTTTGACCATGCGTTGATTTATCCGATTCAATTGCCTTCCCATTGCTGTTTTTTACATCAGCCAATTAGCTCACCCTTCGCGACTGATCCAAGGCCACCGCCAGTCAGTAAGAAAAGAGATAATCAAAAGGGGGATAATAATGAAACACTTTATCGTCGGCGCCTCCGGCGGCATTGGGCTGGCGCTGGTCGGCAGGAGTATAGCGCACGGGAATCAGGTTACCGCCCTAACCCGGCAAGCCTCCCCCAAATTGCTCGAACTGCGCCAAAGCGCCCCACGGCAACTGGCCATTATTGAGGGGGATCTGCTGACGGACACTGCTGAAACACAAAGTAAACTCAACGGCCTGTTTCGTCGTTTCGGGAAGCCGGACTGGACTATCAATGCCGCGGGCATACTTCACCATGGTCAATCAATGCCAGAAAAAAAACTCGACGACGTCACTCCTGATTCTTTCCAGCGCAATCTAGAGGCTAACACCTACCTAAGTATCGCCCTCGCTCAGTACCTAGCCACAGGCTACCAACGAGCTGACCCTTTCCGCTTCATCTGCCTGTCAGCATTGGTTGGCTCTATTAGTGATAATCGAACCGGTGGCTGGTACAGCTACCGTATGAGCAAAGCGGCCCTCAATATGTTTGTCAAAACACTCAGCCATGAATGGCGGCGCCAATATCCCAACGCTATCGTAGCCGCTATTCACCCGGGAACAACCGCAACAGACCTCTCAGCCCCGTTTTGGGCAAATATCGCCGACGGGAAACTCTTCAGCCCATCGCTAACCGCAGAGCGGTTGCTTACCCTTATCGCCACTATACCCAATACCGGCAGCGGGCAGTTTTTCCATTGGGATGGCACACAAATAAGCTGGTAGCGCAACGCAGGCCGCGAACAACGACCATCTCCAAGCGTCAACGCCACGAACTCAGACAATAGTCAGCAGAAAGGCAGAAAGGGAATTTCAGACATGAAAAAGCCCGCAGCAAGATACTTGCTGCGGGCTAGAATACGCTGGCGCGCCCTGCAGGATTCGAACCTGCGACCACATACTTAGAAGGTACGTGCTCTATCCAACTGAGCTAAGGGCGCGTCATGGTGCCACCATTGTGCGGTGGTACGAGGGGAATTATACGTAGCCGTCAGTGAACGTCAACGCCTTTTCCCCTATTTTCCGAGCATTTGCAATCAAACGTTCAAACATAAAGCAATCCGGGGGGAAATATCGCAAATTGACACCTTCATCACCAACCAACAAGATTAACAATACACCCAATAGTTTTATCAACTTTAACCAAAATACAAATAGCAAACGTTTGCGATGTGGATTTAGTCAAAAAACTCTGCGACAATATGCAGCGCCGTGACAGCACAGGCTAATCATCCTCTCTGCATGTGCATAGTCAAACCTGACAACTGATATCGCTCAGCAACCTCTGACGAAAGGAACACCATGGCCGCTCAAATTATCGATGGTAAACTCATATCTCAAACTGTCCGCCAAGAAGTCGCAGCTCGCGTAAAAGCCCGAATCGAGGCGGGGCTACGCGCTCCTGGACTAGCGGTCATTCTGGTCGGCCAAGATCCTGCCTCCCAAATCTATGTTGCCAGCAAGCGCAAGGCCTGTGACGAAGTTGGCTTTGTGTCCCGCTCGTACGACCTGCCGGCCACGGCCACCGAAGCCGAACTGCTAGATCTCATAGATACTCTCAACAATGACCAAAACGTTGACGGTATTTTGGTTCAGCTCCCACTACCGGCTGGCATCGACAGCACAAAAGTGCTCGAGCATATCGATCCAGAAAAGGATGTGGATGGTTTCCATCCTTTCAATGTCGGTCGTCTGTGCCAGCGTATTCCCAAGTTACGCTCCTGCACCCCGAAAGGTATTATGACCTTGCTTGAGCGTTACAATATCGAGGTTAGGGGCAAGCATGCCGTGATTGTCGGCGCATCCAATATCGTCGGCCGCCCTATGACACTGGAAATGCTGCTGGCAGGGGCGACCACAACAACCTGCCACCGCTTTACTCATGATCTAGAGAGTCACGTCCGCCAAGCCGATATTCTGGTCGTAGCCGTGGGCAAGCCCAATTTCATTCCTGGCGACTGGATCAAAGAAGGGGCCACCGTTATCGATGTCGGTATCAACCGGCTCGACAGCGGCAAATTAATCGGGGATGTTGAGTACGATCTAGCACAGCAAAAAGCCCGCCATATTACTCCGGTTCCTGGCGGTGTTGGGCCAATGACCGTGGCCACCCTGATCGAAAACACCCTCCACGCCTGCGAACTATTCCATAGCAAGTAAATCCGCAGTCACAGTAAATAACAAAAAGTCCCTGTGTCATAAAACACAGGGACTTCATTTATTCAGCTGGTGATTAAAAAAGTAAGGCTTACTGACTTTTTACTTTGCCAGCGATTTCAGGTAATCGGTAAACGCTTCGCCAAATTCATTATGACGCATGCCGTATTCGACAAACGCTTTCATATAGCCGATCTTCGAACCACAGTCATGGCTTTTGCCTGACATATGAAATGCATTAACCTGCTGTTTTTCCATCAGCATATCAATCGCATCTGTCAGTTGGATCTCATCACCGGCACCAATTGGCGTACGCGACAACAACGGCCAAATATCCGCAGACAAAATATAACGACCGACAATGGCCAAGTTCGACGGCGCATCGTCCTGAGCCGGTTTCTCAACAACCTTGGTCATCGATACCGAACCACCAGGTAACAGATCCGCACCATTAACATCCGCGACACCATAGCTAGATACCTCGGACATCGGCACTGGCTCAACCATCACCTGGCTCACACCATTCTCATTGAAAGCCTTTACCATCGCAGCCATATTCTCACGACGCAAGTCACTGGCCACATCATCAAGAATGACGTCTGGCAACACGACGGCAAACGGCTCATCGCCAACCAGTGGGTGGGCACACAGCACAGCATGGCCTAGACCTTTGGCCTGACCTTGGCGCACATGCATAATCGTAACGTCAGGCGGGCAAATATTCTGCACCTCATCGAGTAGCTGACGCTTAACACGTTTCTCTAGCGTGGCTTCGAGTTCAAAAGAGGTATCGAAATGGTTTTCAATCGAATTTTTTGATGAATGCGTCACCAAAATAATCTCTTTGATCCCAGCAGCAACACACTCACTCACTACATACTGAATCAGCGGTTTATCTACAATCGGCAGCATCTCTTTTGGGATGGCCTTTGTCGCTGGCAACATACGAGTACCCAAGCCAGCAACTGGAATCACTGCCTTACGGACGGGGGAAGTATTCGACATTTCTTTATCCATATTTAAACGTGGCTGGGCCAATATAACAAACGAGAATTATTTTTTAATTAAATATTCGTTCTGGACACTCACTTTCACCTGCTTGCCCAGCAGATTTATCAGCATGAATGAGCGCTTTTCGCCATCAGGTTCATGATAAATTGCCTCTATCCCTTTGAATTGCCCTTGAGCAAGTTTGAGGGTTTCACCAGGCTGAGGCAAATTAGACAATTTTGCCTGTTGTTCCGCGGAATCCTCATTAACCATTAGACTATAGATGAGGTCGGGGTCAACTCGCTGCGGTGTTTTGCCCTGCCGGATAAAATCAGCCACCCCGCGCGTTGAACGTACCGTTGTATAGCTGATCATTTCAGGATCAAAATAAACAAACATGTAGTTGGGGAACAGTGGTTCTTGCGATGAAACACGCTTACTACGTACAATTTTTTCAACGGTCACTTGCGGGTAATAACATTCAACACCCTGACGATCCAGATTGATGACAGCTCGTTCCTGCTCGCTGCGTTTACAATACAAAAGAAACCAATCTTTCATCGTCTCGCCTACCCTAATGGCCACTTCATGATCAGGCAATTATATACAAAATTCTTTTGAATATGTGTCCACGAGCCCAAAATTATTGCCTGCCCCACGTTTTTTGCACGGCCGACATCACAGCTCGGTCAATTTCGGAAGTTAATGACAAGCGCCAAATGTAACAATCATTAAAATATAAATTTCTCAGCATTACACTCCAACATTAACACCAAAAACAGAACAATACACCACAACAAAGCATAAAAACAGAATAACCACACCAACAAGACTAGGAAAACTCATTTTTCATTTTTGAACAATAAACAAACAAATCTTTACTTTTCAACATCTTGTGAGTTTTAAATATTGTTCTTTAAATGTAAAGATTTGCAGTTTAATTATTTGTCATTTATAAAAGACGCCACACAAGCAAACACAATACATCCAAATACAGAGAATAATTATGAACAACGACGCCCGTGGTACTTTATTAGGCCACCCTAAGGGGTTGTTCTTGCTGTTTGGTACCGAACTGTGGGAACGATTCTCTTACTACGCAATGCGAGCCATTCTTGTCCTATATCTAACTGACAAGACCATCAACGGCGGTCTGGGTTGGACAACCCAAGACGCTCTGAATCTATACGGCATCTACACCGGCCTTGTTTATATTACCCCTCTTATCGGTGGCTGGATTGCTGACAACTTCCTAGGACAGCGTCGTTCAATCATTATCGGCGGTATCCTGATGGCCCTTGGCCAATTTACTCTGGCCCTACCCCACAGCATGGTTGACCCGCATGCGGTAACAGCCTTCTACGCAGGCCTTGCGCTTCTTATTATCGGTAACGGTCTGTTCAAGCCAAATATCTCTACCATGGTCGGCGACCTATACAAAGAAGGTGACAACCGTCGTGACGGCGCATTTACCATCTTCTATATGGGTATTAACCTTGGTTCATTAATGGCGGGGGTTATCGCGGGTACAGCTTCAGTAACTTACGGCTGGAAAGCAGGTTTCCTAACAGCGGGTATCGGTATGCTGATGAGCCTTGTCATTCAGCTTATCTTTGCTGAACGCCTACTGGGCGATATCGGTAAGGTTCCGGCAGCCAAGCGTGCGGCACAGATGAACAAGTCAGGCAAAAAAGAGCCTCTTACCACTCAAGAGCGCGACCGCCTAAAAGTCATCATGATCATGGGTATGTTCGTTGTTATCTTCTGGGCTGGCTTCGAGCAAGCCGGTGGCCTGATGAACATTTTCTCCCAGCAATATACTGACCGTATGCTAGGCAGCTTCGAAGTCCCTGCTGCATGGTTCCAGTCACTAAACCCGTTCTTCGTAATCACGCTGGCACCGGTTATCGCTGCTATCTGGGTGAAGATGGGCCCTAAAGAACCAAGCTCGCCGGTTAAATTCGCGATGGGCCTTTTCTTCCTAGCCGCTGGCTTCCTATGTATGGTTGGCGCGGTTCTGGAACAAGGCGGCGACCTAACAGTGAAAACCTCTATGCTATGGCTAGTTGGCGCATACTTCTTCCATACACTGGGTGAGCTATGCCTATCGCCAATCGGCCTGTCACTAGTTACCAAGTTGGCACCGCTTCGTCTGGCCTCTCTGATGATGGGCGCATGGTTTGGTTTCAACGCTATTGCTAACTATGTTGCCGGTATTATCGGTGCCCACGTTGGCGAAGCCGGTCCAATGGCTATCTTTAGCGGTATTGCCATTGCAGCAACCGTTTCTGGCCTGCTACTGCTACTATGCTCAAATCAGCTAATCCGCTGGATGCACGGTGCAGAAGGTAAAGCCGTTGTTGAAGATGATGCTGAAGCACAACCCGTTCAGGCATAATCATTTAATAAAGCACAACTAAAAAGGAGAGCTAAGGCTCTCCTTTTTTTGTTTTATACCCAATGCAACACTTTTATTCACGCATACCAAGTCGTTTGAAGATCAGGCTAAAACTCCCAGCTCCGGCCTCGCACAATGATAACCGCCCGCCAGATGGTGCCAAATGCAACCGCATCACGTCATTGTGTTTCGCCCCTTTTCCTAACCAGGCAAGTGGCGGCACAAATTGCCCCCCATCACTGGTTTGAAATTTACCGGCCAACCCCGTCGATACAAGACTCAAGGAACGGTCGGTGGCATCAAATATCCCGAACAAGGCTCTTACCGGTGAAGCATAGCCCGATTGGGCTACCCCCTTCTCAATCAATTGAATGAGTGCTGGCAGGTTATTCTCCTGCGCCATACGGGTTCTTAGGTAATCATTGAAAAATGCGCGGAT
Source organism: Photobacterium aquae (assembly GCF_001029445.1). Lineage (GTDB taxonomy): Bacteria > Pseudomonadota > Gammaproteobacteria > Enterobacterales > Vibrionaceae > Photobacterium > Photobacterium aquae. Next base: position 96,318 of record NZ_LDOT01000024.1, read on the forward strand.
CAATAAAGTCGTTGCTGTGCCTTTATCACCGCCTGACGCCGCATCAACCAAATAAAAAGCCAAGCGGCCATCTATCATCCAGCTGTAATCAAGCAACACCGGAAGAGTGCCTGCATCTTGAAGCACACAATAGTTAACCTGCCAATCTCCCTGCCGAGATTCCGTGTCTGGCATCAATCCAAGCAACAGATCCCTCGACGCCTGTGGATTGGCCTTAAGTTCATCGATATGCCACTCCAATTCTTCGTCTATCACCGTTTCATCATCAACGTTGACCCACTGGCTAGAAAAATCCCGGGATCCCTCTGTGGCACTATCTTGGCTGCCCATCACCGACAGCAAGGCCGATTTCAGCACCATGATGTTATCAAGCGGCTTGATCAAGAAGTCCTTCACACCATGCCGCAATGCCGAAGCAACATCAGCCATATTCCCCGTACCTGAAATCACAATGATCGGCACCATCGGATACTGCAAGGATGCCTCTTCGACAAACTCCATCCCCGTCAGTACCGGCATTTCAAGATCACACAGCAACACGTCAGGAATGGCATCACGCATCGCCTTTAACCCTTCCAACCCGTTTTCGGCTGTACGTACCAAACAGCCCTGCCGGACGAGAAAGCCCGCCAGCATTGTGGTAAATACCGGGTCATCTTCTACAACTAATACATCTTTACCTTCAAGCAACGTCATCCCTCGCGCTGTTCTGCAATTCTGACTTTCCGCCTCGAATAACACCGATATCACCCCCTTGTTAGTCCAAAGTACAACGTACACAATGAACCAAAAGGTCAATCCGCTCTCGCATAAACAAGGATCTTAAGGTAGCTTGGATATTCATAGCCTGTAAAAAGCATAGGCAGCATTTACTCAACCGTCAGTGATCCAGCAAAAGAATGTTAAGATTAGAGTAATTTTGCAATGCATATCAAAATTTAACAATTTCAAATAGTAAGAAGCAATTATTTCCAAACAATGGCAAGAGATTTGATTTACGACAAAAGTTGCCATGTTATCGACATCTTCTTACATATTTTGTTATACAATTCACCATTATAAGTTTTCAGTGATGTAGAGTTATGAAGCTTGACGATTTAAATCTTTTCAGAATGGTGGTAGAAAATGGGAGCTACACTGCAGCTTCCCGTAAAACGCAGGTGCCTGTTGCAACCCTGACCCGCCGAATTCAGGCTCTTGAAGAATGCCTGAACATCCGGTTGCTTAACCGCCATGCCCGCAAGCTCTCGCTCACAGAAGCCGGTCAGAAATTCTATGACGACTGTAGCCCACTGCTGCAGCGACTGGTTGATACGGCCGAACACATCAGCGAAGAGTGCAAAGGGGCGGCAGGTAAACTAAAAATCGCAGCACCATCGAACTTGACCAAGGTCATGCTCCAACCATTGCTTAATGCATTCATGAAAGAGCACCCGGCAATCAATATCGAAATTTCGATGAGCAATGATCCTGAACTGCTCGATCCAACGGACTGGGATATCATTTTCCGCGTCGGCCCCCAACGCGATTCCACCCTTATTGCCAGAAAGGTCAATGCGGTCAAAGATATCTTGGTTGTCAGCCCTGATTACCTGAAGCATAACCCTGAGCCAAAACATGCACAGGATCTCCACCAGCATCCGCTACTCAAAGGCAAACCACTCCTGCGCTGGCGTCTAACCGAAAGCAACGGTGAAGTCATTACCGTCAGCGATCGCGGTCGCTTCGAGGCCAACGAACTGAATGTTGTGCGCAAAGCCTGTATGGCAGGACTGGGAATCACCTTAATGCCAGATGTGATGCTCGAAAAATACATCGCCTCCGGCGAGTTGATCCAGATCCTGAAAAACTGGTCATCAAACCCACGCGATGTATACCTGATGTACAACCACCGCGATTACCAGCCAGAAAAACTGCGCTTGTTTATCGAGTTCGCCAGCACCTACTTCAAACTGTAATAGGACCATTCCCTTCTTACCTGTGTGCAACAGGAACGCAAACCTGTTGCACGTCATTCCTTGCCATCCCCATCAAGCCCGACTAAACGTTAATAATGTCACTTTTACCAATACACAGGTTTACCTTGGTCTAAGATCGACAGCCAAACGACAGAAGAACACTAAAAGCAGGGCTGCACGCGTGTTCTTTACATGTGGGAATACACTGTGGGGAAACATTATGATTCTGGGACACCTTTTCGGGCTATATGCCCACCCTAAGAAAGAATGGACAGCCATCGACAAAGAACACGAAGGTATTCAGAGTAGCCTCAGCCATATTTTGCTGATTGCACTGCTACCACCAATCTTTGCCTTTATCTCCAGCGTGTTTATCGGCTGGCGAATTGGGGTTGGTTCCCCCATATTCCTGACCCAGAACAGTGCATTCGCCATGTCAGTCGCCATGTATTTTGCACTGGTCGGCGGCGTATTCGCACTCGCTTACCTAATCTACTGGATGAGCCGCACCTTCGGTTCGACACCTACATATACCCAAGCCCTTGAGCTCGCGGCCTACACCGCAACGCCGCTCTTCATGGTCAGCATCGCAGCAATTTACCCTCAAATCTGGTTTCTGATGATTATTGGGCTGATCGGCATTGCCTATTCGGTCTACCTGCTCTACACCGGTGTTCCCATTTTGATGCACATTCCCGAGGAACGCGGTTTCATCTACGCCAGTTCCATCGTCACCTGTGGCTTGGTCTTGCTCGTTAGCATTATCACAGGCTCCGTACTTCTCTGGAATTGGGGAATTGGCCCAGTGTTTAGCCACTGATCGGCAAAAGCACCGACCTGCAAACAAAAATCCCCAGCTTCGGCCGGGGATTTTTCATAGACAGAGCGCATTATTAACGATTACACACCTTCGTTGTGCAGCTCCAAAGTGGCAAGATCCTGCTGGATCTCACGCTGGGTCTTAGCATCTTCGCTACGCAGCGAATCAAGAAAATCCAAATAGCTCTGGTCAATGTCACCGGTCACATACGTACCGCTAAAGACTGATGCCTCGAAATTCTGGATCTCCGGATTGCCCTCGGCAACCGCACTCAACAAGTCGTCAATATCTTGGAAAATCAAGCCGTCGGCTCCAATCAGCTTACAGACCTCATCGACTTCACGACCGTGGGCAATCAGCTCGTTGGCCGACGGCATGTCAATGCCGTAGACATTCGGGAAACGCACCTCCGGAGCCGCCGACGCCAAGTACACCTTACGCGCACCTGCCTCGCGAGCCATCTCGATGATCTGCTCTGATGTTGTACCGCGCACAATCGAGTCATCCACCAACAGTACGCTCTTGTCTTTGAACTCAGAACGGATAGCATTGAGCTTGCGACGTACTGACTTACGGCGTAACTGCTGACCTGGCATGATGAAGGTACGACCCACATAACGGTTTTTCACAAACCCCTGACGGTAGGGTTTATCCAACGTACGGGCGATCTCCAACGCACTGTCACAAGAAGTCTCAGGGATCGGTATCACAACATCAATATCGATATCCCCCCACTCACGCTGGATTTTCTCGCCCAACTTCTCACCCATCCGCACTCGGGCACCATAGACGGACACCTTGTCAATAAACGAATCAGGACGGGCAAAATAAACAAACTCGAACACACACGGGTTCAAAGAAGGATTGTCGGCACACTGCTCGGTGTACAACTGGCCATCGAAAGTAATGTAGACCGCTTCGCCCGGCGCGACATCACGCATGAAATCAAAGCCCACTGCATCAAGCGCAACAGATTCTGATGCCACCATGTACTCAATCTGGCCCTTGACCTCGCGCTTGCCCAAACAGAGCGGACGAATACCATGCGGGTCACGAAAAGCAATCATACCGTGGCCTATCACCATAGCCACGACAGCGTAGGCACCAGAAACAATACGGTGTACCTCACGCACAGCCGCGAAAATCTCATTGGGGCAAATCGGGTAAGACTTGGCACCATCCAACTGGTTAGCCAATACATTGAGCAGGATTTCTGAATCGGAGGTGGTATTTACATGGCGGCGGGCAGACTCGAACAAGGTATCCCTGATTTCGGTAGCGTTGGTCAAATTACCGTTGTGTGCCAATGATATACCATAAGGAGAGTTCACATAAAATGGCTGTGCTTCCGATGCACTAGAGCTTCCTGCTGTCGGGTAGCGTACATGGCCAATGCCCACATTACCCTGCAGACGCTGCATATGCCGGGCTTCGAATACATCGCGAACCAAGCCGTTCGCCTTGCGCAGACGGAAACGATTGCTTTCCAAGGTAACAATACCAGCCGCATCTTGGCCACGGTGCTGAAGCACCGTCAGTGCATCATAGATAGACTGGTTAACCGGGGTCGAGCCCACGATTCCGACAATACCACACATGTCCTAAATCCTCGTCACGCTTTCTATAGTTAAATTTCAGCGGGAACCCAGTATCCCGAGAACCCGCTGTAAATTGTTGTTTCCTTGGCGCCGACACCCCTGCCCGCGCCTCTACTATCGTGCCCAACGCTACTTAACGGTAGGCAAAAAGCTTGATGTGTCCTTAATGTACGAGAAGAACCACTCAATCACGACCCCGAACTGTGGGATAAGCTGCGACTGCTGCCACCAATCGGCTTTCGAAAAGCCGGTAAAGGCATCGATAAAGAACAGGACAGCTGCCACGATCAAGACACCACGTACACCACCAAACACAATCCCCAACACCCTATCGGTGCCAGACAGACCCGTTTTCTGGACCAGTTGGCCAATCACATAGTTGACCACCGCTCCCACCACCAAGGTGGAGATAAACAGAACGGCGATTGCACTCCCGTTCCGGATCATTTCATCCTGAATGTTCGAGAAGTAGACCGCCAGCTTCTGATAGAAGTTACTAGCGATAAAAAACGCGGCAAACCAAATCACCAGCGACAATGCTTCTTTGACAAACCCCCGTATCAAACTGACAAGGGCCGAGAAGCCAATTACGCCTATAATTACGTAATCAATCCAGATCATCATTTTTTATTTTCGTCTTGTTGGTGCGTATTCTAACAGAAAAAATGCGAACGCAAACGTTTACCTAAGGGTTTAATGGATTAAATCTAACCAATTGCCCTTTCAGGCCGGTCAGTTTCTCCAGTTCTTTTACTTGCTTGGCCAGCTTGTCTTTCGATACATCCGGGCCGACAACGACCCGAGCCAAATCTCCCGGCTGCGGGACTTTCGGCAAGACATGGGCCTGAAAGCCCTCCTTGCGCAGCTTAGCAACCAGCTGGTAGGCGTTCTCGAAATTACGGAAAACCCCAAGCTGCACCATCCAACCGCTGTCAATATTACCGATTTTCGGGGCTGACTCTGGCTGAGGGTCGGTTTTCACCATTTCCTGCGCGAGCGGCTGTGGCTCGTCGGTGTTGGCGTCTTCCGGCGGCAGAATATACGGGTTGTCCACCTCGCTGACGACCACTGTCACGGGATCGGGCGGCAACTCCACCTCGGCGAATTCAGGCTCGGGAATAGAGGCATACTCGGTTTCCTCGGCAACCTGCGGCTTTAGCGGAATGCTGGCAAATTGCTCTTGGTAATGCTGCTTTTTGCCATCAAACAGATCCGGCAGGAAAATCACCCCGATCGCAACCAGGATGATAGTACCGACCAAACGACTTTGAAATTTACTTGCCACTCTTACTCCTGTGCTTGTGCTGTAATGTGATCAGAGACTTGGCCAACAGTGTAAAATGAACCGAACACAATCACCATGTCTTCAGTGGTTGCCTCTGTCAGAGCTTTGTCATAAGCCTCCACAGGGGTGTGATAAGCCACCGTTCCGGCTGGAAGGTATGCCTGAATCTCAGCCGCCGTTGCGGCACGCGGGCCGGTCAGTGACGCGGGATACCAGTGGTCGACAATACCGGCCATCTCGGCCACCGTCGAGGCAATATCCTTGTCATGAAGCATCGCCACCACCGCATGAATGCGCTGCTTGCCCGCCTGCTGCTTAATGGTAGCCAATTGCCCGGCAAAATACGCTGCCGAGTGAGGGTTATGGGCAACATCCAAAATCACCAGCGGCGACTCCGATATACGCTGCATCCGACCGGCAAGTTGCACGCCGGCAAGCCCTGCCACAATGTCCTCATCGCTGATATCCAACTCGGCTGATGCCAAAGCCATCAGGGCCGTAGCGGCATTCGGCAGCGGCAACGACGGTACCGGCAAGTCCTCCAAACTGAAACAGCCACTGTGCCAAGACCACGTCTCGCCGTCACGCTCGTAGCGGAACTGGTACCCAACCTGATACAACTTGGCACCAATATCATCGGCATGGGCAGCCACTGTCGCCGGCGGATTAGGCTGGCCACAAATTGCAGGTTTGTCCGCACGGAAAATGCCAGCCTTCTCATAGCCGATCACATTGATGTCATCGCCTAGCCAGTCAACGTGGTCAATCGCCAGGCTGGTGATCACCGATACATCATGATCGACAATGTTGGTGGCATCCAAACGGCCACCCAGCCCCACTTCGAGAATAGCAACGTCAACCTGATTGGTTTTGAACAGCTGCAACGCTGCAAGCGTGCCGAATTCAAACAGGCTCAGGCTCGTATCGCCACGCTGCTGCTCGACAAAGGCGAACGCCTCGCTGTGGGCGGCATCGGAAAGCTCACTACCGTTGATCCGAACCCGCTCGTTATAGCGGATCAGGTGCGGCGAGCTGTACACACCCACCTTGTAGCCAGCCTGAAGCAGAATGGCTTCCAAAATCGCACAAGTTGAGCCTTTGCCATTGGTGCCAGCTACGGTGATCACCCGCGCGGCGGGTTTGGTCAGTGCCGCACGCTGGGCAACGGCCTGAACACGGTCAAGCCCAAGGTCGATGGCGCTGGTGTGGAGTTGTTCTAGATAGGTTAGCCAAGTGGCCAAAGAGGCGTTTGCCTGGGGAGCTGTCAATCCGGACATTCTTCATTCGTTATCTGGGTGAATATAGCCACTAATTTATCACTGAAACCCCGAATCCCAAACCGCCACGGCAATTCAATCGTTTAAATAAGAGCTCAGCAGCACGAATTATACAAAAATGCCTAACTAACAGGCACTCCTGCTGTCCATATTGCAGACATAACAAAAACGGGACCCGAAGGTCCCGTTTGCAGAATCAATACACGGCAAGGCGGATTATTCTTGAATATCGTCTGCGGCATCAGCCTCAGGCTTGGCAGGCTCGAGCTTAGCGACAAACGGCGATTCGATTTGCGTCATTTTCGCAACCAAGCCACCGATGCGGTCACGCATCTCGCGGCGGTCAACGATCATATCAATCGCGCCATGCTCAAGCAGGAACTCGCTGCGCTGGAAACCTTCAGGCAGTTTCTCGCGCACTGTCTGCTCGATAACACGCTGACCAGCAAAGCCGATCAGAGCCTTAGGCTCACCGATATTGATATCACCCAGCATCGCCAGGCTTGCCGATACACCGCCCATTGTCGGGTCAGTCAATACCGAGATAAACGGCAGGCCCTTGCCTGACAGGCGCTCAAGCGCAGCACTGGTTTTTGCCATCTGCATCAGCGACATCAGGGCTTCTTGCATACGCGCACCGCCACTGGCAGAAAAACAAACCAAACCACAGTTATTGGCAATCGCCTCGTCAACAGCACGGACAAATTTCGCCCCTACCACCGAGCCCATTGAACCGCCCATGAAAGAGAATTCAAACGCACAGGCAACCAGAGGCTGCCCAAGCAGGGTGCCTTTCATAGCAACGAGGGCATCTTTCTCGCCGCTTGCTTTTTGCGCCGTAGACAGGCGATCTTTGTACTTCTTGGAGTCGCGGAACTTGAGCTTATCTTGCGGCTCAAGCTCGGCAGCAATTTCTACCTGGCCATCGGCATCCAAAAACGTCTCAAGGCGACGGCGAGCCTTCATCCGCATGTGGTGGTCACATTTCGGACACACTTCTAGGTTACGCTCAAGGTCGGCGTGATAAAGCACTTGTTCGCAAGAGGTACATTTAGTCCACACCCCTTCAGGGATAGACGCTTTGCGAGAAGAAACAATGTTGCTTTTAGTTAGGATCTTTTCGAGCCAGCTCATGAATGACCTTTTATGTTCTTTTTCCCTGCTTATGAGTTATTAGCAAATAGTAGTATTAGCAGAGAATGACAAATTCGTTAAATTTCCGAACAAGGATTAAAGCACAAACTCGCCAGCCTGTAGATAAAAAACTGGTACTACTAGTTGAGTTTGGCCGTCCTCCCTGCGGTTTTTTGCTTAATCCGGCAGAAACACAGGGCCAATCGGCGCCTTAGGCAGATCAAACGCTTGAGGGTAATCCACCTCAACCAAATAAAGGCCTTCCGCCTTGGCCGTCGCGCCAGCCAACGTACGATCTTTCTGGGCCAGCAACCACTGGATCCATTCCGGTTTTTCTTCGCCACGCCCCACTTTGATCAGGCTACCGGTAATATTGCGCACCATGTGGTGAACAAAGGCGTTGGCCTTGATGTCGATAATGACATAGTGGCCCTGACGCGTCACATTCAAGTGCATTAGATTACGCCACGGGCTCAATGATTGACAATGCACAGCACGGAAGGATGTGAAGTCATTCTCACCCAAAAGATACTGGCCTGCCTCATGCATCGCTTTTTCATCCAGCTCGCCATGATAATGGCTTACCCCTGAACTAAGGATAGCCGGACGCAATGCATGGTTGTAAATTACATAACGGTAACGGCGAGCCGTGGCACTAAAACGGGCGTGAAACTCGTCATTCACTTCCTTAGCCCAGCGCACAGCAATGTCCTTCGGCAGATGGGCGTTGATCCCCATTGTCCACGCAGCCATCTTGCGGTTCACATCAACCTCGAAGTGCACCACCTGACCGGTGCCATGCACGCCCGCATCGGTACGGCCGGCACACTGTACCTCAATCGGCTTATTGGCAATTTTACTAAGGGCTTTTTCCAAGCGCTCTTGCACGCTATCCACATCCCGCTGACGCTGCCAACCGTAGTACTTCGCCCCGTCGTATTCAATACCTAACGCAATTCGCATAATTCACTTCGTTGTTGCTGGGCCTAACGGCCAATGAATGATCAAAGTGAGCGATTATAGGGTTTCTAGGGGCAAAGGGGCAAGGCAGCCCCCCAATACCGTATAAAAAAAGTCCCCAACCCGTACAGGTTGAGGACCTCTATTTTTAGCGACGACTCTTTCAGTTAGCGCAAATGACGCAGGATCTCCTTGGCTTCCTGCTGCAACTTGGCATCCGCCTGCTCGGCGATTTCCTGCAGTAGGCCACGAGCCCCTTCGTTGTCATTCATCTCAAGGTAAGCCTTGGCCAGATCCATCTTGCTCGCGAACTCACCCTGACTATCAACATCAAATGACGCTACGCCATCTAGCACATCCGGGAACTCATCCAAACCGACATTCAAGTTCAGAGGCTCCTCATCAAGATTCTTCGCCAAGCTCTCATCCTCCTCGTCCAACTCCTTGAGGAGATCATCAATACTGATGTAAGGAGACTGGGATGAACGAGGCAGCTCTGCAACGGACTCATCAAGCAACTCACTGCCCGCTTCGTCGCCACCCACCAACTCAGAATCAGGCAGTTCAGTGACGGCTTCGCTGATTGCAACCTCATGATTAGCGATAATGTCATCCGCCTGCGCCACCGATACCTCTTCTTCGGCAGGCCACTTATCGGCCGTCGAATTATCCATCGCATCAGCAACATCTTCACGGTGCATCTCTGGCTGGGTCGACCAATCCTCGCCTTCCAGCAACGGCTCAGGATTGCTTGCCGCCCAAATCGCACTGTCTTCCTGCGACAGCTCATCATCCGACAAGCTCGAGTCCTCGGTGCTCATATCCGACAGCGACCACAGTTCCTCGCGTTCTTGCTCTAGCAGCTCACGGCCATTTTCCTCAAAACCGTGCTCAACCGCTTTAGAATCCGCTTGCGGCAATACTGGCGGCACCTGCAAAGCCGGCTTCTCAGGCTGATGGTCAGCCGGGTCTTCAACGGGCTCATTGAGCAGCGCATCCATATCCAGACCCGCTGAATCAATCATCACCTCGTCAAGCCCAGCCTCTTGACGGCCATTACCAGACTGGCCCGAATAACGGTCATTAAACTGAGCGCCACTATCAAGCTGTTTCAGGCCATGCTCAAGCTCATACTGTTCCAGTTCGTTCTGCTCATCGAAAGATGCCTGCAGGGCGTCATCTTCTCCGAACTCCGGCAGACTATTCGGATCCAGCGTCTCGAACTGAATATCCTGGCGACCATGAATCGAATAACTCCCACCAAATTCATTGGCAGAAACTGCAGGCTCATCGTCACCAGCAGGGGCCTGACTATCCTCAGCAAGATCTTCGCCAGCAATATCGCTATTACCTTCCTCCTGCTCGGCTAGATTGGCCATCGCCTCCGCCATGACAGCATCGAACGGCATATTGCTTGCTGGCTCAAATTCCGCATCGACAGACGTATCCTCGTCATGCGTATCTGGTACCGACGGTGCTCGTTCCACGGCCTCGGCAGCCTGCTGCAACTGCTTGACAATATTGTCCAGCATGACCTGCTCTTCATCGGCCGAAAGCTCTTTAGCCGGTTCAATCTCAAACTCAGCCTCAGGATCGTTCCATGCACTCTCTTCATCGAACTCAGGCAAATCTTCAAGGCTCAACGCCTCCGGGGCAACCGGGGCCGGAGCCTCGCCAGCCAAATCGCTGACCTCTATCGGTGCATGCTCATTGTCAACGGGTTCTTGAGCATCCAGATCGGCCAGAGCAGCCTCTTCGTCATAAACAGGGAACGCTTCAGCCGCAAGCGGCGCGTCATGCAGCTCTTCGTTATCAACATCAACGGCGCCCTGCGCTTCGAGTGATTGCAGTAGCTGGTCAACTGTTTGACCTACCCCCTGCTCGCCCTCATCGCTATCTGCTGCGAGATCATCATCGAGAACCTCGTAAGCCTCATCTACCTCGTAAGCTTCGTCAGCAAAATCGGTGCTGGCACTCTCCATAATCGAGGAAGCAGCATCAACATCAACAGCTGGCACATCAATAGCAGGAGCTTCAACCTCTGGCTGAAACGTTTCCTCCGCCATCTCGTCGGTACGATCGTCAACCGGCGCAGCCTCTGCGACATCAGCGTAAGCATCCGTTGCCGGAGCGACATCCGTTTCAGCATCTTCAACGCCAGCAAATTGCTCAGCCGTTGACGCAACAAGCATATCCTCGGGCTCTAGCGACCGCTCAGGCTCTACTGGTTGCTCAGGTTCAGACTTTCCCAGATGGTCGGCCTCACCCGGAACATGACCACCCTGATCATAAGGCCGACGCTCAGCATGGCGCGCATCTTCAAACAAGGCCTGATCGATATCAGCCGGGCGGCTCGCCGCTTCAGGCTCCTGTGATTCTGCCTCAAGCTCAGACGGGTCCTTTGGGGTGTGTTTTGCCAACACCTCATCGAGCAGCTCCGTGCTGTTTTCATCAACTTTGATGTCAGGTGCGTGGAGTTCATCCTCGTCTTCACCCAACACCTCATCTAACAACTCGACACTGTTCTCTTCAAGGTCGATATCTGAAGATAGCTCATCTTCGTCTTTTACCAGCTCGTCCAGCAGGACAACGCTATTCTCGTCGAACCCATCAAGAACATGCTCATCAAAACCGTTCTCCAGTACATCAACGTCAACCGGCGGCTTGACCAGGCTTATCGGAGCTAGCTCTGGTTTAACGTTTTGCGGCTCGAACGCCATATCGGCAAGGCTATCAATAACCGGCGGCTCAACGGCAACCTCAGGTTCATCAAGCGCCACCTGCGGTTCAACCGGAACGGGCTGAGGCTGCAAAATATCGCTACCATCCAGCTCCTCACCCTCATTGAGGCGTGGCGTTTGCGCCAGCAGATTAGTATAAGGCTCCGCCGGCTCTACTTCAGACTGCGGCTCAGATTCTTTTTTTTTCTCCTCGCCCTCATCAGCAAGGTCATCGAAACCAAACCCGTCGAGATCGGACGCCGTTGCCTGTGGCAGATCCCACAATGCATCAAGCTCATCTTGGTCTACGCTCTCATTTTTACCCGGCGACTGAGCCAACATCTCGGCATCAGATACCGCTTTATCAACGGCAGCCTGCTGCTTGGCATCATTTTTTTCTTCGAAAATATCTTCATCAAAGCTATCGAAGTTATCAAACAGCGCATCGAGCTCATTTTGATCAACCAAACTATCGGCTACCGGTTCCGTACGGGCCGCTTCTGGGGCAACACGATTCTCCGTCGCAGAACGGTCAACCGCTGGCGTATCCGTTGGTAGGCTGTCAGTCAGCAAATCATCGAGCATGGACTGATCAAGCAAATCATCACGTTCATCATTCTGATCGGAATCAAGCAACAGATCGTCATCATCCAAGGTCAGGTCGAAGCTGTCCTCTTCGTCATTGCCGCTCAGTGACTTTTCCCACATCGCCGCCAAATCGGCATCGGAAGACGAATCCACCTTCTGATCCAGCTCGTCCAGCGCGCGCTCCATGTCTTCCAGGCCAATCGCCTTCTCGTCACCTTTGACCGAAATGCTGCTCGGGCCAAGGCCGTTACCCACGGAATAATCGTCCAAATCGAGAGAATCATTCGATGTGCCGAACAGGCTATCGTTATTATCATCGAACAGCGCATCCTCTGACTTGAACAAGTCATCCAAATCCGGTTCAAGCGCATCCGGCTTGGATTCCATGTCCAAATCCATCTCCGGTACCGAGCTGCCCAAATCAGGGGAGGATGGCGATTCCGGCCCCTTATCGGGATCCGTTAACAGCTCATCATCCTCTTCATTTTTACGGCGTCTCATAAAGAAGATACCCGCAGCGACAATCAGACCGCTCGGCACCAGCATCATCGCCAACAATGCCAGCGGGTTGGAGATCAAATTGTCAAAAAAGCCTGGCTCCGGGATGGGTGCTAGCTTAGGCTGGTTTGGCTGCTGCGCTGCCTGCTGACCCTTTTGCTGATCAATAAAATCTTTAATTTGACCGCGTAGTTGCTCATCAGCAGTGATCTGGGTTTTAAGTGCGGCAACTTCGTGTTGCATTTCTGCCAGACGAACTCGCAGCAAATGATTGCTTTCCAGCAGTTTGTTCATTTGCTCGTCGGAGGCATCCAACTGCGCCTGCAGAAGATCTGGCTTGATAGAATTGGTGCCGCCATCGCCCGCCGGGCTCTTGGCCGCTTGCGAAGCCGCAGACGACAGAGCCGTACTTGACAGGGCTGAGGTTGGCTTGGCAGGCGGTGTCTCGGTGTTATTGTCTGCGGGTTTCTTATCCGCTTTCTTGTCCGTATTCACCACGGGCTTAGCCGGGGCATCGTCCTTCTTATCTGCCGCCGCAGATTTGACCTCTGGCTTAACCGGGCTTACGGCAACCTTTTTCGGGGCTTTGGTCTCTTCTACCGGCTTAGGTGCTGGCTTCGGCGCAGGCTTCTGAGACGAGGCCGTACGCTGTGACGACGCACCCGAGGCAGCAGGGTGCTTGTCCCTTTCCAACTGGCGCTTGACCAAATCCGTACTTTCACGGCTGATTTGCTCAGGCGTAGGGATCACCAGCACGCTGCCAGGCTGCAAACCGTGAATATTGTTGCCTTCAAAAGCCTGAGGGTTCAAACGATAGATTGCACCAATCACTTGGTAAACAGAATGATTGGTAGTAGGACGGTAACGCGAGGCGATCGACCACAGGGTTTCCTGCTGTGTGGTCGGCCCGTAACGGTTATTGGCCGATGGAACTGTATTCTGGCTACTGCGGACAGCTGATACAGCAGAAACCGTCGGAGAAACCACAGGAGAAACCGTACGTTCAACGGGCAGCGCTTCATCTGCAGGACCAAGAATACGGATAGTATTTGCGTAAACCGGGAGATGAATGGCGGAGGCGGTAAATACTACCGGAATAACGAGACGTTTTATCATCTTATTAGAAAAATCAGACACTGCCTGCTGTCCTCTTTGGCAGGAATTAATGCTTTGATCTCAGGGTACAAACACCCGATATTGATCATATAGATACCCAAGCGGCCTCAAAATGCGTGTTTTCACGAAAAGGGAGTGACCTTCAACCAAGGTACAGGGTAGTTGGTATCTTGAGTTTACTTACGGCTATATCATACTAGATTACTCACTATCGGCCTACGGCAAACAAACTTGAAGGCGAGAATGTGAGCATGGTTCGGAATTAATGGCGATTCTGCAACCAATAGTATAAAAAAGGCTCTCAAATCCAATAACTTGAGAGCCTATAAGAGATTATTTAGCCGTTAAAGATAATCAGCAATCAACGTTTCGGCGATCTGTACGCTGTTTGTCGCCGCGCCCTTGCGCACATTGTCAGCAACAACCCACATATTCAGGCCACACGGATGGCTGATGTCTTCGCGGATACGGGAAACCATAACGTGATCTTTGCCTGTCGCATCGCCTACCTGAGTCGGGTAGTCGTTACCGTGGAAGACCTCGATACCTTCGGCATTTTCCATCAGTGAAATGACTTCTTCGATATTCACCGGCTGGCATGTCTCAACATGTACCGCCTCGGCATGGCCGTAGAATACCGGCACGCGAACACATGTCGGGTTCACACGGATGTTATCGTCGCCCAGAATCTTCTGGGTTTCCCATACCATCTTCATTTCTTCTTTGGTGTAGCCGTTGTCCATGAACTGGTCAATGTGTGGCAGGCAGTTGAAAGCAATCTGCTTGTCGTACACATTGGTTTCGGCAGGAAGGCCATTAAGCAGCTTAGCCGTTTGGCCCGCTAGCTCGTCAACGCCCTTACGGCCCGAGCCAGATACTGACTGGTAGGTCGCCACGTTGATACGCTCGATACCATAAGCATCGTGGATCGGCTTAAGCGCCACCAGCATCTGGATAGTCGAGCAGTTAGGGTTGGCAATAATGTTACGGTTACGGTATTCGGCCAGTGCGTGCGGGTTCACCTCAGGCACAACCAACGGAATATCGTATTCGTAGCGGAAACGGGAAGTGTTGTCGATCACTATCACGCCCTGATCGGCCGCGATTGGCGCCCAACGGTCAGACGCTTCTGCACCGGCAGAGAAAATGGCAAGCTGCACCTGACCCCAATCGAAATCCTCGACATTGGTAACACGTACACTCTTACCCTTGAAGCGCAGGGTTTTGCCCGCGCTGCGCTCAGATGCTAGCAGATAGAGATTGCGAACAGGAAAATTGCGCTCCTCAAGTACTTCGACAATTGTCTCACCAACGGCACCAGTGGCACCTAGAACGGCAATATCAAATTCCTGGCTCATGGCCTTTCCTCTACAGTAAAACCTAAATTAGCCAGCGACTCTACCCCAAAATGGGCCTCGCCCGCTACTGTAATCGCACTATATTCACGGCGATCCCAATAATTTTTCCGCATCCGGTCAAATGCGGCGGCCATTTGCGGAGTACCCTGCTCCGTTGCGCCCATTTCACGGCGGAACACGCCATCGTCACGGCGCACGTCATACACCAACTGGGTTAGGCTGAACAGGCTCGCCTCGTCCCATTGTTGGCTCAGTGCAACCTGCGGGATTGGCGCCACAGGCAGCAAGCTAGACGCTTCAACCTGCTGGTCGTCATCAAGACCGAGAAATTGGCAGAACGCATTGAATACCATCGTCGTGCCGCGCGCCTTGCCCTCAAGGCCATAACCCGCCACATGCGGCGTGGCAAAAGCAAGCAACGGCAATAACGCCAAATCAACCTGCGGCTCGTGCTCGAACACATCCAATACTGCCGTCAGCATTTTTCCAGAGCCAGACTGGCTGGCCTGCAACGCCGTTTTCAGGGCTGAGTTATCCACCACCGGGCCACGAGCGGCATTGATCAAGATCGCCCCCGGTTTCATGGCCGCCATAAACGCGCTGTCGACCAAATGGTACGTTGGGTAGGCACCATCACGGGTAATAGGTGTATGGAGGGTGATCACGTCACACTCGGCCTTGATCTGCTCAAGGGTATGGAAAGTACGGGGATCACCGGCCTGCTCCTTGAACGGGTCATTGAGCAAATAGCGGATACCCAGCGCATCGAGGCACTTGGCCAAGTAGCTACCCACATTGCCCGCACCAACGATACCCACGGTTTTGTCGAAAATCGAAAAGCCCTGCTGCTGGCCAAGTACCATCAGGCTGCTGAGTACATACTCGGCGACCCCCACCTTGTTGCAGCCCGGTGCCGCCGTAAAAGCAATCCCCTTTTGCGCCAGCAATACGTCATCAACATGATCCTGTCCGGCAGTTGCAGTACCAACGAACTTGAGCACATTGGCCTTGCTGATCAACTCGGCATTGACCTTGGTCACCGAGCGGATCATCAAGGCGTCGATATCCACCAAATCATCGGCGCTCAGGGTTCGCCCCGGCTTGCTGATGACCTCGCCAAGCTGGCCAAACAACGCTGCCGCATAGGGCATGTTCTCATCAATGAGGATCTTCATGGAGTGTCCTTTGGTTACTGATCTTTGGGATAGTATTATATCCCAAATATAAAAAAGCCCGGCACATGGCCGGGCAAAACATCCAGGTATGAAAACACAAGCTGCGTCATAGACAGGTCCCGCAAAAGTCCATACTATGCCAGAGCGTGTGCCGCGTCTGTCTATTTTGGCACCGGCCTAGGATGCCGAGCTCAACACATCCCCGCTAAAGGCTGTTAGACTGGCTCCTTTGCCGGTGCCGATCCTGGATAATGACAAAAGTTAGTATTATTCGCGTGTCGACGGCCAATTAGCCTTCGAACTTCTTGATAACCAATGTCGCGTTAGTGCCACCGAAACCGAAGCTGTTCGACATTACAGTCTTCAATTCCTGATCGCGTTTCTCAGTAACAATGTCCAGACCTTCAGCAGCCGCATCCAAATTCACGATATTGATACTTGGTGCAATGAAGTTGTTGTCCAGCATTAGCGTTGAGTAAATCGCCTCGTGAACACCTGCCGCACCCAGTGCGTGGCCCGTCATCGCCTTGGTCGCAGAAATCGCAGGGCTGTTCTCGCCGAACAACTCTTGGATCGCGCCCAGCTCTTTCAGGTCGCCAACCGGCGTAGATGTACCGTGGGTATTGATGTAGTCAACCGGTGCATCCAGATCCTGCATCGCCATCTTCATACAGCGCACCGCACCTTCGCCCGAAGGGGCAACCATGTCGTAGCCGTCAGATGTCGCGCCGTAACCCACGATTTCACCGTAGATTTTCGCGCCGCGCGCCAATGCGTGCTCAAGCTCTTCGATAACCAGCATGCCGCCGCCACCAGAGATAACGAAACCGTCACGATCAGCATCGTAAGTACGAGATGCCTGCTCAGGAGTTTCGTTGTACTTGGTAGACAACGCGCCCATCGCATCAAACATCATGGTCATTGACCAATCAAGCTCTTCACCGCCACCTGCAAACATGACGTCTTGTTTGCCTAGCTGGATAAGTTCAACCGCATGGCCGATACAGTGAGCAGATGTCGCACACGCAGAGCTCATCGAGTAGTTCACGCCACGGATCTTAAACGGTGTAGCCAAACAAGCCGAAACCGTTGAAGACATCGTACGCGGTACCATGTAAGGACCTACACGCTTCACGCCTTTTTCGCGCATAGTATCAGTCGCAACAACCTGGTTAAGCGCAGAAGCGCCGCCCGAACCGGCTACAAGGCCAGTACGATCGTTGGAAACTTGGTCTTCAGACAAGCCCGCATCGGCAATGGCCTGCTCCATAGAAAGGTAAGCGTACGCAGCCGCATCACCCATAAAGCGCATTTTCTTACGGTCAATGTGCTCAGACGGTGTGATTTTCAGATCGCCCCACACATTGCTGCGCAGATTCTTCTCAGCAAACTGCTCAGAAAAAGTAATACCGGACTTACCCGCTTTCAGAGACTCCAGCACTTCTTCCACGTTGTTACCAATGCTGGACACAATACCCATGCCAGTAATTACGGCTCGTTTCATGATGTATTCCTACTGTCTGTTATACCCAAGTCATCTCAGTATGGACGGCAACGGCTGCCTGCAAAGGCCACTCTGCGCCAACTTGGGTATAACGTGGATGTTCACTTATCATTATCGCGTAAAATATACCGTGCCGACCTGATAAATTCACCATCAGGGCCAACGGCAGAAGCGGCTACTTACGCCAAGACATTCTTTTTGCTAAGTGGATAATAACGGCTTTAGCCCGCAAAAGTGGTCAGCTTTCCTTTTGATCGGGTACAATCCCCGCCCAACAGGGTGTTCACTGGGTGTTTTGTACACAAAACCCGCTCGCCAACGAATACCATTGGCACACTAACCACTTGCAACAATGAGGTTTCTTCCCTTGTCAGATTCAGCCAAACCGTCAACTACAACCAGTCGTACCCGTATCGAAAACGCGGTACTGGACTGGAACGATGCCGGCACACCGGTTTCCAACGACTTTGATGATGTGTATTTCTCCAACACCAATGGCCTCGAAGAAACCCGCTATGTATTTCTCAAGCAGAACGGATTGCCCGAACGCTGGGAACAAAGCGAGCACCGCCGCTTTGTCGTGGCCGAAACCGGCTTCGGAACCGGCCTAAACTTTCTGGCGGTGTGGCAGTGGTTCAAGGCATTCCGGGCTGCAAACCCCGATGCCCCCCTGCGCGAGCTGCACTTTATCAGCTTCGAAAAGTTTCCCGTCACCCTGACCGATCTGGTCAAGGCGCATGAGTCATGGCCGGAGTTGGCCGACTTGGCCAGCCAGCTCCACGCCCATTATCCACCAGCCGTTGCCGACTGCCACCGTATTGTACTCGAAGATGGCCTGATTACCCTAGACTTGTGGTTCGGTGATATCAAAGACTGTATGCCGCAGGTATGGACCGGCGACGACGGCATCGTTGATGCCTGGTTCCTTGACGGCTTTGCCCCGAGCAAGAACCCTGAAATGTGGAGCCAGAGCCTGTTCGACGGCATGGCCAAACTGGCCCGCCAAGGCGGCACGGTTGCCACCTTTACCGCTGCGGGCTTTGTCCGCCGAGGCCTGCTCGATGCCGGCTTCAAGATGTGGAAAGTCAAAGGCTTCGGCAAAAAGCGGGAAATGATCGCGGGCAGACTGAGCGAGCGCCACACCCCGGCCAACACCAAGCCGTGGTATCACCGCAAGGCGGCTTCGCGACAAGATGGCAATGCTATCGCCATCATCGGTGGCGGTATCGCCTCGGCCACTACCGCATTGGCACTGGCTCGCCGAGGCGTTGCAACCACCCTGTACTGCCGTGACGGCCAGCTCGCAGAAGGTGCATCCGGCAACCGACAGGGAGCGGTATACCCGCTGCTTAACGGATCCAACGATGCTCTGTCGCGCTTCTTCGCTCCGGCCTTCCTCTATGCCCGCCAGTTTGTCGAGCAAGCGGCCGAAAAAGCCAACTTCGCCCACGGCTGGAGCGGCGTAACCCAATTGGCATGGGACGACAACACCACCAGCAAGCTCGCCAAAATGATGAGCGGCGGCTTCCCAGACGCACTGATCCGCGAGCTAGACAACGAGCAAACCCAAGCCGTAACGGGCGTGGCAACCGGCCATGCCAGCGTCAACTACCCGCTTGGCGGCTGGCTGTGCCCACAAGAGCTAACCCGAGAGCTACTGGCAATGGCCGAGCAGAGCGGTTCACTCACCATCAAGACCGGGTGCGATATCACCACCCTTGAGCACAACAGCCAGACAAACCAGTGGCAACTAGGCGACAGCGAGGGCAACCATTACAGCCACGAGTGCGTGATTGTTGCCAACGGCCACCGTTTTGCCGACTACCCGCAAACCCAGCCGATCCCAGCCTACTCGGTGCGCGGCCAAGTCAGCCATATCCCGACCAACCCATCGCTGGGCGAGCTGAAAACCGTACTCTGCTATGACGGCTACCTGACGCCGGTCAATGCCAGCGGCGAGAGCCACTGCATCGGTGCCAGCTACCGCCGTGGCAGCACCGAACTGGACTTCAGCGAAAGCGAACATGCCGATAACAAACAACGTCTGGTTGATTGCCTGCCGCAAGCCGACTGGCCTGCCGCCATTGATATGTCAGCCAACCAAGCCCGCGTCGGAATCCGCTGTGCCAGCCGTGACCACCTACCGTTTGTCGGCGACGTGTGCCGCTACGACGACCTGCTGCGCCAGTACGACAACCTTAAAAATGAACAGGACAACGCAGAACGCGTGCCGACCTATCTGAACCTCTATGCCATGATCGGCCTTGGTTCACGCGGCCTGAGCTCAGCCCCACTGCTTGGCGAGCTACTGGCATCGCAGATCTGCGGTGATCCACTACCGCTGCCTGTCAGCGTACTGGAGGCTTTGCATCCAGGCCGGATGTGGGTGCGCAAGCTGGTCAAAGGCAAGCAGCTATAAGGCTCTTTGTCGATCGCCGTTCAGGCAAGTTCATAAACAACAAAGCCCCCGGCATTGGGAAATGCCGGGGGCTTTGTTTTCGCTGCCTGTCTTTTTTTATCTTCTACTTTATCTCGGCCGGAGTGCCATCTACTCGGCCTCTGCCGTTACCGGTGGGGCATTGTCGTCATCACCGCCGGTATCAGAGACCGCAACCGCGATAACAACCGCTGCCGCCCCCAACGCCAACACGGTGGCAGTGATCCCCCCGGCCGATGCGGCAAATGCAGTGTCGATCCCCGCCGCCTTGCCGGTTGCCTCTGCCTTAGCACTGGCTTGGGCAACTGCCGACTGGGCATTTGCTTGCGTTGTTTGCTGAACTGCCGAGCGCGACGACGATGCTGTTGACGACGATGCTGTTGACGACGAAGGCACCGAGGACGAAGCTGCTTGGACTGGCTGCCCCGATTCCGCCGCAACAGCCGTGAAACAGATCAAACTGGCAAATGCCATTACCACCAATGATTTAAACATCATGGTTCCCCTTCTAACATTACCAAACCCATTATTATTAATATGTCTGTAATTATAGATGGAGAACCAAATCCGCCGTCTCAGTTATGAGCCTAGCCCGTGAGACATCTGAAGTCTCACCGCACATCAAGTGTACCTGTCTGATCGCCCGCCCAATATCAGCTGGTCAAAGATACCGGCTTATCGATATTAGCCGTTACCACTACTTCACTATCAGGCTTCACTCGGCGCAATTGAGCGGCAAAGGCCTGCTGGGCCGGAGCATCCCCGTGCACAACCCTTATCTGCTCCGGCCCTACCTCTATTCCCTCGACAAATTTCAGCAAATCAGCCTGATCCGCATGAGCTGAATAACCGGAAATCTGATGGATCTTCGCCTTCACCGGTATGTTTTCGCGCTGGATGTCGATCTCAGCAGGTTCCTCCAGCAAAGCTCTTCCGGTCGTCCCCCATGCCTGATAACCGATGAACACCACATCTGTACGGGGATCGGGCAACAGCGCCTTGAGATAATTGACAATCCGTCCCCCTTCGCACATCCCGCTGGCGGCAATGACCACCGCAGGCTCTCCGCTCTGGCGCAAGCGGTTGACCAGCTTAATATGTTCTTCGTGGCTCTCGATAGACACGCACTGCGAGAAAGAAAGCGGATAATGCCCTTTTAACACCCTGTGCTTCGCTTCTTTGGCCCATAGACGCTGGAACACCTCATACTGCTCGGTAATTTTTCCGGCTAATGGCGAATCCAAAATAATCGGCAATGTTGACCAGTTAAAATTGCCAACTGCCCGCCCGGCGCTCTTGCCCCGGCCTTTTCTACCGTCCCATTTCTGGTTTTCTGCATCAGCCTCTGCCTTGGCAGCGACCTCGCTCAAAATCATCTCAATATCAAACAGCAGCTCTTGGGTTCGACCGACACTGAACGACGGGATCAGGATCGACCCACCATCAACCAACGACTTGGCAATCACCTCCGCCAAGCGGCAGCTCCGCTCAGTCACATTGTCATGCAACCGATCACCATAGGTGCTTTCTATCACCAGGGTATCGGCACGCTGCGGAGGAACCGGATCGACCAGCAACGGCGTGTCACATGGGCCGAGATCGCCAGAAAAGACCACCACCTTGCCATCAGCCAGCTCCAATTCGATATATGCAGAGCCGAGGATATGGCCCGCCTGACGGAAGCAGGCTTTCACCCGCCCACCATCGGCCAGTGTCACCACCGCCTGGCAGTTGAACGGCACCGGGCGCAGCAAGGAGCTGACCAAATTAATAAACGTACTGCGCTGCTCCTTGCCCAGCTTCAGCTGAATCTTCAGGGCATCGTCAAGCATTAGAGGCAGCAAGGCGGCGGTTGCCTCGCTGGCGTAAATCGGACGGCGGAATCCCGCTGCCAATAGCCAAGGAATGCGGCCAACATGATCGATGTGGCAATGGGTCAGTAACAGGGCGTCGATGTGATCTACCGGAAACTCTATATCCAATGACCCATTTTTTTCATCACCCTGAAACAAGCCACAATCGATAAGAATGCCGCGTTGCTGAATGCGTAACTCGTGACAGGATCCCGTGACACCCGAGTGGGCGCCATGATGAATGATTTGCATGGTTTCACCTTCAAGAAATATACCGAGCGATAATGGCAAAACTCCCCGCAGGCAAAAGCCTGATGGGGTATTCTCCCGACTCACTTCACGAAAAAAAGAATGAATAATCCCTGTGGTTCATTCATGAGGGATTAACGTAACACAACGCCCAAACTTGAAAGTCAAAAAAATGACTACACTTAAATCATAAGGGCAGCAACAAAGCAGTATTCAATGTGTGAATTTTGTCTAGCCTTTGAATTCTTTTGAATGTATGACTTTTTCGATCTATGCAACCAGTATAACATTTACAAAACCAAAGCCTTGATAAGGAAGATCAATGGAAAGTCAGCTTTACTTCGTCTTTTTGGCGTCATTTTGCGCACTCTATGTGCTCTGGCACATGGCGAAGAAAATACAGCTTGTCGATACCCCCAACGAACGTAAACATCATCAGGGGGTGATACCGCTAATCGGTGGCTTATCCATTTTTGCCAGCGTCGCTACCTGCGTGCTAACTTCCCCATTAAATACTATTGATTCAAATATTTATTTAATATTATCAAGCATACTCGTCCTCGTTGGGGCGGTCGATGACAAGCTTGATATTAGCGTAAAATTCCGGATCGCCGTCCAAGTCGCAGTGTCATTTAGCCTGATTATCGTCAGTGATTTGAAATTGGCCCAACTGGGTAATATTTTCGGATTCGGCGATATTACCTTATCTAATGCACTTAGCTATGCCATCACCGTTCTTGCCGTAGCCGGTGCTATCAATGCTTTCAATATGGTGGATGGTATAGACGGACTACTCGGTGGTTTGTCTGTAATAAGTTTCGCCGCACTTGGCTTTTTATTCATGCTTGCAGGCAACACAGATTTGTTTTCTTTCTGTCAAATTATTGTCATTGCCACCATCCCCTACCTAATGCTCAACCTCGGTTTTCCCTTTGGCAAACAATGGAAAATATTCATGGGCGATGCAGGCAGTGTCTTCATCGGATTCACTGTGGTGTGGCTACTATTGCACGGCACGCAATCAGAGCAGGCCAGCTTCAAACCCGTCACCGCGCTGTGGGTTATCGCCCTACCACTGATGGACATGGCAACGATTATGATCCGCCGTCTGCGCAAGAAGCAGTCCCCCTTCAAGCCTGACCGCGAACACCTGCACCATATCTGCCAGCGCCTCGGCATGTCGCCGACCATGACCTTGTGCATGATCTGCCTGTTTGCCGCCAGCCTTGCTCTTATTGGGATCATTGGCGAAATAAACGGGGTTGCCGACTACGTCATGTTTGCCGGTTTCATGGCAACCTTCGCCCTTTACTACACTACCATTTGTTATATCTGGCGGATCACCGCGCTTATCCGCCGACTTCAAGCCAGCATCATGCCTCGCTTCTACTCTAAGATGGACAACATCAAAAAATAAGCCCAGCCCTCGCCTCTTCAGCCTCGCCTTATGCTGCTGACAATAACGGGTCAGCGGCTACGGTTAGGCTGTTTGCCAATTTACCCGCATCACTATTTTTCGCTGCAACAAAGCGCTTCACGACGACTCAGCTGCAAGCATCTCCACAAAATTGTGTCACATTTATGCAACACCTGCATAATTGCCACGCCAGGCAGTACATTGGCTACCTATAATCAATTTACACAGCGGCTTTCACAATTGGCGCATCAAAAATGCCGAGGTCAAAGATCGCTAAGGGACAGCAAAATCGCTCATTATCAGGAGGTACTCATGCACACAAAGGCTCACTTTGGCAACCTTGCCCAGCAGCTCCTGAATTACGTTTTATGGTTCGCCGTAAAATTCAGTTGTTTCCTTGATGAACTTGAAAAATATGACCAAATGGCCAAATCCATTCGTCGTGAAGACCGTCGCAACAGCTATCGCTGATCGATCTGCAACAACCGCTATTCTCGTTCTCCGCCATCTTGGCCTCATCAGACAGGCGGCAAATTCGTCACATGTATTACCTTGTAGGTGCCAGATTATATTTGTGACAAGTGGCAACCTTTTACGCAAATTAATGCAACAAATACTACACTATCGTTAGAAGGAAAAAGCAGACCTAAGGAGATGATGGTGAGAATAAGCAACGTACTTGGATTGGCCATCGCGATGACCGTCAGTGGCTGCGGCGCTACCTTTGATGATCATGCCGATGACTACGTCAATCTCGGCTTCGACCTCTGCGGATCAACGGCCAAGGTACATACCTTCGCCCGAAGCAAAAACGGCAGAATGCGGATTTCATGCGACGACAACCGCTACTTCCTGCTGCATAACCACGATACCCTCGCCTATGCCAACGAGCTAAACGGGGTGTACTGCCTCGGCAAAGGCTTCTCGACATTTCGGGAGCGCCATAACGCCTATTCATTTGAATGCCTTGACCGTAAGCGTTTCCATATCCCCAAATAACCCGAATCCCTCCCTGCGTTCATAAAAAAACCTACCGGCTAGCGGTAGGTTTTTACTGTGACGCTCATCGTATGCGGCTCACCGAGAGCCTCTCACGCATTAAACGGCCTTGCAGTCCCATTCAGGGAAATGGGTGCGAATATACAGGTTAAGCGCTTTCTCTGCTTCTGTGTAGACTCGCTCCTCGGCCTTCGTATCCCCAACCGCATCGGTAGATTTCACCATTCCTGCACCCACCGTCACGTTGGTCATCTTGTCGATGATAATAAACGAACCGGTCTTCGGCAGAGCCGTATAGCTATCAAGCGGTACAGGCTCGGACAACACCACACTGGCCAACGAGATTTCATTGAGCTCCTGAGTCGTGGCATTGTGTTCATGCTCAACCAAATTGTTGACATCGAGCTTATGGAGGATTTGCGTCAGCTTGCCGCTGCACGTCTTGGTGGCGAACTTAAAGCCGTAATCACGGTTGATCTTCAGCTTGTCCTCGTCCATCCACACCACATTGGCAACAAACTTGTTAGTGCAAACCGGCTGGTTCTCAGGATGAACCAGCATATCGCCACGAGAAATATCAATCTCATCGTCCAGTGTCAGGGTAATAGCCATACCTGACTGCGCCTTGAGCAAATTGCCATCATAGGTGTAAATCGACTTCACGGTCGAACGCTTCCCTGACGGCAAGGCCAGCACTTCATCACCGACATGGATCGTCCCCGATGCCAGCGTGCCGCAGTAACCGCGAAAATCCAAATTCGGGCGATTGACGTACTGGACAGGGAAACGCATGGTTTCGAGATCCTTGTCCTTGTCGATCTTGACCGTTTCCAGCAGCTTCATCAGCGGCGCGCCCGGATACCAGTCCATATGCTCGCTAGGCTTCACCACGTTGTCGCCTTTCAGGGCCGAAATAGGCACAAAGCGAATATCGTTGATCGCAAAGTGCTTGGCCATCTCGCGGTAGTCATCTTTGATTTTCTGGTAGACATCGTGGTCGTAATCGACCAGATCCATCTTGTTGATCGCCACGATAACGTGCTTGATCCCCAGCAGGCTGCAAATGAAGCTGTGGCGTCGGGTCTGGGTCTGAATTCCGTGGCGGGCATCGACTATCACAATCGCCAAATCACAGGTCGACGCACCAGTGGCCATATTGCGGGTATACTGCTCGTGCCCCGGAGTATCGGCAATAATGAACTTGCGCTTGTCGGTCGAAAAATAACGGTAGGCCACATCGATGGTGATCCCCTGCTCGCGCTCCGACTGCAAGCCATCCACCAGCAGGGCCAGATCAAAGGCTTCGTTGGTGGTATTGAACTTCTGCGAATCTTTCTCGATAGCCGCCATCTGATCTTCATAGATCAACTTGCTGTCATACAGCAGACGACCAATCAGCGTTGACTTCCCGTCATCAACACTGCCGCACGTCAGGAATCGGAGCAAATCCTTGTTCTCATGAACCTTAAGATAGGCTTCGATATCGGATCGAATGAGCTCTGATGAATGTGACATAGCTGTTCCTGTTATCGTTATAGCAACTGTTGGTAAAACTTATCGAGCGTATCCACAAACGCATCGTATTGATCAAACGGCAGCGCGTTGATCCCTGCGGCAGCCTGACGGCCACCACCGGTGACAAACTGGCAACAAACTTCGTCGGCACCGGTTCGCGCAGCAAGCGGCGCACGCACGCTCACGGTATAGGTCTGCGCAACGGCATCATCCAACGACGGGTTTTCAATCAGCACCGCATGGGCCTTGTTAGGCTCATCATTGGCAAGGGTATTACCGAACACCCCGCTGATCCGCCTCGCCCAAGGCTGCGCTGGCAGCATATAGACACAGGCGGTGCGACTCTGGTACGCAGGTTGGCAACCGGCCACGTTCTGCAAATCGCTCTCGTAGCCCGCTTTCAGGACATAATACGGCGATGCCGGGTCATCAAGCAACGCAAACGGATCAGGGTACGCCTGCAGCGCACGGAACAGATCCCCCGGCGCAATGTGGAGATCGGCCAGGGTCGCGCCATAACCGTTGTAATTAATCAAGGTGCCCAGCTCTTGCAAAAACGCCGTTTGTGCCTCGTCAAGGCCACACTGCGCCGCCTTGTCGCGAGCTACCCGTAGCAGATTGTCGCCAAAGGCTCCGGCAATGGCCCAGTGGGCAAAGCGGCCGTCGAGCGCCTTGTCGACCAGCAGCGCGGTACAGGTCTCGGCAGCCAAATCGATCGTTGCATCAAGAAGCGGACTATCAGGGATCTGACCGCTGCGGTGATGGTCGAAATAGACCACCGGCACGCCCTTCGCCAGCAGCGACGACAAGGCACCGATGTTCTTCTCCATCGAGATATCCAGCACCGTCACCGAGCCGGCATCGGCCGGGACGCGGGTCAGCAAGTTGATATCACGCTTGCCCCCAGTGACCAGCTCGGCATCGCGCGGCTCGGCCCAACGCAACTGCAACAGGGCGATGATCCCATCGGCATCGCCATTGAATACATCGTAGTGCTTCACTGTAGGTAGCCTTTTTCCAAGAGGTAAGCGACAACCTTGTCGGCACACTCCGCCACTGACAAGTACTCGGTTTGCAGATGCACCTCCGGGGCCAGCGGCGGCTCATAGGCCGAATCAATCCCCGTGAAATGCTTGATTTCACCGGCGCGAGCCTTCTTGTACAACCCTTTAGGATCACGCTGCTCACACACCGCCAGCGGGGTATCCACAAAAACCTCGACAAACTGGCCTGGCCCAACCATCGCCCGCACCTGCTCGCGATCAGCGACGAACGGCGAGATAAACGCCGTCAGCACAATGGTGCCGGAATCGACAAACAACTTAGCCACCTCGCCGATACGGCGGATATTCTCCACCCGCTCATGATCGGAGAAACCCAAATCACGGTTCAGGCCGTGGCGAACATTGTCGCCATCAAGCAGGTAGCTATGGCGCTGGTTTTCCAGCAGCTTGCTTTCCACCGCATTCGCAATGGTCGACTTACCGGAACCACTCAATCCGGTAAACCACAAAATAACGGGCTGCTGCTGTTTCAGCTGGCAGCGCTCTTCAAATGTGACAGTATGTCCATGCCACACCACATTTTCATTTTCACTCGACATTCCATTTCCTTAAAACGGGAAAAAAACCGGTATCGCGCTCAGGGCGACCACGCAATACACTAGGCTGACCGGCCAGCCCGCCCGAATAAAATCGCCAAAACGGTAATTGCCGGCATTCATTACCATCAAATTGGTTTGATAGCCGTAAGGGCTAATAAACGAGGCACTGGCCGCGTAGGTCACCGCCATGACCATCGGCATATAATTCACCTGATAGATCTGCGCAAACGCCAGTGCCATCGGCAACATGATCGCCGCCGCCGCGCTGTTGGTCATGGCCTCGGTCAGCACCACGGTGATTAAAAACAACCCGATATACGCCAACATCACCGAGCTGTCCCCCAGCCCGGCAAACAGCCAGCCGGTAATTGCCGCAGCCAGCCCCGAATGGGAGAAGGCATAGGCGATAGTCAGCGCACTCACCAACACCATCCACAGCTCGAACGGAAACCGTCGCCGGATCGAAGAGCCGTCAATCACCCCAGACATCACGCATACCAGTATATACAACGACAGGGTATCAATCAGATTGAGCGGTGACACCACCGAGCCCAGAACGGCACAAGCAAACCCGAACACCGCCACTACATTCTGCCAACTGCTAAAGGGCTCGCGGATCTTCTTGTCATTAAGAATAAAGAAATTGCGGCTGAGGTTGGTGCGGCTATGGAAATCGGCACCGGCGGCCAACACCAGCTTGTCGCCGGTCGCAATCACCTGCTCACCCAACTTGCCTGACAGCGCCTCGCCGTTACGACTGATAGCCACCACCGCCGCGTCGAAACGGGAGCGGAAGTTAACCCGCTTGATGGTCTTGTTGATCAGCACCGACTCGGGGCTGACAATCACCTCCACCAAGTTGTCGTTGAGCAGGCGGTCCTGCTCGGCAAACACCACCAGCCCGTCAAACGTACTAAGCTGCTTCACCTCGCACACGTTGCCGGTGAAAATCAGCTTGTCGCCGGCCTCAATCACCGTTTCCGGCGTGACCGGCGAAATCAAGCGGCGACCGCGAACGATCTCGGCCAGAAACAGCCCCTCCAGTGCCCGGAGCTTGTTCTGGCGCACCGTTTTACCAATCAGCTTGCTGTCGGCCGTAACCTCGGCATCAAGGAAGAACGCCTCGGGCGAAAACGCATGGTAACCGTTGCTCGGCAGGCGCTGGCTAATCAAGAAAATGGTCGCGCCACAGGTTACCACCAAGGCCAACCCCACCGGCAAGAAGGTAAAGAAGCCCAATGCCGGATAGCCCTGCTCCTCAATCAGGCCGTTGACCACCAAATTGGTCGATGTGCCGATAAGGGTCAGGGTACCGCCGAGAATAGCAAAGTAAGACAGCGGAATAAGCAGGCGCGACGGCGGGTGGTCGCGCCCTTTGGTCAACGCTCCCATCAGGGTCGCTACCACCGCGGTATTATTCAAAACCGCCGAGCTCAGTACCGACACCCCAGCCAGATTGAACAGGGTCCAGCGGTACTGGGTACGCAGCAGCTTGCTGGAGAGCCACGGCAACAGATGCGAGCGCTCCAACGCCTGCGAGGCGACCATCAGCAGCAGCAAGGTCACCACCGAGCTGTTGGTGATGTTACCGAGGATAACGGTCTGATCGACCTGCCCCGACACATAAAGCACCGCGACGGCAAACAGAAAAACAAGACTGATACGGGCTGAACTCAAGCTCAGGAACAGCAGCAGCCCGACAATCACACACGCCGTGATCAGCATGGGTTAGAAATAGCCTTCGCGCTTTTTCTTCTCCATCGATCCGGAACTGTCATGGTCAATCGCCCGGCCCTGACGCTCGGAGGTGGTCGTCAGCAACATTTCCTGAATAATATCCGGCAGCGTCGTGGCCTGAGACTCGACAGCACCGGTCAGCGGATAGCAGCCGAGGGTACGGAAGCGCACCATCTTCTGCTCGACTTTCTCGCCTTCGCGCAGCTCCATCCGCTCGTCATCGACCATGATCAGCATACCGTCACGCTCAACCACCGGACGTGGTTTGGCAAGGTAAAGGGATGGAATTTCGATATTCTCCAGATAGATGTACTGCCAGATATCGAGCTCTGTCCAATTAGAGAGCGGGAATACACGGATGCTCTCGCCCTTATTGATCTTGCCGTTGTAGATGTCCCACAGTTCAGGGCGCTGGTTTTTCGGATCCCAGCGGTGGTGTTCGTCGCGGAAGGAATAAACCCGCTCTTTGGCGCGTGACTTTTCCTCGTCACGGCGCGCACCGCCGAAGGCCGCATCGAAGCCGTACTTGTCGAGCGCCTGCTTCAGGCCCTGGGTTTTCATGATATCGGTATGCTTGGAGCTGCCATGAACGAACGGGTTGATGCCCATCGCCACCCCTTCTGGGTTCTGGTGCACGATCAGCTTCATTCCCATCTTGCCAGCCATATAATCGCGAAATTCAATCATCTCTTTGAATTTCCACGTAGTATCAACATGCATCAGGGGAAACGGAGGAATACCTGGGGCAAAAGCCTTCTTGGCCAGATGAAGCATGACAGAGGAATCTTTACCCACGGAATACAGCATCACAGGGTTGTCAAACTCCGCCACAACCTCGCGGATAATATGAATCGATTCGGCTTCTAGTTGTTTTAAATGCGTTAGCTTATCCACATTTCGCTCCATTGTTTCAATAGCTGTTGTTCGATAGCAGTTGATTCGATAGGTTTCGATAGCCGTTCGAACCTGCCGCCAGCTATTCATTATGCTAGCTATAACCATACAGCATGGTGCATGGCCGTGCTTCAAACGGTTACAGTACCATAATCATGATTTATCGGCAGCTAATCATTTCCCTGCCCCTAGCTATCACCGACGAGAAAAATACTGTAAAACCAGCGATCTACAAACAGCACAGCCATAGGCAGAAACAAAAAAACCGCCATTTGGCGGTTTTTAATAATAATCTAAGTTAATTTAACTTCTTGGCCCAAGCCGCGGCTGCTTCGTCAATCAGCTCATAAGCAAAGTCAAATGCCTCACGACTCTGGCGGTAAGGGTCCGGGATATCTTTTTGACCAATCCACTGACCAAATAGCATGGTTTTGCCCCGAGCTTCCGGACAGATATTGGTCACCGCTTCGATATGGCCTTTTTCCATCACCAAAATCAAATCGTATTCGCGGCATAATTCCCCGGTCACTTGCTGTGCCACATGCCCTTCCAAGCTCACACCATGCTCAAGCGCTACAGCCGCTGCGGTTTTGTCCGCAGGCTTTCCAACCAACGCGCCAACCCCGGCCGATGCAATATGCTTATGAGGCAAATGTTTCTTCAGCAGGTACTCACCCGACGGCGAACGACAAATATTACCAACACAAACAACCAAGACCTTATCAAACATACTCTACCTTTATCCATTTGCTAGGAAGAAAACTCCCTATCAATCTGTAAATTATTTTACCGCTAGTTTACATGGTATCGCGTAATCCTCGCTAGCCCCTTATTGCCGTTTAGCCTATTCCCCACATTGTCATTTTCACTTTTTAGCGGGTCTTTTCCAATTTGAAACCGTTTTTACGGGAACACGAGTAACAACGAGCTCACCCTCTCCAACACTGCGAGTTATGGTAGAGCCAACCCCAATAGTCGCCCCACTGGCCACCGTCACCGGCGCAATCAGCTGGGTATCCGAGCCGACAAACACATCATCGCCGATCTCGGTCTTGAACTTGTTGGCACCATCGTAGTTGCAGGTAATGGTACCGGCACCAATGTTGACCCGCTCACCCACCTGCGCATCCCCCAGATAAGTGAGATGGTTAGCCTTGGAGCCCTTGCCCAAACGCACGTTCTTGGCCTCGACAAAATTGCCGATCTGAGCTTCGTCGTCCAATTCTGTTCCGGGGCGAATACGGCTAAACGGCCCCACCTGACAACGCTGACCGACAATGGCATTTTCAATCACGCTATAGGGCTTAATCACGCTATCATCGGCCACCACACAATCTTTCAATATCGCTCCCGCCCCAACAACCACATTGTTACCCAAGGTAACACGACCTTCGATCACCACGTTGATGTCAATTTCAATGTCCTTGCCGTGGGTCAACTCGCCGCGCAGATCGAAGCGACTCGGATCACGCAACATCACCCCTTTCTCAAGCAACTGGTTAGCCCGTAGCTGCTGATAAGCGCGCTCCAACCTTGCCAGCTGGACACGGTTGTTAACCCCTTCGACCTCAATCGCCCGCTCAGGGTGCACCGCCTCAACCGCCCGACCTTCGTTGTGGGCAATGGCGACCACGTCGGTCAGGTAGTACTCCTCCTGCGCATTATTGTTAGTCAGCTGCGACAGCCAGCGCTTGAGATCGCCGCCGTTGGCTACCATCACCCCGGTATTGACCTCTTTGATCAGCTTCTGCTCTTCGGTGGCATCTTTTTGTTCGACAATCGCCACCACCGGGCCATTACGGCGCACAATCCGGCCATAGCCTGAAGGGTCATCAAGCAGCACGGTCAACAAAGCGATACCGCCATTGGGCTGAGCATCGAGCAGGTTGCGAATAGTCTGGCGGCTGATAAACGGCACATCACCGTAAGTGATCAGCACTTTCTCATCATCGGAGAAATTGGCCGCCGCCTCTGCCACTGCATGGCCGGTACCCAGCTGCTTGGCCTGCAGTACCCAGTTCACACTCTCTTTGGCCAAGGCGGAATGCATCTGCTCGCCACCGTGACCGTAAACCAAATGAATATTCGACGAGTTCAGTGACTGACAGGTATCAATCACATGCTTGACCATTGGCTTGCCCGCCATTTTATGAAGCACTTTCGGCAAATTCGAGTACATGCGTGTCCCTTTGCCGGCAGCAAGAATTACTGTACTAAAGGTCATCCTAGCCCCTTTATATAAGTCCATTATCTAGATAACAATAAAAAGGCTGAGTTGCCTTCAACTCAGCCTCAAAGCTAATATTTTATAAAATCTTGTTTATTAGAATAATGTCAGATTATTTATCAGTGCTAATCTCAGCCGTTTCAAAACGGTTTGTTTCTGATTTATTAATACCCAGCATTTTACGAATAAGTGCCACAATGCGCCAAATATAGCTGATCACAAAAAAGTAAACACCAAACACACACAAGAAACTAATAAACATAACCGATTCACGGACTGCATTAATTTCAGCCCACAAACCAATAGCTGCCATAATGGCAGCTAAGCTACAAATCACCACCAATGACATAGCAGAAGACAAACCAATACGTTGACAAATATGATGAAGGTGCTCACGATCTGGCTTAAACGGTGAATGCCCCTTACGAATACGACGTATCATAATCGTCGCCATATCCATCAATGGGATAGCAATTAGCCATAGTGCAGTTACCGGTTTAAACGCATAGACATTAGCTTCCTGACTACCACGAATCAACATCCACACCACAGCAAAACCAATAAATACACTACCAGCATCCCCCATAAAGACCTTAAAGCGTTTACCTAGAGGAAAGCCCAAATTGAGCATAATGTAAGGCACCATGGCGGTAACAATCATCAAGCACAAAGTCGCCAAGTACTCATTGCCGGTGGCATAAAAGACCAAGCCCAGAGCACCAAAAGTTACCGAAGCCAAACCGCCAAGCAGGCCATCAATGCCATCAACCATATTAAATGCATTAATGGCACCTATAACCGCTAACACGGTGACAATCGCACTGGCCAGTGGTGATAATTTAATGGTTTCACTACCCATCAAAAAACCAAGATTACCTAAGCTATGATCGCCAATATAGATCATCACCAACGAAATACCCGCCTGAATAACTAAACGAGATTTAAAACTAATATCGTAATAATCATCCAGCGCGCCAACAACAACCAATATGGTTGAGCAGGCTAAAAACAGCAATAAGTTTTCTGTTATTGGCATAAACAACAAAAAACTCACGACTAATGTCACGAGTATAGAAATACCACCGACCAAGGGGATCACCCCTTGGTGCAATTTTCGCGCATTGGGTTTATCAACCAAGCCAATCCGTTTCGCAATTTTTCTAAACACAAATAAATTACAAAACGACAACACAAATACGAACAAGTAAGTGGTTGGAGTTGTCATTATTAATTCTTCTTAGTTGTTGTGTGGATATATCGGTTTATATTCCCTTAACCGACCAATTTCAACGTTTTCTCATCACTTAGAAGTGATTTCAAGTAGTGATGGAAATCATCACCTAATGATTGATGACGCAAACCATATTCAACAAAAGCTTTAAGGTAACCTAATTTATCACCGCAATCATGAGACTTGCCACTCATATGAAAGGCTTCAACCGTTTCTTCTGCCATTAACATATCAATAGCATCGGTAAGCTGAATTTCATCCCCCGCTCCCGGTGGTGTAATCGCAAGCTTATCCCAAATTTTATTCGACAATACATATCGGCCAACCACAGCTAAATTGGATGGTGCGTCTTCTACTGCTGGCTTTTCTACCATTCGAGTCATTGTACACGAATCACCTGCAGAGAGTTTTTCACCGGCACAATCTACCACCCCATATTTAGAAACATCTGCCATTGGCACAGGCTCAACCATGATCTGGCTAGCACCGGTTCCTTCATAACGTTGCAGCATTGCAGCGAGATTTTCTTGAGTTTGATCCGCCGTATATTCATCCAAAATTACATCTGGCAGTACCACTGCAAACGGCGTATCCCCAACTAACGGTTTGGCACATAGTACTGCATGCCCCAACCCTTTAGCCTGCCCTTGGCGAACATGCATAATAGTCACATCCTTAGGACAAATAGACTGCACTTCATCAAGAAGCTGACGCTTAACACGCGCTTCAAGAGTCGCCTCGAGCTCAAAAGAAGTATCGAAGTGGTTTTCGATAGCATTCTTTGATGAATGAGTCACCAATACAATTTCTTTAATTCCCGCCGCAATACATTCATTAACAATGTATTGAATTAATGGTTTATCGACAATGGGAAGCATTTCTTTTGGAATGGCTTTGGTAGCAGGTAGCATACGAGTGCCGAGACCTGCAACTGGTATGACGGCTTTAGTAATTGTTCTCATAATATTTAACCTTAAACAAAAAGAGCCATATGGTATGACTCTTTGATTACCAATTAAGAAGCGAATAAGTTATTTTTTATAGAAATCACGATACCACTTAACGAAATTCTCAACACCTTCTTGTATAGGAGTTTGAGGTTTATAACCTGTTGCTTCAAATAACCCAGAGGTATCAGCATAAGTCTTATAAACATCGCCAGGTTGCATAGGCAAAAAGTTTTTATTAGCCTCTAATCCTAAACTCTCTTCTAGTGCTTGAATATAATCCATTAACTTTTCACATTTACCGTTTCCGATATTATATACACGGTAAGGTGCGGAACTATCTGCTGGAGAACCAGTTTCTACAGTCCAATTTTCTTGTTGTTCTGGCACAACATCTTGAATACGTATGATGCCTTCAACAATATCATCAATATAAGTGAAATCGCGCTGCATATCACCATTGTTATAAATATCGATCGCTTCACCATCAATGATCTTCTTGGTGAATTTAAACAATGCCATATCTGGACGCCCCCAAGGACCATATACAGTAAAGAAACGTAAGCCTGTAGTTGACAAGTTGTACAGGTGAGAATAGGTATGAGCCATTAATTCATTGGCTTTCTTACTCGCAGCATACAAAGAAATTGGATGATCTACAGAATCGCTAGTTTCAAATGGTGTCTTAGAGTTCAAACCATATACAGAACTCGATGAAGCATAAATAAGATGCTTAACCTTATTGTGGCGACACCCTTCAAGAATATTCACAAAACCAATTAAGTTACTATCAGCATACGCTAATGGATTATCAAGAGAATAGCGAACCCCTGCTTGAGCTGCAAGGTTAATAACACGATCAAACTGCTGTACTTTAAATAGTTCCGCTATTGATTCACGATCAGCCAAATCGAGCTTAACAAATTCAAAATTAGGATGTTCAATACGCTTTAAACGAGCTAATTTTAAATTCACATCGTAATAATCGTTTAGATTATCGATACCGATAACCTGATGACCAATAGCAGTTAAGCGCTCCGTTACTGCACTACCAATAAATCCAGCAACGCCGGTTACTAAATATTTCATAAGAACCTTACACATAAAATTATAGATAGTAGATAATCATCTCTAATCTAAAAACATTGTAAATCAATCGTTACCAAATAAATCGCGAGTATAAACTTTACTTGCTACATCAGAAAGTTTACTATCCATGCGGTTAGATACAATTACATCACAAGTCTGTTTAAATTCATTCAAATCATTGATAACCAAAGAGTGATAAAACTCTTTTTCTTTGAGTACAGGCTCATAAACAACGACCTCAATACCTTTTGCCTTGATCCGCTTCATGATACCCTGAATACTAGAAGCTCGGAAATTATCAGATCCAGACTTCATAATAAGACGATAAATACCAACACGTTTAGGTTCTTTAGCAATAATGGATTCTGCAATAAAATCTTTACGTGTCGTATTAGCATCAACAATCGCACCAATGATGTTATTTGGTACATCACGATAATTAGCACGAA
Organism: Photobacterium aquae; assembly: GCF_001029445.1. Classification (GTDB taxonomy): domain Bacteria; phylum Pseudomonadota; class Gammaproteobacteria; order Enterobacterales; family Vibrionaceae; genus Photobacterium; species Photobacterium aquae. Next base: position 132,956 of record NZ_LDOT01000024.1, read on the forward strand.
GTTGTTTCGTATCTTTAGGTAAACAGTAACCACCGTAACCAAATGACGGGTTATTGTAATGATTGCCAATACGAGGGTCTAAACCAACACCTTCAATAATTTGTCGAGAATCTAAACCATTAGATGCCGCATAAGTGTCAAGCTCATTAAAGTAAGCGACACGCATTGCAAGATATGTGTTAGAGAATAATTTTACGGCTTCAGCTTCTGTTGAATCTGTAAATAAAACAGGAATATCTTGCTTAATTGCTCCTTCAACTAAAAGGTTAGCAAATAACTCAGCTCGAGTGCTACGCTCACCCACAATAATTCGAGATGGGTATAAGTTATCATACAGAGCTCGACCTTCACGTAAGAACTCAGGAGAGAAAATAATATTATCACAGCCAAATTGTTCTTTAATTTGCTTTGTATAACCAACAGGAATCGTAGATTTAATTACCATTACAGCGTTAGGATTAATCGCCATTACATCTTTAATAACGGATTCTACTGATGAAGTATTAAAGTAATTGTTTTCAGTATCGTAATCCGTTGGTGTAGCAATAACAATATACTCAGCATCTTTGTAAGCTAATTCTTTATCTAAAGTTGCAGTAAAGTTTAGCTTTTTATTTTGAAGGAAATATTCAATTTCCTTATCCACGATTGGAGAGATTTTATCGTTAAGTAATTTTACTTTCTCTTCGATAATATCTACGGCAATAACCTCATGATGCTGTGCTAATAGCATAGCATTTGACAGACCTACATAGCCTGTTCCTGCAATAGCGATTTTCATTTCATCTCTCTTTTAAAAGGATATTAATTGCATCTAAATATTTATTGATAACAATTTTCTCATCAAATTCACGCTCAATTTTTTCACGGCTTTTGACGCCCATTTCAATTCTTTCTTGATGCGTATGATTAATCATTTTTTCTAAGCATTCAATAAGGCTAGATGTTGAACGAACATCACATAAGTAACCATTAATACCATCATCAACCGTTTCACGGCAGCCAACATTATCAGTTGTCACAATGGGTTTACCCATCGCACCTGCTTCCAAAAGAGACTTAGGTACTCCTTCGCGGTAATAAGATGGAAGAACCATACAATCAGCCTTTTTAATTTCTTTCTCTACTTCGTCCGATACACCAAGATAATTAACAATACCTTCATCAACCCACTTTTGCATATCTTCCTTCGAAACAGCTGATGGGTTATCTACAGCAAGAAAACCTAGCAAATTGAACTCAACTTTATCACCGTACTTACTCTTTAAATATCGAGCAGCTTCTACATAATGAGCAATACCCTTGTCATATAGCATTCTGGCAACAAGAAGAAAATGGACTGTATCGTCATCTGATGAAGGTGATAATTTAAATCGACTCAGATCAACACCAGAACCAGGTAAACGTTCAGTAATAACCTCATTTGCTAGTTTATTTTTAATAAAAATCTGCTTATCTTCTTCATTCTGAAAGAAAATTTTATCAACTCTTTTATTACTTATCCGATAGAGAAAACGAGCAAACCTTGAAGTTAAAGATTCATTAACGAACAAAACACCCAACCCTGCAATATTATTTATAACTTTTATATTATTACGCTTTGCTGCAAGGGTACTATATATATTATTTTTTGGTGTGAAATTCAAAACAACATCATATAGATTTGAAGAATAGATTTTATTAAAATCATAGAGTGTTTTAAAATCTTTATATGGGTTTGTTCCGCCTTTATCTATATCAATATCAATGTATTTAATGCCTAAGTCCTGGAGTTTTTTAGAATACTCATCTCTAGGAGAAATAGCTGTAACATTATAACCATTATCAATAAGAGATAATATAGTATTCTTTCTAAAATTATATAGGTACCAACTTGTGTTTGACGAAATTACTACATTTTTCATATCAAACCTTTCTTATGAAATCATATTTTTTCTTATCTAATGATATATCAAATCTAGAAGCCACATCTAAAGAATATTGAGAACATTTACTATAAACGTCCATATCAGAGATAGCCTTAATTTTCGAGACTAATTGAATATGTTTTTTGGGTGAAAATAATAAAGAGCTATCAACAATCTCGGGTATACCACCAACATAGGTTCCAATCACCGGTATACCAAAAGACATCGCTTCTAATATTGATCTAGGTAAACCTTCCGTAAGACTTGGTTGAACATAAATATCAATACATGAAAACCAATTATTTAACTTATCCCTATCAGAAATAAAACCTAATTGCTCAATATTTTTATATTTTCTCATTTCCTCTTCTAACGGTGAATCTAGCCCCCCCCCTACAATTGATAGTTCATATTTGTCATTATCAAGAAGAGAAAAAGCGTCAAATAATGTTTTAATCCCTTTAATTCGGAGGCTTGGGTTACCAATAACTCCTATTCGTATTCTTTTTCCATGAGATAGTTTTTTAATATCTTTTAACTCGTTAACTCTAGCATCTGACACTCCTATATAACGTCCATTTGTAGGATAATGTGATTGAAGATAATTAGATGTAACATATATAACATTATTTGATTTTAATAACGTTTTTTTTGTTCTTAAACTTAATATTGGTGCATATATTTTACCTAATATATCTCCTCTATACCACAAGCAATCAAAAGGAGATGCCACCATCTCAACTAAAACTTTTTTACCTTTACTCAAGGCTAATTTATGGACAAGCAAGCCAAATTCGCTTGGTAATCTTAAAACTATAAAATCAGCTTTATTTATCTCTTTTACTATTTCAGAGATAATAAAACCTCTCTTAATTATACCTTTTTTGGATAAAACTCCTGGCAAGCCAATTATATTAATGTTTTTTCCATTAGACTTATATTGTTCACTGATTTGTTTATTAACATTACGATATCGCGATATAACTCTAACTTCACTACCAAATTTTAGGTAATAGGATAATTGCTCATATGTCAACTTCCCATTAGAATAATAATCATTATTAAATTTCAGAAAAATATGATCATGTACGAATAGGATTTTCACTTAGATATCCTTAATAAATTTAGCAGGAATCCCAGCAAATACAGCATGTCCCTTAATATTACCTTTCACAACAGCTCCAGCAGCAATAATAGTTCTGTTGTTAATTACAGTTCCGGCAAGAATTCTTACCCCACTACCAATCCATACGTCATGTTCTATAACAATTGGTATAAGTTTAAGCTTATTATATTTTATTGGTGTGTCTTTATCGCTGTAATCATGCTCGAATGAAATTAGTGACGATGAATGGGCTATTGAAACATTATCTTCAATAACAATTGAACCTATAGCATCAATATAACAATAATCGTGTATGCTTACATTATTTCCAATTTTCAAATTAAATATATTTTTAATTGTAACATATCTACCAATATATACATTATCTCCAATCTCTAACTTCAGACTCTTTAATAATAAATATCTAAAAAAAACTATAGCTTTGGTTGGGAAAATTGCTATAAATTCAAACAAAAATATAATAATAAAGTTAGGTAATAATGATATAATCTTACAAAGAATAAAAACCACTGCTTTATATTTATTAAAAAATTCACGCCCGTTCATATTTAAAACCACCAACCTTAATGAGCAATATTATCATCAAATAAAATAAAAAACTAAAATATAACACACTTAGCTTAGTTGTCATTAAAATTAAAAATAAAAGTTTATCTTCTCTCGTTTTCATCACTTTAAGACAAGTCATAACAAACAAGAAGCATCCAATGATTCCAAACTTTATTATTAAATAAAGCCAAATTCCATTATCATTTATAGATGCCACCCCTATCGACCATAAATTTCTATCCAAAATAAAACTAGCTAATGTAGAAGGTACCCCTAAAATACCATTACCAAATAATATTTCTAACAAATCTTGATTAAAGACAAAAACAAATAAATTACCACGGATGTCAGTTGCATCTCCAATCGCATTTAATCTAGCCTCGGCAAAATAAAATAATGCTAGAATAAAAACAGGTGATAATATTAGAATTAAATAAGATAAATATCCTTTTTTCTTAACTACGAATAAGAAAAACATCAAGACTGTAACATAAAATATAGCAGCCACTGACAACGTTAACAACATCGAAATAATCGATACTATAACTAATTTGTCAACCTTTTTATCTAAATAAAATTTACAGGCAATAAAACATAAAATAAAAGCTGCATAAGTCGATGGTTCTTCATAAAATCCAGTCGGTCTATATATTTGTCCAATAATAGGAATAGAAAATCCGCTCAAATATCTCTGTGGTTCACCAGTGAGCGGAACTAACGGATCGATATAATAACCAGTCAAATATACAGTTGAAAATTGAATTATAAAGAAAGATACATTTATTAGTAATAAAAACTCAAATAGCTTACATATTGATTTTTTATCGAACTTAACAAATTGCATAATTGATAATATCATAAATATTTTTACAGCTGTCGCAATCGTAAAAGATATATAACTATAATCAATGTTATCTTTATGTGGGTATATGTTAAATAATGATGGCATGGCAATAGTGGTAATTATTATTATACTATATGTGTATTTCTCAATAAAAAGCCTATTGACCTTATAGCCATTATATGCAAAATATAGAACCCAAGTTAACAATAAAATAGGGATTACAACGTAATATCTTAATTCATTAATATTTTCCCAAGATGCAAAAAATATAATTATACAAGTAAGTATATATATACAGTTACTTTTTATACTCAACTTAAAATTTCCTCCCATTTTTCAATTGCATTTTTATTTGAAAAAACTTTAGCTTGATTTGCTATGGCTTTATATTGATAATCATTTATTATTACATATTCTAACCCCTTCTTAATTTCAATATCAGACCTATCATTAACTAAAACTCCATTTAAGTTATTAATTATTTCATTAGGTCCATTCTTACAATCCACAGAAACAATAGGGGTTCCTAAAGATATTGATTCAATTAAAACATTGGGAAACCCTTCAAACAGTGAGGTCAAGAGAGTGACTTTTGCATGAGAATATAAATCAATAAGATCAGACTGATATCCACAAAATATAACCTTATGACTTATCATTAATTTTTCAACTTTTAATTTAAGTTGACTCTCTAGACGCCCCTTCCCAACAATTTTCAATTTGAACTGAGGATGATCTTGTTGAAATAAAAAGAAAGCATCTATCGCCAAATCAAATGCTTTTTGATTTTCTAATCTACCAACACATAAAATATAATCATCTTTACTATTATTTATCTGATTTTTGTTTACATATTCTTCAATAGCTTTAGATACTGGATTGTAAATTGTAACTGTTTTCCCTATTGTCTTAGGCAAAATACTATTTATTTCTTTTTCCATTTCCAGACATTGGTTAACAATAATATCTGCTTTTGGATAAATCCATTTTATTACAGGATATAAAAAATACTTTCTATATTTAGATGTTGTCTTTTTTGATATCATGGATAAACTATTTATATTTCTCGCAACTAATTTAAAATGACGCTTACTAAAATACCTTGAAATTATAGCTAATATCGTAAGCTCGTAAGTGAATGATATTAAAACTTTTATTTTTTCAACTTTTAAATATTTAATTAGAGGTCTTATAGCTAATCTAGCAGAACAAACATTTAACGAATCTATCTTTATATTCTTATCTACCCTAGAAATAAGCTCCCTACCATCAGAACGCATCAGTAATAAAGTAACATTCCAACCATTTTTATAAAGATTATTCGCAAGATTTACGCATACGCCTTCAGCACCACCAGAGGCTAAAGAGTCAATAAGCAATATTATTTTTTTTTGTCTAGGCATAGGTTTTCTTTTTTTGATGATTATCTCTAATATAAACCCCAAGGTATAATATCATATACATTATCCTTGATAATAATACTGTATAAATTAAACTCCATTCTTTAAATGTGTTAAATGTAAACACCAAAAATATAACAGATATCACAACGACAAATAGAGATGCGTACGCTAAAAATCCATCTTTATTATTTGGCAATAAATATGCGAATTGTATGCTTTCTGATACGCCTAAAAAAATTATACCAATTAACATTACAGATATATATGGATAAGCTCCAACATACCCTTCCCCAAATAAAGAAACGATAACACTCTCGCCAAAATAATAATTTATCGCGACTCCACTGATAATGACAAATAAAAATAATAAAATTAATTTAAAAGCATTATTTTTATTATACTTAGAGCAAAGTGAAGGGTATATTGCTCGCAAAAAAACATAAACTCCTCCACTAATAACTAATGATAGTCTATTTGCCAAATTGAAAATCGCATACTTTTCTATAGAGATATACGATGATACTAATATAAGTGGAATTGTATTATATAAATTAGGTGCGAAGTCAGTCATAAACAAATAACCACCTCGTTTTATTTTTTTTGCCACTCTTACAATTGAGAAATTATATTTAACCCCACGGTCTTTTTTTAACCTACTTGTAATATAAAATCCTATCAAGGGATAATAAATGACAGATGCTAAGTAAACGATCTTCCAATTCAGCTCTCCATACAATTCCACATATGCTACAATGCTAATCAGAGAGCAGATCTTCATTATAACAAACAATAACGTATTTTGTTTCATATCATTCATTGAAACATAATACCAACTAGCGAAAGACACGTAACCAACTAAACCAAAAAACGTAACAAAAAAATAAAATACGCCATTGCTAAAACTTTCAACAGAAACAAAATATACCGTTGCCAAGATTGAACTTATAAAAGCAAATACATATCTAGATAACTGAACATCGTTAATAGTTTCGTCAATTTCATCCTTGCTTTTTTTATGTATAGTCCTAGCTTCCGTCAAGTTAAAACTAAAATCGCAGAGTATAAAACAAAAAGTAAAACAAGTATAAGCTAATGAGTAATATCCATATTCATCTTTAGTTATATTATTAGTTATTAATGGCATTAATATCATTGGAAACAACATATTAAATATATACATTGAATACATGAATATTATATTTTTTCTCATTTAACCTCCAACGTCTACATTATACGTCCTTATCCTAGCCTGTTTTCAGCCCCAATAATCACCTCTTATAGCAATGATTATTATATACTTTGGCATACACAATAACAGAAACAGAACTCTTTACTTTTACTTATTAATCACTAAAGTAAAATGGCATGTTAGACTCAATTAATATGTTTCTATTGCTCTCTAAGTAATCAGTAACATGAGAAACATTTTTTATTAATCTAGCCCCCTATTATTAAGGGGGCTCATACAAAACCACCTTCTCTAGAAGATGGTAAATTATCCTAAATACTAAGCCCCATATAATCACCAAATACATTTTCTAATTCTTCTGGCTTCATTATTTCAAGACCACTAGCCGGATAAAATGTCAACTCTCCAAAATATATTTTCCCTGATAAATTGTACAAATCAACACGTACGAATTTATGTTCTGAAGATAATTTTGAAACAATTTCTAGCATTGTTTCAAAATTCTTAGGTTTATCTATCTCGCCATCAATTCCATTAACACCATAATAAAAGTTCATTCGATTCCATTCAGGATCATAATATGTTTCAGTGTGATTATCTGTATATCGCTCTACATTTACTTGTATGAATTTAGGTTTGCCATTAAAGCAATAAAACTTATAATCAACAGGAACATTTTCATCATCCCCTAAAAAATGTTCGCAGATAATTTTCGGTTTTGCATATTTATAAGCCCACTCTCTAAATATTCGATATAGAGATATTGTCAACCATTTATCAAAATTTCTCTTCGCGAGCTTGTGATTTATTTGTTTTTTATTCTTGCAAATTAGATTTTGACTAGAACCATGCGTAGTTTTTAAAACAAACTTATTAGGTAATTGGTCAAAGTCAATATCACTATAGTTATCATAACATCCAACTAAAGGAACTAAATATTCTTCACCAATAGTATTTTTGATATATTTACGAACCTCATATTTATCAACCAACTTCCCCATATTTACATCACGGTGATTAACCTTCAACCATTGAATTTTTTCTGAAAATGTTTTAGGGTTTTTAAAATTAATTTTTTCCCTTCGCCAAAGAAAATAAATCATTTTTAAATAGTATTCATCGCTTAAGAAGTCAAAATACCCTCTTCTTGCTAACGCAAATATTACTCTTATAACTTTGGGATTGCATACATTATCCATTAAACTCTCTCTCTAAATACTGTTTCTTATCTTCTTTCGATAATTTTTTCGTATGTAAAAAATCACATTTTCGTTTATTGTAGAAATCTTTAATAGAACAAATCTCTCTTATTGGATTTCCTGCATAAACACAATTTTCTTTTAATGTACCTTTAACTAACGAGTTCGCCCCAACAATAACATTATCACCGATAGTCGCCCCCGGTAATATAACAACTCCAAATCCTAAAAACACATTATTACCGACCTTTATCGGTTTGATTAAATCAACGTCATCACATTCCTCATATAAATTACGCAATACATTAACACTTCCATCATGTGTAATGAATGTTACATTTGCCGATGTGTATAAATCATCTCCTAACGTAATTAAATAAGGTTCTGAACCAAAACTCTTGGTATTTAATTGAATGTTATTACCAAGCTTTACCCCAACTTTTTTTGCATATTGATTAGGGTGCGAGATAACTTTATATATTTTATCGTATATTTTTTTTATCATGATTATTATTCCTGATATTTTCAGTTTACGTCTTCCATGAAAGACTGATGATAATAATTTTTTATCAAGATGATCACGCAATAAAATATATTACTTACATGTAAGATATAAAAATAAATATCGCAACCATCAACTCACAAACATCACTCGCATTACTAATAAAATCAAAACACTAACTTAACCATCGACGCCATTATTAGAAGTCATTTAAGTTATTGATTACAGCAACTACATCGACTACGGTGAGAATAAAATCCACAACGATATACTTCCTTCTAAAGCTCTATTAAGAATATGCTCTATTGTATTCAGTCTTATCGCGATATTTACTCATGGGTATAAAATTATCATTTCAAAATATTCAAAATATTCAAAATAATTTATGCAACAAAGCACTTTTTCATTAATTTACAATCTATGGCTCCTAATCATTTATTCGACTCATAGCTATAATTATAGTACCCATAGTTACCGCCATAATAGCTACTCGCCTTACGAACAACCGCATTCAGAATAAAGCCTTTAATCTCAATACCATTTTGCTCAAAGCGCTGCTTTGTCACCTCAATTTCTTTCACCGAGTTCTGACCAAAGCGCCCCACAAGCAAAGTGGTACCAACATGAGCTCCCACAATGGCAGGATCAGTTACAGCCAGAATAGGCGGAGTATCCACAATAACAATATCATAATTTTCAGAAGCCCAATCCATTAACGCTTTAAAGCGTGGATGCATAAGCAGTTCTGATGGGTTAGGCGGCACTTCGCCACGGCCAATAAAATGCAGCCCTTCAACACCAGGTTGTTTAATCAAGCTTTCAATCGTAGTTTGACCACTTAAATAATTGGAAAGGCCTGGCTTATGGCTTACACCCATTTGTTTTTCCATTCGGCCTTTACGCATATCGGCATCAATCACCAACACACGCTGGCCCGATTTTGCCACAACCGCTGCCATGTTGGCAGAAACAAACGATTTACCAATACCTGGGCTTGGGCCAGAAATCATCATAATATTATTTTTGGCTTCCATCATTGCAAAATGCAAACTGGTACGCAGGCTGCGCAATGCTTCAATGGATAAATCCGCTGGGTTAGATACAGCCAGTAACGTTTCTTGTACCGTCAGCTGTTTTTTGCTTTTTTGCTTTTTTTCTAACTCTATCTGCCAATCAGACATAGGCACGCTTGCGTATACTGGCAAACCAATGGCTTCAATTTCATCTGGGTTTTCAACCCCACGGTGGAGAGCTGCACGCAAGAGTGCAATCGCCACAGCCAACATACCACCGAGCAAAGTCGCCAATACAACAATGAACGATTTCTTAGGCTTAACCGCTTGAGTGTAAGATTGCGCGTTATCTAAAATACGTACGTTCCCCACAGTACTGGCTTTTACAATGTTCAGCTCTTGCACTTTGTTCAGCAACTGCACGTAAATCTGTTGGTTAACTTCTACATCGCGAGTTAAACGCAGTACTTCTCGCTGAGTTTTCGGCAGCTTTTGTATTTGCTTGTTTAAACGCTCACGCTCATTAAGTAACGTACGGCGTTTATCCATTAAAGCAACATAAGCCGGGTGCTCTTTGGTAAAACGCTGCGAAATCTCACTCTCTTTAAAGGTTAGTTCATTAAGCTGGGCTTCAATGGTCACCATCACATCAAGGGTTGATTTGGCTTCTAACCCCAAATCGATTGACTCATTCTCTTGACGAAATTTATTCAGCAAATCTTCAGAGGCGGTCAGTTGCACTTTAATTGCTGGCAAGTGTTGACGTAAAAATACCAAGCTATTTTCTGCCTCGGCCGAGTTGCGCTCTACGTTTTGTAAAAAGTAGTTTTGGCTAATATCATTAAGAATTGCTTCAATATCGGCACGGTTCTCACCGGTAAAACTCAGTTGCAAAATGCCTGTCTGTTTACCGCGCTCACTCACTGACAGATTCTGTTGAAGCCATTGAATGGCATCAAGCTTTGAGCGTTTAGCTAGTGTAAACAGGCTATCATTATTTGCATCAAGCTGAGTAACAAACAATTTAAGATCACCATTTTGAGCCAATTCACCAACCTTGCCTTCTAATACTTTGCGCTCTTGGCTGTCATACAGCTCATATTTACCCAACTTGGCATCAGTAACAGTTAAAGTATATTGTGGTTTTTCAACAAATACAGGCACTTCAAAGCGGCCCACATTCATATCCACTATTTCGCCTTCAATTCGGGCAAGTCCTTTACCAATAATGGGTAAATAAACAGGCTCTACCACTGTAGTTAAATTCAGTTTGTCGACGGTTTTACCCAAAATCATCCGTGATTTGATGATTTCAATTTCAGTGGTTGCTGATGATTCACCCGCGAACAATTCTCCCATTTCACCTAAGGCTGGCATACCGCTTTTCTTTTGCTCTACCTGAATAAGTGCATCCGCTTTATAGACAGGTGTCGCAAGAAGCGCATAGGCAATACCGCCAATGGCAAACAGAAAGGTGATGGCAATAATGCTCCAACGGGCATCTAGCAAAATGCCAAAGAATTTACCCAGATCGATTTCATCTGAGTCCTGCTTAATTTGTGTATGTTGAGAAACGCTCATAACTCTCTGCTATCAAAATTAATTTAATTAGTTGTATCCAAGAAAGCTCTACTTTAGGTTACGGCCAAGTGCGTACTCGTAGCGCACCTTCCGTCAACTCGTTAAAGCCACTGATCGTTGGCAGAAGTTGAGTCACAACACGGTTCCAACGCACAATCGGCGCAGCCGTTACGTAAACAATGTCATAAGGTTGCAGCTCAAACTCGGTACCAATTACTAAGGCTGAAGCATCTTGAATATTCAACTGGTACACATTTGCAATTGCTTGCTGCTCATTTTGAGCTTGAATTTGATTCTGATCAGATGGAATCGCTGTATTGGTATTAGCCTCTACAGCACCTTGCTTTTTCACATTACTGCGAATCACAAATACTCCGGTGGCATCCGCAGAAAGCTGGTTAATCCCACCCACATTACTAAGCGCTTCAGTTAAGCTCATACCGGCACGGTCGATCTTAAGCAACTTAGGCTCTTTGACCTCACCCATTACGAAGACTTTTTGGCTGTCGTTACGTGGTACATGCACAATATCGCCAGGGCGAAGCAAACGGTTTTGAGTCAAATCTCCACGTTGCATCAATGCATACAATGACAGTGTCTCTTCTGTTCCGTTACGAGTCAGGGTTACGCTACGCCAATCAGCATCATCTGCCAAACCGCCCGCTTTATTCACTGCATCTAATAGTGTCAAAGGTACGTTCGTAATGGCTTGTTGCCCTGGTTTATTCACTTCACCGGTAATATATGTTTTTTGCGAACGAAACGACGCCACATTCACGTCCACCTGAGGACTTTCAATATATTCAGCCAAACGCGTGGCAATCGTGTCTCGCACTTCTGTTACTGTTTTACCTGCAACATGTACCACACCAATATACGGATAGAAAATCGTGCCATCGGCATGTACCCAGTTACCAGCTTCTGCCGAACTACGGTACGAACCCGCAGGAATAGTCAATTCGGGGTGATCCCAAATCGTAATATTAAGAATATCCCCGGTGCCAATACGGTATTGATAACCAGCAAGCTCAGCATCCAACGCCGTATTCACCTGAGAATAAACCGGTTTGGCCTTAAACGCGTTAACTCGACTCGCTGTTAGCGGGTAAACATTAATCTGCTCACTCCACGTTTGCTCCTGCTCACTTCCATTTGTTGTCGTTGCTACTACATTTTTATCAGTAACCGTCAGGTTTGAGCCCGGCACAGTGCAGCCCGCCAGCATGGACGTCGCCATGGCAGAAATAAGAATCTTCTTTGTAAAATGCATATAATTATCAGACTGATTAAATAATGACGAGTGCCTTGGGATCCATAAGACACAGCGGAGTATTCATACCTGCTATGTGAGCAAGCATTTGAGAATGAAGTTAGGGACTAACATGGCCTAAGAAGCTATACCGACACCGACGGCCGTGACAGACGGCCGCGCTAACAAGACAAAACATGGAGATTTTATACGCTACCGCCCTTAGGTTACGGTTCCCAATTTACCATACGTTGCTTTTTATTGTTTTGTTGTTATATCACGCTAAGCCGCACGAATAGCAAAGCTACTCAACTTAACGGCTAACCAAGCTTCTTGGCTATTTGACCATGCGACATTTTTTAGTCGCAAATTTAGAACATTTTACACTTCTTTGTTGCTGATAGGAATCTTGTTTTATCACTTTTCCCGATTTTCAATGCGCTCAATCAAAAAAAATAAAAATCAATACAATTCAACATCTTAAAGACCAACCCATGATAAAAACCATGGAGTTTCACGTCGTCCGTATGTTAAATATTCCTTATTCCACTATTCTTGTTTGATAAGTTAGAGACATATCAACATTTCTGTGGTTCAAACCGCTGCTTAGGCATTTTCTTTCTGGACAGATCATTCAGAGATTGCAGAAAAACTTTATTACTCATATCATTAATCAGAGAACGTTCATCGTTTTTGATTTAAAATAAGTTCTTACCTTTGGTCATTAAAGAACCGCCCCATGTAGAAAAGTCCCCAAGACGGCTATTCTCCATTGGTATACGGCCTCACCTGGGTATATACATCACTAAATCCTCTTTAGGATTTTTTATAACACTCCATAATTTCAATAAGGGAATTAAAAATGAAAAAGACTGCTATTGCACTTATCGCAGCCCTATCATTCTCTGGCGCTGCCTTTGCAGCAACTGAAACAACAGCGGCTGCAACAGCTGGTTCTACATCTGGTGCGGCTGCGGGTACAGCTGGTGCAACAGCGGCTGCAACCGGCGGTATTACTGCAACAGCCGTTGCCGCTGGTGCAGCTGTTGCCGTTGCTGCTGTTGCCGTTGCGGATTCAGCAAACAACAACAACACAACATCAGTATCTACACAGAAGTAATACTCGATATTTTGCGAGCTAAATTGCAATAATCAAAAGCCAGTCGTTTTACGATTGGCTTTTTGTCTATTTTGTATGGCAACTTGGACGTTAGCCGATGATCCCTTTCAAAAGTACGCCGAGAAAAATGAACATACCCCCAGCATCAGCCATCAAACCGATCTGCCTAGCCGGACTCTTAGTGGCACTCAGTGGCTGTAGCCAAAAATTCAATGACGTTAATGACACCATAAAGCTCGCGGTATTTGGCGATCCTGATATTTCGTTAACGCGTGAGGATATTAATCGCTCACCTTATGCCAGCATCTATGCCCAAATCGATAATGGCCCCCAAGCATTCATGGTATTGGCTTTAGCGGAAAAAGAGCACACTCTCTCTACGAATCCAACAACAGCACCTGCTCCGCAACAACTAAAATGGGTGTCTGCCGATAAAGGTATGCTAGTCACTCAATCTGGCCGACTGGTTAAAACACTTAATTTACCGCAGGGTAATTTAGTATCTGTACACAGCGCCCAGCCCGACCCATTAGCCTTGGGCTTGCACCTATCCGATACCCCACATCAATGGCAAGCCACCTATGATTGGCAACCGGGTTATCATTATGGCTATATTGGTAACTCTACTTTTAGTCTCCAAGGCAATAATACCATTGTTATCAATCAAACCGCTGTTGAAACGCTGCATGTCATCGAGACCGTCAATTTCGATACTATTGATATTTCTTACCAAAACCATTATTGGTTAAACCCCACTACAGGTACGGTAATGAAATCATCCCAGCATCTCGCGCCAACATTACCGGTTGTTACCCTCACTGTACTCAAACCTTTCTCATAACTAGTGCTTAACCATGATGAGATATTGTATGCCCTATTCATTTCATGTTTGCCGCAAGTTAATCCCCGCATTATTCAGTGCGGTTTTGCTACTTCCTTGTATGCCTCTTTCGGCAAAAGAGACCATTTCACATGATGCCAACGCATCATTAGAAATGCGCGTTTATCACTCTCTGTCACCACAAAACAGTAACCATTCAGCAAAAAATAGCAGCCATTTAATACTCACTTATCGTGAACCCATTAGACTTGAGCAAATTTTAGCGGATACGCTTGCCAACATTTCCCAACTTCCTCAGTCGTCGCAAGAAACATTAAATGAGCAGCTTTACTGGACAGGGGCAAGCGTTTTTTCCTCCCTACAGCACCCTAATAAAAATGAGGTCTTACAAAAACTTAATCAGCTAGCCACACAGACGGGGACTGCTGCTGAGGCCGAATTTTATAATCAGTTACAACAACAAATTTTAAACCTTGTCATCGGCCAACGTCTTTTTACTCCCCTTGATTACGACAGAGTGCGGATTAACAAGAACGCAAACCCTCTTGTAAACCAAGACTTAACATTGGTATTGCCTAACCGCCCAAGCACAATACTTGTTCTGGGTGCCGTCAAACAGTCTGGTTATCAAACGTGGCATATCCGTCAGGATGCTGCAAGCTATCTTGACAAGGCAATGCCTTCAGCAACAGCGGAGAATAGCTACGCCACCGTCATCCAACCGGATGGAAACGTTGAGCAGCACCCGATCGCCTACTGGAATAAAAACCACCATGATATTGCTCCGGGATCAGTGATTTACCTCGCTTTTGATAATCTTCCATCTGGCTTTAGCCAGCTCAATGATGACATTGTTAACTTACTAAGGAACCGGGCTCTGTGATGCGAACAACTCCCTTTTTCTCTAATACCGGTTTACTACCATTAACAGCGTTGTCCGACGCTATTCGCCATGCATTAGCCAAAACTGGCCCACTTTCCATTTCCTCATCTCTAGCTATTGGCATGCTCACCTTTGCTGGCAATGCCCATGCTGATGAATTCAGCTATCCGCACTTTGAACCCTCACAAAGTGACTTTGGCGGCGTCGGCCTAATTCAAATGCCATCAGGCCGAGTTGCCAAAGAGGGTGAGTTAACCCTTGGCGCAACCTATAATAATGAATATTTGCACTACAATGTCTCGCTGCAGCTATTACCTTGGCTCGAGACCACCATTCGCTACACCCTAGTGAATGATCTTCTCTATAGCGATAACCCTGATTTCAGCGCAGATACCAAATACACCGACAAAGGCATCGATTTCAAAGTTCGCTTGTTAGAAGAGAGCTACTGGCTACCGGAAACAGCGTTTGGTATACGTGATTTTGGCGGCACCGGTTTATTTGATGGTGAATATATTGCCGCCAGCAAGCACATAGGTCCCTTTGATGTCACTCTGGGTATAGGCTGGGGTTATATCGGCAATAGTGGTAATTTAACCGGTGATAAATCAGGCAGCATTGATTGCGGTCGAGGAACGGGCTACAAGGGCAATGGCGGTAGTGTTGATTTCGAACGCTGGTTCACCGGCTGTAGCGCTGTATTTGGCGGAGTGGAATACCAAAGCCCGTGGCAGCCTCTGCGCCTGAAGCTGGAATATGACGGCAACGATTACCTCAGTGACTTCCCGGTAACCCGAGGAGGTATTGATATGACCCAAGACAGCAAATTCAATTATGGTGTACTTTACCGCCTTGGTAATTGGGGGGATGCCCGCCTGAGCTATGAACGCGGTAATACCTGGACTTTCGGGGTAAATCTAAATACCAACTTCAATAAACTCCGCACTATGTGGCATGATGAGCCACTTCCAACCTATCAGCCAAGTCAACATGGCAAAAAAACGGCAGAAACTCTCACCGCTTCCGAATGGGAGCAATTAGCACAAGATTTGCATCAAATTGCCGGTTATGAAGACCCTAAACTTTACGCCAGCGACGATACTGTAACGGTTGTTGCACCACAAACTAAATACCGCAACCGTGATGAAGCCCATCTGCGCGCAGGAACCATATTAGCGAACAGCGGCCTACAAGCTGACACTTACCGTATTATTGAAACAGCCAACCACCAAGCGGTTACTGACACTAATATTGACTCTCATCAACTGACAAAAGTTGCCAACCATGAATATTTCGGTGCCAAGATCAGTGACGCCACAACGCTGAACCCGTCCACTAAACCTGATGGAAAGCTTTATGCCAAGTCAGACAAAAACTGGGATGTCAGCCTATCGCCAACCTTGCAACAATCGATTGGTGGTTCTGAAAACTTCTACCTGTTCAATATCGGGATTAATGCCGGAGCCAATTACTGGTTCGGCGATCACGTTGAGTTAAGTGGTGGTGTTTACTTCAATATTTACGATAATTACGATAAATTCCTGTACGAAGTACCGCCTGATGGTACAGATCTTAAGCGCGTTCGCACCTTGGTTCGCCAATACATCAACGATAATCCAGTCCGAATGGATAACTTACAACTCACTTGGATGGATCGCCTCGCAGAGAACTGGTATGCCCAAACCTATGGTGGCTATCTAGAAATGATGTTCGGTGGTGTGGGTGGTGAATTACTTTACCGCCCACAAAATAGCAACTGGGCATTTGGTTTGGATCTTAACTATGTCATCCAACGAGATCCTGATTCTCAATTCGGGTTCTTTAGCGAAGAAGTGCAGTTTGACCCCATCACAAACCGTCATTACCGAGTTCAAACAGGCGCACCGACTGGCCATATGACAGCTTACTACCAACCTCAGTGGCAATGGCTACCAAATACACTATTTAAAGTGAGTGTTGGACAGTACTTAACGGAAGATAAAGGGATCACAATCGACTTTTCCAAGCAGTTCGACAGCGGGGTGATTGCCGGGGCATTTGCCGCCATCACCGATCTCTCCGCAGAAGAGTTTGGTGAAGGTAGCTTCAATAAGGGCTTTTACATCTCGATTCCGTTCGATGTAATGACTGTAAAACCAAGCACCAATCGCGCAACTATCTCATGGCTTCCACTCTCTCGAGATGGTGGCCAGATGCTTAATCGTAAATATCAACTCTACAGCATTACGGATGCCCGTAGTCCTTGGTATGGGCGCAAAGCGATTAACTAACACACTATAAATTATCTGGGCCCGGCATCAACTGGGCCCACCTCGCACCTCGCACCTC
>NZ_LDOT01000025.1 GCF_001029445.1 Photobacterium aquae
GCGGACCATATAATTAAGCCGCACTGATGCGGCTTTTATAAGGCATAGCGACGATCTATTAGCTTTTAAGACGGCACAACAGATTTAGGCGTAGAGCGGAATATGTTGATTATGGTAGTGAGGGTGAAATAGCCACAGATAGCCGTGAAGCTCAGTGTGCCGATAGACTCACCAATAATCACAGATGCACCCATTAATTCGAATAGATCCGCACTGAATGATTTTACGTGGTTAAGCGCCCACTTATACACCAAGTAGAGTTTCGTGAGAGTGATGAAAACCAAGTAAGCCTTACCATATGGCGTTAAAAGGAACTGTTTCACTTTGGTGATAATTGATTTCATTTCGCTTCTCGCAAGATAGATGGTGGCTGGTTGGTAAGAAGTATAAAAACTCTGGGAGTGGGATATTTATCATTGAGTGCCAAGAGGGTGAATCCATCGATAGGGCTGTCATTAGCATGAGAATGACTGCTGATTTTCTGAAGCTGGGATTCATGTCTATTTCTCAATCAACGGTATCAGTCTTTTTCATCCTGCGGAGCCAGTAATTTTGCCAGAATACGACTATGCACAAACGACCTTGTGATGCCGCCATTATGTCAGCCAATCTACACTTTGATGGAAAGCCAATACAATCGTGTAGACATAAGCACAGAGGGCGTTTAGTGATGTTGACAATGATGGAGAAAGCTAATGATGAAATGGGTTTATGTGTGTTTGTTCACTGCTCTGATTGGTATGACAGGATGCTCGCCGGAAGTAGGAAGCCCTGAGTGGTGTGAGGAGATGGATAAAAAGGCGAAAGGGGACTGGTCTGCTAATGATGCCGCTGAATATGCAAAAAATTGTATTTTCCGCTCGAGCAACTAATGATTGTATAAGGCAGTATGGCAACATGCTGCCTTATATCTAAGTGACCGTAAGATGCGGCATTCAGAGTCATTGATTTAAGGATAATGAACGACATTTAAAGACAAGGGAGTGTGTCATGGTCAAGTTTCTATTACTGTCGGTTGTAGGGCTGGTGGCGGTGATGTTTGTTATGCAGGGTACAACGCGTTCCGAACGTGTATCAATGGCGCAAGTTCCGCCACCAAGTGGGCCATCATTTGCCGTTGGTAAGGTGTTTGATGGTGATTGGGTAGGCCGCCGTATTGATGTGAGCGGGGATAAAATCTGCCTGCAGACTCGTATTGTCGGCACGATCAAAGAAGGCAACGTGACGTTTCGTTTAATGTATAACAATACGCAATTGAAAGGCTGGGTTTCGGCACAGGGTAAATTGGATATCTACGCTGACAATCCACGCTGGGGGTATCGTTTTACCGGCAATGTTATCGGTGATCGCATCGAAGGGGAGTGGAAGGTGACCAATGCCCCATGCCATGGAACATGGTATATAGAAAAAACGATCACATGATATTAAGTGCTCTGGGCGACAAATCCATTAACCTTGCGCAGCGAATGTCGTATCCTAGCGCCCCCGAACATTGATGATATGACACTATGCCTTTTTCTTCGCTAAATTTGAGCGCGAAGCTCGTAGCTGCGCTGCCAAGCCAATTCAAAACGCCGACAGAGATCCAAACACTGGCCATCCCGGCCATTTTAGCTAACAACGACGTGCTGGCGCTGGCGCAGACAGGAACAGGCAAGACCTTTGCCTATGGCCTTCCATTGCTTGAATCGGCGGCATTGAATGCCGGTATGCACCGTGCCGTTGTTATGGTGCCGACCCGAGAGTTGGCGATTCAGGTCTCAGCGGCATTGGCAAGCGTTGCGCACAATATGAATCTGCGCGTTATGGCATTGTGCGGCGGCGTAGATAAGGCCGAACAGCTTGAGTTGTTATCGGCGAAACCGGAAATTTTAGTTGCGACACCGGGGCGTCTGCTGGATTTGCTCAATGATGGCGCAATTGAAACGGACGGAATCGACAAACTTGTTTTTGACGAGGCGGATCGCTTGTTGGAGATGGGCTTTTGGCCTGATGTTCAGCGTATTCTTGCGCTGCTTCCCGCAAAGCGCCAGTCATTGATGTTTTCTGCGACCTTACCTGAGCAATTAGAGCAAATCGTGGCGAATGTTCTGCATAAGCCTGCTGTAGTTAAAGCACATGTTGCCAATAGCGTGGTAGAGCAAATTGAAGAACGCCTATATTTGGTGAACAAAGGCAGCAAGACACAGGCCCTTATTACCCTTATCGAGCAACAAGGGTGGGAGCAGGTATTGGTGTTTATCGGCGCCCGTGATAATGCTGATGCTCTGTGCAAAAAATTAACCAAGGCTGGTATTTCGGTAGCAGCCCTGCACGGCGATAAATCTCAGGGTGAGCGGGAGCAAGTCCTTGCTGATTTCAAAGACAAGAAGGTTCAGGTACTTATTGCGACCGATTTGCTTGCCAGAGGGATCCACGTAGAGCGCTTGCCTGTGGTTGTGAACTTT
Source organism: Photobacterium aquae (assembly GCF_001029445.1). GTDB lineage: Bacteria > Pseudomonadota > Gammaproteobacteria > Enterobacterales > Vibrionaceae > Photobacterium > Photobacterium aquae. Next base: position 2,448 of record NZ_LDOT01000025.1, read on the forward strand.
GAACTGCCAGCCAATCCGTCTGTGTATGTTCACCGTGTTGGCCGAACGGCACGTGCCGGTGAGAATGGTTTGGCCGTTTCGCTTGTTTGTCATGGTGAGAGCGAGTATTTGGCGGCAATTCGCCAAATGGTAAACCGTGAGCTGCCATTACAAGCACTAGCGGGGTTTCCTGTTACGGACAAACCGTCGACAGGTGAAAGTAAGCGACCGAAGCGTGACAAGCAAGCGAATCGCCGGACTGCACGCAAGACGAGTGCCAAGCAGTTTCAGGTTAAGAAGAACAAACGCTAATTGAAAAGACAAACGCCACAGTATTGAACTGTGGCGTTTGTGTTAATGCAGGAAATTAGTGCATTTTTTTCTTAGGGCCATGACGAACCATGTCTTTGCCGTTTTCATAAACTTCTTGAGAGACCCAGCGGCCAAGCAGCAGTTGGTGTTTGTCATCAAGAACGGCAATAAAAGGTCGGCCATCAGCATTGCTGGTTGCCAAAGCTACACCAGCAACATTACTTAGGCCAAGACCACCACTTTCTACCGACAGCAGAAACGCTTCAAGTTCCTCTAGGTTGTCGATAATGTTGTTATCAAAATTCATCGTGCTCTCACTTTAATACGCTGTGATGTGCCTACTTTACCGAGCTTATCGCTTGAATGGAATCTGACGGCCTTCAACTGCTCTAAAACAAGCCAGTTTTAAGGATAGCTTATAGACTCGCATATAGAGCCATTGTTATCTCCGGCGAGAATAGCGGCATAGTTAAGCGATGATCCCTGCCATAGCCATGATGAATAATGGAATAAAGATAACAACGATACTCCCGATTAGGCAAAGAATAGACAAGCCGAATACTCGCCAGTTGGAGTGGAACTCGTAGTCTTCAGATGCAATGATGTCTTCTTTCTTCATCTGGTAATTTTCAGCGGTCATTTTCCCCAAAACAATATAGACCGCAGTGAATGCAGAACTTGGGATCTCTTCTGGAATAAATGGCAGGCAAAAGACAAGAACGGCAATGAAAATCGATCCCCAGAGCAGGGCCTTCTTTTTCATTTCTTCTTGGTTTAGGGTCTGGAAATTGGCATACAGAAAATAGACAAGTCCGACAGGTCCACCCAGTGTGCCGCAGGCAACTTGGTTGGGGGAATATATTTTAGTTGGTAATTTTTGTTCTTCGATTATGCCGTTGTTGGATTCGATAGGGGACTCTATTTGGCTCATAGTGGTATCTCTTAACGGAAATAGCGTAGGAGCAAGTTTTGAATATATATCAGCTAATTGCAATATAAAAAATTTGATTCGCCTCGAAAACCTATTGGTGATGGTTAACGGGGGCATGGAATTATTATTGATAGTTGGGTCGGAGAATTATTCTTTTTTTGACGTAAAAATAGCATGGGTATGTAGACTGCACGATGGGTGACGGATGGATAACTAAGGAGTAGCAGTGCCCAATCAGGATATTGAAATACGCCAGATGAAAGCAGATGAAAAAAAGGCGATGAAAGCCGTGATGAATATAGCCTTTCCTTTTTTGATGCGGTTGTTTTTTTCATTTTCGAATAATACCTTGGTTGCGGTAAAGAACGGCGAAATTGTCGGTGGGGTTATTCTCAAAATTTTCGGATTGCCGCGTGGTTTGACTGCGGGCCTAGTGTCACTGATTTTCTGTTCGCCGGCGTATTCCGGCCAAGGTATCGGAAAGGCGCTGACGGCAGAGGCATTGGATCACTTGAAGCAGCAAGGATGCACCGACATTTTTGCCTGCGTCGAAGGGGATAACACCCAATCAAGTCAGCTGTTTGCGGCGCAAGGCTTTGTCAGGCAGAATCTGTTTGCGCAGTTTCGGCGATATGGCATGGCGACCTTGGTTATTTGGCTACGTAGTTTCCATCTGTTTGATATCGGACATTTCATGTGGGTGAAATCCCTGCGAGTCCCATCGGCCAAAATGGCGCAGCCGCATAGTGCCACCCGTTCGAATTTGCGTCCAGAGTTCGTCATGACATTGCTATTTCATGTGGCGATTTATGCCTTTTTGCTTTGGCAGTATGGCTCGGGGGAGCCTGAGTACCCCTTTGTGTTGCTCGCATCGATACTGAGTATCGGTATTCTGTTCACTGTTTGTCTTGGCGCAATGTACGTTGTCGCGCTACGCCGCCAGTTACCGTGTGAGTTCAGGATGTGGGAGTCAGGCTTGACGCTCTCTGGAATGGTGGCGTTATTGTTTGGCGGCTTTGTGGTATCCCCCGGCAGCTTGTATCCGGCAGCAGAAAAATGGTTCTACCGCGATGTGAAAAAGACCTGCGGAGAAATGGCCTTGGTGGCCTCTTTGGCACTATTGGTGTTGGTGTGGGGTATTGGGTTGGTGATACATTCCGGGGTTATAACGCAAGATATGCTGCCAATAGCCAAAGCAGTGTGGTTTGCTGGGCTTGGGCTACTTTTTCTTGATGTATTGCTGCCATTTTTCCCTTTCTCTTCGTTTAATGGGCGACGGCTATGGTGTTGGAATAAAGCCGTGTGGGGCAGTGTGGCAATCTGCACGGTGCCGCTTTATGTTTCTCGCTTATTCTGAAATTCGTACTCTTGGCATGATTTAACATACTTTGAATCCGGCAGCTTGGGGTAACTTGGGTATATATAAATTGTCGTAGATGAGTATAATCACCGACCTATTATTTGTAATACCAACTGTTAATGAGTCTCCAATGTCTAAAATGTTTTACAAAGGCCGCATCGAAACTCGGCAAAACCATGTGATGTCTGGCTACAACGTGAAGCGTGTGGTGAAGGCTGGCACTGAAGAAGCGCCAATCAACGTTGTGGTCAACAGCGACGAGCGCAAAGCTGAGATTGAAGCCTTGGTTGCTGAGCATAATCTTGTTGCGAACATTGTTGTTGATGCAAACCAAGAAGAAAATACAGTGGAGCTAGATGGCGTTTTGCACAAGCCAAAGACGATGACGTTTGAGAAAACCCCAAACCGTAACGATCCATGCTCTTGCGGCAGCGGCAAGAAATACAAAAAATGTTGTGCTTAATGGTATAACGCTTTTATTGAAAACCGCCTGATGGCGGTTTTTTTGTAGCCGTCAAAATTACCTATTGTCTAGATTGCGCACGTTTTGTGGGTAAGCAAACTCGTATGATAAAAGAAAGTTTTCGACAGTAGGTAAGCTAATGATCAAAATGCTGGTATGTGATTTCGACGGTACGCTTCATGGTGGTGCTGCGAGTGGTATCGGTCAATTTGCTGATTATGTGCACGAACAGCCGAACTTGCGCTTTGTTATTGCCACAGGAAGAACTTTCCCTTCTATCAGTCTCGGGTTGAAAGAGGATAACTACCCCCGTCCGCATTCCATTATCAGTGATGTGGGTACCCAGATTCACCACGGTCATGATTGTGTGTTAGATGTACTCTGGCGCGATCAGTTACAGTCGGTCTGGAATAAGCCTGTTATTCAAGATGTGCTCGAAGAGGTGGGTTTTCTGGGGGCCATCAATAGTCGGCACCAAGGGGACTATAAAATCACGTTTGAGGGGAAACTCAGTCAACAGCAGTACGCAACGGTAGCGGCAGTACTAGAGCAGAACGCGATTCATGTTGATCTGACCTATTCCCATGACTGGTTCTTGGATGTCACCCCGAAAGGGGTCAACAAAGCGGCGGCGATTCACCACCTCATGAATAAGCACGGCCTGCTGCCGGGGGAGGTTTGCGTGGCTGGCGATTCCGCCAATGATACCGCCATGCTGACGATTAGCGGTATCAATGCCATTTTGGTTGCCAATCATTATCCGGAAGTGGCCCACTTGTCAGATCTCGATAATGTCTACACAAGTCATGCCACCCATGCAGAAGGGGTGTTGGAAGGCCTGAAACATTGGCAGCATATGGCAGGGGACGGCAAAGGACGCGCTTAGATAGGGCTCAATGCTTGCTGGGCGCTGAACCTAGCCAATATTGAATGAGTAAAGTGACAATAGTTTAATCCAGATTAAGGATCTGCCTCGCTATCGCGGGTAATGTGCGCCGCTGTAAATCACGTATGCATAAAAAACAGCCATGCTTATCGTATGGCTGTTTTTTTTGTTTTTAATACGCTGATGAGCCACACCTAAAAAAATGATAAAAGAGGACAGGACTTGAGCACTTTGTTTTCAGCAGCCCGTATTGGCAGCATGGCACTAAAAAACCGCTTTGTACGAAGCGCAACGTGGGAAAATATGGCAACAGAAGATGGCCATATGACAGACAAACTCTATGCTGTCTACGAAGAGTTGGCGAAAGGTGAAGTCGGCCTGATCGTGACCGGTTATGCGAATATTGTCGAAGAAGAGAAGCCCAATGCCGGCATGATGGGTATGTACAATGATTCTTTTATTGAAGAATATCAGAAGCTGACGGACTTGGTGCATGGCCACGACTCTAAAATTGTCATGCAGTTGGCTTATGGCGGTACTAAAACTACTTACAACGTTGGTGAACGTGTTATTTTCGCACCAAGCGATGTGCCGGAGCGTGGCACCAAAACGCAAGGCAAAGCGATGACCCAAGAAGAGATCGACTACATCGTTGATGCTTTTGCTCAGGCGAGCCGCCGAGCCAAGGCATCGGGTTTTGATGGCGTTGAAATTCATGCGGCACATACCTATTTGATCAATCAGTTCCTGAGCCCGTATTACAACCGCCGCGACGATCAGTATGGCGGAAGTCTAGACAACCGGATGCGTTTTCTGCTTGAGATCTATGCCGCTATCCGCAATGTTGTTGGTGATGATTATCCGGTATTGGTAAAGCTAACCGCATCCGAGTTCTTTGATGGCGGGCTGACTTTCGCTGAAACGCGGTTGATTTGCCAAAAGCTGGCAGACATTGGTGTTGATGCCATTATTATTTCCGGCAATATCCATGGTAATGCCAGCACGCTGGTGGGGGAATCGTTTGACGGCTATACGCTGCAACAAGAAGGTTACTTCCATGAGTACGGCGATGTGGTTAGCCAGGAAGTGAATGTGCCGATTATTACGGTTGGTGGGTTGAGTGATATTTGTGCCATAGAAGAGATTGCACATAAGACCCAGATTCAGTTCTTTGCGCTGTCTCGGCCATTGCTTGCTGAACCGCATTTGGTCAAGCGCTGGAAAGAAGGCAGCCAAGCCCCTGTTGATTGCGAAAGATGCTCAAAATGTCGCACAAAACGCGGCAATTTCTGCGTGGTATATAAAAAACGCTGATACTTTTGTGATGAGTACTCGTGTCTTAGAGTTATAAATAGTGCGAGTGCTGGACAGATATAATTGGAGGCTGTGTTCGCACGGCCTTTTTAACACCATTTCTCATTTTTAGACTGATGTCATACAAGCGGCATCATGACTGGTGAATTGTTGGTATGGGCGCAGGCCAAACAGCGGCATGATTGAATAAATGTGGTCGAACAGGTCGGCTTGTACACCTTCGTAGTAAGCCCAGTCGGTATTGCAGGTAAAAGCATAGACCTGTATCGGAAGCCCCTGTGCGGTAGGTTGTAGTTGACGAACCATGATTAGCATATATTGGTGAATGTCTTTATTGGCACGGAGATAAGCGTTCAAATAGGCTCTGAACATCCCTATATTGGTCATTTTTCTGGTGTTTCCCGGGTCCTTCTCGTCATCGAGTGTCTCGTTGTAGTCATTGATTTCACGGGTTTTCTCAAAGATGTGCTGACGCAAAATACGAATGTTCTTGAGTGACTCGATCTCGTTATCGTCCATAAAGCGAACAGAGGTAACGTCAATATTCACCGAACGCATGATCCGGCGGCCTCCGGAGTCTGACATCCCTTGCCAGTTGATGAAGGCATTCTGAACGAGCGCATAGGCGGGCAGCATGCTGACGGTGTTATCGAAATTCCTGACTTTTATGGTGGTCAGGGATATTTCTTCAACCGCCCCGTTAACGCCGTGAGAGTCCATCTGAATCCAGTCGTTCAAGCTGATCATCTGGTTAGCTGATAGTTGAATACCGGCAACGAATCCCAGTATCGTGTCTTTGAAAACCAACATGACAAAGCCGGTCGCAACTCCCAGGCCTGACAAGAAGATCAGCGGGGACTCATTGGCCAGAATTGACATTGAAACCACTACGCCCACAAAAAAAGTGAATAATTTGATGAGCTGGACAAAGCTCTTGATGGGCATTTTGCGGGTAATGCCTTTTTTCCCGGCAATGTCATTGAGCGCATCGAGCAAGGCGAAGATCATCCAGATAATGATGCTTAGAATGATGATACTCAGTACGCGATCAACAATTTTGGAGAGCAAGGCGTAATGGCCAATGGCGAGGGGGATAAAGACATCGAGTACCATGAAGGGAACAAGTAACGAGAGTTTTCCGAATACATTATATTTGGATAGGCTCTCCCTCAGTGGCTGATTGGTTTTCTGCAGTACATTGTTTACGGTACGTACGATCAAATGGTGCATAACAAGGTAACTCAAGCCCGCGGTGATAAAACTGGCCAGAATGAAGACACTGGTCATTTCCAGCCCATAGGGATCGCTGCTGATCCCGACGGTACCCAGCTTTTCAGAAAAATAATGACGGACTTGTTTTTCTAGCAAATGTTAATCCTCTCGTCGGCTGCGGTTCAGATTAAGGGTGTCATTTCTTAAGCATGGCAGCCCATTCTAGCTTCTTCAAAATATGGCTGATGCAATGGAGGCTTGGCAAATTTGTTTGCTTGTATCAAAGAAATGCTAAGTAGGTCTTATTCTTGCACTGTGGTTATCTGGTCATATTCACATTTTGGATGATTTATTCGCGATAGAATATTTTTATAAAAACAAGGAGTACCCAATGAATCGTCCAATAATTATTGATTGTGATCCTGGCCATGATGATGCTATTGCTCTGATCCTTGCCTGCGCATCGTCGGACTTTGATATCAAGGCCGTTACAACCAGTGCTGGCAATCAGACCCCAGAGAAAACCCTCAACAATGCATTGCGCATTTTGACCCTGCTTGGACGAACTGATATTCCTGTCGCGGGCGGTGCACTAAAACCGCTGTGTCGCGAACTGATCATTGCTGATAATGTTCATGGTGAAAGCGGGTTGGATGGCCCGAAATTGCCAGATCCCGGCTTTGATGCAGTCTCTGAGCATGCCGTTGAATTGATGGCGCGTATTATTCGCGAAAGTGATCAGCCAGTTACGCTTGTACCTACAGGACCGTTGACTAATATAGCTCTTTTGTTGGCTACGCACCGTGAGCTTACTGATAACATCGAGCGAATCGTGCTAATGGGTGGCGGTGCGGAAACCGGTAACTGGTCTCCGGCTGCCGAGTTTAATATTTTTGTCGATCCGCAAGCTGCCGATGTTGTATTTAATTCGGGTGTACCTATTACCATGTGCGGGTTGGATGTGACACACCGAGCTCAGATCCTTGATGAGGATATTGATCGCGTACGGGATATCGGTAACCCCATTTCTGATGTGGTGGCTGAGCTACTCGACTTTTTCATGATTTACCACCGTGATCCCAAATGGGGATTGGAAGGAGCACCGCTTCATGACCCATGCACGATAGCCTGGTTACTTAAGCCTGAGTTGTTTACCAGTAAAGATTGCTGGGTAGGGATTGAAACCGAAGGCAAATTGACCCAAGGGATGACCGTGGTGGATCGCTATCAGGTATCGGGTAACCCAGAAAATGCCACTGTGTTATTTGATGTCGACCGTGAAGGTTTTGTTGATTTGCTGGTGGAGTGCTTGCAGCATTATAGCGAGTAAATTTTTACCTTATCGGTAAGGTTCTGACAAAAATAGACAAGCATGCTTGTCTATTTTTATATATTTCATCATAGCGCTTATATATGGCAATACCTGCCAATATCACGATCAGTGAAAAAGGTTACTATGGCTCAACATGAAGAAGAGTATGACCAGTAGAGTCACGCCATAACCTAATGTTGAAAGCACTACCGTGGTTTTTGACGATGTTGTTTTTTGGATGCCCATAGTTTAATGCCCGCCTGACTGTGAACGCATTGGTTTTGGTTGCCCTGCTTTTTTGTGTTTTCGCCACCATTTACGTGCCTGCTGACGCTGATCCACAAGGATATTTAATCCCCGTCCTAATGGGCAAAACAGTCGGCACCAATAATCCTTGATGAAAAAGCTGCCAAATAAGGCAAGAGGTAGGATATACCACTGCACGCCAACGCCTTCTAGCGAGAAAAGCATCGAGAAGGGCTCATAAGATGCAACCGCAGGGTTGCGTGTCACAAAGATCAGTACTAAAGCAAGCCACAGTAAAACGCCGATTACCTGAGCGCCATAATGATTTACCCAGCCGGCAAGCGGGAGGTTGTTTTTACCGAGCTTGTGTAACCAGCGTTGTATATGGTGAAAAGGGCACAATTGGCTGCAATAGAGGTTTTTTCCTAGCCATAGAATGCCGAGCATTACGGTAAGCAATAAAATATACAGCGAGGGGTTCTGTTTAGGTGGCGTCCAGTATCCCAGCATCAAGCTGGATACCGAGGCGACAGACAATGCTATGTTGGCCCAGTACCCGATGACCATAACCGATAATACACCGACCAGCATAATGTGGTATTTGCGAATTACCGTAGGCATTTTTCGCTCAAATAACACCATCAGAACCAATAGGGTAAGCGCGGCATCGCTGAGCTTAAAACACCAAGAGGTGGTTACTGTGTCTATGGTAAGCCCATGCAATTCAGCTTCTTCATGGGCAGCCTTGCGAACCGCTTCTGTTATACCATTAACGGTAAGTGTTGCACCGCTGACGCCATCGATGTCGCGTCCGCCTACAAAGGCATCGGTGATCTTTTTTCCGTTGATACGATCAAGCAGTCGCTGGTTAAGTACGTTGACGACATATCCCGGTGTATCGACATGATTCACTAAAGCGACATTGCGTATCCGTTGTGATTTATCAAGCTCGAAAGTGATGACCAGAGGGCCCCCGTAGCCGTTGCCGAAGGCGGCGAATATTTGAGCGTTAGATGCTGGTTGTTCGATAGTGAAGCGATAGGTTTGGTTCTCGCTGTGAGTGACAGATTCGACGTTGAAGTGCTTGGCTAGGAGGAGACTAAGCCCTGCCTGCTGACTGAATCCTATCCACCATGCCGCGATCAACGATAAAATAGCGAAAGGCATGATGAGCGGTTGCCAAAAAGCCGCTTTCTTGGTGCGTGACTGATTCCTTGTATTCATGCGGGGTAACTTGAAAAGAGATCCGTTGCGTGATTGTGTCATTAATCCCGAATGATGCTTACCCCTGAGATTGGATAGCCGTATATCAAAAATGCTATAGCTATCAGTTGATTGAGAGGGAAATTTTAAGAGTATGCTCTGGATCAACCTTTTGTGATTTCAGAATAGATTTTATCGTTGCGGTAGCGATATTCTCCGTGAATTAGGAGAAAGTATGAAAATTGATGATCTTGCATTGTTTGTAGAAGTGGCTGATCAGCTAAGTTTTACAGACGCCGCCAATACCTTAGACCTTCCGCAATCTACAGTTAGCCGCAAAATAAAACAGATAGAAGAGACCCTGCAAGCCCGTTTGTTTGAACGTACCAGTCGCCAGATTTTTTTGACGCAGCAAGGTCATCAGTTCTACCAACATAGTAAAGCCATCGTTGATGAATTCCGTCTTGCCCAGGATAATCTCAGTGATTTCCAATCGGCACCCAGTGGCGATATTCATTTGTGCATGCCAGCTTTTTTCAGTGAAGTACTATCGAAAGAATTTTTCGATATTTTTCTGCGTACATTCCCAGATATTCGCATACGGATAAAAATATTGTCCCCCACGCAAATAGAGCAAACTAGCGATGCAGATTTGTTTTTTTATCTAGAGCCTCCGCAAAATAGTTGTATGGTGGCACGCCGACTGTTTACGTTTAGTCGCCGTTTTTATGCCGCTCCTAGTTATCTGGACAAGTACGGTGTACCGTCACACCCAAGCGAGCTGATTCATCATAACTGTTTGCGTTTTGACTCTCGTCTGGTTGACCCATCATGTTGGTATTATTTTGAAGGTAATAATATACATTGCGTGGAAGTGGAGGGATGTTTTATGTCTGAGTCTATTCGGTCTACGATGCAACTGGCTGCGCAAGGGCATGGTATTTGTTATACCCCGCAATTTCTTACTAATGGAATGGTTCGAGATGGCCAGTTAATTTGCTTGTTTGATGGCAAATATTCGTTCGAGCAGCCGTATTACGTGATGTATCACTCCCGGCATCATATGCCAAAGAGGGTGCGTGTATTTCTTGATATGCTCACGCAATACGCTGAACAGAAATATGATCTATTTGAATTTTGAATAGGGCTATAGCAATGGTGCACTCCATCCTTCCTATCTAGGTGATTATCATCGTTCCAAGTTTTCTCTATTTGGAATGAACATGGATAAACAAGTGAATCCAACGCCTGAAAAGGACACCTTAACGCTGGAGAACCCAAACCGCCGAAACCTTTTTAAGTTTGGGGCGGCCGCGACAGCACTGGCGGCAACGGGTGGAGCAGGGGCTTTCGTTACATACCGAGTCAATGGCGTGCCCCATGATAGCTTTCCCGTTGAAATAGATGATGCAGTTTTGACACCGTTCGATCAGCGTAACTCGGTATTCAGTTATGCGATTTCTCAACCTTTGCAGGAGCAGTACCCGGAGCGCAATATCGCTTTTGCTGAAGAATTGGGGATCCCTGGATTTACGTTTTCCAGCATTATGTCGTCGCTTAAGCTTCACTCTCAGCCCAATCCTGCTGCGTGGGACAATAACACACTTGGTTACCGGCAGATTGATTGGGCATTGTGTCATGCGGCAGTGGGGCCGTTGGATCGCTACTTGGCTCCCAAGAGTAAGTTTGGCTCCCCCAAGACAGGCGAGCATACGTGGGAACAGTTAAACCTTGCTACTGAAAAGTGGCAATTTACCTCACCAGAAGAGGCTAGCCAGCATATCAAGCGTGCAGCCTGTCTATTTGGTGCCGATCGCGTTGGAATTACACATAACGATCCGCGCTGGAATTATTCGCCTATTTTCGACCCGGTTACCAGTACAACTTACACTTGGGAAGATGATTTTCCATTCCAGCCCAAAACCGTGATAGTGCTGGCATTTGAAATGGATTACGAAGCAATACGAACCGCTCCATCAGCGGTTTCAGCGGCTTCAGTGAATAACGAATATACCGAAATGTCGCTGGTGGCTGGACAGCTCGCCGATTTCATTCGTCGTCTTGGCTATCAGGCTGTGGCGTCGGGTAATGATTTGGGTAACAACGTCGCTTACAGTATTGCTGCTGGATTGGGTGAGGGAGCCCGAAATGGTACGCTGATCGTGCCTAATTTCGGCAGCCGTGTGCGTACGGCCAAGGTCTACACTGATTTAGACTTTGTTGAATATGACAAAGCTCGTTCCTTTGGCATCATGGAGTTTTGCGAAAATTGCAAACGCTGTGCGGAACAATGTCCGTCAGGAGCCATCAGTATGGATGACAAGCCATCAATGGCACCGACCTACCCGGGCAGTGACCGTCCGGAAATTGCTTGGCATGGCCAAAAAGGCATCTATAAATTCTACAATGACGCGAAGAAGTGCTTCAAATACTGGGGTGATAATGGCATTGGCTGTGTGATTTGCATTAAAGCCTGCCCGTGGAACAAACCCGATTTTTGGCACCATCGCCTGATTGATGCCTCTAACACAGTGACCACTGGATTTGTCCACAAAATGATGACAGAAGCCGACATTCTGTTTGGTTACGGCAATATGGAAGTTGACAAGGCTGTCGACAAATTCTGGCTGTCGGACAAGGAGAAATAAGATGATTGGCTTGATGTGGTACTTGATGGGGATGATGACCACCGGCGCAGTGTGGGGGTATGTGCACCTTAGTAGGCGTTACCGGATGAATTGGATGTCGAATCTATATTTGGCGGCAGCATTTGGGATTCTGTGGATCTGTATCGGCTGGTCATGGGCATCATTTGCCGAGGGGGAGGCGCAATCAGGAGCAATGGGGTTAGTGTGCTTTGGCTTGCCCGGAATTATTTTGCTTAACCTTACATGGAAGCGGTTAATCTTACCCAATAAGTTTGCCTGATGGCCCGTAATTTGATCCGTAAGAAAAGCGAAGCCCATAACAGGAGCTTCGCTTTTTGTGTCGGTTGCCATTCATTTGCGCTTGATCTCAAACTCATTCTTATAAAAACAAGTATTGCTATCTGCCAAATTGTGCTTGGTATACCATATTACGATAAAGTGCCCGATGGTGGGTGCTATGAGGTGGTATTTGAGAATGAGGCCATTCTATTTTTTGATGTTGTTTTCAACTGCTGCATTGTGTAATGACAAGGTGCACTTTGAAAGGGCAGATCAACCCGCTTACCAAGCCACACTTGAAATTATGCGTACTCATAGCGAACAGCAAAAAAACTATAATATTGTTGTTGATATGGCGGATTACGCTGAGTTTCCGGTTACTGGATTAAATGATAACCCGAGTTCATTACATATTGAGCCGTCGCCTGAGCTACCAGAGGGTAAGTTTTTAGTAGATATCGAAATTCACGCTCAGTTTCAAAACAGCAAAGATGATGGCCCTTATTCGACCATAAATATGAACACTCAGCTACCGTTCTCTTTCGGTGAACGTATTTTAGTCGGTGGGCATGACAGTAACTTGGGAAGCACGCAGATTTGGTTGACGATGGATGAGTATAAAAAGAGGTAACTTTTTATGCCGTATACCCGTATCGGGATGCGTCCATCCCTCAAGTCGATAGTCGGTGAATATACGCCAATTTGGGAAAAGAATATTCCCCATTTCGACGAGATGTATGGCCATGTCCAATAGTGGCCTGCACCAATAACGATGAAACGGGCAGTGGTAGTGCCTGTTTTCCCTATTTATTGAAACTGATCATACCCGACAGCTATCACATAATAACATCAGATCGCTTAAAGCATTTGCTATCAGCGCTTTACAGATATTACTCTGTTTGGCTTTGTCGCTATGCTTAAGGATTGAATGATGACAACTCCGCTGTATACGCTGGTACGTAGTTCCCGAGCGTTAATGGATACTGGTGAAATCGGCTATGGCTGGAGCCAAATCGATTTTTCTAAATATCCTGATGCGAATAGCCTTATTGAGCAAGGCTTTATAAAAAACAATATCGACTTTGGTCGGAAGCGCAAACAGATAATGCGTTATCGGAGCCTTAAAGCAGGGGATCGCGTTGTTGTCCCTATGAGTGGGACTATTGTTATTGCTGAGGTTATTGGGGTACGGCGTCATGTACTGGGTTCAGATGTGGTATACAGTGAAAACCGTATAAGTGTTCGTTATTTTACCGATGCAAAAGGCAGTGCTTTTATTCCCCGAACCGCGCTTACGACCAAACTTCAAAGTCGGCTGCGGTTGCGCGCGTCTATTGGGGTTTTGGATGACTTTGCCGAGGAAATTGAGAAGCAAATAGCGGGGCTTAACCAAGGAGAGATCCATACTTGGAAGCATGAGGTTGAAGCCCGTCAATTTCAGCAAGAAACGCAGTTCAAGACTGAATTATTGAAGCGGTTGCAAAGTGGTTCAGATATCGCCTTAAAAGCTGGAGGTGATGGTCTTGAGCAGTTGATCAGAAACTTGCTAGAAGCAAATGGCTATAACGCTCGGATCTTGCCAAAGCGGCAGAGTAGTGGAATCGACGATGTAGATATCGCAGCCCATAAAACAAATGATCTAACGTCTGATCTTGAAGGTTTGTATATCCAAATCAAGCACCACCGAGGACACACGGGGTTACATGCCGTTCGTCAACTCGATGCATTTGAAGATGAAGGGGAAGAGATTCGTTTTTGTCGGAAGGTGCTGATTACAACAGCCAGCCTAGAAAGAGAGGTTCTTGAGGAGGCTGAGCGTTGCGGGATAGCAACACTAGATGGTATACAACTTGTGGACTGGATCTATCAGCAACGAGATAAATTAAATGAGCGAGATCGCGCTGTGCTTGGGATTTCCAATGTGCCTCAACTTATTTGAACTATTAGCACAATAGCCGTAGGGGGATTGCGGATTACCATCGCTTCATGGTTATAAAAATATGGGAAACGAGGGATAATCGAAAATGATAAAGCACTCGCGAACGAGTGCTTTATTTATGGCAAGGAGCAATGCTTAGTGATGAACTGGGGTACTAATATACAGGGTCTTGTTCAAGGTTGTGGTATTTGGCTCAAGCTCAAAGTTCCAATTGCCTACGATTGGAGTGTGGTACCCCCCTTCGACAATAAACTCGACCGTATTGTTGGTCTTCTTCCAGATCCGCACCATGCCATCGATATTGCTGGTACGCAGAATGCTGTGTGCGATAGGGTCTGAACAGCCAGGCAAGAACTCACCTTCTTTCAGTGTGATCTTATACAGCGTACGATTCGAGTCGATATGAAAATCGTCGGCTTGAACACTGTCCACATTTAGGGTTGCGATTTGGTTGGCCTGCGAATGTGGTGTATCTGGCGGAGTGACATCAATTTCTACAGGAATACGAATAGTCAAATCATGGTCTGTTGAAAGTACGCTCTTGTCGAGGGTGAAATCAATGAAATTTACTGCGCGATGATCTAATTCACCAGAAATACGATAGCTGATGGTATTTGCGCTTGCGCGGTAAGGACGAACAACATTGTGAGTGGATAGGGTGGTTGCATCACGCAGCGTGTTTACATTCGTCGTGTTTAACGTTGCTCCCTCTAATTCGACATGTAGCTGGAAACCATACAAAATATGTTGGTAGGGAAGAACATCATAATTTACTTTAATTGTTGGTACCGTGATGCCGTAACGCTCGGCATCTTGTGCGGAAAGCGTATATTCGTGAGCCAGAGTTGGTTGAGCCAAACCGAGCGATAGTGCGGAAGCAATAAATAAGGCTGTAAGTGACTTATTGGTTTTCATGATCACACCTTTATTTTGGTTGATTATTTTTATTGGAGAATCTGATCTAAAAAATGCGTGAAAACCACTGATTAGGCAATGTTTTTAAAATGTGTGATTTCAATATTGAGAGATTGCTGCAAAATGTTGTCAGGCGATAATATTCGTTTGGTGCATGCCTTGTGAAGCAATATCACATTCTTGTTTATTGATTCAAGATGACGCTATGAATAGAGTTTTCAAGCTGTCTCAGTTTATTTAACTGTCAGTGATGGGATAATAAAACCATCATTAAAGTGACTTCACTGCAAATATTTGGCGTGTGGCGAGTTTGATTCACTAGTGTGACATATGGAAGGGTTAATAATAGTATGGCTGTTAAGTATTAGCAAGAATGAAATTAATAAGTTACTACCTTCAAGACAGAACGTAGGTATTTACTCACCTAGGCGACAAGATGTCGGTTATAAATAAAACACGTGATCGAGATAGCGTCATGTGGAACGAAAACATAGCCAGAAATTAACTATTGACGCCATAGTTGTGTGATTCATAGAGATGGTTTCAATTTTCTTAGCTGAAGATCAAGCTTGTAATTCTGCTCTTGAAACTGCTCTTTCTCGATCTGGTAGTGCTGAGATACCTCTTCAGACAAAGGAGTTTGATCAGATATCTCAGTAATCCTGTCTATCGGGGTTAGCCCATTTAACGAGCTATGGGGGCGTTCCCAGTTGTAGTAGTGTTGCCATTCAGCTAGTAGCAGATCCAGCTCTTCCAGCCCCACGGAGACATTTATGGTCGGATAGAACTCACTTTTATCTGTTTTCTGAGAGCGTTCCACTTTGCCATTCAAGTGAGGTGAGCCAGGTTTATTTGGGCGAAACTTGATTCCATAAATCATGAGTTTTTTCTGGACTTTCTCAGCAAAGAATTCACGCCCTCTGTCCGTCTGAATACGCTGGATAGGAAATGGCATCTCTTCCACGACACAATCAATAAAATCGACTGTATTTGCTGCTGTGCGCCGAGAGTAGCACCTTAGAACCCGATAGCGAGAGCAGTCATCAATAGCTGTGTACTGATAAATTCCAGGCGCTATTTTACAGGTGTCCATCTGGACTCTATCACCAGAAATTGGGCGCTCATATCTTTGGAAATCTTTTTTGCGTCGGTAAGTTATGATGGGGTTGACTGATGCTTCAGATAAAACTTTATGGAGTGTCGCGGTGCTTAGGTGTATTTGGTGAAGTCGGATTAATTCCGTTTGTAAACGCCGCGCCCCTAAATTGCGTTTCTCACGCATCGTAAGGATTAATGCTCTTAGCTCATCAGTGACTTTGGTATTTGGAGATGAATGAGGGCGTCTGCTCTGGCTTTCCAGACCAGCTATTCCACACTGCTTATATCGCTTAGCCCACTTGCGTAATGTTGGTCTGGAAATACCACAGCGTCGACATACGAGACCTGCGTCACCACATTCCTCATACATTTTTACCCACTGTAGTCTTTGTTGGATTTCTCTGCCCATAGACACCCAGTATAGTTGAAAGGATGTCTATGAATCACACACCATAGTCGTTTGTTAGAACGCAGTTTTACACATCATCTTCCGACAACATTTGACGACAATTACGAACTGTTAGTATGCGGATTTCATGACTTAAGCTGTAGATAATACGATAGTGACCAAAAATAATTTCACGATAATTCGTATGAGGCATTTCAGGAACAAAGCGCCCCATCTCAGGCATACTGCCAAGTAGTTCAGTTTTATCAAAAACTTCGTTTACCCACTTTTCTGCCGCAGATGGGTTATCCAAAGAAATGAACTCCGCTGCATCGCCTAACTTTTGAAGCGCTAATGGAGACCAAACTACTTTCATTTTTTAATGCGCCCCATAACTTGAGCACGCGCATCATCATTGGAAACGCCAAGACCTGAAGCTAATTGAGCTTCCGCTGTCCGCATTTCTTCCAGTAATTCGATTTTCTCTTGCATTGCTTCATACTCAGCAACGTCAAGGACAACAGCAACACCTTTGCCACGTTGAGTAATTACCAATGGACGGCGAGTCTCATTGATTTGTTTGATGTAAGAAGCTACACCTGCGCGAAACTCAGACAACGGCTGAATGTCTTGATCGAAATGAATACGACTCATATTGAACTCCAAATGGTACAAAATAACGTACAAATAATAGTTCAACTAACAGTTATGAGCAAGAAGTTGATTCTGCGTTATAACAGTGTTTTAAACAGCATGCTCGCTTTCCCCTGCCTAATACACGCTTAATTGCGTATGATTTTCTTATCAATATCTTTTTAAGTCAATAATTTGCATAAAATCATCGTTGCTTAATAGCTGTTTTTCGCCCGCTAAAGCAAGCATTCGGTATTAATGAGACCTCGTTAATACCAAGAGGAAGTGTTAATTTGTATTTATATCAATACCTTACCTCTATATGCTGTGGGAAAAGCGAGCATTTTTGGTGTCTTTATTAGCAGGTCAATGCTGGCCATTTTTAGTGACTTCATTATAACCGTTTATACATACAGTGAATGGTTTTTACGTCATCGCAGGCTTTCAATAGTTGAGCTGGGTAGGGGATTGATTTTGGGTGAAATAAAAAGTCGGACAGTGTCATGCTCGGCTTTGTTATGAGTGGATTTTCGTTGCTCAGTCGTTAGTGCTTAGTCATTAGTGCTTAGTGGACGTACACATGCATTTCGACCTCATCCCCTTGCTGTGGTTCACGAGCCGCCATTACCAATATCGGCAATAAGACCGATCGCCTCAGCCTCTGGTGCAAAGGGCTTGTTGAGCGGGGGGGGGGGGCGATCACAAGTACGCACCGTACTCTACATGGCTATGATGTCTGCGATGCAGTGTAACCCTGTTTTTAAAGCTACTTACCAGCGACTTTTAGATGCAGGAAAACCGAAAAAAGTCGCCATTATTGCGTGTGTAAGGAAAATGGTTGTGATCTTAAATTCGATGCTTCGAGATGGCGTCATGTGGAACGAAAACATAGCCAGAAATTAGCTATTGACGCCATAGTCGTTTGTTATGTGTTTTCTGTATTTGCATACTTAGTAAAAATACGTGAGCTATCTTCAGTTAACCTAACACCCTCTACAACATGCAGTTTACCTTCATGACTTAGGGGATACATTTCCAACTCCCCGCTACCAAACTCAGATTCATAAAGTAAGCTAAGAGCAAAATCACGCAAAGCTTCTCTTGTTGAAAAATCCAAATAGATATCACCATTATCTATATCAACAGATGCTCTAAGTTGATGAAAATCATCAGCCAAAACTTCGACGGAAGGTATGCTGCTAGCTTCTTGATCTACATTGTATTTCATTTACTTTATATCCCCCTAGCACATAACAGTGTATTAAACAGCATGCTCGCTTTCCCCTGCCTAATACACGCTTAATTGCGCATGATTTTCTTATCAGTATCCTTTTAAGTCAATAGGTTGCATAAAATCATCGTTGCTTAATGGCTGTTTTTCGCTTGGATAAAGTAAGCATTCGGTATTAATGAGACCTCGTTAATACCAAGTGGAAGTATTAATTCAATTTTATATCAATGCGTTATCTCTATCTATTGTGGGAAAAGCGAGCATTTTTGGTCTCTTTATTAGCAGGTCAATGCTGGCCATTTTTAGCGACTTCATTATAACTGTTTATACATACAGTGAATGGTTTTACGTCATCGTAGGCTTTCAATAGTTGAGCTTGTTAGGTGATTGATTTTATTGGAAATAAAAAGCCGGATAGTGTCATGTTTGGCTTTGCTATGGCAGTCCCAAACCTTATCTTATCGGCAGCTGTTGTTGACAACCGGGGGAGTCCATGTAGCCCAATTAAGTGGCTGCTAACGCCAAGAATATCAAACCAGCCTACCGTAAACACCGCAGCCAACCAGAACCAAAAGTGCCACAGGTTAGCAGTCCGACTTTAATTGATTGATACTCATTGAGCCCTC
>NZ_LDOT01000026.1 GCF_001029445.1 Photobacterium aquae
GTGAATATATTGACCAACATGGTAAACCGACTGCGTTTTACAGCGATCGTCATGCTGTTTTCCATGTCAGTAAGCGTGATGCGCAAACCGAACGCCTGACTCAGTTCGGTCGTGTTCTTCAAGACCTTAATATCGAGCTTATTTGTGCCAACAGTTCACAAGCTAAAGGCCGTGTCGAGCGAGCCAACAAAACCTTGCAAGATCGCTTAGTTAAAGAAATGCGATTACAAGGAATCGATACTATTGAGCAAGCCAATGCATGGCTCCCCCGACTTCATCGCTGATTTCAACCAGCGCTTTGCCAAACCGGCGCATTATCCCAAGGACATGCACCGGCCAGAACGTGAATCACTCAGCGAAATCGATGATATCTTTTAATGAAAAGACCTGACTTCCCTACTCTATGGTTATGTTTTGATATGCTGTTACATCAAATTCATCAGACTTTTTGTATAAACGGTCAATCATTATGTGGTTATTTTGAGCCATATGTATGCATATCACCCTAAGCTTACAGTGTAATATGGCAAATCGTAACTTGAATATCGTTATATATGCTAAATTTGACGTTATTTGTTAAAATAATAGGCTTTGTGTTGCCATTATCAAGTTAAATTAAGCACATTCAGTGACGCTGTCACAGTTTTATCTTGTTGTTTTGATGTGGGTTAATATGGCATGTGGCTATTAAAATACTTGATAACGTAAAGACAAGTATAATTGATAGGATGCTGACTAATAGATCAATCCATGGCGTATTTCTTCCGCATTACTTTTGATATATTCAATATCGCTTAAATAAGCAAGATGGTGACCCTGTTCGATATTATCAGCAAATTGCCTATTTCCTTTCATGGCTTCCTTCTTCATAAAGTTCACCAATGCCTGTATCCGTAAAAACATAAACTCTGGAAGTTGACTCTTTTGCTCTGATGTTAGCCCATAACTGTCGCAAAATAATTTTGCACGTTGGGTTTGTTCAGTGAAAGTTCCTAGTCTATCCACATTATCGGTTTTAAATGGTGCCCAGCAATATAAAGCATACGCAATATCCCATAACCTAGGGGCTGGGTGTGCGGCATCAAAATCGAACACTCCTACAACATTATTTCCAATTAAAGCAATATTGTACGGAGCAAAATCACCATGACAGATAACCTCGTAAGGTTCACGAGGCTCAAGCATCCAATTAAGTGATGTTGTATTCTTTTGGTGGAGGAATGAAACAGATGCATCATGAATTCTTCTAAGTAGTTTAGCTGCCGTGATTAATGCTTCTGATGTTGCGATATTTCCAATTAATGGATAATCAAAAGTTAAGCCTTCTACCAGGCTTAATTTTTCTTGATTTCCCTCAATACCTATAAATCTTGGTGATTCAGTTATACCTTCTTGTTCTAGGTGATGCAGAAAACGATGGACGCTTTTGCTCCATGTATTGAGAGGACGATAGACAACACTCCCCTTTTTATGGATATTTGACTTCCTGCTGTCTTCTAATTTAGCCATATACTGATCCCTACAATATCGATACCGACTCTTACTTCAATTGGCAATGTCACGACTCATTTAAGTTGTCAAAGTATGGCTTGAATTCATCACTTGGTTCGCGTGATGAGTAAATATAAACGGAGTTTCCTATCGGATCTAAAACAGAAAAACCGCGATCACCCCATGGATGATCGTTTAGTGGCATAATGACCTGAAGTCCTGCATTTATTAAACGTGAATGTTCTGAATCTACATCATCGACGAGGAAATTTAGCATTACCCCATTTCCACCAAAAACAGGCATATTTTCTTGTGGTTGAATAAAACAAAGCTCTGTGCCAATACCGTCTATTTTCAAAATAATGTACCAACCGCAATCAAAAACTGTTTTTGCTGATAAATACGTTCGATAAAATTCTCGGCAAGCAGCGACTTCTGATGTGCAAAAGCATGTGGATAGTTTTTTTATTTTCATACGACATCCTCATCCTTGTTGTCATTAATTGGATAGTTAACCTAAGAATCGCAAGATCTGCCTATAGTGTCTATGGGTAAAATCCTTGACGCTATAAATAACAAAAATTATTTAAGAAAGATGTGATGCAAAGCTAGCAAAAATTGTACGTTCCGGCACTTTCATAGCTTTATTTATTAGCTAATAAATACCTTATATGAGAGAACAAACGAGACGCAATCTAGCCATAACGCACAAATAACGACCGCAATGATAATTTAATGACATAAGAAACGAATATACGGGTTGGATATTGAACGAAGCGCTCAGTATGTCAGCGTAAATGCATGGTTTGTGACGCTGTCACATTGATGTTATTGGTTTATTCTGCCAAGTTCCCCATCCATCAAGACAAAAAAAGCCCCAAAGGGGCTTTATTTGATTAACTCTCAATGATTTCAACAGGTCCATGGTCATCACAGTGATCACCATGTTGATGATGCAATCTACCATTAACAATATAATCGATATGATCACCATGTTGGATGGCTTCATGACCACAGTCAGGACCATGAACATGCTCTCCACATAAATGTTCTGCATTACATTCATCTGGATGCTTCTCATTAATAGCAATGACATGTTCATCACAGTGATCACCATGCGGATGATGCAATACACCATCGACAACGTAATCAATATGGCCATTATGGCGAATAGCAGTATGCCCGCAACCAGGGCCGTGAACATGATTAGAATGAGAATGAATTTTTGAACATGACATCCTTGTATCTCCTATTGGTAAATTAACAGTAACCAACTAAATTATAGTTGGCTCTAAAATTAATAGTTATCTTACCGTTCAAAATGTGAGTCTACTCAAATTGAAAAAGCCCACTCGCAGATCGTTTGTGGGCTTTTGAATGGTCAACCTAATCTATCAACTAATTAATATACGTGTATTTCATCCAATCTTGCTTGGTAATTAATACCATCATCGGTATTAAAGTTAATAGGAATTTTCATTTTATGGAAACGCTCATTCTCTTCCCATCTGAAATCCTAATAAATGAACCTAAGATGTTATCGTTATATTGATTCATTTTCCATTCTGCAGTATATACCCACTTCTGCATCATATTGTCATAACGGCCTTCTTTGAAACATTGAGCTGTTGCGTCAACACAGTCAACTTTGTGTAATTCAATTGGTGTTTGATATTTATCATACCAATATGACCACCCGCCATGTTTAATATTTACGACTGTAATAGGATATTTATCTGCAATTTTTCCTTGGAAAACTCTATAAGGCGTTTGTATGTTGGAGAGCGAGTGTGTTTGGTTCGATAAATACTGAATACCATCATTACTTAAATATGGTTTAAGCTCTTCATATGAAAGTGTATTTTCAAACTTTCCGATTTCATCAAGTGCCCTCGATGCATGGTTTGAACATCGACCAAACGTTATAGTCAGCTGGTTATCAGACAAATGAAAATTAGTATCTTCGTCAATTTTGTCATAGTTATCTCTGAATCTATTTTGATAACAATCATTATATAAGTAATACTCGCCCATGACATATTCATCAGAATTATCATCCGGCTTATTTATGATATATTTTTTGACCCTATTTAGGTTGTCACTTCTTAATCTTATTTCAAGTGATTTTGTACCTTTTGGTGATAATAGATCTACTAAAGTGATTGGTCGGCCAGAATATTTATCAAAGAGAAATGTATTTTCACCCCATTCACAATA
Source organism: Photobacterium aquae (assembly GCF_001029445.1). Taxonomy (GTDB): domain Bacteria; phylum Pseudomonadota; class Gammaproteobacteria; order Enterobacterales; family Vibrionaceae; genus Photobacterium; species Photobacterium aquae. The sequence continues at coordinate 3,709 of NZ_LDOT01000026.1, forward strand.
AGCACCACAAGCATCCCCTGAAATGGTTACTTCTATATAATTTTTCTTTTCTGTCACTATCGGTTCGTAAAAAGAGAAAACTCTTCGATAGCTATCGGTTGTTCTAAATGGGCTCGATGATTTACTAGCAAAATCTTCTTCTTGTAATGTTTTATCGAAGTAATAATATTGAAGGAAAATATTAATACGAGAAGCACTTTCTGGATATTTTTCAGATACAAAAAAAGGAAAATCTGACTCAGAAAAATGAGGATTCTTCACATTTTTCACTGTGAATTCATTTGCAGATGCGAGACTTGGCAACAGGAGAACCAAGCCAGAAAGAAGCGTTATTGGTATAATCGATTTCATATAACTTTAGTGATCTACTCCAAATGTGAAGATTGACCATGCTATACAAAAAGCAAATAAAATCAATAAATTAAGGTTAATAAGTTTTTCTTAAAAGCCCCTTTAGGGGCTTTATGACTTTAAGAAAATACGTTACGTTGTCGCATTTTCCACTATCTAAAGTTGAGGCTTAGCGCCTAAATAACTCTACCCTTAGGTGGCTTTCATCTTCATAAGCGACAACAGATTGAAAGTAATAAGCTTTATCTATAACCGATGAAAATACATCTTTATATTCAGGGCTACCAATGAACAGGATTTGAGTCGATTTGCACATCAATCCATCATCATCAAAGCTAGCTTTTAAATTTTCATCAACAACACAGACTAATACTTGGCCAAATCGAGCTGAAAGATCTATCTTATGCGCACTTGAGTACTGCACTTTTGTTTTCAGTTCAGATTCAATCTCTTCAATCAGAACAACAAAGCGATAGAGATCAGTTGAGCTGTTGTTTAGCAAGCGGTCGTGCTCAATATCTAAAATGTTTTCCAAATTAGCATCAGCTTGCCGCCCCAGTAAGATCCAATGTTTGACAGATTTCCTGATTTTTCTGTAACGCTCAATCTTAGCGATTCGTTTTAAGTATTTCAAAAGCAGGTTGTTGCTTTCAGATTTCGTCAGTGGTTTTTCCAGTTTTTTGAATTCGACAAGCAATAGAGCATTGGTACTAACATCAAGTAGCATCTGAGATTGGGTCATTGGCGTAACAATTTGTAGCGGGTGTTACTGCTATCATACTCTTATTGCTGACAGAAAGTAGTCTAGGCTCCATTCTTCTTCATAAAAAAAGGCGCTTGATGGTTTTTTGTTCGCATTTTGGGCCGCAAATCATGAGATCACTAAGAAAAAGTGTGTAGTTAGTTAATTTTAAAGATTCCTTTAACGCTGGGGAGCTATTCGCCACCCAGCATTGTGTGACAGTGTCACTATCGCGGATCACGAAATCGTCGTACCACAATGTGATATAGACTGGGGAAAAAACTGGGCTTGTATTACAACAAGCTGATTTGTGGGCTTTTTCCCTAAAAATTACCTATTCTGCCTGCGCTTCGCTAACTAATAAGTTACGCTTTATCACATCTAGCTCTTAGGTGTTGTTACGGCGGTTTGGAAGGCATTTATCTTTCACCAAACAATGTATTGGCCGCCTTTTCTTTTCATCTTAATGCCACTATGCCAGGTCAACGCCTGCTTTTACTTCATCGAAACTGTACTGGTAACCAACTTCCATTCTTGCCATAGATTGAATGATACGAGTAATCGTTTTTGAATCATTAAAATCTAGTTTTTGTGTCAAGCCATAGCCACTCCACTGTGCGACCATCCTGGCGTAATGCTCACTGTTATTTTCGTGGTTAGGTGCAAACACATGTACAATTCCTGAAATGGTATCAATTCCTCTACGTTGATAGCTTCTTAATACGCGCGCTCCTGCGCGAAAGCCATACTTTTGTTCTGAAAAAATGACAAAACGACCATCACTACCAAGCTGGCCGATCCAATCATTATTCTTATTGAACTCGATATTCAATGGATTGTTGTTTCGAATACCGCGGATGTTACGGTTAGCGGGTGAAGATGCAGCTCTCGGCCTACCCTTTTGAAAGATAGCGTTCTTACCCACCAGCTTAACAAGGAATTTGTACATTTTGTTTGTTATGTGTTTTTTAATATTCATTATCGTCTTCAATCTTTATTGCCCTTATTTTTTATAGCTTATGAAAAGATATGTCCACCAGCGATATTGCCCTCTTACATCTTGTACTAGCAAGGCTTTGGTTATTTTTATGAGATGGTTATGTATTTAATTAACGCAATAAAGTTATAGTGCATTAGGTGTATTCCTGAGAGAATTAAAAGCATCGGGCATGTGAAAACAAGTGCTTAATAAACAATCCTTCGCTGTTGGATTATCTACTCAGTAGATTAAAACCAAACGGCCCAACATACACATGGCATCATACTCTCAAAAGTAACATCTGAATGAATAATACTGCCCTTCACAAGCTTATTACCTTCATTTCAGCATTCTACCCTTTCACGATTTCTATCTACATCTGCAAGCTCTTCATTGGAATCAAGTGCTGCACAATAGCACCAAGTAGATCAGGAAAAATGAGGGTCCCCTCGCCAAATTAATGTAGCGGATCTTGCTTTGGCTAAGCGGGTGCTCCTGTTAGGCTCGACCTTCATAAGGTGCCTGCATCAGGCCAATTAACCCAATGTGTGTTTTCATCTTTAGTCTGTTTATAACTCTTTGCACTGCCTACTTCTATAGCTTTAACAACTTGCTTGAAGGTGTTTGATGAACTTGGTAAATCCCCTCTTGAAATATCAGGATGACTCCAAGCATCAAGCTGAAGTAATAGCTCCAATTCCGGAGAAACACTTACTCGCCTCTCATCTTCTGTACATAGAACTAGGTCTCTATACTTATGAGCTAGAAATCGACAGAACTCAAAAGTAAGAGGACTTTCTTCCTCAAGCTCGATGCCGTACTTTTGATATTCTGGTAATTCAGGAACCAATACCTTATTACCACGAAGTACGCACACCCCCTTCGTTTTTGTATACTCCAAGTCTTTTTCATCTAGCCAATCATCATTTTCAATTGGGTAAATAAATCTGGATTCATTATATGGATTGGACTTTAGATAACCGTTATAAGCATCTTCAGTCGCATAATTTGAAGAAAGATTTCGGTTATGTAATTTACTTGAGAACGTGTAAATCTGAACATCAGGATCACCAGATCTTGGGGAAAAACCAAAGACTTCAATAACTATTGCCCAGTCTTCATTAGAGCGATAAACAGACATTCTTGTTGCGGCTAAGTAAACATAACCATTATCTAAAACAGGGAACGTAGACTCTTCCGCACATGTATCCAAAATCTTTAATATTTGTTCTGATGTCCAATTCATATCATTTTTGTCTCTATACATAGCAAATGCCTAACAAGGCCAGTGATCAACGAGCAGGCTATGGGCTTATGGGTCGCTCTAGCGATGAACTCGATTGCAATCATTTTCAAAAAACAGTCGAGATACCGCCGCGAGAGAATGCAATCATTATAATTGACAACAAACTCAATCTAACGATAATGCAATCTAGTCTGATTTTATGGCACTTTTTTATGGCAATTACTATTCGCAATATCGAAGAACACTACTACATGATTGAATCATTAAAAGAACTCACCAATAGTAGTGTCACAACCAAAGCCTTAATTAAAGGTGGATACCTTGCTGTAGAACTAGGGCAAGCATTGGAAGATGAAAAAGCCAAAAGACAAAAAGCGGAAGATGAACTCAACGCACTTAAAGAAACAATCAAATCTTATATCAATAGTAAAAATGCCCTACAACATGCATTAACAGCTGACTTATCCAAAACGAAATCATCATAGAAAAGTATATTAAGGCCACCAGCATAATGTGTGGTGGCTTCTTAATCTATCACAATAAGGTTAGATACCCTTCCCTTCGATTATCGACGCTTATCAATCACCAGTTCCGTAAACCCGGTAGCTAAATCAACTTCTCGAGAAAACACCATATTACCATATTCAACAAGGCATATTTCAGCCGTATACGACACAATACAACCATCCATTAAATGGCCACCTGTCACCTTACCTTCTGCATCAGCAACAGAAATATGCAGGTGAACATGTTCGGGCGTCAACGTACCTGATAGGGTCAGAATTTCCAAAGGCCCTGACAATGTTATTTCATTCTTCTCATTGGCTAAACGAATCTCAGCTGCCGACAAACATCCTACACCACTGATTAACGAACCGGCCAGGATATGATGACCTTGTATATACGCAAGGACTGCTTGTTTTAAATCGTCACCCTGAGTCAGGCGAAATGCATGGGGAGTTAACATATCAGTGTTTCCTTATCCTCTTTAGGGACGTGAGTCAGCGTGTTAAAGTCATCGGCAGCAAAAGCCGAATACGCTTACATAAAAAAAGAGCCTCACGAAGAGACTCTTTTATTATCCTTTAGCCGAAATGCTTATCAAGCTCTCAGGCCCGTTTACCGCGTTTTTTGGTATTCCCATTATAGGGGAACACATTATGAATACGTTGCTTGATCTTAGAAGGCACTGACTTGGAAAAGACCAGCTTAGTTGTAAAGCGGTTCTTATAGACTTTCACCTTGCCACTAAATGGCTCTTTATGGGCAATGTCTTTACAGCCACGAAGAAAACCAACCGGAATATTCCCGGATTGCTTAACCAGCTTACCGTCTTCAAACACCAGTACCATGACAGGCCGGTCCCAGAACACCAGCAGGCACACCGCTACAGTCAGAAGAATCACGTATTCCATAGTACTATCCTTAGTCGAGATCGAAATCTAACAGTTCATGCAGGTCATTCTTAATATCCAGAACCTGCTTACTTGCTTGCTCGGTCTTATTCGATTCAGACAGCAAGTATTCAATGGTATCGGACAAGGTTGAATCAAGCTCTTTCGACTTCTCTGCCAGTTTTTCCCAAACACGAAAATCCAAGTCAATAGACTTTTTGCGTGTATGAACCTGCTCGGCATTAAAATGACGCTTGCGTTTAGCGCGAATAGCTTGCTTGAGCTTATTCTCCAGATCCGGCGACATATGCTTACTGATCCACTTCAGCACCTTGGTTGGCTCATGCTCGATAGCAAGCAGCTCCTGAAGCGCTGCTTCTGCCTCACTGGTGTCAATGTAAGCGGTAATGGCTTCACCTTCTTTCCATTTCTTTACCAGGTAATTCCACTTCCAGCCGGCTTCCAAGTTTTCAAGTTGCTGATATTTCATTGTAGGCAGTGATTCTCGATAAGACTAAACTTAATAGTGACAGTGTAACTGCGTACTTGTAAAAGCTCAATTCTCTTTTGATATTTAAGCGTTTGTTTTTAAGTCGATCCCAACCAAATGGCAATTGATGAAAATTACCTTATCCATTCGCTATTATGCAGCTTTCGATTCCTTTATACTGCTGTCCTTTTCACACTAACAACTTAAATACAACGCTTATGCATGAAGAAACCTGGCGTACGATGACTCCGGACTACTCCGCTTATCAAGCCATCTTAGAACAGTATGGCGATCTCCAGCCTGCAATTACAGGCACCTTGCAAGATCGCCTTACCGATGCCGTACGCCGGTTTACCGCTGTAGAGCTTCAACCCCGAGTCCTCCGTATCACCGCACCTGAAAATAAAGTGTACCGTGACTACGTGATTGAACTATTGAACATACATGGTCAGCGTAACAACGAAGCGCCGGTGATTGTCTTTGGTGAGAATGTCACAGAGCAAAGCCTATTTGGGGCCGTTTACCCGCCGGTTGAAGGTAGCATTACCAAGTCTCAGATCAAGCATGGCCTTGTTCACCAAGCCAACAATGGCTACTTGGTTCTTGCCGTAAGCTCTATCTTGGCAAACCCAAGCCTATGGCCTCGCCTCAAAAGCGTGCTGATGAACGGTGAGTTAGAATGGCAAGCCGCTTGTAACAAGAAGCTCTACCCGCTTCCCCAGCCTGAACAACTTAATATCAAACTGGTTATTATCGGTGACCGGTATCTAATGGGTGAACTCGAAAACGCCGAACCAGATATTTCATCAGGGTTTACCATGTATGGTGAATTCGAGCAGGATTTGATCATCAACGATACAAACTTGCCGAAATACCTCACTTATGTAAAAGCCATTATCAACAAAGCCAAGCTACCCGACCTTGCCGACCGCCAGGCGATCGAAATGGTGCTGAAGACGGGGGCCCGTTATGCCGAAGACCAAACGCGAGTGCCGCTGTGTCCTATCTGGCATCAGAGCCTGCTGTGCGAAGCGGCCATTGAGTCACAGGGTAACGCCATTAGCGCCCAACATATCCAAGACTCCCTAGATGCGCGTGAGTACCGCGAGTCTTACCTGCCAGAGCGAGCAATTGAAGATATTCATCATGGCCAAGTCATTATCGACTGTCAGGGCGAAGAGATTGGCCAGGTCAACGGCCTTACGGTTGTCGAAGTGCCGGGACACCCTCGAGCCTATGGCGAGCCCGCGCGTATCTCTTGCGTGGTGCATTTTGGCGACGGTGATATTTCCGATGTCGAGCGCAAAGCCGAGCTTGCCGGTAATATCCATGCCAAAGGTATGATGATCATGCAGGCATTCGTGAGTACCGCCCTCGATCTCAACCAGCCATTGCCCTATTCGGCCTCTATCGTTTTCGAACAATCCTATTCGGAAGTTGATGGTGACAGCGCCTCACTTGCCGAGCTGTGCTCGCTAGTATCAGCCCTGTCTATGCAGCCTATCAATCAACAGATTGCCGTTACCGGTGCAGTAGACCAATTTGGCCGTGTACAGGCCGTGGGCGGCATCAACGAAAAGATCGAAGGTTTCTACAAGGTTTGTGCCTATCGCGGCCTGACAGGTAACCAAGGCGTTATCCTGCCCCAGACAAACCTAACCAACCTGTGCCTGTGTGATGAGGTTGTCGAGGCAATAAAAGCAGGTCAGTTCCATATCTGGACGGTTTCAAGCGTTGACGATGCCCTGCCGCGCCTGACCGGCAAGGTATTCCGAAGCGACGATGAAAACGACGATGATACGCTGCTGGCAAAAATTGCCGAACGTATTGATGACGTGCACCACGCGCTGGATGATCACCACGGTGGTTTGCTTTCTCGTCTTCGTCACTGGTTTGTCCAGAACTGATCCGAGTTGTTTAGCGTACATGTGTAAGCTAATTTAGCTCCATACTTTTCAAGGAGCTAAAAAGTCTGATGAAACGCCAGCAATCTTATAACTATGATGAACTTGTTGCCTGTGGTAAAGGTGAGCTTCACGGCCCTGACTTTCCGTCGCTGCCTTCTGACAACATGTTGATGATCGACCGTATTCTGACCATTACTGACGAAGGTGGCGAGCACGGTAAAGGCTTTATCCATGCCGAACTCGACATCAAACCTGATCTGTGGTTTTTCGATTGCCACTTCAAAGGTGACCCTGTCATGCCTGGTTGCCTTGGCCTTGATGCAATGTGGCAGCTTGTCGGCTTCTTCCTTGGTTGGGCCGGCGGTGAAGGTAAAGGTCGCGCTCTAGGCGTTGGCGAAGTGAAATTCACCGGCCAAATCCTGCCTGAAGCGAAAAAGGTAACTTATGAAATTCAGTTCAAACGTGTCATCAACCGCAAGCTGATCATGGGTGTCGCCGATGGCCGAGTTCTGGTAGACGGCAAAGAAATCTACACAGCGAAAGACCTGAAAGTGGGTCTGTTCAAGGATACATCTGCTTTCTAACCCATAGATGTTCCTTCCCCCACTAATATCTATTGGTAACACTATAAAGGCCGCACCTGATGCGGCCTTTTCTTTATCGGTCGCTTATAGCCCACTCAGTGGCAGAACCTAGAAATTTGAGGCATAAAAAAGCCCCTGTTCCTAATAGGGGCTCAATAAGGGTGATATGAAGGGAGGTTTAATTATTTAAACAGGCCAGATTGCAGATCTTCTCTTGCTTCTCGCCAGCCACCTAGCCAGTTTGTACGGGCATCCGTAGAATGATACGGACAGTCTTCACTGGAACGACCATTGATACCGGCTTTATAGCCCTGAGATTGTGCGCGCTCCAGACGATCCCGCTTTTGTCTCTTCATAGTTCGATCCTCATCCTTATTTGTTTCATTCATTACTATTGCATAATGATGGAGCTTTTGTGACTCCACTTATAAGAATTAGCCAAATGGACTTGGATATCAACCCTTATAAAAAAACAGGCCCACGATATGTGAGCCTGTTAGTACTTCAAACAATGTTGACAGAAAACTTACTTACGGCGACGGAAACCCAGCAAACCTAGCACGGATAATGCAAGGAAGCCCAGAGAACCACCCTCTCGCTCAATGCTTTCTTCTCGCTGTGGACGTGTCTGCACCGATGGAGACTGTCCAGCATCGATTGGGATCAGCTTAACCGCAACAATACGCTCTGAACCTGGCTGACCGCCTTTACAGAACGAGTCTTTCGACAAATCGTCATAACCGCCATCACACTTGTAGGCCGTTGCTGAGATCACACCCGCATCGTTAATGTCAGACGCATCAAAGATACGGAATTGGTTAGCCACACCACCCTTGTTGCCATCGTTGACCAGATCATCAAGGAAGTAAACATCACCACGCTTCAATGCCGCAGATTCAGGGATTTCGCCCATTGCATAGGTGAAAGCACGCTGACGACGGAAACGACCTTCTACCTGATTTATAGACTCTGCATCCACACGGCCAACAATCTGGTTATTATTGTTGATAGCCGCAGGGTAACCGTTGGCGCCTTCAAAGAACAGCGAAGACACGCCACTATTCAGGAACGTCGGCGCAGATGCATTGACTGCATTATCATAAACGAACATGCGCTCGGTATAAGAGCGGTTCTGGGCAACGTTGTTCTTCGCAACACCAATAACCATGTTATTGTCATTAATATCTGTCGCCATACTAAAAACTAGCTTGCGCTCATCATCGGACTTAATCGACAAACCAGGAATGATCTTGCGTTCCCATTTCTCGTTGCCGCTAGCGAAATCAGTTGATGGCTCATACACAGCAGCGCGTACTGCGTAGTAATCACCTTCTACGGTATTACCCACACCATTATTTACAGAGTCAGTCGTAAAGCCCGCTACCACTGGCTTACCTTGCACCAAACTTACGGCACGAGCAGACGCCTGGAATGAACGCTTGTTTTCATCAGGATCCTGCGCCGGGTATTCGCGACCACTCCCGTCAACACGGTCAGCCAATGCCTTCGCCGTTACAGCACCTGTTGTACCATCGACACTCCAGAACACAGCATCATTGGCAAATACCGATAGCTGACACTCCTTGGTACCAAAAAACGCGGCCAAGTTATCGCCTTTATCAACACAGCTCTTGAAGGCATCAAAACTAAAGCCCGGATCGGTATCGTTACTCTTGTCCGGTACCTTGTCTTCATCGTCGAACTTACTTGGCGAGAACGAAGCACTACCAACCACCAAGCGACTGCCATCTGACAACGTAACCGAATCCCAAGCCAAGCTCTGACCCGCATTTTGCGTCATCGCATTGCCTTGCACCGGATCCAGGCGCACTTCATTGCCACCGAGGTTTACAAATCCACGCTTATCAAACTGGCGGGCATTACGGTCACCATTAGAGAAATAGGCCCCCGTCGTTACCCCTAGGAAATCAGAACCTGTATCATCAATGATCTGATTGATAACTGAATCATTAGATTGTGTTGAACTAATAGTACCCAATACACCCGTTACCGCAGGATCATAACCTTCACTCTTGTCGGCAAACGTCTCGATTGGCTGCATGGTATTGCCACTTTGCTCAATCATTGCGGTTGTATTGGCAAAATAACCGTTATTCCACGATTCTTGCTCACGCACCATACCACCGATACCAGTACGATCAGTAGCGTCAATGGTATTGTAACCTTTACCGTAATAACGCGTCAGCGCCCAGTCACCACAGGTATTCGGCCCCAAACGGGTCTCACAGTAGCGCTGCAGACTTTCCCTATCAACGATATGCTGTAAGTTGTCACTGATATAAGCCACTTCATCACGAATCGGCACACCTTCAGAACCCAAACGGCTCTCACCTGCCAATGGGAAGCTGGTTTCATTACAGCTTTGAGCAAAACAGTTTTGTGCCGAGCTTGGCGCAATCGCTTCACCGTAAAACTCAACATTCTGTCTTAGACGGTCATTTGAGACTTCAGGGTAATACTGCTGATCAGCAACAGAGCTATCACCGGTTACCTCAACAACACGGTAAACTGCAGCATTGGCGCTTGTCGCACCGGCTACCATAAGAGCCAGTGCTGATAGTTTTAACATTTTATGTTGCATTAAGATTCCTTCTGCATTGCTTCTAGTTCTTCCCAACGTTCGAATGCCTGTTCAAACTCCGCCTCTGCCTCACTCAAACGAGACAGCACAGCCTGAGTGTCATTCTTCACATCTTGGAAGAACGCAGGATCATTAATTTTTTCCTGCAACTCAGCAATTTCATTTTCCAGTTTTTCAATAAGTTGCGGCAGCTCTTCCAGCTCTTTCTGTAACTTGTAAGAGAGTTTCTTAACCGTACGCTGGCGAGCTTCTTGGCGCTGTTGCTTGTTCTCTTCTTTCTTCTTTGCCTGTTCAATTTGCTCGGCTTGCGCCTTCGCCCTTTGACTCAGCGAGTTCGCACGCTGCTCCTGCGCGTCATGATAGCCGCCGACGTATTCGTCGATCACGCCATCACCTTCAAAAATCCAGCTTGTCATCACTGTATTATCGACAAATTGACGATCGTGGCTCACAAGCAGCAAAGTACCCTGATAATTGGCAAGAATTTCTTCCAAAAGTTCCAAGGTTTCGATATCCAAATCGTTGGTTGGTTCATCGAGTACCAACAAGTTATTTGGCTTAAGGAACAATTTTGCGAGTAGAAGACGGTTTTTCTCACCACCAGACAACGCTTTTACCGGAGTACGGGCACGGCGAGGATGGAACAAGAAATCTTGCAAATAACCTAGCGCATGACGAGTACGGCCATTAACGGTTACTTCCTGCTTGCCGTCAGCAAGGTTGTCCATCACGGTTTTCTCAGGGTCTAGCACTTCGCGGTACTGGTCAAAATACGCCACTTCCAGCTTGGTTCCACAATGGAAGTAACCCTGAGCCTCCAAGTTGCCCAGCATGATCTTCAACAGCGTACTCTTACCACATCCGTTAGGACCGATAAGCGCAATACGATCGCCGCGCATCACATTAAAGCTAAAGTCTTTGATGATTGGTTTATCATCGTAGCTATAACTGATGTTCTTCGCTTCGAAGACAATCTTGCCCGACGTGCTGGCTTCTTGCAGCTGCATGTCTGCCTTGCCGACTACATCGCGGCGCTCGCTGCGTTCACGACGAAGCTGCTTAAGGGCTCGAACACGGCCTTCATTACGGGTACGACGGGCTTTGATACCCTGACGGATCCACGCTTCTTCCTGAGCAAGTTTCTTGTCAAACTCAGCATTTTGCTCCGCTTCTACGCGCAGCATCTCTTCCTTGGCATCAAGATACTGTTCGTAATCCCCAGGGAAAGATGCCAGCTGACCACGATCCAAATCGACAATACGTGTCGACATAGACTGAATGAATGCACGGTCGTGAGAAATGAAGACAATCGAGCCCTTGAACTCTTTCAAGAAGCCTTCAAGCCATTCAATGGTTGTTACATCCAGGTGGTTGGTCGGTTCGTCAAGCAGCAGAATATCGGGATCACAAACCAGCGCACGGGCCAAAGCAGCCTTACGCTGCCAACCGCCTGATAGATCCTTGAGCAGTACACTCGGCTCAAGCTGCAAATGCTGCAACACCGAGGTGATTTTGTTATCAAACTGCCAAGCATCCGCATGTTCAATCTGCTCTTGGGCACGAGTCAGCTTAGCGAAATTCGCATCGCTTGGCTCACGAGTGATCAAATCCAGCAGGTGGTGGTACTCTTTAAGCACCTTACCAATCTCGGCAAGGCCCTCAGAGACAAAATCAAATACCGTACCTTCAGCATCACGAGGTGGATCCTGTTCAAGACGCGATACGCGCAGTTCCGACTGACGCTGGATGCTGCCGTCATCAAGCAATACATCGCCCGAAATTACCTTCATCAAGGTTGATTTGCCCGCGCCATTGCGCCCTACCAAACATACTCGTTCGTTAGGTTGAAGGATAAACTCTGCTTTATCTAGCAGTGCATGATCACCGTACGCCAACTGGGCGTTACTGATATGAATTAAAGCCATTGTCTTTTAACCATGATGCCAGCAACTCGGCGTCAAAAGGCCAGCCGAGCTCCGGGCTATGTTGTTCAGAATTGGAAGATTGGAGAGAAAGTACTGGGATTGTAGTGCCGTAACGTGAAAACAACGCATCATCAAAGGCGATATCGACTACCTTGATATTCTCAGCCACACCAGCACGAACGAGCAGGCTATAAGCCTGCTCGCAAAGGTGACATCCTGTTGTGCTATATAGCGTGATTAGCACTTACCCTTCCTTGTGAGTAACAATCCAGCAGTTATGGATATGCTTGTTGCGACCGAAGTCCAATGGCAACGTTTTATCAGAAATGTTCTTCGCTTGTAAGCCAAGTTCTTCAAGTTTCTCGAAATCCATCTTGAATAGACGCTTATTATTCGAGAAAACAATCTGACCATTCGGACGTAGCATACGCTTGAGGTTTTCCATCAACATGATGTGGTCACGCTGGATATCAAAACTTTGGGTCATACGCTTCGAGTTCGAGAACGTTGGCGGATCAATGAAAATCAGATCAAACGTTTCGTCCACCTGCTGCAACCACTGCAAGCAGTCCGCTTGGATAAACTGGTGCTGGCGGCCGATCTGACCGTTCAGTTCCATGTTCTCCTGTGCCCAACGAAGGTAGGTATTAGACATATCAACCGTTGTCGTTGACTTCGCCCCACCAACTGCGGCATGACAAGTTGCAGAACCGGTATAAGCAAACAAGTTCAGGAAGTCTTTGCCAGCTGACATCTCACCCAACATACGACGAGTGATGCGGTGATCAAGGAACAAGCCTGTATCCAAGTAATCAAACAGGTTCACTTTCAAGTCAACACCGTACTCGTTCACCACCATGTGACGCTCAGCACTTGATAGCTTCTGATACTGGCTCTTGCCTTTCTGGCGTTCGCGCACTTTCAGTACCACTTTGCTGCTATCAACACCGGTTACCTGAATCGTGGCACGCATGATATCCATCAAACGGCGACGCGCCATTTCTTCTGGTACCGTTTTCGGCGCAGCATATTCCTGAATAACGATATAGTCTTGGTACTGGTCAATCGCCGCATTGTAGTTTGGCAAATCGGCATCATACAGACGGAAGCAATCCAAACCTTCTTTCTTGGCCCATTTACCCAACTTACCAATATTCTTCTTCAGACGGTTGGCAAAATCCGGTGCAACTTCGGTTTCTTCAAGACGACCTTCGGCCTCACCTTCAACATGCTTTACGCCACCAGCAGTGATCAGGTAGGTTTTCAGGACACAATCAAGCGCACCGTTGCGCAATTTGAATTGCTTGTCAGCACGCATGCGCAGACAGCTCAACAATTCATTAGACGACGAGTAAATAGCTGCCGTACAACCTGCAAACGCCAGTTTCAAGCGATTGCCAAACAAAGTGTACAAAGAAATCAACTCTGGTGTCGTACCCAAACGCTCACCGTAAGGAGGGTTACAAAGGATCACACCCTCACTAAAGCCTTCAGGGCAAACCAACTGCGTTGCATCACCATGCTGGAAATCAATCAGATCTTTCACACCAGCACGACCTGCGTTGTCGCGGGCAATACTCAGTACGCGCTGATCTTTTTCGATACCGAAGAATTTAGTTGTAACAGTCGCAGGACCACGGCGGGCTTTTACCGTCGCCTCGGCATGGATTTCCATCCAGGCTTCTTTATCGAAATCTTTAAATGACTCAAAGCCCCAACGCTTACGCTTAAGCCCTGGTGCGATGCCAGCCGCAATCATTGCCGCTTCAATCAGCAACGTGCCCGAGCCACACATAGGATCGAGCAGCGGTTTATCAACCGTCCAGCCTGATTTCAGTACCAGTGCCGCCGCGTGGGTCTCGCGCAATGGCGCTTTACCCGCTTCGCTACGGTAACCGCGCTGATGAAGACCACTACCTGCCATATCCAGGCCCAATACACCCTTTTCACCTGATAGACGCATGTGTACACGCAGATCAGGACGTTCGCGGTCAATATTAGGGCGTGGAAGATCGGCCTTGGTAAAACGGTCAACGATGGCGTCTTTCACTTTCATCGCGCCATATTGGCTATTGCGAATTTCACGGTTAGTACCGTTAAAATCAACAACAAACCGTGTGGTATGGCTAAATTGCTCCATCCAGTTTACGGCTGTTGCGCCTAGGTACAGATCCATATCGTCACGAACGTCAAATTCGCTTAGCACCAAAATGATACGGGAAGCCAGACGCGTCCACAGACAGCAGCGATACGCTTCTGCCTTCTCTGCTTTAAAACGTACACCAGCATGAACAACTTTGATGCTCTGGGCACCCAGTTGCTCAAGCTCTTGAGCCAAGAGGTTCTCAAGACCTCGAGATGTAATAGCTAGATATTGATTCATGGGGTTCTTTTCGCGCTTATGTTGCGAAGAATTATAACTGAAAACAGACCAAATACCTTGCACCAGAAAGAACTTAAATGCCTATTTAGCTAAAAAAACAGCAATCGCCTGTTTTACCCCTATTCTCAACTGAGCCCTTCGAAAGTAAACACACTACAGATTGTAGCTGTCAGGCAACAATCTAGTGCGCACCTTCGCCAAACAGAAGTGGCAACAATATCCTCCCTTCCTATCAGGCGGCACACCCAACATGGTTTCCACAGATAAACAATGGATTTTTATTGTTTATTTTCATTTACTTATCTAATTTATTTTGACTTTATTTGTCGAAAAAAACCTTTAAATAGATGCTCATTAACCACTTCCTATGCCATTGTTATCCTACCAATCACCATTAATTTCCTTTTGGGAAAGATTGAGGATTGGCACACCAGTGGATAAAAAATCCATAATGAAAATAAATTACAGATCACAACTAAATGAGGAAACGAGGTAATTGGTGTTGTCTTTTTGTGGGTAAAATATGGGTGTTTTTTTGTCCTAATCTCTAAAATTAAGACAAAAAAATTATTCAACAATAATAAAAAAATACGAGCAAGATCACTTTAGGCACGGTTA
Source organism: Photobacterium aquae (assembly GCF_001029445.1). Classification (GTDB taxonomy): domain Bacteria; phylum Pseudomonadota; class Gammaproteobacteria; order Enterobacterales; family Vibrionaceae; genus Photobacterium; species Photobacterium aquae. The sequence continues at coordinate 18,930 of NZ_LDOT01000026.1, forward strand.
TTTTGTGTAAGGAAAGAGGTTGAATATCCTAATAGTGGCTAAGATATAGGCACCAAATTGCCAAATAATTGACATCTAACGATGACCAACCCCTCCTCGCATAAGAGAGAACGACCCGCAGACTATGTCTTCATAAAGCACATCGATTTACATATCGTAAGGTTGTCCAGAAGAAGGTATTAGTATGGTCTTGTTGTGACAGCGTCACGAATATATCCGGCAAGCAGAGAGAATGGTATAAGGTATCAATCAAGATAGCGAAATACGGACGTGTCTGCATAACGATATGGCGTCATTAACGGCATGACTATCATGATGGAAACAGGCCGCATAGATACAATTGACTAACGACAAAGAAGATATGAGATAGGAAAAGAAAGAAGATGACCGAGAGGAAAGATTAAGAAAACAAAAAAAAGAAGCCTAGCTTCTCAATGTATAAGATGCAAATGGATAGCGACTCTTTACTCCAACGGGGAAATCACTACCCCACCAGCGCAAAGCTAACCACGGGCTGTTCGATATAAACTTCGTATTCAGACATACGGTCATTCATCACCTTAATCAGCTCACAAAACGCCATTTCCTTGCTTGTTGTAAGGGTCAAGCCCTCAACCGAGGCCAGCATACACAAACTAGCACAACCGCTATTCTCAATAATCAAGAAGTTACCCTTCCCATCTTTGGTTGTTAGGGTCACAACATCCCCGGTTTGAGGGACACAATTTGCGTTGCTCGACTCAAAGAACCAGCTCTTAGGCATCATTGGTTTATGGAAACGGCTTGCGGCAACAGCAGTCAGGGCCAATTCGGCCTTTCTCGGAGGAGAAAGATCTAACTGGTTGATGCCTTCAAGGTAGGTTTGATAAGTAGTTGCATCATCAACCGTGAATACGCTTTTCGCGAACGCACACGGGATAAGATGCTTGGTCGGAATTGAAACACGGAAAACCATTTCATCGCCAAGATCTAGCATCAAAGCGTCAACTTTCTGGTCGTAATACCACATCCATGAATTGTTAGGTTTCAACATGTTATCGCTCCAAACCTTCTCCGTAACATCAAATTGTCCAACACTTGAAACAACTCTAGGAGAATTTTACTTTGCTCAACTCAAATAAAAAGAGGAAAAATATTCGTGAAAACGAATGCAACTTTATGAAAGTTTGACAATTTACACTAAAAATCTCTTTTGTCATAAGCATTTAATAAAAAAAAGTGCTTGTGATTAAATCACAAGCACATCTTTATTCTACCAATTTAAGTGACAAGGTCACGTGAATCTGAGTATTTACTCTAAGCCCATCACAATATCTTTCACCAATTTAGGCCCGTGGTAGATAAAACCGGAGTAAACCTGAACGAGGCTAGCCCCTGCCTGGATCTTCTCACGAGCGGCAATGGCCGAATCAATGCCACCTACCCCGATAATTGGCAACGCACCATCCAGAGCTTCAGCAAGCAAGCGAATGACCTCTGTACTGCGATTTTGTAGCGGACGGCCACTCAAGCCCCCCATCTCATCACAATGCGGCATTCCCTGAACCAAAGTACGATCCAGTGTCGTATTGGTTGCAATCACCCCATCAATCTTACTCTTGATCAATGAGTCTGCAATCTGGCGAATTTCATGATCCTCAAGATCTGGTGCGATCTTGAGCGCCAGCGGGACATATTTACCATGCTTTTCCGCTAGTTCGCTTTGCTTTTCTTTTAGCTGGGCCAGTAACTCATCCAGCATCTCGCCGTATTGCAGTGTACGCAACCCAGGCGTATTCGGTGACGAGATGTTTACCGCGATATACCCCGCGTGCTCATACACCTTCTCCATGCAGATCAGGTAATCTTCCGCGCCTTTTTCCAATGGTGTATCTTTGTTTTTACCGATATTAATCCCAATAACGCCGTCATATTTGGCTTTCTTGACATTTTCAATCAGATTATCAACACCTAGGTTATTAAAGCCGAAACGGTTAATAATCCCTTCCGCAGGAATAACGCGGAACAAACGAGGCTTATCATTACCCGCCTGTGGACGAGGCGTTACCGTCCCCACTTCCACAAAACCAAAGCCCATAGCACCAAATGCTTCAATACATTCGCCGTTTTTATCAAGGCCTGCAGCCAAACCAACTGGATTTTTGAAGGTAATGCCCATTACTTCAACTGGGCGATCAGGAACGTGTTGACGATAGAAGAGATCGAGAGGAGTGCCGGTGAAGCGAGAAAAATTCTGAATAGCAAGATCATGTGCTTTTTCAGCGTCCAGCTTAAAAATTGCAGATCGTGCGAGGCGGTAAATCATTGTACCTCCTATAAAAGCCCCGTATAAACGGGAGGACATTATTCCTACTTTACCCTCTTAGTTCAACGTTTATTTTCTGCATTCAACGCGAATTTTCGTTATATAGTTATCAAATATCAAAATTACTGTCTTGTTTCACATTAAAAAAGCAAACGTTTAACCTAACTCCCCCATTTCAACAAAAGGCCACATGACATTGCCATGTGGCCTTCACCTATAATTGGCTACATCCAGACTACGGGGTTAAGTTTAGCCTGCTGGTCGGCAATTCAAATTAAGCAACATCAGCTCACGCAACGCCACCGAAAACTTAGCAAACTCATGCGTCGTTCCTACTTTGAATTCTGCCAATACGGTATTCCAACGCTGTATAGCCGGACGATGGACTTCCAGCCAGTTTTCAATCAAAGCTTCGACATTATCCCCATTCACACCACTCGTGATCACCGCCAATGTTAGCTGCCGCTGCTGCCAATCAAGATCCTCCCGGAACGAAGCTCTGGCCAACGCTTGCCAGTGGTTCTCAACCGGCTGGTTATGAACCTGCTTCAAGAACCAATGCAATGACAAGTCAGCCCCAATCACAAAATAAACATGCGCAATAAAGTCAATGTCCTTATCTAGCTGACTGGCAATCTGTGCTATGTCCATTGCCGAGTACAAACTGCTCAAACGCGCAATGTTATGCGCCAGTTGGTCGGGGATGCCCTGATCAAGCATCAACTGTGCCTGCTCGTTATGCTCTTGCACCTCTTCAGTGACAAGGTAACGCTCTAAATTCTCCCTTAACCGATTAATGACCGGTTGATAAAAAGCGATCTGCTGCTCGATTCCCAACGAACGATCACGATTTCGCAATATCCATCGAGTCGCCCGGCGCAACATTCTACGGCAGCGATACAACACCTCGTACTGCACGTTTGCCGGGATAATGTTGTCTAGCGCTCTTACTTGTTCAAAATACAACTCAAAGTTAAACAACGCACGCCCAACAGAATAAGCAGAAGATATCTCTGCCACTGTTGCCCCTGTCTCTTCCTGAAGCCGCGTTACGAAGTTGCAGCCCATTTCATTAGACATTTGATTGGCCAGCGAGGTTGCAATTAACTCCCTACGCAGTGGATGCTGCTCCATTTGCAGCTGATACTTCTGCCTGAGCTCTTTAGGGAAATAGGCCGGTAACAAACGGGCATGATACGGATCACTTGCTACCTCGTCGGTAACCAGTTGCTCCTTCAAAACCATTTTTCCATAAGCCACCAGCACAGCTAGCTCTGGTCTGGTCAGGCCCATCCCCGATTTTTCTCGCTCCGCGAGGGTATCGTCATCAGGCAAGTATTCTAATACCCGATCCAACTTACCTTCTTTTTCCAGATGGTGGATAAAGCGGATCTGCTCTTTGAGCAGCAAAACCTGCTGCTGCTGAGTCACCGATATGGATTCGCTCTGGAAGTAAGCATCATCCAATACAATCTCACCGACCTCATCTTCCATGCGCTCCAGCAACTCATTACGCTGCTTGTAGGTAAGATCCCCAGCGACAACAAGGCTGTTTAGCAAAATTTTGATATTAACCTCGTTATCCGAGCAATCAACGCCCCCCACGTTATCAATAAAATCGGTATTAACCCGGCCGCCATGCTTGGCATATTCAACTCGACCTAGCTGGGTCAGACCCAGATTCCCCCCTTCACCAACAATTTTCGCCCTAAGCTCGCAGCCATTGATCCGCAAAGCATCATTAGCCCGATCACCAACCTCGCTATGGCTTTCTGCCGATGCCTTTACATAGGTGCCAATCCCGCCGTTCCACAATAAATCAACATCCATTTGTAATATCAGCCGGATCAGCTCATTGGGCGGCATAACCTGTTTACGTGTCCCCAATAACTTCTGAACCTGTGACGATAGCTTTATCGATTTGCTACGACGAGAGAACACGCCACCACCTTCCGAGATTAATGCCGGATCATAATCTTCCCAGCTTGAACGAGGCTGGTTAAACAGGCGTTCCCGCTCTTGCCAACTCGACGCGGCATCAGGATTGGGATCGAGGAAGATATGCATGTGGTTAAACGCCGCCACCAACTGTATATGCTTAGACAGAAGCATTCCGTTACCAAACACATCACCGGCCATGTCACCAATACCCGCACAGGTAAAATCCGTATTCTGGCAATCAATACCCAGTTCGCGGAAATGCCGCTTTACAGATTCCCAGCCACCTTTGGCAGTGATCCCCATTTTCTTGTGGTCGTAGCCATTAGAGCCGCCCGATGCAAATGCATCCCCCAGCCAGAAGCGATAATCCTCAGAGACAGAGTTAGCCAGATCCGAGAATGTTGCCGTACCCTTGTCAGCGGCCACAACCAAATATGGATCATCCTCATCATGGCGCACTACATTGGCTGGTGGCACAAGCTCGCCGTCAATAATATTGTCCGTCACATCCAACAGAGCTCGGATAAAGCGTTTGTAACAACGCTGCCCTTCCGCCCAAATCTCCTCCCGGGTGATCAACTGTGGCTGCTTCTTGCAGACAAACCCGCCTTTGGCGCCAACGGGGACAATCACGGTGTTCTTAACCTGCTGGGCCTTAACCAAACCGAGGATCTCAGTACGGAAGTCCTCCTGCCGATCCGACCAGCGCAATCCGCCCCGGGCTACCTTACCGCCACGAAGGTGAACCCCCTCGATATCCGGCGCATAAACAAAAATCTCAAAGAACGGTACAGGTGCTGGGATCTCCGGGATGTCCGAAGGACGGAGCTTCAATGACAGCCAAGGCTTACAGTGCCCCTGCTCGTCGACCTGATAATAATTGGTACGCTGAGTGGCCAAGATCATATCCATATAACGGCGAATGATCCTGTCATCATCCAGACTCTCTACATGATCCAGCTTGCCGTTAATCTTGGCGATATGATCATTAGCCGCCTTGTCACTATATTTACCCTTTGGCCTGAACCGCAACGCAAACAAACGGACGAGATCTCGGGCCAAGTCATGATGACCAGAAAGCGTTTCTTCAATATAGTGCTGGCTAAACGGAAAGCCCACTTGACGCATGTAACGTGCGTAACTACGTAAGATCGTAATCTCTCTGCCCGTTAGCCCCGCACACAATACCAGCCGATTGAAACCATCATTTTCCAGCTCCCCGTGCCAAATCGCCGAGAAGGCCTCTTGGAAGCGATCCCTCGCCTCTGACAAATCGATACCGGTACAAGCATTGTGGAGCATGGCGAAATCCAGGATCCAATACACCGTCCCCTTGGCGGTAACGACTTGGTACGGTGATTCACCAATCACCCTCAGACCCAAGTTTTCCAGCATAGGCATCACATCAGACAAGTGGATGGGCTCTTCACGATGGAACAATTTGAGTTTCACAAAACGCGAGTCTGTAGCCTCTTCCTGCGGGCGATAAAATAGCATTCCGAGCTTGTTGGTTTCACTGAGATTCTCCAGCCGCTCGATATCCGCAACCGCCGAACCGGGCAGCATTGCCTCCTTATAGGAACGAGGAAATGCCCGGGCATAATTTTTGGCCAGTAAGGTTCCGTTGCTCTCGCCAAAATTAGCGATTAAAGAACTACTCAACCGATCTTCCCATGAAGATGCCGCTTCAACGAGATTGTGCTCTATTGCTTTAACATCGACATCGAAATTATTGTTTTCAACCCGGACAATATAATGCGTACGCGCCAATGGGCTTTCAGAGAAAAAGGTCGTGAACTCAACATCTTGGGTTGAGCCAAAATAATCGCGCAACACTTCCTGCGTCTTACGCCTTAGCTCGGTGTTATAACGCTCTTTCGTCACATAGACCATGCACGAAAAAAATCGGCCGAATGGGTCTCGGCGGATAAAAAGCCTCAGTAAGTCTCGGTCCTGCATCCGCACGACCCCCCAACCCACGTCGAGCATCTCTTTTTCTGTCGCTTGGATCAGCTCATCACGCGGGTATGTCTCCAGCAAGTTGTTCAATGCCTTCCAAGAGTGTGAACCCGCTGGATAGCGGCTCTCCTCGAGGATCCGTGCGACCTTGTTGCTAATCAGGGGAATATTAGTTGTAGACTGATGGTAGGCTGTTGATGCGTAGAGGCCGGTGAAGCGATGCTCGCCGATGACATTGCCATCCTCATCAAAACGCTTGATCCCGATATAGTCGGTATAGGCGGGCCGATGAATCTTCGACTTGGCATTGCTTTTGGTCAAGATGAGCAATTCAGGCTTGCGGGCCTCGAAGCGAGCGGATTCCGGCAAAGACGAAAGCCGCAGCGATCGCACTTTATTGGGCTTACTTAACAGCCCCAATCCGGTGTTATGGCAAGGTCTTAATTCATAATCCCCTTCAATCGCCACCAGATCATAATTGTGATACCCCATAAAGGTAAAATTATGGTGTGTTACCCAATCCAGGTAAGCGATAGCCTCATCACGTTTATCAGTAGTAACGGGCAAAGAGGATGACTTGAGTTGCTCGACAATGCTTTTCATTTTGTCTTGCATCGACTGCCAATCATTCACGACAATATTAACATCAAGCAAAACCTGCTCGAGCTCCTGCTTTAGGGTCTTCAGCTCCTGCTTGTCATTGAGACGATCGACTTCAATATGGAAAAGGGTCTGGAGATCGCCGTCTTTACCACACGCTTCTTGAATATTGCCTTCGCTATCACGGCGGAAATAATAAGGCCCATTTAGCATCAAATGACTGGTTATTCCCAAACGAATCAATGTCATCCGTACTGAATCAACCAAAAATGGCCTATCCGGTGTAATAATTTCAACCACTGTATGAGTCGATTGCCAGCCATAGCGGCTAAGGGTGGGATTGTAGACCCGAACCGAAATATCCTTCGGATCATTTTGTACCAAATGATGCCATAAGCTCAGAACGGCACCGTACAAGTCAGATTCATTCCGCTGAAGCAGATCATCTTCGGCAAGTTGCCCCAACAATCGCTGAGCAAACACTTCGACTAAAGGCTGCTGAGGGCTTTCAATCTTATCCTGAATCAAGCCATACACTTTCTCAAGCAACACCGGCACTATAGGGTCAGGTGCGGTCATAGCAATGCTCCATCTTTATAATTAATAATCAGTATAGAGTTTGGAACGCACTACCCGCACACATTGCCTGATGCTCAAATGATCTTGGGTAGGCGCGACATCGCCATTGTATGCATTTTGTTTAGTTTTAGTTACTGGAGACTGTTATTTTGAAAGGGAAATACTCTGTTATGTGACTAAGGTGGGAATTTTACATCTGCCAATATACCAATAGCAGCAAAAAATACCGGATCAAAAAATCGAATCTATAAACATATAAACCATTATTTTTAATGACAAAGCATAAAAAACATAGGCTTTTACGATCTAAGACCCAGTACAAATAAATACCTTCTACAAATTAAACCCTAACATTCATCGATAGTCATACGAAATAACATGTTAAACAAAGGATAAAATAAAGGTAGCAAGAGAATGGATTTGTTTGTCGATCACGATCCAGAATTACGATCGATCTTGATCGAATGGAAATAGAATGATCAAGCCGACCTTGGCGCTACGCTAATTTCTCCAATTGCTGGAACTTGTTGTCAGCATTAACCGTCAGGCGGAAACGTCCTTTAATACCCAGCTGGGTCAAATACGGACGAAGCCGTGATGCCGGCAGCTGTAGCTTAAGGCCGTTATCAGTAACAACCAATACCGTACTCGCCGCACCGGAGTAATAATTCAGGTAGTCATTGTAGGTAACGTGAATTGAAAATGTATAGGCATTCATCTCTTGTATCCCAAAACATCCATATAGAGATCGCCCGATAGTATTTTTCGTTGCAACCCCTTAGCCAATAAAGAAAAAGGCGCAGTATCACACTGCGCCCCTAGTCTACCTAAAGCTCTAGCCTATAGACAACTTACAGATCCAGTGCCTTCTGTACTTTTTCATACAGATCTTTCGCCAGATTATCCAACTGCGACAAGCTCTCAAGTTCAGTTCGCATTAATGCCTGACGCTGCTCATCATATTGACGATATTTGAGGAATGGCTCAATCAAACGCGATGCCACCTGCGGATTGCTGGTATTCAGTGCCTTCAGGATTTCCGTCAGGAACTGGTAGCCAGAACCATCTTTGGCATGGAAACGAACTGGGTTATTTGCACAGAAGCTTGCCACCAAACTACGGGTTCGGTTCGGGTTCTTCAAATCAAATGCCGTATGCTTCATGGTTTCACGTACATTGGCAAGTGCATTTTCTGCTGGGTTCTTACCCTGCAGAACAAACCACTTATCCATAACCAAGCCATCATGCGTCCACTTTTCACTGAAGTCAGCCATCTGAACTGCACGACATGGTAATTGGGCATCGTTGGCGGCAGCCATTGCCGCAATAGTATCTGTCATGTTGTCAGACTCAGCATACTGCTTAGCTACCAGTGCATCACCCTGTTCGGTATAAGCTAAGTACGCCAAGCAAGTATTGCGTAAAGCACGCTTGGCCATTGCCTCATGATCAATACTGTACTCGCCCTGATTCAGCGAATGGTACATTGCCGAAAACTCATCGGTCATCGCATTCGACAACGTGGTTGTCACATTGGACAATACCTTGTTGATCGCATCCACATCAACGATGTCATACCAACCAGCAACTTCGTTTTCGCTTGGCAGAGTGAGCATTTCAGCAATAAAGGCTGGATCCAATGTCTCATCAAGCAATACGCCGCGGAACGCATCGATTACAGATTCAGGCAATTCGAATTGCTCACCCTGCTGGCTACGTGCAACATTCGCCTTAATGTATTTAGCCAGCAAAATCTGGCCGGCATCCCAACGGGCAAACTCATTGCGGGCATGCACCATCAAGAAGATCAGCTCTTCATCGGTATAGTCGTACTTCAGTACAACAGGTGCCGAAAACTCACGAAGCATTGAGATAACGGGTGCTTCGCCGACATTTTCAAACTCAAACACTTGCTCGGCTTCAGTCACATCCAATACGCTGTGTACTGGCTTACCGTCCATTTCCAGTGCAATCACCCCACCTTTCGAATCGTAAAGCTCGATATCGAATGGAATATGAAGTGGTTGTTTCTCAGCCTGATCAGGCGTTGCCGGTGTATGCTGCTTAACAGTGACACGGTAACGTTTCTGTTCGGCGAGGTATTGCGTCGCGACTTCCACAACTGGCGTGCCTGATTGGCTATACCAGCGACGGAATGTCTCAAGGCTAATACCCGAGGCATCTTCCATTGCCGCGACAAAGTCATCACAGGTTGCTGCGGTGCCATCATGACGCTCAAAGTACAATTTCATACCGGCCTGGAAGTTTTTCTCACCCAGCAAGGTATGCATCATACGGATCACTTCGCTACCCTTCTCATACACAGTCAGTGTATAGAAGTTATTCATCTCAATTACTTTTTCTGGACGAATAGGATGCGCCATCGGACCACGGTCCTCAGCAAACTGAGGGCCGCGCATAATGCGAACATTGTTGATTCGGTTTACCGGGCGAGAGCCAAGATCTGACGAAAATTCCTGATCACGGAATACCGTCAAACCCTCTTTCAGGCTTAGCTGGAACCAATCTCGACAAGTAACACGGTTACCGGTCCAGTTATGGAAGTATTCGTGGCCAATTACCGCTTCGATTCCCTGGTAGTCAGTGTCTGTCGCTGTCTTTGAGTTTGCCAATACGAACTTAGAGTTAAAGACATTCAGTCCTTTGTTCTCCATTGCGCCCATATTGAAAAAATCAACCGCGACAATCATGTAGATATCAAGATCATATTCAAGGCCGAAACGCTCTTCGTCCCACTTCATAGAATTGATCAGAGATGTCATCGCGTACTCGGCACGATCCAAGTTGCCCTTATCGACAAAAATCTCCAAAGCTACATCACGGCCACTTACCGTCTTGTAGCTGTCACGCAATACATCAAAATCACCCGCAACCAGCGCAAATAGGTAGCTTGGTTTCGGGAATGGGTCTTGCCATTGCACCCAGTGGCGGCCACCTTCCAACTCACCGCCATCAATACGGTTACCATTACTTAGCAGGAATGGATATTGAGCTTTATCAGCAATAACCTTGGTCGTAAAACGTGCCAATACGTCTGGGCGATCCTGATAATAGGTAATACGACGGAAACCTTCAGCTTCACACTGGGTACAGAATGCCCCACCCGATTTGTAAAGCCCTTCCAGTGCGGTGTTTGCCTCTGGGTTGATTTCAGTTTCAATCAACAGGTCAAACTGTGCAGGCAGGTTGTTAATTAGCAATTTTCCGTCTTGCTCAAGATAGTCCTGCCAGTCATTGCCGTTGATTTGCAAGCGAACCAAGGTGAGTGAATCGCCATCAAGTTCCAGAGAGGTTGCCGCTTCATTCAGGCGAATTACCTTACTATTCGCAACAACACGCGTTGCGGTATCGTAAAGGTCAAACACTAAATCTAGATCGGTAATAGTAAAATCCGGAGACTGGTAATCAGAGCGGTATTTCGCTGTTGGCTGGATAAAAGCTTGGTCGGCCATAATAATTCCTTCTATGTTCCGCGATGCCATCATAATGGCTGAAAAATTCAAGATGCGGTTATATGTCCATTATTCTGCGTTTGACGCCATCAAACAAGCTGATTCCCCATCATTGGCGATATGTTTCTCATTCACACTTACGAATGCTGAAAGTTTGCACGCTTATGCAGTTCTTTTCGCCAACTCCAAGTCCACTTATGGCGCATTCTATTGTCTATACTTATATGACGAACAGTAATGTTTACCTAAATCAAACCTAACAGCAAGATCGATTTAAAAACATCCCATTAACACAAAGTATTATATAACTACAAAAAACACCCGTTAGGCTTGTTGTTAGTGCCATTTCGGCGTATCGTACTGTCCCTAAAAAATGCAACTATCTGAAACATTTTGAGGCAACTCAAGCTCAAAATAAGGTAAAATCTCCGGATTGGAAAATACAACCACATACGTTATGAATCATTTTGGACACATTGGGATTATCGATTCCCTGCTTGATACTGATGCATATAAATTGCATATGCAGCAAGCAATTTTTCACCAATATCCGACTGTTGAAGCAGTGGCCGAGTTCCATTGCAGAAGCAAGGAAGACCTACGTCCATACAGCCAAGAGATTCAAGAGCAAATTGATCGTCTATCCGGTTTGTCTTTCACTGAAGACGAGATCGCCTATCTCTCGACCTTATCTTTCTTCAAAGCGGATTACCTTGAGTTTCTTAAAACTTTCAAACTAGACAGTAAACAAGTTCACATTGACCACGACGGTGAACAGCTAGCCATCACGATTCGTGGTACTTGGTTAGATATCATTTTATGGGAAGTACCGTTACTTGCCATCATCTGTGAAGTTCGCTGCAAGCACTTCTACCCTGAATTGACTGCTGATGACGCCATCGAGCAGTTAAAATCAAAGTTAGCAGACTTCTACCAAAAAGCTGATGCAGAAGGCATTAACCTTGATGCTTTCTCGCTGGTGGATTTCGGTACACGCCGTCGATTCTCCAAGGCCGTGCACCATCGTGTTGTCGAATACCTTCATAATCATGTTCCTGAATTCAAAGGCACATCGAACTACCATCTGGCGCGCACCCGTAACCTGACCCCTGTGGGAACGCAAGCTCATGAATGGTTCCAAGCGCACCAACAGCTTTCTGGCGAACTTGCTGATTCACAACAGCTGGCTCTTAACCGCTGGCTTCAAGAATATCCAGACAGCCTAGGTATTGCCCTAACCGACTGCATCAACATGGATGCATTCCTGCGTGACTTCGACCTTCGCCTGTCAGAGCGATTTGTCGGCCTACGCCATGACAGCGGTGATCCTATTGCCTGGGGCGAAAAAGCCATAGCACATTATGAAGAACTGGGGATTGATCCTAAGACAAAGTCACTGGTCTTTTCTGATAGCCTGACCCTTAATAAGGCGTTGGCCATCTATAAACATTTTGCTCATCGTATTAATACCAGCTTTGGTATCGGTACACAGCTAACCTGTGATCTTCCAGGGGTCAAAACCCTGAATGTCGTTCTCAAACTTACTGAGTGCGAAGGACGACCAGTTGCCAAAATTTCAGATGAACCGGGCAAGAGTATTTGTCGTGACGAAGGCTACCTAAGCCAATTACGACAGGCATTCCAAATTGTTAGCTAAACATCATCTGTTAACGGATCAATAAAAAACCTCCCAATGGGAGGTTTTTTATTGATAAGAGGCCCGCATTTAACCCTGTTACTCTCTTCGCATAACAGCTTCCATACCAAATTGCTTGTTGGTTAATGTTAGGGTGTCGCTCCCAAGGCTAAACTGGCTATCTTGCTGACCGTCTTCATAAATCAAAACAATGCGATCATCCTCGATGTAGTAAATACCTCTGTGCTCTTTTTTCTTGCCATCTTTACCTGAAACTTCAGCTGAGAATAAAAAGTCTGGCCGTAAAGAGATAGAAAGCTCAGAGACCGCATCACCGACATCTTGCCCTGAAATCTGCGCCGAACGCCAATTACCTGGTAAATTCTCTGGAGCCAACTTAGTAAAACGTGCACCATCAAGTAAGAACTGATTGTAGCTTAGCATATAGCTATGCTGTTGTTCCGGCTGGCCACGAGATCGAAAGGTTACCGTTGTTTCATCAATATCATAGATGCCACTCCACTCATCAACGCTACCATCCACCTGCAGCAAGCGAATAACAAAACGGTAATCAGATTTGAATTTCACATTCATCGCACGATAACTTGCCCCTTCACTCTCAACGCCTTCATCTGTATTGCTAAACCAATACCAGTCACCAAGCAGCAAGGGATAATCGAACTCTGTTAGATCAGAGGCTTTAGCATTAAATGTTGCAAATATCAGTAAAATGGCAACCAGTAACGACTTATTCATAAGCACTCCCTCTTCCAGACAGATTCATTACCTATCTTTAACCCTAGCCTTCATTTTCAAGGAGTGATGAGAAATTCGATGAATATCACAGATATGATCACATTCGTCTCGCAAATGAGACATGAGCTATCAAAACCAACAAGCCCTTATTCTAATTAAAAAAACGGCACCCGAAGGTACCGTTTTTAATAAGGTTGCTAGATGGAATTAACCTTGTGCTTTAGCTAAATCAGCCGAAATAACTAATGCTTCATCAAGATAAGCATCAGGGGCTTCATAGTCTTTCGGCACATCATCCAACGTCGCAAATGTCTTCTTGCCTTGTTGCTTCTGACGTTCATTCAGACGAGCCAATCGAGCCGCATCTTCTTTGTCACGCTCGGCAATTCGCACTTTCTCGCTAAGCGAAATCGTGTTGATGTCTTTTTCAACTTTATACTTGGCAATATCCTGATTGATAAAACCAAATTCCATATCTTTACCTACTCGGGCATCATGTTTCTGCTCAAGTGATGGCAAGACAGTCGAAAAATTATAAAGCTTCTGGTAATCGGCAGCTTTAATGCTATCCCACGGCAGTGCATTATCTTCAACACTCTCGCCTGTTTCCGATGGATCAACGGCTGTAGGGAAAGCGATGTCAGGCACGACACCCAAATTCTGGGTACTACCACCGTTGATGCGGTAGAATTTCTGAATCGTGTACTGAACATGACCCAGCGGCTTATCGAACAAATCATAAATATGATTTAAAGAACGATGCTGCTGTACCGTACCCTTACCAAATGACTGCTCGCCCAGAATAACAGCTCGGCCATAATCCTGCATCGCTGCCGCGAAGATTTCAGATGCCGATGCACTATAACGGTTTATCAATACCGTCAGCGGACCATCAAAGTAAACACGATCATCAGAATCGCCATTCACTTTCACTCGACCGTAACTGTCACGCACCTGTACCACCGGACCGCTGTTAATAAACAGCCCCGTTAATGCTGTCGCTTCAGTAAGTGCACCACCACCATTGTTACGTAAATCAATAACAACAGCGTCGACCTGACTATTGTTTAATTTAGCCAGTTCTTTTTTCACATCTTCAGATAGACCAACATAGAAACTTGGAATTTCAATAACCCCAATTTTCTTGCCGTCAGCGGTCTCAACCTCTGACTTGGCTGCACGATCTTCTAGACGAATTTTGTCACGAACAATCGTGACATCGTAACTTTTTGCGTTATTACCCTCTGGCAGGATTTCCAGCTTCACCTTACTCCCTTTCGGGCCTTTGATTAACTGAACAACATCATCCAAGCGCCAGCCGATAACATCAACCATCTGCTTGCCATCTTGAGCTACGCCAATAATGCGATCGCCTGCGGTAAGTTTCTTCGTTGATGATGCCGGTCCACCAGCAACAAGTGAACGAATAACGGTATAGTCATCGACAACTTGTAACACAGCACCGATTCCTTCTAGAGACAGATTCATCTCAGACTGGAATTGTTCTGCATTACGCGGGGAAAGATAACTTGTGTGAGGGTCAACTTCACGCGCAAAAGCGTTCATGTAAAGTTGGAACACATCTTCGCTGTGGGTCTGGGTCAAACGCTTAAGCGCATTATTATAACGCTTGCTTAAGGTCTCTTTTATTTCATCCCAGTTTTTACCCGCTAGCTTTAAATTCAACGCATCGTATTTCACACGCTTACGCCAAATTTCATTGAGCTCATTGCGATCCTTGGCCCAAGGCAACTCAGAACGATCCAGCACCATCTCTTCGTCAATGTCGAAGTTGATTTCACGATCTAACAAGGTAAGCGCATATTGATAGCGGTCATAACGACGCTTCAAGGCGGTATTGTAAATATCAAACGCCGCTGATGTATCCCCGCGTTTAAGCTGGTCATCAAGCTGGTTTTGCCATTTATCAAACTGCTGAATATCAGATGCCGTTAAAAAGCTTTTGTTGTAATCCAGCATTTCAATATAACGATCGAACATACTGGCTGAGAATTGATCATTAAGAGAAAACTGCTTGTAATGAGAACGCGTAAAGCGAGAAGCAACACGTTTACTTGCAGTGGCATGCTGCTTTTCGGGGGCAAGCTGCGGGATATCACTTAATGTATATTTGGCCTCTAGGGCCTGTGCCGATGCTGCCAGCATCATGCCGGCAGCGATCAGTGAGAAACGGAATCGACATTTCATGCGTCGAGCATTCTCCATCTACGAACGTAGGTGCTCCGCTTTAACTACCATGGTCAAACCATTCGCTAAACGAACACGCACATCGTCCTTATTGATTTCAACGATAGTCGCCGGCATGTTTCCAGAGCCCATGTTCACACTAACGTCTTTGCCAACAACAACTTCGTCAGCTGTTAGTGCACGGGTGGTTTCTGCAGGCTTTTTATTTAGCTTAGTCGTTTTTTGTTTAGTGTTCTTTGGTTTAGCCGATTTTGCACGAATTTTTTTCGCTGTCGCCTCACCCTGTTTGTCGGCAGATACCTTTGCGTCGGCCTGCTCTTTACGGCGTGCACGCACTTTGGCTTTGCTTTCCTCTAGCGCTTGCTTCGCATGCTCAACGTGTTCTTGCTCCAGTACACCACACTCGTTGCCATCTAGATCAACGCGGTTTGCACCAGCTTTCACGCCGTGAAGGTAACGCCAGGAAGAAGTGTACTGACGTAGTGCTGTACGTAGCTGAGTCTTACTTACTTTCGGGTCATCGCCAAGGCGTTCTGCCAAATCTTGGAAGATACCGATTTTAAGTGGCTTCGCTTCACCTTCAACTGTAAAACATTTTGGGAAACGCTCAGCAATATAAGCAATCACTTCTTTACTGTTCGTTAGCTTTTCAGAGTTTTCCATGGACTTTCCTGACAAAGGCGAGCATCCCCGCCGTTGGTACTTAAATCAAAAAGAAATTTGTTCCGCTATTATAGTTACCTAACGCTGAAAAACCACCGAAAGCATACAATTAGAGCCTTTTTTGTATTTCTTCTAACAAAGTTGCCAACCCATCCTCGTCAGATTGGTTAAATCTTGATAGTTTTGGGCTGTCAATATCCAATACGCCGATCAGTTCGCCCTTAACAAACAGTGGCAGTACGATCTCTGAATTACTCTGTGCATCACAGGCAATATGTCCAGCGAACTGATGAACATCTTCAACACGTTGAATACGCTGTTCGGAGACAGCCGTTCCGCACACACCCCGCCCTACGGGAATACGTACACAAGCCGGCTTTCCCTGGAATGGGCCGAGCACCAACTCCCCATCTTTGAGGAGATAAAAGCCAACCCAATTAATCTCTTCTAACTCCATCGCCAGCAACGCACTAATATTACTCATATTGGCGATAAGATCTGACTCCCCTTCAATCAGGGCTACGGCTTGCTTAGTGAGTGTTTTATAAAAATCAGACAGATTTGTCATGGCTTACTCCACAGATTGCCGATAGAATGGCGCCAACACACGTAATAGGAATCATTATCATTGTGAAAGGCGATACAAACCAAATGATTAACTGGTCTTGGCTAATAACGCAAGCAA
This sequence comes from Photobacterium aquae, assembly GCF_001029445.1. Classification (GTDB taxonomy): domain Bacteria; phylum Pseudomonadota; class Gammaproteobacteria; order Enterobacterales; family Vibrionaceae; genus Photobacterium; species Photobacterium aquae. Next base: position 35,735 of record NZ_LDOT01000026.1, read on the forward strand.
AACATCATAAGCCTCGGCTCATCTCTGCAAATCTTATTGCCATCGTTGCAACACTCATCAGCGTGCCCATTCCTCTTCTTATGCCGTTAATGGTTGATGAGATCCTGCTTAACAAACCCGGCGACGGCATCGCCTTTATGAACCAGATCTTACCTCAGGCATGGCACCAGCATACGGCCTATATTCTACTGGTGCTGCTGATGGTCGTGATCATGCGTATCGCAAGCCAAGCACTCAACATTCTGCAAAGTCGCCAATTTACGCTTGTTGCCAAAGACATTACCTTCAAGATGCGCCAGCACTTGATAGACAAGCTCGGCCGGATTAGCATGCGTCAATACGAAGAGCGCGGCAGCGGCGGAATTACTTCCCACCTTATTACCGACGTTGAAACCATCGACAAATTTGTCGGCGATACTCTCAGCCGTTTTCTGATTGGCCTGCTTACCGTGGTTGGCACCGCCATTATCCTGCTATGGCTTAACTGGCAGCTTGGCCTCTTTATCTTGTTGGTGAACCCGTTGGTTGTCTATGCATCCAAACTGATGGGCAACCGTGTAAAAACCCTGAAGAAGCTTGAAAACCAGTCATTCGAACGCTTTCAGCAACGGCTGGTCGAAACCTTAGACGGGATCTACCAGCTGCGTGCAGCCAACCGCGAGCGTGACTTTCTCGATCAACTCAAAGGCAGCGCGAACGATATCCGCCACGACGCAGACAAGTATGCATGGCAGTCTGAGGCGGCTGGACGTATTTCCTTCCTTTTATTCCTCGTCGGGTTCGAGCTATTCCGAGCTATGGCTATGATCATGGTGCTATTTACCGATCTGAGCGTCGGCCAAATGTTTGCCGTATTTGGTTACCTGTGGTTTATGCTTGGCCCGGTACAAGAGCTCCTCGGTATTCAATTTGCCTGGTACAGTGCATCCGCTGCGATGCAGCGCCTCAACACACTTCTCTCCCTCGATGAGGAAGTGCGCCCGGTGCAGACCGTCAACCCATTCCGCGACGGCGAGACTATCGACATCCAAATTAACAACCTGCAATTTGCCTATGATGAAGACAAAGATGTACTCCGTGGACTCCACCTTCATATACCTGCAGGCAAACGGGTCGCTCTGGTCGGCTCCTCTGGGGGCGGTAAATCAACCCTCATCCAATTATTGCTTGGTATCTACCAAAAAGATGCAGGCGATATATTGATCAACGGCGAAAGAATAGAAGACGTCAGCTACGAGGCGCTGCGCAACAAGATGGCGGTGGTCTTACAACATCCAGTATTATTTAATGATACACTCCGCCACAACCTGAGCTTGGGTAACGACTTTAGTGATGAGCAGTTATGGCAGGCACTCGATATTGCCCAGATGGCCGATGTCACCCAGCGTCTAACCGATGGGCTGGACACCGAAATCGGCCGACAAGGGATTAAACTCTCAGGGGGCCAACGACAACGCCTTGCTATTGCCCGTATGGTGCTTGCCAACCCTGAGTTTGTCATTCTTGACGAAGCTACATCGGCGCTAGATACCGCCACTGAAGCAGCTCTGCACCGTGCCCTCAATGAGTTTCTGGCAGGCAGAACCACCTTGATTGTGGCCCATCGTTTATCTGCTGTTAAACAAGCGGATGTAATCTATGTACTCGAGGATGGCCAAGTAAGCCAAAGTGGTACTCACCATGAACTGGTGAATATGGCAGGACTGTACCAGACCCTTTACGGCAACGTACAATCTGCTGAGTCAGCAAATGCGGAAACAGGCCAGCAAGTTTCTGTAGCCAGACTCAATATAAAATAATAATATTCTGTTCATTTAGATAACATGCTGATCTTCTTGGTTGTCATCCATGCCCAGATGATTCAAGTGTGACCAAGCCGAGCGCAGCAATGCGCTTGGTTTCGTTTAGGGGATAAGATTCATGAGCACCACATCCACAGCCAGACTCTGCCCGGGTTGTGATCTGCCAGTGTTGCCAAAGGTAGCCCAACACGGCCAGAGCGCATATTGCCCGCGTTGCAAAACTCGGTTGTACCGTGGTGGATCGCGGCTGTTCTCAGCAGAATTGGCCATTGCCCTTGCCTGCCTTATCCTGTTTATTCCGGCCCACATCTTCCCGATGATCACTATCCGCCTGTTCGGCGTGATGATCCCCGCCACCATCGTATCGGGTACATTCACATTAGCGCCTGAATTCCCGCTGGTTGCAGGACTGATCCTATTCTGTAGTTCCATCGCTCCCCTGCTGGTATGCCTGTCAGTACTCGGAGCCCAATATGGGTTACAGCGCCGACAGTTTAGGCTGTTCAAATCATCACTATGGATCATTGAGCACTTCAAATACTGGGCAATGTTCGATGTATTTCTCGTCAGTCTTGCGATTTCCTGTTTCAAAGTTCAGGACTACGCCGATATATTCGTTGGTCCGGGGCTCTATTCGCTGGTAATCCTGCAAATTCTGCTCTCTTTGCTACTAACACGTATCAGTATCAATCACTATTGGGAAGCATGGCAGCCAGAAACCGATCATAAGCGCGAAAGCATTACTCACCACTGCCATACTTGCCATATGTCTCAAAGCAAGCATGACCATTGCGTACGGTGCCATACTCCGCTGCACAAGCGTATGCCACATTCTATCCAGAAAACATGGGCGTACCTGATTGCCGCCAGTATCTTTATCTTTCCGGCCAACCTATATCCGATTTCAATCTTTCTCAACAACGGCAAACGCGCAGAAGACACCATTTTTTCTGGGGTCGCCTCGCTTATCAAACAAGATATGCATGGCATCGCGATCATTATTTTCGTTGCCAGTATTGTTGTTCCGTTAGCCAAAATTCTTGGTTTGGCCTTAATCCTGCTAATGATTCAATTCAAGCGTAAGGTCAATCATTTATTACGAATGCGGGTATACCGCTTCATTCAATGGATCGGTAAATGGTCAATGATGGACTTGTTTGTTATCTCCATCATGGTTGCATTGATCGACCGCGAGCAATTACTGGATTTCACCCCCGGCCCAGGCGCCATCGCCTTTGGTGTTGTGGTGGTTCTCACCATGCTAGCTGCAGAGAGTCTAGATTCACGTCTGATATGGGACAACTATGAGCACAGGACAAAATAACCCACTGCCAGAATCGGTAGATATAAAGCGAGACCGTGGGCTTTCGCCATTATGGATACTGCCTTTACTTTCATTGATACTGGCCGGTTGGCTGGTATTCAATGCCGTAAACGAGGCCGGGGAACGGATTAAAATACACTTCAATGATGCAGCTGGCTTAGTGGCCGGGCGTACGACTATCCGCTATCAAGGGCTTGAAGTGGGCATCGTTCGTGACGTTAACCTGTCCACCGATCTCAAAAGTATCTATGTCACCGCCGATATCTACCCTGAAGCGGTGAAAACCCTGCGTGAAGATACCCGCTTCTGGCTGGTAAAACCCAAAGCATCAATCACCGGCATTTCTGGTCTAGATGCTTTGGTGTCAGGCAACTATATCGCCTTGCAACCGGGCACCGGCGCAGCCGCCAAAGAATTCACCGCCCTAGATAGCCAGCCAGCTGATACCCCGGTAGGTGATGGTTTGAAGATTCAACTTCAAGCCCCTAACCTAGGCTCGATCAATATCGGCTCTCAGGTGCTGTACAAGAAGATCCCCGTTGGCGAGGTATTCAACTATACCCTGAGCCATAGCAAACGCAGGGTTCTGATCGACGTACTGATCAAACCGCAGTATGCGAATCTTGTTACCAATAAAAGCCGCTTCTGGAATGTCAGTGGCATGAGTGCCAATATCGGCTTCAACGGTGTCGATGTACAATTCGAAAGCCTGTCAGCGATGATTAGCGGAGCCATCGCCTTTGATTCTCCAGACGAAGGCCGCCCGCTGACCGAGCCAAGCCATCTTTTCCGCCTGTACCCTGATCTCAATACCGCTGGCCGTGGTATAGCCATTACCATCGAGCTGCCTGAAGGCAACAATGTCAACGCAAGCGGAGCTCCCATCGTCTACCGTGGATTGCCAATTGGTCAAATCACCGATTTGAAACTCAGCGATGACCGCCAGAAGATCATTGCCCATGCAGCCATCGAACCAAGCATGAGTGACTTGCTGACCACTGGTTCAAAAATGCTGCTCGAAGAAGCCGAGCTATCGCTCAACGGCGTTAAAAATATCGGCAACCTGATTCGCGGTAATTTTCTAACCGTTGTGCCAGGACCCGGCGAGTCGACCCGTACTTTTGTTGCTATCGACCAAGACCAGCTCCAAGAGCAACAACACGGCATTGCAACCTTCGACCTTTATGCCAATGAAAGTTATGGCATCAAGCGCGGCACCAAAATCAAGCATCGCGGCATTGTGGTTGGCCGAGTCACCCACGTTAAGCTTGAAAACAGTAAAGTGCATTTCAAGGTATTTATCTTACCGGAATACACCCAGTTGGTTCGCTCTGCCAGCCGCTTCTATATTGATGGGGGTATTCAGGCCAATGTCAGCAGCCAAGGACTGGATGTTACGATCCCCCCTGCCGAGCAGCTCATTAGCCAAAGCATCAGCTTTACCAGTAACGGCAGCAAGCAAGTTATGAAGCAGTACCCGCTCTATAAGAGCCGTCAGCTTGCAACACTCGCCGAAGAAAAAGCCCACGGTTATACCACCTTGACCCTATTTGCCGACGAACTGCCGCCGGTATCGGAAGGTAGCCCGCTGCTTTATCGCAATATGCCCGTTGGTGAAGTCCGCAGTTACGCACTAACAAGTGACGGCGTCACAATTAAATTACAAATTGAGAACCAGTACCGTCATCTGCTAACGCCAAACTCCGTCTTCTGGAACCGTTCAGGGGTTGAAGTTGAAGCCGGCTTATCGGGCGTCAAGGTGAAAGCGGCCCCTGTCGCGACCCTGCTCAAGGGAGGCATTGCCTTTGACGATATCGAAGGCGTCACCAACCGAGTCGGTAAACAATATAAGCTCTATTCAGATCTGCAAGAAGCGAAGAACTTCGGTACACTGGTTACCTTCACTGCCGCAGACGCCAAAGGGCTAAGCATTAATACGGACATTCGCTATCAAGGCGTCAATGTAGGTAAAGTCGTTGATATATCGCCAGATTTCCAGCACAACAGCGTACTGATCCAAGCTCGCCTGTTCCCTAAATATGCTAAAACCCTAGCTAAAGCCGAGAGCTATTTCTGGGTGGTAACACCGCAGATAAGCCTCACCGGAGCCAAGGATCTTGATACCCTGCTCGGGAGCTATATTGCCGTCGAGCCGGGTGAAGGCCACTACAACCAGACATTCAAACTTGGTACCAGCGAACTCTTCAGCAAAGGGCTGACAATTATCCTCGAGAGTGAAAATCGCCAATCGATCTCTCAAGGCACCCCTCTACTGTACCGTGATATTCAGGTCGGCCAAGTCGTCGACGTCAGCTTGGGCGAGTTGGCCGACAGGGTTATCATCAAAGCGCAGGTAGAACAAGAATACAGCCACCTTGTTCGCAAGAACACGGTGTTCTGGAACGTATCTGGCATTGATGTCACGATTGGCCTTACTGGCGCCTCGCTGCAAAGCGGCACGGTAGACAGCCTTATCCGCGGGGGAATTGCCTTTGCAACGCCTGAAACCCAGCCACTGCAAATAAAGGCCAAACCAGAAGCCCACTATTTGCTTCATCAAGCCCCGGAGCCTGATTGGAAACAATGGCGTACGGCTATTCCAACCCACTAGGTGCACTGTATGCCACGATTCGCCTCTAATCATCGACGAATCAACGGCATCCAGATGACGATAAGTTAGACAAAGGAGTGCCTTGCACTCCTTTCTTTTTTCTGCTTGCTTTTTCCGAGCCGTGACAGGTGGTAAACTTCCGCCCTACAGCTTGAGTAACGAGACATTCCCTTGCATCCAAACATCCATATCCCTGACGCTTTTATCGAGCAGATCCGCCAAATCATTCCCGCTCATCTTGATCTTGATGAATTTGTTGCGATCTGCAAAACCCCTCTTCGCCGCAGCATTCGCGTGAACACCCTGAAAATCAGTGTTGACGATTTTCTTGACCGCGTTGCCGACAAAGGCTGGACCCTGACACCTGTACCATGGTGTGAAACCGGCTTTTGGATCGAGCGTGAAGATGAAGAAAGTGTCTCGCTAGGGAATACTGCCGAGCATATGGCTGGCCTTTTCTACATTCAAGAAGCCAGCTCGATGATGCCCGTCACGGCACTTCTTAATGACAATGACCGCCTCGACTGCGTATTGGACATGGCCTCAGCTCCGGGATCGAAAACAACCCAGATTGCGGCCGCAATGCAGAACAAAGGCGCACTGGTTGCCAATGAACTCGCGGCAAGCCGAATTAAGGTTCTCCACTCCAACCTTCAGCGTTGTGGTGTCTACAATGCCGCCCTAACCCATTTCGATGGTTGTGTCTTCGGCGGTTGGGCACCGGAATCGTTTGACTCCATCCTGCTCGACGCTCCTTGTTCTGGCGAGGGTGCTATCCGTAAGGATGAAGATGCGATGGCAAACTGGAGCCTTGCCTCGGTTGAAGATATTGCAGCCGTCCAACGCGATCTGATCATCAGTGGTTTCCAAGCACTCAAGCCTGGTGGGGTCATGGTCTATTCAACCTGCACCCTTAACCTGAGCGAAAACCAGCAGGTTTGTCATTACCTGAAAGAGACATTCGGCGACGCCGTGGAATTCGAACCTCTTGGTGATTTGTTCGACGGTGCTGAAAAAGCCCTGACCGAAGAAGGCTTCCTTCACGTTTACCCGCAAATTTACGACAGCGAAGGCTTCTTTGTGGCCCGTATTCGTAAACTGGCTTCCGTAGAATCACCAGCTGTGAAAAAGCGCAAAGGCAAATTCCCATTCACTCAGGCAAGTGCGAAAGAACAACAGGATATTGCACAAAGCTTCAATAAAGATCTTGGGCTATCCATTCCTGCTGGTGGTGATATTTGGCTCCGCGACAAAGAAGTTTGGCTATTCCCAAGCCAACTCCGTAGCCTTATCGACGAGATCCGCTTCCAGCGCATCGGTATTAAATTGGCAGAGCAACATAAGAAAGGTTACCGCTGGCAGCATGAAGCCGTAATGACATTGGCAACGGGCAAAGAAAGTACCGCTATTGATCTTGGCTCGGCGGATGCAAAAGAATGGTTTATGGGACGAGATATTCGTCCTGAAGGTCTTACCGGTCAAGGCGAAGTCATCGTCACTTACCGAGATTACCCGATCGGAATTGGTAAGTGGGTCGGAAACCGCATCAAGAACGGGCTGCCTCGTGAATTAGTTCGCGATACCAACCTTTTTGATATCTAGCAACAAGGTCATGAGCCTTGCGAAAAGTGGGACAAGATACATCACGGTGATAAGCGGTATTTGCCTGTACAAATTCCTACAACAGCTTTAACCACAATACAGGATATTTTTGTTAAGTGTCAGAGTTGAAAGATAATCTCGACGCCAATACTGGCAAAATGTTCTGCGTGAACTAACATTGATAGTGTAATTGATCTCCATTTACTAACCAGTTAGCGCAAGGCTCTCACGAGCCATTCCCCTAAGCCCGAAACAGGAGTCGTCTCGGGCTATTTTTTTGCCTTTAACCACACAACTACTCCCCCAACTCGACGCTGAACGTTAACCAACACAGCCACATAAACATATTCAACAAAACAATCACCATTTAACCATAACGCCTTCACCAGAAAACCACGCCAATATAAATTAACCTATAAAAACAAAAGTTTAAATCAAAACCAATCTCGTTCGAATTTTTTGAACAAGATACTCAGGTTTTCCCGCTTTTATTAAACCGACTCGATGAGTATATTTCTGTTCAAGCCTTAGCGCATACTCATCATTTAGGAGCTTACTATGACAAACGTACTGGTTTTAAAATCAAGCATTCTTGGCAACTACTCTCAATCCAATGGCCTTATTGATCATCTTGTCGGTGCTCTGGCTGACAATGCGATTGTAGAGCGAAATCTTGCTGACAATCCATTACCGGTACTTGATGGCGAAATCGCGATGGGTTTGCGTGGTGGTGACAACCTTAGCGAAAAACAGCAAAGCGCACTGGAACTGTCAAATACCCTTATTGAAGAGGTAAAAAACAGCGACACCATCGTAATTGGTGCACCTATGTATAACTTTGCTATTCCTACCCAGCTAAAGAACTGGTTTGATCTTATTGCCCGTGCTGGCGTGACATTCTCTTACACCGAGAACGGCCCAGTTGGACTGCTCACCGGCAAAAAGGTCATTATCGTCACGACTCGTGGCGGTATGCACAAAGACAGCGCAACCGATACCATGATCCCTTATCTGAAAACGGTTCTGGGATTTGTCGGCCTTACAGACGTCAACGTTGTTTACAGCGAAGCACTGAACATGGGTGACGATATGGCAACCAAGGGAATTGAAACGGCCAAAGCAGATATTGCTCAACTTACGGCCTAACTCTTCTTATTTGAGAGCAAATAAACTCCGTGCTACCATGCCATGCCAACTATGATTTGGTAGCACTAAGCCTCTCGGCGAGATCTAAAACTAGAGATCAAACTGTATGTACACCGTATTATAATTGCTTCCGCCCTTGATCCGGCCAAATTGAGAAGCACTTTCAAAGATCGCCGAACGATGGTGCAAACTGTAGCCAGCCCATACCCCATCGAGCTTACGGTTGTTGAACATATATCCCAGATTTACATCAAATGAAAAATCGAGATAATTGAGCAACTTGCTTGGCTCGTAACCTTTGCGGTCCATTTCACTCTGTTCGATATAGGTAATACGGTTTGCATACGAAAGCCCTTCAGCCAAGCCAAAACGCCATTTGACTGGCCAGTCAAACGTATAGTATGCCTTAATCGCCATCAGGTACTCTTGGCTACTCGGCTGAACATCCGAGCTCCAATGCCAAACAACTCCCGGGGTAAGAAAGATATCCAAAGGCAAGCCAAAGAGCTCGTCCGTCAACGGATACCCATAAAATACGGAACTTAACTGGTTATTGAACGGATCTTTTTCTCGGTTGAAAGCAAAAATATCGCCAATGTTGGAAGGCGTTGCCCAACCGTGGGCAATACGCAGATACGGCTGATTCCCGATCTCTTTTTTCCTTGGCTGAGACTGGTCATTAAAGAAACCAAAGCCAAGGTAAAATTCACCCTGCCAGTCATCTTCAACCACATCAGATGCCCGGACTTGGCTATCAAAATAACGGGCATGCGCCCCTGCAAACAGGTATAAGTTAGAAGTGACATGGTACGCCGCACTGCCACCAGCTTTAACATCCACCCCCGCACCGATCTCTTCTTGTTGAAGCCCGTAATAATAGCTGTTGTAATCACGATCTTTCCAGATAGCGCTCAGTTCAGGCTTCAGGCGCCAATCCCCTAAAAGGTAATCCCCCTGAAACACCGCCTGCGTACTCATTCTACCGCTAGGATCAGAAAGCAATTCCAGTTCGGCACTGTAGGTTTCACCCCAAAGATACCGGTACTGTAACCCGTAATCCGCAGTATCACCGCCAATCTGATTTTGAAACGACGAGGGGATATCAATAAAATGCATCCGCAACAGCGCATTCAGCTCCCAACTGTCCTGTCGATACAGATTAAGGCCACCTTCCATACCACGCAAAAACACACGATCGCCCTCGTAGAACATCAATGGAAGAAAAGAACTCACACTGGTATCTTCAACGACATCTTTAGTGGCATAGGGAATACTGGCTGTCCTGATGGTTGCGGCAATTCCCCATTGCTGCTCCCCATCACGTCGTGCTCTCAGATCATGCACCGATATCATGCCTTGAGGCTTGCTCTGAAGATGAAGAGCCTCCTCTGATTCGGCCAAGGCCATTAACGGAAACAGACCTATCGCCCCACCAACCCATCTAATGGTATTTCTCCATCCATGAAATAACGTCTGCAAAACGCTCCCCTTGCCGCTTATTTTTTTCCTGAATTGATTTTAGAAAAATAAACATAAAAAAACCCGGCACAAGGCCGGGTTTGATAATTCTTTTCGCACTTAGTGATGCGCAGCAATTTCAGCTTTTTTCAGGTCTTTCATGCTCTTGCTGACTTCACGACGCTCTTTTGATAGTTCAGCACTGATGATGATGTGATCATCAACGCGATCTTCGTAATCGCCTTTCATGTTCTCAACGATTTCAACAATCTGATCGTGGGTCATGTCTGCTTTGATGTAATCCAGTAGGTTTTCCAGCAGCTCTACACGCTTACGGTTGTCGCGAATCTTACGATCGTTATCTAGAATTTCGCGTTTTAGCTTGTTCTTACGGCGAGTTTGACGAACTAGCTCTAGGATAGTGTTCATAGTATGTCCTTACATGAATCTAAAAAACCTAACTGCTGACCGTTATAGCAGAAACACCGGATGCTACACAAGTCACATTTTAACCGATCGAACACCAATAACGAATACTTTGATTCAAGGCACGAAATATATCTGCCACAGATTACCACTTTTAAGAAACCTTAAACTTAACATTTTGATGAGCTTCATGTTTTCAAGGTAGTAAACTCCGACCGCTGTGAATGGCAACACAGTTTTCTGATAATTATATTTGCAAATGGTATTAGCCTGCCTACTCTTAACTGAGACCAGTAGTGTTTGGCAATGTTTCAACAATATTTACGAATCGCTTCATCTAGCAAGACTTTCTCAAGTGAAACTGGAGCAAAGGGATTCAATTGTTACCAGTGTTGAATAGTATTGGTACTTGTAAGGATGTAAGCAATTCAGGAGACACCATGTCAAAAGCAACAGGTACCGTTAAGTGGTTTAACGAAGAAAAAGGTTTCGGCTTTATCACTCAGGACAACGGCGGTGCCGATGTGTTCGTTCATTTCCGCTCTATCACCGGAGACGGCTTCAAAACTCTATCCGAAGGGCAAAAAGTGAATTTTGAGATTGAGCAAGGTCCAAAAGGCCTGCAAGCTGCCAATGTCGAAAGAATCTAATCACTCGCTATCTAAATAAAGGGCGGCAACGCCCTTTTTACGTACAGCCTTAATACCAACATCTACTCGCTGATTTCACAATCCTAAAACATCCCCTTGCAACGCAACGCTGAGTCCAACACGGCCTCCTCGCCATATCGCACACCTATCACGCATGATGCTCCCGTTACCTCACATTGGTTGGGTATATTCTGAGGCAAAACAGTCAATCTGAACCCAGGAAATCCTGAGCATTTTTTACGATAAACCACTGTAAAAGCGAAGAATTGTTACCTCGCAGCCGCACTTATGTCTCACTTTTTAAAGAAAATAAAAAAAATATCATTATTTGCTTGCCACTCAGGATTCACTATGGCCTAATGTTGATGCGCCGATAATGCAACAACATATTTATGCTACAAATTGATAAGAAACCTTCGATACACCGGTTCACCGCGTCGTCCTGAAGAGCTCAACCATCTTTTGTCCATAAGTAATTCATTATTGATGGCATAAGTGCGCATTAAGCGATTAACACATAAATTCAGGAGACTAACATGTCTAAAGCAACTGGTATCGTTAAGTGGTTCAACGATGAGAAAGGTTTCGGTTTCATCACTCAAGACAACGGCGGTGCAGACGTATTCGTACACTTCCGCGCAATCGCTGGTGACGGCTTCAAATCTCTAGCTGAAGGCCAGAAAGTAGCATTCGATATCGAGCAAGGCCAGAAAGGTCCTCAAGCTGCTAACGTTGAAAAAATCTAATTAGATTTTAAACGTAAAAATTCAAAAAGGGTGCATTCAATGCGCCCTTTTTTCATTTCCAATCCTTGCTCCCTTCCCCTTCCTTCGCACCTCTTGAATCTTTCAGATAAAATCCAATCATATTCATAACAGACCATGCTGGCACTCGCTAACGGCGTTAACATACTTGGTTGTTAATTTGCCACCAATCAAACAAACGCATTTAAAACAACCTTTAGCCATAGTGGTCAAAATTTGTTAAAAACGGGATATAAAAACCCATAATTGGCATCAAAAATGGTGACAAGCATTGCAACTATTGACTATGCACTCAGTTTTAATCTTTTAAATTGCCTTAGATCAATATTATTCACTAGGTTGCAGGCATTATTTCGTCGCCTTTTTTGGAGACAATGTAGTATATGGAATATTTATTTACCCTACTTATCGTGGGCCTCGTCGCCTACTCAATGCTTAAGAAATACAATCCGCAAGCCACGCTTATCACAGCAGGTCTGGCCCTGCTTGCCTTCGCACAAGTGGCGGATATCACACCCGTTCTCGCTGACGGCAAAACCCAAGGTGCGTTGTTTTTCGACCTTTGGCAGCGCTTTACAGAAATCACCAACAGCCGATTAGGTAAAGTCGGCCTAACATTGGTGTCGATTGCAGGTGTGTCAACTTACCTAAACCATATCGGTGCATCACAGGCTTTGGTTAAATCTACCTCACGCCCTGTTATGGCCGTGAAAAGCCCGTATGTTCTGCTGGCGCTGGTACTGATTTTTGTATCCATCATGTATGTGTTTATTACTGGTGCAACATCGCTGTCGCTGCTACTGATGGGTACTCTCTATCCAGTACTGCGTAATGCCGGGGTCAGTGCAAAAACAGCCGTCGCGACAATCGTTATCCCTACCGCATGGGAATATGGCCCGGGGCAAATCAATGCCGTAATCGGTGCCAATGCCATCAATGTCGATGTGATGGACTTTGTAATCAACCATCAGACTATTTTCCAGCTGCTACTGCTGGTGAGCATTCCGTTGGTTAACATTGCATGGCAACGCCACTGCGACAAAAAAGAAGGCTATGATCCTTCCCAAGATCGCGGCAAGTTCCTAAAAACCCTAGAAGAACAGCATGACAGCAACGACAAGGTACCTGGCTACTACGCACTGTTACCTGTATTGCCATTTGTGTTCCTGTTTGGCTTCTCAAGCATGGTGTTTGAGTCCATCACCATGACGATCCCGATTGCCATGATGTCGACCATCACTATCTGTGTGGTTATCGAAGCATTGCGCTTCCGCTCTTTGCAACGTGCATTCGACAACTTCGAGGCTTGGCTGAAAGGTACAGGGATGATCTTCGCCAGCGTTCTAACCTTGATGATCGCGGCAGAATTCTTCTCAGCCGGTTTGAAGAATATCGGTGCGATCACCGCACTCATCGACACCGCGAAGTCGTTCGACTTGGGGCCAGCAGGTATCGTTATCGTATTCTCCGGTTTTATCTTGCTAACCGCTTTCATTACCGGTTCAGGCAACGCACCGGTGATGGCATTTATCCCTATCGTGCCGCAAATTGCCGCTAACTTTAACGTCAACCCACTGCTACCACTCGTGCCAATTCTATTCGCAGCAGGTATCGGCCGTACTATCTCGCCTGTGGCCGGGGTTATCATTACCGTTTCAGGTATGGCCAACCTCACGCCAATCGATGTTATCCGCCGTACCTCTGTCCCTATGCTGACCAGCATGGTCGTGGTACTAATCATGGCGGTAATCAAATACAGCTAATGGCTTACAGCGAATAAAATAATCAAGGGCTGCGTAAAGCAGCCCTTTTCTTTTGCTAAGGTGACAATTTGGAATCAGCAATATGCGTGCTCTGGGCTTCTTCTAAAACACTATCTTCTAGATTCGGAAAGTAATCTTTACCTGTAATGGTCTGCAACCAGTCACGCACACCATACAGCGGAACAAAAATGGCTGGCTGAAAATAAGACTTTTTCTTCCAACTTACATTTCCCACCGAAAACCCGTGAGTCACACCTATCAGCTCTTCTTTATCATTGTAAATTCCCCCGCCGGACATTCCCGACATCACATGCGCCGTCGTCGCCGACATCAGGCATTTTTTCCAACCGGACACATATACATCCCCAAGGTATTCACCTTTACTGGAAGACAGCGGCAACCCGATAGGATACCCCACGTGAGTCACACCCTGATGAGGATACACCACCCCAGCATGCTGAGTACTGTTACCATCACTTCTCACTAATGCAATATCGCAGTAAGGATGGTAATACACATCTCTCCCATCTAAAGCCAGTATCAGTCGATTATGTTTCGACGTTACCAGCCAATGATTATCCAACCGAGCTGCCGTACCTTCCAAGCTAAATAGAACCGGAATGCCGACAAATATTTTTTCATTGCTATCTTGTATATCCTTTTGAATAACTCCGTTTATATCTGGCAATCCATTAGCACATCCACTTAGCAGCAACGCCAGTGCTAAAACCCAGTACATGACTTCTTTTTGATAAACCTATTAATGAATATTGTAACGGCCCAAGAACCGCAGAAGCCTGCATACTAGAAGTGTGTCTAACGCACAGAAAAACAAAAGATATACATCGTGACGATAAAATAAATTTATCAAGGAGGGATATTCTGATTATTGAAAATGCAATCGATCTTATAAAATAAAGAATGTATTAACGTCGCAAAATTTTAGAATAAAACCTTTATTTAAATGCAAAGCAATGAATGAATATTTAATTTTGTAAATGGTGTTATCGAAATACATAAGTTATAGACCAATTAAATCATCGTAATCATAACCCAATGATAAGTTGAACTTTTAATGTTAAAACCACTTAACAAGTGATTATTCTCATTATTGATAATATCAATATTATATTTAGCGTCCATTTACAAGAAACCTTTAATTCTTCATTCCTCTTTTTCAATATTCATTTTATGCCCTTCGCTTCTTCTACCTCAGTATTAGAACTGAGACACAAATAGTTACGCCGTTACGCGTTTGTGTCACGTAAATGTGACGCCATATCCAACCCATAAATCGCAACCAAATCGCGATATAACTCAGGTGAGTCGTTTAAAATCGCTGACGGATTGGTGAAAAACAACTCAGACAAGACAGCAAAGTACTCCTCAGGCGGATGAAAAGAGGCATCATCATAACCATATAAGGTGTCCCCTCGCTCTCCGGGCGGTGTCGCACAATCAGCAATGGCATCATCCTGCTGCTTTTCAATATTATCCAGATAGTTCTCGTATCCTGCGCAAAGCGCCGGAGTACTTCCCGAAAGGCCAAACAGGTGATCAAGAACATGGGCAAATTCATGAACAACCAGATTATGACCTTCAAGGATCTCAAACGATTCCTCTAAACAGGGCCAAGCACACAACCTTACTGTTGAAGACTCATAAGCATCACCATCGACGGGCAAGTCATCGGCACAGATATGGAGCCATTTAACAGAGGAGAAAAAATTCGTCTGCTGTGCCGCACCAACCAATGCGGCATTGGCGGCAATCACAACCAATAGCGTTTCATGATCCTCTACTTCTATCTCGGGGCTAACCAACACTGTTTTACCGTCGTAAAAGCCATTCACGAACTGGCAGATCACCTGTTGCTGCTGGTCTGAAAAGTATGGGTACAATGCCATCGAACGGCACAAAATAGCATGTACATTCTCAAATCGAGGGGCTGCCCTGCCTTTCTCTTTACGTTTGCCAAAACCGAAAAACATATTGTGGTGTCCTATCGCGTTGGGAACTCAATAATAATAAAAAAGCCGCCGTGTACAAACAGTAGCTTAAACAGGCTTTGACAACAAAGTCGCCCAAAAATCAAAAGTACTTAACAACGCAAGCTATTCATAAAAAGTAAGCTCAAGAACCTTGGCTACTCGCCACGAAAGACCCAACTAACAAATTTTCTAGCTACTGTATTATCCATCTCTATGATAGGCGAAAGCCAATTGAAGATACTTCTAGACCTCAAACGAGTTTAATCCTTCGTGAGATTAGGAAAATAAGTCTTTAGGAAACGAATAAATCAAATCACAGATTCAACATTATACTATGCACAACAAGAGTTAATTTATTGTGGTAAACTACTTTAATTTTTATTTGATCATTTTATACAACACAACCGCCGTTGATTACCATCAAGGCAACAGCATCAACCATTTTATAATATTATTAAACATAAAATCTCACACTTCATCAGCAACTCTTTAGTTGGATATATCATCACTTATGATTCAATTCTGATAGAGAACACACAACAACTAAAAAATCCTTTTAATCAACACAATCGCCTTTACATAAACACCATTAAAAATATAATTATTTTTTATCATCTGTTATGTAATTATCTGAACGCGATCAAAAAAAACCTTATATTTCAGGACAAAAATCATATTTAATATTAGATTACCAATCATAAACCGATACCCCGTTTAGGGAACAAACGATGGCGAATACATTCAAGCCCAGTGAACTAAAAACAATTCTCCACTCAAAACGTGCGAATCTTTACTATTTGCAACATTGCCGAGTTTTAGTCAATGCTGGTCGTGTGGAATATGTCACCGATCAAGGCAAAGAAAGCCTATACTGGAATATCCCCATCGCCAATACTACGGCGATTATGCTGGGTACAGGTACATCAATTACCCAAGCTGCGATGCGTGAACTCGCGAAAGCCGGCGTGCTCGTTGGTTTTTGTGGGGGTGGTGGCACACCACTCTATGCAGGCAATGAAGTACAAGTTGATGTTTCTTGGCTACTTCCTCAGTCTGAATATCGTCCTACCGAGTATCTCCAGCAATGGGTCAGCTTCTGGTTTGATGATGAAAAGCGAGTAGAGGCAGCCAAACGTTTTCAATTGGAACGTATTAAGCAAATACGAAAACACTGGCTATCGGCCAACATAAAAAATGAATTGTTTTCACTATCCAAAGAACAACTGGATAGTGCCCTAACCCGTTTTGAAGACAACATACAAACTTGTACATCGACCCAAGATCTCTTGTCTCTTGAAGCAACGACCACCAAGACACTGTATAAACTCGCCTGCAATGCCACACACTATGGTGACTTCACCCGCTCTGAACGCGGCAATAGCACCGATATTGCCAACCGGTTTTTAGATCATGGCAACTACCTTGCCTATGGTTTAGCCGCAACCGCATGTTGGGTGATTGGATTACCGCATGGGCTGGCCGTATTACACGGTAAAACCCGGCGCGGTGGATTGGTATTTGATGTCGCCGATATTATTAAAGACGCATTAATATTGCCGCAAGCATTTATTGCCGCGATGGAAGGAGACGACGAAACAGAATTCCGCCAGCGATGCTTGAATAAATTTCGCTCGGCCCATGCATTAGACGTAATGATAGACACGTTACAAAACACGGCATCGGCCTTGGCGCAAAACAAATAGTGAAACCATCGCGATGAATATTTTATTAGTGTCAGAATGCAGTAAACAAGCCCTACCGGAAACCCGCAGGGTACTTGACCAATTTGCTGAACGCAAAGGCCACCGAACGTGGCAAACACCGATTACCTACGAAGGGCTAAAAACACTCAGAACACTATTAAAGAAAACAGCAAGGCGTAATACCGCCGTTGCGTGCCATTGGGTGCGAGGAAAAAACCAAACGGAATTACTATGGATTGTAGGTAACCGCAGAAAATTCAATCGCGACGGTACAGTACCGACCAATACCACCCAGCGTGACATTCTGCGCAGCAGAGATGAAAGTACCCTCAACAGCATTCAGGCATCCGCCATAATGGCAGGTCTTGCTGGGCTCTTTCATGATTTCGGCAAAGGCAATAAGCTATTTCAGCAAAAACTCAAAAAAGGCAAAGGATTTGAACCTTATCGCCATGAGTGGTTGTCATGCCAACTGTTCATTAACTTTGTTGCAGGTAGGCCGGATCATGAGTGGCTGCAGCATCTCACCCAACTATCAGATACCGATGACAAGCATCTCATCGAACACTGCAACCCCGAAGCCAGCGTTAATTTTAACTTGCTTTCACAGGCTCCTTTGGCGCAATGTGTCGCATGGCTAATTCTTTCACACCACAGATTACCCAAAAACCTTCGTACCACACAAGATTTGACTAATGTTGACAGTTGGTTAGATGGGCTTGATGCCAATTGGAATGCGCTGAATCATCATAGTGATAAATTCTCTGAACAAGAGAAAATTGACAACATCACTTTCCCTTTTGGCACCCCTATGCGCAGTTTTAAATGGCGTAGCAAAGCCAAAGAACTATCACTGCGCGCCCTTAATCAAACCAACCTCACTGAATACGCATCATTAAATAAAGCCTTTCCTCTGCACACTGCACGCATGGCATTAATGCTGGCAGACCACACTTATTCATCTGGCGAGGCATCAGCCCATTGGCAAGACCGGGAATACCATGCCTTTGCTAATACCGATAGAGAGTCAGGCAAATTAAAGCAACAACTCGACGAGCACTGTGTAGGGGTTGCACACAATGCCTACCGACTCGTGCGAACCCTTCCCAAGCTTCGATCTATCATGCCTGCGATCACCAACCACAAAGGGTTTAAACGTCGCAGTACGGTGAATAAATTTCGCTGGCAAGATAAAGCCTATGATTGCGCATGTAGCATTGCAGAACACACCGAACATCAAGGTTTCTTTGGGATCAACATGGCATCCACCGGCCAAGGAAAAACCTTCGCCAATGCACGTATCATGTATGGTCTTTCAAACTCTCAGCATGGTTGTCGGTTTAGTGTCGCGCTAGGACTAAGAACACTAACATTGCAGACTGGGGATGCTTTACAGCAACGACTGACATTAGATAGCGACGACATCGCCGTTCACATTGGTTCACAAGCGGTAAAAGAACTCTTCTATAGCCAGAAACACATAGCTAAAATTGAAGAGCAAGCGCAGATCATAACGTCAGGTAGCGAGTCAGAAACGTTTTTCCCCGAGCACGAATACGTTCGCTATGACGGTGAGGTCGATAACCACTATTTGCATCGCTGGTTGAAAGAGCGCAGTGCAATACATAATCTAGTGAGCGCACCACTATCTATCAGTACTATCGACCACATCATTCCTGTTTCGGAAGGGGTAACTGGCGGTCAACAAATCGCGCCGATGCTACGCCTATTAACCAGTGACTTGGTCTTAGATGAACCGGATGATTTCTCGCTAGAGGATGACCCCGCCCTTTCACGGCTGGTGTATTTTGCCGGTCTACTGGGTTCACGGGTACTGCTCTCCTCTGCCACCCTTCCCCCCGCATTGGTCACGTACCTATTTGCTTGTTACCAAAGTGGACGCGAGCAATACAACCAGGTCGTTGGCCAACAGCTGCATGTACCCGTTTCATGTGCATGGTTTGATGAATTTGGTGTGAAATCAGCAGAGGCTATAAATGCCACTGATTTCAGAACAAGCCACAACGAGTTTACCTCTGTAAGACAAGCTAAATTGGCACAAAAACCTGAACATCTACACCGAGGCGACTGGCTTCCTATTGCCACATCTCCCGCGGCCGAACAGAATGTCATTAACCATTTCTCAGAAACCGTCCTACAAGGTATCATCCAGCTTGCCGCCGAGCACAAAACAATCTCTGAACAACCAAAATCCCAAGGTAAAACCGTTTCGGCTGGTATTGTTCGTATGGCGAATATTGAACCACTAGTTGCAGTTGCCACACGATTGTTTGCCGCATCCCCCCCGCCGGATACTCGCATTCACTATTGCGTTTACCACAGCCATCATCCTTTGGCTATCCGATCTAAAATTGAACAAGAATTAGACTCGCTGTTACAGCGAGATCGAGATGATCTTCAGGGCATCATTAAGCATGAAAAAATACAACGCTTGCTTGTAGCATACCCTGAGCAACACCATGTTTTTGTCGTTTTGGCAACGCCAGTCGCAGAAGTTGGCCGCGATCATGATTACGATTGGGCCATCGTCGAACCCAGCTCAATGCGATCGATCATTCAACTAGCAGGACGAGTACAACGACATCGACGTATTGCGCCTAAACACACCAACATTCTGGTGCTAAATAAGAATATAAAGGCGCTTAAAGGTGGCGATAACGTCGCTTACATAAAGCCGGGCTATGAAAGCAAGCAATCTTTTAGGCTCAACAAAGCAGGCGATGAAGCACCCTGCTTGCAACTTTCCAGCCTCGATTTATGCAAGCAATTAGACATTAACTCTTTGCATGAAATCAGTTCAACCCCGCGGTTTATAGAACCAACGCACCTGTTAGCCCCAAATAAAAAAGCCTGCGGATTTATTGAACTTGAGCACTTAGCTATAAACCTATCGCTCCGCGATACCGTAAAACCGTGGTACAGCCACACCAAAGCGCACTTGTTTGCCGAATTTCAAAAACAGACCCCCTTTAGGAAAAGCATGCCCTCCATTGATTACATTTGCATGCTAGAAGAATTAGACGGTGAACTGACCTTTCAGCAGTGGGATAACGCCAGTAATAGCCTGATACCATCTGCCGGATTTGTGCCATTTGAAAACCTGCTTATAGCCAATTCAGTCTCTGTTTGGGGAGAGATCGCATTACCCAATGTGGTCGAAAAGCTATCTGAACAACATGATTTAAGCCTTGCCGATACCTGCCTTAAGTTTGCCAGCGTGAGTCTACGAACGCTCAACGACAACGAATTAGGTTTGCCTTGGCGCTACCACCCTGTATTGGGCATTTTTAGAGGAAAAGACATTTGAGCAAATTCAATTTTAACAGGGAGGATGCATGCCAGAGACATTAGCCCACAACATAAAAGCCTTTATTGAAGATCGCTTTCAAACCAAGCGAGACACCCTTGATAAAGAATATGAAAAAGAGCGAGCCAAGGCGGTATCAAGCGAAAGCGCAGATGATGTCGAAGCCCAATATGCGACAAAACGAGAAAAGCTGACGCAAGATTTCACACTGTCTAACTGGTTAGACAGCGCCGCCAAAAGAGCCGCGCAAATCAGCATGGTGACTCACGCGGTAAAGTTTACCCATAGTTCGGCCAAAGGCACCAATATACTGGCCTCCGATCTTGGTCACGATGTTCGCTACCTCGACACAGCCTCACTGCCTTTCCCTGCGGTCGATGCCGTAGGCAACGCAGCGGCGCTTGATGTTGCTCGCCTATTACAGCTCACAGATGATAACGGCCAGTCTTTGCTTGAGTATTTAAAACGTGACGACATAACGCCGTTAAAAGACTTGACGCACAGCGACACCCAATTAAGTGAGTGGGCAAGCGGCTTAAAGCAAGCGCTGCAAGATGCCACACCAAGTAGCCATTCACTCAGTAAGCAAGTCTATTTCCCTATCGGAAATGCCGAGTATCACCTACTCGCCCCCTTGTTTTCGTCATCACTTTCTCAGGCTCTCTACCAAGAAGTAACTCATAGCCGCTTTAGCCAAGACATGGTTGCCGCGAGAGAAGCCCGCAAGAAACAGCGTTATCATGACAAACCGGTCGTGGCCTATCCCAATCTAGCCCTGACTATCGCAGGTGGTTCAAAACCCCAAAATGTCTCTCAGTTGAACTCTGGGCGTGGCGGGCGTAATTACCTCTTTTCAACCCGCCCACCTCAATGGCAAGCCCAGCTTAAAGCACCAGTGATGAGCGGTAACATCTTCACCCATCCAGAGGTCCGTTACGCAACCAGAATGCCAATTAAACAACTCACCGCATTTCTGATCAAAGTGAACCAGCAACATGCTGATAGTAACGTACGCATTCGCAACCGAGTTTCCCAGCTCGTGGATGAAACGGTCGACCACATCATCAGCAAAGTGGCGCAATGGCAACAGTTACCTACAGGATGGAGCAATAATGCCACTGAATTACCACTCGCTCAGCGTCGTTGGCTCGACCCTAACCATCCTCAATGGGATGTACATGATGACCAGTGGCAGCAAGAAATAGCCACGATGTTTGGCCAGTGGATAGTCGCTAGCGTGAACCACATTGCAAACAACGAGTTATCGTTAGGTGCAATCGAAGTCACACAATGGCAAGACGCCTTCAAACAAGCGCTACAGGAAATAAGCTGATGGCCGACCAATACCTTATCTTAAAAAACATCCGCATTAGCAACGCCAATGCCATTGCCGGTTTTACCTATGGTTTTCCGGCCGTTACCCATTTTCTTGGGTTTGTGCATGCTCTGTCGCGTAAATTGCAGCAAAATCATAACATCCGCTTAGACGATGTCGGCATTATCTGCCACCAGCACCAAGTGCATGCGTACCGAGAATCTATTTACGAGCCCTATTCCTTCGCGCTGACTCGCAACCCGTTAACCAAGGAAGGAAAAACCGCCCCCATTAACGAAGAAGGACGAATGCACTTAACCGTCTCTTTGGTCATTAAAGCGCAAGGCATCAATATCGTCAGTGAGCACATTGAAAACGAACAATGTCACACCATTAAGGCATTGGCTGAAAAGCACAAACTCGCAGGCGGGCGAATCGACGCTATTGATGATTGCTACCTTGCCAAAAAAGATTGCCATAAGGCGATTTTACGCCCGTTACTACCTGGTTTCATGCTGGTTGAACGCTCTGACCTATTAGCCGAGAAAAATACCCAATCTGCCAATCCTCTCGAAAATTGGTTAGATTTTTCAGCCCTGAAATTTGAAGCCACCGATGAACATGTGTCGGATGATGACGAAAAAGTGAAGTGGCAACAGGTTGCCAAACCTAAAGGCTATCTAGTACCCATTCAAATTGGCTACAAGCAAATCGCCCCAACCTATAACGCAGGTGACGTGGCAAATGTGAGAGACAGCGACACCCCCGTCAGTTTTGTTGAAGCAGTTCATAGCATTGGTGAGTGGATAGGTGCACCCAGCAAGCTGCATTCGCTGCAAGACATCCTGTGGCAATACCACTATCAAGCCCCTTTTTATGTCTGTCGTACTCAACAACCTGTTGAGCTAACGACAGAAAACGATGACATCGAATTAGATTTAGACTTTTAAGGATATAACAATGACTAAATTAACCACCCCTTCCGTATTGGCTTTTGAATCCAAACTCGCCTGTTCAGATGCCGTTATGTTCTCTGGCAACTGGGAAAACCGTCACAACAAAGCCGATTGGACGGCCATTCAGGTTACCGAAAAATCGGTACGCGGCACTATTTCAAACCGACTAAAAGGCGCGAAAGCCAGTAAAATTGATGCCGAAGTTGAAAAAGCCAACCTACAAACGGTCGACAACGCCGCATTGCCTTTTGATGCCGACACCTTAAAAATCACATTCACACTTCGCGTATTGGGCGACTTAGCTCAACCATCTACCTGTAATAACCCTGAATACCAAGCCACCTTAGCAGAGCATATCAAAACATATGTACAGGAAAATGGGTTTAAAGAACTAGCAAAAAGGTACGCAACCAACCTCGCCAATGGACGATTCCTATGGCGTAACCGTGTAGGCGCTGAACAAATAGAAGTTCATGTGAGTCACCACGACCAACAATGGATTTTCGATGCCCTCGCACTATCGCTAAAATCATTCAGCCATGATTGCAATAAATTAGCTGAAATCACTTCGGTTATAGAACAAGGCCTATTAGGCGAAAAAGCAACCCTACTAACCATTGATGCCTTCGTACAATTGGGTGGTGCGCAAACCGTGTTTCCATCACAAGAATTAGTAATGAATGGTGGCGATAAGAAAAGCAAATACCTATACCAACTTGGTGGGCAAGCGGCCATGCATTCACAAAAAATTGGCAATGCGGTGCGTACTATCGACACGTGGTATCCGCAAGGTGATGAGTTTGGCCCAATCGCAATTGAACCTTATGGCAGTGTCACCAACCGCGGGGTTGCCTATCGCAAACCAAAAGACAAAACTGATTTTTATACAATTTTAGACAATTGGATGATCAAAGATAAAACGCCAGAGCTGAGTGAACAGCATTATCTTATGGCTATGTTAATTCGCGGCGGCGTATTCGGAGAGTAATGATGGATTGCTATCTTGATATTCAGGTAGAACCTGACAGCGAAATCAGTACGCCTGCGTTAATGAACAACTTGTTTTCCAAGTTTCACCGAGCTATGGCGCAAACATGCAATGGCTTAATCGCAGTGAGCTTTCCCAAGCATGGTCGCATATTGGGGGATGTGTTACGCCTTCATGGAACACAGCAGCATTTAAATCAATTAATGGCACAATCCTGGCTAAAAGGACTCAGGGATTACACCATCGTGGGTGATATTTTGCCTGTTCCTAGCGAAGTAAAAGGTTACCGAACCGTCTCTCGGGTACAAAAGAAAAGCCCGCAGAACTTGCGTAAACGCTCAATTGCAAAAGGCTGGTTAACAGAAGAGGAAGCCCGACACAGCATTCCAGACTCAAAGCAACCTCAATTAGCATTGCCTTACTTACAACTACAAAGCCAGTCAAACAAAAATGTGATGCGCATTTATGTAAGGCACGGTGATATCACTCAACAAGCAATAGATGGCGAATACTCCAGTTATGGATTAAGCCGTCAGGCAACCATTCCTTGGTTCTAACCTTTAGACCCTATTTTTCTCGATACTCATAAATTATTGATTTTAAAGTTATGTGTAGATGGCTTTAAAAATAGGGTTTTTATTTCAAATCGACATTTCGCTCTTTAACAACAAGGCTTTCAACGATATTATCAACGCTTCACTGCCGCACAGGCAGCTTAGAAATAGCAGGAAAGGGCAAAACGACCCCAAAACCGCTTCACTGCCGCACAGGCAGCTTAGAAAGGCATGGGATACCACTCTTGGGGCAACTGGACCTTCACTGCCGCACAGGCAGCTTAGAAATGCATCAAGAACAGACAAATCAACAGGCTGCCCTTCACTGCCGCACAGGCAGCTTAGAAACGATGCGTAATACGGGGGTCATTGGGTGGGGTCTTCACTGCCGCACAGGCAGCTTAGAAAATCAGGCAAATATGGCTCAAAATCCTCAAAAGCTTCACTGCCGCACAGGCAGCTTAGAAATGGCTTTGTTGCCGCAAAATTAGTGCTTCTATCTTCACTGCCGCACAGGCAGCTTAGAAAATGCTAGGCACGAGCCACTCGATTTAGTTTATCTTCACTGCCGCACAGGCAGCTTAGAAAATCAGAAAAGCGACTTGCAACGGCATAAACAACTTCACTGCCGCACAGGCAGCTTAGAAAGTAGATTGTGGCAAATGCTCAAAAACACGAGGCTTCACTGCCGCACAGGCAGCTTAGAAACACAATCTACGGCTAATAAGCCAACTTCTAGTCTTCACTGCCGCACAGGCAGCTTAGAAAAGTAGAGGATGCTATGCAGAAAGAGCTGCGCACTTCACTGCCGCACAGGCAGCTTAGAAACTGAAAACCCATTGAATAACCTTGTTGTCGATCTTCACTGCCGCACAGGCAGCTTAGAAATCAACGTGGTTGGCAAACTGATAAGGGCGTTTCTTCACTGCCGCACAGGCAGCTTAGAAATTACCCCATTGATGAAGGAGTTTTCCCTCATCCTTCACTGCCGCACAGGCAGCTTAGAAAAAGGTTCCGCTTGAGGTTCATCTTTTATATAGCTTCACTGCCGCACAGGCAGCTTAGAAATCAAATCAGAAGGCAACTTATTAAAACTAATCCTTCACTGCCGCACAGGCAGCTTAGAAATTATTTTCATCATTAGAAAAGCGACTTGCAACCTTCACTGCCGCACAGGCAGCTTAGAAAGGTCAGCGAGCATCGCGCGGTGGGCAGATTGTCTTCACTGCCGCACAGGCAGCTTAGAAAAACTTGCTGGACGATTAGCGAATCCTTGGCAACTTCACTGCCGCACAGGCAGCTTAGAAACCAAGCCATCTAACAATTCGACCAGTAGAATGACTTCACTGCCGCACAGGCAGCTTAGAAAAGAGTTGGATAAAGCAAATGATTCTCTTGCAGCTTCACTGCCGCACAGGCAGCTTAGAAACAATATGGTTTGATGCTCATTGCTACAGCTAAACTTCACTGCCGCACAGGCAGCTTAGAAAGTGATGGCCCCTTTTGCCTTGGCGGTCACGGCCTTCACTGCCGCACAGGCAGCTTAGAAAACCAGCGGCACGCGGTGCCCTGAATGTAGTTACTTCACTGCCGCACAGGCAGCTTAGAAATGACTCCACATTGCCATCCTCCGAACCCTCAGCTTCACTGCCGCACAGGCAGCTTAGAAAAAGCGCTGTATGGCTCGCCGAGAGTGGTTGGCCTTCACTGCCGCACAGGCAGCTTAGAAAACCAAGCAAAAGCAATACATCGAAGGGCAAATCTTCACTGCCGCACAGGCAGCTTAGAAAAGAAACCGGAATATCTTTCGAAATAGATTTATCTTCACTGCCGCACAGGCAGCTTAGAAAACGGGGGTCTAGGAGATTTCATGGTCATGGTGCTTCACTGCCGCACAGGCAGCTTAGAAACTCGCTTGTTCTATAACTCAACAACCAAGAAACTTCACTGCCGCACAGGCAGCTTAGAAAGAGCTGATCGAGGCTGTTGCATGGTTGAGATCCTTCACTGCCGCACAGGCAGCTTAGAAATGGAGCGCATCTACTGGCATGTTCACATCCGCCTTCACTGCCGCACAGGCAGATTAAAGTTTTATTAACAGTTCCCTTCCCGTGGGCCTTCACTGCCGTACAGGCAGCCACTACAGTAACACTGTCTTATCCTTATTTTATCCGCATTACCGCTAATTCTCTGTTATCATTGCCAACAATGAGCAGTGACTGCATGTGAACAAGATCATGAGCAACAACGACAATCAACCAACCCTTTTCTGGCTAGACTACGAAACCTTCGGTGCCAACCCGGCACTTGACCGTCCTTGCCAGTTTGCCGGTGTTCGCACCGATATGGATATGAACATCATTGGCGAGCCTTTGGTGATTTACTGCAAACCGCCGGTAGACTATCTACCCTCGCCGGAAGCATGCCTGATTACAGGGATCACCCCGCAGGAAGCCCATGAAAAAGGCTTGCCCGAGCACGAATTCATGGCCCTTATTCATGCAGAGTTATCTAAGCCCAATACCTGTGTAATTGGTTATAACAACGTGCGCTTCGATGATGAAGTCACCCGCTATTCGCTGTACCGCAATTTCATCGACCCTTACGCGTGGAGCTGGCAAAACGGCAACTCGCGCTGGGATCTGCTCGATATCATGCGTACCTGCTATGCGCTGCGCCCAGAAGGGCTTGAGTGGCCCCTCAACGAAGACGGCAAACCAAGCTTCAAGCTGGAAAAGCTCTCGGTAGCCAACGGTATTGAACACGCCAACGCCCACGATGCAATGGCCGATGTGTATGCCACTATCGAATTGGCGAAACAAATCAAACAAAACCAGCCAAAACTGTTCGACTATTTCTTCACCCTGCGCAACAAGCGCAAGCTGCAAGAGCTTATCGACGTGGTCAACCTGACCCCGCTGATGCACGTATCGGGCATGTTCGGTGTTGATTGCGGCAACACCAGCTGGATTGTGCCGATGGAATGGCATCCAGAAAACAAGAATGCTGTTATTGCGGTTAACCTTGCGATGGATCCTACCCCGCTTATCGAGCTGTCGGCCGATGAGCTGCGCGAGCGCCTGTATACCAAACGTATTGACCTTGGGCCTGATGAGTTACCTGTTCCGCTCAAGCTGATCCACCTTAACAAGTGCCCGGTACTGGCCCCGGCGAAAACCCTGCGCGCAGAAGATGCGGCCCGCCTGGGTATCGACCGTGAAGCCTGCCTGAAAAACCTCGCTGTATTGAAGGCACACCCAGAAGTGCGCGAAAAACTGCAGGCGATATACAGCCAAGAGCGCGAGTTCAACAACGACAACAATGTTGATGCGATGCTTTACAGCGGGTTCTTCTCGTATGCTGATCGTGCCACCATGAACATTATCTTGCAGACACCGCCTGAAGAACTGGGCAAGCTGGAACTGAATGTAAGCGATGAGCGCATCAAACCGCTACTGTTCCGCTACCGTGCCCGCAACTTCCCTATGACGCTCGATTACAAAGAGCAACAGCAATGGAAGCATTACTGCCAGGACTATTTCGAGGAGAAACTGTCGCGCTACATGCAGAACCTTGAAGCCATAGCGATGGACAACCAAAGCGATGAGCGCAAGATGAAAATCCTAAAAGCGGTATACGACTACGTGGCCACACTGGTGTAAGTTGCAGAAAAATATCAACTGAACCGTTTATAAATCAGTTAAACCGTCATTATGATATGAGCCCCGAAGCCGACCAAGCACTTTGGGGCTTTTTTCTGAGACACATTCACCATAGCGCAAGTTGCAAAAACAGACGCCCCGTTTCACACTTTATCTAATCAAGTTATTTATCAATAATGCCAATCACAAGCAGTCATTGGGCATGGATAGCTGGGATAAATACTTGTAGCCTATTGAACCGAAGCACTTTTACAACGTGTCGGCATGGAAGCTCTTTGGCTGGATCGCATCTCTTACTGCACAACTGCGTAGTTGTTTTGAGTGGAAACCATGACGACAAAAACACTGACCCGCTGTTTTCGCTTTACCCATGTCGACTTTGTACCCGACATGCGCTTGTTGATATGGAACGACAAAACCGAAACTCCGCTTACTGTGCATGAGTCACGTCTGTTGGAAACCTTGTGCTTAAGTGCTGGCGAGGTGATTAATGCCGAGCCGCTGTATCATAAAACCTTCACTCAAATCGATCCTTACGAGGATGACCACAATAACCAGTATGATCTCAATACGCTGTGCCATTCTCTGCAACAAAAGCTAACACGCGGCAACAAGGTGGTTATTCCTATCGATGTGATCCGCCACTATGGCTTTCGAGTTCCGCTGCCGGTGAAAACCTGCCGAATTATCCATGAGAGCAAGACCGTTAACGCACTTCCCGCAAAACCCGTCTCACCCACCTCGCCCTCAAACTCGACCTCTCCCAAAAAGTCTCCAGCAGAAAACATCGTTAACCATAGCATCATGCATAAAATATCTGTGGTGATCCTCACTATTGCCGGTGCTGCCGTTATCTACGCCTCATTCAACTGAATACCTACCCGCAGCCTCACCATAACGCCGCAACCAAGGTTTTAAACGCCATTTTTTCGCGAATTTAACCGCCAATAAAGTGTGGTTTTGATCACATTTATTTTGTATGATAAATCAATCCTACGCTAATCATGAAGGGTTTATGGCTTACCTACGTTCTTTCCTCATCATCTTTGCATGCCTCATGGCAGGGAAAGGCATTCAGTTCCTCACTGGTCTTGCGATCCCCGGCAGTATCATCGGCATGCTGATCTTGTTCACTATCCTCTCTATGGGATTGCTCCCTGCAAATTGGGCAATGCCCGGCTGTCACTTATTGATCCGCCATATGGCGTTACTGTTCGTTCCTGTCGGAGTCGGACTGATGAACTATCTCGATTTGCTTCAGGCCAATACCCTGATCATCCTCTTAAGCACCCTTGGCAGCAGCTTGGTGGTATTTGCCGCATTGGGTATCGCAACCCACTATAAGGAAAAGCAATGATCTGGCTCGTTACAACGCTGGTTGTCTTCTATACAGCCCGCTACATTGCACAGCGATTACAGAACCCTATCGTCAACCCTTTGTTGATTAGCCTTTTGGTAATCATTCCCCTGTTGATATGGTTAAAAGTGCCTTACGAAACCTATTTTGAACAAAACAAATGGATCAATGCCCTGCTCGAACCAGCAGTGGTTGCCTTGGCATTCCCGCTTTACGAACAACTCAGCCAAATTCGACAAAAGTGGAAGGTCATTTTTTCGGTTTGCCTAATCGGCAGCATCTTGTCGATGGTCACTGGGGCCGGTATTGCCGTAATGATGGGGGCAGACAGCCAGCTTACCGCCTCTATTTTGCCAAAATCGGTCACAACACCGATTGCAATGGCCGTTGCGGAGCAAGTGGGCGGCGTTCCTTCTGTGGCAGCTATCATGGTGATTATTGCCGGGTTATTCGGCGCGGTATTAGGCTATCCTCTATTTAGGCTATTACGTATTGAGGCACCCATTGCCAAAGGATTAACCATGGGAACGGTCTCTCACGCACTCGGTACAGCCAAGGCAGCCGAAGAAGATTTCCAAGAAGGTGCATTTAGTTCTCTGGCTCTGGTTATCTGTGGGGTTATCACTTCTATTCTGGCCCCTTTGCTATTGCCCGTGATCATGTATCTGTTTGGCTAACCCTTGGTCTATGAATGTTGCCAAATGTGCAGGTAATCGAATACAAACCTAATGTACTGATTTTATTAAGCTAGGTTTTTATTTGTTGTGTGACCCGACTCCCATAAGTGTAATGACTGCAACAACAAGGATATTTGTGTGATGTAGATCACACAAGATTCTTAGCAAGCAGCCTACAATGTTTCTCCATACACAAGACGGAGTATTCACTCATGCACACTAAAGTAATGGATGCTTTAGGCGCTTTACCTGTAGATTTGGCAGCAGCACTTAAACCCGTTGTGACAGCCGATAATTTTGATGCAACCCTAAGTTCTGACGTGTTCGAGCAACTAATGGCCAAAACACAAATGACAGACAGTGAACTTCGTGTTGCCCTACTTCCTCTTGCCGCGGCCTATTCTGTTGCACCTATTTCAAACTTCTTTGTTGGTGCAATTGCTCGCGGCCATTCTGGTACATTGTATTTCGGTGCTAACATGGAATTTGTTGGTACCTGCCTTTCTCATTCCGTCCATGCCGAGCAATCTGCTATCAGCCACGCTTGGGTAAAAGGTGAAACAGGCATCCGAGATATCACCATCAACTACAGCCCATGCGGTCACTGCCGTCAGTTCATGAACGAATTGACAACAGCGAAAGAGCTAATTGTGCAGTTGCCTGAACGTGCGGCAAAAACACTACAAGAATACCTACCTGAATCTTTTGGCCCTGCGGATCTAAACATTAGCGATGCACTGATGACTCAGGTTAATCACGGTATGACCACCGAAGCGACCGAATCGTTGGTACAGGAAGCCTGCAGTGCGGCTAACCGTGCCCATGCGCCATACACCAAGAACTTCAGCGGCGTGGCCGTTAAAGCGAAAGACGGCCGTATCTTCGCTGGTATGTATGCCGAGAACGCGGCATTCAACCCTAGCCTGCCTCCACTACAAGTTGCATTGATCAACATGAACATGGCTGGCTATGCCCTGTCAGAACTTGAAGAAGCAGCACTGGTTGAAAAAGCAGATAGCACAATCAGCCACCTGTCCAACACTCAGGCCACCCTTGAAGCGCTAAACCCAGATATTCCGCTAACCTATGTGGCGGCTTAAGCCATCAATGGATTTACGCTGACAATTTCGCTAAAAAAACCGCCAATAGGCGGTTTTTTTATACCTGCCAAGTCACGCTGTCACGAAAGCTGTTTGTGATAGTCCAAAGCAGGAGTATGATTTTTCGAGTTTTACTATAAAGAATGCTTTTCATGTCACATCAACACAACCCGCTCCAAGGAGCGAGCTGGATGCTCACCTCGGGGCTGGCGTTTGCTATCGTCAATAGCCTAGCCCAATACGCCAGCATCCACTACGGCCTACCGTCTACCACCGTTGCGCTTATCCAATACTTTATTGCTCTTATTGCGATCTTTCCTTGGTTAAGAAGCCTAGGGTTACGTAATGCACTGCGTACCGACCATTTTGGGATGCACTGCTTTCGGGTTTTCCTATCGGTAATTGGTATTCAGCTCTGGCTCTGGGCACTGGCCTATCCGGTACCCATCTGGCAAGGTATAGCCCTGCTGATGACATCACCACTGTTTGCCACCATTGGCTCTGGCCTGTTTCTTAAAGAGAAAGTCGGCACAGCCCGCTGGATCGCAACCTTGACCGGTTTTGCCGGGGCAATGATCATTCTGGAACCGTGGGCTGATGGTTTTACCTGGGCAACCCTATTGCCAGTTGGCGCTGCTTTTTTCTGGGCAAGCTACTCGCTGATGGTTAAGAAGATGTCGGCGCACGATTCTCCGACAACAATCGTGGTGTACCTGCTAATCCTCATTACGCCTTTTAATATCTTCCTTGCGCTACCTGACTTCGTCATGCCACAAGGCGGATTGAGCTGGGGGCTGCTCATTGCCGCAGGCCTACTAACAGCACTGGCCCAATGGGCGATTGCCAAAGCCTATGCCGTGGCTGACGCCTCATTTGTTCAGCCATTTGACCATGCCAAGCTGCCCCTTAATGTGCTGGCGGGCTGGCTGGTATTCGGCTGGGTTCCACCAGGTCGCTTGTGGCTTGGTGCAGCGATTATCATTTTGTCTGTTGCCTTCATCACCCAGTGGGAAAGCAAAAAGCCCAAGCTCAGCTAACCTGTTATTTTTATTCCACGCTCCCCACCCAACGGGGAGCGTCTTATCCTCACGACAGCATCCCTTCGACCAAACAGCTACACTCTTGACTTTAAATACCTTACTGCGAGGTTACTATGTGGCTTCTCCGCACGTTTGCTGCTGCTTTGCTTTTTGCCTCCGTCGGAATACTCTCACAACCTGCTTGGTCTCAATCGTTCATGACCATCGGCACTGGCGGTGTCACCGGGGTCTATTACCCCACAGGCGGAGCCATTTGCCGATTAGTCAACAACGGCCGGAAAGCTCATGGTATACGCTGCTCAGTGGAGTCGACCGGTGGCTCGATCTACAACATCAATAACATTCGGGCCAATGAGCTAGATATGGGGATCGCGCAATCCGACTGGCAATACCACGCCTACAACGGTACAAGCCTGTTTGCCGACAAAGGTCCATTCAAGTCGCTGCGCGCCGTATTCTCTCTTCACCCCGAACCCTTTACCGTCGTAGCGCGCGCAGATAGCGGGATCAAAACCTTTTCTGATTTGAAAGGCAAGCGGGTGAATATCGGCAACCCCGGCTCTGGGCAACGGGGAACAATGGAAGTACTGATGAAAACGATGGGATGGACAGAAAAAGATTTCTCTCAAGTCAGTGAGCTCAAGGCATCAGAGCAATCACGCGCCCTGTGCGATAACAAAATCGATGCCATCGTTTATACCGTTGGTCACCCCAGCGGGGCTATCAAAGAAGCCACCAGCGCCTGCAACAGCGTGATTGTGGATGTTTCAGGGCCAGAGGTGGACAAGCTTATTGCTGAAAATAGCTTTTATCGCAAAGCGACTATACCCGGCGGCATGTACCGCGGTAACGATAAGCCGGTAAACACCTTCGGTGTGGGGGCGACCTTCGTCTCATCCACCGCCGTGGACAAGGCGCTCATCTACCAAGTTGTCAAAGCGGTATTTGATAATTTCGATACCTTTAAGAAGCTGCATCCTGCATTTAATCATCTGAAAAAAGAACAAATGGTAACTGATGGACTTACGGCTCCACTCCATGACGGAGCCAAACAGTACTTTATCGAGGCTAATTTACTCTCTCCTTGATTCCCGTCTCCCTTTACCCACCTGCTACCTATACACGCCTCCCCCCTTCTGTGGGGGAGTCAAAGAGCCAACCCCAGTGTGTTAGAGCTTCAGAATCTGACGCGAAAGCCCAATTGCCCTTCAAGATCCAAATCGACATCTTCAACAACATACAGAGTCGGGCCGACTTCCCCGTAAAACTCAACGTTATTGATCGGTATTTCGAAACCAATACCACCACGCACACCCAACTTATCGTGCTTGTTGTCGACATACTGCGCCCCAACAAACGTATAGAGGTTGTTCATACCCGAATCTTGAGTCAAAGAACCAAGGTTAAATGTCTTGTCCACGGCCAACCCAAAGTCATCAATCCCTAGCGAAAAACGCAAATCATGGTGCTTATACTGAATACCTGACATTGGAGAGCCAAAGAACACGCCAACAGCTTGGGCAGCTTGTACCGATGACCACGGCAGCATGCACAGCATACCCAATCCAACCAACTGCTTTTTCATCTTTCTAATCCTTATTTCATCAATATCCGAAACATGCCCGCTAAGTACGGCCGCCAATTTAACGATTGAGAGATAAAATTTCGAGGCTTACAGACCAGCAATGACACAACTTTGACAATCAATGCTAAATATTACTCACATGCAAATAGCCTCAAATCACCCGCTATAGATAAGGCGTTATTGCTCTGTCCTATGCGATGTAAAATCCTGCAAACATCTAAAGCAAACACCCAAGGCAAACGTTTGCGCGAATGCTTTTTTGCTGTATGATCTCAATCAGATTTCACAAACATCCAGTAAGGAATTTCGATGTTAGGCTCAGCAACCCGATCTCACGCTACCCGTGTTTTACTTCTTGGCTCAGGCGAACTTGGCAAGGAAGTGGCTATTGAGTGCCAACGCCTTGGGCTAGAGGTTATCGCCGTCGACCGCTATAACAACGCACCGGCTATGCAAGTTGCCCACCGCAGCCATGTTATCGACATGCTAGACGGTAATGCTCTTCAGGCCGTTATCGACCATGAGCAACCCCACTACGTTGTGCCAGAGATCGAAGCCATCGCCACCGACAAACTCGTCGAGTTGGAAAGACAGGGGCTAAATGTTGTTCCTACTGCAAACGCCACCAAACTCACCATGAACCGCGAAGGGATCCGCCGCTTGGCTGCAGAAGAGCTTGGGCTTGCCACATCGCCTTATGAGTTCTCAGACAACTATGATGATTTTGTCGCCTCCATTGAACGCATTGGCACGCCATGCGTGGTGAAACCAATCATGAGCTCATCAGGCAAGGGCCAAAGTGTCATCAAAACACCGGCGGATATTGAATCTGCATGGCAATATGCCCAAGAAGGTGGCCGAGCAGGCGCTGGACGCGTCATTGTGGAGGGCTTTGTCGATTTTGACTACGAAATCACGTTACTTACGGTACGCGCGGTAGATGGTGTCCATTTCTGTTCGCCAATTGGTCACCGTCAGGAAGACGGCGATTATCGTGAATCTTGGCAGCCGCAGCAAATGTCTGAACAAGCCCTACAAGCCGCACAAGCTGCCGCAGAGAAAGTCGTTAACGCACTGGGTGGTTATGGCCTGTTTGGTGTTGAACTCTTTATCAAAGGAGACAAGGTGCTCTTTAGTGAAGTCTCACCGCGACCGCATGACACAGGTATGGTCACCCTTATCTCTCAGGAACAATCTGAGTTTGCTCTTCATGTCCGCGCGTTCTTGGGCTTGCCAATTCATTCGATTACCCAATATGGCCCATCGGCTTCAGCCGTTATTTTGGCGGAAGGTGTTTCCCAAGACATCCGTTTCGATAACCTAGCTACTGCATTGGCTCGCCCTAATACTCAAGTGCGTCTATTTGCCAAGCCTGAAATAAACGGACGCCGCCGTCTTGGTGTTGCTCTAACGCGCCGTAACAGCGTTGAAACCGCGATTGAGGATGCCGTTGCCACTGCAGGTGATGTGAAAGTGATCGTCGAATAAAGGCCTTACCCTCCCCCTCCTGCTCCTGATAAGGGGGATGCCCTTCAAAAACACTCTCTAACTCCCCCTTTGATAAGGGGGAGCTGGGGGATAAATTAAACCGTTATCAACCATGCCTCTTCGGCAAAACGGCTCAGACCACGCTGACGGCGCGGATGTGTCTCATCGGCCTCATCGCGCTCCAATAACGTCAACTCACAACCAGGGAACAGTGATTGCAGCTCATCGGCAGTCACAGAAAACGGAGGGCCGTCCATCTCTGGTTGCGGGTAATCCAATGTAATAAGCAAAATACGGCCACCGGGTTTCACCAGCGATAACAGCTTATCGGCATACGCCTGGCGCATCTCTGCCGGCATCGCAACCAACGCGGCACGATCGTACACAGCATCAACCGGATCGATACGAGTCTGGAAAAAGTCACCGGTGTAAATCGACAATTCATCAAACTCATACAACGATTGGCCGTTACCCAAGGGCATCACCAACGGCGTATAAAAGTGCTCCGAAAAGTAAGCACGTACCGCAATCTCACTCAATTCGATTCCAACAACTTTATCGTGCTTGGTCGCCAACCACGTCAAATCTACCGACTTACCGCACATAGGCACCAATATGACATCATCACGGCCTGCGTTAAGCTGCGGCCAGTGCTTGATTAGCTTTGGGTTAGTATCATCAAGGTGAAAACCTATGCGGTTTTCGGCCCAGCGGCTATGCCAAAATTCCGTATCCATTTATGTACTTCTCTTTCTTATATTAAGACTGACTGCGGCAGTTATACCAAACTTCACAAAGCATTGCTAACCACGGGCTACATTGAATTACAGACACAAAAAAAGGTGCCGAAGCACCTTTTTTCGCTAGCAATACATTGCAGGCAATTTATCGCTAAAAATACATTCTTCAATTTTCTTTTATGAGAGCAATTGAATAAAATGTCGCTATTGTATTAAGAAATACGGAATAGCTTAATTGAATCTCGACGAACTGTAACACCACGGAAGGTTACAGGCTCTAGCAGAGTCATAAGCTGCTTAGAAACGAAAAACTTACCACCGTAAGTACGATCGCCACCACGATTCACCCATTCTGCAAATTGATCTGCCAAGCTGAACATAGAGTTACCAACAAGCAGAACTAAGACTTTAGCGACTTCACTGTCATTCTGTTTATTAAACTCCGAGTCGCGGACTTTCTTACGATATTCCTCGACAATTCTTTCCAGGCATTCAAATCTGCTCATATTCACCACCATAAAAAAAGAGGAGCGGATACTACTGCTCATAACCAATGAAATCAAGCCATTCAAAGCATATTCATCGAATAAATCCGCTATTTTTTCCATCCATTAACATCATCAGGGCGAATATAGGTAAATTTTAAGATTTATGTCATGTTTTCTCGACAAACATAAAGATATATTATGAATGCAAGTTATGGCAAACATGCTACTATCTATAGACGCTCGATTTTGAGAGCGCCTATAAAACACCCAGTGCGGTTAGGCTGTCAACAGCTATTATTCAACTGCTGCAATTTTTATCACTCGAGGCCGAATATGAATCAAGAGCTGCCGGTTTTATTTGGCTCTCTCGCCACTGAATTCGAGACCATTGATGCAATGGTCACCATATACTGCCGCCATCACCACCAACAACAAAGTCACCAGCGCTTATGCCACGATTGCCAAACATTTCTGGCTTACGCCCACGAACGACTTGATCGCTGCCCTTATGGCCAGAACAAACCCACATGCAAACAGTGCCCTATTCACTGCTACAAACCCGACGAAAAAGCGCTTTCCAAAACCATCATGCGCTTTTCTGGGCCACGGATGCTTTTGCACCACCCGATCCTGGCATTGCGCCACATCATGGCTGAACGGCGGGCTATTCCCACCAAACCCGCAGCGCAGGCTTCAAATCGTCATCAGCGCAAAGCCCTAGAAAAAATCACCACACAAAATAAAACCGGCGGTCATTAAGACCGCCGGTATATCTTTGCGAAAGCATTTATCTACTAGTTAATAGCTTGGCGACTAGTTTCGATAGTAATCAACAACCTGAACGGTAATCGGCTTATCGTTCGCCTCTAGCCCCAATTCAAAACTATTGCCATCGAGCATTTTCGCCGATGACCCCGCTTTACCGGTAACACTCACCCCTTCGATTTTCTCAAATGAACGTGTTGAGTCGTAGTGCATATTCACCGTTAAAGCCGTGTCCTTGTTCACCGCCAAATCAAACTGGCAAATTCCTGTTGGGCAATACACATCAAGCTGGGCTTCGTTGTACTGAATGTTATCAACATTTTTAATCGGCGTAGCTGTAATCTTCAATTCCTCGCCACAACCCGCCATCAAAACCACGGCCAATGCTGTTGCCATCCATCCCATGTATTTTTTCATATCTTATTTTTCTCCAACTACCCAAGGCAAATCATTATATACCCATTAGCAAAACTGCAACACTGTCTCACATTTAACCCCGCTACACTGACTCTGACCAGCTTATTAGACAAGAAAACGGAAAGTCTCATGAAAGCAAACTGTTATAATCCACATACTCCTTATGGGTTATGCCTTGTATCACTAACATACCTGCGACTGGTACTCTGCCTGCTACTACTGTGTTCCTTACCCGTCATGGCACAATCGTCAAACGGCATCAACAAGTGGCAGTTCCCCCACAAACCCGATGTACAAGCGTCCCAACCATCGAACCTCCCGTTCTACCCATCTCGAGCTCAAACGGGCAATCGCCCACTGACTCCCGACATGTTTGAAGACCCTGCGATTTGCCAAGGATGCCATCCTGTTATCTATCAACAATGGAAAGGATCAAACATGGCCAATTCATGGGATGACCCTATCTATAAAAGCCTCTTCAAACGCGCCAGCAAAGCCACAAACGGAGAGATTGATAATTTTTGCATGGCTTGCCATAGCCCGATTGGCATGACCAGCATGAAACTCACAGGGGCTGATATCGATAGCGAACGTCATATTCCCGGTGTTACTTGTGATGTGTGTCATAACATTAGTGCTATTACGGGCCATGACAATGCCGCTTACGTACTAACACCTGATAAAAACAAACCGACTAAACTGGGCCCCCATGCGGATGCCGCATCCCCCTACCACCAAACCGCTTATTCTGATCTGCACACTCGCTCAGAGATCTGCGCAACCTGCCATAATGTCACCCACCCGTTCAACAGCACACCGATAGAACGTACCTATGATGAATGGCAGGAAAGTGTCTACAACGAACAAGGTATTCAATGCCAAGATTGCCACATGACCCCAGGGCCTGGCACAAACAATAATCCGGGCAAATCAGCTGTAATGGGTAAAGAGCGCAAGCACGTCTATTCCCATGACTTTTCAGGTGGAAACTCCACCCTGCATGAATATTTCGGCGCAAAGGAAAGTGCTGAGCTTGCCCGGGCCATGCTCCGTTCTGCGGCAAAGATGGAATTTATCGACCTACCCAAAACCGTCACAAAAGGTGACACCGTCACGATAAAAGTCAAAGTCACCAATATCGGGGCCGGCCACAAGCTACCGACAGGATTCCCGGAAGGACGAGAAGTCTGGGTTGACTTCAAAGCCACCAGCTCCAATATGCAAGTCTATCGCTCAGGAGAAGTCATCGACGGGCATACCGAGAAAAATACCCGTAATTTCAAAGTATGGCTCGGCGATGCCAACGGCAATGTGGTTGACTTGAATGTATGGGAAGTTGACCGTGTACTCGCCGACACACGTATTCCACCGAAGGGTTTTGCCATTGTCGACTATACATTCGTCGTACCCGACAATGCAGGCGAGCATCTCACTCTCAATGCAACATTAAACTACTGGCCTTTTTCGCAGCATCTTATTGATGAACTTCTTGGAAAAGGCAAGCTAAAGGTCGATATCGTGGAGATGACCACAGCCAGCGCCTTGATAACAATAGCGCCTGCATCCCAACAACATACTCTGATCACTACCACCCATTAAAATAAAAAAGCCGCCAGTTCTGAACATGGCGGCTTTTCAAATCACATCTCGAGTGTAGGGATCGAACCCTCTACCACTCTCTTTGCATTCACTTGCTGGTTAGGGCTTCTTCGTTATGCGACTCCAAACGCTCAAGCTCTTCGCCTTTGCTAACCAACTTGGCTATCACCTTGGACAACGCCAGCGTAATCACCGCCATCACAACGGCAAGAATAGCCAGGTTAAAGAAGTAGCTCGCATAAACACCTTCGATAATTTCCGGAGTCAGCACCTGATCTTTTGGTAATGCAATACGGGTAGAAATTACCGCGGCCAAAATACCACTGAGCGACAGAGCAACGGAACGCAGACCGATTGCGAACGCCGACAAGTAACGAGGTACCATTTCAAAAATGAAACCAACACCCAATGCCCCAACGATCAATTCCGCAATTGACTGGAAGAAGTGCACCCATAAGATCCAGTCAGCCGAAATTTTACCGCCTTCGCCAACAAAGCTGGTTGATAGCCCAAGTAGCGAGAAGGAGATCGCGCTGAAGATAAACGCTGCGGCAAATTTCGTCGGAATTGATGGCGAGAAACCTTTTCGTTCAAGCCAGCCATAGACAAAGATCACCGGCCCACCAAGGATGAAACACCATAACGGGTTGAAGGCAGCATTTGATTCAGGTCGGATTGGGATCAGGCCAAACAGCTGATCACCCATCAGGTTAATGGCATAGATGTTCATTGATGTCAGCATCTGGCCATAATAGAAGTAGAACACAATCATAATGAAGATCATGATCAAAACACTGCACATCTTATAGCGGAATGCTGCCGTTGCTCGGGTAATTTCAAAAATGAAGTAACCGATCGCACACACGCCCAATCCATACAACAGGTATTTACCAGCATCCAGGTTTGAGAAGACCCAGAATACCAAACCCAGCATCAACGCCGAACCGACGGTAAACAAGCCCCATACCTTAGTTGATACCGGACGGCGGTCAATATCG
The DNA here is from genome assembly GCF_001029445.1 of Photobacterium aquae. Taxonomy (GTDB): domain Bacteria; phylum Pseudomonadota; class Gammaproteobacteria; order Enterobacterales; family Vibrionaceae; genus Photobacterium; species Photobacterium aquae. The sequence continues at coordinate 76,032 of NZ_LDOT01000026.1, forward strand.
TTGCCCACCGCGATAAAGCGTTCACGGAATACGACAAACAACACCAAGGTCAGTGAAATCAGCGCCGACGCAATATAGAAGTTCCCCTGATACGCCAAGAAGGCCACCATGAACGGGAAGAGATATTTGGAAGAAAACGAACCGAGGTTATTGATTGAGTAATTAACCGTGAGGCCTTGCTGGAAAGCATCCCGGTTTGTCTCAGAATAAGAGTTGCCCAGCAATACCGTCGGACTGGTTGCCGAAAGCCCCCGTGCATAGCCAATTAAGGCGATGGCAAAAATACTGAGCGGTACATTGAGCGTACTGGCACCATAACCCAAAATGAAAAAGCCGATAGTGTATGTGGTATAGCCAATATATACCGCACGGAATGAACCAATAAACCGGTCAGCAACAAAACCGCCCACGGCAGAGAATACCGGCCCTACGGCCCCGAATGCCCCCATCATCATGATGGTTTCTGCTTCACTGTATTCCAATTCTTCCAAGAAGAAACGAGTGAGCAGTACATACGTACCATAGAATGCTGCTCCCCATAGGAACTGCCGGAGAATCAATAATCTGGCTGTAAAAGGAAGCCTAGAATTTGCGTCTTGCATTTTATACTCCTTTAAAACAATGCACCGCGAAATCTAGCATCAGGTAACTCAATGTTTCATGATCAAATGCAATTAATTACATAAAAAACCGTTCATCCTGAGTATTTTTTTGCCCTTATGTGAACTTGTCACCAAAATATTATGCTGACCTTACTTTCCATATTCGCACCCAATACAGCCATATCCCCCGCTCAGACAGACAACTCTTCCCATAATATGATTTCAATTCATCTCTTATTTTCATTCGCATTATTAAAAACAAAATGATCAATTGCATATTTACTGAGACTCACCTTTCATGAATTGACAAGAAAAACAGGCAATTTCCACTCTCGCCACATGGCACAGCGTTTGATTAATGTAAAAAGGATTGCTGAATTCAGCTCCTTTCTCAGTGCGATTTACCATCACGCCATTGCAGCCTCGTTATCTTATAAAGGCAATGGCGTTTTTTTTCTTCCGGTAAGTCGAGCAAACTAGGATGATCAAAATCCTGCAGGGTATTTATCATACCCAATTTTTCCATCACTCCTCGTGATGGGAGGTTATCAAGCAGGGTAAAGGCAAAAACATGCTCAAGCGCCAAGGTATCGAATGCAAAATCCATCGTGGCGATTGCAGCCTCGTAAGCGTAGCCTTTCCGCCAATGATTTTTGTCTAGCCGCCAACCAATTTCCACGAAGGGAGTCTGAGGTATAACAACTTCAGCAGACTGCACATGCAAACCAACAAACCCGATGAACGATTGTGTCTCTTTTAACTCCAACGCCCAGAACCCCCACCCCCGCTCGCCGAGCAAACTTTGAATCCGGCTGGCAAGGGCATCACTTTCGGCTTTGTCTAATGTCTTGGGAAAATAATGCATGACCTCTGGATCTGCGGTCATTCGAGCAAACGCGGGCAAATCATCCGCTCGCCATTGACGTAAATACAACCTCGGCGTTTCCAGCTGATATACCATTTACTGCTTTTCCCTATCTAAACGATGCAAACCATAAATAGCATGGTCCAGAATACGGTCTCCCACCAGCTCCTCGTTCGTTATTACCCCTTCGAGCGTCATCCCCAGCCTTTCACAGACTGCTCGGCTGGCACTGTTTTCTTTCGCGGCGGCAATCTGCACCTTCTCCATATTCAGTTGATCAAACGCATAATCGATTAAATGTCGACAACAGCGGGTGACAATGCCCCGCCCCATCATCGGCTCCGCCAACCAATAGCCTAACTCAACTTTTTTCTTATGATGATCAATGGTGTTATAGCTAATATTGCCCACCACTTCCCTTTGGTACACCATTGAAAAATTCATGCCCTTACCACTGGCGTACTTCTCTAGCGAATGAATACCAAACTGGCGAAACTCATCTTCCGTTGCACAATAACGGGGCCATTCCAGCCAACGGGAAAGATAAGCCCTATTTTGCTCAACCAACTCAACATAGCTCGGCGCCAATTCCGGCGTCACTAACGCCAGCTCCAGTTCATCGTCTACTTTCCATGTAAACATCATCATTGCCTTCACCTTGTACCAACCATTAATCTGTACAGGCAATCTATCACTTAGCCAGCGTCCAATTCAAATCGCTGGACATAGCGATGCTCGCTCGATTCCGTATTTAACTGGCTGTGATGGCCTAGCGGAGTGCGTATTTTAATCTTGAGACTGTCAACACCCGATATTGGTAATTCAAAAACCATTTCTAGCAAAAGTGCCAACGCTTTATGAAAAAGGCACTTAAATACGATGACTTATGTAATGTTTATACTCATTAACGGCATCCCGGCAGTGATGAATAGATTGTGATGAAGCTCAAGTATCTATATCATCGAGCACTCGCATTCCCCCAGCAGGATTTATTCGATGAAAGGTATTCTCTCTATTCAGTCTCACGTTGTTTACGGCCATGCTGGCAACAGCTCGGCAGTATTCCCCCTACAGCGTATGGGATTTGAAGTTTGGCCTATTCATACCGTCCAGTTCTCCAACCATACCCAGTACAAAGAAGGCTGGACTGGCCGAGCATTCAATGCCCAGGATATTTCTGACCTTGTCGATGGCATCAACAACATTGGTCAACTAACAAACTGCGAAGCCATTCTAAGTGGCTACCAAGGCAGTGCCGAACAGTGCCTTGCCATCAAAGCATCCGTAGAAAAAGTAAAAGCCGCCAACCCTAACGCACTTTATGTCTGCGATCCCGTAATGGGAGCGCCTGACAAGGGCTGCATCGTTGCTCCGGGTATTGCCGAGCACCTCATCAACACCTTGATGCCAATGGCCGACATTATCGTGCCGAACCAATTTGAACTAAGCCAATTTGCCGATATGGCCATTGAGTCTTTGGAAGATGCCATCAAGGCATGTCAGGTTGCATTGAGCAAAGGGCCGAAGATGGTACTGGTCAAACACCTGCACAGTGTGTCTGATGAAAAATTCTCGATGATGCTGGCAACCGCAGAAGGATGTTGGCTGGCACAGCGCCCCCACCTACCATTCGACAAGCAACCCGTCGGTGTGGGTGATCTGATTTCAGCGCTATTCACAGGCCAGTTCCTTGCTATTGGTAATGCTGTTGAAGCCTTTGCCCACTGTAATGACGCGTGCTACGCCGTGCTGAAAGCCACTGCAGATCGCGGTGAATGGGAACTACAGACAATTGCCGCACAGAACGAAATCGTAACCCCAACCGAGCGCTTTGAGCTTCAAGCTCTATAATTTTCACCTAGATCGGTAAATCACATTGAATGGGTAGCAATCGCTGCCCATTTTTTTTACCTGTTCCCCCTGTTCATTCATGTCTCTTTGTCCTTATTTATTCTCTCTACGAGTACGCGCCACCCTCTCCACACTTCTCCACCTCTCCCTTCATACTCTTCTATTTATGGATAAATAATCAGAGCTATGCACTGGCTCTTTGCTTACACCTAAATGATTTCACTGGTCATACGATGTGCAACATATAGCATCTTCTAAACAAATGTGACTTGCCTCTCACGTAACATTTTGAAACAATCGACAAAGTCACTTTATTTGGATCGATTTGCAGCTTTAATCACTGCACTCAATCAACTTTATAAGAATCACAACCATAATGAATAATAAAATTAGTATTTTTGACCAACCCAAACCGTTCAAGATGATATTTTTTATCGAGCTCTGGGAGCGATTTGGCTATTACGGGCTTCAAGGCATCCTTGCTGTATTCTTTGTGCAACAACTCGGTTTCAGCCAGCAAGAATCCTTTGTTACCTTCGGTGCGTTCGCCGCCCTGGTATATGGTCTGGTTTCTGTCGGCGGCTATGTGGGTGACCATATCCTAGGTACCAAACGCACCATGGTATTCGGTGCTGTTGTCTTGGCACTCGGTTACTTCCTAATGGGCTTTTCCATTATTCATCCAAACTTCATTTTCTTCGCCTTGGGCGCCATTGCTGTAGGTAACGGCCTGTTCAAAGCCAATCCATCAAGTCTGCTGGCTAAGTGCTATGAAGAAGGCGATAACCGCCTCGACGGTGCATTCACCCTTTACTACATGTCTATCAACATCGGCTCACTAACATCTCTTTCATTGAGCCCTGTTATCGCGGCAAAATTCGGCTATACCGCTGCATTCGTGATTTGTGGCTTGGGCCTTCTTGCAAGTCTTGGCAGCTACTTTATGCTACGCAATACCGTGCAAGGGATCGGCTCACACCCAGACACACAGCCGGTTAATATCAAGCACCTAGGTCTTGTGATCGGCGGCACTATCGTTTCAACCCTGATCTGTGCCTGGTTGCTACAAAACATCATGATGGCCAACATCGTTCTTGGCTTGATTGGTGTGGCAGTTGTTGGCCTGTTCCTCAAAGAGACACTTAGCGAAACGGGTGCATCGCGCAAGAAGATGATTGTCGCGTTTGTACTGATGCTACAAGCTATCGTGTTCTATGTACTCTATGCACAGATGCCTACATCACTGAACTTCTTTGCCATCAATAACGTTCGTACAGAGTTCCTTGGCTTTACCATTAACCCTGTGAGCCTTCAGGCCTTGAACCCATTCTGGGTTGTTTTGTGCAGCCCTATCCTGGCGTACCTATACACTTATTACGGTAGCCGGGGCCGTGACTTGTCTATGCCGGGCAAATTTACTGTTGGCATGTTCATGTGTGCATTCGCCTTCTTGACGGTTGCTGCTGCAGGTATTCTATTTGCCGATAGCACCGGGATGGTATCAATGGGCTGGATGGTACTGGTTTACTTGTTCCAGAGCCTTGGTGAGTTGTTGATCAGCGGACTAGGCTTGGCGATGGTTGCTAGCTTGGTACCTCAACGTCTGATGGGCTTTACAATGGGGGCATGGTTCCTTACCCAAGCGGCATCATTCATTATCGGTGGTTACGTGGCAACGTTCAGTGCCGTGCCGGAAAATGTTACCGACCCACTTGAAACACTGCCCCTATACACTGAAGTATTCCAGAATATCGGTATTGTAACCCTTGCCGTTGCTGTACTGATGGCAGTTACTAGCCCACTTCTTAACCGCATGATGAAGGCCGGTGACGAAACAAAAGAAGTGTCACACGCATTATCATAATTGACTTACAGGCCGCCTTGCTAAACACCAAGCCTCAACAGCATTCTTAGCTTGCGGCCTAACCACCTAAATAAACGCCCCGTTATACGGGGCGTTTATTTTGTAGCATTCAATCCGCTCTACATACTGATTTAGCCGAATAACGAGCTATTATTAATGGCCACAGTACTTAGCAAACGCTTCTTCGGTATTTTCTATCCCTTCTTTTTCTGACAGTTCCCACGGACGCTCACACTGCTCAGTTTTGGCACACCACTGATAGCCAGCCGAACCTTTACAACCATGAGCATCTTCGTCAGCACCAACCGGGGCTTCACTCTGACTTGTTGTATCCAGAGCTTGATCACCTTGCCCTTGAGAATCAGGCTGATGGGTATCTTGTACCTGTTGATCGGGCTGGGCGGGTGTATTTTCTTTTGGCGGTTCTTTACATGCCACCAAAACCATAGAGGCGAGCAATGTAACAATATACAAAGGCATGCGCTTCATCTGCTTTCTCCCAATTTCGTTATTTTTACTGCTATCGAGTACCGCAAGCTGCGAAATGCGACTCCGCTACCCACTTGTTAGGATAAGCACATAATAACGGTTTGTCGTCGCCAAAAAACCAAGATGAGCAAAGAACGACCGAGAAGCATGGTTTTCACCGTTAATATCAGCCAATATAAGTTTTAACCCCTTTTTCTGAGCAAATGACAACAATGCCCCCATCACTTCCGTCATCACCCCTTGTCGCCAATAGCTCGCATGCAAGATACAACCTACTTCAGCCGAAGTACGGGATTCATTAAACGAATGGAGCCCACAAGTACCAATCACTTTCCCCGTTAGCTTATCTTCTATACACCACTCAAAAGACTCCCCTTTTTCTAATAAGGCAGTGACGCTATCTAAAAGCTGATGAACCATATTGGGGGCAGTAAATGGGGGCACGGCGGTATACTGCATGGTTTCTCTATCACTATAAATGACAAACAAATCATCCAGATCATCAATAGTCATGGCTCGAATGATAAAACGTTGGGTCGTCATTTCGGGTAAATGGCAACTTGGTGCGAACATGTATCCCTCCTCATAACCATGACATCCAGTGATATTGATTCATAAAATCGCACCAATCGATCACGAATTATACAAGTAAAACATTAAATTAGGCAAAAGCGTGACAGTGATCACAATTCAAATCACAAGCGATTGCGGTAAACAACGCACAAGCCTATTATCACTCACGTAATCAGTCACTTAGATACCAAAGCGGATATCGTATAATGGTATTACCTTAGCTTCCCAAGCTAATGACACGGGTTCGATTCCCGTTATCCGCTCCAAGTGATTTATTGCACTATTAGGTATTGCGGTGGTGGCGGAATTGGTAGACGCGCTAGCTTCAGGTGCTAGTGTCCGCAAGGACGTGAGGGTTCAAGTCCCTCCCTCCGCACCAAACCTAAACAAAAGAAGGCCCTTCGAGGGCTTTTTTTATGTCTAAATTTTACCACTTCCGTGCTATCCACACTCTGACATGACCTTCAACTAACTCTATAAACCTCATCCTAATTAGTTATAGCAAAAAATAACGTTAGTCCTCAGACAAAAAAGCCACTACCCCAACGTAATAAATACGCCTCGGTAATGGCCTGATTTTGCAAGATATCTTTTATGCAGATTAACGCTGCTTAGAGACAGCCTTTACATGTTTTTTTACTTTCTTTAGCGCCATCTGCTGCTTAAGCGGCGACAGGTAATCAATAAACAGATTACCCTGCAGGTGATCAATCTCATGCTGCATAGCAATAGCCAGAAAATCATTACTTTCAATGGTCATCTCTTCGCCATTGCGATCCTGAGCTTTAACCACAACAGAAGTGTAACGCTCAACATCAGCGTAATACTCAGGAACCGACAGACAACCTTCTTGACCCATTTCTTTATCACTACCGCTTACCACTTCTGGGTTAACCAGAATCAACGGATCGTTACGTTCTTCTGAAAGGTCAATAACCACAATCGCCTCACGGCGACCAACCTGAGTTGCCGCCAAACCGATACCGTTACTGGTTTCGTACATGGTATCCAACAGGTCATCAATCAACTGCTGTGCGGCTTGGAAGTCGGTCACTTTCTCTGCCTTCAGCTTCAAACGTGGATCCGGCGCGGTTAGAATGTCTAGTACAGCCATATTTCTTTACTTACTTTCTCAAAAATAGAAAGTAGGTAAGATCCCATGTAACGCCTTTAGAAACAAGCCCTAGTTCTGTATTTCATATCGTTGTTCGACCAATAATATGATTTCCGAAAGGCTCTCCAACCACAGAACTTGCTCCATTATTTCATCACAACCCTTTGGTCTGCCTCCAAAGCACACAGGCCATTGCTCGATGGTATCGGCATTCAAGGTTATAGGCAGACAGAAAAAATAAAATCGGGAACCCTTCATAGGTTCCCGACTTACATATACTCAAAACTGACAATCAGTCATGCATGAAGCATAACTTGTGGCTAGCCGCATGCCGTCAATGTCTAGCAAACGCCCTGTGCGAGCATTGCATCAGCGACCTTCACAAAGCCAGCAATATTCGCACCCTGCTCATAATTCACTTTTCCAGTTTCATCTCGGCCATATTCAACACAGGTATGGTGGATTCGACACATAATATCCTGCAGACGTTGATCAACTTCTTCTCGGCTCCAACCAAGTCGCAACGCATTTTGGCTCATTTCCAAACCAGAAGTCGCAACACCACCGGCATTTGACGCTTTGCCTGGCGCATAAAGGATACCGACATTATTAAATATAGCGACAGCATCGGCGGTACTTGGCATATTCGCGCCCTCAGCCACCAGCATCACACCGTTTCCTGCCAGCATTTCGGCATCATTACCATCCAGTTCGTTTTGGGTTGCACAAGGTAGAGCAACATCCATTTCATACTGCCAAGGCTTGCCATCTTCACTATAGGTAAGGCCCATCTGATGAGCATAATCAGCAACACGCCCACGCTTGACGTTTTTGATTTCCATCAGGCAAGCCAATTTCTCTGGTATAAAACCCTCTGGATCATACACAGTACCGCTAGAGTCAGACGCCGTAATCACCCTACCGCCCATATGCATTGCTTTTTCAATCGCATATTGGGCCACGTTGCCAGAGCCAGACACCCCTACTCGCTTACCAGCCAGCGTTTGCCCTTGCTCCTTAAGCATGGCCTCTACAAAATAAAGCAATCCATAACCTGTCGCTTCAGGACGGATCAAGCTGCCGCCAAATGACAAGCCTTTACCGGTAAACACACATTCGGCACTATTGGACAACTTTTTCATCATCCCCGTCATAAAGCCAACCTCACGGGCCCCAACACCAATATCACCAGCAGGTACATCGGTATCAGCTCCCAAATGGCGGTGTAGCTCAAACATCAACGCCTGACAGAAACGCATAACCTCATTGTCGCTTTTGCCTTTAGGATCAAAATCACTACCACCTTTACCGCCGCCCATAGGGAGCGTAGTCAGAGCATTTTTGAACGTCTGCTCAAAAGCCAAAAACTTAAGTACTGATGGGGTTACCGATGGATGGAAACGCATTCCGCCTTTATAAGGCCCGATTGCTGAATTATGCTGAACACGGTATGCACGGTTAACATTCACCTTCCCCTGATCGTCAACCCAGCTAACACGAAACTGGATTAAACGCTCCGGCTCAACCAAGCGTTCCAGAATACCACTTTCAATATACTTGGGATTTTTTTCGATAAATGGCCAGATAGAGGCAACCACCTCCGTGACTGCCTGAAGGTATTCCGGCTGGTTAGGGTTGTTACTTGCAACACGGGCTAAAAAAGCGTCTTTCATCACGAACTCCTGTAAACGTAAATAAAAACTGCCTTGTGGATGATGATGTGTTTGGATTGGTATAATTATTCCAGCCGCTTTTATATCAGGGTCACGATCCACGCCCAAAAGGATATGGATAGGTTTTTATTGCACTTCCAAAATAGGAAATAAAATATTTTGTTTTGTTTATTCTTATATTGAAGTAATGTAGTGGTGTAGAGTCACATATCTACAAAATGACAATCAATATTCAGAAGACCTTCAGCGAATATCAATTCTAGTACGTCAACCTCCCACAAAAAACATCAACGAAAGGCCGGTCGATAGACAGCTTGCCCTACAGTGAAGACAACCCGTATAGATGAATCCCACCGACGGCCTAATCATACTTAGTCACCCTATATGGTGATATTTATTGAATAATTTCCTGTTCGGGAGGCAAAACCCAACAACGTTCATTTTTGGAATATCCAATTTGACCATAATATTCATTAGCCGCAGGTGCTGCGATTAGCAATAGCTTACACTTTGGCTTAAGCTGGCGTTGCGTACAAACTTGAAGCTGTTTACCAATCCCTAGTCGCTGATATTGTTCATCAACAGCTAAATCTGATAGATAGCAGCAATAGTAAAAATCAGTAACACTGCGAGCAATTCCAACCAATTTGTCATCATCCCATGCTGTAACAACCAAGTTGCTATTACTGATCATGCCTGACATGCATTCGGCATCATCTATTGGTCTACGCTCACCAAGAGTTGAGCGCTTCAGTAAATCAACAAACTCTTCAGGTGAAACTTGTCTGTTAATCTCATATACAATATCCAATCTATATTCCCTTTTAAACTAGCTACTTAACGAATTACCTGAACATCAATCTCATGACGGCTAAATACTAAACCATATTCTCTGCCCAAACGACTGTTATACTAACCACAGTAAGCAATTTGCCAGAAGTAACACTTAATATTCATCGTTTATGCAGTTCGAATTGCACATCGCCAGATTAGCCTAACTGTTCAAACCAACGTCGGTTAGGATCAACATTCTCAGCCCACTCAGGGTCAACGTCTCGCTGCTCTAAATATACCTGCATCGCGGTAAAATAGGTGTACGCCACTAATTCAGAATCTTTGCCAAAATGGTCAAAACAGTCGTCTTCACATTCCGCAAGCTGCGCCAAATTGGTTATCCCCCGCTCCAATATCCACTGGATTGCATGAACCGGTATTTGTGTCCGGTGCAAAATAAGCGGTTCAAGCTCATCAAGCGAAGCCTGAATCCCCTTTGCTGGTACCGCAACTTGTATTGCTAGCGCCTGCTCTTCCGCAACCAAGGCTTTGAGGCTGGCAATACTCGCTTCCCGCTCATCAGCCGAATAGCCATAGGTTGTTTTGGCAAAACGAATGGCATAAGCCAACCGTTGACGCCCTACAACCTCGATGACCGCTTCAAGGTAAGGCTGTGGGATCGCATAAGCTTTAGCCAATTGCTCAACAGCCCGTTGAAGCGAGGTATAGATAATGCCATCGAACTCGACATGAAATGCCTGACTCAGCGCTGAAACAGGCTGGCCATCAATCGTCAGCGGCCAACCGGCATAATTTACCCGTCCCTTGGCAATTTCGAACATAGCCCAAGCGCTCTCGCGGAAACCTTCCAGAGCTTTGCCTTCGAACTCACAATCTTCAAGCTCTTCCTTTGTCCAATTCACGCCAATCTGCAAATGTTTTTGGTATTTCTTATGGAGAGCGTCTTTGACCTTGTCACGCAACAAATCGATTCCGCTCACCCGTGTTTGCCGGCAAAAACCAAAACACTCTTCGCAACTAGGTATCAACAGGGGCTGTTCCTGCCCATCATAATTTGGCGACGGCATAAAGGCATATGAATCGTAATACGGCTCGCCGCAAAACCAGCAGGTATGCCGGTATTCAAACGGCACATCAATCGCATGGTAACTCTCTTTATTGCTCATAAATTACGCACAGTTTTCTGATAACAACAACATTATACTCAAGATGCGGAATTCAGTGTAAGCGATGGGATTAAAGAAGGGACTACAGTAATGATTATGTCTTCGTCATGACATAGTATGTAAAGAGCCTACAAGAAGCAGGCTCTTCAGAGGCTGTCGTAAAAAACCGATAGACCAGATGATGCAGATCTATTCACCGTCGATTTTTAACCGATTGGCTGCTCAAAAGTAAAAACATTCAGTTTTGATGCAGCACGGCCCACCATGGTACATTGGTAAGTTTTTGTTGACTCATTGGCTTCATTCCATTTTTTCAATTTAATCAAGCTTCTATAATCATAATGACACTTGTTAAAAACTTTTTTCAATTCATCACGATTAGCAAGATAATAATTTATCATTTCTTCTTGTTTTGTTGTTGATTCTCGGCTTCCTTTGCGATATTACAGATAACGTGATTAAATTCTATTCCGCCTTTACATGAACTCTTCCTATATTCTTCTAATTTTCCACCAACATATTTATCTTTCAATACATTAATTTCTTCATTTTTCTTTTTTTCATTTAGCTCTTTAACTGCCTGACACTTTGCCTTGTCACGCACACTAAATCGACATTCTTTATTGAGTTTATCAATTTCAATATAGCTTAGGTCACTTAATGAAACTGAGTACTTTGCGTAATCTTCATGATATTTTTTCTCAGCGGCTTTTTTTTGCGCTTCATGCTCTTTCTGCGCCTTTTCTCGTTCTAGTTCTGCTATTTTTTGGTCATGCGCTTTAACCGCTTCTACTGCTGAGAGACACTCAGTGTCAGTCAATACCGCCTCAACCCGTTCTTTATCTTGTGTTGTAAAAGCCTTAATTGCAGAAGTCTCACACTGCTCGACTTTCACTCTCGCCTCATCAAGATTTGCCTCATAATATTCAAGATTACGCTCTAAGCAGCCCGACATTAACAACAAAGACAATAATATGGTTATTTTATTGATATGCATTTCATTTCCCTATGCGATAAATATAATAATGACTTTCTGAAAAATTACATTTCTATAGCTGATTTAGCATTCTGTAGATTGCGCTGAATTTTATCGCCTTGACTTATGAAACTAAAGGCAACACTATATTTCTGAATGTGAACTCCTCCCTAATAATCGATATCAGGGTTATACCACAGAGCCATATCATGCACTGAGTGCTGAAGTACCAGCTCTGATCCAATGTCAAAAACATTACTAAGCTGTCGTTAACATCACACTCAACACGCAATGGAATTGTATGAATCATGCCAACACGTTAAAATGTGCCCCCTTTTTCAAACATGGTGTGTTCGAATGTCTGAACAAAAGCGAAAAGCGCTGAAAAAAATAGCTAAATGTCTAGAGCTCGGTAACTCGGCAAACGTCAACGAAGCCGCTCAAGCCATTAAGATGGCGCATCGTTTAATGCTCAAGTACGGTCTTGACAAAGACGACATCGAATTCATCCAGATGGGCAAAACCAAAGCTACAACCTTGTTACCTGCGGATATCAGCCAGCAAATCCTGAAGATCATTCGTGGTATCAACCGCCGTTTTGGTGTTGAGTGTGTCCTGACCAACCACAAGGGCCTCAAGCAAGCCGAATTTATCGGCGTAGCCGAACGCGCTATTTTTGCCGCATTTGCATTTGACGTTGTATATCGTGAGATGAATCAGCAAACTGGTCAGTTCCGCAATAGTTTCCAAGGCACGGGAACCAGCAACAGTGAAGTGAATCGACGGGTAAACTCTTTCCTTGCCGGATGGCTTGAAGGGGCGCTGGAAAAACTACCAGAGCTATCCACCGACGATGACCATCACAAACGCATGACGAACTATATCGATAAAGAGTTCGAAAACCTCGACCGCGAAACCTTCAAGCAGCAGCTCCAAGAAGCCATGAAGGCAATGACCGATGACTATGAAAAAGGCATGAAGAAAGGCCGCTCAATTTCCGTTAATCGCCCAGTCGGTGGAAGCAAGGCATTCGAACCCAAGTTGCTATCTTCCTAAAACTCAGGTAGATTACGCCCTCACTTGCCAAAAACAGCCACTTCAGTGGCTGTTTTTTGTTTGTGTCTAGGCAGTTATAAAAATGTGAGTTCCTTTCGTCCATCTCTTTGGGCAAAAAGAAACCAAATGACCATTACACTTCATCAATTCGTCATGAAGTGTGATGTGATTATCATTTTTATGATAGAATGAAACAAAATTTTCTTAAATCGATAGCCTCACAGATGAAATTCCCTGGTCAGCGTAAATCAAAGCATTACTTCCCTGTCGATGCCCGCGATCCATTAGTAGCTCAAATCCAGCAAGAAAATCCGCTATCTCGCACTCACCTTGTCGGTGTTGGCCAAACTATTGTTGATATCGAAGCGCGCGTAGACGATGCATTCCTTGCTCGCCACAACCTCAGCAAAGGCCACTCACTGGTTCTTGAGGAAGACAAGGCTGAAGAGCTCTACCAAGAGCTGAAAGAGCGCAACCTCATTAGCCACGAATACCCAGGTGATACCATTGGTAACACCCTGCACAACTATTCTGTACTTGCTGATGATGCCTCTATCCTGCTTGGTGTTATGAGCCAGGATCTAAAAATTGGATCATACGCTTACCGCTACCTTTGCAATACATCAAGCCGTATGGATCTTGACTACTTGCAGCCTGTTAGCGGGCCTATTGGTCGCTGCTATACCCTGATCACCGAAGATGGCGAACGCACTTTCGCAATCAATGAAGGTGACATGAACCAGCTTCGTCCGGAATTCGTTCCAGAAGCCGCTTTCGAAAATGCCTCTGCGCTAGTACTCTCGTCTTATCTGGTTCGCGGCAAGCCAACCGACCCAATGAAAGACTCTGCGCTTAAAGCTATCGAATACGCCAAAAAGCATAACGTTCCGGTTGTCCTAACCCTAGGCACTAAATACGTTATCGAAGGCAAACAAGAATGGTGGATTGAGTTTCTCAAAGAGCACGTTACCTGCGTAGCGATGAACGAAGAAGAAGCCGAAGCCCTAACAGGCGAAAAAGATCCTCTACTTGCAGCCGACAAAGCACTGGAATGGGTAGATCTTGTCCTATGTACTGCAGGCCCTATCGGCCTATACATGGCGGGTTACACCGAAGACGAACTTAAGCGTGAATCGACCCTTCCCCTTCTACCTGGCCGTATTGCCGAATTCAACAAATATGAATTCAGCCGTCCAATGACCAAAGCAAGCTGTGAGAATCCAATTCGAGTATACTCACACATTGCCCCATACTTGGGCGGTCCGGTGGAAATCAAAAACACCAATGGTGCGGGTGATGCAGCCCTATCTGCACTGCTGCATGACATGTCTGCCAACGTATACCACAAAGCAAATGTGCCTAACTCGGCAAAACACGTTGCGAAATGCCTGACATACTCATCTTTCTCTCAAATTTGTCAGTATTCAAACCGTGTAAGCTACCAAGTTCTTACCCAGCATGCTCCGCGTCTTTCTCGCGGCCTGCCTGAACGAGAAGACTGTTTAGAAGAGGCGTACTGGGAACGATAATCCCAGTTACTCGCCCAAAACAATGTAACAAGAAGCAACTAAAAAGCGATGCCTACGGGTATCGCTTTTCTATACCCTGCTCTATCACCGCACTCTCATCGTATTCAAACAAACATCGAGAGGTTACGGTGGCAGAACGTGCTAAAATAGTTCACCAAACCCAATGCATGGCTTCGGCCATTGCTGTGTTCATACCTATTAACTGAGATTCTCAATGCCATTTTCAAAGCTTGGATTATGCGATCCGATTGTTAAGGCGCTTGCTGAACTGAACTACGCTTCACCAACGCCGATTCAAGAAAAAGCCATTCCTGTAGTCCTATCCGGTGAAAACCTGATTGCTGCCGCACAAACCGGTACCGGTAAAACCGCAAGCTTTGTGTTACCAATTTTGGAAATGCTCAGAAAAGGTGAAACACAACGTAAAAAACGCATCCGAGCCCTTGTTCTGGTTCCTACCCGCGAACTGGCAATTCAGGTAAGTAAAAGCGTTGAGCAATACGCCAAGCACCTTTCTCTCACAACACTGGCTATGTACGGTGGCGTTGATGAAAAACCTCAAAAACAAAAGCTGATTGAAGGCGTAGATATTCTCGTCGCGACCCCTGGTCGTCTACTGGATATGCATAGCCAAAAAGCGGTCTACTTTGAAGAGCTGGAAATTCTGGTGATGGATGAAGCTGACCGCATGCTCGACATGGGCTTTATCGAGAGCATCAACAAGATTGTTGAACGCCTGCCTGAAGATCGCCAGAACCTGCTATTTTCTGCAACGCTGTCAAACAAAGTTCGGGATCTGGCAAAAACAGCCGTACATAACCCGGTTGAAATTGCTATCGCTGCGCGTGATGCCTCTAAACCCAATATTGAGCAATGGCTAATCACCGTAGACAAAGATATGAAGTCCAGCCTACTTAGTCACCTTATTCAAGAAAATGACTGGGATCAGGCGCTTATCTTCATTGAAACCAAACACGGTGCAGCCAAGCTTGTTTCCCAGCTAGAAAAGCGTGGCATTACAGCAGAAGCCTTCCACAGTGGTCGCAGCCAAGATGTCCGGGCCAAAGTGCTGGCTGATTTTGTTGCCGGCGATGTGAAATATCTAGTCGCAACAGGCGTTGCCGCACGCGGTATCGACATCGACGAACTGCCACGCGTGATCAACTACGATCTGCCCTTCCCTGCTGATGAATATATCCACCGTATCGGCCGAACGGGTCGCGCTGGCGCACCTGGCGAAGCTATCTCATTTGTCTCTAAAGATAACTTCAAAAATCTGTGTATGATCGAAAGCCGCTTGGGACACTTAATTGAACGACGTGAAGTTGAAGGATTTGCCCCACGCAAGCCCGTGCCGATTTCTATCCTCAACTATGTGCCGAAACACAAACGCGAACCACAAGACGAGGAAGGCAGCCGTCTTAAACAGGACAAACCAAGCTCACCGCGTCGTAAACCAGCACCGCGTCATCGCCGCAAGCCAGCAAATCATACCGATGGCAAAAAACCAAGTCGCGATTAATTGCTACTACTAATAAAAAAGCCCGTCAGGGCTTAATTATATGGTCCG
>NZ_LDOT01000027.1 GCF_001029445.1 Photobacterium aquae
GTCTCAACACCCGGTGCGTAGCCGTATTCTGGGTGGCCAGGTGTTTTTGAATGCAGCTGGCGGAAGTTCTTCAGATCATCGATAGACAGATCGTAGCCAGTCAGGTGAAGTAGAGAGTAAATCAGCATTGAACCGTGGCCGTTTGACAGCACGAAGCGGTCGCGGTCAGCCCACGCAGGGTTCTGCGGGTTGTGGTTCATGTGGCCGCGCCATAGAACTTCGGCAATGTCAGCCATACCCATAGGGGCACCTGGGTGGCCAGAGTTTGCTTGCTGTACACCGTCCATGCTCAGGGCACGGATTGCATTTGCCAACACTTTACGTTCCATATTCGTTTCCATTCTAGAATTTGTCTTAATCAAAAAAGGAAGAAAGCGGCTTAACGGCCGCTTTCAAAATTAGGTATCGGGAATTATAGACGCTCTGCGATCATCGCTTCTAGTTTGCCCTGATCGATAGCGAAGTTACGGATGCCTTCAGCCAGTTTTTCTACTGCCATTGCATCTTGGTTGTGTTCCCATAGGAATTCAGCGTGAGTCATCGCAGCTGGGCGCTCTTTGATTTCAGTCGCAGCAGTCAGTTTGGCAACCACTTCGCCTTCTGCGGCTTCAAGTTCTGCCAGTAGGGCAGGGGCGATAGTCAGGCGGTCACAACCTGCAAGCTCAAGGATTTCGCCGATGTTACGGAAGCTCGCGCCCATAACAACAGTGTTGTAGCCGTGCTCTTTGTAGTAGTTGTAGATAGTCGATACAGACAGTACGCCTGGATCTTCTTGAGCTTCGAAATCACGGCCTTCTTTGGCTTTGTACCAGTCCATGATGCGGCCAACGAATGGTGAAATCAGGAATACGCCAGCTTCAGCACAAGCACGAGCCTGAGCAAAAGAGAATAGAAGCGTTAGGTTACAGTTGATGCCTTCTTTTTCTAGAACTTCAGCTGCGCGAATACCTTCCCAAGTAGAGGCCAGTTTGATCAGGATGCGATCATTTGTAATGCCGGCATCGTTGTACATTTTGATTAGCTGGCGTGCTTTGGCGATGCTGCCTTCAGTGTCGTAAGAAAGACGAGCATCAACTTCTGTAGAGATACGGCCAGGAATTACGGTTAGGATTTCTTTACCGATGTTAACTGCCAGCATGTCGCAAGTGTCTTGTACTTGCTGTGCCTTGTCATCGCTCTGTGCTTTTGCATAGGCAATTGCTTGGTCGATAAGTGGTGCGTACTCTTCGATTTGTGCAGCTTTCAGGATCAGAGAAGGGTTGGTAGTAGCATCTTCTGGTTGGTATTTTTTGATAGCGTCAATTTCACCAGTGTCAGCAACAACAGTAGTTAGTGCGCGTAGTTGTTCCAATTTAGTGCTCATATCTCTCGACCTTCTCGTGTGGGCATTGTCTCAATGCTAGCTTAAAAGTAGCCAAATAAAGTTACGTCTTCTTAACCTTGTTGTAATAAGCACTCGCTGGATGCTTTGAACAAATGGATTGGCTAAGAACAATTGATATATCGATATTTAGCATTTACCCCTATTTTGTCAAATTGATTTATACCTAAACCGTGCTTCGATCTCATTATTTGATTTTTTAATCGCTGGATGGTGTAAAAATAGCCAGTAAAGACCGTTGTTTTATTCTGATGTTGATTGCTCATCTGTGAGCAAATGATCATTTATGTGATCATTTGCTTGGTTGTGGTGTCTGTTTCAGCGCATCTTTTGCCCAGTCTTGAATCAGTTTGTTTTCATAAGCGAGGGGGGGTCTTTGGCCGGCCCAATCACACGGCTCTGGTAGCCTAGCTATATAAGATAAGCAGTATGCCAGTACAACGGGAGAAGAGGCAGATGAAATGGGTGTAAACGATGTGCGTTAAGCGAAGGGTAAGGTTCCCGCCCGTGATGTGCGGGAACCCAAAGAGTTGAAAGGGAGAGGGCGTTAGCTGTATAGCGCAGCACCAACAGAGAGCACAATGGTATTGAGCACCATGAAGAAGCCAACCAATGGACCGATGAACTTCAGCCAAGTGCCGTATGGAATTTTGGCGATGGCCAGACCACCCATGAGCACACCGTAAGTTGGAGTAATGAACAGGATGGTACCGATACCACTCATAAAGGCGGTTACCACGAGTTCGCGCCCTGTGTTGGCGAAGTCACTCAATGGAGCCAGAATCGGCATGCTCATTACCGCGAGGCCAGAGGTAGACGGCACGATGAAAGAGAGCAGCATCTCAATCCAGTAAACAGTGTTGATAAACAGGATGGAGCTTTTGCCAGCCACCAGTGTCTCAGCATAGCTGAGGATGGTGTCGGTAATGTTGCCTGCTTCCATGATCACCACGATACCGCGCGCCACGCCGACAATCAGGGCCACGCCGATCAGATCGGCAGCACCCGCGACGAAGCTGTTGATCAGATCGTCTTCGCTCAGGCGGCCGACGATACCACATAGGATCCCCATGAAAATGAACAGGGTTGCCATT
Source organism: Photobacterium aquae (assembly GCF_001029445.1). Lineage (GTDB taxonomy): Bacteria > Pseudomonadota > Gammaproteobacteria > Enterobacterales > Vibrionaceae > Photobacterium > Photobacterium aquae. The sequence goes on from NZ_LDOT01000027.1 coordinate 2,476, forward strand.
TCAGCCATCCACCAGCCCTGACTTGATACGCCGTAGATCATGATGGCAAAAGTGAGGATAAACAGGAACAGCACGCATTTTTGCGACAGGGTAAGCGGAGCCAGTTCGCTTGAATCTGCTTTGTTGCCGAGAAAGTGCTGGCGATGCTCGTCGTGCAAATGGGCGATTAATGATGCGCTAGGATCACGTTGGATTTTACGGGCGTAGTGCATTACGTAGGCACAACCGGCAACCAGTGCGACGCCAAGGATGATAAAGCGCAGGTCAATCCCGCTAATGAAATCGACGCTGGCGGCGTTAGACGCAATAACAGTGCCGAACGGGTTGATGGTTGAGCCAAGCGTACCGACACCGGTGCCGACGAAAATGACGGCCACAGCAACCAGTGGATCGAAACGGGCGGTCATGAAAATCGGGATCAGCAGGCCATAGAATGCCAGTGATTCTTCAGCCATGCCATACGAGGTGCCGCCGAGCGCAAACAGGCACATCAGGATGGGGATCATGTATATCTCCCGGCCTTTGAGCAGCACCATAATTCGGGCAATAGCGGTATCAATAGCACCGGTTTTAGTCACTATGCCAAGGAATCCCCCCACCATCAGGACGAACAGGCTGACGTCGATCGCCCCGATGACGCCGGAGATAGGGTCATAAAACCCAGAAATAGGTGCCATCAGTGTTTCGAAAAAACCTTGCGGTGTCGACTCGATAATATGGTACGAGCCGGGTACCGGCACTTCACGGCCGAGTTGCTCATTCATCTCTCGGACGTATTTACCTGCGGGCAGGAGGTAGGTCAGGATCGAGAAGAAGGCAATGAGCACGAAGAGAATGGTAAAGGTATTGGGAAACTTTTTTATCCTAAACATGGTGTTTTCCTTAGCCGCTGGGGCTGGCTATCCGGCGGCAGATGTTGTCGAAACGGTAAGTTGTCGTATTTGCGATAGGCTTGGATCAAATAAAGTGTTTGTTGACGTATTCAGATGTCATGCACTGCAGTACCCCGCTGTATGACAGGTCGAATGTCAGGGTGCTGCCGATTCGGTAATCGGTGTCGCAATCGTCGATATCAACGATCAGGTGATCACTGCTGCCGCCGATGATGATGATCTTACTGTCGCGCGGTGTGAGCTGGTTCGGATCGACATCCTGTTTGCCGATGGCACAAATAGCCCGGCGGCGGATCCCCCGGTCGACAAACTCCGGTTTGTTGCCGAAAGCATCTAGGGCTGTCGAAGCCTCGGGGACCGATGGCTTGCATTTAATCTCGATAATTTCGGTATCGAGGCTGAAGGTATCCTGTCTGGTTCCCGGTACGGGCTCGTCGTTGAGGCCAATGCCCATCAGCAGCGATGCACCCAGACGAAGTTGGTTGATGGCATCTGGCAGTTGGTTGTTGAGCATCAGCCCAAGGCCTGCTGAGCTGGCTCCTGATAGGTAGCGAAGGGTTATCCCATGCTCGGTTTCGATCTCTTGTGCCAGAGATGCTAGACGGCTTTGGTTTTCCGTTGTGGGTTCAACACCGCCGTAGCAGGCAAGGTTTGTTCCCAGCCCAACCAGTTCGATCCCCGGCAGTGCCATTGCCTCGCGGCATAGGGCCAATGTTTCTTCGCGGTAGTAGGCACCTTCGCGGAGATCGCCGAGATCATGCATGGCGATGACTTGGTGGATCGTGTTGTGGCGCAATGCCGCTTCTGACAGGGCCTTGAGTGTCGCGCTTTCGGAGTTGAGAGATATATCGGCGTAGCGCACCACATCGTCGGCTTCGCTAATCGCTGGCAGCCGGAGCAGCAAGGTTTTGGCGTGCAGCGGTTTGAGTTTCTTCAGGTTGTTGATCCGGGAATCGGCCAGTAGCGAAATCCCGCCATCCAATATTGCCTGCCCGATTTGCGGGTAGGCGCAGGCGAGCTTGGTGACGCCAGCCGGGCTAACCCCCGCCTCTTGGCAGGCACTGACCATAGCACGGGTATTGCCGGTAATGGTGGCGAGATGGATGTTGATTCTAGGGTATGTACTCATGGTGCTCTTTCCGTGTTTGGGCAAGCCATGTCCGTTGGCACTGGTTGCCGTTATCTGTTTTGATGGGATAGTGGCGTGTATCGCGGATGGCCTGAATGAGGAACATGGTTGTTATTGAGCACGGATTTGGCGCGGCGTTAAATAAAGGATTCGGAATGCTTACATGGTGAAATTGGCAAGTATTTATGAAGGTTGCAAAATATTCCCCCATCGGTGGGGGAATATGCATGTCACGCTTAACGGGGCTGGGTTAACTCGCGGCAATTTTTCCGCTGGTGTGCTGGTGGGCCGCGATGATGGCCTCGATGAGTTTGGACGCGGCGACTGAATGCTCGTCGTTGTCGCGAATGGTCAGGTGAAAATGGGTCAGGTAGTCGAACTGTGGAGCCGGCAGGCGGACAATGTCTCCTTGCTGCTCCCAGATCCGGGCATAGTGATCGGGTAGGTAGCCGATAAAGTTGCCAGAGAGCAGCAGGTGGGCGGTAGCTTCCATATTGGTGCTGCTGGCGAGGTGCTGGACATCGCGGTTATTGCTCAGAGGCGTGATGCTGTGGGACAAGCCACGATCAACCAGAGCATGGCACTGGAGCGACTCGAGGCTGATCGGGGCGTTGTCCTGCAGAATAGGGTGGTCACAGGCACAGTACAGCGATTGCCTTTCGCTGAATAGGTGAATGTAACGCAGGCCATCTTTTTGTATTTCCGATGACGTGATCCCGAGTTCGACTTTGCCTTCGAGCAGCATCATTTCAATTTGGTAGGAATCCCAAATCCCGGTACTGAAGCTGACTTGTGGGTGGTCGGTACAGAACTGGCGGATGGCTTTTTGTACTTGGCAGGCCTGGTTGGTGGCAAGGTTGTCGATCAGTGCGAGGGTGATGTGGCCGCGGGATACGTTGCGGATAGCATCGATCCGTTCTTCGAAATGCAGGATATTCTGGAACAGCTGCTGGCACAGTGCGTAGACTTTCTCGCCGTCCTGAGTCAGCTTGAAGCCTTTGCGTCCTCGTTGGCACAGCGTCATGCCGAGCCTGACTTCGAGATCATGCATTTTGGTACTGATGGTTGATTGGTGCATGTTCAATTTGAACTGGGCTGCCGAGAACCCGCCGCTTTCGACGATGGTGACAAATAAGTGGAGCAGCTTTAAGTCCAAGTCGTTAATTTTTCGCATCTCTCTGCCTTTAATTATATTTTTGTCAATTTTGACATGTATAACGGGGACGAAAAATGACGAATGGCGGAAATTAGGCTTTTTACTGAGTGGTTTTTCTTGTCTTTTATTGTGAGGGGAGTGCCATTGGGGCAATGCTCGGCACACCTTTGTGTAGGATGCACCGAGCGTGTTTCGTTATTTGATTCGGGTTACTCTGCCGTAGATGTTACGTTGTTTTTGATCTCTGTCACAAGAGCAGTCAATGCACAGGCGGCATTGCTGATTTGGGTTTCTGTCGGGGACTCTCCTTGTTTGACGGTTTTTTCAAGTACGGTAGCTGTCTGATAGAGGAAGTTTGCACAGATACTGCCCGATGCGCCTTTGAGTGAGTGGCTGATCAGCATAGCCTTGTCGATATCATTGTGTGCCAGCGCGTGCTTGAAGCGCTCGATATCGTGCTGGTGTTCATCGCAGAACATATGCAAAAACTGCGCGGCTAGTGCCTCGTCGCCATCCATCATGTCAAGCAGACCGTCAATGTTGACCTGCGACAGTGCCTTTTGCTTGAAAGGGGAGGCGCTGGCTATTGCTGGCGATGGCTCGTCGAGAGTTATCTCGATAACGTCTTCGCCGGCAGATGTTTGTGATGCAGGTGACTGAGCTGTGGCACCGTCTACTTTCTTTGCTGATGGTACCGGCTCGGTAGTTATGATTTTGGGCTCTTCTTGTTGCGTTATTTGTTCCTGCGACGGTATTGGTCGCGGCGTATTTGTTAGTGGTGATTGTTGGTAAAGACGGGTCATCCGCATGATTTTGCTTTTGAATCGAACCAGCGCATCGACGAGTTTGCGCTCGTCGAGCGGTTTTGTGATCACACAGTCAACCCCCGCATTGAGCATATTGCGCTGGGTTTCGGCAAAGACATCAGCGGTACAGGCAAAGATAGGCAATTCTGCTGCGGGTGTGCGGAGTTTACGAATACGCCGTGTAGCTTCGATACCATCCATGACAGGCATATGGTTGTCCATCAGTACCAGATCGAAGGCTTGTTTGTCGATAATCGCCAGTGCTTCGGCCCCGTTTTCGGCAACGGAGGTTTTGAACCCGCGTTGTTTGAGGAAGGTGTCGATGATCATGACATTGAGGTTGTTGTCTTCAACGATAAGTACATGGCAGTTGGCAAAGGCTGCACGGTCAAACTCGATGGTTTCGACAGTGTCGTTGACGTAATTCCCCTCGCGTAGGGCAACAGTCACGGTGAATGTCGAGCCAATGCCTTCAAGGCTTTGAACGTTGATGTCGCCGTGCATCAGTTGGGTGAGCTGCTTGACGATACTCAGCCCAAGACCGGTTCCCCCGAAGCGGCGGCTAGTGGACGCTTCAGCCTGGGCGAAGGGATCGAAAATGAGCATTAGCCGGTCTGTCGGGATGCCGATACCGCTGTCTTTGGTAATGATGGTCAGGGTGTAATTGCCGGAATCATCCGTATCGCTAATCGATAAGGTCACTTCGATCCGGCCGCGCTCGGTAAATTTGATGGCATTGCTGAGTAGGTTGAACAGTATTTGCCGGATCCGGGCCTTGTCGGCGTAGAACCACCGATTACGGTCGAATTTGCAGTGAATGTCAAAACTTAGCCCTTTTTCCTTGGCTAGCGAATGATAGGTGCTTTCTATTGCGCCTACCAAATCGGCAAAGCAGAAGTGAGTCGGGTCAAGCTTGAGCTGGCCTTGTTCGATCTTTGAAAAATCGAGGATGTCATTGAGCAGCGACATCATGTGCTTGCCTGAATCCATCAAGGTGGTGAGGTGCTGCTGTTGTTTGTTGTCGAGTTCGGTTTTGAGTAGAAGCTGGGATAAACCGAGCATCCCGTTCATCGGGGTGCGAATTTCATGGGACAAGTTGGCCAAGAAGGCGGATTTTGCACGGTCCGCGGCTTCTGCTTTGTTGAGTGCCTGATTGAGGCGCTGGGTATCGTAGGCGATCTTGTCAGCGCCTTGGTTCAGGGCATCATTGAGAACCTGAAATTCATGTGGCCCTTGGAAATTCTCATTGCGTTTGAAGTTGCCCAGTTTGAACTGGGCGGCAAAGCGTGACAGCTTGGCCAGGGGGCTGGTCAAACGGCGTGACAGTACCAGAGAGAGCGCACAGACCACGGCGGCGGTGAGCCCCAGAACCAGCAGGAAATAGTGCTGCAGGTATTCAATCGTGGCTGTTAGGGCATGCTTGGGCGTCAGGATGGCCAGTTGCCACTGGGGCATATCCGGATGGTGGTTGGTAAGCGGCACGATAGTGGCGACGATTTGGTTGGCGTTGCTGTCTTCGAAGTGGAGCAGAGCATCATCGGTGATATTTTGTTGCAACTGGCGGTAGAACGCTTGGAATGTTTGGAAAATCGGTTGCGGTTGGCCTTGGTGTCGCCCTGCCAAAATAACCTGTGTCTGTTGGTTGATTAGCATGATGTAGTCGGAACTGCCGATTTGCTCGCCCAGGAAGGTAAGTTGGCTGTTGAGCTCATTGAGCTGATAGCGAATAAGTAGGTAATGTTCGTGGGTATCGGTAATGCGATGCTCATGGGCCACCCGGGTAATCATGTAGATGTGGGCTTGATTACCGTGGTATTGGGGCTGGGAGGATAGCACCAACTTCTGCTGGTCTGTCAGCATCGAGAGCTGCTGGCGAATTTGGGTGAATCCGGCCTGCGCTAACAGGCTGGGTAGCTGACGGCTTGCCTCGGGAAAGGCGGTATCATCATTGGAACTTGCCACGATTTGGAACACTGGATTTACAGAATTCGTTGTGTCCAGTTTGAGTAGGTCAATTTGTGCAAACCCTGGGTCAACGGCTACCAGTTCTCGGAGGTAACGGGTGATCAGCTCGGAGCCATCCGCATGGAGGGTGGGGGCAAGTTCGAAAACCGGCGATTTTGCCAGTTTTTCAATGCTGAGAAAGCGCTGGGTGAGGATATCATCAAGATTATGCGCTGCAAGCTCTGCTCTAGCGGTCAGTCCCTTTGCGATTTGTGCCGTGGCGACATCCGTGAGCTTATTGCTACTTAGCCAGGTAAACAATAATGCTGGCGCAATGCCGATAAATAACATGCTGCCAAGCAGGATGGGTTTTATTCGATGTGGAAAAAATCTCAAGAAAATACTCCCAAAGTCCGTTTGAGCCCTACAGGCCAGCACGCCTTGCTGGGTAACAATGTGCTTTTGCGGGGGAGGGGCAATATAACCGAAAACCGCCTATCCCATTTGCAGCTGCACGTTGCCGAGGGTAATAGCCATTTTGGTATAAGATGCAAGGGGTATCAATGGTAGGTATAGGCAGAGAGGGAGAAATTCGATCTCCCTATCATAAAAAAGCCGCACTCTCAGCGAGTGCATGATGCAATGAGAATGGGGTGAATGCGTTTCAAAGCACGGCGTTGTTATGTGTAGCGTCGTGTGGTGTTCAGCTCAGTAACTGCTCTAGGGTCAGAGGGGCATTGACCAGTCCGATCTGCTGGGCAGGAGTCAGGCCATTTTTTTCCTGATGGCACAAATTGTGCCAAGCCCGGTAAATATCCAGCAGCGGCATCAGTCCTCCTGGGCGTAGTTTGCGCCTAGGCTCATTGACTAGCTGGCTGAACTGGTCATGAAAACGCTGCTGGTAGCGGCGCACGGTATCGTGACTGGCGTGCTCAAGCCATTTTGTCTCATTGCCTTTTTCGCCGCCCAAATGGCAGATCCCCTTGCTTAACTCACCATCGCGGGTAAACGCCCAGCGATCGCGCCACCATCCCATCATCACGATATCGACTTTGTTGGCCGGCTGCCCATGCTGCCAGCCAGCATCGGCTTCGACATAAACCGGATGCAGGGTACGTGCCTTGATGCGATCGGTGAAAATCGAGATGCAGGCCGAACGCAACAGCGGTTCCTGCGGCATAAAGATCGACAGGGTCTCATTGTCGGTCAGCATTTCCCGCAGATACAGGTAGTGGGCATACACGGTATATTGCGGGCGGATCAGGCAGCCTTTGGCCGGGTAGTTGATTCGCGGCAGGCTGGTGAGTGGGTTTTCGAGGTTGGGCCGCGACATCACAGCACGGTAAGTGCCGTCGATACGGGCCAGCAGCCCCTGTGGTTGGCTGGGTGGCACCTCGATGATTTGAGCCGGTGGATGAGCCATAAACCGGGTACCGGTCTGGTAAGGATCATGCTGCTCGCTGAGGGTTTCGGCGTCGGATGACTGATAGTTGGTATCTTGCGCCAGCACATAGCCCGAAAAAGCCTCGCAACTGGCAATCCAGTTTACCCCGTTTTCGCTTTGGGGCTGAAGAACGCGGATGTTGGAAGCCAGAGACAGCTGTTTGCTGTGTTTGCACAGACGAGCATCGAACATCGCCAGCTGGCGACGGCAACGGCTGGCAATATGTGATAGCTGATCGTAGAACGACTTGGGGTTCATCTTCAGGCGGCGGCAGATATCACGTACCGAGTAACCGGTGAACAGCATCGCCAATAACTTTTGCTGTAGGGTATTTTTGGTGTTGAAGCCTGACCAGCGGTCGACAAATGTCGTCTGGCATGATTTGCAACGATAGCGCTGCCTGTCGCCGCTAAAGCCAAAGGCATGGTAGTGCTGGCGATGGGTAAGCACCGGCAATGTGATATTTTCGCAATCAGGATTAGTGCATGCCGGCAGGCCGCATGTCTGTTGTTGCCGGAGGCGGCGAACTTCCTGCATTACGTCTTGGTTGTTGATCAACGGGGGAAATGCCCCGCATTCGCGGCAGACCAATAGCGGTTTGTTCGGGTTGTTACGCTGAAGAACGTAATGGTTGGGATCGGTTGACCCAAAATTAACACAGCCTACTGTTTTGCAGTGGTTTAATTGCTGGTTGTTGGCGGCTTCAGGCAATAAGGATACGTCATTGTCTGTTCGGTCTGTATTTATCATATCAGCCTAACCTTAATCCGTGGTGTGAAGCAAAAGAATGCGCGCGAGTAGAGGGGGCTGGCCTGTACGAGAGGGTGGTATAGGGAGGTAGATTGTCCGCCCCCCTATACCATTAGCGCTGCACATGCTAATTCGGGTTTGTTTACTGGGCATGCGAGCATGACCAATCAAATTGTGTAAGACGCCACATTTTACATAATATTGAGCCGTAAACAGTCATTGAAATAGCGTTATACAGACTAATTGTCCGTCATACCAATATTGGTGTGAATATTGGTATGACGCCCGGTCGGGTGACGAGCTCCGGGGGAAAAAGGTGGCCGATGCATCGGGGGGCATCGACCACCGTAGTGCTCTTTGATAGCAGCGAACGTGATGGTTCAGCGCTTATAGCTTAATTGCTGTTTCCAGAGCTACGTCCATCATCTGGCCGAATGATTTCTGGCGATCTTCTGCGCTAAGCTTCTCGCCGCGCTTGATGTGGTCAGAAACAGTCAGGATAGTCAGTGCTTTGGCACCCAGCTCAGCGGCAACACCGTAGATACCCGCAGCTTCCATATCCACGCCAAGAATACCTAGCTTTTCCATCTTGTCGAACAGGTCAGCTTCTGGGCTGTAGAATAGGTCTGCAGAGAAAACGTTACCAACACGGACCGGTACGTTTTGGGCACGGGCTTCGCCAACGGCCGTTTCTAGTAGGCCGAAATCAGCAATCGCAGCGAAATCATGGTCGCTAAAGCGAATACGGTTGACTTTAGAATCGGTAGACGCACCCATACCGATGATCACATCCATCAGTTTTACGTCATCGTGAACGGCGCCGCAGCTACCGATACGGATGATGTTCTTCACACCGAAGTCTTTGATTAGCTCGTGGACATAGATTGAGCATGATGGGATGCCCATGCCATGACCCATGACTGAAACCGGCTTGCCTTTGTAAGTGCCAGTGTAACCGAACATATTGCGTACATCACAAACCAGCTTAACGTCGTCAAGGTAGGTTTCGGCGATGAATTTTGCGCGTAGCGGGTCGCCTGGCATCAGGACTGTTTGTGCAAAATCACCGAGTTCAGCATTGATGTGTGGGGTAGCCATAGTTCACTCCAGTTTCGTTCTGTTTGTTGTCGGCAGCATGTTGTAATGTCCATCGTTTACCTGAGGTAGATGGTTTGCCCACTCACATTCGTCTTCCCGGTATTGCTGTTCGGGGAAGCCGTGGTGGAGCTTGAATGACCGGAAGTCATTGCTGCCTTGGTGATAAGAAGTGTAAGCAAGGGGAGGCTTTTGTCTTGAGATCTCACTCACATTTTCCCGACCACTTATAGAAAAATAGCCCAGTGATTACCTCACCTGTTGAAAAGGGGAAGGTGATCGTTTGCGTGATAGGTGTTTTTCTAAAAAAGAAATATGCGATTTCCTTATTATTTGTCCTTTTATTTCATGTATTTATTTTGTTTTTGTGATGTTTTTTTCAAAATGAATCGCTATGCAAGAAAATTTGTTTTGATGTGATATTGAAATGGATTTCATTGTGCCAAGTGGCTGAGATGGGGCAGATTTGCCACATGGCTCATGGAGTGCTAGCGGGAGGACGGTGAAAGATGGTTCTGCCATTCTTGATGGTTTCCTGTATTTGGATTTCTCGTAGTTTCCCCGGAGGTACAGAGAGTGGGTTGCCTGAGAGGATCACGGCATCGGCCACTTTGCCCGGTGTCAGGGTACCTTTGCGGTCCTCCTCAAATATCATGTAGGCCGGCTCTATGGTCATGGATCGCAGGGCTTGAGCGGGTGTCGTGCGAAGCTGGCTGCCAAGGATTTCGTTTTGCTGGGTATGGCGGGTGACCGCGCTCCAGAGAATGAACAGGGTATCAGGGGGGTGGGTTAGCTGGTGGCAAAGGTTACTGGCGGTAACCTCTTCTTGGAGCGCGACGGGCACCGGGCTTTGTCCGTCGGCGCGTGATTTGCCCAGCAGGCGGATGTCCGTTTTTCCTTCTTGGTAAATATTGCTGGTATCAAAACAGGCGACTACCCCCAGCTTTCGGTATTGTGAGAGCTGATTGATTCGCATAAACCGCGACAACACAATGGTATGGCGCTTGTCTTGGCCTGCGTTGATTTTCAATTCATAGGCTGCCTGAATGAATGCATCGATGGCGGCATCGCCGCTGGCCTCGACGAAGACCTGTAAGTCTTTACTGACGGCATCGCGGTATTGGCTGAGAAACGTCCTGAATGGGACTAAGGGCTCTCCCTTCCAGCCGGTGTAGGGCAAAGAGGAGAGATCGTTATAGCTATAGGCCATCCAGGCACCAAATTTTGACAGCGGGTTGTCGAGGCGAAATTGCACGCCGGTGATTTTAAGGTGCTGTTGGTATTTGCCGATATCGTCGCCGTGATCTTCAAGTATTTGTTGGATCTCCGGGTATACAGGGATGACAACCACATCGATAAGAAGTGGCCGGCGCTCGGCGTGAGACTGCAAGTTAGCGATGGATTCGGCGCTGAGACCGTTGCCGATCAAGGTCGTAATGCCCTGTCTGGCATAACTGGCAAGAACGTCTTCCAATGTGGACTGTGGGTTGAGCAAATCAGTAAATTGGCCATTGGCAGCGATAAAACCGGGAACCATGGTATTGCCGTTGAGATCGATGATTTGGGTGTTGTCCCCTTGGTGGCGCATCACCCCGCTCTGGCTGCCGATGGCCTGTACACGGCCATCGCGAAACGAGATGGCACTGACGCTATCTGTGCCTTTGGCCATAGTCAGGATAGTGCCGTTGATATAAATGCTATCGGCATCGGGTGTGGGATCTTGCCCGCAACCTGCAAGAATGACCATCGCCAGCCCAAGCAAAGCAAAGAGCATGGGAATGGAAATGGAATAAGGCCCCTGTCGCACAGTGTCTGCCTCCTCGTCACCAATGACCTATCTGTTAATAGGGCACGCACTTAAGCATAGACTGATTCCGGCCACGGGGGCGCCTCAGCCTCCAGGGCTGAACATTGGTAATTTTTTGTGTTTAGAGCTAACCATAAACAAGAGGACGTTGTTCATAATGGCAAGAGGGGAAAGTGATGAAGCGAGTTGTAATGGCAATACTCATGCTGGTTGCCGCAGGCAGTGCCAGTGCTGATCTTTTGGGGATATCAGTTGGGGCAACGGCTGGGGGAACACGGGTAGAGTATGACGGGCAGAACGATAACGGTTTTGAATACGGCGTGAACGCGGGCTATCACTTTTCTGATTTTCTCAGTGTGAATGCCGGAGTGGTGTTGGGAAGTGTTGATGTCGATGCAAATGGTTTTGCCGCGACCAACGAGGTTGACTACACCTCGTTTCCGATCACCCTGCGCGGGGATATTCCGTTGCTGATCGGGAACCTCTACGCCAAGGCCGGAACCAATTATTACGATTACGATGTCGAGCGCCCTGGGTTCAAAGACAGCGAAACGGGGTGGGGCTTTGCTGGTGGAGCCGGTTTCGTGTTTACCCTGCTGCCGTTTATCGATCTCTCGTTGGGCTATGAATACCGCGATATGGGAGAAGTGACCAATAACTCAGTCATGTTTGGTATCGGTGCCAGTTTGTAGTGTGTAGCGGGAAAATGCCCACTAGACATAAATAAGTGGGAAATAGCGTGCCTCGGTTGCGAAATCAGAGAGGGATCAAGGTTGTGTGTGGTCAGATTATATACACTGTACCTGCCCATTTCAGATCAAGCATGAGGTAACCTATGACAAACTTTGCACACTATCAGTTAACAGTGTCACAGGTGAATCGGGTAATGCTGCAGGAGATAGCAACCCCGTGGCAGGTACGCTATGACCCGACGTCGACCACTACCGGCATGCAGGCCCTTATGCTGGTTTCTCCCCGTGGAACGATATGCCAGCGGCTTACCCTTCCTGCAGAGTATGCCCAACAGCATTGGCCCGATCAGGCATCGGTCAGTGCCATCGTGGTTGATTATTTGGTGCGTGGCGTCTCGCGGGTTGCCCCCCTTCGACAAAGTGCCTTTCGCAATAACTTTTCCCAATGGCTGGAAAGTGGTTTGCAGCAGTTGCAGGCCATCAGCACCTCTATTGATTACCTGCTCGAGATGATGCGCAATACCGAATACCCTTTCCCTAGCCAAGTGAATATTGAAGGTCGCTACTTGCCATGCTGGGCTTGGGGGGAAGAGGGCGGCGAGACTTTGGTGAGTGTGATCGACCGTCGAACCGGTCAGTTTGGCCAGATCCGCAAAGTAAATGCCGAGCAGATGATCGACCGGGAGAAGTGGCTTGGCGCACAGGTTATCGATTCGGTTGAGGAGTCATTGGAGACGGTACATTACTATGTGGACGAATTGATCGAGAGTCAGCGTCAGCCTGTCAGGTTGGATGAACCGAGTCTGGGCGATGTGCTCCGCAATCCCTGTGCCGCCAATTTGAGTTCGACCTTTAGTGTGGCGCTAACCTTGGCTGTGGTCGCCGGGTTCTTCATTGCCTTCAAATGGCTGCTGGGTTTCTGATCGTTTGGGTTGCCGAACAGCGATCCTTGGCGTTTTATTTTGATATTTAAAGTTTTCGATTATTTCGTTAGAATCGCGGTGCAATCAATGAGCGCATTGGGATCGGATATATGCACAATTTAACCCTGTTGTCAGACGCGGAAAAGAACCGTATCGAGCTGGATAAGCAGGCCGCCTATGCGGTATGGCAAGTTAAGAATGCCAAGAAGGGCTATGAGGTTTTTGCCGAGATTGGCGGCAATATCGACGATGACGACGAGCGCGAATTTTTTGAACGTGCCGTCACCAAATATAAAAATAAAATGGCTGTAGCCTGATTGATCCGGGCTATTTCATGGCAATCAGGCGCGTTATGCGCCTTTTTTGATCGGATACAGTCTATTGAAACCGTTTGGGCGGTGAATGAATGTGGTCTGTAGTTGTCGGTTTCAATCGCATAGCGCCGAGAAGTGGAAGGATAAGTGAATGAGTACAAGCAAGCGTGTTCTTGTGGTTGATGATGATCAGGAAATTCGCGAGTTGCTCGATGAATACCTGACGAAAGCCGGGTTTAGCGTGACAACGGCCGCCGAGGGCGAAGAGATGAAGCGCCGTCTGGCGATGGGCTACCCGGATTTGATACTGCTTGACGTGATGATGCCGGGCGATGATGGCTTCACCCTGTGCCAGTATATCCGCAAGACCTCTGATGTACCGATTATTATGCTGACCGCTGTCTCGGACGAAATGGATCAGATCATCGGCTTGGAGCTTGGTGCTGATGATTATATCGCCAAGCCGTTTAGCCCTCGTCAGTTGATGGCTCGTATCAAGGCGCTATTGCGTCGGGTCAAGCCGACCGAGGCTCAGCAGGTGCCGTCTGCCCCTAAGTTTATTCGTTTTGCCAACTGGCGGTTAGATACGGCAGCGATGCGTTTGAAGGATGTGGACAAAGACAAGGATTATGAACTCAGCGGCGGTGATTTTGCCCTGCTGATGCTGTTTCTGACCCGTCCGAATGAAGTGCTTGATCGCGATACCATTTCGTTTGCGACCCGCGGCAAGGAGGCGACGCCTTCAGCGCGCAATATCGACGTTCAGTTGAGTCGCTTGCGCCAGCGTTTGGGTGACAAGGGAACCCAGCAGCGGTTGATAAAAACGATTCGCGGCAATGGCTACTCGTTCAATGCCGAAGTCATCTACGAAGACGAATAACAGGCAATAGGGATGTCAGCCTGATCCTGTCAGGGGCGGCCTCTCCCTGTCAGGATGCAATATGAATATGAAAAAATGGTGGCCGACCTCCTTGCTGGCCCGTACCCTCTGGCTAACCCTGTTGGCGGTATTCTTGGCGCAGGTCATCGCGACCAGTATTTGGTATGGCCAGTCCAAACAGCGGGATCTGGCAGGGTTGGAGTCCGCCTCGGCCAGTATGGCCAATATGTTTGCTTCGACCGTGACGTTCTTCCAATCGTTGCCGCTTGAGTATCGCCATATTGTGTTGGACCAGCTTCGTAATATGGGCGGTACCCGGTTTTTCGTCTCTTTCAATGAGGAAGAGATCAGGATTGATGCCATTCCCAGTACCCTGATGAAAGATCGTGCGGTACAAGTCTTTCAGGATGTGCTTCACGAAAAGCTCCCTAGCCTTGATGTTATCCGCGTTGATTTTTCCCGCCCCGAAACACTCCATGTCCTGAAAAACGATATTCTATTAAGTGATCTGCCACGTTCATGGGCGCACTATACCTTGAGCTTGGAGCCGCTGAACCCGCCGATATTGGTGGTGCAGCTTGAGCTGGCCGAAAACGAGTGGCTTTATATTGCCGCATTGCTGCCCGCGCCTTATGTCACCTTGGATGACGAGATCATCACCAGCGAGCAGATGTTGTTCATGGTGTCTATTACGGCGTTACTGCTGCTGTTTACCTATTTCATGATCCGGCGCCAGACCCGTCCGCTCAGAAGATTGGCCAGAGCGGCCGATGCCATGAGTATGGATATCTACCAGCCGCCGCTAAAAGAAGAGGGCGCCAGTGAGCTGGTGACAGCCACACGCGCCTTTAACCGGATGCAGTTGCGCGTGCAACGCTACATTGATGATCGCGAGCAGTTGTTCTCGTCGATCTCCCACGATTTGAAAACCCCGATCACCCGTCTGCGGTTGCGTGCCGAACTGATCGACGACGAAGCCAAGGTAGAGAAGTTCAACCGTGATTTGGACGAACTTGAAATGATGGTCAAAGGGGCGCTTCAGACGGTAAAAGATACCGATCTGCATGAAAATCTGTCTGAAGTGGATATGAACGAGCTTTTGCAAAGTATTGCCGAGCGCCACAATCGCCACAGTACCAAGGTTGCCTTGCCGCAATTGAGCTTGGCGCCTCTGATGGGCAAGCCATTGGCGTTGAAGCGCTGTTTCAGTAATTTGATTGATAACGGCGTGAAGTACGGCGATGAGGTGAAGGTGATTGTCGCGGATGAGAAGGCCTCTTTGATTGTGATCATCAAGGATCAGGGGGCGGGGATCCCTGAGAAATCCCTTGAAGCGGTGTTTGAACCCTATGTGCGATTGGCAAAAGATGATGAAGGTCACGGATTGGGAATGGGGATTGCGCGCAATATCATTCGTGCCCACGGGGGTGATATTGCCATCCACAATGCAGTGGATGGCGGGCTTGAGGTGAAAGTATTTATCCCTCGCTTACTGGACGTGAAATAAACATGGCAAGAACAACATCACAATGGCGAACTTGGGGCTGTGCTCTGTTAGTGGCCGGCTGTGCCTCTTTTTCGGTCACGGCGGCAGATGTGGAAGTGCTGCACTGGTGGACCTCCGGCGGTGAGGTGAAATCGGTTGAGCTGCTCAAGAAGCAAATGGCCGCCAAGGGGTATCACTGGAAGGATTTCGCGATTGCCGGCGGGGGCGGTGAAAGCGCCATGACGGTGCTAAAGACCCGGGCCGTTTCCGGTAATCCGCCGTCAGCGGCACAGATCAAAGGCCACGAAATTCAAGAGTGGGGACGGCTGGGCTTTCTGACGGATTTGGACAACGTGGCCGATGATGAGCATTGGAGTGTGATTTTGCCACCCGTGGTCAGGCAGTTGATGCAGTACAACGGTAATTATGTTGCCGTTCCTGTCAATATCCACCGGGTCAATTGGCTGTGGGTCAACCCGCAGGTGATGAAGAGGGCTGGGGTTGATGTACCACAGACCTTGGATGAGTTTTTTGCGGCTGCGGATAAAATTAAACAGGCGGGTTTTATCCCGTTGGCCCACGGCGGACAACCTTGGCAGAATGTGACCTTGTTCGAGGCAGTCGCCTTGGCGGTACTCGGCCCGCAGGATTATCGCCGTGCTTTTGTCGGCCTTGATATGGATGTGCTTTCCGGCCCTAAAATGGTAGACGTTTTTACCCAGTTCCGCCGATTCCGTGACTATGTGGATCCCAACTATCGCGGCCGTACCTGGAACGAGGCCACCGCATTGGTGAGTCAGGGCCGAGCGGCGATGCAGATCATGGGCGATTGGGCAAAAGGGGAATTTGCGGCAGACGGCAAGGTGGCAGGGATCGATTACCTGTGTGTTGCCGCACCGGGTACCCGAGATTTGTTTACCTACAATATCGATAGTTTTGCGTTCTTCAAGCAGGCAAAACCAGAAGGGCGTGCGGCGCAGGAGGATCTGGCCCGTGCAATACTGAATCCTGATTTTCAGGCGGAGTTTAACCAGCACAAAGGCTCGATCCCGGTGCGTATGGACATGGACATGGGGCGGTTTGATCAGTGTGCCCAGGCCTCTATGGCAGCATTCAAGCAGTCGTTGACACATGGCGGGCTGGTGCCGAGCGTATCGCAGGGGCTGGCAACGACCAGCTATGTTCAGGCGGCTGTTTTGGATATCGTGAGTGACTATTTTAATGATACGCCGGTGGATCCGCATCTTGCTGCGGACCGTCTTGCTCGGGCAGTCAAAGCGGCGATGTAAGTCGGTATCTAATAAGTACAGGCGAAACACCATTCGCCTTCTGTGAGTGGGTAGCGCTTGTTTTGAATTCGGCCGCTGAGATAACTTGGGTATATACTTAACTTATTGGTTTAGATGGGCTGTTTAACATCTTGGCTGGCATGGCTAGAACCTGCCAGCCGTATTGGCGTTAAGGTAATAGGGGGGAGCGATGAAGTTATTATTTCTGGTTCGCCATGCAAAGTCGTCGTGGGATGATACCCAGCTTGACGATCATGAACGTCCGCTCAGTAACCGTGGGCTGAAAAATATTCCCAAAATGATCCATCGACTCAACGGCTGGGTACTGGGGCCACAGCTGATTTTGACCAGTACCGCCTTGCGCGCCTCGCAGACGGCGTTTCATTTTTCCGAAGAGCTGGATTGCAAACCCAAGCTGGAAGCGCGCAGCGAGCTCTATACTGAGTCCCCGCTGGAGTTGATGGATGTGATCCACCATGCGCCAGACACCGTCGACAGGCTGATGCTGGTGGGCCATAACCCTGCCGTTACCCAACTTGGGCAAATGTTTGGTTTGGAAGCTGACAATATTCCCACATGCGGTATTGCCGTGTTTCGCTTTGATGCCGATTGTTGGCAGGCGGTCGCAGAATCACAGGGTAAATGTTATTTCTTCGATTATCCCAAGCGTCGTCGTGGGGATGATCTATTGTTGGAAAGTGAAGGCGAATAAACGTATTGCTTAGTAAGGCGAGTGAGCTACGTGGTGGGGACAAATCAAAGAAAGTGTCGATTTGCAACTAACTTATTGTGCTACAAGGGACTTGCTGAACAATTTTAGTTACTATACCACCACAATAATATTGGGTGGAATACTATGAAAATTACCGTTGATGGCGGCTCTTTCAAGGTGGCAATCGAAACTGAATACGAAGGCTTGGTTTGCGAGGCCGAGGCAATTTACAACAAGACGCTAGAGCAGGCAAAATCCAATGATAAGGCCATTTTGCGTTTCCTGCAGATCATCCTTGACCATCGCGACAGTGACGATGCTATCGGTTACGCCGTGCTGGGCTTGCTAGGTTGGTATCATGTTGCGATTAATCCTGTCGCCGATCAGGATATCGAATTGAATCTAGCGAAGATTTTGCCGCACTTGATTAACCCATCGGGCGATCTTACGGCTACCAGCGCGAGTGAGAAAACAACGTTTCTTCATTGATCGCCCAATAATAGCAACCCGGCGTATTATTTTACTGAACAAGCGGGTATGTGTAGAGCCTAATGGTATTTGCCGTTAGGCTTTTTTATTTTGGATTTTTATCAGACGTATGATGCTATTTGGGCGTTGAAATGCACAAATATCAATTTGTTGGGTGATATTTGGACGGTTGGTTTGTTTGGGGGTTTACAACGTTCCCAACACCTATTATTATTCGCCGCACTTACGGAGAGATGGCTGAGTGGTTGAAAGCACCGGTCTTGAAAACCGGCATACGTTTATAGCGTATCTAGGGTTCAAATCCCTATCTCTCCGCCACATTCTAGAAATCGGGTTAAACCGGGTTTCATACAGAATTGGAGCGGTAGTTCAGTTGGTTAGAATACCGGCCTGTCACGCCGGGGGTCGCGGGTTCGAGTCCCGTCCGCTCCGCCACTACAACGAAGCCTCAGCAGAAATGCTGGGGCTTTTTTGTATGTGCTGAATTTAAGTTCGCCCTGCGGTCGAATGAGTCCCGCTGGAGTGCCAGCCCAGCCGCTCCGCCACTACACTGAAGGCTCAGTCGAATGACTGGGCCTTTTTTGTATGTGCTGAATTTAAGTTCGTCCTGCGGTCGAATGAGTCCCGCTGGAGTGCCAGCCCAGCCGATCCGCCACTACACTGAAGGCTCAGTCGAAAGACTGGGCCTTTTTTGTGCCGATCTTTTGCGGTTAGGTATGGTTTTATACCTCAGATTATATTAAATATCACAAGCTTATAA
Organism: Photobacterium aquae; assembly: GCF_001029445.1. Lineage (GTDB taxonomy): Bacteria > Pseudomonadota > Gammaproteobacteria > Enterobacterales > Vibrionaceae > Photobacterium > Photobacterium aquae. Next base: position 21,045 of record NZ_LDOT01000027.1, read on the forward strand.
TTAGCTTCAGTTATAGCATTTTCTCTATTATCCAGTCAGCGAGAGCTCTATGTATAGTAAGCACTCGCTGATTAGGGTCTATATCAGCGAAAGAACGACAATAGGTAACAACACACGATGAGCACGATGATTACGATTCCAACAACCATGCTTGGTTTCAATTATGATATTGAATTGGATAACTGGCATAACAAGTTGAGTGGTTGCCGTGTCTACCAGTCCGGCGAGCAGGAGCCATTGGATGGTGGGTTGGGGCTGGGTTTGGACTTGCTGTGTGGCAGCCAAGAAGGCCAGCAATGGCTTAGTACGATACCCGCTGACTTGTTGGCAATTACCGACGTTTTCCCTGAGTATCAATACCAGATGTTGTGGTTAGCAGTAAACAGCTCTAGCGCCAGACAAATTCTGGAGTGCAGGCCGCTTTTGCTGGTATTGATTTGCGATAAGTACAATGTCGACAATGAGAAGGCGTTGGAGGTGGCGAATTTGGGACAGCGCGAGATACTGTCTCACTTGGGATTCGATTCATCTAAATCTGCCCTTAAATTCATCGATAAACTGGATCTTACGTATCAGCGCTCCAGTGAGCTGCCTCATGTTATTAAGCAGCTTGATAGCGCATTTTCCCGATTTAAAGTGTTTAAGCATTACCATCGCGTGAATTATAGCGCGTTGGCATTGGATCATACCCATCCATTTTTGACGGGGACCCGTCTTGGTATGGCTATTGCGCATAGCACGCGTCGTGAACGTCGTAATTTGGTGACTTATTTATCTGATACCTTGGCGCTGGGTCTAGCAATTGGTGGAGTTGATCCTGTACTTCGGGTGGAGAGGCTACACAGTGTCGAGCAACTTATCGTATTGCATGATCAGTGGGTGGCGGTACAGCTGGAGCGGCGCTTTGAGGCCATGAAGCCGAAAGATACTGATAAGCCATACCCTGTATGCTTGCCCAATGCAGAAGGGATCCGTCAAATTGTTGATTATGATGACTTGTGCTTGGAAGCCAAGCAGCAGCGTCATTGTATCGCGGTATATCATAATCGTATTGCTGCTGGTCATTATGCGGCATACCGAATGGAAAGCCCAGAACGTATGACGATTGGTATTTTTATCAATAGGAAGAAGGCGTTTCCGTACGAAATATCACAAATTGCAGGCTTTATGAATGCCATTCCTTCTGAGAAAACACGTCAGCGAGTTCATGCGTGGTTTGAGGAATGTAAGCAGCAGGGGCTATAAGTTAATACAGGGGTAGTATTTATCCTTAACAAATAATGGGCCTCGGCAGAAATGTCGAGGCCTCGTATGATGATTCAGCTATTCATCATCAAAAACAAACGCGGGATCAGCAAGGGCTTGCGCGGGTGTCTTGGAAACCGTGTAATCCGGATACAGTTCCGATGCACGAACAGTCTCATCGGTAAACAATGCCAACTTGCCAATCACGTAGATAACATAGTTGATACCCCATCGTTCGCGATCCGTCTCCGCCCCTTTTTTCGCCGTCACAGCATCGCTCGCCGTTAAACGCTGCTCCGTAATAAATTCTGAAGAAAAGTGCTCGTACTCAAACGAATGATCAGGATGAGACTTATGCAGCAAATCCAGCATCTCTGTTTGAGTTAACACGTTAAAATCTAACTGCACACAACGATTTAGCGTACGATCATCGGTGACCGCCAGCGCAGCAATATGCCCGATATCATTGATTTCATGGGTATAGATCGGCAATTCCATGTCACCAAAGGTGGTGATTTTTCGGAAGAAGCGTAAGTTTGGCAAGAAGTAATCAAAAATCCCGCCGGTATAAATGAATGTCCAACCAATGCCAGACTTAAATAGCTTTTCATGAAAGTCTTTCTTCACATCAAACAAGCTACCATCGCCATAATCCAACCCTCTAGTATGAGCGCCAAATTCCGTCGGTACAAAACGTTTCACGCCTGCTTGCAGCGCGGCTTCTAACCAGATGGGTTCAAGGTTTTTGATAACGTTCTGGTCACCCGGCACAGCACAGACTAAGGCATCCGCCCCCTGAATCGCCTGCGCCATGAGATCCTGATCTGCTATGTTGCTCACTGCCACAATGCGCGCGCCTTTTTCGGCAAATTCTTGCAACTTATCCGATAAGCCTGATTGCACGTTACGTGTAATCGCGATGACATCATGACCCAACTTGAGCAAGGTGCGAGTCAACGGTGTACCCACTTGGCCTGTTGCACCAATAATCGCAATGGTCTGTTTTTTAAATTCTGACATCGTGGTATCTCTTTTTGTTGTCTATCTGATAATCAAATTGTAGCGCTCACCAAGGCATAACTTCATGGTGAATGCGTTCAAAAAAATGGTAAATATCGAACCTTTTCATCTATTCCTTTCCGTTCCCCTCCGTACTCTACTGAATCAACTCATTCAGGTATCCCAATACGAAGTAACCGGCGAAGGCTAAGGCTGCCGCCTTAGTCACGATGGGTAGCTGTGTATTAAAATGACGCTCCGGTGTACACGCGGCGGCTGACGCGGCAACAATGACGGAGTCTGAAATAGGTGAACTTTGATCGCCAAAAACAGCGCCTGAAATCACCGCACCAATGACGACAGGAACAGAAAAGTCCATCGATACCGCCATCGGTATCACGATAGGCAGCAGGATACTCACAGTCGCGCCTGAACTCCCTGTTGAGAAAGATATGGCCATCCCCGTTAAGAAAATCATCGCTGGCAAATAAAGCGGCGCCACATTCCCGGAGACTAATTGTGCAATCACCACCCCTGTTCCCAGCGACCCAATCACGCGACTGAATGTGAAAGCCAACAACAAGATACAAACCGCCGGGAAAATCCCCTTTGCCCCTTCCATCACCCACTTCAGGCTATGGCTTAATGGGATACCAGCGGCACGGAACACATACAGGCTGCCGAGTAAAGACACATAGCCGCTACAATAAATGGCCTGACTGATATTGCCTGTGACTGCTGCCATCAATACGATACTGAGCACCAATAAATACAGCGGTGCCATACTCAACCACAAGGAGTGTGCATCCGGGGCATCTAACGAAAAGGGGCTAGGTTCAACCGTATTCAGTTTGTTAATCGGGCTCTTCATATGGGGTGGCTCAGTGATGTGAACTGACACATTAAAGTCATGCTGCAGCAACGCCAATAACGGTACGCTCAACAAGATAAGCAGGGTGTAGAGTTGATAGGGTATGGCGTGCAACACATAGCCAATTGCCGCCCCCTGAATAACCCCTTGATCGATTTGCGCTTGAACAAGACTGGTTAAAAACAGGCCCGCACTGCTGATAGGCAGCAACCAGGCAATGGGTGCGCCGGTACTATTGGCGATAAAGGCAAGCTTTTCCGGTGATATGTCGTATCGCTTGAACAGTGGGCGCCCGACCACACCGACCACCATCATTGAACCGATACCCTCTAAACACATGAGCAAGCCGGCGACAAAAGCCAGCAACTGTGCCTGGGTGCGCCCCTTTATAAGCTGTCGCTTCACAGAGAGAAGATATAGCGCACGGTTAATCCCACCTGATCGTTGCAGCAGGTGAATAATGGCCCCGATCATTAATATAAAGATCAAGCTCTGCACGGTGTCAGGTGAGGCGACCGTCAGCATAAATGTGGTACATGCCTCTTGGATGGCGTCAGCCAAAGAAGGAGCAAGAATGGCTGCCCCCACAACAATACCTGAAAAGATAGCCACGTAAGCCTTGCGGGTAGAAATGGCTAATACAATCGCTAACAGAGGGGGAAATAAAGGAATATACGTGCTCACAACAGCCTCCAGTAATTCGAAGGCTTAGTGTAATCCGATGTACATTTTAGGCATGGTCAAATCAGGCCAAAAGATGGTAAATATCGAACCATCAACGAACAACGGCGGCACATTCGCTGTTATACTTCATGCATTCTGACTATCGAAAGTAGTAAACACCGTGTCTATCCCGAGTATCGCATTTAATCACCAACAATCTCACCATGCGGAATTACAGATCCTGGATCTAACCGAACTTCGCCAACGCACCACCTTACTCCACAACCCAGAGCATCCTCATCGGGTTCAATTCTTTGGCATTCTGTATATCGAGCAAGGTACGGGCCTGCATATGGTGGATTTCAAACAATATGCCTTTCAAGCAGGCTCGGTAATTTTCGTTCAGCGGGAACAAGTCCATAGCTTCGATTTCTCAAACAAACCGAAAGGTAAAATACTGTTATTTACCCAAGCATTTCTGGATCAGGTGCATGCTAATATGCAACTGCCTAACTACACCCCCACGCACTTGAACATTCAGCATTCTCCTTTACTTCAACTCGAGGCTAACGATCAGCAGAAAAGTCTCACATTGCTTCACCAAATGATCGATGAGATTGGTTCGGTACACAGTGATCCGCTCATTGTGATGTATTTCTTCTGTGCCTTTGCACTTTCACTGCACCGCTTACGTCCTGAACTCAAACAAGACAAGCTTTCCCAAGTTATGAGTGTGCGATTTGCCCGTTTCTTTGAATTAATGCAGGCCAATTACCATAAGACGCGTGATGCCAATTGGTATGCGTTACAACTGAACACGACGTATAAAACGCTCAATCATGTGTGCAAATTGGCAACAGGGCTTACTGCAAAACAACTGATCGATGCCTTTAGCATATTAGAAATTAAGCGCCGCTTGGTGGTGGGTAATGTGACCACTTCACAAATCGCCTATGATTTTGGCTTTGAAGATGCAAGCAATTTTGTGAAATATTTTAAGAAGTTGACAGGAACGACACCGAGTCAATTTAGCCTGCATTATAAGAAGCCGATTTTGTAGAATTTTACTTGAATAACATAATTGTATACTTCTTATGTTACCTATAAAAATAAAAAAGCTTTGCCTGGTTATGGATGATTTAAGCATTATTAATAATGTACGCCCATAGGGAATAGTTTAATTGAGTATAGATAAATGATTTGAGTAAGAAGCAGCCCGCTTAATATTACTTATTACAAGTCGTTTTATTTTTGCGAGCTACTTAATTTCTTATTTAAATGATAATAATTGAAGGAGAGGTTTGCTTAGTTTGGCCAGTTTTCACAACCTTTTTTAGACTTGTCGATAACCAAATCACCTTCAATGATGTACTTTTGGTAACCAACAAAGAAAGAGAAAAATTCGAAATCAGCAGTTACATCGGATAGAGCTACGGCACACTTATCACTTTCAATCGCCTTGTCTGATGCTTCCTTGACTGAAGGAATACCTAACGGGAAAATGAAAATAGCTTTAGTATCTTCTCCGACTACTCGTTCGCCACTTACAAAATTACCATTATTTAATTCAACATTTTTAGTTGATGCTAATGTAAAGTCAGCAACACGTTGCGCACAACCTGATAGCAAAATAGATGAAGCTACAGTAAGAGCTAAAACAAATTTATTCATTTTTAATCCAATTAAGTTACAAATATTCAATTGATTCTATTATTGGTGGGTAGAATCGATGATTATTGTATATCAAAGAGGGATTGATATTACATATTCATTTTTAATTAATGATTTATTATTAAAATAAGTTGGACTGTATTATTTATATGCAAGGTTCATGGTGACTTATTTAAAATCTAAGTAAACTGCCAGCCTAAATGGCTGGCAGATTGATGTTGATGAAATAGGGGAGTTACCGCTGCTATAGGGCGTTCATCATTTTTACCTTTTTAGGTTTGAATTTCAGTACAGCAAATTGGTTCGAGTTGAAGCGGACGGCAAAGCGTTCGCCATCGGATCGTGTCAGCACTGTCACGTATCCATCGGTTACTTGCTCTTTGCTTATCTGCGTCCAAGAGAAATTCGCTAAGCTGGCTGGCAAGGCGTAAGGGCGAAAGTATTGACTCCCTAGATTAAACATTGGCCATGCAGTGAGTTTGCCTGTGGCATCAAGCGACAGAGCCATAAAGGCATTTTCAACCAGCGAAAACTGCTTCATCGTTTCTGGGAACGGGTGCTGATCGTTATAAGAACGTTCAGACCAGCAACTGATTTTATTCAGGCTGTCTTTTGAGCAGTAGCCATCGAAATAGCCGTTTGCCATGATGTCTTGATATTTACCGGGTAGTTTATGGCTATAGTATCCGCCTTGATCACCCCAAATATACACACTGCCGTCGGATTTCAGGGCGGCCATGCTCGATACGCCGCCAACAACTTTAGTGACATCACTGGCTACGGCACGCTTTATTCTGAGTTCATCTTCTAGGGTTTTAAATTCTTCGTAGTTATTGGCTGCCGGTATTATCAGCCCCCCGCCATTATAGGCCCCGCCAAAACTAACAATCTCGCCATTGTTCAGCAATAGACTGGTTGCGGAGTGGCTGGTAGCGACGTCTTTGATCCCGTGTTGGTAAGCCGAGATAATGACATCTTGAGGCGGCTGGCAGAATTGATTGGTGCGAGAGAACAATAGCAAGCCGTTGCCGGTTGATTTTTGCAGGGCAAATCCGCAATGGGTTGGCCATACCTGCTCAACATTGGCTTTGAAATGTGGCAGCAAGTACTCATGGGGCTGTAGGTTATCGCTAAAGGTGACAGAACCGTCAGCAAAAAGCTGCAGTTTATACTCATTGCGAGAGTCATTTTGCTTGAAGTACTTTACAGGGTTCTTGCTCGTGGCCCGCGAGTAACAGTAACCGTATTCTGTGTCATCGCAATACTTGCCGTCTTTGTCGACAGCGATGTTGCCGGTGCCAAATTTTGCCATCCATTGTGTTGCCTCACTGTCCCCCTGGTTTTCGGCTTGCCCATACCAATAGCGGGCATAGGCTGCAGCGGTGAGTGTCTGCTTGTTTTCAAACAGGCTCCCGATAGCTTTTTGGCTATTGATATCACCGTGAGCTGCCGCCTCTAATGTCCAAACATCAGCCTGCTGGGTTTGATGCTCTGCCGTGTAGTAGGCTGCAAGTCGTAGCATTGCCGGGATATGGTTGAGGCTGGCGGACAGTTTCAGCATCTCAATAGCGGCAGGTGTCTGGTCTTTGGCTGCATCATCGTTTACCTGATGCTGGCTTGCTGGGGTGATCAGCGGGTCATTGATCTTGTCGAGAATCGTGATGGCTTTGTCGTAAATCGCATATTTATTCTGCTCTTCTAGCGCTAAGGCAAAATAATGGGCGGCTTTGACGTGATCTTTCGGGATCCCGAGTTCCCCGCTATAGAGGCGGTATAGATGATAATAGGTATCCCTTCCAACGTATTGCTCTTGCTCGGCCTGTAGCGACAAACGTAGGGCTTGCGAGTAGTCCTTTTCTTCAAAAGCCAATTTGGCTAGGAGTTGGGCGGCGCCTGGCTCACTGTCGTTTTGCATCTCACGCAATAACGTCAGCCCTTTCTCTTTGTCATTTGGTCCGGTTTTACCATCAAGGTAGAGCTCGGCAAGAGCCAGCTTGGCGGCATATTCGCCGTGGGAAATTGCTGATTTGTAGAGTGAAATGGCACGGTCGATCTTGTTGTGGTTGTCCGGGCCTTCGGCATAGATTTGCCCCATTAGGAAGAGGGCATAAGGATGCTCTTGGCGTACCATCTTGGCGATTGAGCGGTTGATACAATCTTGGGGTACGTTGGGGAAGTAGGCTTCTTTGCATAGCCATGCTGAGGTTATATCGGAGGTGATCCGGCCCCATTTGGCGGCGGCGCTGTAGTCGATAGGAATGCCGTAAGAGCCGAATAGGTAAGATTGCGCCAGTCGGGCGCGTGTCTTTTCAAAATCCTTTTGGGCGGCGATCCACAGGTAGTGTCCGGCCTTTTCCTTTTTGGTGCCCGGTATTTCTTCCTGTTGGTGTAGGTAGAAGGCGAAATTAGCTGACTTTTCATCACCTAAATCAGCGCTTAACTCGTATAAATGCAGGGCTTTTTCTTTATCTACTGGGCCGCCTTGGCCGTTGTAATTCAGAATCGCAAGGGTTGCAGCGCTCCATTTGGAATGCTGTTTCACGCTATCTAACAGACTGCGAACCTGAACCCAATCAGTATTCTCCGAGCCAATAAGATTACTGGCAAGTTTGATGATCGCGCCGTCATGGCCTTTTGTTGCCGCTTGCTGGAAAAGTTGCTGGCTTTTGGCTGCATCTTCGTCGAGGTACTGGCCGTTACGATACAGCAGTGCGAGTTGGTACTGTGCCTCTGCGCGTAGCTGTTCGCAGTCGTCAGATGGTTTTTCGCTGCATTGAGCGTTACTTAATTCATTGAGCAGTTTGATCAGTTTTTGTTTTACGTCATCCCCGCTTCGCGTTGCGGCATGAAGGTAAATTTCCAGTGCTTTCTTGTTGTCCTTAGGAACATATAACCCTTGTTGGTAATAGTCACCCAACTCGGCATACAGGGTCAGGTTGGCATATTCCGAGCGGCCATTAAGCATGCGAATCAAGCTCTCTTGGCCTTTTTCGGATCCATTTTGCGCTGCCAGTCGGTACCACTCGATGGCTTTTAGCTGGTCTTTTGAGGTGAACCGGGCATTTTCGTACAAGGTACCGAGGTAATACTGTAACTCTGTATTGCCACTTTTGGCATTATCAATAAGCTGAGCCATATAATCAGCCCGTGTTTCTCTTTGTAATAGCAAGTCATATTGAGAGGGGGTAGGCACACTGCTACAGGCATTAAGGAATAGACCTGCCATACAGAGGAAAGACGCTTTTTTCACCGTAAATTACCGAAAAATAAGGGTTTAATAGTGGGTCATTATATGCGAATCGGGATGTGGCGGCTACTTGTCGGTATATTATTCTGCCGCTATAGACGCGATAATCTGAGTATTCGCCTAGATCGGAATTTGGGCTGGGATAATGTTTTTTTTGCTGTTAGTTGCGAGTGTTGTCACGCTTGCTTTATTCTGCGACGAGAGTTAACTCACAAAAAAACCTTTTTAGATACCTATATTAAAAGGTTATCAATACCCGTAGAGTTTGGTGTATATTTTTCATTTTGGCTTTAATTTGTTGAATTAAATAGAATTATTCCATTGTAGTATGAGAGCCTTAGTGCCAAGGAGTTATTATGATCGGTCAAACGGTCGTCAATGAGCATGTAGCCAATTGGAGCTTGAAGGAAAAGGTCGGCCAGCTGTTTATCTTGGCCTTTCCAGGCAAGTCGGCTGATGCTGCCGAGCAAATGATCGCCGAGTATAACCTCGGAGGGTGTTACCTTAGTCAGGATAATGCCGAGACATTTGCAGAGGCACGGGCGTTAAACCAGTCGTTGGATCAGATCTTGGAAAAGCACAACCGACTGCCATTACTGCTTGGTGTCGATCAGGAAGGTGCATGGGGCGTGTTGGTGGGTGAATCCAACACCGGGCCGGGCAATTTGGCATTGGGAGTACCTGATAACGTGCAGGGAACCTCAAGGATGTACCGGGTGATTGGCGAGGAAATGCGATCGGCGGGCTTCAACTGCATTCTTGGCCCTTGCTGTGATGTGAACTTTAATCCGGCATCGCCGATTATCGATACCCGTTCATTTGGTGATCAGCCTGCAAAGGTGAGTGCTCACTGTGCGGCGGCCGTTAGCGGCCTGCATGACGGTGGTATCGTTGCCTGTGCCAAGCATTTTCCTGGTCACGGTGACACTCAAGGTGACAGCCATCGCGAGATCCCGCAGGTTGATAAATCGTATGATGAGCTGAGGGCCAACGATTTGGCTCCGTTTGCGGCGGCCATCGACGCCAGTGTGGATATGGTTATGACCAGCCATATCCTATATCCGCAGTTGGATCCTACATCGCCAGCAACGTTGTCGTCGGAGATTATTGAGAAGGTATTACATCAAGACTTGGGTTTTGATGGCATTATTATCTCCGATAGCATGAACATGGGCGCTATTCAGCACCATTATGATGCCGTTGATGCGGCAGTTCAGGCTCTGGCGGCGGGGGTGACCATGATTATGCTGTCGGAAGAGCATTATGATCATTCGTTGGCCTACTTCGATAAGCAAGTGGCAATGATTCAAGGCGTTGTTGCTGCCGTTGAACAAGGGCGGTTGGATGAGTCAGTGATTGACGAAGCGGTGAAGCGAGTGGTGCGCTTTAAGTACGATAAGCTCGAGCCGCAGATCCGCTATCAAGATGTCGATTTGGTGCAGAACCGCACCATTGCCCTGCAGGCAGCTGCCGAAGGGGTAACCTGGGTGCGCGGTGGGTTGGATGAACTGCAGGAGAAGCCGCTCTATTTGCTCAATGCAACCCCCGATTCGAGTTACCATAATCTTGTTAACCCAAGGGGGATTGGTCCGAATCAGGCTGAATCAGCATACAGCCGCTTTGCTCAGGAGCTGAAGTCTCTTCACCCAGATTGCCGAGAAGTGACCGTTGCAGGACTGCCATGTGCCGATGATGGCAACATTATTGTTGTGACCGAAAACTACCCGTTGCCCGGGGAGGATTTCGAACAGTCTGCCGCACAGGAGCTGGTGGCGCAGCTAAGCGGGGATTATCGCGATTTGATCATTGTTGCCTTGCGTAGCCCATATGATCTTTTGGCCTATCCTGATGCGAGACACTACCTGTGCGCTCATTCATCACGAATTGAGAGTGCCGAGGTGACGGCGCAGATCCTGATGGGGCAATGCGAGCCCGGCTACGGAACGGCAGTGAGCCAAGTTAGCTAATAGAAAGATAAGATAGCGATGTCAGGCACTTGTTTGACATCGCTATTTATTTACTCATAATCGTACCATACGGTACGGTGTTATTTCTTTTGGCTGGTATTCGAATACTGCACGGCCTGTGACGATTTTCCGCCTACCACCTACCATGCAGACACGCAGTCTGGCGAAACCAGAGAAAGGATTTGGCAATGCGTCCCTCGACGATAGAAAAACAACAGAAAATAATCGAAATTGCCACGGCATTGTTCTTGGAGCAGGGTTATAAAGATACCTCCCTTGATCAAATTGTGGCGCTAACAGGGGGCTCGAAGCAGACCCTTTACCGTTATTTTTCCAACAAGGAAGGCTTGTTTAAAGCGGTGTTGGTGGAGAAAACCAAGTCGGTCGATCCGATTTTTGATTTTTGTGGCAAGCACGGCCAGTCAGTCAGGGAGAGTCTTCAGCAGTTTGGTCATGCGTACCTGCACCTGATTTGTGGCAATCCGATATTGGGGCTGTTTCGCATTGTTTCGAATGATTTTTACTGCAACGAAGAGTTCAGTCAGCTGTTTTGGCAAAATGGCCCGCGTCGGGCGCATGCTTATTTGGTGAACTATCTTGAGCAGGATGTGGTGCAGGCCCAGCTTTCGATTAGGGATCCGGCTTTGGCCTGCTCGCAGCTGCTTGGGTTGATCCGGCAGGATTACCATAGTCAGGCGATGCTAGGGTGCGAGTTACCGCCTGATGAGGTGCTCGCACCACATATTGATACCTGTATCGATGCCTTCTTCATGCTCTATCAGCGCCGATGAAAATACCGCCGCCACCATTCGTTGGGTGATTAATGCTGGCGGGCGGCGATCTTTTTGCCTATCAGCAGGATAGGTGTCAGCATGCCAATAGCGACAATGAAGCACAGCAAGGCATTGCTCATCGTCATGGTGGCGACTTCGGTTTTCAATAGCTGGCTGAGCTGCGATGCTCCCAACTGTTGAGAGGCGAATGTGCCTTGGTTGAGCAACGCTTGGGAGATCCCTGTTTCAAACTGTACCAAGCTCTCGCTGCCTTTTTCGATAACCCGGGAGAATTCGGTCATTGACTGGGCGGTTTTGACTTGAATGATTCGGGAAAACACGGCCGACCCCAATAAACTGCCTAGGGTTCGGAAGAAGTAGAACAGAGCGATCCCTTCTGGCCGGTGGTCAGGTTTTAAGTGGGCGAACATCAAGATAGTGACCGACACGTTCAGTAGCCCGACACCAAGACCCCGTAGACTTAGTGGCAGGATAACTTGCTCGCTTCCAGCATTACTCGGAAGCCCGCTGAGCTGGTAGACCGAGACAAGAATTAACAGTACCCCAAGCGGCGTTATGGCATCGGCAGGGAGCTTGCGCTGGTTGACCCCGAGCAGACTAATCACCATGCCTATCAGCATGGCGGCAAATGACGGGATCTGCACCCACCCGGCATTGGTGGCATTGTAGTGCATGACCTGACCCAGAAAACCACCCACCAGTATTCCGCTCGCCATGACGGCAAAGCCTGCCAGAAAACCGTTATAGAAAAAGACATTGGTTTTTATATTCTGTATGACTTTTTGAGTTGCAGTTGCAGTTGCAGTTGCAGTTGCAGTTGCAGTTGCAGTTGCAGTTGCAGTTGCGGTGGATGCTGGCCACATAACGATGATGGCCGCCCCAAGCAGGAACAGAGTGACGATCAGCCATTGTGAGAAGGCTGGGAAGTCAAACCAATTGTAGTGGCTACCGCGCATCAGTAGAAATACCAGCCCGGCGCAGCCGCTACTTAGCAAGGTATAGCCCATCCATGATGACTTGCGTTCGTTCGACCATTGGGGTGGGGCAAATGGGAACAACAACGCGACAAGAAGCAAAATGCCATAGCAGCACACTTGGAAAGCAATAACGACCTGCCAGTTGATATTGTCGATAACTGCTGCGAGTAGCCATGGGTAGAAGCCCATTGGCAGCAAGGTGGAAAAGACTAGCCCGAGTCCGGTAATTAGGGTCATGGCTCTGTAACGGCACTGTGCCAGCAGCAAAATGTTGGTTGAAACCAGTAGCATGCTCATGCCAAGGCCGTTAATGATCCATCCTTGCAGGTGCACCCAGGGGTGGTGGTTGATCAGCAGTAGAAGGTTGGCGGCAAGAGGCAGGATGATCGCCATATTGAATGTTGCCCTGTACCCCCAACGCCGCAATGTCAGAGGAGTGATGAGCAACCCAATGAGCTGGGCTGCCATAAAGCCGATATTCAGTAGGCTGGACTCATCAACGGACAAGCCGAGATCGGCTGCGATATTAGGCGTTCCTGTACTGAAAATCGCCGATGAGAGACCGAACGGTAACAGGGCCAAAATGACGAAAACAATGAGTTTGCGGTATGTGTGCATGCTGGTGTCTCTTAGGCTTGTGAAGCCACAGTTACCGTCGCGGACAGGCCCGGATAGATTTTGCCCTTAAGGCTATCGGGGATCGTCAGGTTGATCTTGACCGGAACGCGCTGGACAACTTTGACGAAATTGCCGGTAGCATTTTGGGGTGGTAGCAAACTGAATTGAGCCCCAGTGGCTGGGGTGATTGACTCTACGCTTCCCGTGAGCACCGTATCGGGATACATATCAAGCACGATATCGACAGTTTGACCCGGTTCGATATCTTTTAGTTGGGTTTCTTTGAAGTTGGCATCTACCCAGATTGTGTCTGGCACCATGGTGATCAGTCCCATCCCCGGTTGCACAAACTTTCCTTTTTGCACTTGGCGGTTGGCAATGTAGCCCGATACAGGGGCTTTTATTACCGTGCGTTCAAGGGCAATTTCACTCAGATTCAGTTTTGACTGTGCCTGTTGATATTGAGCTTGGAGTTGATCGCGCTCGCTAAGCAGGGTGTCATAGTTTTTTTGCTGGGCTTTGAGTGTCAGTTTGGCACTATCCAAACGGGCTTTGGCCTCGATCATTTTGGTGTGCTGAGTATCGTATTGGGTTTTGCTGATCATCGACTTGGCGATAAGCTGCTTATAACGAGCAAGCTCGGTGTGTTGAAGGTCATAATTGGCGTTGGCACTGTCTATCTGAGATTGGGCTTGGGCTATATTGACTAATTGAAGTGACAAACGAGAGTCATTGTTTGTCAATGCGGCCTGGGCAACAGCAAGGGCTGATTTGGCGATAGACAGGTTGGCCTGATAGTCCGTATCGTCAATGGCAAAGAGAGCGTCGCCTTGGTTGACACGCTGGTTGTCAGTCACATAAACAGCGGATACTTGCCCGCCAACTTCAGGTGAGATGGCCGTAATGTCTGCCTTGATATAGGCATTATCGGTACTTATCGTGTTATGTGAGCGAATATAACCAATCCCTGCCATCGATATTGCGGTGAGCAGTACCAGTGCTGTGATTTTCTTTTTCATCGTTATTTCCTGTTTGGCAGCGAGAGTCGTGCTTTTTAAAGAAATGGTACTGTACGGTACAGTTTCTTTTTGGGCAAGGAATTTTACGTGTCAAAAAACGCATGGATACTTTGGAAGTGACGCCGTAGCCGTTGAATGGCATGTTTTTATTTATCTTAATCAGATGTTTAATTTCATATTTCTCACGAAGGGATGCAGGATGAACGCTTGATATTTCTATGGCAGAAAAGAGTGAGAAGCTGATGAGAATTGGCAGTTGATATTGGCTCGTTATTAATGTGGTGTGTGATTTTTGCGCAGTTTGTCGAAAATTGGAGTGATCAAAGTCATCGATTTTTGTCAAAGTGGTGTAGCTTACGAAGAGCTGAAACAAACAAGAGCGGTGAAATGGGATTTTTGGTAATGCCTTTTGGCTTAGTGTTGACCGTCATTGGGATGATTACGCACACGCTGAACTATTCGTTTGGTTGGGTTCCTTTAGTGGTAGGTGTGACGATCATTTTGTCGAGATGGCTGTCAGTCTCTAGTAAAAAAATCGTAAGACGGCGGTATAGTCGCACATCTTTGCATACTGACTCGTCATACTATGGCGAGTCAGGTAGTCATGATTATTTTAGTGATAGCGATGGTGGTGATAGTGGAGGGGGTGGTGATGGCGACTAGGCACTGGGGTGGTTAATTTGTTTTCCGCCACCAATTGATGAGATGGAGCATGGCAAACGCAAAGTGCCCGTAGAAATACAGCTCGATGGCACCCACACTGGTTTTGTGTATCTTTAGTAAGGTGGGCGCGATGTCGAAATGATTGTTGATGGCGACAAACCATAATGATCCGGTAACCACGGCTAGCAGTAACGCGAGCAAACCAAGGCCCTCGACCGTTGCCGCGAGTCCCCCTGCACTGGGCTCTGGTAATTGTCGGCCTAGCAGGGTTCGGCAATCAGTGTTGAGCTGTGTCCAGTTGCCGTGCAGCCATGGGTAGAGATCGGCGGTTTTCCTGCGGTGAAGCACCAAAGTAAAAAATAGTATGGCGAAGATAAAGAGTCCCAGCCCGCCATAGATATGAAGATTATCAATGAGCGTTATTTGCGAGAGCAACGTATCGCCATGCACATGCATGCCAAATGATGTAGCCAGCTGCCAGACGACCCAAAGGACAATTAGCAGGTGGAATAGCTTTTCGGTTTTGGGCAAATTGAAAAAGAGATAGGAGAGGCCGGAATGGGCTTTTTTGATCGTTTGCTTGGACTGTTGTGCCATGGGAATTTACCGTTTTGATACAGTCAACTGAAAGTCGTTGAGTTTCGCCAGTATAGTGAGTGTTGGTTGTTGCGACGATTAAGCGCTGGCAATACGAATAATCATGCCTGTAAAGTATAGTGGCCGCTCATTTTACAGCCGATGAATCGCCGTAGGCTGGAAGGATGCCGCACAGGTGTTGTGCGGCATTTCTGCTTATATTTGCCAGTCACCCCCTAGGGCCTTGTAAACCGCGACGGTTGCCTGAGCTGTTTGAAGCTTGGCTGCGATCTGGCGATCTTCCATCATACGTTGCTGGCGCTGGGCATCGAGTACGGCAAGGTGATCAATAAGCCCCGCTTGGTAGAGGGACTTGGCCTTGGCGAGAGCCTGCGTGCTGGACTTGAGCGCAGCGTCTAGCTGGTGTTGGTTAGCTTGGCTTCGACCATAGGTGAAAAGTGTTGTATCTACCTCGGCAATAGCGGCGTTGACGGTTTGCTCATAGCCGAGTGCCGCCCCTTTGAAGCGGGCCTCGTTGATTGCTTCAAGGGCTTTCCCGCGGCCGCCGTCGAATAGGTTCCAGCTGACCCCGGCACTGCCCACCCAGCCGAAAGAATCGCTACTGAACAAATCGTCAAAACTGCCCGCCGAGATCCCCGGGGCCCCGGTGAGGAAGAATTTCGGATAGCGGTTGGCGACACTGGCAGCCCACTCTTCGTTGATGGCGGCCATCTCCCGTTCAGCAATCTGGATATCTGGCCGTCGTGTTAGTAGATCGGACGGTAAACCGACCGGAATTGCACTGTTGAGCTCGGGCAGAGGCTGCTTATCCTCTAGCCGCTGCTCAATGTCGGAAAGGGATTCCCCCAGTAGCAATGCCAGCCGATGCTTGTGGACCTGAGCGGCAATATCCAACTGCGGCAGGATCGACTGGGAAGCCGCCAGCATGGCGTTGGCTTGAGCCAAGTCAAGATCGGAACCGTAACCGCTTGCGACGACTTTTTCGACGAGAGCCAACGTTTTGCGTTGATCCGCAATGTTCTCTTCGGCCAGCTGTTTTCTTGCCTGTGCCCCCCTGTACTGGATGTAGTTATGGATGAGATCGGCCGTCAGCAAGGTAGTCAAACCGGTCCGGTAAATTTCAGCTTGATCTCGGCGGATGGTAGCGGCGTTGCTCTGCCTGTCGATTCGGCCGAATAGATCCAGCTCCCAGGCGATTCCGGCCCCGAGGAAGACGCCGTCGTGCTGGTTGTCGAGCAAGGTGGTATTGCCAATTTGTGGCGGTAACCCCGGTGACAGATCCCCGAGAGGGTTCAGCGCCGGCCCGAGCAGCGAGTCGTTTTTGCTCAGTTGGTAGTTCACATAGCCGCCACCGATATTGACGCTTGGCACTTTGAATGATTCTACCGCTTGCTTGTAGTTATCGGCGATCTGGATTCGCTGGGCGGCGATCTGCAAGGTCAGGTTTTGGTTCTGCATATCGGTGATCAGTCTGTTCAGGGTTGGGTCCTGATAGTGGTTCCACCAGTGCGCAGGCAAGGTCGCCTTATTGACCGTGGCCGATTTGGTTAGCACTGCTCCTGTTAAATGGCCTCCTTTGGGCACAGCCTGTACCGAGGCGTCGTTTTTATCAGGGCTGGCGTAGAGATAGGTATCAGCCATTGTCATGGTCGGCGTCTGGTATTCCGGCCCCACGGCACAACCGCTTATTGCCAGAGTCAGCGCAATAGCGAGGTTAAGACGGCCTGTTGCTGGGATGTTGGGAGTTGTCATGGCGCTCTCCTAGGCAGTGTGAGTGGGTGGTTGGGGCAGGTGGTCTGTACTATCGTTTCTGGCCCCTTTGGGCGTGCGATAGGCCAGCCGGTAGAGAGCCGGCATGACGAAAAGCGATAGCACGGTTGCCGCCGCCAAGCCGCCGATGATAGTGGCCGCCATCTGATCGAATAGCAGATCGGTCAGCAAGGGGATCATGCCGAGGGCCGTGGTCAGGGCTCCCATCGAAATCGCCATTGTCCGGTTCAGCGTTGCGGTTTTGATTGCTTGGTCCAAGGACTGCCCCTGCCGGCGTTCCAACTCAATTTGATCCATCAGAACGATGCCGTTTTTGATGATCATCCCTGTCAGGGTGATTGCGCCAATGAGGGCCATGAAACCGAAAGGTTTGCCAAAACCCAGTAGGGCAAAGGTTGCCCCGGTCGCGGCCAGTGGCAAGGTGGCCAGGATGATCATAGGCTGTTTGAAGCCATTGAACATGGCGACAAGAATGATCACCATCAGCAGCATGGCTTTTGGCAACTGGTCGAAAATATCCACCACGGCTTTGTGTTCGTCATAGTATTCGCCGCCCCATTCCATATGGTATCCCGCTGGTAATGGTATCGCCTCGATATCAGCCTTGATGGCGTTGCGCACTCTGGCGGGGGTACTTGAACGGTCGACCCCTGCCTGGGCGGTCATTGTTCTGACTCTGTCGCGGCGCCAGATCATGCTTTCCTCGGGATGTAGCTCAAACCCGTCGACAACCTGCCCGAGCGGGACTGTGTGCAACCCCAGCAGCGATTTGACCGGCAGGGTTTCGAGTGAGGCCATGCTCTGTTCGGCCGCTCGAAGCTGGATAGGGATCAGCTCATCGTTGAGGTTCATTTGTCCTAGCGGCATGCCGCTTGATGCGCGTCGCATGGCAAAGGCAATATCAGCCCGGTTGATACCCGCCCGGCGGGCCTTGTCCTGATTGATAACGGGGAGCAGTACCTTGCTCTGTTGACGCCAGTCATCACGGACATACTTGGTCTCTGGATGGGCGGCCATGATTGTTTTGGCCTGATCGGCCAACCGGTGCAGGACAACGGGGTCGGGGCCGGAGAAGCGGACCTCGACGGCGAATTTGTCCGAGGTGGCCAGCTTCAATGCTCGGAAGCGCGGTTGGGCATCGGGGAAATGCGTGGCCAGCCAGCTGTCGCCACGGGCAATTAGCGGGGTGATACTGGCATAGCCTTGGGTATTGATCAGGATTTGGCCGTAAGCCGGGTCAATAGGCTCGGGCTCTACGGTGACGGAGAAGCGGGGTACACTGGCACCGACGGCCGAAGAAATGCTGCTCACTTCGGGCTGTTCGAGTAGCCAGTCTTCTATTTTTTTCATGTCCGCCGACGTTTGCTCTATTTTGGCACCATTAGGCAGCCAGTAATCGAGGAAGATGATGGCCCTGTCTGACTGGGGGATGAAATTGACGGCTACATACGGGACGGCGATGGCTGTTACCAGCACCAGCGGGATCAGGCTGCATAGCGTTTTGATTGGATTGTCGACCGTCCAGTTGACTAGTTGCTTGTAGTAGCTGTCTTTGGCGGCGTGATTGGCCGTTGTCGGGCGAATAAACAGCCAGCACATCAATGCGGTAACTGTCATTGCCACCAGCCACGATAGCAGCAGTGACGAGGCAATGATCAGAAAGACCGAGCTTGAAAACTCAGCCGCGTCGGTTTTCGAAAAGAGAACCGGGCTGGCCCCCATGATGGCAATGACTGTTGCCCCGAGCAAAGGTATCGCGGTCTCCTTGACGGAATCGACGGCGGCCTTGGTACGTTCAATGCCCTGATTGAGCTTGACGGCAATCATGTCGGTGATGACGATGGCATTGTCAACCAGCATGCCGAGCGCCAGGATGAAGGTTCCCAGAGAGACCCGGTGCAGGTCGATACCGGCAATGTTCATGTAGATCAGTGTTAGCAATATGGTCAGTAATAGGCTGGATCCGACAATGGCCGCACTCTTGAATCCCATGAAGATCAGCAATACAACGAAGACAATCGCGACACTTTCGAGCAGGTTGCCAACAAAGTTGTCGATGGCTTTTTGTACTTCCTCGGGTTGGTAGGCGACGGTGGAGATATTGACGCCGAGCGGCAGCTTGGCCTCATACTGGTTAATGATGCCGTGGATCGTATCACCGAGGGAGACAACATTGATCCCCTCAACCGGGCTCACGGCCAACGTTACCGCCGGTTCGCCGTTGTAGCGGTTTTCCGTCAATGCCGGTGTTTGATAGCCCATTGTCACGTCGGCGATGTCACCCAAACGGATCAGGCCGCTGCCCAGTTCGCTGATCCCGCTTTTGATTACGAGGTTTCGAATATCATCGAGCGATCGCAACTCGCCACTTTGCTGGATACGGATCCGTTCGCGTCCGGCTTCGAACAGGCCAGCATCAAAGGTCATATTCTGGGTGCTGAGCTGATGCCAGACCTGGGCCGTGGAAAGCCCATACTGGGCGAGGCGCTCATCAGGCATGTCGATATAGACGGTGCGGGGTTGAACCCCGTGCAGTTCGATTTTCTTAATTCCCTTGACGGTTTTCAGCTGCCGCTGGAGATCTTCGGCATAGCGGCGTAGCTGCTCGGGGCTGGCATCTCGGCTGTGGATTGAAAATAACATCCCGTAGACTTCGGAAAACTCATCTTGGACGATGCTGATTTGCGCGCTGGCCGGTAGGCTGAGTTTGACATCGTTGACCTTGCGGCGCAGCAAATCCCATTGCTGAGGTAGCTTGGCTGAGTTGAGGCTCTCTTTGAGATCAACGAAAACCATCGAAATGCCAGGGCGCGATAGCGAGCGGAGCCGATTGAGCTCCCCCATTTCCTGCAATTTGGTTTCAATGGTATCGGTGACTTGCTGTTCGACTTCTTCGGCAGATGCGCCGGGGTACAGGGTGACGACGACGGCGGTTTTGACCGTGAAGCTGGGATCTTCCAGTTTTCCGAGATCATAGTAGGCGTAGAGTCCAGCGATAATGCTGAGTACGGTAAAGAACAGGACAAAGGTACGTTGACGGATAGCAAATTCAGCGAGATTGATCATGATACCTCCTTAATCCTGACGAACTTGCAGCTGCGTGGCCGGATCGCCGTCTTTGAGATAGTGGCTGCCACTGACGACGACATAGTCGCCTTCCTGCAACTCGCCGTAGACACAGGCTTGGTATGCATCAACCGCCTGCAGGCTCACGGGCGTTCGGACGATAAGGCTGTCGCGGATCCGGTTGATATGCAGCTCGGCCTTACTGCCAACCAAGGCTGAATACGGCAGGCAGTAGGCATTGCTATGGTGGTTCAATGCAGTGCTGACGGTCACAGCCTTGCCGCTGAACAATGAGTCATTGGTTTCGGCTACTGCCAAGGTCACGGTATAGGTCTGCTTGATGGGGTGGGGCTGGGCGGCGATTTCCGATACGCTGGCGGGAATTGGCCGCGTGGCGTTGTACCAATTGATAGCGGCTTTCTGGCCCAGGCTGAAATGCTCAATGAGGTTTTCGGGGACGTCGATATCCACATCGAGGATTGAGGTATCTTGCAGGATCAGAACCGGAGCCCCTGAGAGGATCTGTTCATGGGCCTCGATATTGATATGGCCCATGATGCCGGAGAACGGGGCTCGAAGCTCAGTGTAGCGCAGGGCATCCGTGGCCCGCTGGATATTTTTCTCGACAACCTTGATGGCTGACAGGCTACGTTCGTAGCCACTGATCGCCCGGTCAAGATTCACCTTGGCAATGGCATCGTCTTGGGTTGCCTGCCGGACTCGCCGCAGTTCTGCATTGGCGAGCTTATGGGCCGATTGGGCCTCAAGCATTTTTGCATTGAGCTCGTCGAGCACCACTTGGTAGTCATGGGGATCGAGCCGGGCGACAACATCCCCTTTCTGGACCTTATCCCCTTTTTTGACCAAGAGCTGCTGCACGGTTCCCGGCACTCGGAAGGCCAGTGCCGCGCTGTCTTTTGCATGGACAATGCCGCTGAAGTGCTTGTTGCTGTAGCTTGTCGCCGATTTGAGTTCGATGACCTCGAGGGGGCGTGATGCCGGTGATGGCGATTTGGGGGCGGTTTGTTGCTGATTACACCCAACCAGCAGGGGGGCTATCGCAATGGCGATGGCACACTGAGTGAAAGCGTTCATAAGATGACTCCATTTTTGGGGCCATCTTATAATTGAATGCTGTTCAGATAATTAGCCGTTTATCAGACTGACTGTCATGAATACTGAGACAATTGGCTTAGCTTGGGCACTTCGTCAAGCAGGTGCTCAATGAGCAGCCTGCTGGCATGATTGAGGGTTTTGGGTTGCGGGTAGAGCAGGTAGCTGTTTTCTGCTTGAGGCTGGTACTGTTCCAGCAAGGTGACTAATTCGCCGCGCTGGATCTCAGTGTGGACCAGCAGGGTCGGCAGAAAGCTAATACCCCGGTGGTTGACGGAGGCTTGTTTGATAAAGCCGACGATATTGGCAATAAGTTTGGGGGCCATGGTGATGCTGCCGTCTTTGAAATGCCAGATATTTTCGATACCGCCGCTAGGCCAGCGAAAGCAGATACATTGGTGGTGGGCAAGATCGTCGAGGGTCTCCGGGATACCGTGTTGGCGAAGGTATTGGGGGGAGGCGACAAGGCAGCGATCCAGTTTGATCAGGGGTCTGGCGACCAGATCGGAGTCGATCAGCCTGCCGCTGTGAACTGCAATGTCCAGCCCGTATTGGAACATGTCGGCGAAGCCGTTGTTGATGGTGCGAAGATCCAACTCTACATCGGGATATTTGTCTTGGAAAGCGAACAAAATTGGTTGGAGCAACTCGTGGGCTTCCGCCAGCAATCCTAATTTTATCCGCCCGCGGACATTGTGTACGGTACCGGAAAGCTGTTGGTTGGCCGTATCGAGGATTGCCAGTGCCTTGAGGACATCGCGGTAGTAGCTCTCCCCCTTATTGGTCAGCGAAAGGCGACGGGTCGTACGGTGGAACAATTGGGCATTGAGTTTGTGTTCCAGTTCGTTGATCCGCCTGCTGACATTGGCACGGGGCAGGTCATGGGCATTGGCGGCGGCAGTAAAGCTACCGAGTTCGACAATTTTGACGAACAGTTTGAGGTCATCGACTTTCACACTGTGGCCTGTGGTGAGTTCTGGGGAAAAACAGCATACGCGATGAAGGCTGGTGCCGGCATTGATATTGAGCAAGATGGGCGATGGCGTGTAAGTGGGCGATTGCCGCCCGAGCTGGCGCTGAGAGAGTATTATTTTCATTGCGGTTCACAATAGCGAAGCTTGGGTATAGAGTGTCTAGATAGCTCTAACTTATTGTAATTATTATTACTGATGGTTGCCTGATGTCTTTCGGGCGCGATATTGTCTAATCAAAAGAGCTTTAGACCAAGGGAGATGAATTTTTATGGGGACATACAAAACACTGCTGGCAGCCAGCATCGCGATGCTGGGAGCTGGCGGAGCGGTATCTGCCGAGCAGGACCCGTTTTTGTGGCTTGAAGAAGTCGAAAGTGAGCAAGCCTTGAGCTGGGTTAAGCAGCAAAACGGTGTCACTCAGGCTTATCTCCAAAAGGGCGACAACTACCAGCAGGTTTTTGAGGACTCTCTGGCTATTCTCAATGCCGAAGACAAACTGGCCTATCCGCGTCTTTTAGGGGGGTATTACTATAATTTTTGGCAAGATAGCGATCATGTCAAAGGCATCTACCGCCGAACGTCACCGGAGGAATACCGCAAGCCGAACCCGAAATGGGAAACGGTGATCGACGTTGACGCACTGGCCAAGGCGGAGAAGACCGACTGGGTCTACAAGGGGATGGAATGCCTTGAGCCTGATAATACCCGCTGTTTGGTATCGCTGTCTCGTGGAGGCGCCGATGCTACGGTAGTGCGTGAGTTTGACCTGTCCAGCAAGCGCTTTGTCACCGATGGCTTTGTTCTGCCCGAAGCGAAATCTCAAGTTAGCTGGTTCGATCACAATCATTTGCTGGTGGCTACCGACTACGGGGAAGGTAGTCTGACGGACTCGGGTTATCCTCGTCAGGTTAAATTGTGGCGTCGAGATACTCAATTGGCCGAGGCCAAGCCGCTCTATGAAGGTGCCGTCGAGTCGGTATCTGCCTCGGGCTACACACTGCATGACCGTCATGGCCAGATTGCGTTGATCCGAGAGGGCACCAGTTTTTATACCAGCAAGAACTTCCTTCTTGATGAGAAGCAGCAGCTTCATGCTTTGGCGATCCCGGACGATGCGACGGTGGGCGGGTATTTCGATGGCAAGCTGTTCTTCCAGCTCAAGTCCGATACCGAGAATTACGGCCAGACGCTGGTTCAGGGCAGTATTGTGTATGCGCCGGTGGACGAGCTGATCAAAGAGAAGCCGAGATACCAAAAATTTGTGGCACCGACGCCCCATGCGAGTATTGAGGGGCTGCATTTTACCGCCAATCACATCTTGGTGACTTGGCTGGAGGATGTGACCAGCAAGTTAGCGATCTATTCCCCTGCCAAGGACGGGGGATGGCAAGCCAAGCAACTTCCCCTTGGGGATAACGGCAGCCTTTATGCGTTCAATGCCAATTCCCAGAGTGATCATTTCTTTATCGATTACTCGAGCTTTTTGTTGCCAGCCAGCATCTATGACGTGGACGCTGAAACGGCACAAGTGTCCTTGTTGAAATCAGCTCCGGCTAAGTTTGCCGCCGACGATATGGTGAGCGAGCAGTTCTTTGCTACATCCAAGGATGGGACCAAGGTACCGTATTTTGTGATCCACAAAAAAGCGCTCAAGCTTGATGGCAACAACCCGACATTGCTATACGGCTACGGTGGGTTTGAGGTCAGCCTAACTCCTTATTACAGCGCCATTATCGGCAAGAATTGGTTGGAAAAAGGCGGTGTCTATGTGCTGGCCAATATTCGCGGGGGCGGTGAGTATGGCCCTGCATGGCATCGGGCCGCACTCAAGCATCATCGCCATAAGGCGTATGAGGACTTTGAGGCGATTGCCGAGGATCTGATAGCCCGTAAGATAACCAGTCCCGCACACCTTGGTATTCAGGGAGGGAGCAATGGTGGGTTGCTGATGGGAGCTGCGGTAACACGCCGCCCAGACTTGTATAACGCCGTTGTCTGTCAAGTTCCGCTACTGGACATGAAACGCTTCCATAAGTTGTTGGCCGGGGCGAGCTGGATGGCTGAGTATGGCGATCCGGATCTGGCTTCCGATTGGGATTACCTGAAGACCTACTCTCCTTATCACAATGTCCATAAGGAGACGGCATACCCGAAAGTGCTGTTTACGACTTCGACGCGTGATGATCGAGTTCATCCTGCCCATGCCCGTAAGATGGTTGCCTTGATGCAGGCACAAGGCCATGACGTGCTCTATTACGAAAACCTCGAAGGTGGGCATGCCGGAGCGTCAAATAACAATACGCGCGCAGAGATGTACTCGCAAATCTACAGTTACTTGTACGATCGCTTGATGTAAGGTCGATAGCTGATAGCTGAAAAGCCACCGTTTTTGACGGTGGCTTTTTTATTACGCTATCGTGGTGCGCGGAGTGATCGCTAAGAGCAGACAAACCATGAGGTCGAAGCCGCGGTGATATAGGCTTGCTCGTGCCACGGTACTAATTCCTGTGCTGGGGCGGTGCGCAGATCCCCTTTGTATTTTTGGCTGACGAGCGCCCGGATGATTCCATTCTGGCTGGATTGCACTTGGCCGCGGTAGGTATAGCCATAAGGCGAACCTGGTGGTTTGTCGAAAATACAGACGGTTGCCCCAGGATTGGCACTGATATAGAGGCTTTCTTCGCTAACCACGGCTGGAGCTGGTTGGGCGGGAGGGGCCTGATGCAAGGTGCCGGCTTCGGCTGGCGGAACGAGCAGGCGTTCTGCACCATAGGGCTCATAGCCGAGCACTTGAGCCGCCTCGAACCATTCCTCACCGTTATGGTGGGTATTTTCGATGGTTTTTAAGGTAACGAATGGGCCATCAAGGCAGAGATCTGCCCATAGGTCGGTACTGGAAATCCGCGCATAGAAGATAGGCTGCTCGTCATAGGTGTTGGCATTGCTTACGCACCATGTCCCCGTTCCTTGGTGGATCAGCTGTCCTTGATTGATATTACAGACATTTTTTGCAAGCGTTTGGTATTCGACGACATCATGCTCGGCCTGTTGCGGGTTGTCCGAACAGTAGCGGTAGGTGAACGTGAACTCGCTTTTTGGGTAGAAAATCCCCTTGTCGACCACTGCACCGTTGCGGCGGGTTTCATTGAAAGTCACGAAACTTTGAGTGGTATCGTAAAAGCTATATTCGCTGGGTGTGCGCGGGGCATGAGAGGTTGTCCCACAGCCAACAACAAGCAGGGGCAGTAACGGTAAATATAGGGACGATCGTATCTTCTTTATAAAAAACATAGGCTACCTGTTACACACCGTTTAGAGGGCTAATCGGTGCTATCACTGTGAACCAACACGAGGGTAAGTATAAGTCCTGCAAGGCTCAGCGATGAGTAATCGAACCGCTGTGGCAAAAATGAAACAGTGTCGGTCATGCTGGTATGAAGTGTGGGGAGCATAAAGAGGCAGGGGGTAAAACGCATTAGGATGAAGGTAAGGGGGGATCGATTTGGCAGGTGTTTCCCAAAAAAAGTTGTAAACAATGAGCAAAAGAGCGTGTTTTGGGGAAATGGTAGGAGATATAGGTGGGGGGCAGGACAGCGGTTGTTCCTGTTCCGAATGTTCCGTACCGCTGCCTGCCAAATAGGTGGATATATTATTGGGTCAGCGGCAAGCTGGCCCCTAGCAATGCAAATAAACTGCCGCATCCTTGGTTAAAACGACGTCCGCTCTTTTCAAGCCAAGGCCTTAGGCGGGTGGCGGCGCTGGCGACCATGAACTCAACCAAGAATTCCATAACGGCATAGGTGGAGGCCATGATTAAAAACTGCATCAGGAGAGGTTGGCCCTGATTGATAAACTGCGGCAGGAAGGCGCCGAAGAACAGCAGTACTTTGGGGTTGGCGATGGCCGAGAGGAATCCCTGCCGGAAGCGGGCAGCGTTGCTCAACTGGTGGGATGAATCAAGCTTGCCAATCGCAATACCCGGCGAGCGCCAAAGTTGGATACCGAGGTAAATCAGGTAGGCCCCGCCCAGCCATTTGCACACGGTCAGAATATGGGCAGAGGCTTGCATCAACGAGCCGATACCAATCATCGAAAGGGCAATAACAATCATAAAACCGCTGACACCGCCGCTGATGGTGGCGAGCGTTTTGCGGCGGCCGTATATGGCACCGTGGCTCAGAGCCAGCAGCACGTTGGGGCCCGGTGCAAAGGCCAGCCCGGTAACGGCGAAGAGGTAAATAAGCCAGCTTTCGAAACTCATTGATATTCCTGTTGGTTATATTTCGAAGGCAGCAGTATAGCGATTGAGAAATGGATGTATGTGGTCTTATTTGGAATAGATAAGGTATTATTTAGACATTATTGACTATGTTGATCACCTCTTGTGTCTGAATATCCGAACTTGCCGCTATCCCCTGATGTCCGTTTTTTGCTGTTGCCTCTGCCAGCTTTTAATATGCTGCCCTTTGCCGGGTTCCTCGATAAATTGCGCTTTTCGGCCGACGAGGAAGATTTCAGCCGTCAGCGATATTGCAGTTGGGATATTGCCAGCTTGCACCGTGGGGCGTTGGCGTCCAGTAGTGGGGCGGTAATAGATGTCAGTACGAGTATCATTGATGTTGATTTGGAACATTATGATTATTTGGTGCTATTTGGCAGCCGCAATGCCCAGCAGTGTATGGAGTATGTCGATGATTACCGTGCTTTTCTGCGCCGTGCCGCGGTGAAAAATCTCAAGCTGGTGGCGATCGACAATGCCAGTTTTCTGTTGGCGGCTGCAGGGCTGCTTGAACGATGTCAGGTTGCGGTTCATTGGCGCCATGCCCGGGAGTTTGCCTCCTTTTTCCCGGCTATCGAGGTCAAACAGGATCAGTTGTTTTGCATTGATGGTAAGCGGATTACATGTGCCGGGGGGACGGCGGCGATTGAATTGGCCGCGGAGCTATTGGCTGTTCATTGCGGCCGTGAGCGAGCATTTAAGGGGCTGGCCGATATGTTGGTGGATGAGGCCAGAGACTCGCATCATCACCTGCGTTCATTGGATAAAGACAAATTGGCAATACAGGGAGGGAGTCGCCATGTGGCACGGGCGATCGGATTGATGCGTCAGTCTCTATCAGGTACGGAGACTATCGACGTGCTGGGCGAGACACTGGGTTTGGGACGGCGGCAACTCGATCGGTTGTTTATGGCCCAGCATGGTGTGACGGCCAAGGCGTACTGGCAGACAATGAAGCTCGATCACGCCCAATGGCGTCTGCGCAATAGTAGCAATAGCCTTGGAACAATTGCAGAAGAGATCGGTATCTCTGATGTGAGTTATTTTTGCCGGGTGTTCAAGCGTCATTTCGGGCTATCGCCGGGTGAGTATCGCCGCCGTGGTTAGAGGTTCTCAATATTGGCAATGAGCTGCTTGGCATGGTCAAGAACAGCCTGTCGCTCGTCTTCACGTTTGTTGTCCCAGCTTCGGTAGATAACCGCCGTTCTGGGATTGGCGGCAATTCGCCGCTGGTGGCGGTCGAGAAAGTGCCAATAGAGACTGTTGAAAGGGCATGAGTCCGGCTCGGTCTTGGTTTTGGGGTTATAGTGGCAACCGGTGCAGTAGTCGCTCATTTTGTTGATATAGTTGCCGCTGGCTGCATAGGGTTTGGTGGCGATCAGGCCGCCATCGGCGAACAGGGCCATGCCTCGTGTATTGGGCATTTCTACCCACTCAATTGCATCGATGTAGATCCCCAAATACCAGTGGTCGACCTGATCCGGATCGATGCCCGTGAGTAGGCAAAAATTGCCGGTGACCATCAGGCGCTGGATATGATGGGCATAGGACATAGCCAGTGATTGTGTGATAGCGGCTGCCATGCAGGCCATTTTTGTCTTCCCGTCCCAGAAAAAATCGGGAAGTTTGCGCTTGGCTTCCAGCGCATTGAGCGTAGGGTAGAGTGGCATGTTGGCCCAGTACATACCACGGATATATTCACGCCAGCCAAGGATCTGGCGAACAAATCCTTCGATTTGCGCAAGGTTGATATCGTCATTTTCCCTGTAGGCAGCAATCGCTGAGTCAATGACCTCGCGGGGATGGAGAATTTTGCTGTTCAGGGCGAAGGATAACCGCGAATGGTAGAGGCTCCAGCTGTGCGGCGATTGCGCGGTCATGGCATCTTGAAACCGGCCAAAGCTGGCGAGTTGGTGCTGGCAGAAATAGGCCAGCAGCGAGCGGGCCTGTTGGCGGCTTGTCGGCCACAGGAGCTGCGGGGTCGCCGTGCCGATAGTAGCAACCTTGTGCCGTCGAAGCCGCTGAAGGATGGGCTCGCAGTTGTCTGCAAATTGTAGCGGGGGCGGGATCGCCTCAATATCTTTGGCCTTCAGTGTTTGGCGGTTTTCTTTGTCGTAGTTCCATTTCCCCCCTTCGGGCTTGTCCCCGGCCATCAATATCCCGTGCGTCTTGCGCATCCTGCGGTAGAAATGCTCCATGACGACGGCTTTACCTGCCGGAAACTGTTTGGTGATCTCGGAAAAGGGCAGTAGGAAATGCTCGCTGTCCACTTCGCGCAATTGTGTGCCCTCTGGCAGTAACAGGTTGCGAAGCTGTGTGAACAAACGGTATTCGTCGGGGCGTTGGAATTCGACTTGGCGAATATGGTGCTTGTCAACGAGCTGGTTTAGGAGGGCCGGAAGCGTAGGTGTTTGGGCCGTGTCATCTAAGGTCAGGTGTAGGACATTGTGCCCGGCTTGCTCTAGTGCCTTGGTAAATTGTGCCATGGCCATAAAGAATGCACAGATTTTTTGGACATGGTGGACAACATAGCCTGTCTCTTGGTGGAGCTCGGCAACAAGGTAGACGACGCCCGGATCGTTGGTTTGGTACCAGCTATGGGACGCATTGAGCTGGTCACCGAGTATAAGGCGCAGGGTATGGTAGTGATCGCAACGCATTTCCGATCCTTTGTTAGTTTATTCGTGCAGGTATAGAACGTTGTGCGAGTTTGGCGTCTCAGTATATTGGCCAGTCTGCCGCGTCAACCGAGTCCATGCCGCCGTCATGTTTGTTTCCTTGCCAGCTACGGATGAAACGCTGCTCGGGATCATATTGGGCGGTTTGTTTGTCGAGGTTGAAGCGGCGGTGCTCTCGGGGATCGGCCCCTACACCAGCAAGGTACTGCCAATTGCCCCAATTTGATGCCAGATCATAGTCAATCAGATGCTGCTCGAAATAACCTGCGCCATAGCGCCAGTCAAGTTCGAGCTCATTGACTAGGCAGCTGGCGACAAGTTGCCTGCCGCGGTTGGACATGAATCCGGTCTGGCGTAGCTGGTTCATGCAGGCATTGACGATGGGATAAGGGGTGTTGCCCTCGCACCAGCGACGAAAACGCTCTGGGTAGAAGGCGGTATGGGGACGGCGGTTTCTGATCCCGGCAAAGTGGTACATTTTGGTTCCGTAGCAGTGGGCATACCACTGGAAGTATTCCCGCCATAGTAGTTCGAATTTAATCCATCCGGTTGAGTCATTGGCCCCATGTTGATGCTCGTAGTTTTCCAGTACGCGAATAATGGTGTGGGGAGACAGACAGCCCAAAGCCAGCCAGGGGGAAAACTTGGTGGAGTAGTCCCAGCCGTCAAGCTGGTTGCGGGTGATTTTGTAGTTGCGAGGTTTGTCGGATGCGAAATAGTGTTTGATATGCTCCAGCCCGGCAAGCTCTCCTCCGGTGAAGGGATTATCGTGGCGTGAATTGAGCATGGGGCTTACCACATCATAATCATTGATGCTTTTGATCGCTGGCGGCATACGGGTGATTGATGAGAGTGGATTGCGAATAGGGATATCGTCGACTTGGCGGCGAAAGGCTGAAAAAGTTTCAGGTAATTCTTTAATATCAAAGGGTAATTCGGTGCGGTCGAACAGAGTATGGCCAGCAACCTGACGAAAAACGAGAAAAGGATAGCGCCCTTGTAGTGTTTGCCATATCCGGTTCTCATAGATGCCGGCATGTTCGCTGCTGTAGACAGCAGATACGCTAAATTGGCTGATGAGTTGCGGTAAAATATCCAAAGGGTGTTCGAGAAGCACATGAAGAACTTGGCCGTAGCTATGAAGCTGTTCTCGCAGGGAATCAAGAGATTGTAGGAGAAACTGCTGGCGGGCATAGCCGAGTTGTGTCATTCGGTAAGGGTATTGGTTGGCGTTGCCCGGGGGGAGGCAGTAAACACAGATGAGATGGTCTACTTCTTCGCAGGCAAGGGAGAAGGCCGGGTTGTCATGTAGTCTCAAATCATTTTGAAACAAATAGATGCCTGTCGCCATTGTGCTTCCTCGCTCTGCTAAATGTCGCCCCTGTATTATGTGTGCAGGGCATCGGCCAAGTCCGTTACCGCTAACTATAGTCCATCATTTAATTTGATTATTTGGAATTGGTATTTGTGTGGTGAGCGTTTGTGTGGGGATGTGAATCAGCAATAGCAATAGCAATAGGCGGGTCGGATCCCGCCGGGCATTTAGTAGTGATGGGTACGCTTGGCCACCAAGGTAAATTTGTAGTCGGATGACTTGAAGTAGTTGCGGCTATATTCGAATACGGTCCCATCCACCAAGTAGCCTTTGGTAATCTTCTCTATGATGGGCTGGTCAGCCGGTATGCCAAGCTGGTTGACGACCTCTTCCGGTGGCAGAACGGGGATAATTTCCTGTTCGCTGCGGTCGATGATCATTTTCTTTTTCCCTTCGATAAACTCATATTTTGAGCCTTGCATGACCTCATAGCTGAGATCAGGAAAGAGCGACAGCGGCATCCAGGTTTCTTCAAGCGTGACTGGATTATCGTCGATAAAGCGTACCCGTTTGACATAGAAAATACGGTCCAGCTCCGTGATTTCGAGCGCTTCGGCAATCTGCAGTGATGGCGTGGTAATTTCAAAACTCAGAATATCGCTGTGGGTCTTGACGTTCAGGTGGCTCAGCTTTTCATAGAAACTTGAGTACTGGTACATGTCGTAGTCGACTTTGGTTTCTTTCACATAAGTACCGCTTCCCTGAATACTCTCGAGGACATTTTGTTCGATGAGTAACTTCAGTGCCTGACGCACGGTAACGCGGCTGACCGAGAATTGCTCGCGCAGCTGGGCTTCTGTCGGCAGGGCTTCCCCAGGTTTGTAGTCACCGGCTTGGATCTGTTCCTTTATTGCATCAGCAATTTGGCGGTACATAGGAAGGCGTGCCACATGCTTCTCCTCTGGCAAGGCAATTTGGTGTTGCGCTGTTTATAGTTATACCCATGTTGGAAATATCTGAGAAAGTCGGGCTCAAATCATCTAGTTGCTTGGACGGCAAGGGTATTTGTCGGGTGATTTTACCTTTTTTTGCCTGCTGGGCAAAGTTGTCATATACAAACAGATGTAAAATGATAATACAACATAGATACATATCTTGAGGGAATTGTGAAAGCTGTCACGGATCATCTTGTGGTAATACGTATTATATTTGTATTAATACAACTAAGGGCGGAGTTAGCCCGTAAAAACGACGGTACTGAGGATGACCATGAAACTGACTACCCTTACCCACCAGTCATTGATTGATATTCAAACGGTGTTTGCCAGCCGTGAAGAAGCAATCTTTGCACTGGCCGATAAACTTGACCGGCACGGCAAGCTACATGACAAACAGGCTTACTTAGAAGCGGTATTTGCCCGCGAATCCCAAGGCCCAACGGCTCTTGGTGAGGGGCTTGCTGTTCCGCATGGTAAGACTGATGCCGTAAAGGAAGCGGGCTTTGCGGTTGCGACTCTTAAGCAGGATCTCAAGTGGCAGGGGATTGATGAAGACGAGGAGGAAGATGTCAACCTGGTCTTTTTGATTGCGATTCCAAATGCCGAAGCGGGCTCCACCCATATGCATCTTCTGACAGAGCTGACAACCACGCTGGTGGATGACGACATTCGTGAGGCTGTGCTCAATGCCCAGTCTGCCGAAGAGCTCATGTCTTTGCTTGACCGTAATGAAGAAGTGTCAGAAGAACAAGACAACATAAATACAAATTTGGATGCGCCGACGATTGTCTGTGTGACGGCGTGTCCTGCGGGTATTGCCCATACCTATATGGCGGCAGAGTACCTAGAGAAGGCCGGCAAGAAGATGGGGATCAATGTCCATGTCGAGAAGCAAGGAGCCAATGGTATCGAGGGGCGTTTGACCACAGAGCAGTTAAACAATGCCGTGGCCGTGGTTTTCTCCGCCGAAGTGGCGATTAAGGAAGTGGAACGTTTCTCAGGTATTCCTCGGGTCGAAACACCGGTAGCTGAGCCGATCCGCCATGCTGAGCGTATTTTGAATGATGCACTGGAAGCCTCCAAGCGTGGGCGAAGCGCTGATCGCGTCGCGGCAACGGAGGACAAGCCGAAAAAAGTCCCGCTCAAAACCGAATTGAAACAAGCACTATTAAGCGGCATTTCGTTTGCTGTGCCGTTGATCGTCGCAGGTGGCACCGTTTTGGCCGTTGCCGTTTTGCTGGCTCAAATATTTGATCTGCAGGAGCTGTACGCCACTGATGGTTCGTGGCTCAACATGTACCGAAAACTCGGCGGGGGGCTGCTTGGCACCTTGATGGTTCCGGTGTTGGCAGCCTATACGGCCTACTCGTTGGCCGACAAGCCGGCTTTGGGCCCGGGCTTTGCGGCGGGTCTTGCTGCCAATATGATTGGTTCGGGTTTCCTTGGCGGCGTTGTCGGTGGCCTGCTCGCCGGTTACGTGATGCGCTGGGTAAAGGAGAACGTTCGCCTGAGCCCTGCTTTTAACGGTTTTCTTACGTTCTATCTCTATCCGGTGATCGGTACCTTGGTGGTCGGTAGCCTGATGTTGTTTGTGATCGGTAAGCCGGTAGCGATGCTAAATCAAGGCCTGACAGATTGGCTTAATGGCTTGTCTGGCTCTAATGCCCTGTTGCTGGGGGCTATTATCGGTGTCTTCGTTTCGTTCGATCTTGGCGGTCCGGTTAACAAAGCGGCTTATGCGTTTTGCCTTGGCGCAATGGCCAATGGTGTATATGGCCCCTATGCCATTTTCGGTTCGGTAAAGATGGTTTCTGCCTTTACGGTGACAGCATCGACGATGTTGGCTCCGCGTCTGTTCAAGGATTTTGAGATTGAAACGGGCAAGTCAACGTGGCTGCTTGGTTTGGCAGGGATCACCGAAGGCGCAATTCCGATGGCAATTGAAGATCCTATCCGGGTGATTGGCTCTTTCTTGGCGGGCTCTATGGTGACAGGTGCCATTGTTGGAGCGGCGGGTATCGGACTGTCAACGCCGGGTGCAGGTATTTTCTCTATGTTCCTGTTGCATGACGCCGGTATTGGCAGCGTGATGGCGGCGGGTATCTGGCTGGGCGCAGCATTGATTGGAGCGGTAATTTCCACAGTAACGCTTATCGGTTGGCGGGCCCATGCTGCAAAAAAGGGTACGTTTAAAGTGACCGCTGAAGCGTAATCGCAGACAAGATTCAAACAACGATTATTAGATTTTACGTCACAGTATCGATTCCATCGACGTCTCGGTGACACCCTAGCTTTGCCGGGTGAAGTAGATTGCGCCCGGCAGTGACAAGACATTTATTAGGTACATCATTATGGCTATTTCTCGCGTTCATATTACTCCTCACATGCATTGGGACCGTGAGTGGTATTTCACTACCGAAGAATCCCGTATTTTGCTGGTGAACAACATGGAAGAAATCCTGACCCGGCTGGAGTCGGATCCGGATTACAAGTTTTATGTGCTGGATGGCCAAACGGCAGTGTTAGAAGATTATTTTGCCATTATGCCGCAAAACAAAGCGCGGGTTCGCGAACAAGTGCAGGCGGGCAAGTTGATCATTGGTCCTTGGTATTCGCAGACTGACACCATGCAGGTCTCTGGCGAGTCGATTGTTCGCAATATGATGTATGGAATGCGTGACTGCCTGAGCTTTGGCGAGCCGATGAAAATCGGTTACCTGCCTGATTCGTTTTCGATGAGTGCGCAATTGCCGATGATTTATAACGGCTTTGGCATTGATCGGGCGATGTTCTGGCGTGGTTGTTCTGAGCGCCATGGTACCGATAAAACAGAATTTGTCTGGCAGAGCAATGATGGCAGCGAGGTAACGGCTCAGGTATTGCCGTTGGGGTATGCCATTGGTAAATACTTGCCGCAAGACGAGGAGGGATTGCGTGATCGACTGGATAAATATTTCCCGGTATTGGAAAAGCCATCGGTGACCAAGGATATTTTGTTGCCGAATGGCCATGATCAGATGCCGATTCAGGAAAATATTTTCGAGGTCATGGACAAACTGCGCGAGATTTACCCTGAGCGTGAGTTTGTCATGAGCCGTTATGAGGAGGTCTTTGAGCGTATTGAGGCTATGCGTGATCAGCTCGATACCGTTAAAGGCGAATTCAATGATGGCAAGTACATGCGAGTTCACCGCACGATTTCGTCAACCCGTATGGATATTAAGCTTATTCATGCTGAAGTTGAGAATAAGATCGTTAATATTCTTGAGCCGCTGGCATCTATTGCTTGGACGCTGGGTTTTGATTACCACCATGGCCTGATTGAGAAGATGTGGAAAGAGAGCATGAAGAACCATGCCCATGACTCCATTGGCTGCTGTTGCTCAGACAAGGTTCATGCCGAGATCCTTGGCCGTTACATTCTGGCTGATGATATGGCGACGAACCTGATTAACTTCTATAAGCGCAAGATTGTCGATCATATGCCGGACCGTGACGGCTGCGACAAATTAGCCCTGTTTAACCTATCGCCTTACGCCCGTGATGAGGTGGTAAATACGACAATTACGATTCGCGCCCAGTCGTTTAGCCTGTTCGACGAGCATGGCAGTGAAGTGGAGTATTTCATCCAGGATCAACGTGTGATTGACCCGGGTAAAATAGACCGCCAAATTGTTCATTACGGCAATTATGATCCTTTTGTTGAATACGATATCCAGATTAAGCATCCGGTTCCGGCGATGGGTTTCACCACCTTGCATATTGAAGGCCACCGCAAGGGGCTTCAGAAGGTTGCCGAACATAAAGAGTACCTGCTGGAAAATGAGTTTTATCGGATCAATGTGAATGATAACGGCACCTTGACTATTTTCGACAAGGAGACGCAGCAGACATTTGATCAGGTCTTGCGCTTGGAAGAGGGATCCGACGACGGTGACGAATATGATTACTCGCCGTCCCGCAAGGAATGGCTGATTTATTCTGACGAGTTTGTGGCACAGACAAACATCAAACATGAGGGATTCCAGTCAGTTGCCAGTATCAAGCTGCGGATGGATGTACCGAATAACCTGCAGGCACGTGAGGAGCGTACTAACCAGGATGGCTATGTCGATGTGGATTGTCAGGTTGTATTGAAAGCCGGCTCTCGCAGGATTGAAGTGCGGATGGTGCTGGACAACCAAGCTGATGACCACCGGGTGCGAGTTTTGGTTCCGACACCGTTTGTGTCTGAAACGGTTGTTGCCGATAACCAGTTTGGCTTGATCACACGCCCGGTTGATGATCCAGAAATGGCAAATTGGGAGCAGGATGGTTGGAAAGAAGCGCCAGTGCCTGTTTATCAGTTGATGAATTTCGCTGCGTTGGAAAATGAAACGGGCGGGATGGCTGTGATGAGTAACGGTTTGCGTGAGTTCGAGGTTATTTCCTCTAAGGATAATGGTGAGCGGGATACCTTGGCTTTGACATTGTTGCGTGGTGTAGGGGTATTGGGCAAGGAAGAACTGCTGCTGCGTCCTGGCCGTCCTTCGGGGATCAAGATCCCGACACCGGATTCACAGGTGCGCGGCAAGCTGGTTTGCGAATTTAGCCTGTATGGTTTTGCCGGTAGTCATATTGAAGCCAATGTGATGGCTGCCGCTCGAGATAATGTTACGCCAATCGCATGCTACAACAAGATCCCTTACAACGCGATGAAGCTCAATGTTGGGGAAAAGAATTTGCCGTTAACCTTCTCCTTGTTGGAAAAGAATATGGAAGGGTCAGTGCTGAGTGTCCTTAAAAAGGCTGAAGACGAAGATGCCTTGATTATGCGAGTTTACAACCCGGATGAGCAGGGAGTTATTAGCGATGCTATCCGATTCTCTCGTCCTATTACGGAATGGGTTGAAACGGGAATGGATGAAATTGTGCGTCATGGGGATGAGTATAAACCGGGGGATTGTGGCGAGTTGCGAGCCTGTCAGGCCAAAACTTTCCGGGTGAGGTTTACGGATTAAGATAAAATTCCAACTATCGTAGTAATAGTCATATTTGCTAACAAAAATAAACAGGCAAAGAGACTGTTTTTGAATCTAGACGCCACCGAATAGGGTGGCGTTTTTTTCTCTCAGAAAGGCGGTGCTTAAATATTGAGCTATGCATTTGTGTTATGAATAATGGTTGTATTGATCTTGGTTCAAAATATAGCAAGTTCAATGATGATATTTTTTTATCGAACTAATAAGCGCGTGATTGATTTATAGTCGATTTATTGGCACGGTCGAGATTAATTATTATGGTTTTGTTTTTATGATTTTGATTTTAAAGATATATTTTTGGTTGCGATGACGTATCTTTGACAGTGCTTTGTATGATTATTACCAATGAGTGAGGGGCGGTAATAGAAAGGTTGTACATAGCTAACCGCTATGCGGCAGAGCTTATATTGCAAAACAGCATAAAAGGTTATACTTGGAAAGTTTAAAATGTTCTTTAAAGACAAGTATCCATTTAGCGTATGACACTATCATCCTGATATGTTGATTCGTTAGTTTATATTTCTTCATTATTCTTCATAACTGTTTTGAAATGAATTAGCGTTGCTGTGAAATGGTTATATAAACATTCACTGCGATAGTGCTGTGCTACGTGTTACTTGTCTTCGAATAATTACAATTTTCCTTGAATAAGAATAAAGCTCAACGTATGCATAAGAAGTTAATACTATCGACGCTGGTCACATTAGCCCTGGCCGGCTGTCAAGATGATAGCAACCATACATCAGGGCCTGATATTCCCGTTATCCCTGAATCAAATAACCATGCGCCAAGTATTTCATCCATTTCTGAGGTGAAATTGCTTGTGGGTGAAACAAAAGAGATACAGATCCAAGCTGCAGATAAAGACGGTGATGTATTGCAATATGCCTTGGATGGTAATCCGACCTGGGCGAAAATAAATCAAAGCGGCATGCTAACACTATCTCCGTCAGCGGAAGATAGCGGTACATATACATTTGCCATTACGGTATCTGACGGCAAAGTAG
Organism: Photobacterium aquae; assembly: GCF_001029445.1. Lineage (GTDB taxonomy): Bacteria > Pseudomonadota > Gammaproteobacteria > Enterobacterales > Vibrionaceae > Photobacterium > Photobacterium aquae. The sequence continues at coordinate 58,597 of NZ_LDOT01000027.1, forward strand.
TTTCCAAAGCGAATGTTGTCGTTAAAGTTTCCATATCGATGACGCCAGTTGATCCGGATGCGGTAAATCACGCACCGGTGATCTCGCCGTTATCTAATGTGCATCTTGTTACGGGGCAAAGCCATAAGGTGCAAGTTAGCGCATCGGATAAAGATGGTGACGAGCTGACTTACGTATTGGAAGGAGACCAGAACTGGGCCTCTATTGACCAGAACGGAACACTTAAGTTATTCCCTCAGGCGAACAATACCGGTACTCACAGATTTACCGTTTCCGTATCGGACGGTTCAATGTCTGCCAATACTAGCATGTTGGTAACAGTATCCGACTCCACGATGCCAGACAATAACCATGCACCGGTGATCACGCCAATGCCTGACGTGGTGCTTAAAGCTGGAGAGACTGTTGAGCAACAAGTTACCGCAACAGATGCGGACGATGATCCACTAACCTTTACATTGAGTGGTAACCCAAGTTGGGTGGTAATCGACAACAAGGGTATGTTGACGCTGAAGCCGACTGAAGAGCATGTCGGTACGGTACATTTTTTTGTTATCGTATCAGATGGTTATCTGTCGCAAGAAGCTACGGTGCGAGTAACCGTACAGCAGCCTATGCTGCCTGTATTCCCAATTCAAACCTACGAAGGTTCTTTGCTTTCTTCTGGCAAGGTGATCAGTGGTGACGTGTCCTGTAATGGCGAGTCACTGCAAAATGGCAAGTTCATGATCAAGCAAGGCACGCCATTTACCTGTGATTTTGGCGGCACGACGCTCGGTGAGTTTACCGCGCCGTTTCCTAACTATGATGAAGAATTTAAAGACGAGATTGTTCCTACCTCTTTTGATATCAAAGAGCAAAAAGGTGGGAAGATCGGTGAAAACGCGACCAAGGTATTGAGTAGCATTAGCACTTGTGATGATACTCAAGTGATCTGCTTGGATGAGTTCTATGAGCTGGATATTGCTGCAGTCTATAGCCAACTTGAGAAGCAGAAGGAAGTTGATGACTTCTTGAAAGCTCAAGAGGCAAAAGCGACTGATGAAATCGGCAAAGCGCCGAGTTCACATGTCGACAACAATATCGTGCCAGCAGTATCGGGCGGTAGTAATGACCTCAACAGTGGGTTTGTCTCTTCTGCGGCTGAAGCAAGCCTTGCCTATAAACCAAGTGCTGAAGCCAAAGTACTGACCACCAGTGTATTGACTGATGCAAACGGTATGCCATTAAGCGGCATTAGCTTTTTCTCGGCGAACTCGGTCGGTGTAACCAACGAAAGTGGTGAATTTGAATACCTGTGGGGCGATAAGATTTCCTTCGGTATCGACACCTTTGAATTTGGCAGTGTTACGGGCAACAAGATCGATTTCAAACTAACGGATGTGACCGATAACCCTGTTGCTAAGGCTAACATCCAAGCGCTCTTGAACCGTTATGGAACGGACAACGGCAATACGTTGGTGATCAGTGACAAGGTGAAGAATACATTTGCCCTGTATCCTAACGTGATCAATGAGCTGATTAACCTCAATTTGCCAAATGGCGGTAAGCTGGAAGGAACGGAGTTCCTGCTGCCGGATGAATTTGAAGCGCAGTTTAGTCATGGTTTGACCGCCATTATTGATGCGGAGCTACGCAAACCGATGCGTTTACTTCGTTCGGCATCAAACGTCTTCAACCTTAATGATGGCGCGTATGTGACCAATTCGCTGAATGCGATTTTTAAAGGGGTGACCAGTTTCCACGTCTTTAATGATAACAGCAGCTTCTATGGTGCGACGGGGTATACCCGCGGTATGCGTGCGTTGAACCTGTCAAACGAAGCGTTCCCTGTGATGATGCCGCGTACCGACATCAACCGTGAACTGCCTTTCGGTGAAAAGCAGGCATGGACTCGTGAAGGCAAACCGTATTTGGCTGCATTCCCTGGCTTTGAAATGACGGAAATTCCGACCGTTTCAAAAGACAATGCGACCTATGGCTTCCCGTTTGTAACGGCGGGTCTGCTGGGTAAAGGTAAAGTTGTCTTTATGGGCAACAGTATGTACCCAAGTATTTTGTCTTGTCCTGAGAATTACTGGGCCGACAATCAGCTGCGTATTGATAGTGCCAACAAGTCGTGTACAACGGCGATTGATATGGTCAATGACCCGCAAGATGATCACGGCAGCATGAAGCGCTTCTTTGATAACTTGTTTGCATGGTTTGCCCCTGGGGCAGATGGCCTGCCAGTCAATGTGGCGACCAATATCGAGACCGCAACGGCAGCTCGTCGCCATTTGGGGAGCGGCCAGCCGTATGATTTCTTTATCAGTCCGGATTACGGCTTAGGCACAGTCACCCCGTTGGCGAAAGACGGTTTTGCTGGCTTGTCAGCGAAAGATACGCCAATTTTGATCCTACAAGCCTACCAGACCCGCACCTTGGGTGATGGTATGACGGTGCGCTTTATTGCGGACACCGAAAACCCGAACTTGAGCCAGGACGATATCACCGCATTGATCCGCTACATCAATGAAGGCGGTAATGTGCTGTTTATGGATGCCATTGACGGCAATGCCAACCCAGAGCCAATTGGCCGCTTGGCCGATGCCGTAGGTGTTTCATTGGGCGGCAGCAATGTCACGCCGACCAATCAGGCATTCTGTGGGTCTTCATACTATTGCCAGACTATGTATCCGAATCTGCATGTATCAAGTCAGTATGATTTGGTGGTACTTGAGCGTTTCCCTGATGTAAACGGCAAACCGCCATTTACTGTCGTTGAGGGGGAAAATGGCAAAGGTGTGGTTCAGTGGGCTCCGCCGGTCGATATGCCGGATTTGGAAGTGCCAAAATATGACTGGCCGCGTCTAGATGCAAACGGTAACCCTGTTCTGGATAAGAATGGCGTGCCAATTGTTGATAACAAGTACGCTCACCATTTCGTGAAGAGCGAAGCGGAGAAGCTTGAGAAAATCAAAGAGCTTCAAGAAGCGTTCCCGGGTACGCCTGTTTGTACCCACAGTTACGAGTATGAGTTTAACTGTATTGAAACGCGTAAAGGTGACGGTGTTCCGGTATTTGGTAACTACCACCGTGCGAATTTCGACCGCTATGAAATGAGCCCGGATGTGGTGACCAGCATGGTCAAGGCGGCCAACTTGGGCAGTAACGTGACGGCGTTGATGGAGCATGAGTTGTACTACCGTACTAAGGGTAAGCAAGGTACACGACTATCAACAGTAGAGTTGAACCAGACTTACGACAACTTGTCTGTATGGCTGTGGAACGATAACCAGTACGCTTACAACCCTCTGGTTCAAGATGAGCTTGGGTTTAAAACCTTGGTGGATATGCTGAACTGCTATACCAACAATGCGCATGGTGGCGGACTAACTTGTTCTGATGAGTTAGCGAGCAAGTTGATTGAGCATGGAATGATCCATAGTGAGGGTGAATTGGCAGGCCAAATGAACCCGAGTTACCCACTGAATTATATGGAAAAGCCGCTGACACGTATCATGCTTGGCCGTTCGTTCTGGGATCATGACATTGTGGTTGATACCACGAAGTATCCGGGGCGTACGAGTGGTTCGGGCACTGCAGGTTCAGCTCTGATCGAAACATCTGGTAGGGCAGTAACCTTCTCGGCCGGCAATAATCAGTCGACGGGTTTCTGGGCTCCTCAGTTGCAAGAAGTGACCGTGGATGGTGGCGTGAAGGCGACCATTACGGTGATGATGGCGGATGATCTGACCGGTAAGCCGCAGCATGAGACCCGCTTGAACCGTCCGCCGCGTATGCAGATGAGTTTTGCCCACGATGGTAGTTCAACGTCGTTCAAAGTACCGTACGGCGGTCTGATCACCATTAAACCGCATGAAGTAGCGGCTGGGGGGAACACTCAGGTTACCTTTACACTTAGTGGTGTAGAGCGTGCGGCATGGTGGAAAGATGGTGCATGGATCCATTCACCAGCGGAGGCAACGGCCCCGATTGCAGAAGTGGATACCGGAACATTTATCTATACTACGGCAATCAATAACGTTCGAACGGCAGATTTGGCTAAGTTTAGCCAGGAGATGAACCGTTTTGCGAATGCTGCTAGTGATTTCTATGGGCGTGATGAGGTAACCGAGAATGGTATGCACCGTCGCTTTACTTACGATGGCCTAAAAGACTTCCGCCATCGTTTTGTGAACGATGTGCAGATCTCGATTGGTGCCGCTCACTCGGGTTATCCTGTGATGAACAGCTCCTTTAATGCTCAATCAACGACGATTCCGACCAATGCGGTGGATGATTGGTTGCTATGGCATGAGGTTGGACATAACTTGGCAGCAGCGCCGTTTAGCGTGGCGGGTTCGACTGAAGTGACCAATAATATTCTTGCGCTATACATGCAAGAATTGGAAGGCCGAAATGACAATCCAGAAATGGATCGCATTAAATTTGATATTCAGAAGGCCCCACAATGGCTGAGTAGCAACAGTGGCCATGCATGGGCACATGGTGATGCGGGCATGCGTTTGGTGATGTTTGGTCAGTTGAAGGTATGGGCTGAAACCCACTTCAAGATCGATGATTGGTATACCGAAGCGGCTAGCAAACCAACCATCTATAACCAAGATGAAGGTTGGAACATGTTTAAGCTGATGCACCGTAAAGCACGTGGCGATGTACAGGGTGATAACGGTATTAACTACTGTAGCGCAAGTGATACGAAGCTTTCCGGCGAAGATTTGCTGATGGTATGTGCATCGCACGTATCTGGCTACGATTTGAGTGACTTCTTCACGCAGTGGAACGCCGGTGAGTCCAGTTCAACCAGCGCCGATGGCACGAAGACGTATTCAGGTGGTGTTGTTGAGAGCAGACTTGGTCTAAATATGCTTAATACTATGAAGCTACCAAAACCTGATTCAGGTCCGGAGTCGGTTAGCCAATTACGGTAATGCTGTTTAACGTTCAATAATATGAACAGAGCAAAACGGGGTTCTTTGGAGCCCCGTTTTTTTGTATCTCAGGAATGGCATTTTTCGATCACGTCAGCATTACGCCATACGCTGAGCTTGCCGCTTCTGCCAGCGCGGGATGACGGTGTTGCTGAGGTTGGCAAGAACAATCAGACTCAGCCCCAGTATTTTATCCAGACCGAAATCGGTATCGAAAAAAGCCAATTGCCAGATTAGTGCAAAGATAAGATTGGTGAAAATCAAGGGGGCAAGTTGTGAGCCTGTTTCCGCCAGCCGATAGGCCATGGATCTGAACATCTGGGTGCTGACAATGCTCAGGGTCAAGATAATCAGAAAGGCGATTGTCGCGGCTAGGTTATAAGGGCTATCAGGCAAGATGGTTGAGCCGCTACTGACGGTGTGGAATGTCGCGAAGGGCAGCAGGATGATGGCTGCCAGCATAAAACACCATCCGTTTAGGGCTGCGGGCGGGATGCCGGATTTTGCTCCCTGAAATAGGGTGACCTGCGACAAGGCATTGAATAAGCCAGCGGCAATACCGATAAACAATTCCGGCCGCAGTGAAAAACCTACAGGGCTTCCGGCTTGGAGAATGACACCAGTAAAAGTCAGGCAGAGGTTCAATAGCGTGAGGCAATGAAAGGGAGTTTTGTATAAGAGTTTTTCTAACAACGGGATAAAAAGTGGCCCGGTGCTAAATAGCAACAACGCTTTCTACGAGTGTGAGATGACGAAGGGCGATGAGAAAACAGATTTGACTCCCCACAACGCATAGGGCTCGGATGACAATTGGGCGGGATGATGTTTTGTCAGGAAGGGCCCAGCCGCTGATCCTCAGCAGGCCTAGCATTATGGCTGCAGGAAGAAAAAAACGCAGGAAACCGAGCGTTTCTGTGGCAAAGCTCTCACTGAGTAGTTTTCCCATCAATCCATTGAGTGAGAGGCTGAATGTCGATACCAGCATAAATAGAGTCGGTCGAAGATTGCTGGGCTGGGGCATGGTGCATTATTCCTCATAGAGTGTTCGATATGGGCTGTCGCGTTAGCTGATTTTTTTCCGCTGTTTTACAGGTGCTAGTTGAGGTGCTGTGACATTATCAATGTCATCAGTGTAGGAAGCTTGAGCCTTTGAAAAAAGCGAGTAATACTGACTAAATATGTTAGAAAAACTTACAGGTTATCAAGGGTGAGAAAGCTTGTTCCATTGAAGTCTATATATGCGTTCGTCGCGGTAGCCGAGATGGGCAGTATGACCGAGGCGGCTGCGGTGCTCAGTGTGAGTCATTCAGCGATAAGTCAATCTATAAAGATGCTGGAAACCCAGCTTGGTGTTGTTCTGTTCCGGCGGGTTGGTCGCCGTGTCGAGTTGAATAATGATGGTCGCCGGTATTACCGGAAGGTGGCGCCAGCTTTGACACAGATAGTCGAGGCCAGCGAGTCTTTGGCTCGGCGTCGCCATGGCAACCGTCTTACGCTAAATATGGTGAATACACTGGCGCTCCATTGGTGGATCCCCAGGGTTTCGGATTTTCAGCAGTATGCCCCGGATATAGATGTCCGTATATCTAACATTATCCATACCTTCGATCTTGAACTAGAGGGGGTGGACGTCGCTCTTTTGCATGGTGATGTGAATGATTGGCAAGATTATTATTGTGAGAAACTGGGCGACGATCAGTTGATTATGGTGTGTAGTCCCTATTTGCTTGAGGAGGCTGCACAACGTAATCCTCTATCCAATGGAAGCCCCCCTTCTCCAGATACCCTGCTGGCTCGTTATCCTGCTATTTTTGCAACCAATCCCCGCCGTCAAAATGATTGGCAGATATGGTGTGAGGCTTATCTGCTTCCGGTGCCAAGTCAGCAGAAAAATTTATCATTTACCTCTTCGCTGCATGCGTTACAGGCGACAGTTCGCCGTTTGGGGGTGTTGATCACCCACAAGCAGTTTGTGCGGGATGATATTCAGCATGGGATGTTAGTACAGATCGGTGAAGCGGTTTTGAATCCTTATCAGGCATTTTATTTTGTTTGCCGGCCGGAAAAGCTTCGTGAAGAGAGCATCATCGCTTTGCGAAATTGGTTCCACCGTCAATTTTCTGGTCAAGGATAGGTGCGGTGTGAGGGACTGAAACACACGATCAAAAAAGCCCTTACAACTGAGTAAGGGCTTGGTATTTATGTCTGATGCAAGCAAACCTTATTTACAAGGTACTTCATTCCAGAACCAGTTGCTGGCTGTTGGTGATTCCCATACGCCAGGGTTGTTCTTGGCAACGAAGCATTTGCCGCCATTGGTAACCATATCGCCATTGCTGACTTTGGTCTGGCCTGCAACCCATTCAGTGACGCCTGCTGGTGGCTCTGGATTCACTGGCGGTTCAACCGGTGGTTCTACAGGCGGTTCCGGATTTACAGGTGGCTCAACGGGTGGTTCAGGGTTTACCGGTGGCTCAACTGGAGGGGTTGTCCCTGAAATTTGTTTCCATGGGCCACCTTGGGTTGGCTCGTTGCCTTGAGTCCACCACTTGGCTTCGTAGTTGCCGCCCTTATAGCTGACTTTGTCCCCACCGGTGTAAACTTTGGTCGCTTCCCAAGCTGGGAATTCACCTGGTTCAGGGTCTGGATCTGGGTTTGGACCAGGGCCAGGACCTGGGCCCGGTGGGACATCATCAACGACACGTACATCAGGCCAGCTGATTTGGGCATCGTAAACGTCAGTGACACACTTCTCGTAGTCGCCTTTTACCAATGCCGAGTAGGCTGTCTGGTAACCAACGAGCTTACACTCGAAAGATACGCCGCCAGGACGGTCGGAGTGGTATTTGTAATCGGCTTCCCAGTTGGTGTAAAGCACATCGGTTGCGCCGTTCAGGTTGAGGCTGCCGTAAGGCGTTTGCTGCCAACAGGTGTTGACTTCATCAGGCTCAACAGGGATCTGGTAGTGGCTCTGCAAACCTTCCCAGTAGCGAATACGGTTAACGGGTTGGCCTTTGTCTTTGTTTTGCTCGCCACACTCGATACCACCGTTGATCACGTTGATTGTGGTACCGAAGCCGAACCCAATACCTGCATCTTTTTCACGCTGTGATGGTGTCCAAGTACGGTCGATAACGTGCAGCATTGCTGGCTTTGGAGCCTGCGGAGTCAGGAAGAACCAGATTGCCGAAGCGAGGTTCAGCCAAGAGTCGGCCACTAAGCCCGGGTTATTCAGCAGTACGGTCGCATCGCCATCGTACATGGCTTCGGAGAATGCGCCGTAGTTGAAGTGGTAAGACAGCTGCTTGGCACCGCGGCCGAAGTAGCCTTGGCCGTCAGCACATGGCCACTTGCGGTTTTGCCAGTCGTTGCCGCCACAGCCGGTGGTATAGCCCGGTTGGCCTTCAGACCAGCCCATTTCACGAACGTGAACCAAGGCTTGCTGCCATTCTTCAAGACCCTTAGGGTTGTCCCAATGGTTGTCTACGGCAATGTGGCCGCCTGTTTCTTGGGCAAAGTGGGCAAAGGCTGTGATGATAGACTTTTTACAGATGGCATCGGCATCTCGACCATCGGTGTAATCGCCACAAAAAGCAGGGAACTTACCAATAGCGCGAAGGAAGCGGGTATAGGTGTATTCCGGTGCAGCCATGTCGGTCAGGAATTTCCACTCGGTTTCAGGGAATACCTTTTCGGCGCGGATAACGTTAGACGGGTTCGAGGCTAAGCCTGGCAAAATGGCTTCGACTTTATTGTTTGGCAGTGTTTCCAATGCTTTTGCCCAGACCGCGTACATTGGATCGGCTGTTTTGGCTTTTTCAGCCGCTTCGATGTCGGCGCGAGGGATGATGTAGCCACCTGGATTCTCAGGGTCTGGCTGAATGTTCATCGCAAAGCTGTTGGCGGCAAGGGTGCAACCAACAACGGCGACTAGGCGTTTTAGTTTCATAAGAGTATTCCCTTAACGAGCATTTAAGACCTTTTTGATGTGCTACCACCTTCGTGGCTGACTAATGTTGACAACTAGAACTCTTTTCTTTTTCGGTTCTTAAAAAAAGTGTGTGTAAACGAAGCCAGTAGGCAGCGCACATCGTACGTTACCGCCTAAATATATAGCAATTTGCATTGGGTGATTGCTGGGACTAAGGTCACTTAAAATTCTGCCAAGTGGCCATTCTTCGTGGTAATTCGCTAAATAACCTTTGTTTGGTTTGTTCTGTTAGTTAAATATCTTGATATTTCGTACGTTGGCACTTGCGAGTGGAAAAGCGGGCTTTTTTAAGGAAATTGAATAAGTGCGAGGAAGCTCTTTGTGTTGTGGAAATCTTGACAGAAGGCGACATTGATTTTTTAACGGTGATTCCAATGTTTATCTTTACGGGTCGCTCGGAATAGGTGATTGAGCGTTATTGATACCTTTTGTAAAAAGAAAAATCGGAGTTGCTCTGTTATATCGGTGTAAATGTCGGTACCTGCCATAAACGATCATGCTGTCTCACCGAATGTGACCGCTTTTGTTTTTTTACCATATAAATATCGGAAAAAGAGGTATCTATTGACGTTGTCATGAATAATGTTTCACCGCAAATAGTGACAATTTTGCCAATAGGCAGAGGCTGGCTTGCTAGGTCAGGGAAGAAAACAAGGTATTGAGGTGTATGACAGTGCAGACTGAAAAACAAAAAATGATCACAGGCCAGAAGTATCAAGCTTGGGATGAGGAGTTGATGCAAGATCGGATGCGGGCAAAAAAATTGTGTTTTTCCCTCAACCAGACTTGCCCTACAGAGAGGCCTGCGCGTCAGGCGCTGATTAATGAACTGCTAACACAGCCTTGTGATGCTTGGGTCGAATCGCCATTTAACTGCGATTATGGTTACAACATCAAAGTGGGCAGCGGTTTTTATGCCAATCATGGCTGCACTATTTTGGATTGCGCGCCTATTACTATAGGCAATAATTGCTTGTTGGCCCCCGGGGTGGTGATTGCAACGGCAGGACATCCGTTGGATCCTGTTGAGCGGGCTTCTGGCGAGGAGTTCGCCAAGGCCATTACGATAGGTAATAATGTGTGGTTGGGGGCCAATGTCACTGTTTGTCCAGGTGTGACGATTGGTGACAATGTCGTGGTAGGGGCTGGTAGTGTCGTGACTAAGGACTTGCCGCCAAATACGGTGTGTGTTGGTGTTCCTGCTAAGGCTGTACGGGTATTGACGCCGGACTCAGATAAGTTATCACTTCTGTCTTCAGCCAGTGTAGCTATCTGAAAAATAAAAGAACTATGCAAGGAAGGGTGAAATTTAACCTAGTTTTTGATGTTGTTGAGGCGAATTATGCGACACATCACAAAATCGCTAGTGATTATAGTTTTATCCTTTAATTAACGGACTTTATCGAGATAATAAATCTACCTTGTTAGTTAATTCACGGTAGATATAACTATGCTAGAGCTTCTTTTCCCATTTATTTTTCTAACCACAGTGGTGGGGTTTAGCTTGTGGGGTTGGTGGCAGGCACTGCGGACTGTGTTTCATTTCTGAGTGATTGTTCGCTTGCCGTATAGTGTTACCACTTGAAGATGTCAGCCAGCCTTTAGGGCTGGCTTTTTGCTATTAGGCGCTTGGGTATACATCATTTGTTGGCGAATTTCTGTCTATATTGATCTGGCGTGCAGTGGGCGTGCTTTTTAAAAAGGGTAATGAAAGGGCTGGCTTGGTGGTATCCCAAGGTGAGGGCAATCTCTTTTACCGATACCCCGTGGCGAAGGAGGTGGAGCGAGTAGAGAAACTTGCGGCGTTGGCGCCATTCTGTATGGCTCATGCCTAATTTATCCTGACAATGACGGGCGAGGGTCCGTTCCGTCGTGTGCAATTCGTCGGCCCACTCTTTGAGTGTTTTGGTGGACGTTGGGTTACGTTCCAAATCGGCCAGAATAGGCCTTAGCATTTTGTCGTCACTGCTTGGCAAAAACTGTTCATGCTCTTTGGCTTGATATACCTGATCCAGCAGTACGCTGACGAGTCGTTGATCTTGCTCGGTTTCGGCGATGGTCAGTTGCCGTTGTTTGAGATTATTGATGATAGCTTCCATGATCGGGCTGACTTCAAGCAAGCAGGTATAGTGCGGTAGGCGATCAGCCAGAGGATGTACGATATTCATCGAGCAATAATTGAGGCTGCGGCGCATGTAGCTTTCGTGCTCGACACCAGCGGGAACCCATACCGCATACTGGGAGGGCGACAGAAAGCGTTTGTCTTGGGTTCTGAGTTCTAAAATACCGCCATTGATAATTTGTAATTGCCCCCAAGGATGGCTGTGGCTGGATGTTGTTGTTCCGGGAAGGAAAACCTCATGGCCGAAGAAAATATCGCCGGGAGGGTTGTTGTTGTCAAACAGCGGGGTATAGGATGATTTCATCGCGTAGTTATCAGTAGGTGTCATCTTGATCGGATAGCTGATGAGTATATACCTAAGTAACTTTAGTGTTATGTGAATAATGATGAGTAATCATAGTTTTACTCTCGTGAGGTGGATCTCGGTTGCTATGTATGGGAAGTTAGGTCGGTCAAAATTAGCAGTAGATAAGGATGCAGTAAGTGGAACAGCTGACCCCCGTGATTGAATATTTGATGAACCATAAGCTTTTATTGAGTGCTTTGGTGATTTTTACCATTGTGCTGATCCGGCAATTTGCGCTAAAGCAGATCCGTGGCGACGTTGCTTTTGTTTCAGAGAAGCAGCGCAAATGGATGTCGCTGACCAAAAATGGCACCTTCACCCTGATTGTATTGACGTTGTTTATCCTGTGGCAATCGGAGATCAGCGAATTCGCTCTGTCGCTTACGGCGATTGCCGTTGCCATTGTGGTGGCTTCAAAAGAGATTATTTTGTGTTTTACGGGGTCCATCCAGCGTGCCAGTGCCCGGTCATTTAGGATTGGGGATTGGATTGAAGTGGGGGCGTTGTGTGGCGAGGTGATCGAGCACAATATGATGGCAACGGTCATTCAGGAGATAGACCTGCACCACGGTAACTATCACTTCACCGGTAAGACGGCGACATTGCCCAACAGCATGTTTTTTACCTATCCGGTGAAGAACCTCAATTTTATGAAGCGATATGTTTACCATAACTTTTCAATCACAGTACGAGATTTCGTTAACCTGTATTTGATATTCCCGGAGTTGATCGAGCAGATTGAGGGTCACTGTGAGGAGTTCATCGAGGTCGCCCGGCGTTATAACAGCATGATCGAGAAGCATGCAGGGGTCGATCTGCCAGGCTCTGACCCGCATATTCATATCACCACGACGTCAACCGGTGAGCAAGTCGTGCACATTATGCTGTTCTGCCCGACCGAGCAGGCAGTGCATTTAGAACAGCTGATCCGTGAAGATTTCATGCAGATCTATCATGAAACTTTCAGCCAGTCAGCGGCTGCGGGGGCGATGAGCCCATCATTGCCGTTTATGTAATATCAGCCTTTTTGTTGCGAGATGTAGGCTTGAGTGGCCAAGTGGTGATGGTGCACATTTTGGTGTTCAGTCAGTGAAATGCTATTCTTCGTGCCAGTTTAACTGAGATTTCCGGAAGTAAGATGAATTTTAACCGTATTGTCTGTTTTGACCTCGAGATGTGTTGCTGGAATGATGGGCGTGAGCCCAGAACGGGTGAGATCATTGAAGTGGGTGTTGCCGAACTGGATCTGACAAACGGTGAAATTGTGCGCCGTGCGCAATATTTCGTGAAGCCTGAGAATGATGAAGTATCGTTTTTTTGTACCGAGCTGACAGGGATCAAACCTGAAGTTATCGAGAAGAACGGTAAGCCGTTGGCGACTATTATGAAGTCGATGGAGCAGAAATTTGGCGGACGTCATAAGATTTACGCTGCTTGGGGACGTGATGATCTGATTTTGCGCAAGGAATGCGATGAAAAAGAAATCAAGGTGCCATTTGAGGAGTTTTTGAATCTGGCGACAGTATTCAAATTGCAAAAGCATGTTAAGAGCAAGCGTTGTGGCCAGCGTGCCGCGATGAAAATTGCAGGGCTGGAGTGGGAAGGGCGGCAGCACTCTGGCTATGATGATGCGTACAATCTAGCCCGCTTGGCAAAAACCTTGTTCGTTCCAGATGTAGAAGCGTAATCGCGTCAGCTCGCGCATCATTGTGATGCCTATTCCTGTGATAAATGCCTACGGTTGTCATATCTCGTATGATATTGGAACCGTAGGCATTTCATTTTTTCCTGTAAAAACTTGTCGTCGTACCAAGATTCATGTTTAGAGTGGTGAAATAAATGTGAAAAATTGACATGTTCAATTTGTATCATATTATTTCTGTTTTAATGAATAATCATAAAATATTGGCTATGGACAAGACAAAGTGTGGCATTCCTATCAGGAATGCGCGGTATCAGGAGAGATTCCCCGTTGGTGATACGTTAAATGAAAAGCGGTCGGCGAACGAATTGCGTCGATGGTGGAATGTACTTTTCATCGATGAACTTCACTATTTTGAAAGCGGCAAAATCAGTGTCTGCGTGCTTGATAGTGAAACCTGGGACGAGCCAAGACAGATCTCGGAACATGAGTGCTTTGACGAAGCTGTGCGGGCTGCTAATTTTTATCTGAATCACTCTGATGTCTGGCGTCGTTACGATGCACCCTATCAGCCTATTGTGAAGTTGGGCCATTTAACCGAGGTGGAAGAATATTTGGATGGTTCCTTCAAAAAGCCCACGGAGCAGGAACTGTTTGAGCATCTTTACTACTGGTTACCCAAAGCAGAAAATGTGGCCGAGCAGAGATGCATCTGTGATGCTTGAGGCACGTATTTGGCGTAACGTTGGAATACACTCTTTCCTGATGAGAATGAATGGGAGTTTATTTCGGTGGTAAGTCTTTTTAATCTATAAAAATCAATGTAGTAGGCTTCTTTGGTGATATGTGACGAGTATCATTTTAAATCATGATGTCTGACTATCGACCCATGGTGTCTTTTTAGAGATATGTATCCGTAATCTGACGTGTCAGAATATGAGCAGGATGATGTTTTCATCACATATTTCGAACCAATAAGGCAAACCATGTTCTATTTATTTCCTTTATTGACAGTTGCTATCTGGTCAGGAAACGCCATTGTCAACAAAATGTCTTACAGTGTGATTGATCCTGGGGCGATTTCCTTTTATCGCTGGTTTGTCGCCATGCTCGTGTTGACTCCGTTTGTTTTGCCGTCAGTATGGCGCAAACGCCATGTGATTAAGCCATATTTGGGGAAGCTGGCTTTTTTGGCGTTATTGGGGATGGTGTTGAACCAGTCTTTGGGTTATTTCGCGGCGGCGACGACCACGGCGACCAATATGGCCCTGATTATATCCCTTGTTCCCCTTATGAGTATGTTCCTCAGTGTTCCGTTGCTTGGGCAGCGTCTATTGCCCATTGCTCTGGTCGGCGCTGTTTTGTCGCTTTCTGGGTTGGTGTTTATGCTCAGTCATGGGGATATCAGTCGGTTGGCTCAGCAGGGGATCACCCAAGGTGATGGTTTGTTGTTGATTGCCGCGTTTGTTTACGCGCTTTACTGCGTATTGCTCAAGCGTTGGCAGATGCCATTGAGCAACTGGCAATCTGTGTATGTGCAAGGCGTGTGTGCAATAATCATGCTGTTGCCAATGTTGCTCAGTAGCGAGCGCGTTGCGATTACCGCAGAGTCCTGGCCATTGATTGCTTATGCCGCATTAGCCGCATCGGTTATTGCGCCTTGGTGTTGGCTGAAAGGGATAGAGGCTTTGGGGGCAGATCGCTCGGCAATTTTCATGAATTTAATGCCAGTGATTACTGCGCTGATCGCCAGTGTCGTCCTTCATGAGAAGCTAATGGCCTATCACTATATCGGTGGGTTGATGGTTTTGTCAGGGGTTATTCTGGCGCAGCACAAACCGAAAATCCTGCCGAAGCAGGAAGAGCTGGCATCAGCTGCCTAACTGAAGCTGATGGTATTGATAACGGCAGCACAACGAAAGTTGTGCTGCCGTTTTTTTATAGCTCGATAATTAATTGCCGCCATTTCAGGGCGCTGTACTAGATTTTATGTATCTAGCCATGAGCAAGGAGTGCGTAATGAGCCCTGGACAGCGTTTCAGAACGATGGTGGCGGAACAGTCACCGTTGCAGATTGTCGGCGCAGTAAATGCTTACTGTGCGATGATGGCAGAACGGGTCGGCCATCAGGCTCTATATCTTTCAGGTGCAGGGGTAGCTAATGCCTCGTTTGGTTTGCCCGATTTAGCCATAACGACCCTCAATGATGTTGTGGAAGATGCAAGACGGATCACGTCAGCCAGTCAGTTACCCCTATTAGTAGATATTGATACCGGATTCGGTGGCGAGTTGAATATTGCCAGAACTATACGCGAGCTGGAGCGTGCCGGTGTCGCAGCTGTGCATATTGAAGATCAAGTTAGCCAGAAGCGGTGTGGTCATCGACCAAATAAAGCACTGGTCAGCCAAGAAGAAATGGTTGAGCGAATAAAAGCCGCTGTTGATGCAAGGCAGGATGATAGCTTCGTTATTATGGCGCGTACCGACGCTTTGGCCGTTGAGGGCATGGAGGCTGCGATTGAGCGGGCGCAGGCCTACGTTGAAGCCGGGGCGGATATGCTGTTTCCCGAAGCGTTAGCCTCTCTAGATCAATACCGCCAGTTAACCCATTCCGTTGATATTCCTATCTTGGCCAATATTACAGAGTTTGGCCGTACCCCTTTGTTTTCTGCCGATGAATTGGCCCAAGTTGGTGTGGCTATGGTGCTCTACCCGTTGTCGGCCTTTCGGGCAATGAACAAAGCTGCTCTCAATGTGTATCAGCATATTCACCAAGACGGCCACCAGCGGGTTGTGGTTGAACAGATGCAGACTCGTGAAGAGTTATATCGCTTTTTGGATTACCACCAGTTCGAGGCCAAGCTCGATCAGAAGGGGTGAGTGCTGTGTTTTACAGTGTCACCACGTCATCGGGGATGCGCCATGTTATTGGTGTCGTCTGCCAACTGGATTACAGAAGGAATATTAAATGGAAAGGAATGTCGATATTAACGAACGTCCACAACCGGATATGCTGCTAAAGCAAATTGCTGAGTATGTAATGACTACGGAGATCCGCTCTGAGCTTGCATACCAGACGGCCCGTTACTGTCTGATGGATACGTTGGGTTGCGGAATGCTGGCTTTGCGTTTTCCTGAGTGTACGAAGCATTTGGGTCCTATTGTCCCCGGCACAACAGTGATTAATGGGGCAAGGGTGCCGGGAACATCACATGAATTGGATCCGGTAACTGCCGCGTTTAATATCGGCTGCATGATCCGCTGGTTGGATTTCAATGATACCTGGCTGGCGGCAGAGTGGGGGCACCCGTCGGATAACCTTGGCGGGATCCTCGCTGTCGCTGATTACCTTAGTCGGGTGGCCGTGTCGCAGGGTAAACCGCCACTGACAATGCGTGATGTGCTGACGGCGATGATAAAGGCCCATGAGATCCAAGGTGTTCTGGCTCTTGAGAACAGTTTTAACCGTGTCGGGTTGGATCATGTCTTGCTGGTGCGGGTTGCCTCAACGGCAGTACTAACCAAGATGCTGGGAGGCAAGCGGGATCAAGTCATTGATGCGCTCTCTCAGGCATGGGTTGATGGTTGTGCCTTGCGAACCTATCGCCATGCGCCCAATGCCGGTTCTCGTAAATCGTGGGCGGCGGGAGATGCCACATCACGGGCTGTGCGGCTGGCGATGATCACCATGAAGGGAGAGATGGGGCTGCCATCGGTGCTGAGTGCAGACAAATGGGGATTTAGTGATGTGCTGTTTAATGGTGAACCGTTGAAATTAAGCCAAACCTTCAATAGTTATGTGATGGAAAATGTGTTGTTTAAGTTATCTTACCCGGCAGAGTTTCATGCTCAAACCGCAGTGGAATGTGCGGTAACACTTTCGGCCCATGTTCAAGAGCGGTGGGATCGTATATCACGGATCGTAATTACCACCCATGAATCGGCCATTCGGATCATTTCTAAGTCGGGCCCTTTAGTGAACCCCGCCGACAGAGACCATTGTTTGCAATATATGGTGGCTGTGCCTTTGTTGTACGGTACGCTGGCAGCTGAGCATTATGAAGATTCGTTTCATTACGCGGATCCCCGAATTGACGCCCTGAGAGCGAAGATGGAGGTTGTTGAGGACGAAGGCTATAGTATTGACTATCTTGATCCAGATAAGCGATCGATTGCCAATGCTGTCCAAGTCTATTTTGATGATGGTACCGCAACAGATAAAATTGCGGTTGAATATCCTATCGGCCACCGTCGTCGCAGAGAGGAGGGAATGCCGGTTCTTGAAGGCAAGTTCAGGGATAGTTTGTTGACGCGTTTTCCACAATCTCAATGTGAGCGTATTTTACGATCATGTACTAATCAGTCAGCACTTGAAGCCATGTCCGTCCATGAATTTATGGATTTGTGGATGATAAATTAGATATAGAGCTAGTGCGGAGTACGAGTGACTTTTCTGTGACGTTGATCATATTTATGAACTGAGCTAAAGATACATGAGATTGCCATGCAAAAAGGGAGGTCGCATGCAACTCAATCTCGTGGTGTGTTTTGTCGCTCTATTGGCTCTGGTTGTTGATAAATGGTCGTTGTTTGATGACTCAACGGCTCGTTATGCCAACACGCCGGTTTATGATCCGCCTGCAAGGAAAAGCACGGCTAATTCATCAGGGAGTGTTTATCCGGATGAAACGCCGAGTACGCGAAGGGTGGCAGAGAAGCAGCCTCAAGAACTGAACAGTCGTGATGAATACGAACAGAAGATGTTCCCGACTCAGAATCGGGTTGTATTGGGGCATATGACGATTCCAGCCGAGCCGTAGGCTAATCTAGCAGAAGCCGTATGAAAAAAGCCGCGTTATGCGGCTTTTGTGTATTCCTTCAAAAAGGAGAGTTTAGCTTTGCTAATGGCGGACTGACTCCGCTCTTTTAACTTTTTCCTAACCAATTTGGCGTCCTTACTCATCGTAATGACCTCATGCATTCCTTGCACGTTTTTTACCAACGTTGCATTGTGGTTGAAAATAGCCAACTTGCACTGATATGTGAAGTTGGGCACCAACAGGTTGGAATATAACGTAATGGATATGAAGAATGTATGCATAGAGTGGAAAACTCAGGTGTAAAGATTACATTATGCGACATGCTTCATATTTAATGGGTGAGAACGAAGCTAATTATTTAATACGAGGTTGAAATGCGACCAAATCTTCGAAAAAGACAGTAATGTTATCCTTTACATGGCGTTATTTCCTATGAATTTGATACAAATAGGATTATTGCCTGTGGTATTTAGATGAGCGGTCAAACAATTATCACCATTGAGATACGGATACCTTTTCGCTTCAGCGGGGATCTGGGTATACAATTATCGCCGTTTTAAGGACAAATAATATTCAAACACCTCAATGTGAATGGAAATGTCTTTCCTTCACCCATTTGTTGAATCAACGTGCTGAAAGCAGACTGAGTTTGGCATCTTGAGGTAATTTTGGATATGTGTATTTGGCAGGGAATGCTGAGTCGATATCTCAGATTTAGTGTATGAAGGCAGCTTCCATGACAGTTTCTCAGTATATGGCCGATCTTTGGCCAGGCCAGCCCGTGCAGAATACCTTGGCTGCCCAGTTTGACTGGCTCCATCAGTGCCTGCCCTTCCTTCGTTTACAAACTGCCGGCGGGGGGGCGTCGTTGTCCCAGTGGATCCCTAGTAAGCTTGATCCGGCCATAGAATCATTTTGTAATGCGAAGGATGTTCGGCATTCCGTAGGGGCCTCGCTATGGCTAAAAAGTTTTAACGCTCACTTATTTACCGGGCTGGCAGCATTGAGGCTTAAATTTAACCGTGTGCCTGCGTTGACGGAAGATGCGATTATTGTCGATATTAATGCTGAGGGTAAGGTCAAGCAGCTATCGATACTCGATAGCCAGCCATTTTACTGTTTGGCAGATGATAGTATGGCAGAGGAGCCACAAGCATTGGTGGTTGCCAATGAGGCTGAACTTGATCGTTGTCTGGCCGAGATCCTTACGGGTCTGTTGTCTTACCTCGAGCCTGAGTTCAAGCGTAACAATATTGGTCGGCAGCTTTTTGTTGGCAGTGTTGGCTATGCGCTCGGTACGGTGTTTGCGAAATTGACCGAGAAAGGGTATGACCGTGATCAGTTAGCCCGCTTACTGCCCGTTGCCGATAATTGGTTGAAAACCGTATTGCCTGCCGCAGCAACGCTGAATACGGTTACTCAGGCTACTCAGTGTAATCGAGCGATATACTATGTTCGTCGCGAAACCTGCTGTTTGAAATATAAATTAGCAGGCAAAAAGAATTGCGGCACTTGCCAGCTTACGGATGCCGCTGAGCAGCTTGCGTCTTACCAAACGAAGGTGCCTACTGAGCTGGCCCAGGGTTAAGCAAGGTAGATTGGTCTGGATAGAGCACTTTGTCCAGGCCATCTCTTAGATCAATGAGCGGTTGCTGGCTGATTTCGATAATGCTGCGTGTTGGGCGATCCAGCTCGACAATCAATGTTAATACCAAAGAAAACGCAAGCGCAAAAGGGAGTGCAGCAACCAGAGCCCTGCCTTTGTTTTCGGCCCCGACTTGAATACCGTTTAAGGCGATGGTTAAGAAGGTGAGCAGCCCCAGAGTGAACCAGATACTGGCGGGGATCCTGCCGCGGATGCCTTTGTTGGCTCTTTCGGCATGGATATCGATAAGTTCATTGAGTGAGTTGATGTAGAGCAGCAATAATTCAGGCGAGGTTGTTTCATGTGAGGCGATAGCCTGACGCCACAATTCTAATTGTAAGTGTTCGCTGCGTTTTATGACTTGGTTAACGACCTTCTTGCGTGTTTCTTTATCCTCCACCACTCGGATGGTGACATATTCCCTGAGCAGTGTTCGGCTGCGTTCCCTAAAGGGCTCTGCCAATAGTGAAGACCGTAAAATGGTGGTGCCAATGATATTCGCTTCTTCGAGTACCAGTGCTTTGCGATCGGCTGATTTTGTCGCCGCCATACTAAAGGTGATAGCAAGGATAAAGGCCAGTAGGCTGGCAAGTCCGGTAGCCATTGGGCCGATAGAGTGGCTGATTTGTTTGGAAGGGAAGCGAATCGCCAATTGGTAGCCTATCTCGAACATTATGGCAATCGCACAGAATATCAGTACGAGAATGAGATAGATGGAGAGAGAATCCAAGAAGGTTTCTTGATACATATTTACGGCCCGGCTTGTTGGCTATAGGTGAATGTCGCCTTCAATTTCAGTATAGAGTGATTGGAGTGTTGCGTTTCTAAGACTCATGGAGGGAAAACTAATGGCGTTTCAATGGTGCCAAAACAGTTACCCCGAAGAGAGGGTCCTTCACTTGAAGATAACTTAGGTATATTCGTCTAGGCTTTGCATAGTAGCTGTGGGTGGAGAATACCGTCATGGGATACAAGCACGTTCTGTTGGCCGTAAATTTTGATGATGATGCTGAATACTTGGTGAAGAAAGCCGCAGAGCAGTCCCGAGTTAATCATGCACTGTTCAGTGTTATTCATATCGATCCTGATTTTACGGATTTGTATGAGGGGGTGAGGGAATTTGATTTGGAGGCTGAGGGGGATGAGATCCTGAGCGCATCCGTGCAGGCCATGTGTGGCTTGCTCAAAGAGGCGGATTACCCCATTTATAAGCACATTTTCTATGCCGGTTACGTCGAGGATCAGATCATCAAGGCCATCGAGGAATTTGATGTTGATCTGTTAGTTCTGGGGCACCATAAATCCAATTTGTTCCGGCAGTTGGTGCTCTCACCGAGCGAGCCGCTGTTACGGAAAATGCCGTGTGACATATTGTTCTTGCGGTTGAGAGAATCATAGCCAGAGGACCACCGATCTCTAAGTGGC
Source organism: Photobacterium aquae (assembly GCF_001029445.1). Lineage (GTDB taxonomy): Bacteria > Pseudomonadota > Gammaproteobacteria > Enterobacterales > Vibrionaceae > Photobacterium > Photobacterium aquae. Next base: position 79,525 of record NZ_LDOT01000027.1, read on the forward strand.
CTCCTGATATTTGTTTGCGCGAAGCTATAATGGTTCGAATCATCATATCTTCTGGTTTGGGCCAATAGGTATACGGGCGTGCCGAAAGGGTAGGTATTTTTGCCAAGGCCCAAGGTACCAGTTATTGAGGTTATTTCGTGATTAACTGTTGAAGCTGCTTGTACGTATCGCTCTTTTGGTCGTTGGCGATACAAATATTCAGCAAATCATCAATGAAATAATGAAGGGCCCGACGCTCGATAGCCATGATTTTTTGTTGTTGCTCTTCAGTGAGCATGTGATACATGGTGGCCGCACCAAAGTCGCCGAAGATGATATTCGCCTCATCGTCAAATAAGGTGTTATGGGCATAGAGATCGCCGTGGCAGACTTTATTCTCATGTAAATGCGCAAAAACATCCTGCATCTGAACAACGATTTTCTCTATGTGTTCAATCGACAAGGTAAAGTTCTCAGGAAACGTGTCACGGGTACAGGTGCTGAAGGTTGGTGGCAGGCCTAAATTACGGTAATGATTCGGGATCAAGTTCATGATTAAGGCTAAGTAACCCTCTTCATTCACTTGAGCTAAAGATTGCACCAAGTTGGGATGGTGACCGACTTTCAAGCAGGCTTGCAGCTCGTCTTCAGGGTAGCCGTCACTCGTCACTTCTCCTTTAAATACTTTTACTGCAATTTCAGTTGGCAGGTTGGCTTGCGGTTGATTCCAGATCGCTTTTGAAATAACGCCCGAAGCTCCTTGGCCAAGTACATGCTGCAGTGTGAAGCTGGTGGATGGGACACAAGGGACGGTTTGAACCTTGGTGCTTGATTGGCAAAACGGGTTACCGGAAAACGCGAACCACGCAAGTTTCGGCAGCCCCAGTAATTGGTCTGGACATTGGATGAGGTTGTTTGCGGAGATCCGCACTAACTCGAGGTTATTCAGTTGATCCAATGTTTGCGGTAGGTGTGTCAGGCGATTGCCTGCTAGTGCCAGTTTTTGTAGGCGAGGGCGCTCACCCAGCGAGTCCGGCAGGGTTTCAATCTGGTTATCGGTTAAGATCAGCCAACGAAGCCGGGTTGGTAATGACTGAGCCGGAACATGTTTGATCTTGTTTGATTTCAACCCGACCATCTCTAAGTCAGGGCAGCGCCCGAGGACTTCCGGTAAGGCTTCGAACACATTGTTGGATGCAAAGAAAATTTTTAGTTTTTTCAGTTGAGAGAATTCATCAGGTAATTCTGATAATCGGTTGTCTGACAAATCAAGAATTTCTAGGCTATCAGCCAGAGACAGGATCTCTAGGGGGAATGACGTTAAGTCTTCAGATAATTTTAAGCGCGTAATGCCGGCGAGTTCGCCAGATTTTAGTTGCGAAAGTGTCTGCAAAATGAGCAACCCGAGGTGAGTGTGGTACAAAACGGCGGGTAGTGTACTGAAAATCTCGGCTGACACCCAAATTCAATTTTATCGTTGGGCGACTTCTTTTGAGTATTGTTCCGTGTCTTTGCTTGATGGCATGCCATCCTTGGCAAGGCTAACTATTCGATACCGAATATGTTATTTGAATTTATATTGAACGCCGACACCCCCAGCAACCTCTGAGCTTGAATATGTACCGGCATTTTCATAATGGAAGGTACCGGACACACTCCACTGGTTATTGAAACCATATGCTCCGCCAACGGCAAGCGCTTCTTTGCTGCCAGCAAACCCGACGCCTGCGCCGATTGCAAATTCACCATCGGTGACAAATGGTCGGGCGTTGGTAACGGCATGAAAGCTCGCGCGGATACCATCCATTTGTTCATTGTGTTCTTTGACTTGTTTTTCAAATGCTGTTTCTAAGGCGTTTATGCGGTCAGAGTCAGATTTTGGCGTGACGCCAAAGCTAGGATCTACAGGCTCGGGGCGATCCGGTATGGAATTATCTGGTTGTGGACGATCCAATGGTGGTTGGAGACCAAAATTAGGATCGGTTGGTTCAGGTCGATCTGCGGGTAAATCGGGTTGCGGGCGATCAAGCGGTGGCAGTACGCCTGAATCTGGCGTGCTGGATGCATTGGCATGTAATGCCGTGGCAGATAGGCTTAGAATAATTGTTGCGGACAATATCGACTTTTTCATAAAGGGCCTCTTGGCGAGATTGCGAATAAACTTCTACGGGTAGCGGTGGTTTTGAGCTATCCCTTGAATGAGCCCAGTGTAAAAAATGCCTTTTAATTAAACTAATTAGTGCTGTTGATAATTGTTATAAGCGCAGTTTATGGCTCTTGGTTATGTGGCGAAGCACTTATCTAAGTCGGTAATAGTGGTGGAATTATAATTAGTACCAAAGTCATTAAAAGTCCGCACTGACTATGATGATGTTAGCAACTCAAATCTTGCGGACTCACTGATGAGATGTGGGGAAAGTAAAGTTTCTTCCTTTACCATCCGTTCATCGTCAGCTTTAAGAATGGTGGGAACCGAAGAGATGCATGTGAGCGTTGAGCCTGAATTCACGAATAGCTTAGAAACAGGCTGTCCTCTCTTAATTAACAGTATTTGTTATGGTACTGGTTATAGGAACATTAGCATTGGTCACATCAAAGGTGGGGATATAAAGTTATGCACACTATAGACAAGAAATTCACCATGAGCGATACGTTCGCTGAGCTCGTTAACCATATCTTCCCGTGTTCTATGATTTTGCAAAGGTGTTGGATGAAGTTGATGATAGAGTTTGAGTAGGTCGAAGCGATAACCCCATCGGTTGGAATGTGATATCAGCAGATGTCTTGCCCAATATTTATTTCTGAATTGCGTTTTGGCAAGGTTAGGGTCGCCCTCAAGAGGGCGACTTGCCGGAGTGATAACAAAACATAAACCTACAGGACTAACCAGCAATGTCTGGTTAGATTTTGCATTAGCAAACGCATGTTCAATATTCACACTCAGCGTCCTTACCATTTGTGCTTTATATGACTGATCTTTATCTATGTTTTTATTTAATAAAGTGGTCAGTTTATTTTTTTTGCATTTTCAACTTGAGCAAATAGCTCGTTAGCTTCTTTCATAGCTTCATTAGCTGAGCGTCTTTTTCCTAAACGTAAGAAGCTGTCAGAAAACTTAAGGTACCGGCTTGCCATTGAAAGACGAATTTGAACCAGAGGTGAAAAATCTTCCGGTAATGATTTTGCTAGCGTATTAACTTCTTTGTTTAGTTTCGCCAGTCTTCTTGTAGTCGTGATTTTTTTGAGGATATTGTCAAACTGTTTAAATTGGTTGTTATAGAAAACTGTGGCCGCTTCGTATGGATATGGTGTTGTTTCATCTTTTTCAACAGTGGTATGGTAGTCATCCATTTTCTGTATTGATTTTTTTAAGGCACTCGCGGATGCAAGCAATTCTTTTTGCTGTTCGCTATCAGAGAAGAATGTCCTACCTACCCCAAGAAGGTAATCTATTTTTGCTGAATTAAGAGAGTCAGTGGCACGGTTAAGAGTGGTGGTATAAATTTTTTGAGCTTCTTGACTAGGATCTACAATGTAGTCTTTGTTTAGCGAACGTAAATCACTTAATAGTAATTCAATATCATCGCCATTTTCTTGAGGGAAATAGAGACCTTTTTCTAGGAGTTTATTAAGTCTATCCTCAAGCATATCAATGGTTGATTGCCAACTTTGCGTAATGCTTTCAGAAAGAGTACTCAGTTGCTGTGAATCAGGATAGAGAGATTGAGCAGAGATGAGTTCCTGCTCAACAGCATAATAATTAGGAAACCGGCTATCACGCTGATTAAGTATGGCATTAATACGTTTTTCATATAATGCGAGAATCTGAGGTTGTTGATAGCGTAATAGGCCTTCTTTAAGTATTGTTTTTTCTTCAGGCAGCAAAGCTATAGTATTTATTAGCTCTGAGGCAGGAAGCTGAGATAGTTGATTATCTGCTAGTAACTCTTGTTCAATATGAGTAAGTTTTGTTTGTAATTGAGTAATTTCGATATTTTTTTGCCAGAAACCATAGCCAACTACGCCGGCAAGGCAGCATGCGCTAACCAGTGAGGTAACCACAGGCCATGTACGTTTGTGAAGTTTTTGATGAAATTCAGGAAAACTGTTGATTCGCTTTGCTGCCTGAAACTCAAGACCGCAGCGAAGTGTACGCCATTGTTGGCTATTTAGGTGTTTTGGTTTGCTTGCTGACATATTTTCTTTTTGTGCTTTGTCAGCAGGCTTACGTTGGAATGGGTGGAGGCTAGTGAGTAGTTCATAGGCAATACAGCTAAATGCAAAAATGTCATCTTTGAGCTCTGGTTTTTCGCCGAGAAGTAAATTTGGTGATGCGTAGGTTGGCGTATATCCACTCAAGGCATTAGTTTCGTCTTGTATTTCTGCTGCATAGTAATCTGCATTGAGTTTCAAAGCTCTTGATACACCAAAATCAAAAATCTTTATTTCACCTTTACGGGTGAGCATGATGTTGCTGGGTTTTAAATCAGCGTGAATAACACCTTGCTCGTGAGCGTAAGTTAGCGCAGAAATCACTTGATTGAGGATACTCATGGCTTTGCTGAAGCTCAGTCCACTTGGCCGTGAGCGTTGAATGACTTCTTCAAGAGTTTCACCATCAATATATTCCATCACTAAATAATGTGCATTTTTTTCAACGCCAAAGTTATACACTCGGATAATATTAGGATGGCTAAGTTGTTGGGTTTTCTGTGCTTCTCTGATTAGACTCTTAGCTGCATCAGGTTGATTGAGAAATTCCTCCTGAAGAAGCTTGATAGCTACGGTAGCGGAGTTTGAACCAGCCGCCTGGAGAAGTAGGTCAGTAGCCCGATAAACATTGCACATACCACCATGACCGATAAGGGCTTCAATCTTGTATCGACCTTTGATGATTTTTCCTTCAATACCGTTAATGTCAGAATGCGAAGCTTTTGCGTTCAATTCAGCATCGAGATGGGGCTCAGTATGATCTGACGGTATTTTAAGTAGCGTTTTATCTGAAGATTCCAAGTCACTTTCATGCTGGTTGACCGAATCCGAATTGTTTTCAGAAGAGTGTTTGGATTGGTTATGTTTATGGTCGTCCATTCAGATTTTAACTCCAACTATCAATAACGTTGCAATGACAATGCTTAAGTACCAAGATTTTTATATGAAATATAGAGTAAGAAGATGAGATTGCGGTCAGTCACAAAAATATTAGCATCAAATGCAAAGAAATCTTGTCATTTCCATGATGTGAGCTGGAGAATTTAATTCTGGATATCGTTTTCTTATTGATATTTTAGAGTTGTATTTTTAACATACTCTTGCCCTAATTATACGCGGCATGTGAGCTTATTGAGTGTTTCATTATTATTTTATTGGGCTTACTTATTTTGTTGTGTTTCAAGGCGGGTTTATTGGTATTTCTCTAGGTATATAAATCGCAAAATGGATTATGTTGGTTATGGAATTAACACTCTCAATCGTGAGTTACCACCGCTTTACGTCTGACTTAGAAGTAGAAAAATCATTTTTAATGCATGAGCATGATATGCCAAAAGGGTATGTTATTGGCCGATCTCCGCAGTGTGACTGGTGTTTACCTGATCATGAGCGTGTTATTTCCAGTATGCATGCACGAATTGATTGTGGATCTCATGGGTTTACTATTACCGATATATCAACTAATGGTGTGTTTATAAATCGCTCCGTTACTCCATTGGGAAAGGATAGCTCACATACATTTAGGGATGGTGATTTTTTTGCATTTGGTGAATATGAGTTTGAAGTATCAATTAGAGAAAGTGGAACCCTAAATGGAGACGTTCTTTCAGAGGATAGCGATTTATTCAATGATCATAGAGGGATAGAAAAAAATGAATCCAATAGTAAAAGTAGCCCAATTGTACCTGAAGAATGGGACTTTGGTATTTCTACCCGTCAATTAGATCCTACTCCGATGGCAACGCCTGTAAACCAACAGGAAGAGGCAGAGATTGATACGCTGGCATCTAATGTATCTACGTCATCAGAGAAGGACGCCCCATCAGCTATTATTTCTAGCAATATTGAAGATAGCTTTATTGCTCCAAGGAGTGTTCATTCTCATCACAATGAAGAGTTGGCAATCCCTGAAAACTGGAGTGCTAATTTACTTGTTGAGCCAACGTCTAATATTCAGCCACAAGCCACAGAAGTCTCTGAACCAGCAGCTATTTCGAGTGAAGTTGTAGGTTCCCGAAATGGAAGTCAACAACGAACTGACGAAATAAAGATTAAAGATTCTCCTGCAAGTCAGCCTGTAGCATCTATGACAACATTGAGTTCGAATACTTCAGAACAAGCTATTCAGGCTTTTATTCAGGGTTTGGGGATCAGCAATACGATGGTTCCTTCCGAGCATGATGAGCGGTGGTGGTTTGAGCTAGGCACTTCTATGCAATATTTAATGACTGGTTTGATGGATGCCTTACATCATCGGACTGAATTCAAACAAAGTAACCGTTTAAATCAAACTCTTTTTAAACGTCAAGAAAATAATCCGCTGAAGTTTTCTGCTTCTCTTGAGGATGCCATTCATAACTTATTTAATCGTAAAAGTGCCAGTTTTTTACCTGCAGGTAGGGCGATAAAAGAAGCATTTTCTGATCTAGATAGCCATGAGCAAGCGTTGTTAGCGGGGCTTGATGGTACGGTAAGCGGTATGATGAAGCTCCTTGCCCCTGAATCAATCGCAATGAAAACGGAAGAACAAGCCTTTTGGGGACGTTTGAACCCTGCACGTTCTAAGGCCCAGAATTGGGCTAATTATGAAGCGATGTACCAGCGATTAAATGAAGATTTACAAAGCGCAAGCCAATCATTTTATTTGGATGATTTTGTTAAAGCCTATGAGGCCCATTTAAAGTCTCACAAAGTTAAGGGGTAAAGTCGAAATGGTATTACGAATAATTATGTTTGTTGTGGTGTCAATAATTCTTAGCGGTTGTACTGTTGCGAATTATGTTGTATCACCTTATACAAGTGTAAAGTTTGAAATAACAGAAGATGTTAATCCTGATTTGAATGGACGAGCATCTCCAGTTGTAGTTAAAGTATTTTCATTGTCATCACGGACATTATTTGATAATCAAGATTTTTTTTCTATTTACGATGATCCCAATAAGGTTTTAGGCCCAGATCTTATTGAAACAAATGAGTTTGAGTTTTTGCCCGGGTCTAACTATCAGTATGAAATTAATTTGACACCAGGTATTCGCTATGCGGGAATTTTAGTTGCTTATCGAGATATTGAAAATGCTCGTTGGCGAGAAGTAATTGAAATAGATATGACTGATTACAAGACCTATGATTTGGTTATTGGTGAGCTAGCCGTATTTGTTGATAATCCTTAATTATTAGTATCACTTTTCGGGAATGTAAAAATGAGTGATTTTAGCCGAGTTGCCTGGTGTGAAGGGATGTTTTTGCGTCCTCAGCATTTTCAGCAGCAAGAACGTTTTCAATTATATGAACTGACTCAAGTTGTGAGTCAGATATCGTCATATCTTTGGGGAGTTAACGAGCTACAGTTAGATGACACTTTGCTTAAGCATGGGCAAATTGGTTTGAGTAAAGTCGCGGCCATTATGCCTGATGGCAGCTCGGTTGTTAGCCCGAAACGTGAGAAGTTACCGCAAGCATTACAGTTGGATAAAAGCGTGCATGATCAGCTAGTTTATCTGGCTATCCCTGCCGATAAAGCTGGTGACGTAAACATTAGCGCCCCTGGAAGTTCTCAGATAACGCGGTATTGGTTTGATGATCATGAAGTGGCGGACTCTGCTATTGGGACGGATGCAACGGAAGTCTTGCAACTCTCACAGTTAGCTGTAGTACTAAAACTCGCTAGCGAGAGTTTATCCGGCTACATTACGTTGCCGATTGCTCGTATACATGAGGTGACGGATGAAGGCCGGGTTATTCTCGATGAAAAATATATACCGCCTTGTTTGAATGTGCAGAAAAATCCTGTTATCAAGCGTTTTATTACTGAGTTACGGGGGATGGTTAAGCTGCGTGCTGACACCATAGCCAGTCGCTTGAGTCAAGGACAAGGTACCGCAAGTTCAATAGCTGATTTTCTGATGTTACAGATACTGAATCGTTATGAACCTGTGCTGTGTCATTTTGATATGTCGGAAGGACTACATCCAGAAGCACTGTGCCGCCAATTGTTCTCAATGGCCGGGGAATTGTCAACATTCTCAACTGAAAATAAACGCCCGCCTGAACTTCCCGTATATCTGCATGATGACCTAACGGTGGTGTTCGGAAATATCATGGTTGTGCTGAATCAGTTTATGAGTGCAGTACTTGAGCAAACGGCAATACAGTTACCTATTGAGGCAACGAAGTTCGGTATCCGTATTGCGGCTGTCGCGGATAAAGTATTGCTAGAGCGGTCAACTTTCGTATTAGCTGTGAAAGCAGATCTACATCCAGACGAATTGCGTCGCAGGTTCCCTGCCCAGGTGAAAATAGGCCCGGTAGAGCATATTCGCGATTTGGTGAATAACCAGTTACCAGGTATCGCGACAACAGCATTACCTGTCGCGCCTCGTCAAATTCCTTATCATGCGGGGTATCATTATTTTCAACTAGATAAAACAAATGATTACTGGCATCGGTTAAGCGCAAGTGGTGGCATCGCCTTACACTTGTCAGGGAAATACCCAGACTTGGATATGCAATTGTGGGTGATAAATAAATAATAATGATGAGTGAATCAAGGATTGATGGCTATGTCTGAGTCAACGCTAATAAAACCCCGCCCCGGAATTCGAGGTAAGACAGAAGAGGATAAGCGTGCAGTTAATCCTTCGATTAAGCCTTCGGATCAGACTCTTGTGTTGGCGAAGAGCAATAGTGGTGGTCAAGCACATAGATTGCCACCGTTAGGTCAAAATCCATTAATAGAAGAGGCGAGTTATTTACTCTCTATGGTGGGGCAGATTCGTAGTACAACTTATCATAGCGATGTCGCGTTTTTGCAGCAAAGCTGCATTGATAGAGTACGTGAATTTGAAACGCGGTTGCGGGCGCAGTCGGTAAGCGCTGAAAAAATTGAAGCAGCGCGGTATTGTTTGTGTTCGTTTATTGATGAAACCGTGTTGAATACATTTTGGGGGGGGCAGTCTCTTTGGTCGACGGAAAGCCTCTTATCGACATTTCATAGCGAAACGTTTGGTGGTGAATATTTCTATACTCTTTTAGATTCAGCACTTGCCGATCCACGTTCCAATCAGCATTTACTTGAGTTGCAATACTTGTGTATGTCTTTAGGTTTTGTTGGCAAGATGCGGGTGATCGAGCGTGGTATGGATAAGTTCGAAGATTATCGGGAGCAGGCATATCAAGCTTTAGTTAGCTTGACCGGAGATCCAGAACAAGAACTTTCGCCAGGTTGGAAAAATGGAGTACTACACGGTACTGAACCACGCAACGAAGTGCCGCTATGGGTGATTCTATCAATGTTATTGGTGTTTGTATTGGGCATTTATATGGCATTTAGCTATCACATTAATGAGTATTCAAATAAAGTTTTTAATCAACTTAATACTCTTGCAAGATGGGAGGCTCAAGAACAGTTACAACCCGGTTCAATTGCGCCTGCCTCGATACGGTTGCAACAGCTGTTACAGAGTGAGGTAGCGCGAGGCACAATTGAGTTGGTAGATCTGCCTGATCGTGTACGTATTATTTTGAAATCCAGTGAGTTATTTTCATCGGGTAGTGCGGAGGTTCAGGAAGCCTTATTACCAGTGCTGTCTAAAATAGCTCGCGCATTAGAATCGACAGAAGGGCGTATTCTAATCGCGGGGCATACTGATGATACTCCGATATTTACGAGTAAATATCCATCGAATTGGCATCTATCGCTCGCTCGTGCAACGGCAGTTGCTAACACTATGGCGATGGGGACAGATTTGCATGGACGTTTATGGCCGGAAGGTTTAGGCGAATCAAAACCTAGGAATGAAAATAATAGTCAAGAAAATCGGGCGCGTAATCGCCGGGTTGAAATAGATTTACTTATATTGAAATAAGGGAATAGGGATAAGCAATGTTCAAGAATAATTTTGTTAAGCGCATTGGACCTGTTCTCTGTTCGAGGTGGGTAGTGTCTCTAGTTGGGCTCTTTGCTATATCATTATTGATTTGGTTTGGTGGCCCGTTAATTGCGATTGCAGGGACTGAGCCGTTAGTCAGTGAAGTATCTCGGCTTGTTGTGCTATTAGTGCTTACCTTGTTATGGGGCGCGATCAATATTGCTCATCAGGCAAGAAATAAGCATCAGAATGCTAAAGCAGTAAAAACACTGTTAGATGGCAATGATGAGGCCTCTTTGTTAAATGAGGCGACCCAGCGTGAAATTGAAACACTACGTACGCGTATTGTACAGGCGCTTACGGTGTTAAATGGTTCAGTTCTTAAACGAGGGAAAAGCGTCTATCAATTACCTTGGTATATCCTTATTGGCCCCCCTGGAACGGGGAAAACGACAGCATTGCATAATTCTGGCTTAGAATTTCCGTTAAAAGATAAGTTAGGTGATGATCCGTTAGCTGGTGTTGGTGGCACTCGTCATTGTGATTGGTGGTTTACTAATCAGGCTGTATTAATTGATACGGCAGGGCGTTATACCACACAAGATAGTAACCGAGAGCAAGATTCCAAAGCGTGGTTTGGTTTTCTTGGTTTGCTTAAAAAGCACCGTACCCGCAGGCCGATTAATGGCGCAATTGTGACCGTAAGTCTTGTTAGTTTACTAACGCAAACTCGTACAGAAAGAAATCTTCATGCCCGTGCAATCAAGCACCGTATCCAAGAGTTGAAAAACCAACTGGGCATGCATTTTCCAGTTTATGTCATTATGACCAAAGCCGATCTTGTTGCGGGATTTAGTGAGTATTTTGCGGATCTAAGTGCAGAACAGCGAGAACAAGTGTGGGGGATAACCTTTCCGGAACAAGCTGATGATCCTGAACGTGGGGTTGTTGGAATGTTCAATAAGGAATTCCATCATTTGCTTGAGCGGTTGGTTGGCCGAATGAATGAGCGTATGCAGCACACTCGGGATATCGATAAGCGGACGTTGATTTATGAGTTTCCCAAACAGCTTAGGTTGATTCAAGCTGCAGCAGATGATTTCCTCAAAGAGATTTTCTCACCTAATTCATTTGAAGAAGCACCGATGTTACGTGGTGTTTATATTGCGAGTGCAACACAGGAAGGGGTGCCTATTGATCGCGTGATGACAGAAATGGCAGGAGGTTTGGGGTTAGGTTCTGTGCCATTGAAACAACCGGGAAGTGAGAGTAAAGGTTTTTTTATTAAACGTTTGTTTGAGGATGTGATCTTCCCTGAGCAGTATATAGGTACCGTCAATCGCCATCATCAAAAGCAAAATTTATGGTTAAAACGCGGAGTGCTGGGTGGATGTTGTGTCTTGATGGGCATAATGGGGGGATTGTGGCTGACGAGTTATAAATGGAATAAAGACTTGGTTGATGAGGCAGCTATTGCTGTTGCGCAATATAAGCAGGTTGTGACTCCGGAGCTGACGAGTAAAACAGATGTGATTACGTTGGCGAATGCACTAGATTTGTTAGAAGATTTGCCAGCAGGTTATAACGGGAAAATGCTGGATTCAGATGCAGTTAAACACGTTGGTTTGTATCAGGGGGATAAAATAGGTCAGCCAGCTCGAGCGGCATACGAGCGTGGGCTACAAGGTTTCTTTGCTCCTTATTTGATTCATGCACTCCAACAAGACATGAAAGAAAATAGTGCCTATTTAGAATATTTGTATGAGACGCTGAAAACATATTTGATGCTGTTCGATCATTCTCACTATGAGGAAGAACAGGTACTGAGTTGGTTTGCATTGTATTTCGAACGGACATATCCCGGGGAAATTAATGAGCCGATACGTCAGTCCTTGATGGGACATACTACTAATTTATTAGAATTAGGGATTGTTGGCGTACAGCAAGATGATGATGCCGTTGAGCTAGCTCGTGGAGTGCTAACACAAATGCCGTTGGCTGAACGGGCTTATCAACGATTGAAAATGGACTTTATGGATAGTCATATTCCTGATTATAGACTGACCGATATTTTGGGTTCACAAAGTCAGACAGTGTTTCAGCGTTTAAGTGGTAAATCATTAAGTGATGGGATCGCAGGCTTATACACTTATACCGGTTTCCATAGTGTCTTTCAGCTAGAAAACAAGCGTATTGTTAAGCGATTGATGGAAGATAGTTGGGTATATGGCGATAAGTTGCAACTGGGTGAAGCAACTAAGCAGGAGGTCATGACGGCGGTTAATGATAAATATTATCGAGATTATATTTATTATTGGAATCAATTGATAGGGGATATACAGCTTGTGCCGTATAGCAGTGCAGCAGAGGGCTTATATCAGATGAAGGTTTTGTCAGGGTCAGAAAGACCGTTGCAGAGCTTGATTGTCAGTATTCAAAAACAGCTGCGTTTGACCGAATTACCTATAAGTGAAGAAGCTAAAGCAGCTGGTGAGGTAGCTGGCCACGCTGCTGGTGTTGCTATGCAACAGAAAAAAACACGTATTACTCGTTACTTACCATCGGAGATGCCGGAGCTTGAATCGGCTTTGCCGGGGGCTCAGATAGAAGAAGAGTTTGCTGATATTTTAGCGATAGGTGACGTGGAATTTAATGCGCTGAATGAATCATTAACATTATTGCATAACTATTTGGCGAAATTGAATTCAACGGGGGATAACGACAGAGTTGCCTACAAGAGTTTGCTTGGTGAAACAAGTCACGACGATTTGGATGCTAATTTGTCGCAAGTCGGTGATGTAATACCCGCTCCTTTCAATCAATGGTTGGGGGAACTAAAAAAACAAACGACCAAATTGGCTAAGCAAGGGTCTAAAGTACATCTGAATACAATTTGGCAAGATGCTGTTGTTAGCGAGTACAAAAAGTCTATTAAGGGAAAATACCCATTTAATCGTCGTTCTAAAAGGGATGTAAAGATCAAGGATTTTGGCCGTTTCTTTGGATATGGCGGCATATTAGATAATTTCTTTATTACATATCTAGAACCGTTTGTTGATACATCGAAAGGGCAATGGCGTTTTACCAAGAATGTAGGGGTTAGCGAAACGTCGCTACAATTATTCAAACAGGCTCAACGTATTCGTGAGGCATTTTTTGAACCAGGCAGTAAGGTTCCACATGTTGAGTTTGGTTTGAAAACGGTATTTTTGGATCAACATATTAGTAATTTTCGGTTCGAATTTGGTCCTCAAGCTATGATTTATCGCCACGGTCCCACTCGAGTGTCATCGTTCTCGTGGCCGGATACGAGTCAGACTGCACAGGTACGATTAGTATTTACGCCACCGCAATCAGGGCATGCTATTACCAAGACATATAAAGGTAGTTGGGGACTTTTCCGTTTGCTGGAAGAAGCAGCGCGTAAAAGGTCAAAAACGCGAAAAGATAAAATGGTAGAAGTTGAACTGAAAGGAAATCGAGCAACGGTGCAGTTGTTACCGAATAGTGTTGTACATCCATTCTGGTTGAGAGATATAGAGAGATTTTCATGCCCAATGACATTGTAGCGGCACAATTTGGATATTTCGGAAAAGTACCAGTGCGAGGGGACTTTATTCAGGACCATTTACCACTTGACTTCCTTGACCCTTGGAATGAATGGCTACAGGCTGTACAGGCAGTGAGCCGTGAGCAACTTGGTGAGCAATGGTTGGAATGTTATCTAACCAGTCCCGTTTGGCATTTTTCATTGTCTCCGGGAGTCTGTGGTGATAGTGGAATGGTAGGTACTTTGATGCCAAGTATTGATAACGTTGGTCGGCATTACTATTTTACATTGGCTACAAGTGTCGAAAATCCCCCGGTTGCATATTGGCAATCTCGGCAGTGGAGTGAGAATGCCGAAGATTTAGTGCTGCAACTATTAGATGATGATATGGATTTAATTCAGTGGTTAGAGAACTTGAAAAATACAGATCTTTTATCTGATCTTGTTAACAATCCAAATTCGGCCGTGAAGACAGAAGCAGGGATGGGCAATCAAATTGTATTGCTTGGAGAGGAACACGTACAGGCTTGCGATTTGCTTCATTTGGCTTACAAAACACAGTTTGATCGTTATTGTATCTGGTGGACTGCAGGTTCGGAAAGAATGAAAAGTGCGACCTTAGTGACAAGTGGTTTGCCTTTAATTAGCCAGTTTGCAGCTATGCTTGATGGTAATTGGGAGCAATGGGGATGGTAATGCCGACGAAAGCAGCTAACTGGCATTTTTTCTCTTTTTCTCAGAGCCATACAGGAAAAGTTCGTACTTATAACGAAGATGCATTTCTAGATTGCCCCAATGAAGGGGTTTGGGTAGTAGCTGATGGGATGGGAGGGCATAAATCTGGAGATGTAGCTAGCCAGATGCTGGTCGATATCGTTCGTCAGTATATTAGAGCGTTACCGATAAAATCATTGACCGTGGAGTATTTAGGACGCGCACTTCAAGATGCCAATAGACAAATCTATGATTATTCCCAGCGTTATTTTAAAGGGGAGACAATAGGTACGACAGCAGTATTACTTTTCGTGAAGGGTGGCGAATACCACGTCTTATGGGTAGGGGATAGTCGTCTTTATTTGTTCCGCCATGGTCAACTCGAACAGAAAACACGTGACCACAGCCAAGTGATGGACATGGTTGAACAAGGACTCATTGCTGAGGCTGAGGCAGAGAATCACCCGTTGGCAAATGTTATTACACGAGCTGTTGGTGTAGGGGCTGATGTAGTGATTGATTCTGTTGTAGGTCAGTTGCAGTGGGGAGATTTGTTTTTGTTGTGTTCCGACGGCTTAACCAAGGAATTGCCTGATAACCACCTTGCTCATTGCCTGCAAGCTCCCAGTGTTTCAGATGCAGGCATGGCATTGATGCATTCTGCGTTGGTTCGTGGTGCGGCGGATAATGTTACAAGTGTGCTGGTTAAAGCGACGAAGTTGGATCTGGTAAATAGAGAAAACCAAAATACGAGTGATTTCACAATACCAATATTTAAGGGAGGAAAGTGTTAGACAGATTGTACTAATCGATGTAATCCCCATTATATAGCATTATGAAAAGTTTATAATCCATGTTGATAAAATGGCGTGTCACTCGCGTTATTTACCTAAAGACCTTATTTTCTTCTTATGGCGAGGAGTATAATAGTAAGCATATAAATACTATTGTCTTACTTTTAAGAATGATATTGTGCCAAATTTAAGAAGTGGTAAAGAGAAAGCCAAATTTAAAAATAGGTCTGACAGTTTGAAATATGTTAGTTTTGCGAAGCATATCAGATTTATTGTGTATGGATTAGATTTATTGCTAAGGGACGATGGATGATAAATATGGATATTATTGATTTTGAAGCGTTGAAATCACCGATATCAGAGGAAAATTCATCAGGAAATGATCCGCGTAGTGATACTTCACCTTATTCTGCGTATTTTACGTTAAAGGATGTAAGAAATACTGCAAGGGCGGCAGAGCGGCGAGCATTGGTGGATAATGAACCACTATTTAATTATTCACATCAGTGGCATGAAATTCTCGAACAAGTACCATTGTTATTGACGACAGAGTGTAAGGATCTGGAACTCACGGCGTGGTTTATCGAAGCTTTGGTTCGTAACTGTGGTTTTCGGGGGCTTGAGATTGGCTTTAAAACCGCAGCGATCTTAATTGAGAACTTTTGGGATGATGTATATCCGATGCCCGATGAAGATGGGATCGAGACACGAATTGCTCCATTGGTCGGATTAAATGGTGTTGAAGGAGAAGGGACCTTATTGATGCCGATTGCCTGTGTGCCGTTGACTGAGAATCATGGCGAACAGGCATACTCATTGTGGGAGTATGAACAAGCATTAGAGATCGATCGCTTAGATGCGGAGAAGAAAAAATATCGCATTGATATGGGGGGGGTTGATCTTCAAGCACTTGAAGAAGAAGTTAAAATGTCTGAGCCGACATTTTATCGTCAACTTCATCAAGATATAGAAGCAGCGATTCAAGCGTATAGTGATCTGGTGAAATTAATGGATGACGCGTGCGGTTATCCATTGCCTAGTTCCCAAATCACCAAGCGATTACAAGCCTGTCTTAATGCAGTGACATATTTAGCCGAAGATAAACTAAAAGCTTTGCCTTCAACGGATCCTATAGTTGACGTTAATAATAGCGAATCACAAACTGATTTATCTTCAGTCTCTGGAATTAGCGTGCAATTGGAGACACGGCAAGAGGCGATTAAAAACCTGAAAATGATCGCTGATTTTTTTAAAAAAACAGAACCCCATTCTCCGATGGCTTATGCCATTGAGCAGGTCGTTCGTTGGAGTGATATGTCATTACCGGATTTACTCGAAGAGTTAATAGTTGATGGTGATGCAAGAAAAGGTTATTTCCGTCTTGTTGGTATAGGCTCAGAGAACAATCAATCATAGTCTATTTTGTGTAATACCGTATTGTAGTTAATCACGGTTAGAAGACTGAACTATCAGAGTTAGTAATTATAAATAGGGAGATTCTAATGGGAAGTATCCACGGGAAATTATCACGGGTACGTAAGCCAAGGGTACATATTACCTATGATGTTGAAACAGAAGGCTCAAGCGTTAAAAAGGAATTAGCGTTTGTTGTTGGTGTCATGGGCGATTTTGCAGGGCAAAATACAGATGCGATTAAGCCGATAAAAGACCGTCGTTTTATTCAGATTGATAGGGATAATTTTGATGATGTACTTAATAGAATGAGTCCAAAGTTAAATTTCCGTGTTGATAATAAATTGACTAATGACAATACCAGAATGGATATTAATTTAACTTTTTCATCAATGGCAGATTTTGAACCGGCCGCTATTGTTAATCAAGTTGAGCCATTACGTAAGTTGATGGAAACTCGTAATAAACTTCGTGATTTAATGACAAAAGTTGATCGTTCAGAAGAGTTAGAAAATTTGTTGGAAGCAGTGTTGAATAATACATCTGACTTACAAAAGCTATCTGATGAATTGCACAAAGGTACCAAGGAGTCGGCTCAATGAATACTCAAGCATTTGAACAGCTTGATGCCACTGTTGAAGAAAATACGGGATCATTATTGGCAAAAGCGATCTCTGCCACGAAACAAACTGAAAGTTCTCGCGCAGAAGAATTATTACGTACTTTAACAGAAGAGGCGATGAAAGGTACGGTTACGTGGAATAAGAATTTAACGATAACGTTCCGTGAGGCGATTGCTGCGTTGGATAATACGATATCAACCCAGCTAGCTGAAATTATGCATCAAGAACAATTTCAGAAGCTTGAAGGTAGCTGGCGTGGGCTCAACCACCTTGTAATGAATTCAGAGACTAGTCAAACGCTAAAAATTCGCATGCTTAGCATGACTAAAAAAGAATTACATAAAGATTTAAGCAAAGCGGTAGAGTTTGATCAGAGTCAGGTATTTAAGAAAGTCTATGAAGCTGAGTTTGGAACTCCTGGTGGAGAGCCCTATGGTGCGCTTATCGGGGATTATGAATTTACTAACCACCCGGAAGATATAGAAACATTGAGCTTGATGTCGAACGTGGCAGCGGCAGGTTTTGCACCATTTTTGTCAGCGGCTTCTCCTGCATTATTTGGTTTTGATCAGTGGTCTGAATTATCTAAGCCTCGTGATTTAGAGAAAGTATTTGAGTCTCTTGAGTATATAAAATGGCGTTCTTTCCGAGAAAGTGATGACTCTCGTTTTGTAACGTTGACAATGCCTCGAGTACTTGCGCGTTTGCCTTACGGTGAAGCGACTACGCCAATTGAAGAATTCCGTTACGAGGAGTTTAGCCTTGATCCTGTTACGGGATTCGCGTTGAATGCCGATCATGAAGACTACTGCTGGATGAACTCTTCTTATGTATTAGGTTCACGTTTAACGAATGCCTTTGCTAAGTACGGATTTTGTACGGCAATACGTGGTGCGGAAGGTGGGGGTAGAGTTGATAATTTGGCCTCTCATATTTTCGTAAGTGATGATGGTGATCCAGATCTAAAATGTCCGACTGAAATTGGTATTACAGATCGTCGAGAAGCGGAATTGGGTAAATTGGGATTTCTACCTCTTTGCCATTATAAAAATACGAATTATGCCGTCTTTTTTGGCGCTCAAACTTGCCAGAAACCTGAGATTCACAGTACACCAGAAGCAACAGCGAATGCGGCCATTTCAGCACGTCTTCCTTATATGATGGCGACATCGCGATTTGCTCATTATCTGAAGGTTATGGCTCGAGATAAAATTGGTAGTTACATGGAAGCGGATGAGGTCGAAGCTTGGCTTAACCGTTGGATTTTATCTTACGTCAATGCGTCTGAAGGCGGTGGTCAAGAAATTCGGGCAAAATATCCATTGGCAGATGCCAAAGTGAAGGTTAAAGAAATACCGGGTCAGCCGGGGGCTTATAATGCGATTGCATGGTTACGTCCATGGTTACAAATGGAAGAACTAACAACATCGTTGCGGTTAGTAGCTAAGATCCCTGAAATTGGCTGATAAGCGATAAGACAGGTAACTGGAAATACCAGTTACCTGTTTTGGACAGGATGTCGAGATGCAATCAACGCTTCGTTTTATTGATATTGAACAGTTAG
Organism: Photobacterium aquae; assembly: GCF_001029445.1. Classification (GTDB taxonomy): domain Bacteria; phylum Pseudomonadota; class Gammaproteobacteria; order Enterobacterales; family Vibrionaceae; genus Photobacterium; species Photobacterium aquae. The sequence continues at coordinate 98,241 of NZ_LDOT01000027.1, forward strand.
AGGCAGATATTCAGCCTGCCACAGGTGACGCAGCGTGGTGTGCCCAGACAGATATTGTCGATCAGTTCCTGGATAATAAAGATGATTATTGGGCACTGCGGATTTGGCTGGAAAAAGAGGGGGATTTCTGTTGGTCAACGTGTAATCGTCAAAGTATCCGCTTGCTGCTGTTACGCTCAATTAAGGGTATTGATGCAAAAATAAATGAACAGCTAAATTGTATATTGCACGATGATTGTTTTCAAAAGTTGGAGGCAAGTTGGCGTGGGTTAGTATATCTAACTGACCAGGTGGAAGAGTTTGATAGTGAGCTAGTATGTAAAATAAAGCTATTGAATTTAACATGGAAAGAGCTTAGCCGTGATATGGGGCGGGCGATTGAATTTGATCAGAGTGATTTGTTTCGTTTAGTTTATAATAACGAATTTAATATGCCTGGTGGAGAACCATTTGGATTGTTAATTGGCGATTATCAGGTTTCTCATAAACCTAAAGCTGGTATTCCAACTAATGATATTGATACCTTAATGGGAATTAGTAATACAGCAGCAGCAGCTTTTGCTCCATTTGTGACAGCGGCTGAACCAGCACTGTTTGGTGTTGATAATTATACGGAATTAGCAAGTGTCAGTGATATTCAGTCCCAGTTTTCACAGCCGGAATATAATAATTGGCGTAGCCTGAGAAAAATGGAAGATGCTCGTTTTTTGGGACTTGTCATGCCACATATTTTAATGCGTGAGCCGTATGAACAAGATGGTTCACGTAAGGAAGAGTTTTATTTTAAAGAGAATATTATAGATCCTCAGACAGAACATTTATGGGGGAATGCTGCTTATGGTTTTGCAAGTGTAGTATTAAAAGCATTTTCTGAATCTGGATGGTTTAGTCAAATCAGAGGGTTACAACCTGGAAGATATAACCGTGGACTGGTATTTAATTTACCATCTGCCAGCTTTAATTTGACACGGCGACTTCGTCAGAGTAAGCCATCTGTAGATTTGCAAGTAGGTGACAGATTGGAAAAGCAGTTATCAGATTGTGGTTTTATCCCTATATCTCCTTTACCCCATACTGAACATTTGGTTTTTTTTAGTAATGCCTCGGTTAATTTGCCAAAGCATTATGAGTCATTGGGAGCACAGGTAAATGCGCGCTTGTCTTCAATGTTACAATATATATTATGCGCATCACGATTTGCTCATTATATAAAAGTAATGGGGAGAGATAAGGTCGGTATGTATGCTACGGCAGAAAGTATTGAGACTGAATTTCAGCGTTGGTTATTTAATTATACGACAGCGTCAGATGAAGCATCCGATGAAGTCAGATCTCGTTATCCATTGAATGAAGCGCGTATACAGGTAAAAGAAAAGTCTGGGCGTCCAGGTCATTATTATTCGATTATTCATTTACGACCACATTTTCAACTTGATCAGATGGTTTCGAGTATTCGTCTGATTACTGAACTCGCACCAAATCAAAGTAATACTGGGTGATAATATAATGAAGACATTGCATACATTAATTCAACAAGCAAAATTAAGCGAAGCACTAGAGTTACTGGCTAGTCAGTTGCAGGAAACTCCACAAGATGTTGATTTACGGAGTAGCTTTATTGAGCTCTTATGCATTGATGGTCAATACGAAAGGGCAGATAAGCAACTTAATTTGTTAATTAAGCAGAATCCTGATTGTTTGATTGGAGCCACTAATCTAAGGCAGTTGATCCGTGCAGCTCAGGCTAGGCTTGATTTTGACGGTGGGGCCGCGACTGCTAATTTGGTTAAAGATGTTGATGAGGCATTTACATCATTACTGCGAATGCGTCTAGCGTACAGAGAAAACCACGTTGAAAATTTCATCCAAAGCGCAGAACAACTTGAAAAAAATCGCGTAAATATACCTATGGAGATAGATGGGGAATATCGTGACACATTACGCGATCTTGATGATACATTGGCTGGTTTTTTAGAGCTATTTGGTACTGATGGAAAGTATTATCTTGTTCCGTTTGATGCATTGATACGTTTAGAGATGATGCCAGTGACATCTCTAATTGAACATGTGTGGCGTAAGGTTGATATCGAAATTGATGGTGGTTTATGTGGTGAGGCATTTATCCCAATGACATATATTAATAGCCAAACAGATGCCGAAAAATTGGGAAGAGAAACTGATTGGCGTGAAATTTTTGGAACAAATATTTATTCTGGTGTTGGGCAGAAGATGTATTTGTTTGGTGATGAGGCAGTGGTCTTATCACAAATTCAGCGAATAAATAAGACTGTTCCGCTTGTCGTTTAACGGTTGGCTGAAGAATGAAAGCTAGCCAAGCCTTAGTTCCCTCTTTGTTAGATCGGCTGTTAGATGATGCACCTGAAAATATGGCCAACACAAATAGGCCGTTTACATGGAGGGATATGCGCCATAGCGTGCGACGTGATTTAGAAAATTTGCTAAATGCAAAGGTGCATTGGCATGTGTGGTCAAAGTATTATCCTGAATTGAATTGTTCGCTATTTTCTTACGGTCTGCCTGATTTTTCCGCCATGCCTCTGAGTTCTTTGGATGGTCGTCAAGCCCTCTGCCATATAATCGAAGATACTATTCGAAAATTTGAGCCCAGATTTGCTGATGTAGCGGTAACAGTTGTCGGGGACGATGAACCGGTTGATCGAATTCTTAGGTTGCGGATCCATGCGTTATTTCATGCAACACCCGAGGCAGAAGAAGTCACTTTTGATTCAGAGATTGAGCCAATTTGTTTAGGTATTCGAATTAGTGAGCCATAACTATGAGTGATGAGATACTCAAGTACTATAACCGCGAACTTTCCTATATTCGGCATATGGGGGCTGATTTTGCAAAGCGTTATCCAAAGGTCGCAGGTCGATTAAAGCTCAGTGATGAACATGTGGAGGATCCACATGTTTCTCGATTAGTTGAAAGTTTTGCATTGCTGACGGCGCAAACTCGGCGATGTCTGGATGATAGTTTCCCGGAGTTAACGGAAGCACTCATTGGACAGTTATATCCAGATTACCACGCAACAATTCCTTCTATGGCAATTATTAAAATGACGACCCAGAATATCAATGATCATGGTTTTATATTGCCCCGTGGTAGCGAAGTTCAGGGTCATGTAGATGGATACAAATCATGTCATTTTACAACTTGTTACGATACGGAGTTATGGCCTGTGGAGGTGACGAAGGCGGCCTTTGAAAATGCGCCCTTTAAAGCGCCGTGTGCAAATTTTAAAACACAAGCACAATCGGTACTGAAGCTCACGTTAAGCGGTGAATTTGAAAGTACTCCACTCTTTAAGCTGGGTATCAGAAATTTGCGCTTTTATCTCAATGGGCAGGCGCAGCTCAGTTATAGCCTTTATCAGTTGTTGTTTAGGTCAATGGTGGGTATCGCTATCGCTCCGAAAGGATCGTCTGAAGCGAGTCACTATCTTCAAGGGCGTCACGTTGTGAGTGTCGGTTTTGAAGATGAACATGAAGTGGTGCCCTATCACAAACGGAGCTTTAGTGGTTATAGGCTGTTAGTTGAACATTTTTTGTTTCCGGAAAAGTTTTTATTTTTTGAATTGCGGGATCTCGAACCTGATTGGCTAGGCGATAATAATGAAGTCGATATTTATATCTACTTTAATGAAAGTAATGACTTTTTACCAAAGCAAGTAACAGCCGACAATGTATTGTTAGGTTGCACTCCGATTATTAATTTGTTTGAGCAGCAACTTGAATCATTTACGTTGCAACCTGTTCAGGATGAGTATCAGTTGATTCCTCAATACGGGGATGCTGATATTTGTGAAGTGATTCGGATCAATGAAGTTAAAGCATATGATAAAAATGACAACTGCGTGAATGTTGCTCCATTTTATGGCGTTGGACAAGCTAACTATTTGACAGAAAATGACATGTACTGGACGCTGCGGCGTGAGCATTCAAGTTGGGCTAGCGGGCATGATGAACCTGGTTGCGAAACGTATCTATCCATTGTGGATACTCACACGAAACCGGTAGATGTGGATGAATACGAGCATTGGTTAGTTACGATTAATGCATTGTGTAGTAATCGTAATTTACCAGCTCGCTTACCTTTTGGCGGTGGGCAACCTGTAATGGATGTGAGGTTACGTAGTGATTCATTGAAAGAGGTACGCTGTCTTACCGCATTGACTCAGCCGATGAGACCTAAATTGCTTGAAAGTACCCGTTGGCAGTTTGCCAAGCATCTAACTTTAAATCAATTTTCTGGTGAACACGGCTTGGAAACGCTCAAAGAAACGTTAAAGCTGTATGATTTTGAGCAGACACCGCAAAGTAAGATGCTGATTGAAGCCATCACTGCGATGTTGGTGACACCTGCTAGTGCGCGTGTTGTGCAGGATGGGCGTGTTGGATTCTGTCATGGTAACGATATATTACTAGAGTTTTGTAACAATGAACTCTCTGGTGCCAACCTGTTTTTCTTTGGTTGTATCCTTTCCCAATTTTTCTCTCAATTTACTGCAGTAAATAGTTTTACGCGGTTAAGTGTCAGCTTTAGAGGGCAGCTTGATTGGCAGTATCGTTGGCCTGCATGTGCTGGCGGAAAGGTGTTACTGTGAATATAACGCAATTAATAGGATATATAGATCGTGATGACTTCTATCGCTCGGTATATTCGTTGCAGCGGCAGATGTCAGAAATTGGAGAGAGCAATGAATTGGGCACTGATACTTTGCCTAATAATGAATGTATTCGTTTTAAGGCTTGTCAAACTTTAGGGTTTGCGGGCACAGCGATTGAATCCATTCGCGAGACAAGCAGCGATAGTGGCGTCAAACGATTGGATATTAATATAAACTTCATGGGATTAACGGGGCCAAGCGGAGCATTACCTCGTCATTATACTGAGTTAGTGATGCAAAGAGCACGTTTAAAAGATGTCGCGATCCGTGAGTTTTTTGACATGTTTAACCACCGTTTAATTTCGTTGCAGTATAGATCTTGGGAAAAATATCAATATCCCATTCAGCATGAACGATATTTAAACGGTAAAGAGTCAATTATTGATTCGGTGTTACATGCACTGACAGGGGCTACTCATAATTTGGATGTATTTATGGGAGGGCTATTGGCTAAGACTATACGCAATAGCCAGAGTTTGCGTCAGATTTTGACATTAATCGGCGGCTGTCAGGTAGAAATAAAGGAGTTTGTTGGCCGTTGGCTGCAACTTTCTCCATCTGAACAGACCTGTTTAGGGTCTCGTCTACAGCCTGAAGGGCAGCACGCACAGCTGGGCGTGAGTAGCATGCTGGGGCAGAGGGTATGGGATTTGTCATCGGCAATAGATATCGAGCTTCACGTTAACGAGCGTGAAAAAGCTGCGATGTTGATGAACCAAGGACCGTTATTACAAACAATGAAGCAGATTGTAAGCCACTATTTATCACCCTCGATTCATGTCAGTTGGCGTTTGGTAACTGCTTATCAAAATTTACCCGTAGCCAGTTTGAATAATCATGGTGTAGGCCTCGGTTTGGGAGTGGCATTAATGAGTAGTCATCATATAAAGGATAAGGTTCTTAAGATTCCGGTAGGTTAAGTGTCGTTGTAACGGCATGGAAAGTTTAATACCCAATCGATATTACGATATTCGTTTAGCGAGAATGTATTTAGGGTATTAGTTGAAATTTATTCAAAATAAGGGATGTTACATGTCAACGATGACGTTGAAATCACTGGTCGATAAACTCTCACCACACTGTCAAAAACAGCTCGAGACGGGAGCCGCGCTGTGTAATAGCCGTAGTCATTTTAGTGTTGAAATCCAACACTGGTTGTCTGCTATGGTAGAAGAACAAGACGGTGACTTAGCGGTTATTGCAGGGAGCTTTGATTTTTCGTTACCAGTGTTACACAGTGAACTACAGCTTAGTTTGGAAAAACTGAAAACGGGAAATAGCGCTACACCAGGTTTATCTCCGCATCTTGTTACGTTATTGCGTTCGGCATGGCTTGCAGCATCGATTGATTTTGGTGATCAACAGATCCGCACCGTACATATTATTTATGTGTTACTCAAAGATGATAGTTTAGGGTCTTTGGTATTACGCGATGCTCGCTCGTTAGAACATATAGATCCCGCTCAATTGCTGTCTGCTTGGCCAACACTTGCAGAACGTTCTGCTGAGTCAGTTGTTGCAACTAGTGATGATGTAACGAATACCTTATCGTCAACATCCGCCCCCGCTTTAGCACAATATACGATAGATCTGACGGAGCAGGCTCGGCTAGGAGCTATAGACCCTATTTTAGGGCGTGATAATGAGATTCGTCAGATGATCGATATTTTGACGCGTCGGCGTCAGAATAATCCGATTCTTACAGGGGAAGCTGGAGTGGGTAAAACCGCGGTAGTGGAAGGTTTGGCCCAACGGATTAGCCAAGATGATGTTCCTGATGCCTTAAAAGCTGTTTCCATTCGTGTTCTTGATCTCGCTCTACTTCAGGCAGGTGCCGGGATGAAAGGGGAATTTGAAAATCGCTTGAAGGGTATTATTAAAGAAGTTAAGGCATCTCCTGAGCCAATAATTCTCTTTATTGATGAGGCCCATACTATGATCGGTAGTGGTGGTCAGGCGGGTCAGAATGATGCGGCCAATATTTTGAAACCGGCGTTAGCCCGTGGTGAACTTCGTACAATTGCGGCGACCACATGGGCTGAATATAAGAAGTACTTCGAGAAGGATGCAGCATTAACACGCCGTTTCCAGGTCGTTAAAGTTGAGGAGCCTGATGAAGCGACAGCTATTGTGATGTTACGAGGATTATTGCCTGTCATGGCTGCTCATCACAATGTTGCGATTACGGATAAAGCGTTGCAAGCAGCCGTGAAATTGTCAAGCCGCTATATCAACGGACGCCAATTGCCAGATAAGGCCGTGGCGCTATTAGATACGGCCTGTGCTCGGGTTGCGATGAGTCAAGCCAGTATCCCAGGGCGAGTTGAAACTCTTCGTCGGCAGCAGCAGCAGCTGAAAGATGAAATTGCCGTGTTGGAAAGGGAACAGATTACAGGGAGTGATCACCAAGACAAAATGTGCGCGCTGTATGAAAAGCTTCATGAAGTGGAGCTAGCGCATACTCAGGCAGAGGTATTGTGGCATGATGAGGCTGGTTTGGTTGAGCAGGCAAAAATACTGTCGGCTAAATTGGTGGATAGGCTGAGTAATCTTGATATTAATGAAGATAGTAGTTCTGACGATAGTCTGGCGACTGGATCGGATACAGAGAATGGACAGAAAGCCCAGTTGCAAGCGATTAAACAGACGCTAAATGCAAACAGTGAGCCGATGGTATTTCTTGAGGTTGATGAAGTGTTAGTGGCTGAGGTGATATCAGATTGGACGGGCATTCCGCTGGGAAGAATGCAAAGTGATGAAATTGAAACAGTTCTCACTTTAAGTGACCGTATGAAAGCCCGTGTAATTGGGCAAGATCATGCCTTGGATTTGATGGCGAAAGTGGTGCAGACCGCCCGCGCGCAATTAAATGACGAGCGTAAGCCGAATGGTGTCTTTCTTCTTACTGGGCCAAGCGGGGTAGGTAAAACTGAATCTGCGTTAGCTTTGGCTGAACAGGTATACGGTAGTGAAGATAATGTCACTGTTATTAATATGTCGGAATTTAAAGAAGAGCATAAAGTGTCTCTTCTATTGGGGTCACCTCCTGGTTATGTTGGTTTTGGAGAAGGCGGGATCTTAACCGAAGCGGTTAGGCGAAAACCTTATGGCGTAGTATTGCTTGATGAAATGGAAAAAGCTCATCCAGGCGTACAGGATATTTTTTATCAGGTATTTGATAAAGGTACGATCAAAGATGGTGAAGGACGTGATATTGATTTTAAGAATACCATTATTATCATGACTTCCAATGTAGGTACGGATACTACGATAGATTTGTTTGAGGATGCTGATACAGCACCTTCTATCGAAGGGTTGAAGCAAGCACTGCAGGATGATCTTCTTAATGTTTTCAAACCGGCATTCCTAGGCAGGATAAATGTAATTCCATTTGTTCCATTATCGACCGAAGTCTTAGCGAATATAATTCACTTACAGTTGGATCGGATTGGAATGCGTATTTCTGAGCATTATAATGCAACATTTAATTATGCAGATAGAGTCGTTTCATACCTAAATGAACATTGCTTTGATAGTAATTCAGGTGCTCGTGCAATTCAAAATAATCTTCAAAATGTCTTATTGCCAATATTGTCAACAAGCATATTGGAGCGTTTGGCGGATAATGAGCATTTTGAAAGTGTACATGTGGATATTGAAAGTGGCAGTTATAAGATAGAATTTAAATGATTGAAAGCATAGTTAGATAAAATATTGCGATGCAATTCATGATTTAATTTATTATTTCTTACCTACATTGTTGTGGTGATGGATAATGTATTAGGCCTAATGACAATTACTTTATGTGTTTATTGTTTATTATTATCTAATAACTGTTTTGTCATTACTCAAAGTGTGAAATTCACTAATAGATAAATCATCAATAACAAATTGATGGTGTTCTTATTGAAAGCCCATTTAGGGATAACCCCGTAATGCTATAGGAGATTAGCATGCAAGCGAATACTTACCTGAAATATGCCGATATTAAAGGCGAAGCGACCGCTGAACAGTACAAAGATATGATTACTTTGCTATCTGTTGATTGGAGTGTTGGTCGAGAAATTACGTCATATACAGGTACAGCTCAGGATCGTGAAGCAAGTTCAACTCGTCTTTATGATATGACTATTACTAAGCTGCAAGATAAGGCGTCACCTGATTTGTTCAAGGAAGCGACTATCGGTAAAGGTAAGCCAGCGGTTTTCCATATTACAAAGCAAGGTGAAAAAGTAGAAGAAATCATGAAAATCGAACTTACTGATGCCATGATTTCTAATTACAGTGTTTCAATTCAAAACGATCGTCCAGTTGAAACTATCACAATTTCTTATACAGAGATGATGATGACAGTAACTCCAACAGATGACATGAACAACGTTCAAGCACCGCTTGTTTATGGTTACAGTGGCGTTAAAGGTCAACAAATGTAAGCAAGAGAATGATTACGGGGTAGAAAAAATAGTCTATCCCGTATTTTATTTTCATAATTCTTTTGGATAGAAATTTAATGATAAAAGCAACGCAAGATAAAAACATCATACGCATAGATACACCGCTTGGTAAGGATGTTTTGCATATAACAAAGGTGGAGATACAGGAAGGTATCTCAATGCTTTTTTCTATCCAAGCTCATGTTTATACAAATGGGCAACTAATTAGTGCAGATGATCTCATTGGAAAGTCTGTTACTATAACATTACTTTATAATGTTCAATCTTCAGTATTGGAGCGTTACTTAAACGGTGTTGTTACAGCTATTCGTTCTGTTGGGAGCCGAGTTACGGCACATGCTGATGGTGAAAAGTATCAAGATTATGTCTTAGAAATAAGTCCAGCTTGTCACTTTATGGCGCAGCGGACAAACTGCCGGATATTTCAGAAATTAAACGTTAAAGAAATAGTTAATCAAATTTTTTCTGGGCATGGTGTTAAAGTACAGAGTAAACTTAATAAGACATATCCAAGATATGAATATAAGGTTCAATACCACGAATCTGATTTGGATTTTGCGACTAGATTACTAGAGCAAGAAGGCATATTTTATTTTTTCACGCATGATAAAAGTAATCACTATATAGTATTGGCCGATGATATTACGGCATATAAAGATTGTGCTGAAGCACAAGTGGAGTTTACTACAGGTAGTTTATCTGAAGCGCATATCCATACTTGGTCTAGTGGGTTAGAGGTAACGCCAGGTAGCAGTGTGAAGCAGGGGTTTGATTTTATTAAGCCAACGGAAAAACCACAGGGTACGCATGCCAATACGAGTCTCACAACTCAGCAAGCAGCAACAGAAGTCTACGAATATCAAGCAGGTTCCGAGTTTAACTTACGTGCTAAGGATGTTGCCAGTCTGGCCCTTGATGCTTTGCAGCGTGATACTCAACTTTCATCCGGTGGTAGTAATTGCCGAAGTTTTAGCGCTGGAAAAATTTTCACTTTTAAAGCACACGAAGATAAACGTTTAATAGGAAAAGGCTTCTTGATTACTCAGTTGAGTATGGAGATATCGATTACTAGCCAAACCGGTTCGAGTAAAAGCCTTTCTCAGACTATTCAGAATCAGTTTTCCTGTGTGCCGAAAGAGACAGTATATCGGCCACTGGCATTGACGCCTAAACCACGAGTTTATGGGGCACAGACCGCTTGTGTCACGGGTGATAAAGACGAAGAAATTTGTATTGATAAATATGGTCGAGTGAAAGTGCTATTTCATTGGGATCGTGAAGGGAAGTCGGACAGTACTAGCTCGTGTTGGATTCGTGTGGCGCAAAACTGGGCGGGAAACCGTTGGGGTGCATTCTTTTTTCCTCGAGTTGGGCAGGAAGTGTTGGTGGAGTTTCTGGATGGAGACCCGGATCAACCAATTATTAGTGGTGCATTATATAACGGTGATCAAATGCCACCTTATGCCCTGCCAGATAAGAAAACTGTCAGTGGGATAAAATCTCGATCGACGAAAAAGGGTGGTGGTGACAACTTTAATGAAATTCGCTTTGATGATGATAAAGGCAACGAACTTTTTTATATGCATGCCGAGAAAGATCATCAATTAGTGGTTGAGCATAATCATCAAATCTTGGTTGAAAATGACAGTTTTCATACGATAAAAAATAATTCTGTACTGACGGTTGAAAATGACAGTTCCCAGACGGTAAAGAATAATGCAGCGCTGACTGTTGAAAATAATTTACAGCGTGCAGTTAAGAATAATTTTACCTCGAAGGTAGATAAAAACCAGAATGAAACTATCGGAAAAGAGTTGGTAATTGATGCTGGTAGTAAGATAACCCTGAAATCTGGTGGTGCATCTTTGACATTATCGAGCGATGGTTCTGTTGATATAAAAGGAACCAATATCAGTATCAATGGTAGCAAAATTGCGTTGAAAGCGGCTTCTATCGCGCTTAACTAAATCACATTACTCGATCTTAAAATCATATTATTTAATAAATAGGAGTGCCGTCTGACGATGAAGCGCAGGCGGTAGCGATGGAATGGGAAAAGCAGCTGCAACGATTTCATGTTATCACACCTGTCCAGATCAAACAGACAAAATTCCGCATGTTGGTGGCCCTGTTGCTACTGGGTCAGGGAATGTTTTTATTGGTGGTTTGCCTGCTGCGCGCGAGGGTGACATGCTGGTTTGTATAGGGCCTCCTGACACAATTAAAGGCGGCTCTGGATCGGTATTGATTAATGGTAAGCCAGCAGCCCGAATGGGTGAGCCAACCAGTCATGGTGGCTCAGTTGTATCGGGAAATCCTAGTGTCACTATTGGTTGATATTGATGGCCTATACTGTCGAATCACACTGCCTATGGGTTGGCAGCGATAATAACTATGAAAAAGTGTTGGGCTTGCACTCAGACTTGATAATTGAGCCAGAACCGATAATTGTTAATAGCCAGTCGGTTCTGGCTTTGCCGATTGTTCCACTTAGCGCAGGTGATTATCTATCGCGCTTGACGGAAATATTAAAATCGACAGTATGCACGTTGGATATTGATTGGTTATCGGCACCTATTTTGGTGTTGTTACCACAGCTGGGAACTGTTGATCAAAGCCAGCATCAAGCTCTATATCCTTATCTTTGTCAGGCGATTCCTGCATTGGCAGCACACACTCATTGCTATTTATATCCTTATGGGCGCAGTGCCATGCTCCTTGCTTGGCAGCAGATTGAACGTTTGTTGTCGCAAGAGTGCCACTCAGGAGTGTGGGTTTTAGCGCTAGACAGTGATCCCCGCTTAAGTTCGTTACCTTTTAGCACTGCCTGCCTGCAAGACGTGGAAGATGGAATAGTTGCTTCAGAGAGTGTTATCGCCCTTAAGGTCTTTACATCTGCCAGTGGACTGATCCGCCCATGGTTATCTTATGAGGCCAGAACGAGAGACAAAGCGGCAACGGCTGCTGTGATGGCATTGTTTCAACGTTATCAGCATGCATGTGGTCAGCCAATCCATCAATTCTATGCCCCTTATGATGGAGGGCGAGGTTCTGCTGAAGAGTGGGCTGGCGCATATCAACATCTTCACGGATGTGTTGGAGAATTTACCCAGATTGTCATGAGTGGAGCGCTAACCGGAGAATTAGGCGCATGCTCTGGACTGTATAACTTGCTACATCTCTATGCGCGTTACCAGCGCGGAGAGTATCAGCTCCCGACATTGCAGTTGGAAATCTCAGAAAAGCTCTACAGAGGCGCTGCCTTATACGCTTGGCAACCATAGTGGATGATAGTGGAATAACATGGACGGACTCATATTACTGCAGCTTAAAGCCAATGATGGCAAGGCGTATCAATTTGCTATATCAGAGCATGCTAATTCTAAGAATATCCCTATTCGATTTGATACGTTACAGCTGGCAAAGCTTCATATAGAGAAGTTCGCCCGTCTAAGGGCCGCGCCTGGTGCTGACTTACTTGCTGTTTTGGGGCTGCTTGATTTTCATGCAGAGGTAAAAGCTCGGGCTATTGGGCACGGTGCATTTAATCAGGCTAAAGAAACCCTTGCAAAAGCACTATTTAATAAACAACTGTGGGTTTATGAGGTTCCGGAAGTTGAGCCAGTAATTGTTCACCAGCCAACGGTTATGGAACAACTCGCCAAGACTACAAAAAAAGTGACGGGCCAAGGGGGGCGGGAGGATGTCGCCCCCGTTGCTGAAAATCGTATTTCAGATACCCCGACAACGGCTTCTCCTGATGAGATGGCCTATTGTGGCGATCCTGTTTCTATGGCGACAGGGGAAGAAATACTGACTCTGACGGATATTCAGCTAACAGGTAGTGCGGCTATCCGTTGGGAGCGGGTGTACCGCTCGAGTTTATGTCACCAGAACGTGGGCTTAGGCTATGGTTGGCGAAGTAACTTCCATTTTGAGTTAACGCCTATTGTACGAGCCGATGACGGCGTTACCCAGTGGCATTTTGTCGATCATCTGGGTGATTTATTGATCTTTGATGATGTAGCGGCGGGAGCCGTGGGTTACCAACTTACTGCCGGGGCGAGTATCTTTCATGATCCCCGCGGTTATTATCGTTTAACACTGAATGATGGTCGGCAGTTACGTTTTGGTTATCAGCATTCCCGCTGGGTACTGGAGCGGCTCAGGGAAAATGAAACTCTACAATATCAATTGAGTTACTCTAGCAATGGCCGTTTAGTGCATATTGCCGCTAACGGCTGCCAGCAGCTTGAATTACGTTATGATGCCGGCGGTAACCTCATTGAAGTTCAAAGTCCTGCTAGCGAGGGAGAGCTCGTGCAACGTGGTATCCGCGTTGGGCATCATTCCCCCCAGGTGCTGGCTCATTATCATTACGATGCCGAAAACGATTTGTGTGAGGCGAGTAATCGTCAGCAACAAGTTGAAAAATATCGTTATGATCAGCATCTATTAGTCCAGCGTACTCGTCCTTCCGGATTCAGTCACTATTTTGAATGGCTCGGCCAAGGCGCTACCGCGCGATGTTGCGCCCAGTGGGGGGATGAGGGGAATTACCATTATCGCTTTGAATATGATCTTGAAGCGCATACCGCCACCAGTACCGACAGTTTGGGCAATCAATGGCGCTTTGAACATAATGCCCAAGGGCGGCTATTGTGTAAGGTGTCCCCGCTCGGTCACCGTTGGCAGTACCGCTATGATAACCGATCTCGCAAAATTGCCGAGATCTCTCCCAACGGAACGGCAACCTATTACCGCTACAACCGCTATGGTCAATTGTACGAAGAGCAGGCTCCAGATGGCGGTTTGACTCGTTATCGCTATAACCGGCTTGGGCAAGTGATCCTGACGATAGACAGTGAAGGTCAAGCGTGGCGTAACGACTATAACAGTTTTGGGCGCTTATTGAGCCAACATAATCCTTGTGGGCTTGAGAAACATTATCAGTATGACCGCTATGGCCGGATCACTCATATCACCCAGTCAGACGGGCGGAGCCTGCGGTATTGGTGGAATGCGCAAGGTCAGTTGGCAGCCGTGCAAGACGGTGATGCTATAACACGTTACAGCTATGATTTGCTGGGTGAAATCAACGGTATGGTTAGTCATGATGGCTGGGTGACCCAGTATCGTCGTGAGCGTAACGGGCAGGTTGTTGAGATCACCCAATATGCACAGGAACAGCCGAATGAGGTTCGCCATCAGTATATTGAATACGACTGGGCTGGCCGCCCGACGGTATTTACCGATACGATAGGCCGCAGCCATCATTTTATCTATGAGGGATTGGCCCAGCCTACCAGACACATTCGTCCTGATGGGAGTTGGCTTGCGTTCGAATATGATAGCGAGCGCAACCTAACTGGTATTGAGCGTAGTGACGGTGCGCGCTATCAATTGGTTTATGATAGCGAGGAGCGGATCATCCAGACGGTTGGCTTTGATGGCCGTACTCAGCAGTACCAGTATGATGAGCAAGGCAAGCTGATTAGTCTCAGTGAGCAGGGTGAGCGTTTCATCCGGCTTCGGCGTGATGAGTGCGGCCGGGTCATTGAGCAAAGCTGTAGTGTAGCAGGCATTACCGATGCCAATTATTTCCAGTATGACAAACTGGGGCGGCTACGGAACGCCAACAATGCCCAACGTAAAATCCATGTTGATTATCATGCCAATGGCCAGCCTAGCGAGGTTTGGCAAGATAACTGGCGGATCCAGCATAGTTATGACAATGCTGGTCGGCGTATCGCAACCTGCCTGCCGGGCGACCATCAAGTTCATTATCGCTATAACAGCCAAGGTCTGCTGGTGGCCATTGACTGGGACGGGCAGACTGTTTGTGAACGTGATTTTGACAGTTGTGGGCGAGAAATTCAGCGCCGACAGGGCAATGGCATTACTTGCCTACAACAGTTTGATGTACTGGGGCGTTTGCAACAGCAGCAACGACTTCATCCACACCGAGCCGAGTATCAGCGTGACTATCGCTATAATGCGGCTGATCAGCTGGTGGGCATCGAAGACAGCGAGCAGGGTGCGAGCCAGTATCAGTTTGATGTGTTAGATCAGCTTACCAGTAGCCAGCTACCCCATCAGCCAGAAATTCTGTTTGCCTTTGATAGCTTTGGCAACCCACAAAATACCGCAGGGGAAGGGGCTGATAGTGCGGTATGTGTGACTCAGGATCGCCTAGAGCAATGGCACGATACTCATTATCGTTACGATGGTTTTGGTAACCAAGTTAAAACGTGTAGCCAACAAGGCAACGAGCAGCGTCGGTTCAATGGCTTAAACCAGCTCACCAGTTTCAGAAAATCCGGTAAATATACCCAGTACCATTACGATGCCCTTGGTCGTCGCAGCGCCAAAATCAGCGAAAGCCAGCGGATTGATTACCTGTGGGATGGGGATCAGTTAATCGGCGAGCACTGTAATGGCGAATATCGCTGGTATCTCTACGAACTGGGCAGCTTCAAACCCGTCGCCCTTATTGCACTGGGTGAGATCTATTACTACCAGCTTGATCATCTCGGCACCCCGCTGGCACTAACTGATCAACACGGCGATATTGCGTGGCAGGCCGACTACAGCACCGAGGGCGTCGCCAGTCTAACCATTGAACGCATCACCAACCCGTTGCGTTTTCAAGGCCAGTATTATGACGTGGAATCGGGCCTGCACTACAACCGCTTCCGTTATTACGATCCCACCGTTGGGCGCTTCATTCACCAAGATCCCATCGGCCTGCTCGGTGGCATCAACCCGTACCAATACGCCCCCAACCCCGTGCAATGGGTCGACCCGCTAGGGTTGAGTTGTAAAGAGGGGGACTTGCTTGGCGAACTCGACCCGAACCGATTCGTACCTAACTCTTTGCAATGGGTTGATCCGCTAGAATTGAGTTGTAATGACGGAAAGAATATATTTGAGTCAGCAAATCAATATCTTGTAGATAATCGAGCGGGTATTGCCAATGCTGTTAATAAGCTCAGTAGAGTCAGTCCTGCAGGGGTCTTTGGTATAGGAGCGGGTTATGAGTCCATACTAGGGTTATCAGAATTTTTACTGGACCCCTATGGCAATATAAGTAATACATTCAATAGCGCTAAGGGCTTAGCTTCCGATTTATTTGATGCTCAATTTAAGGGGGATATTGAAGCGAAAATTCGCTTAGGTGAAACTGGACTTGCAATGTGGGAAGGTGGCAAAAAGTGGGCTTCTGAAACCATAGATCATGCTATCACTGGTGACATGTTTGAACTTGGTGCGAATACAGGTTCGCATGTGATAGATTTAGCGACAGGTGTAAAAGCAGGATTAAAGCTATCGACCTTAAAGGTTCCTCATGGCACGGCAAGCATGAATGGTGTTGGGGCTTTTGGTTCTACAGCATTTAAAGTGATGAAAAAATTAAAATTACCATGCTTTAAACCTGGTGATGCTTTGAAAAAATCCTTTAAAAACGATAGGGAAGGACTTGCAGCAGAATTTGATAAACAGCTAAAAAACCAACAAGATGGTATAAATAAGATGACTGTTGGTAAGTACCTAGAAAACAGAGAAAGATTGGCTGAGTTAGTCAAAATACATGGTTCAAAAAAAGCCCGGCAGATACTAACAAATAATGGTTCAGCTCAGAGAAAAGCACGAGATGACTATTTCGAGAAATTAAAAAAAATAGCTACTAAAGAGTATCGAGGCCAAGGGATATCAAGTGTTGAAGCTGAGCGTTTAGCTTTAGAAAAGGCTAAAAACACGATGAAGGATTTGGCCGCATTACATGATCCTGATTTGATTGCCGGCGGAGATGATAAAATCACCGGTTTTGGTGACAAGAGAGTCAATTCATCATTAGGTTCGCAATGGCCTAAGACTGGTATAGATCCATCATTGGATAATCAACTACCTAGACAGAGTCGAGTGACGAGTATGGATGCTGCTGCTAGGAATGCATTAAGTAACCTCGGGGCTGATGCAAAAATGAATGTCGAATTAACAAGGTGTAAATAATCATGCCGTATAAGTTTGAGTTAGATGAAGATTTTGAGTACTTTTTGCAAAAGTTTGGATATCCCTTTGCGACGGTTGATTGCCGACCAGAAATTGTAGAAAAATTTAGAGGGAAGCTACCGGATAGATTACTGGAATATTGGCAAGAGTATGGTTTTTGTGGTTTTCAACAAGGT
>NZ_LDOT01000028.1 GCF_001029445.1 Photobacterium aquae
ATCTCATCTTCTAATTGACGTTTCTTATGTTGCTCCTCTTTGGTTTTATTAGGCATTGAAGTCAGCTTGTGTTGATTATTTTGGATGCTGATTTTTTTAGCTTCAATGGTCTTTGGCACAATTTCATTGAGGAATTTATCCATTGAATGTGCAGATTTCAGGTTATTGATATATGAATGCGTTGACTGAAAGTTAGTGTTTTGATTCGCGATATCTGAGCCCGTTAAACCAGCAAGAACACGGCCGGGATCGTTGTGTACTTCATGTGAGGAGATGATATGGTCGGTTTGACGATTTTCATTTTGCGCCATGGTTTTGCCGCGGTAGACATCGTGAAGTTTACCTTCTTGATGAAGTTTTTTATCCGCTCGGCCTTGCTCAATGTAGTTTTGATGGGTGTGGTAAAGATCTACCTTGACGGGATTCCCATTTTTATCCTTAACAACTTCTCCGTTACTATCTCGTTTTACTGGTTTGTAGTCGCCACGGTTCTCATATTCCAGTTTGATCTTATCAGAGATGTGGATAGAAGAATCGCCGTTGTGGTATTCACGAACGTTATGTATTGTGGCAACGTCTCCTCCTTTTTTGTCCTCAAACAATAAAAAATCGAGAGCAAATGAACTAACCAAGCTTTGTACTACTGTTTTGTTGAGTTCTTCCATCAAAACAAAATCTTTGCGAACCAATGCTGTCATATATGTATTCCATTTAATGAGGGGGCCTCTGCCCCCTCGTTTAATATGTCTTAGAGTTGTTCGAAGTCAGCATTTGCTTTTATGAGTGTTTGCTCAATTGCCTGCTGGTTGAGCACTTGCATACCTTCACTGTCGGTTTCAATCTCAACGATGTTGTCAGCGTTAACTACAACCTGTCCTTGTTCATCCATTTTTGGTTTGAATAACGGTGTGGTAATAATATCGGTAAGAATTGCCGCTACTTGGTAGCCATTTTGAATAATCTGGATGACATCATCGCTTACTTTATCTAAATTTGTTCCAATCTTGATCAGTTGTTCCATTGCTTTCAGGCTATCAAAATATTCTTTGAATACTTCATAAAGGCGGTGGGTCTCGGCATAAATTTGCTCTGCATAGATATGTGTCATTGAGAGTTGTACCGCGCCTTTTTCCATTTTGTTTAGGGCTTCGTCCACTTCGCTCCTTGCTCGCCGGGCATCATTCAATGCTTCTTCTGCATGGGAAGCAAATACCCAGCCTGCAATGGCGATGATTGGGGCTGCAACCACTCCGCCCAGCACCATCGCGCCCCCTGCCATACCAAAACCACCGGCCGCAAGGGATCCACCACCAATTGCTGCCATGGTTGCGTTATAGGCTGCTGCCCCGGAAAGCGCGGCGATCGGTGTACCTGTTGAAGCGGCAGCCAAAGCCATCACTCCGCCGTATACCGCATAGGCTGCTGCTGCCCCAGCAACTCCCGCCCCTGCTACTTTGCCCATGTACGCCGTGGTAGAAAGCGCAAGACCGTCAATTTTATTGAGTTTATGTTGAGGAAAGTCGATCACGATTTCTTTCGAACCACTTTCGTTAAGTTTCTTGAGTAGGCTGTCTGCTATGGTTCGGAAGGATTGAAAATCTTCGCCTACCTGCAGCTGTAATTCACCGAGTTTTGTCAGGCTATCCGTCGTTTTCTCGTTGACACCATCGAATATTTCTTTTCCTTTTTCGTAGCTTCTTTTCGCTCCTTCGAGGATCTCATTCGCTTCAGTTTTATCCTGATAGCCGTCGTAGCCTTTTTTGGCGCCATAACCAGCAACAACAGCTGCCGCTCCGGCTAAAATAAATGGTAATGGCATAGTTAGTTCTCCATAATTTGTTTTGCTTCATTCACAAGAATGAGTTGGCGTTGTACCCAATTTGATTTCTTCTAAGCGTGAGGTTGTAATATTTAAGCTCTTGGCAATTTGATTGATTAGAATCGACTCATTCTTAGGTGTTTTTCCACCGGCGTAAACAACGCCAATAAGCTCAGGTCCAACAAAGAATGCCGTTGCTTCAAAGTCGGTTTCTGTATCGCATTGCGCTCTGATGGTTTCTAAAACTAAAAGCTCTTTGTTATCGACTTTATGTTTGGAAACACAAAATAAAGTGGCTTATTTCGTCACATTAAACTGTTGAACAAACATTGTGATCCCTTATTTTGCTTAAAAGTGTAATGTCCGAACCGAACCCTCTTATCCATCTTTCCAGTTGGAGAGAGTCGATTACTGTTGCCGAAATCTTATAGTGACCCTCACATTCTTCGATGATTTGATCCTTTGATAGTGGTGTTTCTAGCAGATGGAACCCCGCTTTTTTTGTTATCAAAAATTCGATAAAACAAGAATCACCTTCACCAAAACCAAATCGTCCATCTGTGTCGTATTTTTCTAGAGTAAAGTCTTGAGGTCGCTTAAAGTTGAATGTTGAAACAACAACTTTTTTAATGCGGTGAATAGCTAATGTTCTCTCGTTATCAAACCCATCAAAACGGCATACCAAGTACAAACGCACACCTTGTTGAGCTAATCCCAGAGGCATCACCGTCGCTGTATGTCTTTTATGTTCTGCGTTGTAATACTCAACCGTGATCAGTCTGTCTTCGTATAGCGCTTCGCTTATTAAACTCAGCACCTCTGGATCCATTTGGGGCGCGAGTAGGGGGATGGTTTCACTTACTACCCGAATTTTGTTTCGCCAGCTTTTAGCTCTTGTGTTAGCTGGGTTATGTTCCAAGTTATATCTAGCTTCATCAAAGTAGGATTCGAGCGAGCTAAGAATTTTGGTAGGCAAAATCAGCTTCAAATATTGTTCAGCAAGGCTGAGTAACAAGGATTCTTGCGTTGTTAAATAGTTCGCACTTAGGCCGTTACTCATCTTTCTCCAAGAATAACCATATGGTTTTGAGCGAGTGTCTCGATCAAGCTCAAAGTTCTCACTTAGCATTTCCAAGTTGCGCTGTATTGTTCTAATACTCCGTTCAATGCCAATCTCTTGAAGCTGTGTATGTAATTCTGGAGCTGTGATTTTTCTATGACGAGGAATTCGTTTTAAAATTTCAAAAGCAAGTGTTAACGATTCTTGCGTATTTGTTCTACTCGTCAAAATAAAATCACTCAAAAAGTATAGTTAAGGGTGAATTTCGTCTTTTTTTTGTTTTTTTTCAACGGTCTATCTAGATATTCTTATGATAATGATACATTGATCAACGTCATTTTGTGTCGCAGGCGAATATATACAACAATATCCATACAAAAATATGACGTTGATAGACTCAAAGTAAGTCTTGTTTTGTTGGGATTTAGTCTGAATACAAACATCTAACGCACTATAACTTTATTTGTAGCCAAAACAACAATCTGCTCCTCGTTACACCATCACCCCGGCAACGCATCAGGCAGCTTATCCAGAAATTCCTCGTCGAAATACACTCCGCGAGGCCGAGAGACTATCCCTAGCTCTATCGAACGCAATGCCACCATATGCTTCTCATCCAATTGCCCCTGGTGTGGGTGGCACGTCACTATCCGGTGGGCCTCACGCACCAACTGCTGGATGGGGTCGTCAAAAATCGCATCTGGATGATAAAATCTACTCGCCATAATCTATTTTAAAGTTAGTATCTTAAAACCATTAATGTATTACCTTTGTAATACATCATATCAACCTAAACCGGTTCGCTTTCCACTCTGCACCATCAATGCTCCCTTGCTGATAGAGTCCGCTCCAATCATAGAAAAAGGGCGCAAACCCGCCGCTCCCTGTCAGATGGCTAAAACCAATACAAGCAATAACCACACCGGCTGCAATAGCGTATTCCACCGGATCACCGGTCCGAAAACGCCCGCCAAACAAGTGAAATCGTCGATCACTATATGGCGAAAACGGCACGCCAGAGACAGTCATTGCATCCGTCATGATATGACTGACACCGCCCCAGGCAAATGCCATCAATATACCGTGATAATCCCATACAAACGTAAATGCCAGCGCGGCAATTAACCAATGGGTAAGGATATGGGTCGGCCCTCGGTGCTTAATATGCCTGCCTGTCAGTTTCGCCACATACTCAAACCAATCCGGTGCTGTCGCACCAGCCACACACGCTGCAACATGAGGCGGCGACAACACCGCACATATCGCCCCGGCGATCAAGGTATGGTTCAACCACTTCATGGTATTGTCCCTGTGGCGGTTTGTACCGGTGGCAAGTACGCCAATTTTTTCAGATAACGATTCACCACCTCTGCTTGCACGTTGTCACACATCGAGATCAACGCCAGCCGGTTCTCAACAATCTGCGCTTCATATTTCAGAATATCGCGCTGGGCAGCAGCTACTTTTTCTAAATATCCCACTTGCTCGGCCATGTTGGCGATCCCTTGTCGGACCCGCGCTTGTGAGCGGGCCTCCATCACCAAATACAACCCCATTTCTCGGTAGGCATGATTACGGTTAGCCAATGCCTGGGCAAATGTTGCCACGTTCTTGGCCGTATTCACGCGCCGTTTATGCTCCCACTCCCTTTCACGGGCTTGCTCTGTGGTGGAATAGAGCGGCATTTCTCCCACCACACCAATGTAGTGATCGGTTATTGCCGGCCAATCGCTGCTATTGAATTGATCAACACTGGAGCGCACACCGGCGACCAGACTGACGTCTATCTTGAATTTGGTCTTTTCGGGGTAGCAGTTGTTCACTGCGGTATAAATGGCATCGGGATCTATTTTTGGCCGGTGCTGGCGTAATGAAATGAGGCGCATCCCCTTTTAGGGTTGGCAACTCAAATGGCTTCACATCCGGTGGCGTTTCAGCCGGCTGTTCCCACGGCAAACTGATATCCCATTGCGGTTCATTGGCTTTAACAGCCCACGGGATGAGGAGGTTAGCCACTATCCACATCACTAACAAAACGTGACAACGTCGCGTAATGGCATTCCCAGTTAAGCGTTTAATCAGCACGGGTTGAACGCCTCCCTGTTCCCATCATCTGCAATCCGCCGATCACCGCGCCGGCCTCCCAAGCGCCAGCAACGACACAAAGTGCCACCATGAACCAAATCAGTACCCGGGTTGTGTCATAACTCACATCACTTTCTAATTGAATACGTTGCGGATCGCGGCGTTCGACAATAGGCCGGATAGAGGAAGGCAGCCGACCTTCTTCGCTGGCGGTCATGATCCAAATTTTGGCTGACATAAGGCATTGGCGGGCTAGTTGGCCTTTGCGGCCGGTGAGCTTATGCGCATCATCGACAAATAACAGGGTTTGTGTATCAAGCAGGTATTCCGCTAATAAATCAGCCTTCTGTTGTAAGTTCAATTTACTCCAAGGGGTTGATTCTGGTTCGTCTGCCGTAAATGTGGCATGCCAGGCTGCAATGCCTTTAATTTCTACCCAACTTGAAAGGGGCATTAGGCTTTCTAGTAACACCGGCTGGGGTTTCTTGCCCCAAATCGCATGTCGGTTATCCCGTAAACGAGTTAACCACCGGCTTTTGCCGGAATCATGCGCACCCATAATGAGCTGACATTGTGTGCGGCGTAAGCTCGTTTCTTTACGACGATGGCTTGGGGCAAATTTACGAGGGGTATCGACGATCAGAGGGGTGATGTAGTGGGTACCGTCTTTCCGTTTTCGTTTGTGATCGGTTCGTAATTTTAAAAATCGCATGCCGCTCCTCTATCCATTGGTTTGTAGCATATCTCAAAATTATTGATGTCGATGCTGCATATCCTGGCTTTTCGGGTGAGTTCAACGTGCCTGTGTAATTGCGTTGTTTCTTGGTTAATTTCTATTTAATTTCCGTTATGACCTAAACACCCGTAGAATAAAAAGAATTTTAACTAGTGATATATAAATACACTCTCACATGTGTTTTAATGTAAAATTGAGAATATGTTGACATGTAAATTAACCGCATGGAATTTTTTATGGCTAGAGAGCATTATATTTTTATTGATTTTGAAAATTTACAACCAAAAGATATAACTCTTTTGAAAAATTATAAGAATGTTTTTGTAAATATACTTGTTGGAGCTCTTCAAAATAAAATATCTTTTGATTTTGTCGCATCAGTTCAAGAGTTAAACGCTAAATATATAAAAATAAACTCAACGGGGAAAAATGCTCTTGATTTTCACATTGCATACTATATCGGATTACTAGAAGATATAAATATTGAATTTTCAATTGTTTCCAATGATAAAGGTTTTGACCCTTTAATTGAGCACATTAAAGATAAAGGAATTCAAATAAATAGAGTTGGCTCTATTCAAGAAGCCCTCAAATATGAAAGAGCTATAGTTAGCAAAGCTCAAGTGACTTATAATATAAATACTAAAAAAGAAGTAAAAGAAAAAACAAAAGAAAAAATAGAAGTAAAAACAAAGATAAAATCAGCTATAGACAATAATAACGGAAAAAATAATATTCACATAAAGAAGCTGAAGGGATATATTAACTTAATGAAAAACAATGGGACAACACCAAAAAAATTAAAATCTCTTAAAAATGCTTTAATTAGCTCGAATATTGTTGATAAAAACAATATAGATAACTCAATTTCAGAACTTAAAAACAATAAAATAATAAAAGTTACAGGTGATAAAATCACGTATTGCTAATAGTCATTTATATCACGCAAGTTCTTAATATCGACTCGGCCGGTGATCTAGTAACACCGGCTGGGGTTTCTTGCCCCAAATCGCATGTCGGTTATCCCGTAAACGGGTTAACCACCGGCTTTTGCCGGAATCATGCGCACCCATAATGAGCTGACACTGTGTGCGGCGTAAGCTGGTTTCTTTACGACGATGATTTGGGGCAAATTTACGGGGGGTATCGACGATCAGAGGGGTGATGTAGTGGGTACCGTCTTTCCGTTTTCGTTTGTGATCAATTCGTAATTTTAAAAATCGCATGCCGCTCCTCTATCCATTGGTTTGTAGCATATCCAATCCGATAGGATTCCCAAGTGGTATGCGGGAGATTTTCGGTTTACATCAACATGGTCGTGTAATCATGCTGTTTCTCGATAAAATCGTTTCTTATCATGATGTTCGGTTAACTGCTGTTAATTTCGTACAGTCAGAAAATTTTTTATCAAAACATAAGGGGTAAACATTATGGATGGTTGGAGGGGGTGATGAAGGCGATAGGGGTGTACGAATATATCGACCCTTTATTTGGAACAGAAAGGATTAGGGTTTCTATTGATAGGGTAAGTGCCAGGGAAAGAAAGAATAAAAACAAAAAGAAGAAAGGATTTGTTTGGGACTGTGGGTTGCTGTGTTAACTCGAAGAGTTATCCACAATCCACAGGCTATATAACAATATATAGATCTATATAGATCTATATAAAGATCTATAAGATCTATAGGGTCTGGAAAATCGTTTATTTTCATAAGCTTGCAAAGTTTGAGGTCACACTTTTTTAGTGCTAAGGTCACATATTTTTAGTCTGACGGTCACACTTTTTTAGTCTATGGTCACATTATCTTAGTCTATGGTCACATATTTTTAGTCTGACGGTCACACTTTTTTAGTGTGTCTGATCGGCCTACCCACATGGTCACACTTTTTTAGTCTTTTTGGTGGTTTTCCCTGTTATGGACATGAAAATTTAGTATGATTTATGACCACACTAAAAAAATGTGACCATAGGCAACAGTAAAAATGACCGATAACCGCAACAAGCGCTTTCAGATCTCGACAGAAAACTCGCAAGAATTGCCCAATCAGTTCTTCAAGAAAAGCCATGAGTTGGTGTTTAGCCAGTTAGGCTTGTCGGCGCGTGAGCACGATATGATGGCCTTGTTCCTCTCTCGCCTTAATCGAGAGCATTGGGAAGATTTTCTGGCCAAGCGTGATATTCACGCCCCGCAATACACGTTTCATTCCGATGTATTGAAAGAGTGGTTTGGTCTGTCTTCTAAGCAGCTGTATCCCACCTTACGGCCGGTTGCTGAGCGCCTGGCGAGTCGTAAGGTCGGTCTCTCGAACGATGATGCGCAGGAATTTGACTTCATTCCGCTGTTTGCTCGGGTGAAATACTCCAAAGGGGCGCTGACAATTGTGCCTAACAGCGAGTTGATCCATGCCTATGTGGATTACTCAGCCGGTCACGCACAGATCAATCACCATGCCTTCCGTAGTTTGAAGTCCGAACATTCCAAGCGTCTTTACACCTTGTTATCGCGTTTTAAAGACAGTGGTACCCAGCTGCACCCACAGCGTATTGAATCGCTTCATGCGCTATATGGCTTGCTGGATGAAAAAGGAAACCTGCTCAAGAAGAGCTACAGCCAGAACAAGGTCTTTATTGATCGTTGCTTGAAGAAGCCGATTGAGGAAATGAGCCAATGCGCAGATGTCAGTAAAGAGCTCGAATTCTTGATTGATGAGAAAAGTGGCAATCTTGGCTTTGCACCGGTCATGCAAGGGCGTCGGATCATTGCGGTAGAATTTCTGTATCGGTGGAAGCAGCCGGTTAATCAGGCAGAGAAACAAGCGCGTGCCGCGTTAGCGCAAGAAACGGTACCTGAGAACCCGATGCTGCAGCTGGTCAGAGAGGCGTATAACATCGTGATGATGTATCCGCTTGAAGGCCGTCTGAATGAGAAACACCTGTTGGCGTTACAATCTGTCGAGTTAGGGATCATCACTTTGCCAGAAGATATCGTGTTTGATGAGATCTTTCGCCAGAATCTAGATAAGGCCTGGGGTTAACCTCAAACGCCCTAGAATCGCTTGTACGCCATTTTCCCCATCACGCAAAATTCACTCCCTACAAAGCCAGATTATCGCTTAGCGTGCCGTAGAGCGCGCTAAGCCGCGCATTATCGACATTTCTCACAGTTCCTTTTGTCAACAGGATCCTTTAGCGTGTATTTAAAGGATCTATTACAAAGGGAAAATCATGGCCAATTACGCTTATCTGCGGGTATCGACAGACAGCCAGGATGTCGCCAATCAAAAACACGGGATCTACGACTACGCCAATAATCACGGCCTCACCGATCTGATGTTTGTCGAAGACACGGTGACCGGTCGTAAAAAGTGGCACCAACGCAAACTGGGGCCCCTACTTGAAGGCATGACGGAAGGGGATACGGTGATCTTCTCTGAAGTCACCCGTATGGCCCGTTCGACCTTGCAAGTATTGGAAATCCTTGAATTGTGCATGGAAAAACAGCTCAAGGTGCACATTGCTAAGCAGAACATGCAGCTCGATGGCTCCCTGCAATCAAAGATCATTGCCACCATGCTGGGGTTGGCGGGGGAAATTGAGCGTGAATTTATCCGCATGCGAACTACCGAAGCACTTGCGGCGCGTAAGGCGGCGGGCTATGTGCTGGGGCGGCCAAAAGGTGAAGCGAAAACCCTCAAGTTAGATCCCAAGCGCGAGCAGATAGAGAAGTATCTGAGTATGGGATTGGGGATCCGTGCGACGGCGAAGTTGATTGATGAAGCACCGAGTACATTGAGTAACTATGTGAAACGGCGTGGTTTGATGAGTGAGGATGTATTACAAAAGTAATACATTTTAAGTAAAAAGACTATCTCTGTATGGCCTTTTTAGTCACGGAACATTATGTTAAATGGTAAGAGTCAAGGAGGACACGTACAAAAAAGGCCGCCTAGTGGCGACCTATATATGCGCTAGAAATGTAATACATCAATGAAAGAAGGCCTATAGGGCAACAGCCTGGAGCAGCTTGATAAATCCCTCGAAGCGGCGTTGGTCAGTCAGGAAACGGGTTGGATGAGGAACGCCGATAAGCTGCAGCTCACCGTTCCGGTAATAGCTACATACATCCTCAGTCGCCATATGTTCGAGGCCCAGCCCTTTGACGGCCGCCGATGTGGCTTCGCTGCCCAGCGATATAATTACTTTTGGTGCGAGTATCTTGAACTCATCTAGCAATACGTGGTTGGCACAGTTGGCGACCATATTGCCTGATGGGCAAGAGCGGTCATGGTTCGGGCTGCACTTGATGGTGTTGGTATATGCGACATAATCGAAGATCCTGCCAGCTTCCTCGAAGGTGATATCTTCTATACCAGAGAAGGCGCGGCCGTGTATTGCACGGTGAGTCAGCGAGGCGTAGATGGCGGCATAGTAGAACACCATGGTGCCTTTGTATTCCGAAGCTCCCCAGTTGATCTTCTTGTTTCCCTCTGCGATCAGCAGAGCTGCTTCGCTGACTAGTTTCTGGAACTCGTACAGGCCGCCGTACTGGTGCGGATTCAGCCCAATGATCGCAATCCGGTCCTGCTGGTAGCAGCTGCCGATATGCGGGAGGAAAATCTCGTTCCAGTCTGCTTTGGATGATTCTATCCCCTCCCAGCACTCGTTGCATTTGGCGCATAGCTGATCCATCCGGGTGGCATAAATGCTCTGGTTGTCGATAGCGATTAGATCCTTGTCCCGGTAGAGGCGTAATAAATCAGTGATCACAATATCAGTTCTTTTATTGGTTGCTAGGTTGTCGGTGTGCTCAGGCTATGGCCTCTATCTTGTCCAGTACTTTCTGGCCGTCGGGCATGCCCGTCATTGTGCGCAGGAACACCACATTGCGGTTGAGGACCTTCTTAATTTCGCCAGCCGGAAGTGGTTTTTCGAGGATCCGGAAATCGTTGAGCTTCTGGTAGTGGCATTCGTCGACATCGTCGTAGCAGTTTCGCTTGAGCGTATCGCCCGTTGCCTTGCCGTAGGCCACAATCCCCCTGCCGTTCTCATAGAGGAAAACAATATCGTCCTTTTTGATCCGGTCGATGTTGAACTTCCACGGATCGTAGAAAGCAGCGGCTACGCCCTCTTCCAGCATGGCGATATGGTTCTCGATGCTGTGGCGTTTGTTGGTGTTCAGCAAATGAAACCGTGATTGCTCAACACTGTCGTCCATGGGCTCGTCGCGGTCTATTTTCAAGGCTTTTTCTGCCACCGCAATGCCCTCTTCCATCAATGCAACCATGGTTTCCTGCTTAGATAGCGACAGATGTTCGGCGAAGGCCTCGATGAACGAATACATTTCCTTCGGCATCCTCACTGTCGAAGCGACCAGCTCCTTTTGTGCCATATTTTTCTGCTCTATCAGTGCTTTTAGTTTGCTCATATTCATACCAATACAGTTTCATTTTGCATTGATTCTATTCTACACACATAACTGAATCAAGATTTAATTATTTTGGTTCTTGCTTGATTCTTTTATGAATCAAAACTGAGGCTATGTGGAGTCAGGCGGGAGAATGTAACGCTCTCCTTCACCTTCCGTGCTATTGTCGCCCGGCTACATCCTAACTTCTCCTGTATCTGCGAATAGCGGCGGCCTAATGTTAGTTGATCATGGATATCCTGATGCAAAGCCAGGTTTGCTCGTCTGCCGCGATATTTACCTTTGGTTTTGGCTTTGGCAATTCCCTGCGCCTGACGTTTATGGTGGGTTTCATGATCATCACGGCTATAGCCCCCTTGGTGAGTCGTTGCCGTTACCCATTCGCCACCACTAATATTTTGGTTGTTTTAATTGTTGAAAAACAAACCAAAATTGGACTGATGGCGCATAATTTTAATTTCTGGTCATTTTATTCTTAAATAAATTGACCAGAAATTATTTTGACGTTACTGTTATTACAACAACAGATAACGTTAAGGAAAACAAACATGATGCTGAATCAGATGTTTAATGAAGAGCTTTATAATGCCACTCAGGAACTGTGTGTTATCGACCCAAAAGGTGCTGTAGTTAGCGATGTCATCGGCCGTTTTGCTGCAAAGCAGCTATTTTCTGAAGATATTGCACGTAGTGTGGATGAAGATGGCTTAATCAGTATTTATTTATTAAAACAACAAGTTATTCATGCTAAATCATTTCTGGAAGCGGTAAGTGAGGTGGATGTCACCAATACTATAAGCGCTGACACAGTAGCGAAAATGGATTTTGAAACCAAGAACTATGCGACCATATATGCGCTACACTTTGCTATTCAAAAACAAGAAGAGGGGGGTGATCCTTTTGATGATTTAACCTTTATGCATCTGGCCCCCACCTGTGATGATCTTAATCGTCTTGTGAGTAGCAACGAAAACAAGTTGAGCCAAGTGCTAACAGAAGAAGATTTCGCCGCTTTTGATAATGATTTTTCGGCGATGCTACGGTGGGCGAGTGACCCTGCTCGTCGCTTTACTCAAGTACCCTCTTCAGGGCGGTACCCTGTAACGGACTCAACTATCATTTATGACTTGGCTGATCTCTCTGATACTAAAGGGCCACTGCTTCCTGAACTAGAAAAACGACTAGTGCTACGTTGCCAAGCGCTTCTTAATCGTAATTTGAAGGAATTGTTAGGGGACTCACTGACGTTAGAACGTTATTGTAATGATAGAAGTAATATCTATAGCTTAAGTCATTCTCTGAAATTAGATAAGACCGCCTTTTCGCAATGGTTTGAAAAAGCACTTAGCGAGCAATTCCGTAATACGAATAAAGTACTGAGTGGGTTAAAAACCAATACAACCTCAGAAGATAAACGTATCTATCGTGAAGATGTCATCAACCTCATTGCCAACAAAGATATACCTATTGTTACTCATCCTATTTATAAATCGACAAGTAAACTTGTCCCATTTATCTGCATCAATACTGAATTGGTTATTGCGGTGGAGATGACTAAATTTGGCAGTATCTTTATGCCTAGGCACCATGCTGACAAAGATCTTCTGACTGAACTGCCTTATGGCATGTGTAAGCTGTATGAGCCAGTAACCACAGAAACGGTACCTTATGGACGTAATAGTCACTTACGGCAGATCAATGAATTAGCTTGGTGTGAGTTACTTAAGGTGAAAATTCGCACAAAAGAAGAACTAGACAAAGTGATTTCACTGATCAGCGCATAACTAATGCGGGAGGCAAGGATGCATTTATCTCTACATGCACAACAACGAATAATAGAGCGAAATCTCACGCTGCAGGATGTGGAATCAGCTCTAAATTACGGGGTTATTGTAAAAAACAAATCGACTACACAGCGACTAACAATTGAACGTAACGGTATATGGGTTGTTACGACAACAGGTTGGGATCCATATGTGATCACCGTATTTTCAAAATAACAAAAGAAAAGGATATCAAATGTTATCTCAACTTATTCTGCCAATAAAAGCATTGCAATTCCCATTGAAAGTTATGCCTAATTCATTGCTACTACATAAAGATAAATCAATTGAAATGTATTATGCTCCATTTGATCATGTGAATACAGATGCGAAAATTGTCATTTGTGGAATAACTCCAGGACTACAACAAGCAGAAATCGCACTACAAGAAGCACAACAACAGTTAAATACCAACAAGCCTTTGCCTATTATTAGCCAATCAGCCAAAGAAACCGCTAGTTTCGCAGGTCCTATGCGTAAAAACCTAATACGAATGCTAAATCATATCGGGTTACAACATCGGTTAGGCCTAAATGACTGCGAAGAGCTCTTCACTACTCGTAAGGACTTAGTACATTACACCTCTGCACTACGTTATCCTGTCTTTGTGAATGGTAAAAATTACAGTGGCCGCACACCGAAGATGTTAGGGACTCCATTGCTCCGAGAGGCAATAGAGAAATACCTTGGGGAAGAGTTACACCAACTGTCTTCGGATACATTATATGTTCCTTTAGGCGATTCAGTAGCAGACGTG
This sequence comes from Photobacterium aquae, assembly GCF_001029445.1. Taxonomy (GTDB): domain Bacteria; phylum Pseudomonadota; class Gammaproteobacteria; order Enterobacterales; family Vibrionaceae; genus Photobacterium; species Photobacterium aquae. The sequence goes on from NZ_LDOT01000028.1 coordinate 13,704, forward strand.
CTTTTCTTTATGGTTGAGCTAGGATATATCAAACGCAATCAAATCTTAGCAGGTATGCCTCATCCATCGGGGGCTAATGCTGAACGAATAGCATTCTTTTTAGGTGAAAAAGCCAGAGAAAGCTTATCTGATAAAACGAATCCTGAGATTATCTTGAGTAAAAAACAACAACTGTTATCAGTGTTAGGTTGCGCGGTTTGATGATACATGAAAAACAAGCGGGATATATTCCTGCTTGTTTTTCTTATTTTGCATAGAGCTGCTATAACATCCAATACCAAGACAAACCCTAACCCTAACCCTAACTCTCCTTCACCACCCGCGCTATCGTCGCCCGACTACACCCTAGCTTCTCTTGTATCTGCGAGTAACTACGGCCTAACGTTAACTGATCACGTATATCCTGATGCAAGGCCATATTTGCGCGTCTGCCACGATACTTACCTTCGGCTTTGGCCTTCGCTATCCCCTGTGCTTGGCGTTTATGGCGGGTTTCGTGATCATCACGGGCCATGGCCGCCCCGAGATCGAGCATAAATTCTGTTAACGCGAGAGTGATACTATTTTGCTTGCCCGAGCTAAACACAGCATGGGTCATTGGCTGATCGGCCACCACAATCACCAACCCTTTAGCCATGATCCTTGCCTTCAAGGTTTTCCATTCTCCCCAAGGCAAGCGCGTGAGGCGATCCATTTTTTCAATCAGCAGAACATCACCGGCTTCGCTATCTTCTATCAGGCGATTGAGCTCCGGTCGTTCCAACTTGGTGCCGGATTGGTTTTCGGTGTAGTAACCGGCAATGCGATGATTAAAGCCAGCAATGAACTCGCGTAATTCATCTTTTGCACGGTGGGCATCTTGTTCTGAGGTAGAAGCTCGCAGGTAGGCGCGGATCAGCATCATTATCACCAAATCAGTTCATTTTAAGTTGGTTTCCTAATTTGGTTCATTATAAGTGGTTTTGTTTTTACGGCAATGCGGGGTGATGAGGTACGGCAAGTGGTTTCGTTGGGGTATAGCTATTTGATACTGGTGTTTGCCTATTTGATTACTTTGCTGAGGGGCAATTTATCTGCGTCCATAAAGCAATACGGGTATGACTGCTGCCTTATATCGGTAAGATAAATTGTAATGCATTATTGTAATTACGATAATTACAGTAAAAATCGTAATTACGGTTTGCTTGTACAGTGTGTTTTTTATACAATGTTTAGAGCATCAAATTTATGGGGAAGTGAAGCGATGGTAGCGGCGAAAGTAACAGTAGAGAACGTATTTGCGGTGGCGAATCGCATTGTTGATCAGGGAGAAAAACCTACCGTGCTTAAGGTGCACAAGGCGCTTGGTGTTGGAAGTTACAGCACTATCCAAAAACACCTAAAAGCCTGGGAGGAATCGGATGCTGGGCTTGAGGCTATGAAGGCGGCACTCCCTGATGAAATCGTCCTGCCAAACAATGCTCAGGATGCGATGGCTGATGCGATGAAAATCATTTGGGCTGCCGCACAGAAAGCCGCACAAGCGATCATTGAAAAGCATCAACTGGCGATTCAAGCAGAAAACGAAGAGCAGGAAGCTATGATTCGTGATGTGCTTGGAAAAGTTGAAACAACAGAGCTACGCCTAAAAGATGCGGAAGCCCGTGTTCGTCAGCTTGAGTCTGAACGAGATGCTTCTATTGATGAACGCGCGACCCTTCGCCAGCAGTTAGATGCATCGCAGCTTGAACTGTCCCGTGAGCAGAGTGCTCATCAAGAGATGCGAAATCAACATGCCTCAGAAATGAAGATTGCTAATGCACAGGTTGATGAACTTAAGCAAGCGCTGGCGAAGTCAAATGATGCCTTGTCGAATAGCCAACATGAGTTGATCGCCGAGCTTTCCCGCCATGATGAAAGTAAGCAGCAGTTAGCCTCCGTGTCTGCAGAGCTGAAGGCGAGTGAACGTTTGTTGGGTAATCTGGAAAGCCAAATCGCTGAGCTTAAGGTGGGGAGTCGAGAGTATCGTGATAGTGTCACTGAAACCCGTAATGCATTGACTGACGCCCGAGTCTCGGAATCGGCGCTGGGTGCTGAGCTTAAAGATGCACGTAATGTTATTGATGAGTTGAAAGTACAGCTGGCGGAATCACAGAAAATGTTTACTGATCTTAAAGCCGATAACATTGACTTGCGCAAGGCTCTAGATGGTGAGATTGCAACTTACTTAAAAGGATTAACTGCTTAAATTGAAAGGGTAATTGATTTGTAAATGTAATACATTTGTATTTCATCCCTTGTTTTTTGTGGTGATGTGAATGTAAGTCAAAGCCCCTATGAGCGGGGCTTTGATGGGATCAAATCAGAAAATCATCCAGTGATTTCCCTTCATTCTCGATAGCTTCTTTTAGGGGGGCGGGCATTCGGCCTTGGCCGGTCCAAGTACGCTCTTCACCATCAACAGTGAATTTATATTTAGCTGGACGAGGGGCGCGTTTCGCTTTTTTCGGTGTATTGGCCAGTGTCGCCAATAGCTCTTCAGGATCGATACCGTCAGCGATCAGCATGGCGCGGTATGCATTCAATTTCTCTTCTTTTTCTTGTTTGGCCTGGCGAGATTCTGCTTCGGCTTCTGCACGTTCGGCAACGACCGTTTGAAGTTTTTCCAGGGCTTCTTGAAGTTGTTCTAGAGTGAATTCGTCACGGGCTGCGGCGCGCAATGAGCGCAGGTTTAATAGTGTTTTGAATACGTCGTTCATGATTAAAAGGTGTCTTTAAAAGGAAAAAGTCACATTACACTAAATTCTAAAATTAAACTATTTGTTTGTATAACAAAGGTTTGTTTTTTGTTTGTTGTACTTTAGTGTATTACAATTGTAATACATTAATTCTCTAGCGGTGACTTTCCCTATAATAATGCCGCCCAGCGACAGCATGCCCGCTTCCTGCAGCTTCCACTCTTGGCTTTCACGCGAAAACACCTCGCATGCCGAGCGTATTCATGCTGCGCATCAATGGCATGCCAGGTTCGCGTCAAAGCCATCGTTTCAGCTTTCGTCAGCCGGCATTCGCTGGGCGCTTTTAGATCGGTTACCAACCCCCATCCCCCAAGCTTGGGGGGGGATGGCCACCCATATTAACATAATGAAATTTATGCGAAGTTGCTACGCCGCTTCCGCCAGACAAGCTGCCGGCGGCTGGGCAAATTCAAGCATAAAAGCATTATGTGTAAATGGGGGCGCAGCCTTGCAGGCTGTAAGGCCGCCAGCAAGCTGGCGAATGTTTATCGTCCCATGGTTACGCCATCGGCCGGGCAGGTTCGTCGCACCAAAACACAAACGGCGTGTTTTCGTGCGGTTGCGTCCGTCATTGTCTTTAATGGTTTTCGTTTGCTGTTCGTGTCGCATGTTGGCCGTTCCGGCCAATCCAACTGGCGCAAGCGCCTCGTTGGCCACCACATCCCCCGCCCACCCGGCGTTGCCCCGTCTTTTTGTGTTAACGCTAAACCTGTCTTGGCTCTTTACTTGTAGTGGCGTTTTTACAGGCAAATATCAGCGGGGCAACGGTGGTCTGGTCGTGCTGTTAAGGTAAGTTTTATATTAAATTACTGAATAATGATGGAAGATGAATATTATTAATTTTCTTATCTTTAAATAACAGATCAGAATCCATTGACTAAATTTAGCTAACAATGTACCGGTATCATCGTTAGTTATATCCTCATTAAAATCTGACTACTGTTATAGTCTAATTCTTCATGACTCATTTATTGATCACTGCCACAAGCTCCACATGTCCTTGCATGAAATTCAAGATAAATTGTATATGTGGCGTTATTCATTCTTATTTCATCAATATCTTTTTGAGTATAGTTATTGTCGTGACTTAGTATTTCACAAGCTTCATTTGCAGGAAGCGTTAATTCGACAATATGTTCATCTTCATTTTCTGTGATATTTTCTATGCTATCAATAACTTCTGATTTTTGATAGCTATCTAAGTAACACCACTGCCAAGGGTATTGTTTAGCTTCAAGGTATTCCCGACAGTTACGGTCAGAACCATCAGCGCAAGGTAAGTTTACTATCATATTAAGGCCTCTTATCTAAAGTTATACGTTAAGGTTGCAGTATGAATGTTACTGGTCATGTGTGTGTTATTCATGCTATTTCTTATTAATTGGTATGTTTTTTCGCCGGTTGCAATTCCCATCATATGTATAGCCATATCTGTGGCCTTTCGTAATGCGGTTAAATATTCGTCACCATTATTCATCAATAATCGAATTGTTTCCTGTACCACTGCCTCAATTCCGTATTGATTTACGGCCATTAAAAAGTGGTACAGCTCATTGTGTGCATTACATGCCACTCTTCTGGCTATGACGCTATTGAACAAGCTTTCTGCGGCTTCTTTAACAGGCATTTCTCAATCTCTCATGGTTGGTGTTTGTTAATGCAATTAGATAGCAATAGTTGTTGCCTGTCAATATGAATATTGAATTTAAATTTATATGGTTTTTTTTGTTCAATTTTGACTTTGTGGTTTTTTTTGAATATTGCATTTGTTTTTTTGTATTCACTTTTTTGTTTTTTTGTTTTTTTGTATATTGATTGTTTATTGTCTTATTTGTTTGGTGGTATATTCAATTTATTGCATTTAATTGTTGGTTTTTTTATGTGTAAAAATGAAGATGTAACCGCGATCGATGAGATCTTGAGTAGTTCCCGTATTCAAAAAGTTAATCCTTTTAGCTATGCCATAGATGGGGTTCTATCTGAGTGGATACAGCTGTTATTAGTGATTGAGCGTATAAAGGCGGATAAGTCCACACAGAAAACACTTCAAAAAATCGCCGGTTTCACCAAAGCTTTCTTAAACAATGACGATGTAGATGAGAAAACGTGTGATTCGCATGCTTGTTCCTCGGTAAGTTATAATCCAGTGAGACCTTCTTATGATGCACAACGGATGAAGAAATGGGGTTACTTACACTATTTTTTTGTAACGTTAGATGAAGGAATGAAAGATAGGTTTTTTTTGTCTAAAGTGGCAGCACAACAAGTCAAGGGTGGTGAACATGACTCAAAAGATCTACTTCTTGATGTCATACCTGAGCTATGCGATGTGTTATCATTTTCATGGGATAATTTAAACGAAATTAGGATGAACTATCCACACTCACTAATACTGAGGGGAGTTATAGAAGGCAATGAAATATTAAGAGCTATAGAAAACCTTATTCGTTTTGATAATGATGAGTTTCAGTCTATTAGATATCGAGTGGTTTCTGAGTTTATAGGTGATGTTCGAAGAGGTTATACTTGCTATCCAAAAGATATTGATTTCAATCAAGCGTTAAAATATAGGCAAGATTTAGTTAGAGATATTAACGAAAAATTATATCAAGCATCACTATCTGAAACAGTAAGATTAATAAGAGAAATAAATATTAGTGCTTGTTTGTGGATTGATAATGATGGCACCAATCTTGGTTTAAATTCATTGCTTTCAGATGGGATAAATTTAAAACCTACTGATAGTGGCGTTGATATATATGTTTCAAATGATCTTTTATTAGATACACTTAACATGAGTGAGCAGAGTGAGTTTATTAGCATTTTAATGTCAAAACTCTATGGTTATATCAAAGATAACAATAGGTTAAGTGATGATGCGAAAGAAAAAATTAATCAGCATCAATATACCGAAGCTAATAGTAACAGGCATCTCACTAAAAAGTTAGTGGCGAAGGTTAATAATTATAACTCATGGATATTTAATCAGAACAATTATATTTTAAACAAAAATAATGACTTGAAAATATCAAAGAGCGTTATTGTTCGCGGTATTAAGTTTTCTATCTGGTATGATGATTATTTGTTGTGCAATAAAAAGAATACTTTAAATGGCGCGACTGAGTACAGTGTTCATGTTGATAGTGACGCTAGTCCATTGACTATTAAACAGTCTTATGAGTTCGTTAAACGTTTTTCAACTAAGATTTTGCCTGCTTTTATCTATGAGCAGACAAAAGAAAGATTATATGACTTTTATATTTTTGATGATATTTTATTAAAGCCGCTAAATGTAAACATGTTCTATGCTGCAAAGTCATATGTTAATAAACTTGATTCATTATTTAAATGTGATAATGATTCATCTGATTTTGACAGTGTTTTGACTTCATATAAAGCAGTGAAAAGATTGTTATCTGAAAGTGACAGTGCTGATTTTGATTATGTTGAAGCATATGAGATGATTTTAAGTAAAAAGTATGAGGTGAATTTTGGTTATTATGATCCCATTTCATCTGGAAAGATTAACATGGGAACAATAAAGAGAAGTAAATTTGAATCATTGTTGAAGTTTAATTTGGATGTGTTTTAATTAACTTAACAAGGGGCGTAATAGTTTTTTTCGCTCCTTTTAGTATAAACTAATAAAACTGCCGTCCATGCCCCATTACTCCGTATATAACCTACATTTATAATGAACTAAATTAATGGCAATGTTGCTGTTCTATATTTACCTGCGTGCTTCCTCTAAATGACAATATTCCTACTGTGCAAGAAGTCATACATCAAATAGAAGCAAATCCCGCTCTACCTCACACGCCTCTTCTGCGCTCATACTTCGCTGGTTTCGGCGGTTCGACCAAGCCAATAGCCAACACAAACAGCGTGTTTAGTCATTGTCTTGGCCCTTCGGGTCACGATCGGGGCTAAAGAGCGTTTCGCCGTTTGCGGTAAGTGTTGGTAAGGTTACGTGACGTTGTCATGTCCCATTTTTCTCCAGGGTTTCTCGCCATCGCATTTCCCGCTGCCTGTTTTACCGTTGCCCACCATAACCTTGCCAGCAAGGGTGAAATGCACGCTAAGCGCCCTTGCTGACAAGAACATGTCGGTCATGCGGACAGGCAGGCGAAAACGGCGATGAGAAACCCCAAAAGGAGAAAAGCCCATGGTACATGCCAACTACCCGCAACCAACCACCACTAAGCCGCAACCGGCGAGCAACGTATCCCCGTTGCATCAGTCAGGCTCTACAGCAATGAGCATCGGAAAAGCCGAGTTTGTTGTTGATCGGTCGCTCTATGTTCTTTATGAAAATCTGAGAATGTTAAATCCGAGCGTGTTTGACATGGTCAAGGCGTTGAATGTTGTACTGGTACAGCAAGGATGGGCAATTAATACGTGTGAGGATTTAGAGTTTTTTATTGATTTGATCGAATCATATGAACAAGAAATGCCGTAAACCCCCCTCATTCGGGTAAAAAATCAGGGCGCCTATCGGCGCCCCGCTTTTAGGTTAACTTAACACGCTTCATTAATCGCTTGGATCAACGCTTTTTGGTTCAACTTTCCACGCATGTGGATCAGCCCCCGAAACAGTTTGGCGCCGGTGATTTTTTTCCCTGTCGCTTCACTTAACTCTTCCAGCCATTGTGCCAGCTCGGCCTTGTCATCTTCTGGTAGGCGCATGGGTACCGGCGAGGTACCGGTCGTGACATTGCGGCGCGTACCGACAGTAGTGATTTTCTCGGTTTTTTTGGGTGCTGTGTCTGTTTCAGCTTTACGCTGTGTGCGACGGTTTAGGGCCGTCGTCCCTTTTAGTTTAGTCATGTTAATGTATTACATTTGTTATACATTTAATCTTGCAATTACTTCTTTTGCAAGGGCTTTGTAGTCATTAAGAGCAGTTGAGCCTGGTTTGTATGTCAACAGTGGCTCTGAGCTCACGCTGGCTTGACCAATAGCTTCGGTGCGGCGAATGGTGGTGCTGAGAACCTTGTCATCGAGACCGTCGAGTTGCTCGTTGAGGAAGTTGTTGATCAGCTTGTTGGCCTTGGCGTATTCATTACGGAATACCACAAAGTTAACATCATCGGTCTCTTTCACCTCTTCTAACGCATCCAGTAAGTCCGCCAATCCATTCAATGAAAACGAACCGCCATCAACGGGGATCAGGAATAAGTCAGCCGCCATCATGGCGTTTACTGAAGTCAGGCTTAGGTTGGGAGGACAATCCAAAACAACGACATCATACTCATTTTTCAGCGTTTCAAGCTGCTTTAGTAAAATGCGTTCGCGGTGCACTTTCGTCAGGCTTTGTTCAATTACACGACTGAGTCGAATATCGGTCGGGCACAGTGATAAATTCGGCAGGTTATCGCCGCCGGCTTGCGCTGGAATGATTGCTGTGCGTAGCGGGTGTTTTTTCGCTGATTCAAACACATGCGAAATGGTGGTATCAAACTCGAATTGGCCGCCGCTCAACACCACGGTCAAATTGGCCTGTGGGTCGAGATCGATGGCGAGGGTACGTTTGCCTTCTTTAGCAAATTGTGCGCTGAGGTTAATGGCTGTTGTGGTCTTGCCCACACCGCCTTTTTGGTTAATAACTGCTATAACGTTCACGGGGTTTCCCTCTCCTTAGTGTATTACAAATGTAATACACTTCTGGTTGTAAGCCAATGAGAGTTTATCGAATAAATTGATGCCTAAGCCAGAGTGGTTGATTTAGAGGGCGGTGATGAATAAATAGCAACAAGCTTAGGCAATGATAAGGTCTATTTTTGTTTTATCCTGTCAGGCAACTGTTCACAAATGGCCAAATTTAACGAAACGAATTCATCCCAGGTAAACTGCGCGGCATAGTGACGTTCGAACTGCAAAGCAACTCGGCAAATATCTGGTCGTTCTTCATATATCTGGCATTGCCTAGATATCGTATCGAGGTGACGGCAGATACCATCCCCTCGGTCCAGAGTTCTCGTTTGATCAGATAAATGAACATTCGCACAACACTTACCACATCCATTGCATGGAAAGGGCTGCAAGGATGAATTGGTTAGAGTTTTTTCAGCCAACTTCTCGTACTCTCAATGTTTCCTGCTTCAAACGGTAATGCAATACCGCGTCGCTCCACTTCGTTGGCCAGCACAAAGCATCTTTCATACTCACAGGAGAAGGATTCTAAGTTGTTTATGAACTGACTCATTTCTGAAACGGATAAGTTAAATTCCAGCGAGGACAATTCGATCAAGAATCGGTCTAGTTCTTGATTCACTTTCTGAAAGTACTCAAGTGTTCTTTTCGCTTCAGATTTGTATTGATTTAGAAAATTCCAAACTTTCTGCATGATCTCGCTATGGTCGAGGAAATAAGTAATTCCTAGTGTCATTAAGCCAGTTGCAACAGCACTCAGAAAGGCCGCTATTTCGGTCCCAAACGGAAACGTCATGACATTGGCGAGGTGGCCATTCAATATGACACCCATGGCAACAGCAATGCCGGTTGAGAGGATGCGTGTAACTTCGCGGGCTAGATCGCCGGCCGGTAGTTTGTTCGGGTTCAGAAAAAGTAGCTTTGCAGCAGAAACTAAACTTGACCAAGTTTCTCTGATCAACCGTCCCAATAGTTTCTGTGTAGTAAAGAAAATGTTCAGGATAGTGGTGGTAATGCTAGATAGCACGCCTGCCATCGCCCCGTTTTTGAATTCTTCAATCAGGTCTTTAAAACGCAGCTTAATGCGCGACCAAATATCTTTTGCCAAAGACTGCATGCGGTCTAAAAACAGTTCTAGCGTAAAGTTATCCTGCGCATCTTTAAACAAGGCTGGTACGTGCTCTTTAAGTTCAAACCAGATCTCGGCGAATACCAGCCCCAAGGCCTGGCGTATGCCCATTTTTATTCCGCTTTTGGCCGACTCATATCCTGTGCTTTTAATGAATTTGCTACTGGTGTAATACTCAATATTAATTTGTTGGTTGTAGTGTTTACGGGCTTTGGCATCTGCCTTATGCATGGCTTCATGGTCGAGGCTTTCAAGCGTCTCAAGGTGGCGTTTTTCTTTGGCG
>NZ_LDOT01000029.1 GCF_001029445.1 Photobacterium aquae
AAAGAAAAAACGGAAATAGCCTTAAGGGAGGACGTCGCAAGCTCTGTTGTTTAGCCCTTTCGGCTACGCCGAACCCCTATCTCGACACCAATAAAATTGGTTGAAATATCAGGGTCATTTCACGCTTAACCTTGGGGTTTTCTCTCCCTTTCGGGCTGCCCTACGCTCTCCCTTTAGCGCCCTGAGTTCATTTGCAGAATCTCAGAACGTCCACCTCAGTGGGAGACATCAACCCGTATTATCATTCGGTCTTACTCGGTGCCTAGCAGCTGGAGCACCGTGGCCTATTACGTCATTTCGGGGTCGACTCGTTCGCTGGCTACCTCAGGCAATCCTTGATCGGTAGCGGGATGCTTTCACCTATCCAAAACATCTTGATTCCAAATAGGTCGCGGGAATACTTGAAGTGCCGTCTTGATATGGACTATCATGAAGGGACTTACCGAATCGCCAAACTCGTAAGTATTCCGAAAAGACCCGTCCTGCAAGACGGGTTTTTTCACATCTGGGCAAAAGATTACGACTTAACGCTCAAGATCGCAACGATCTTCAACCCTA
>NZ_LDOT01000030.1 GCF_001029445.1 Photobacterium aquae
ACCATATAATTAAGCCCCGCCTGAATCTGCTTCAGGCGGGGCTTTTTTATTTAATTTGGCGAGAAACTACTAGGCTGCAGCCGTTTCAGTTTCTTCTTTCTTATTTGTCAGTAACTTATAAGACATAATGCCGATAACTAACGCTTTGATGATCATCATCTGCGGGTTACCGTAGTAACCGACCATGCCAACAAAACCAGAGATAAGCATCAATACGCGATACTTACGCAAACATGTCATATACATGGCTACCAGAATCACGGCTAAATCAGCAAACTGGAAACCGACCGTCAAACTCGGTTCGGCAATAAAAGATGACACCGCTGTATAAAAGATATAACCGATCCCGACAGTCATCATCGCCGCAAGCACAAACAGTAACTCACGCGATACATTCATGAAATCCTTGGCATATCGGTAAGCATTAATACTCGCGACAGAAAGATTCAGAATCACCTTTGCGTGCCATCCCATCAATACCGCCCAAACGATATCATTCGCTGATGAGCCAAATGCGGCAAAGCGAGTCGCCTTCATGCTATTGAAAATAGTCAAGGAAATATAGAAAGCAACACTGCTCCAACCCAATGCTTCTGTAATAAGTTCCATTACGTAAACCTGTCGGAAAAAAGATGTGCCAGATAGTAATGGTGAAAGCGCTCTGGTACAAGCAACAATTCATCTCCCTAGCCACTCTTTACCAGCAGTAAATCCCGCGAAATACCCAAGCAACATAACCGCCATCCGTATCACCCTGCCACCTTGACGTTGGAATTATGACACCATCACATTTCATCACAGCGCACCTCCCCAAATAAACCTCAATGAGTCACCACAAACCCAAAAATACACACCTGAATAGCCCGCGACGTCAAAAAAACATCACAAAGAATATAATATTTCACATTACCCCTATTGCATCAGGTAGATACCTTGGACGTATAATGCATCAACAAAACAGAATCCGGGAAACGTCATGAAAAGCAAAGGTTTTACTTTAATCGAATTAGTCGTTGTCATCGTCCTCATCGGTATTCTTGCCGTCGTTGCAGCACCGCGCTTCTTGAATATTCAAAATGATACACGCACTGAAGTTTTGAAAAATTTGGCAGGCTCAATCATGTCTGCTACGGGCTCGGCCTACGGTAAATTGGCAATAGACGGTTTAGAGCACTACTCATATGTATCCAACCGCCCAATCACTGACGGCAACGGCATTCAAGCCGACATTCCCATTGCTGGCTGTGAGATTGGCGCATCCGGATATTGCGTCTTCCGCTACGGGTATGCCGATGCCGATCCAATGACCATCAGCAACCTTGTCAAAGGCGTTGAATTCCGACGTGGCGACGGCGGCGATTTCGCCTCCATATATGGTCACCTACCGGGTGAGCAGCACATGTCATACATCACGTTCAAAGACAACATCAAAGACCTGGGCGATCAGATGGAAGAACTGAAAACCAACCAGTGCTATATCAAATATGCGTCAGCACAAGAAGACGGGGATCTTCCAACTATTGAAGTGGTACCGTGTAGCTGATTCCCTCATCTTCCACAGGATTCAACGTACATCGTATTTTAAATTGCGAATACCCCAAGCTGCCTTCGGGTGGCTTGGTTGTTTGGTTTTGCTTATCGCTACAATAAGAAAAATCGAATACAAAAAAGAAAACCAGCAGCGTATTCTTACCTGATGATAATGACATGGGGATAATATGAAGATTGAAAACAGCCGGGCATTGATTGTAGAAGGCGGAGCCATGCGCGGCATCTTTGCCAGCGGTGTACTCGATGCCTTCATGGATGCCAATTTCCAACCCTACGATTTTGCCATCGGTGTATCGGCTGGCGCATCTAACTTATTAGGCTACATCGCCAACCAGCCAGGACGCAGCTACCACGTCATTACCGAGCTGGCTACCCAAAAGAAATTTTTCAGCCCTGCCCGTTTTATCAAAGGCGGCGATCTTGTTGACATTCAATGGTTATGGACCGAGGCAAATAAACAATTTCCCATCGACCAAACCGATGTCTTCCACTCGATCCCGTTTTGGGCAACCGTCACAGATGTTCGAACCGGCAAAGCCAATTACCACAGGATCAGCCCGGCGAATATCCAAGATGCAATGATCGCAACCGCCGCATTACCCATTGCCTTTAAGCACCCACCATGCTTTTCTGGCGGCTGCTATACAGATGGTGGTGTCGCCGACTCTATACCGGTAAAAGAAGCGTATCGCCGAGGTGCACGTGATATTACCGTCATTTTGTCGCACCCCCTCAATTACCAAATGCCGAAGGCTCGGCATCCGTGGCTCATCAACAAGCTGCTGACACCTTATCCCAAAATCGCTGATGCGATGGCCCACCGGGCCGATAACTACAATGCATCACTGGCGTTTATCCGCAATCCACCAGAAGGGACGATTGTCAGGGTTATTGCCCCGCCAGACATGTTTTCAGTCAAACGGCTAACGATGGATACCAAACAACTCAACGAGGGTTATATCATGGGAATGGAAGCTGGCAGGCAGCACATCGCCGCCCTGTCTGGCAAACATGGGCTGTCAGACGAAAATTGCCACTTCTGCCTATAAGCCACGCCCGCTAGCCAATGATTCTCACAGATAAAACAAAGGCCACTATGGTAGTGGCCTTTGTCAGTATCTATGTACTAGGAACCGTCACAAGCAAAGAAAATGCTTACGCTCTCCTCACTTCACCAAGGATCATCTAGTCTTTAGGGATCGTACTAAGCGCATCAAGCGGCAACCAATTCACCGTTACGCCAGCCTGCTGGAACATTTCCTCACTGATTTGAATTTTTTCACCCCAGCGAGACAAAAAATCTTCCGTTTGTTCAGGGCAATGCACGGTCGCAATACCTGTCTGGATAATTTTCGCAGCACAGTTCGGGCAAGGGAAATGCGTTACCCAAATATCACACCCAGCTAAATCACGCTTGGCAAACAAAATCGCATTCTCTTCGGCATGCAATGTTTTGAGATATTTCATATCGCGATCATCTGTCGCGGCGCTATCGGATATACCATGTGGGTAACCATTGAAACCCACCGACACAATACGGTTCCCCTGAGTAATGACCGCCCCTACCTGAGTGGATGGGTCTTTACTCCAAGAGCCCACCAACTCGGCCATTTGAAAAAAGCGCACAGCCCACTTAGATATCATCTTTTTTACCTATTGTTATTTATTTATGCCATTTTGCATAACTTCCTGCCTTCCCTCAACCCCCTATACTCAATCACCGCTTGTAAAATCGAGGAATCACGACCTAACCCCGACGATGGTCTATCCTTTCGTATAGCCTGAACACCTTGACGGCACACCGCCAATAAGAGCGCGGAGCCGCCAACTATCACGTATCGAGAGGAGCCCATGGTCAAAGCATTACTCGTTCTAACCAGCCACGGTGCAATGGGAGAAACCGGTACCCAGACCGGTTTCTGGTTATCCGAACTCACCCATCCCTACTTCGCTTTGCGAGATCAAGGCATTCCTGTCGATATCGTCTCTATTCGTGGTGGCGAAGTCCCTGTTGATCCCAAGAGCTGGGACGAAGAGGACAATAACAATGCACGTTTCCTGGCCACTCCCGAACTTGTCGACAGCCTAAAAAACAGCACGGCCCTGTCTTCTCTCTCGCCATCTGAATATCAGGCGATTATCTTTGCTGGTGGGCATGGCACAATGTGGGATTTCCCCGACAATGAACCACTTCAGCGAGCAGCCATCACCATTTACCAACAAAACGGGATTATTGCCGCGATCTGCCACGGCCCTGCGGCATTGGTCAATCTAAAATACGCCAACGGTGACCATCTCATCGCCAACAAGCGTGTCACCGGTTTCACCAATGAAGAAGAAGACACCATCGGCCTGACAGGAGTTGTCCCCTTCTTACTTGAAGATCAGCTAAAGATGGCCAATGCCCATTTTGTCAAAGCCGCCCCTTGGTGCGAAAACGTCGTGGTCGATGGCAAACTGATCACTGGGCAGAACCCACAATCCGCTTATGCCGTAGGTGAAGCCGTTGCAGAATTACTGTTAGAATAGCTTTTTGCTCTGCTACTTAACCATAGGAAGCACAATGGAATATCTACATACCATGGTTCGCGTTAGTGATCTCGAGGCGTCGCTGGATTTCTACTGCAACAAACTCGGCCTGATTGAAACCCACCGCAAAGACAGTGAAAAAGGGCGATTCACCTTGGTATTTCTCGCCGCGCCACTCAATGTCGATACCGCAAAGACGGCGATGTCTCCGCTTATCGAACTGACCTACAACTGGGAGCCGGAAAGCTATACTGGCGGCCGAAACTTTGGCCATCTGGCGTTTCGCGTTGACGATATCTACGCATTGTGCAGCCACCTTCGCGCCAATGGCGTTACCATCAACCGTCCACCTCGCGATGGCCACATGGCTTTTGTCCGCTCTCCTGACGGTATCTCTATCGAATTGCTACAAAAAGGCGAGCCGCTAGCGCCTGCCGAACCTTGGCTATCTATGGAAAATACCGGCGAATGGTAACAATGCGCCAGGCCATCCTCAGCGGCTGAGGATGGCCGATTCTCAGCAAAGAAGACACGATGGGTTAGAAATAATATGAAAGTCCCACCTCTACATAATTATCCCTGCGCAAACCATAAACAGGATCACGCTCGTCATCAGCATCAAAATACCACGCGTTGATATTCCAACGCCAAGCACTCCCCAAACGGCTTGATGCCTCTAACCGTGCTGTCTGTGAACGTGCATCATCCAAATCTTGACTCACCCCAAACAACACTTCCGTGCCTGCTATATCATTGAGAGCCCAGCGCACGCCAGCAAAAATATCATTTTGACCAACAACCGGGGCTTGCTTCTCCCTGCTATCATAAAGATATTCGGCCAGTACCCCGACATCCCAAGCCGTATCGGCCACACCCACATAGGTATACTCAAACCCCGCCGTCACGGCACTATGATTGTCCAGACTAAACCGTCGAAGCGCCTCTAGCTTCCACAGCCAATCCCCCCACAATCCTTGCAAATCCACACTCAGCTGATCCATCTGAGCATAAAAAGGCACTAGGGACCGCAGCCAATCACTACCCTCAACCAAGAAATAAGGATCTCGGCTCGTACCGTGAAAATAACTCAGCCCAATATCCCATACATCCCAGCTCACGCTATAACGGGCAGCCAAATCAACATGCTTTTTCCCCCGTGACGATTCATAGCGCGCCTCATCAGTGTTCACCCCTGCAACCGTCAGCCGCCCATCAGATCCTGCAAACGTCCTCTCGCGAAAGTACGGCAGCACAAACAACTCCCACACCCCCAGATCAGCCAAATAAGCAAAATGCACCATTGGCTGCCCCAATTTTGCTTCGCCATCAACCGACTCAACCGCATCGGTTTGGTTAATCACATCAACCAAATGCTGAGATTCCGTTACCCCCCAGAAAACCTTGCCGATCCCTGCCCGCAATTCCAACCGATCGCCATAATAGGCATAGATCGCTTCTCGCAGATCAATATGGCTTCTTTCATTATCCATCGCATCCCAACGGGCAAACGGTACAAGGTTAACACTCTGCGTACCCTGCTCCCACTCCCAATACCATTCGGGTTCAATAACCACTGAAGGCTGCACGGTATCTTGCCCGTGAGTACCGGTTGCAAAGAACTGGCGGTGTTCAACCGCAAGCCGACCTCTCATCTCCTGCGGTAGCCACGTTGCTTCCCCTGCGGCCTGTGCTACTAGCGGTTGGGTAAACGCTATCAATGCCGATAGCCAATACCCCTGTCGTGACATACCCATCACCTACCTCGACCGCTTCAGACTTTGCTGGCTAAAATCTCTATCGGTAAGCCCGGTTTTGAACATTAGCTGGTGGGTGCTAAGTACCGTTTCTTTCCCTGTCTGGTGGTTGACCATCGTCATCTTGTGAGCACGCCAGTACTTGCCGAGATACTGCTGGTACTGCGAGAAGATCAATGTTTTCAACAATGCTTTGCGGCGATCATAAAACTCCATTTTCAGCGGACGGTAGTGAGCCTTATCCAGCCATACTAACTGGCGGGTATAGCCGGAATATTGATCGGTTGGGATCTGCTCGATTAAATAGCTCGACTCCCCTGCTACCGTTTCGTCACCAAGATAATTGAAGGTATATTTCTCCAACTCGAATGAGCTGAGATCCTCATAGGCAAATTCACTGCCCATAAACGGGCCCGACTTATTGCGAGAAGAAATCCGCTTCACCCGCTTCAAGGCTGGCATATATAGCCACTGATCATCAGCCTTATGGGTATGGGAGTAGTTGAGAAACGCCGTGCCCTTAACGTCACGGGGCTCATCAAATACCGTCAACCCTTTATCGCCATCCCCATCAACCTCAAGACTCTTTATTCTCAGCTTTCGATCACTGGTCTCCCCCTGGGCATTTTTCAGCAACATGCTCAACTCTGAAATCGAGTCTCCCCATCCAATGTCTCTCGCTTTGCGCTCCTTGGCTATAGCCAGTCCCTGATCGATACCCGTCACTTGCTGGGCGATAACCGGCATGGCAAACAACATACCAATCACACTCAACCACACTATTGGGTTCCACATTTGAGCTCTCCTTCCTGTCTTATATCTTCATTCCATCACCTGCGGGTAACATCGCCACCCGCAGGGCTGATACAGTATCTATAGCGACGCGACTAACGCCGGCTTGTCCTTTTCGGTTTCGCCTTGATAGGCCTTGCGGTCAAACATCAACAGCAACGCTGGCAACAAGAGAAAATCAACGATCAATGCCACCATAATGACCAGCGCACTGAGCTGCCCCAAATCTGAATTCAGCCTAAAGCTCGACATCCCAAGCACGCTAAAGCCAGCCACGAGCACCACGGTCGTGATCCACAGTGCTCGTCCAACAGTGCCGAAGGCATAGCGAATCCCGCCTTCCGCATCGTGCCCTTGTCGCCGTGCATGCTGGTATTTAGTAAGAAAATGGACGCAATCATCGACCACAATCCCCAGAGTCAATGTCACCACCACCGACAGACCTAGGTTGATCTCGCCGGATATCAACGCCCAGATCCCAAAACCAACCACCGCCGGAACCAGATTCGGCACCAAACTGATCAACCCCAGCCGCAGCGAACGCAACGCCACAATCAGCAAGATAGAAATCAGCACCAAGGCAATCGGCAAGGTCTTCAACATACTCGCCATATTCACCTCACCAATATGAGAGAACATCAATGTCGGACTCGACGCTACCACGTCATATTGAGGCGCATTGTCGGCAAACCATTGGTAGATCCGCGCCTCCAGCGCCACCATTTCCTTGCTATTGAGGTTTTCCGTGGTCAGCACCAGCTTGACCGAGGACTTGTCGATATTGATTTCATTATTCAAATCAAGCCCATATGGCAGGGACATCTCGTAAAGCAACATATATTGCGCCGCCAAGCCCTGCTCATCCGGCAGGCGATATTGCTTACTATCATCGCCATGCATGTTCATATTCAAGCGCCGGTATGTATCGGCCAAGCTGGCAACATGATCCGTTTCGGGTTGATCCCGTAACCACCGCGTAAATCCATCCAGTGTCTTGATAAAGGCGGGGCTATTCATCCCCTGAGGCTGACCTGTTTTCACAGCGATACTGATATTGTTCATCCCGCTGATATTGGCCGCCATAAAATCAGCAGCCTGACGGAAGCTATTGCTCGTATCAAAATATTCGACCGAATCATCCTCGATTTTGTTTTGCACCATCAGAAAGGCACTCGCCACAACCACTACCAATGAAACCGGCATAATCAGGCGGTGAAAGCGGATCACCACATTGGCAAAGCGATCAAGAGCACGCGGGGTGGATGATTGGGGGCGCGGGCTGATTCGCAACGGCAAAAGCATCATCAGTGACGGCAGCACCGTGAGCGCCAACAACAATGCCAGCATGACCCCCAACGCTGACAACGTTCCCATATCACGCAGAACTGGCGAATCAGAAGCATTCATCATCATGAAACCAACAGCGGTTGTCACCGAGGTGATCAGCAATGCCGTAAAATTGGCGCTCAGGCTATGGGCTATCGCCTCGCGCTTTGCCATACCCTGTCGCATCGACTGATACACCGCCGAGAGAATATGAACGCAATCCGCAACCGCCAGTGTCATGATCAACGTCGGCACATTCACACTCCCAGTATCCAAATAATGCCCACTCCATCCCAAGATCCCCAGTGTCGCGGCAACCGTCGCTATAATCACCAGCAAGGTGGCAAACACACCCGACACAGTGCGCAGCATCAGCCCGAGAAACAGCAAAATAATCAAAAGCATCAAAGGAATAAGCGTCGTACTGTCGATCTGGGCGGCTTCGGCAAACGCCGCATTCAGGGCAATCACCCCACCGAGATGAAAAGTCACCGCGGGATAATCAGCCTGATACTGCACGATCAACGCATCAATGAAATGTTTGATTTCCTGCACTTGCTGTGTCTGGTTGCCAGTTGGCATGTTCAAGGTAATATTGACCACTGCCACCTTGCCCGAACGGGAAATCAAGGCATCACGCAGGCGAGGTTCAGCCAATGCAATGTCTTTTACATAGGCAATTCGAGCCTCAGTGAACGGATACAGATCCAGCAACAGATCTTCCACCAGCAAATCATCGCCATCGGCAGAGGTATGCTGGTAGTTAGCGATTGAATCAACTCGACTGGAATAAGGAGTCTGCCATGCTGATTCAGTGAGATCCCTGACCAAATTCAGATGTTCAGGTGTGAATATTGAATCCTGCACCGCCACCACAACAGCTAATGAGTCTGTTTTGGTGAATGTGGCTTCTATTTCTTTGAATGCCGCCAACTGCGGATTGTCGGCATCAAAAAAGATCTGATAATCGCCCCGGAAAAATAAATTTTTACTGCCAAATGCCGCAAGTACCACCAATACCAGCGACATCAACAGCACCAACTTGGGATACCAAACTGGCATGTGCAAAAGTTTACGTTTCATCACTTTCTCCATTTGTGACGTACCGTGTTATGCCCAGCTATCACAACCCACCCGTGAAAGCATAAGCGGTTTGGCAACAGGTCCTGCTCCCTCTTGCCACCGCCGAATATTGACGATTTGTCACAAATGAAGATAAAAAAACCATTCAACGAATGGTGATTCATATTTATGACGAACCGTCAAAATTGACCTTTCGTCATATTAGCGCAAAAAATAATCACAACAAGTGCATTTTGGCCATATATTCAAATTCGGGAGAAAGCTCGGTAGTTACTCTCAACGCAGCGTCATTCAGAGTGATTAATGAATAAATATGGTGGGAATTCAGTAACTAATAGAAAGGTCAACCTACCCTTCCTTCTCTCGCTAACAAAAGCAGAGGGAGAGTAACGCCAGTCAATAACAAGGTAGATATCTACGACTAAGAGTAGACGGGTTGTGTTTATACCCGAATTCCCCCAGTCACCGCTTCAACATAAGCTATAGAGACGGAGATATTCGCGGCCCAAGTTGTGCCACCTCGTCGGCGAACACTTGCTGCTCAATACGCAGCCATGAGGATTTATAGTCAAACTCGGATGCCAACGGGCGCCAGTTGACACCATCAAGCAGCAAGTTGACGTTGCACAGTATCGAGTCCAAATCAGCGATACGCGATACGCAGCACGCTTCGGTGGCATTATTCATCAGAGCGTTTGAGCCAAACGCCATCGACCAGTTCGCAAACACCACATTCTCTTTACGGTAGCCAGCAGGAAGAACCAAGTCCCCGTTATCCAACCCTTGCTGCAAAAATGCATCGCCAATCGCCACCATCTGCTCTTCAAGTACATTGAAATGCTCAAGCCGGGCAGGCGCTGTTTTCTCGATAACAAACGGCGTACGGCAGGTAAGCACACACATCGCCAGAACAGGTTCAAGACGGGTAAATAACGAATAACCGACATGCATCGCCAGCACTTTTTCCCGGCTATTGCCGTCAAAATCCAGAGCTCGACGAAACAACAAAATCTCTTTTTTGAACGCCATAATGCCCAGCGCCGTCACCAGATCTTCTTTGCTGTTGAAGTGATTGTAAATAGTACCTTTCGAATAGGGACTATCCGCCGCCACCTTATCCATTGTCAGGTGGGCATACCCCTCTCTTTCGACAACTTTCTTTGCAATTTCTAACAGCTCAAATTCCCTGTCGATAATCGCCTGCTGCTTTTTGCTCAACGCTTTCGCCACAACCATGCCGTTATTTGCATCCATTGTTCTACCTGCAACCCAATACTTACCTGTTGTTTTATAGCATGAAATGACTATATCACCTATTTCACGCCAACCTAAAAGCAAGCAATCAGTAACTGCATCACATCACTATTTTGAAGTATCAAAAAATTTTGCATTTTAATTCTCATAATTAAAACCAGATCTTCATGGAAAATCTAATTCATTGTTTTATCAAAATTAAAAAAAACGAAAAAGCATGGTCATATTCTTGCATAGCTCCATCTAGAACAGCACAAGGAGCATATAATGAACGTGACGCAATCATTTTGCATCGCTGTCGGGATTATCGGGCTGAGTGGATGTCAGCTCACGACCAGCCAACCTGTCAGCCATACTTTTAACGATCCTGTACCTATCCACGACTACCAATTACCCGTTTTCCCGCAGGGGATGACCTCGCTTGGCAACTATCGCCAGCAACGCAACCAAGATATTTGGTATTGGACCGAGCTGGAAAACCATACCTTCCAGCGCGGCGAAAATCTCATCGTCCAAGTGATTGCCAACAAGCCGCTCAGCCAGCCTCCGGCACAATTTTCCTTTTCCCTTCCAGCAAACCCCGGAGAACGCAAATACAACAGCATCGGTGCCTACCAGCACTGGGTTAGTGTCATGCCCAATGGCGATCGTTGTACCTACTCACAACAACACACCAAACGGATGAACAAATACCTCTCTATCTTTATCCACCACTGCGCGCCGGAAGATCAGCATAACCTGAGTTGGCTCGACAATCTCAAACCCAGCTTTTTCCTAGAGGAACGTTAATAATGAAGCACCTAAATGCACTCTCCGGTATGAAATGGCTGGCCAGTTGCCTTCTCACCGTTGCCGTGTTGTATCTGGCAACCATCGAGGTCGCAGTGGAAACCCACTTATGGCTGTCCGTTTCCGCCCTGCTGGTTGTTCTGCTATGTATGACATCGAGCGAAAAAAAATACCTCAACCTTGTTATGCTGCTGACAGGGGCATTCATTTCCCTTCGCTATATATGGTGGCGCTACGATGAAACATTACCGTGGGAAAGCAGTCTCGATATTCCCTTTGCCCTCGCCCTGTTTATTACCGAAATTTACGGGATCAGCATCTACTTGATTGGAATGTTCGTGAATGTAAAGCAGCGTAATCGCAAGATTATTCCCATCGACGAAAAACAAGACATTCCGTCAGTGGATGTTTTTATCCCAACTTTCAACGAACCTCTCCATGTTGTCGGCCCAACGATTGCCGCCGCCAGCCAACTTCATTACCCAGGAACAGTCAATGTATGGGTATTGGATGACGGCGGAACTGCGCAAAAACTTAATGCACAGGATCACCACCAGGCCAAACAAGCCCGTGAGCGAACCAGCAAGCTCAAGGCACTTTGCCAGCAACTCGGCGTGGAATACCTCACCCGCCCAGACAACAGCCATGCCAAAGCCGGCAATATCAACCATGCTCTTGCCCACAACCAAGGCGAGTTGGTACTGATCCTTGATGCAGACCATGTCCCAAGCCGAGACTTTCTGGTCAACACCGTCGGCCAGTTCCAACACAATTCCAACCTCGGTTTTGTCCAGACCCCACATTTTTTTGTCACCCCCAATCCTATTGAGCGTAATCTCGGGATCGAAGACAAAGTGCCTGCTGAAAACGAAATGTTCTACAACCGGATCCTCAAAGGGATGGATTTTTGGAATGCGAGCTTTTTCTGTGGCTCAGCGGCTGTCATTCGCCGCAAGGCTCTAGAAGATGTGGGTGGTATTTCCACCCGAACCATTACCGAAGACGCCGATACTGCAATCAATATCCATGCCAAAGGCTGGGATAGCGCCTATATCAACAAAGCGATGATTGCCGGGCTATCACCGGATACATTCGGGGCCTATGTCACCCAACGCTCGCGCTGGGCTCAGGGAATGATCCAGATTTTCATGCTAAATAATCCCCTGTTCAAGCGTGGGCTATCATGGCCGCAAAAACTCTGTTACCTCAACTCGACAAGCTTTTGGTTCTTCCCGCTATTTCGCGTGGTTTACCTGCTAGCTCCGCTGGCATACCTACTGTTTGATCTCCAAATTTTCGTCGGTAATGCCGGGGCCTTCGTCGCCTATGCCATCCCGCATCTCATCATCAGTATTCTGATTAACCAACACCTGTTTGGCAAAACCCGTAATACCCTGTTTTCAGAGTTTTACGAAACTATTCTATCCCTATTTCTGTTCCTGCCGGTCCTGTCGGTCATTATCAGCCCTCGCAAACCCAGCTTTGCTGTGACTCCCAAGGGCGAAACGACGGAGAATACTCATTTCTCCGGCCTAACACCTGCCTTGCTAGTCCTAACCATCGTGCTCACAGTAGCCGAGTGCTGGGGACTTTACCGTTATTACCATTTCCCTATCGAACAAGGACAGCTCGCCATCGTTCTGGTTTTCAATACCCTGAACCTTCTTATCAGCCTGCTCTGTCTGGGATCCACCCTTGAAAAACGCCAGCGCCGCATCGAACCTCGCATACAAAGCAACGTTCAGGCACATGTCGCGATCAACAACAAGCAATCAACAGCCACTATTAACAATGCTTCACTCAGCGGTGCCAATCTGACAATCCATAATTTGGATGACAACCTGCAGCATGGGGATATTGTCGAACTAACCTGCTACGTCGCCAAACCCAAGCAATCCCAATCTGAAAAAGCACATTTGAAACCCTACCGATTTGCCATGCGAATCCATCAAGCGACATATCTCGCCAACGGTCAATCTGTCCATTGCGAACTTATGGATAAAAATACTCAATCATTAGCCGTTTTCACCGATATCGCCTACGGGTTCAGTCGCCGCTGGGAAGTCCGTCGACAGTTCGAAGAGCAGCAAAAGAAAAGCATTCTTCATGCTCTCGGCAACTTCATTCAGTTATCTGTACGAAGCCTTACCACGGTACTTAAAGCCTCGCTGCACAATCAACGACCGGATCCAGCCAAACCGGCAGGAAGCCCGAAAGCCACAGACTCAACACAGGATGTACGCCAATGAAATCGCTAATGACGTCCCTTCTGGGCCTGCTGTTAATGACGTTTAGCAGCCTGCCACTACAGGCAGAAACAACGTCTTCGTCCTATACACCGCTTGAAACGGTCACTGTCCCGCTCAACATTCTATTGCCGCCAGGCCGCGATACCACCCTGCGGGGACAATGGGACAAAATCAGCTTTCCGCTAACTATTTTGGATACCCAAAAAGCGCAAGAAATCAAGCTATCGCTAACCATGACCCATTCAGGAAAAATCGACATCGCTAACCTCTGGGTGAGCCTTGGTCAAAAAGCACTCGCAAATATCCAACTTCAACCGGATGGTAATCCGCAGCAGGTTGTCATCTCCCTTACCCCCGACTTGCTCAACCGCTACGGCAATACCCTGACCGTTGCCGTCCGTCATCAGCTACCGGGATCACTCAGCTTAACCGAACAACGAGTCAATGCTGCCGAAGCAGTCACCGAACTGTTAGCCAACCAATCATTCTTTGAGTTCAGTTACTATCCAACGCAAACATCGCCGACTCTAGAAAGTGCAGCAGCACTGATCAGCAGCGGCCAAATGCATGACCAGCCGGTACAGCTGATCAGCCTATTACCCGATAATGCCCAAGGGGATTTAACAATTGCAGGCTTGTTGGTACAAGGGTGGACATTGCGAAGTGGAAGCAGCGACTATCAGTACCACTTTTATACCCGGAACAATGAACACAGCGATTTTAGCCACAAGAGCAAAATCCAGCTGATTTATGGCCTACCAGATGCGCTGGCAAAACATGCCAGCCTGCCACAAAACTATCTGGATGCGATCAACGGGCCCTATATGGCCTTGCACTATCATCAGAAGCAATGGCGGATCATCGTATCCGGCCGAAATGAACAAGAGCTGCTTGAGTCCAGCAAACTCTTTGCTAACCCGGCTTTTCATTTACCGAATCAAACCTACGGCATGATCGCCGCACAAAGTACCAATGACCAGCCTCAGGTTGCCAGCGACACCGAATACCCTGTCAACCTTTTTACCCAGCAGCAAAGATTTGGGGATGAGCCATTAACCATTCCGTTAATGATGCCAGCGAATTTTCTGGTTAACAAAGAAGAGCAATCTCACATCAATCTTGTCCTAACCCATCCAAAAGTTGCACCCGGTGAAGCGGCGATGGTCATTCGTGTCAACGGCGACTATGCCAACAGCATGCCTCTACGGGCCAGCTACTGGCGCAACATGCAGCATTACCGCCTCAGTTTCCCGATGAGCATGCTTCGCCCAGGGTTAAACAACATTAGTATTGAGCTTTACGGCCCTGAACAACAAACTGTATCTAGCCAGACTGGCAATATCACTCCCTTCATTGCCCATATCAGCGATAGCTCTGCGGTTCAGTTCGGTGCATGGGTCAATTACCTCACCAGATATGAGCAACAGTTACCCGCCGATCAGTTGTTATTCATCACCGAAAACAATGGCAGTGATGCTCAAGTGACACTCAATTATGCCCAAAACAGTGATTTTGGCGATGTCTGGCAACTGCTAAGTCACCTTGCCTTTCAGGCCCGCCAGCCGATGACCGAATTGCTGGTTACCGACAGTACCACCCAATTACGCCCGTTCAACCTCAACTTCAATGTTGGCACCAGCGGTGACACGCTCTCCCCAGCCCCCAGCGATACGAATAGTCTACTTAACCGCTTGCGCAACAACTTGCTCTCCGACATGGCAGAAAGCACAACGGGTGAGCCCATCAATAGCCAGAGCCAATTTTTCCAGTATCCCGGCCAATCAACACAATGGGAGCAAGCAG
The DNA here is from genome assembly GCF_001029445.1 of Photobacterium aquae. Taxonomy (GTDB): domain Bacteria; phylum Pseudomonadota; class Gammaproteobacteria; order Enterobacterales; family Vibrionaceae; genus Photobacterium; species Photobacterium aquae. The sequence continues at coordinate 15,131 of NZ_LDOT01000030.1, forward strand.
GAAATAGCTTCGCCACCCTAACGACACTGAGCAACGGATGGCGCAACATCAGCTTCACTACCGCAAACGAACAGGCTCTGACACAAGAAATGGCCATCTATCTCAGCCAGCCTAGCAGCGCAGTAACCGGAACCATCGAGCTAACGGTGCCAAGCCGAGCGACGGATCGTCAGTTACTTCGCGCCGGATTTATCGCCCATCCACTCAGCATGCCGTTCCTGCTCTTTACCCTACTGCTCGCATTGGCATGGTTCATGTTCCGAGGGCTGGAGAAAAAATCATGAAATGGCTCCCTCTTGTACTCGCGACGGTGCCACTGCTCAGCCATTCCTCGGTTTTCAACAGCGTTCATGGCTGCAATATCCGGGAAGACTCGGACATGTGGGCGCTTTACAAGCAGCAGTTCGTCACATCGGACGGCAGGGTAGTTGATAACAGCAATAACAGCATCAGCCACAGCGAAAGCCAAGGCTACGGCATGGTCATGGCAACCTTCTTTCATGACCATGCCAGTTTCCGTGCCATATGGCGCTGGACGCAACAAACCCTCCAACGCGATAGCGATCAACTGTTCTCTTGGAAGTGGCAATCTGCCACACCCCATATCCCGGATCGTAACAATGCCAGCGACGGCGATATCTTTATCGCCTGGGCTCTGCTAAAAGCCGAAGAAGTATGGCCGGGAAACCGCTATCGCGAACAGGCAGCAGCCATCATCAACGCATTGGCCGATACCCACCTTGTGACTTTGGATAAACACACCGCACTGCTGCCCGCAGGCTATGGCTTCGAGCATCCATCATCGACTGTGGTAAACCCTTCCTATTGGGTTTACCCGGCCTTTAACGACTTCGCAAAATTCAATGCCCGCTGGCAAAGTCTCAACGATGGCGGAATGAAAATTCTCGAGAAAAGTCAGTTCGGACAACATGCCCTCCCTTCAGACTGGATCGAATACCGCAATAACCAATGGGAGCCAGCCCAGCAGTTCCCACCCCGCTTTAGTTATGCCAGCTACCGCATACCGTTGTACTTGATCTGGGGGGGATACGACAACGCCATCAATGACCACTATCGTAGCTGGCTCAAAAAATACAACCGCGCGTGGGTCGATGTGGAAACCAACACCATGGCGAACTACCGAGCCCCAAGCGGCGCAAATGCCATTGCTGCTCTGGTTCAGCTCAGCAACGAGGATTACAAACATCGCAGTGTCCTTCCCGAACCCACTCTGTCGGATGATTACTACTCTGCCAGCCTGATCATTTTCTCCCATATTGCTTTTTACGAGAGGTATTGCCAATGAAACTGTCATTACTCCCCCTGCTTCTCGCAGCCCCGGTACTTGCCAACGAGCAGGGCCATGTCCAACTCCTCGAAAGCCAAGTGTCCGTTAAGATCAATCCCCCCCAAACCTACAGCGGCTATGACGAAAGTCCAATCTGGGAGATCTTAGAAAAAGAAGGCTGGCAAGCCGCCCAGCAAGCCGCTTCCAGCCAGAATATATCAGACAACCTCAACGGAGAAATCAGCTATCAGGCCGCACTGAGCCAGCTCAACCAGGCAGTCGAAAGCCGAAATACCCCGCAGGCCCGTGCACTATTGGCGTCAAACCCGCAATGGTCTAACTGCGAACGTATCCAATGGGCATGGCTGGATTTACAGTTCGAAACCCAATCAGGATATGGCCCCAAAGCCAAACAAAAACTCACAGCCCTTTTGCAAAATTGCCCCCAGCATGCTTTAGCAACTACCCAAAAAACGCTGGCATGGACCCAATCTCGCCACGGGACAGATATCCTCGCGCGATACCGCAACAGTAGCGGCTTTGACAGCAATGCCTATAGCAAGCTGACCTACCAAGTGAATTTGAACCAACTAGGCAAACGCCGTCTTTCGTCCCAGCAGACTCAACAGGCTAGCCAGCAAATCAGCACCATCAAAGACGCCAAGGGAGCCGAACTGCTTGGCTGGCAATACCTACGCCAGAAGCAACCCGCCAAGGCGCTATCCTGGTTCAACCAATCCATTAATTGGTCATCGCAACCCAGCCGCAAACAAATTGAAGGGAAAATCCTCAGCTTGCAACGTATGGGACAAACAGACGATGCCGAGCAGCTCAAGTCGAAATGGTCAAAACGCTATCCGGCTCTGACCAAACTCAACCAAAGCCAAGGCTCACCAGCACTTGCCAAAGCCTGCAAAAATGATCCTCAATCCTGCCTGAAGCTGCTGGACAAACTCCCATCGCTAACCCCACAACAACAGGCCCTTGCGGGCTGGCAGTGGTACAAACTCGACCGTCCAATGACCGCAACCCGCGCCTTTGTGAAAGCCCTAAAGACCCTACCGAAAAATGATAAGGACTACACCAACACCCAATATGGCTACACATTGGCACTCAACAAAGCCGGATTCGAGCAACGAGCCGAATACCTTGCCTATAACCTGCCCGATCCTAGCCAGCGGATGCTCTACACCAAACAAAGAGAAGCCAAGGCGATTCTCAATGCCTATGAGCTTCAGGACTATGCCTACGTTATTGATAAAACGAACCAATTTGAAATGAACTATGGCAAGGATGTGGGTATGGCCGAAATCAAAGGATGGGCGTATTACAACCAGAAGCAAACGACCAAGGCGGTAGAAACCTTCCGTGAACTGGCCGATGCCTACCCCCACGACGAAACTTTCAGCGATGCGCTTAAGACCGCTGAGTGCGCCCAGAAAAAAAGCTACAAGCACTGCTGGTAGAAAAACAAAAAGGGCCTTCACGGCCCTTTCTCTTCTCTCTATGCTTTATTGACTATTGCCATGCAACTATCGTCAATTACATAACGACTATGGCACACCGTGACCTTTCGAGGCTACCCACACGCGATACCATTGCTCACGCGTCAAGGTAATAGAAAGGGCATCAACCGCCGCCTGCACGCGCTCTATCTTACCCGAGCCGATGATCGGCAATGGCTGTGAAGGCAGTCGACGAACCCAGGCATAAATCACCTGATCGATACTTGCGGCCCCTACTTCGTCGCGAATTACCTCAAGCTCGGTACGAACACGCACAGCCTGTTCACTGTTACCGGAAAAAATATCCCCGCCAGCCAGACATGACCACGCCATCGGCTTGATCCGCTTCATCTGCAGCATATCCAGCGTGCCATCATGGCATACATCAAAATTCAGCGGGTTAATCTCAACCTGATTGGTAACAAGAGGCGCATCAAGACGAGACTGCAACAATTCAAACTGCGATGGGGTAAAGTTAGAGACACCAAAATGGTTAACCTTACCCTGCTGCTTAAGCTCGCCAAATGCCTCTGCCACCTCGTCGGCATTCATAAGCACATCCGGACGGTGGATCAGCAGCACATCGATATTCTCGACATTAAGGCGTGCCAGAGAATTATTGACCGACTCAATAATATGAGCCTTGCCGGTATCATAATGGTTGATTTTACGATCTGGGAACAGGCCTGAGCACAGCTTGATATCACACTTAGTTACTATCTCAATCTGGTCACGGATGCTCGGCTCTATCGCCATTGCCTCACCAAACAGCTGCTCGCAATGATAATCACCGTAAATATCTGCATGATCAACAGTGGAAATCCCTAGCTCAATATGCTGCTTAAGGAAAGTTAACCGCTGCTGCGGGGTCATATTCCATGCACCAAGGCGCCAATAGCCTTGAATCAACTCGGAAAACTGCGGGCCCATTTGCCCATCTCGGATCTGCGGCGCAATATCTACTTTAGCCACCATCTTGGTACAACTCCATGTCTTGCCGAGATCAGCCATAACGACCAATCCTGAATGTATAAACAGCCCCATCCTAGGCACATTTCCTATCAACTGCAATGCCAGATATATCAAAAAAGCGGGCGAAACCCACACTACATACCTATAGCGCATTCCAAAATAACATCCGGCCCCTGTTTACTCCTAGCGGACAGAAAAGACAGGAAAATCAGCCAAAATAGGCAAACTTGAGCATATATGTCGCAAATTAGCACCTTGAATTTTCAAACCTATGCATTTCAGAGTAAGTTGGGCGAAATATATTTCGCAAGGAGCTTCCATGAAATGCCCTAAATGTCACAACCCTTTCGAGCACATTACTACCGCAATGGGAGACATTGAACGCTGTAGCGCCTGTAAAGGACTATGGCTAGATAGCTATGAAATTGAAGATATGAAACCTCTGGCCAAAGATATCGATATCGGCCATAAATCACTGGGGAAACGCTTCAACGAAATCGACAAAGTTGAATGCCCGGTATGCCCCAACAATCCCCTATTGCGCATGGTCGATGCCAAACAACCACATATCTGGTACGAGAGCTGCCCGACTTGCAAAGGACGCTTCTATGATGCTGGTGAATTTACTGATCTCGCTTCCGTTGATCTTACGGACTTCTTCAAACGCTTCTTGGTAAAAGCACGCACGTAACATTACCGTATAACTTAACCACCAAAAAGCAGGCCTCTCGGTAGATCGCTCTCGTTTACTATTCTATTGAGCATATTCCCAAAGAGAGGCCACACTAGCGATAAGGGCTTTCAAAAAAATTATCAGAGACATCTCCCATCTTGCCTGCCACCAATCTGCATCTCAAAAGAAAAAATTCCCTCTGCTTGCAAAACTCGCTGATGACTTCAGCAATGATCCGATAACAGTGCCATGATGATGCTGTTTTCTTATTTTGAACATCAGCAAAAGGATTTGCACAATGATTCAAGCCTACATCTTTGTTTTCAAAACACTACTCTGCCTAACTATACTCGGCATCGCTGCTTTTGCGCTCGGCAACATTGCCGGGCAGTGGCTCTATGGCAATACAGTAGAACTGACGGCCTTACATGTGCTCGCCATCATCATCGCCCTGCCGACAATCAAACCGTTTATCCGGCTATTTGAAAAACAAACCAATCATCCACCCATAAATCCAATCGTTCAATAACGGAAAATACAATGGGAAAACGATTCGGATGAGAATCCCCCCCGAAACATCAACAAAAAGAAGCGCAATCTCTTTCTAATTGGCGCATTCTGGGGTATTTTCCCGCCCATTATTATTAGGAGAACAAAAACGTTACCGCAATGGGTCTAAAAGCCTTTACTGAAAACGACTACTGGCAACTCACCGAATGGATTGACTCCGATGAGCTTAACGTTCTTTGGAGCGGAAGCACATTCCAGTATCCACTAACCTTCCGCCAGCTCGATTTGCATTATTCCAAAAAGGAAGTCATTCCCTTTCTGTTTACAGTTGATGGGCAACATGCCGGATTTATCGAACTGTTCAAAGTCTCCGACACCAGCTACCGGCTATGCCGAGTCTTTATTGCCGAAGACTACCGCGGCCAGCAGCACAGCAAGCAGATGATCACTACTGCTATCCACTATGCGCAGAGTAAACTCAGTGCAACCGATATTACCTTGAACGTGTTTGCCCACAATACACCCGCCCTTCGCTGCTACCGCAAACTTGGCTTTGTCGAATATCAGGCAGAGAGCCCCAACAAAACAAAACCACGTACGCCAAACCGCTGGCAACCCATCACTATGCGGTGGCAAAACTAGCTACTACCACCTAGCAAAACGCCCGAATTAATCGGGCGTTTTGAAGAGGCAAGCAAATTAATCGCTGCACATTACGTTCCACTAACAATCAGAAAAGCATTGTATGGTCATCGCAGCCTATTTTCCTCATCATAAGCGAAAGCTGCACATTTCAGTTGTTGAATATCCTTTGTCACGACGCTATTAGCGGCCACTATCGCGCCCTCACCGATAGTTACACCTGGCATTACCATTGATCTCATTCCAAGCCATGCACCATCACCAATATGAGTGTCACCTTTACCTATATATGCTTCATCGATAACATCCATAAATAGATATAAACAAAACCAATCCGCTCTATGAGTGTGATTTCCGCCCATCAATATAACGACTTCAGCAGCAATACAAAAATAATCGCCAATATAGAGTTTGTCGATATCCCACCGTGGCTCCCAATTACAACTAATTTCATCACCATGCAGATATCGGACGACCGACTCTTCAAATCCCTTATCCCAGCAATCACTGTAATAACTATGTGTTCCCTTTATGATGATATTGGCGTTCGTTACCACCTCATGCAACAATTAAAATTTTGACCAATGTTTCTTTTGCATTCCTAACCTCAAACTAATGTTATATATATTTAATCTATAAAAACATTATAATCGTCAGTGAATTCTCGGCTGTTTTAACAAAGGAATTAGTTGCATAATAACACTCTATAAATTTGAGCGGTAAATGATAGCACATAATAAATCATATAAATGCCACTTATCCAGATTTTGGCATGGGTGATTCTGACTAGATTCAAGACTCAGCCTTGTCACTCTCGCTGCAATATCGACCTTGCTGGCTATCTTTTATGTAGCGCTATGGTTGTGTATCAGCGATGAAATTATCCGGGAGTATTTCTATTACGGCGATATTCTTCATACGATTTTTTATAAACTGGAACCTAGCAATATCATTATCTTTCAATGGAGCCTTACCAAGCTTTCGCAATAAGTCTTTATACATATAACCAGACCGAAAAAAAACAAGGTCTAATCTCGACAAAGCAAAGTGCTGCCTCGATAGCCTGAGGATCACCGTGTAGTATACGCTCATACGCTCCAATTAATCCCCCAGGAAAAGCTAGAGTATCGTAGTTGGAATGGAATTATTCACATGCAGACTGCCACTCCCTATATTTGTGAATGTTTTTCTCTCGACTCTTAAAAGTTTCATGAACTCTCAAATGAAGAGCATTAATTATTTTTCATTTCCCTTAATAATTAAATTAAAATATCCCATTTAAACACCTAACCAATGAGATACACCAACCATATTTAATAAATGTTATTCTCAAACAAAGTGACACACAAATATCCATCAGAAAAGTGCCAACTGCGTGATACATCTCCATATTTTCTATAGCATTCATTACATATATCAACATTTCTTTGATATGAATCCATAAAATAAACATTACCCATATCAACCAACAAATTTTGTTGTTTAATATTGCTCTCCATTTAATTTAGATTAGTTGGTAATATATGGAAATAAGAATTAGAGTTAGTGGTCTCGGCATGAATATCCCTAAAACATCATTTGGAGTTAATCTATTTTCAGGTTGTTATATAGAGACACGACCTAATCATGGAAATGCTCCCACTCATATTTATGGCATTATAGATACTCTATCGCTTGGAAATGAGTCAGGTACAGTTGTTGTAGGTCATGCTGTTACAGACTGGATTAAAGTTACCAAACAAACATCTATTGATAGACTAAAACATGAGTTTCTGATTGGTAAAACGGCTGATATTGAAATAAAAGGATCGTCTTTTGGTAATAGTAAAGGAGATGTAAGTTTTAAGATTATTGATGAAAATGGTGATTCAATTACGGTAATTGATAAATATGACATTAATATTAATGCTTTCCAACTGGCTACAACAAAAATACGAGGAAAAATACGTCATCAAGTTGTTGCACAAAAGAGTTCTGGATTATGCTAAGAATAATTAACAAATCAATCATTCTCATTCATATTTTTTTACTATTGGGAATGTCTTTCATAATCCTTTCAAGAGATGAAGTTGAAGAAATAAGTCAATATCTATTTCCTCATTCAAATTTACTGATGGATTCATTATTAGTTGATAACGTTATTAATTACTATGGTCTTTTGATTCCATTCACATTGTTATCAGTTATAGTTATAGTATATAAACAAGGACTAACAATGAGTAAGCAGATAATTATAAACACAATTACTTTCACAATATCGGCTGTATTTTTAGGTTTATTAATTAATGCATTGTATCCTATATCACCATAATAGAAATCAATAACTGTGTCGTAGCTGACATACATAACACAATTACTCAAACATCAAAAAGACGGCGTTGTTGACAAAAAGAACTATCCACTAGTACTATCGAAATTAAGATAATAATTTGCTGCATGAGGGCACTAATTTCATCGATTATAAAATTATAGATAGTCACAAGTTCTAAATAACAAAAATAAAAATGTATAGTTATGCTTTTAGTCAACAACGCCCAAAAATATTAGTGTTGTTATTTCGACAAATTTCTTGAAGCCATAACGAATAACATGGACTCCCTTCCATTAGACTCTGCCACACTTGGTAAGCCTGAGTAAGAAACGTTCGGAGGCCGCTATGTTACTATAATAATCCCATTTTTAGTGGCGCGAACGCCTTATAGAGATTGGACTTGCCGCTACCGTTGGCACCTGTGATCACATTTAGCGGTCCCAGTGGGATCACCAAATTAGGAATGGAGCGGTAGTTATTAATCGCCAAGGCCGTGAGCATAATATTCCCTGTTTATTTATACAGAGAGATCGTAGCATACACAGTGGTTACACCAAAACGCATCAGTTCAACATTGATGCAAAACCTTTGGCAATAAGCACCACCAGCGAAAGCCAAAAACGTAGACAAGGTTGCACTTCATCACGACGAGGCATATCGCTGGGTAATAAAAGCAGAATTAGAATTCTTGATTCATTTTTTCAAGACACTCAACCAAAATAGCGGCATGTTCAGGCTCAATATTTCGAGTAAGATCTTTCACCAAATCCAAGTGTAATTGATTATGGAGTCGGTGAATTTTCTCCCCGTCGCCAGTTAAACGCACGACAATCGAACGGCGGTCATCAGGATGGGCATCACGCTCAATCAAGTTGGCATTCACCAGCTTCTCAATTTGTACCGTCAAGGTCCCCGTCGTGATACCTAATTTTTGCGCCAGCTCTTTCATCCGCATCGCACCATGTATACCCAGCACCTCAATAGTGTGGATTTGTGCTAGCGAATAACCGGTTTCTTTTACAACCGACATCTCCCAAGAAGACATCTTGTCATAAAACTCCGTTAACAATTGATTCAGCGGTTCTAACTTGTACATAGGGTCGATGAGTGCATTTCAAGAGTAAGATGATGAATCTTATCAAACTCCGCCAACAATTGTTTATAGTCATCAATTGTTTTATTGCTATTGGACTCAATGATAATCGCCGCTGAATAGTGATGAGCACTAATACGCCACACATGAATATCTTTTACGTTAGCATCAGGTGATAATGCCGCCACTATTGATGCCTTGTAATCCTGAGCAATGCTTTCATCCAAAAGAATGGGTGATGTCTGCCAAATCAGAGCTAGTGTCCATTTGCCAATGACCACCGCTCCAACCATCCCCATTACGGCATCAAGCCAGTTCCAGCCGTAAATCTTCCCCATCACCAAGGCAACAATAGCCAATACCGATGTCAGCGTATCTGCCAGAACATGCAGATACGCCGCTCTCAAATTATGATCATGATGGTGTGAATGCCCATGCGAATGCCCATGCGAATGCCCATGCGAATGCCCATCATGATGATGATCATTACCATGAAGAAGGTACATACTCAGCACATTGACCAACAAACCGATAAACGCGACACCGATTGCTTCGTTAAATTGAATGGGCTGCGGATTCACCAATCGATGAGCCGACTCAACCAGCATAAGTAGAGCCACAATCCCCAAGGCAATAGCACTGGTATAGCCGCCTAACACACTCACTTTTCCAGTACCAAACGAATATCTATCAGTACCAGCGTGTTTCTTCGCATAACGATACGCAAATAACGTAATACAGAATGCCGCCGCATGAGTCCCCATGTGCCAACCGTCAGCCAAAAGCGCCATCGAACCAAAGACGGTTCCGGCCACTATTTCAGCAACCATTGCCGTAACGGTTAGCAACAAAACGTAAAGTGTTCGCCTTTCCCCTTTCTTGTTGTGCTCAGAGAAGTAATGTTGATGTTCAGTTGGGAAATACACGGCGACTCCATTTGTTTGATTATCAAATTATTTGATAGAAGGTTAGTTTGATAATCAAACAATGTCAACGATGCACTTTATAACCGAGTCATGCCTAAGCAAGGGTTACAGATAGATACTGTCTGTTTTTATTGCCAGAGAGTGACAATAAACAATACAACAAACAGCTACCTTAAATGTTCAATAAAGCGTATATATGCAGTATTCGCAAAAAGGATGAAACAATGAAACTGAAGTTAGCCGCGGCGCTTGTCGCATCTTGCCTTGCCTATACCGCCAGTGCCTGCACCGGTATATCTCTGACCACGACCAACGATGATTATATTCAAGCCCGGACAATCGAATGGGGCGAGAACGATCTCAACAGCAAACTGGTGATCTCGCCACGCAAGCATAGCTATACATCGGTTCTGCCGGATCAGAAAAAAGGTCTTACTTGGGAGTCAAAATATGGCTTTACCGGTATTTCAGTCAGTGATGATCGCTTCATTGCAGAAGGGGTAAACGAGGCGGGGCTATCAGCGGGGCTGTTCTACTTCAAAAACTACGGCTCGCTGGCCAAATATGATCCAAGTAACGTGGCCAATAACATTACCGACATGGACTTTGTACGCTGGATGCTCTCCCAATTCAGCAGCATCGATGAGGTCGAAAAGGCCCTTGCCCAAATCAAGATTGTACCGGTTTACATGGACGACAAAGGCAATCCGTCCCCGACTGCCCACTGGCGGGTTGCCGATAAACAAGGTAACAATATCGTGATTGAAATCATGGATCACGGCCAGATCCACATCCACAAAAACATCGCTCAAGTTCTGACCAATGCGCCGGATTACCAGTGGCACCTCACTAACCTGAACAACTATATCAATATGCATCCGGGTGTCAGCAAAGGCCAACAAATCAATGGGGTTAACGCTTTCTCGTTTGGGGTCGGTTCGGGCGCACTTGGCCTACCTGGCGATATCACCCCACCGTCACGCTTTGTCCGCGCGGCATTTTTTGTCAACACAGCACCAGACCTTCATTCCAGTGATGAAGCCGTATCACAGGCATTCCATATCCTGAACAATTTCGATCTGCCAATTGGTATTGAATTCAACGAGAAGAAATACATTCCGGATCTGCCAAGTGCGACCCAATGGACATCGGTTATCGACCAAACCAACGGCAAGCTGTACTACAAAACAATGCGAGACAGTACCATCAAGCAGGTTGATCTTGGCAAGATCAATTTCAATACCAGCAAGGAAGTTACCCGCCCTCTCGACAAAGGCAGCTTTCATGTTCAGGATGTGACACCAACGCTCTAATTTTGGCTCTGCCATCAAAAAGCCCGCTATCTCGCTATAGCGGGCCATTTGTCTGTACTAGCTTGAATATCTCTAACTAGCGCTGGCATATTGTTCCGCCGTCATCCCTAGATACAGGCGGTCGTCAAACCCATCCCGGAGCGGATAATAACCCACTGAACGCCCTTCATGGACATAACCACATTTCTCCAAAACCTTCGCTGAGGCAATATTCTGACCATAGCAGCTGCCTGTCACTTTATAAGCGGCCATCTCATTAAACGCGATATCCGTCATCAACTGACACAATGCAGTGGCAATGCCCTGCTGCCAAGCATGCGCAGGAAGCTGATAGCCCATATCGTAGTTACCCGGCAAGAACATCATCTGCGACAATCCGGCCATCCCCATAAACCGGTCATTGTCATCTCGAACAACCACAGTAGGATGACGCGGCCATTCCCCCGAGCGAATGGCATCTTGGGTCTCGGTAATAATCGGCATAAAAAAGGCCTCATAGACTTCAACCGGAGCCGGTGCAAAGAACAGATACTCGATAACCTTGGGATCATCGAGCATCTTCACAAGATCGACCATATCGCGATCGGAAATCAGTGTGACACTCAGGCTAGATTTCGCCCCCTTTTCGGTATCACAAATGCTTTGAAGTGGCACGGCTTCGCCACGCTTTAACGCAACATAATTCATGGTATAACTCTAAAAACAAACCTCAGGCTATCATAAAACCTTATACCATGAATGTATTGAACAAATGCGACAACAAGGTCCAAACATACGCCCACAATCAAGTTCAATGATATAGACGAACTATACCTAGCCGTAGTCCACAGTCCGTAGTTCACACTTTGACAAAATTATCGCCATCCAAACCAAACACCACTGAGCATATATCAATCATATTTAGTTCAATTATCACTCAACACAAGCCATTCCCTACTCTACTTAGTACCAGAAGTAATTTACAACCAGAAAATATCGGCAAAGAAAGAATAAACAAATGTTTCATTCCAGATTTTAATTGTGACCATGAATCATGCAACTTGTTATCAGCTCGTATTAGCAAGATCATTTAATTCACAAACAAGGATTTATATTTGCAGGAGCTAATATGTTTGCGAAAAAACATTTTGAGCTAATCGACAAGCCAACGTTTTTTGGCGCGGTTGGTCTACTCATATCCGTCGTCGTACCGCTTCTTCTCTTTCCCGAACAAGGTGCGAAATGGATTGCTATCGCGAAAACCTTTATGACCGATAAGCTGGGTTTTCTTTACCTAGCATTAGGCGTGGCGGCTTTCTTCTTTATGATCTACATAATCTTCTCTGATATTGGTCAGATCAAACTTGGCGACCCCGACGAGAAGCCTGAATTCGCAACCGCCTCATGGGCAGCCATGCTCTTCTGCGGTGGTATCGGTGCCAGTATCTTGTTCTGGGGGACGATCGAATGGGCTTACTATTACCAATCACCGCCATTCCAGCTTGCTCCGGGAAGCGATGAGGCTATCCAATGGGCGGCTACCTACGGCCTGTTCCACTGGGGGCCTATAGCATGGTCTATCTACTTGGTTCCAGCTCTACCCATTGCCTACTTCTTCTATGTGCGGAAACAGCCCGTACTGAAAGTATCGGCAGCCTTGATGCCAGTTATCGGTGAAAAACGCAGCTTCGGCTGGCAAGGCAAACTAATAGACGTACTGTTCATTTTCGGTCTGCTTGGCGGTGGCGCAACCACTCTTGGTCTTGCAGCCCCCATGATCACCGAAGGTGCCAACTACCTATTCGGCGTTCCTCAAAATACCCCGACCCAAATTGTCGTCTTGATGCTTTGTACCGCTATTTTTGCCTATTCCGCCTATGCCGGAATGGAAAAAGGCATCAAGTTCCTCAGTAACATTAACTTCTGGGGCGCGATGGGGCTATTGGCGTTCGTTCTGATCTGCGGCCCGACTATTTTCATGCTGGAAACAGGTCTGGATGCACTTGGCCGTATGCTATCCAATTTCTTTGTCATGGCGACCTGGGCTGAACCTTTCGGTGGCTACGGCAACTTCAAGGATACCCACTTCCCTCAGGACTGGACCATTTTCTACTGGGCATGGTGGCTTGTCTTTGCGCCTAGCATGGGTCTTTTCGTCGCCCGCATCTCTCGCGGCCGTACTATCAAGCAAATGGTGACCGGCTCTATCTTCTTTGGTTCTATGGGCTGCTTCCTGTTCTTCATCATCCTTGGCAATTTCGGGCTGTCGCTGCAACTATCAGGCCAGCTGGATGTCGTAGGTATCCTTAACGAGCACGGAGCAAACAAGGCAATCTTCTCGATTCTTGAGCAGTTGCCATTCAGCACCATAGTGATCGCCGTCTTTACCCTGCTGTGCCTTATCTTCACAGCCACGACTTTCGACTCTATCTCATTCATCCTTGCCTCGGTTGTACAAAACAACGTCACCGAAGATCCAATGCGCTGGAACCGTCTGTTCTGGGCTTTCGCGCTCTCTTTCATGCCATCTGTCCTGCTATTTATGGGCGGCTTGGCCACGTTGCAAACTGCCGCTATCGTCGGTGGCCTTCCGCTACTGGTAATCGCGGTGATGCTGATGATGTCTGCCGTCAAGGCTGCGACTCTCGATCTAACCCTCCAAGAGGGCTATGTCGATCCCGTCATCAATATCGAGGAACTGCCTGAAATAGACCCTTGGTCGCAAGAAGGCCAAGCGTTCGCTAAATTTGAAGAACTGAAAGAAATCGCCCAAGCAGCCGCTGAAGCTGAACGAGAAGCACTGTACAAGGTATGGAAACTGAAGAAGAAAATTCGCGAGCATGCCATTGCCAATGGCGAATCCAGTTTCGATACCAACGATGCCCCTGAAGCCTTTATCGAGGAGCTACGCCAACTGACCGACGAGGCCATGACAGCCAAAGAAAACAAGATTGCTGCGTCAGAAGAAGCCCAAGAAGCACGTAAGGTGTTTAACGAATGTATTCGTGAAAAAGCAGAAGAGCAGGAAGAACAAACAGCTAGCTAACGCCATTCATTATTACGTAAATCAAAGGCCATCAATTAGATGGCCTTTTTTCTTGAGCAATACCACAAAGTTAGCCATTAGTTCTAGTCTGGCTATTGGGTTAGCACGGTATACTTGTGCGCCTATTTTGCACTTATCGCCTGCTTTTCCCCCACACCGTTACGGAAACAACGTATCTGACATAACCTTACCGATACTCTTTCCGTTAGGAACATCCAATGCAGGATATTTCAACTTAAAGAGGAATCAACATGGTTAGCCTTTCTTCCGGGCAAGCAACTTTTATCGACATCGACGATGCCCGCCTAGCCGTTACCCAGCACGGTAACGAAAAGGGAGAACCGCTTATATTGCTTCACGGGGGATTGGGCTGCCAGCATGACCTACTACCCCTGCACCCCTATATTCCGGCTCACTATGCCGTCTTCAGCATTGATCTTCGTGGACATGGCCAATCAACGTTAGGCGATGTCCCCCTAAGCTACGCACAGTACCAGCGCGATATCGAACAAGTGATCGCAACCTTGAACCTCGATACCTTCTCGATCCTAGGCTTTAGCGATGGAGGAATCGTCGGTTATCGTCTAGCCGCAGCCAACCCAAGCCGAGTGAAAAAACTCATCACTATTGGCTCGCAGTGGCGCCTTGAAAATAATGACCCTTCAACAGAAATTCTAGCTGGACTCACAACCGAAGACTGGATTGCCATGTTTCCGGACAGTATAGAACGCTACTTTTACCTCAATCCTATGCCTGATTTCGAGAAACTCGTTACCAAAATTAAGACACTCTGGTTAGACCAAAGCAACGATGGGTACCCACATCACTACGTTAGCAAAATACAATGCCCGACACTGGTCATACGCGGAGACAAAGATTTCCTATTTTCACTAGAAGAGGCCACCGCGTTACAAGCTCGACTTAATGACAAGGCTTCTTTTATGAATATTCCATTTGCGGAGCACGAAGCCCACAAAGAGCAACCGAAGCTATGTGGCATGGCCATCAAGCAGTTCCTCACAACCTAGAGCATGCAAACAAAAAGCCCCGGCAGAACTACCTGCCAGGGCTTGGTCGCTAATCAGCAGCGAACAATATGTTTAAATGACCAAACCGCCGTCAATTTTCAGTGTCTGGCCAGTAATGAACGATGAGTGGTCGCTGGCAAGGAACAATGCACCATTGGCAATATCTTCCGGTTTACCCATACGACCCAGTGGAGTTTTTGATTTCATTGCATCCAATACTTTTTCAGGTAAATCAACGGTCATTGGGGTTTCAATGAAGCCTGGGGCGATGCAGTTAGCACGTACCTGTGCGCCTTTGCGAGAAAGCTCTTTAGCCCAGCTCTTCGTCATGGCAATTACGCCACCTTTTGTCGCCGCATAGTTCGACTGACCGATATTACCGTCGGTGCCCACAACAGAAGACATTGTAATAATAGAGCCCGCACCCTTTTCTACCATGAAAGGCGCGATAGCCTGAGTCATATTAAACACGCCCTTGAGGTTGACGTCGTTAACGAAGTCCCAGTCTTCTTCGCTCATTCTTTCAAGCAAATTATCTCGGGTAATACCGGCATTATTTACAAGCACATCGATATGACCGTGTGCTTCTTTTACCGTTTCAACAAACTGAGCGATAGCAGCGCGATCACACACATTAAGTTCCACAGCAACAACATTCGGATATTTCGCAGAAAGTTCATTCATTGCGGAGGCATTCATATCACATGCATAAACTTGTAATGCATCATTATTTGCAAAGGTTTCTACAATACAGCGACCAATACCTTGCGCCCCACCAGTCACGATACAAACCTTATTATTCAACATCATTGCAGTATTCCCTTAAATTAAACCAAAACATTCCAATAATCAGCTATGGCGATTGAGCTCCACTCAAGCGCATGAATAACCTTATTTTCCATACCAGTTTAGAATATTCGTACTAAATCGATTACCCCCATTTACGAAAATCACCTTTGCAGATTCAGCGCAATTTCCAATGCAATTCGTCGATCAACTTCACTTTATTTTTGCATAAAATCCCGCAAAATGATGAGTTTACCTTAGTCATAACTCGGCGGTTTTGCTATAACAGGATAAATGATAAGGACACTATCAGGGACAGGGAATGCTCGATAAAGTCGTTCTGTTTTTACATGTTGTAAAAACAGGTTCAATCAGTGAAGCCGCTAAACTCAATAATATCTCAGCCTCTGCTGCTAGCCGCTGGCTTAACGAGCTTGAAGAAAAAATGGGGGTTAACCTTCTTAAACGTACCACCCGAAAAGTAACCCCAACCCAAGCTGGGCTGCGTCTCTACGAGCGCTTTTCTCTTATTCATGCTCAAATCAATGATGTATTCAATGAAATACAAAATATGAGCAATGAAGATCGCGGCACTATAAAAATCGCCTGTACCCCTTTGTTTGCCAAACATTACCTCAGCCAGATTATCGGTGAATATGTCCAAATCCACCCGTCTATCAACTTTGTGGTTTTAGAAACCGCCTTCGAAGTGGATCATGTCCATGATGTTGACTTCGCCATTCGTGCCAACGCCACCTACCGGGGTTTTCAGGAAAAAGACAGCCTACTGGTCAAGCGGACATTACTCAAAGAGCCACTGATGGCATGTTGTTCACCCGAGTACATCGAACACCACGGCATACCCAATGTGCCCGATGATCTTTTGCAACATCAATGTTTGTATGCCACAACTTTAGTAGGCGGCAACCGGTGGATTTTCGAATTTAACGGCGAATACAGCTCCATTGAAATCGCACAGACCGTTGAGGCCGATGACAGTGAGATCCTCAAGAAAATCGCGCTAGCAGGGGGTGGGATCGCTTATCTGCCTTTTAGTCTCATTGCCACTGATATTCAGCACCAACGATTAGTCCCTGTATTAGAAGACTATATCAGCAGCGAATTTGAACTGAACCTCTATTTCAAGCCACGCAAATATATGCCTGCTCGCTGTGCCAATTTTAAAGAGTACCTGATCCTTCGCGTGCCGGAACTAGAAGAGCAAAAAAGACAAAAACAACAAAAAAGATTAGGAAGCACACATGATCTCTCTTCCCAACGCACTAAACCTATGGCTAGCCCAATTTAATTCTACGTTGGCCCTCTCCCGAGCCCAAGGCATTCATCCAACCCCTGAACAGGCAAGGGAAGGCTTAGCTCTGATCACGGCCAAATTCACCACTAATCACTACCTGATCTCACATGTCACCTCGTCAGCCATTGCTGGCAACGGTAACCAAAATGCCGTTCCTTGCCGCATCTATCAACCAGCCCCTGACGAGCCCCGTCCGGTTATCCTATTTCTGCATGGCGGCGGACACATGTGCGGCGGCAACGATGTATATGATCCGATTGCTCGGCGCATCGCTTTTCATACCTGCCATACCCTTGTCAGCATTGATTACCGCCTTGCCCCGGAGCATCCATACCCTGCAGGCCTTGATGACTGCCAACACGCCCTCGACAATATCTGGAGCTTGCTGGATAACCTCCAGATCCCCTATCTCAAACAACTGATCCTTGTCGGGGACTCAGCTGGAGGTGCATTAGCAGCCACACTGACTCAGCGCTGTCTGTTCCCCACTATCAATAAACTGATCATGATCTACCCCAGCCTCGACTACACCTTCCGCAGCCAATCCATCGCCATATTCGGCAAAAATTACCTGCTGGAAGCAGACAAGATGAGCTGGTATTTCGACCAATATTTTCAAACTTATGCGCCCGACGTGCGGCACAATGCCTCGCCACTATGGCAGGCAATCGACGAAAACCATCCCCCGACACTGATTATCACGGCCGGTTTTGACCCGCTTCAAGACGAGGGGTTGATGTATGCCGATAAACTACGCGACCGGCAAATCCCCTGCTGCTCACTGCACCTGCCCGATACCCTCCATGCCTTTCTCAACTTAGAAGATCTCAACCCGCTATGCTGCTACAAGGCGTATCAAGCAATCGAAAATTTTGTGTCAGTACCGATTTATACCTAGCTACTCCATTTGAAACGGATAGACAGAGCCAAGCTGCAAAATTTGGGTAAGTTCATCCAAGGCGGTTCTCGACTCAAACAACAGCATGGGATCGGCCAAATCATCCCATGCCAGTCTATCGCGGTAATGGCGATCGACCCAATTGTTGAGTTGGGTATATAACGTTCGGGTCAATAATGTTGCTGGATTAACTGCCGCCAATTCCAAGTCGTTCAGAACAACGCGCAACCGCAGACAGGCAGGGCCTCCGCCGTTTGCCATACTCTGTTTCAAATCAAAAACACGAACTTGATCAATCCCTTGTCCGCTATCACACAAACCCTCAATATAATCCCATACCTTCTTATGCTCGCGGCATTCCTGCGGGATGACCAGCATCACCTCTCCATCAGGCAAGGTTAATAACTGCGAATTAAACACGTAGCTTGATACGGCATCATCAACACTCACCAAGTGGCTGGGGACCTCAATAATATTGAGCTTACCGTCGAACTTGTCAGAGAGTGCCTTGTACACAGTGCCCTGCTCCTCAAACGCCTCTTGGTGACAAAAAAGAAGATCCCGATTGCCCACCGCAATCACATCGTTATGAAACACCCCGCGATCAATCACAGCCGGATTCTGCTGGGCAATCACAACATGATGATTCTCAAGCTGATGCAACCGCACCAGCGCTTCACACGCCGCCTTTGTCTGCCTCGCGGGATAACGATCAGGTCGGCGGCCTTGCAAATCAAACGTATCTCGACCAAAAACAAAAAATTCGACGCCTTTCTCACCATAATCCCGGCAAAATCGCGTATGATTGGCAGCGCCTTCATCAGCAAAATGCTCACTGCGGGGCAACGCTTGATGATGAACAAAATAACGCGGGTCAGGAAAGGTGGCCTGCAAAATCCGCCCCGTCACTATATGCTCCAGGGAACGGTGAAATTTGCTGACCAAATTGGCTGGCGTAAAATGCACCTTCCCGTCAGCCGTGTCCGCCGAAGGTGACACCGTAGCGGCATTGGCCGCCCACATGCTTGAGGCCGAGCAACATGCCGCCAGAACATGCGGCGCTTGTCTTGCGGCCGCGGTTAAAACAGAACTATCTGAGCCACTAAACCCCAGTTGGCGCAAAGTAGCCATATCAGGCCGCTCCTGGGGTGCCAACACACCCTGCTCCATCCCCAACTCAGCCAACGCCATCATTTTATGCAGTCCCTGCTTTGCAGCCTGCTTGGGGTTTGATGGGGTAAATTGACTATTCAGCGAGGCCACATTTCCCTGCGACAACCCGCTGTAGTTATGGGTAGGGCCAACCAAGCCATCGAAGTTAACTTCACGTGCTGCCATGATTGCACCTCCCGCGGCTATACCTGCCCACACCCCATCACTTCGTCAATAGACGCATGGCATAAAACTGTCATAGAAATACCGCAAGAGTTCCAGATAAGTTACGCCAAAGCGTCATATTTCAACCTTAGCATACAAAACGCAGGTACTGACCCAGCCATGAAGCATGAAGCATGAAGCATGAAGCACTGACTTGTATAACGCAGCCGGTAGCAAGACCATAAAGAAAACGTAGAGACCAATTATAGCAATGAATGTAAACGCTTCAGTATGGTTGCTTACCACAAGATGACCCCTATCGCAGCTGTACAAAAAAGCAACCAAACCTCAACTGCATACCCATCTCTAATACCCCATTGCGATATATAGTAAAAGGATAAAGATATTCGATTTTATGGAGGCAACATGGACGTTGTAAATGATATCGTATACATACTTTTTACCGCCAAATTTATGATGTATTGGCCTACAATGCGGTTTGATCCACAACCAAAATTCACCCGTACCATGACGACACTGATGATAGGGAGTGTTCTGTGTCGGCTTTACACTGACTTTCACTTTCTTGCCTTACTGCTTAGCGTTTATGGCTTGGTGCTCTTCCACATACAGTGCCACGTTTGGATGCAATACATCATTGGAAAATCAAAGCATCAAATTTGATGGCGCAGGTTATTTTGAATACTCTGCAGAACAATATTGAATAGTACGTTAGGTAGGATTAAGCACGGCATAACCCTGTAAAGTCACTTTCCTTAGAATGCTTGAGGATTGATGTGTTCATCATTACAGACATCACATTTTTGTACTGTGTTTATATACAAGGTTTACTGTTGCTATACCCTACGCAGCGTATAAATATTCCTTAGAGCAACAAAATGATCAATCACTTAGAAGCAGGTATTCGCCCTTTAGTCGAAGGTTTCATTGCCAATGGCAAACCTTGTCCATCAACGCAGAATATTGCTGACCGACGTGCCGGATATATTGGCAGTACAGTATTAGCAGGCAGTAGTCCAAGCATGGCAGAAGAATTTGTCGATGAGCTAGATGGCATCACCATTAAGGTATACAAGCCTAGCACGGATACTCTTTTACCTATCACGGTCTATTTTCATGGTGGCTGCTTTATCAGTGGCGGCTTTGAAACACACGATGCCCAGCTTCGCAGCCTCGCGCACCAGTCCAACACGCTGGTGGTGTGCATCCAATATCGACTAGCACCGGAACATGTGTACCCTGCCGCTCATGATGATGTTTATCAAGCGGTATTGAGCATCAAAGCGCAAGGACAAAAATACGGCGGCAATACCGAACAAATAGCCTTTGTGGGTGACAGTGCGGGTGGCCAGCTAGCGCTTGCGACCACACTGCGCTTAAAACAGCATCAATCCTGGTTACCACAACAGCAAGTTTTAATTTATCCAATGTTGGATCCTCACGGGGCATCTGAAAGCTACCAGCAAAACGGCACAGACTACATCATCACCGCAGGCATGCTGTTGTCTGGCTTTGAGATGTATATCCCTGATGGCATGGACATCAAACGCCACCCAGAATTAGATATATTAAGTGCTGATTTCAGCAAATTACCAACCACCACCATTATCACAGCAGAATTTGATCCACTCCGCGATGAAGGTGAGCAACTTTACCGTTCATTGCTTGCACATGGCGTTGATGCTTACTGTGAACGGTACTTAGGTGTGATCCACGGATTCTATCAACTATCTGGCGTGAGCCTTACAGCGCAACGTTGTATTTCGTCAATTGCACGACAACTTATGAAATAGGCCGCCACGAAATAAAAACCCACCTCACTGAATATTAAGGTGGGTTTTATTTTGCTTGTTGGCGAAGGGACTCGAACATGGAAAAAGCACCGATTACTCCCACTCAACGACGTGCCCTTCGTCATACACACCATCGCTATAAGCTGGGGAGAAGGTAATAAAAATATTGCTTTTAGCTATGGGTAATTGCTCTGCCAAACTGGATGCTATCACCTCAAGCATCTCAGAAATTTGCTCTTCGGTATTAAAATTCGGTGCTACTAAATGCACGACAATGGGATGGGAATTTTGCGGCTGGCAGTTTGCCACCCGACCATTGTGAGCAAAATGATTGGGAGGCAGGTATTCCCAAGCCACCATCACATGATTGAGCGGAATATCGCACTTGTTGGCAAGTTGCTTTGACAACTCACCCAATGTGACCGGGATATTAACCTCTTGGGCAAAAGGCAATGATTTTATCGTCAACAATGGCATGGCGAGTTCCTCACGTGCAGTGTTATAAAAATCATAGCCATAAGGTACATTTATTGACTATCTCACTACTGAGACAATTCATTTTTATCCAAGCCAACGCATTTTATCGCAACTAATGCGCACATAAAAAAGGGGCATACGCCCCTTTGCTCTTTATAACAAATCCATATGGATTAGCTCACGAATGTTAGCCGGCAGAGGCTCGTACAGCAGAGCGCTTGCCCAACATATACCCCAGCCCCAACGGCGCGAAGAAAATCACCACGATAAACAACACGAAGTACAAGATGGTACTTTTGATCAACTCGATCAGCTTCGTCATCGCAAGATCAACCACTTCCTGTGACGCCTTATTGATATCTTGCGTAAACTGCGCACGCTCCTGACTCACAATCAACGCGATTTCTTGACGCTCCCGTGCGACCATTGCTTCCAGTGCTTGGCGTTCAACACTTAGCTGCACGAGACGCTGCTCGGCCTTGCTATCAATATCATTGACCAACGGCTGTAGCTCCACCGCCATTTGTTCCGCAAGCTGACGCATGTACTCTGGATTATTATCGATAAAGTCTTTAAACGCATCGGAAGAGGCTTTCAAGCTGTTCAATGCGACATTAACCTGTTCGATGCTAGCGGTACTATTAAGCGCCAACAGTTGGGCTTTCCAGGTCATGATCTTTGGGGTCTGCTCCGACACCAAACTAAGTCGATCCGACACATCGCCGATAGCCTCAGGCATGGTACCCAATGTCGTCACAGCCTCTTCTGCACTGATTTGGTTGGCCGTCAACCAAGCCCGATAGGCTGGTGTACGGATCATACTGAGATCCGCAAATGGGTATTGGGCAACAAAAGTCTCGACAAAATGTTTGCTCTGCTCAAACACCGATTTTTTCAACAATGTTTGTGCTAATTTTTCCGCCTCTTTCGCTAAATGCTGCGAGACCGCTTGAGCCTCAGAGCTCACAAACAACGCCTTGCCTGCACCATCGGTGTAAAACTGCGCCATCTGTTTTGCGAAAACCCAAGTATCAATTAACGAGGCCATTGGGGATACCTGATACGCTGCCGACTGCAGTCCCTCCTCGGCATTGATTTTCCACAACAACACATAGGATTGATTGATACTGTCTCGCGCAGGATAACGGCTATGCAGCACATCAGCAGCCTGCTCGACCTGAGCGAAAAACTGTTGCGCATACTCGCGTGTCATTATTCGCATATTGAGCTCTTGTTTGGTCAAGGGCACTGTCTGGCTGTCTATTTTAACTTCAAGCAAAGAGCAGCCGGAGACAAGGCACAGCAAAACAGCTGTCACCCAGTAACGAAAACGAAAAATAGCCATGAATTAACCTAAAAATACAACTGAAGGAATTAGATGATGAAGTGACCGCCGTGATTAACCGCGGTTCAAAGAACACAAAACCGCCACTGAGTCACTCAGCAGCGGCTATATTAAGAACTGTGGTGTCTACTGCACGATAATACGTCCTGCACCACCTAATGCTATGACAGATAACTGAACCGAGACTTACTGACAGTCCTTATTCTCGCAGCAAGGATTAACCACCCGCTCAGCACAGGTGTAAGGCTCGATATGAATAATCACATCAACAACCTCATCCAGCTCTTTCAACAAATGAGATTTAAAATTCTCACTAATTGTATGCGCAGCCTCTACGTTTAGGGTTGGATCAACAAGCATATGAAAATCAAGCAAAATACTGCTTCCCGTACGACGATTGCGTATCGCATGCACTTCACGGATATCCGGATCCTGCTCTGCATAGTGCAGAATTTTATCATTCAGTTCACTATCAGCCTCGGCATCGGTCAATTCATTGATCGCTGGCCACAGAATCTCAAACGCCGCTTTCAGAATCATCGCCGTAACGATCAGGGCAGCAACCTGATCAAGATAATTTAGATCTGGAATAAAAATGTTGGCAATCACAGCAACAGCAACGGGTAATGAGCTCAAGGCATCCGAACGGTGATGCCATGCATTAGCGTGAAGAGAACGGCTTTTGATGAGCTTCGCCTGAACGATGGTCCAACGATACAGCACTTCTTTTACTATGATGGATGCCATTGCAGCCCAGAATGCCAGCATACTTGGCGGAGTCGACTCCTCATGCCCCAAGGCACTCACTGCATCCCAACCAAGACCTATACCGACCAAAGCCAAAAGCACCCCGATAAAAATATTGGTCAACGTTTCAAAACGCCCATGCCCATACGGATGCTCTTTATCTGCAGGGGCAGTCCAATAACGAGAGCCAATCAAGATAGCAGTATCAGTGATGAGATCCGAAAAACTGTGGACACCATCGGCAACGAGAGCCTGGCTACCGGTAATCTTACCAACCGTGATTTTCAAAACAGCGAGAATCACGTTGGCAATAGAACCTACCCACGTCGCTCGGTATATAACTTTGATAGGATTATCAGACATATCGTTTTCTTAGTAGCGTTTAGATTTAACGAAGATACAGCCTTCCAGAATATCATAGGCTTATGACTATTCACTATACCCAAACGCTATCAATAGCGCGTTTAAGCCAGCAACCGCTCCCTCAACAGACATCTTGAATGACGTTTGCTTGACTGGCATTAGCGATCCACTCGCTTGTCCTTATTTGCCATATGATAATAAGGGCAATCAACGAGATGATCATTAACCATCCCCACAGCTTGCATAAATGCGTAACAGATGGTTTCCCCAACAAATTTGAACCCTTTCTTTTTCAAAAAACGGCTCATGGCTTTTGACTGCTCGGTAGACGTTGGGATCTCTGCCATCACTTGCCGTTGATTGACGACCGGCTGATGATCAACAAACTGCCATAATGCATTAGCCAGACTGCCATATTCTTCAACCAATGCTTTCGCAGCCTTGGCATTGCTAAAAACTGACTCGATTTTCCCCCGATGTTTAATTACATCAAACTGATCAACTATTTCATCTACCCTTTCTATTCCAAAGCTCGATAAAATATCTAAATCATAGCCATTAAATGCTTTTTTATAAGATTCTCGACGTTTTAATATTGTATACCAGCTTAATCCTGCTTGTGCCCCTTCTAATGTTATGAACTCAAACAAATATTTATCGTCAAAATTAGGACGCCCCCACTCATTATCATGATAAATTCTTTCTATGTCATGTTTCATCGCCCAAGCACAAATATTTCCCACCTAAAAATTCCTCCACATGATAAAGCGATTATTCGCTTCGCGACGCACAATAAGGCCCATATACAACCTATCTCATTGTAAATTAAACCAAATGATCGTACTCAAACTTTAACAATTTGGATGTTGAGATTATATCAAAAAGGAATTACCGTACACCCATCAATCAAAATGCTCATTGATTGATAGGTAATTAATTAAGCTAGAGAAATAAGGCGCTTATATTTTCAACACAATGTTACACAGTTCACATCTTGAATATGTTCATCATTACTTAAATTGAAATATATGGCCTTAGTTCCATAATAGAACAATCAATATGATTTGTATTGATATAATAAAAGGACTTTTATGAGACACATCGACGATTTTATCGATCAGCTCGAAAATGGAGAGAACCCCTTCAATATCTGGGTTTATTCCAGTAAAGGTCAATATAGTCAGTTTGGCACCCAAGGGAAAAAAATTCGTACTCCAGGCTTGCAAAAAGCATTACGTAAGCACCTACAAATTGTTGTAGAAGTGGTTAACGATGCAGAGCAAGAAGCCTACCTATTGCTTCCTGAAGTACATGCTGCCGTGCCTGTCTCGTTTGCCAACGGACAGGTCCAACAATTGACAAGACCGACCCACTAAGTGACATTTGCCATAACAGCGAACGATAGCAAGATGACCCGGCTAGGTTAATTGAATATCGCAACTAGGCACTTAGTTAAAAACAGACCCCATCGGGTCTGTTTTTATTACTGTTGAACAATCAGGCCATCAATAACTTATCCAAGACAACTCACTGCGGCAAGTACTGGGAACTGGATGATTCCCCCTCCGTGAGCTCTGTAGCAATGCTATTCGGATAGGGCGATGAGCCATTGATCAACGATGTAGGCATGACGACCCTCAACCCATTCTTGCACGCTTGGTTGCCTTCTCGCCAACCTTCATCAAAACGTGTTTGACTTCCGGCCAAAACAGAATCGGTACGTGACTGCGTGTTAGCTACGCCTTTGGCATACAGCGCACTTTCGCAACCCTGATTGTAACCATAATGGTAAATGCTGTTGTACTTTACATCGTATTCATAGGGATCGGGAAACAATTGGTAATCCTCCCATTCGCTGCTGCTGCAACCTGCCATAAGCATCCCAAAACCGATCACTATGCAGAGATACGCTGTCTTTTTCATTACACCCTCATTATGATTGGCACGCATGTATCATGAGTATAAACCAATGACAAATATCAACCTGCAACAACTAGAACTTCAGTGTGCCGCATTTATCAAGCAACAACCACAGGCAGACAAAGCACATGACATCCAACATCTTCGCAGGGTTGTAACCGCCGCTAAGCAATTTGCACGTCAGGAACAGGCCGAGCTTGGCATTGTCATCCCAGCCGCCTGGCTACATGACTGCGTTACGGTTGCCAAGAATCATCCCCAACGCCACCTCGCTTCAACCCTTGCTGCGGATCATGCCATCACATTTCTGACATCCATTAACTACCCAGAGCAATATCTAAAAGCCATCCACCACGCTATCTGCGCACACAGTTATAGCGCAGAGCTCCCTGTCGAGAGCCTCGAGGCAGCGATCGTTCAAGATGCAGACCGTATTGATGCCCTCGGAGCCATTGGTATCGCACGCTGTATCCAAGTCAGCACGCAATTTAATGCTGAGCTATATTGTGCGGACGAGCCTTTTGCCAACGTGCGTGAGCTAGATGAGAAGCAATATTGCATCGATCACTTCTTTACCAAGCTGTTTACTCTCGCCGATACCATGAATACCGACGCCGCTCGGCAAGAGGCCAACCAACGTACCGACTACATGAAAGCTTTCTTAAGCCAGCTCGGTCATGAAATCGGCACACCGTTCTTATAGGAAGGCCTTCAAGCAGAAGTCGCAGATCTAACGAGGATGGCTATACGCAATTATTGCTGGGCCAAAACAACATTCAGCCGCTCAAAGCCAGCCTCGAGATCACCAATTAGATCATCCACGTTCTCCAAGCCAATGTGCAAGCGCAACATTGGGCCGGCAAAATCGTGTTTTTTGGCGGTTCTGAGCCGATTAATATTTTCGTTGGCTAATATCAGACTTTCAAATCCCCCCCACGAATAACCCATGCTGAAATGCTCCATCCCATCAAGCAATGCCGTAAGCGCCTCCGCATTACCTCGGTTAAGCACAACAGAAAACAGCCCACTACTTCCCTTAAAGTCGCGCAGGAAAAACTCATGTCCGTCACAATCAGGAAATGCCGGATGCCTCACATGATCCACTTCCGGACGCTCAGCAAGCCACCGTGCAACCTTCAGGGTATTCTCCTCATGCTGTTTCAGGCGCACGCCTAATGTCCTGAGCCCTCGCATCGCCAGATATACGTCATCAGGAGAGGTGCACTGCCCCATTAGGTAACTGTGCTCTCGCAGTTGATCCCAGCAGCGTTCATTCGCAACGGCCGTCCCCAGCATTACATCGGAATGACCGACAATATATTTGGTCGCAGCCTGAATAGAGATATCCACCCCATGATCAAAAGGCTGGAAGTTGATCGGCGATGCCCAGGTATTATCCAGCATCACTACCAGATCATGCTCGTGCGCAATACGCGATAGCGTAGGCACGTCTTGCACTTCCATCGTAATAGAACAAGGCGATTCCATAAAAATCACTGTCGTATTGGGCTTAATCAAATCCCGGATCCCCTCTCCGAGCATGGGATCGTAATAGGTCGTTTCCACCCCCATTTTTGCCAATACCTTGTCACAGAAATCACGGGTAGGCTCGTAAGCCCCATCCACCATCAACAGGTGATCACCCGCTTTAACAAACGACAGAATTGCATTCGTGATTGCGGCCGTGCCGCAGGGGTACAGCGCGCAGCCGACCCCGCCTTCGAGCTCAACCATTGCGTCTTGAAATGCAAAATGTGTATTGGTACCACGACGGCCATAGAAGAGGGTTTTATTGGCACGGTTAGCCGTCGCTTTCTTCATCGACTCAACAGAATCGAAAACAACCGTGGAAGCACGGCTAACAGGTGGATTAACCAAAGACTGGGTCCATTTCGCAGAGCGACCCGCGGTGATAATTTGAGTTTCTAATGCTTTCTTGGCCATGCTTATCTCATTTCCTTGTCCTTCGCCCTGATACCATACTCAGAGCCATTCCATAACAAGAAAGTAACACAGATAATCAGGCAATGGATAGCCATGACCTCGTCAGGTGGACAATCCCTCTATTTGCTATAGCGGTCAACAAATACAACATACCGCACGGACAACAGCGGCACACGAGAGCTTTTTCCAACCAAATAAAAAGGGCGAGGAAATCCTCACCCTTTTCAAATGCTCAAATCTTTTAGCACTTGGCCATTATGGCTCTTCAGTCACCGGCTTCAGCATGTAGTGCTCGCCGTTCAAATGGAACAGCTCCGGCAATACCGTACCCACTGAAATGGATGACCATGTACCGGTCATGATACCGATGAACATCGCAATAGAAAAACCTTCTAGCGGGCCACCACCAAGCAACCATAGCGCACCGACAGTGATCAGGGTTGTACCGGATGTCACCATTGTACGAGAGAACGTAGCCGCAATCGCCTCGTTGTTCACTTCCTGAATCGGCTTGTTCGGCTTGGCAATCAAAATTTCCCGTATACGGTCGGCAATAATGATTGAGTCATTGAGCGAGTAGCCCAGAATCGCCAATACGGCCGCCAATACAGTTAGGTTGAACTCCATTTGTGTCAACGCAAAGAAGCCCAATACGAAAATTACGTCGTGCGCCAATGCAAACACAGAGCCTGATGCCAAACGCCACTCAAAGCGGTAGCTCAGGTAGCCCAAAATACACAAAACGGCAATCAACAGTGCCAAACCGCCTTGCTCGGCCAATTCCTGACCAACCTGCGGACCAACAATGCTGGTATTCAATACATTAACCTTACTACCGATATCAGCCAGTGCATTAGCGATATCAGGTGCTGTACCTTGATTCGGAATAGCGTAGCGCAATACCCAGCGACCCGGTTCACCCGCAGTAATAACAGAGACATCTTGGCCTAACGCTTTATCAAGTTGGGTATCAAGCTGGTGGCTAGTTACCGAAGGAGACAGTTGTACCTCTGTAACAATACCGCCGGTGAAATCCAATCCCCAGTTCAGTCCCTTTACCGCCAAGGCACCAATAGAAAGCAGCATCAGCGTCACAGACACCACGCTGGTAAAATAGCGCCACTTGGTCGCGTTCTTCATTGTAATCAACATAATTAAATTCTCACCTCACGACGTGAATCACGACCCCAAACCAAATTGATAATGGCGCGGGATGCAAAAATACCGGTAAACATACTGGTCAGAAGACCTAATCCCAATGTCAGAGCGAAGCCCTGAATCGGACCGTTACCGATGGCGTAAAGCACAACAGCGGTGATCATTGTGGTGAAGTTTGCATCGAAAATAGTACTTATCGCACTGCTAAAGCCACGGTCAATGGCTTGGGCAAAACTGCGACCTTCGCTGAGTTTGTCGCGGATACGTTCGAAAATAAGCACGTTGGTATCAACGGCCATACCTACCGTTAGTACCAAGCCCGCGATGCCCGGCAGGGTCAGTACCGCACCAGGGATCATCGCCAACAGGCCGAACAGCATGATCATGTTACAAATCAACGCGACGTTCGCTACCCAACCCAAGCGACGGTACCAGAACGCCATGAACAACAGCGTCATACCCATACCCAAGGCCAATGCAGCGAAACCATTTTGGATATTCTCAGCACCCAAAGTAGGGCCGATGGTACGTTCTTCAACAATAGTTACAGGTGCAGTCAATGAACCCGCACGAAGCAACAATGCAAGCTCCTGAGCATCTTCAATCGAACCCGCACCGGTAATACGGAAGCGGTTACCAAGCTGGCTCTGAATGGTAGCCACACTGATAATCTTGCTGGTCTGAACCGCTTTACCGCGTGAATCTCGGCTGTATTCGCTAAAGGCAGTCGCCATCGGCTTACCGATGTTATGGCCAGAGAAATCAGACATGATCTTACCGCCAGAGCTATCCAGGGTAATATTTACTTCTGGCATGCCCATTTCGCCAAAGCTCGCACGGGCATCAACAATGTGGTCACCGCCCAAAATTGGCTTGCGCGCAACACGGACATCTCGACCCTGCTCGTCCGGCAGAACCATAGTGCTGCCGCTGCCCAATTCACGCACTGGGTAGAATGCCAAGCTTGCTGTTGCACCGATAACGTTTTTGGCCGCCGCTGGATCCTGTACACCAGGCAATTCAATACGGATACGGTTTTCACCCTGACGCTGAACCAAGGCTTCGGTAATACCCAGCTCTTCGATACGGCTGCGCATCGTTTGCAGGTTTTGCTGAACGGTAAGATTACGAAGTTGTTGCTTCTCATCTTCTTTCATCACCAACTCTAGGTTGCTGCCCGAACCATTTGTTGCCTGCCACTGCGGGTAGCTTTGGCGAACAAAGTGGCGCAACTGGCCATTTGCCTCGTCATTTGGTAGACGAATAACCAGCTTGTCTGTGCCGTCAACCTCAACCCGACCGTTGCGGATGCCATCTTTACGCATCTGCTGGCGTAGTTCATCACTTAACTGATTGGTTTGAGCCTGAAAGACCTGATCCACATCGACATCAAGCAGAAACTGAACACCACCACGAAGATCGAGGCCAAGCTTAATCGGTTCGAAACCCATGTCTTGCAGCCACGCCGGAGCGGCGGGAGTCATCGCCAAAGTCAGTTGCTTGTCACTGCCAGTGCCCATCAAATCACCAAGAACAATGCGCGCCTTGTTCTGCATGGCCTCATCGTCAAGCACGACAATCGTTTTATTCGTTTCTTGATCGATGCGCTTAACCGCAATGCCGTGCCCTTCAAGATCCTGCTTGATGGTCACCATATCCGGAACGGGGGCACCTTTGTTGGAAATTTGGACTGCCGCATTTTCGCCGTACCAGGTAGGAATTGCGCTCAGTGCCATAATCAAAATAGACACCACAAGCACCACGTACTTCCATGCCGGATAATGGTTCATTAACCGGTGATTGCTCTGTTTTCTCATTTAAATATTCGCCGTTTAATCCAACTGCACCGATAGATAAAAAGCTGCAGTTGCATTCTAGTTGCCATCGGCACTAGAACGTACATATCTCGTATTCTGCTTACGGGTACCCGCAGCAGACATCGCTTTAAATTAAGGGCTATGCCCTAATGCAATAAATTAAACGTGCAGAGAACGGTGATGTTTGAAGGTATACAAGCGATTGCTGTCCTTCCAGCCAGCAATACGCCCGCGAGAGGTATTGGCCTGAAGAACCCAATCTTGGGAAGGGTGGAAATCAACCCGGTAACCGATAGTCATACTCGGTGCAGGTTCAATTGGCAATTCTATCGCCAACTGGTAAAGCGGATCGCCCTCTTCTTGTTCATGGCGCAACAGATTTGCCATACGCGAAGAGGCACTGATAGCGGGGTCAAGGCTCCGGCTATCAGAAGAATGTTGATTGCCCGTTGTTTCGTTAAGCGGGTAACCATAGCCCGAATAATGGTCTTCCAGTTTGCACTCGCTATGCCACAGCTTAACAAACTGGCTGCTATCAGGCTCAGACTGCGGTGAATCATGGCTTGCGGCAAAGAAAACATCAAACGGGGAGGATTCACCAATATGCTGAGTATAGGCTGGTGACATTTGTGCAGAAGTGCTATCAGCCAACGACATGCCAGAACCATTGTCGACAATGGCCATTTGCACAGCAACCGTTGCTAAATTTCCTGCATACACCGCCGGTTCAGGATTAGCGTGGCTAATTCCACTCAATCCTAAACTTATCATCAACAGCAATACACGAAGGAAAATCGTTAGCATACATTACACAAAAACCTACTAGATGTGGGCATAATAGGAGCGCTAATTGCAAGACACAAGCAATTATTACGCCGATGATGAAAATTATTTTTGTAAAGCTTGTGCCTATGTGTATCTTGGTTACAACAATGTCACAAGGATACTTTCAATGACACAATTTAAAATCGCCTTCATTGGCCTTGGTACCATGGGGTATCCTATGGCAGGCCACCTTGCCAATGCTGGCCACGACGTTACTGTCTATAACCGTACCACCGCCAAAGCAAAACAATGGACTGACACATATCCGGGGGCATATGCACTGACCCCTGCCCTAGCGGCAGCTTCCGCAGATTTTGTCTTCACCTGTGTCGGTAACGACGATGATCTTCGAGAAGTCTACTGTGGTGAACACGGTATCCTCAGTACAGCAAAGCCCGGTACTGTCCTCATCGATAACACCACCGCCTCTGCTGATGTTTCTCGCGAAATTGCCGCCCATGCTGCCGAAAAATCTCTCGCCTTTCTCGATGCGCCGGTTTCCGGCGGTGAAGCTGGCGCCGTCAATGGCTGCCTAACCGTAATGGTTGGCGGCGATCAAACCACCTTCAATAAAGCCAAACCGATAATCGATTGCTTTGCCAAAGCCACCACCCTCATGGGAGAAATAGGCTTTGGTCAAATTACCAAAATGGCCAACCAGCTGTGTATTGCTGGTATTTTACAGGGACTTTCTGAAGCAATAACCCTAGCCAAGGCTGCCGGGCTGGATATTGAGCAAATGACCGAGGTGCTCAAACATGGCGCAGCAGGTTCATGGCAACTGGAAAATCGCGCGGCAACCATGGCAAAGGATGAGTTTGATTTTGGTTTTGCCATTGACTGGATGCGCAAGGATCTGGGGATCTGTTTTGACGCTGCAGACAAACTCAATATCGAGCTTCCCCTCGCCAAGCAAGTTGATGCCAAGTACGAAGAATTACAGCAACGGGGCTATCAGCGAGCCGATACCTCTGTCCTTATCAAGCAATTTGATACTGATAAACGCTAACTTCTGCACAATGCCGGCTACTTCAATAGTCGGCATTTCAATAACCTACAGTGCCTAATTAACTGAAATATATACGCATTTCATTTGATACCCACATGATACCATATGCACATCCTTACTGTGGTACTGTTTATTGCAATAGATTCATCACCAAAGAGCCTATTTCTACATTGATGAAGCATAGGGTTCAATAAACATTATTCAACCATGTAAGGATACGATATGAATATAATACCTCAACTTCCAATAATTATTTTTATCATCAGTATTATCTGCCTGTTTCTGATATTAGATGATTACGTATGACTAAAGATCAGCGACTAGCCCGACAAATTATCAAGGAAAACAGCCAATCTATACTGTACAAAACAAAGATGAGTCACACACCGAACAATAAAACAAAAGAAAAATGCAATTGAAATCAAACGCTTACATCCAAGTCACAAAAGGAGAAAAACAAAAGTTGATTTGTAAGCAAGAAGACAGATCACGAGATAAGCCACTGAGAGGATAAGAAATGTTTACCTTGGCTAATATACCTAATATCATTACTTTAATTTTAATGATTACCATCTATCTTTTTTTATTCAATTTTAAATGATGGTTAACTCAGTAATATTAAGAACACATTTTATCATTGTCCGAAATATAAAAAAGCCGCCTCATAAGAAGCGGCTTTTCCTGTTTGTTACAGCTTACAGGCTAACAAAAATACCAGCCAAAGCAGCACTCATCAGGTTTGCCAGTGTTGCTGCCAATACCGCCTTGAAACCAAGGCTAGCAACATCACTACGGCGCTCAGGAGCCATTACACCAATTGAACCAATCTGGATAGCAATAGAACCGATGTTAGCAAAACCACACAGTGCAAAAGTGATAATAACTTGGCTGTGCTGAGACAAGGTCTCTTTAACGCTAACAAAATCTAGGAAAGCGACGAACTCGTTCAGAATCATCTTCTGACCAATGAACGAACCAGCCTGCAGCATTTCAGATGCCGGAACACCAATAACGAAAGCCAATGGCGAGAACAAGTAGCCTAGAAGCATCTGGAAAGTCAGGTTTTGAATACCAATCCAGCTGCCGACAGTCTCAAGACCCGCGTTCGCCATCGCAATAACACTCACGAAAGCAATCAGCATTGTACCGATTGCAACAGCAACCTTCATGCCGTTCATTGCACCAGCAGCTAGCGCGTCGATCGCATTGCTGTGGTCACTCTTTGCCATTTCGATATCGGTTTGCTCAACCGCTACACTTTGCTCTGGCACCAAAAGCTTGGCCATCAACAAACTACCCGGTGCAGCCATAAAGCTTGCAGCAATCAGATACTTCAGATCCACACCAAGGCCAGCGTAACCACCCAGTACACTACCCGCGACAGAAGCCATACCACCTGTCATCACGGCAAATAGCTCAGAACGTGTCATTTGTGGTAGGAATGGTTTAACTAGAAGTGGGGACTCACCCTGAGAAAGGAAGATATTACCAGTTGCAACAAGAGATTCAGCGCGGCTCGTGCCCAATGCTTTTTGGATGCCGCCGCCGATCACTTTAATGACCCACTGCATCACACCTAGATGGTATAGAAGGGAAATAAGAGCACTAATGAAAATAACAAGAGGAAGAACGCGAATTGCAAAAATGAAATTACCAGTGGCCAGATCACCAAATAGGAAACGGATACCCTCATCGGCAAAACTTAGAAGACTGGCAACACCGCTACTCATTGCACCCAACATCTTCTGCCCTAGTGGTATATACAATACCAATGCCGCGAATCCGGCCTGGAGCAACAACGCACCACCGACCGTACGCCAATTAATGGCTTTTCGGTTTTCAGATAGCGCGTAGGCGCACAATACCAGTACCAGAATACCGGCAATACTAATTAACAACTGCATTATTTCGTCCTGTTGCTTTGGGTTCTTGATGAAGAAGCGAAAAATGAAGGTGTCACTTTCTGTACTACAACGGGGAACATCGCCTTCGGGGAGAAAGCTGAAAAGAGGGGAGCTAAGCCATAAGGCCCAGTCAAGGTTAAATTGTCCGCCCAAGTGCAATACATATAAGTCACCTAAATTAACAAGCTAAACTAATGCCGGTCCAACTCCGTGGGTCGTTCACTTTCCATGGTGACAGCTTGTAACTAAGGTGGCTGAACTCTAAGGTTCTGACCGGAGTCGGAGTATATAGAGATACAGATCACATTAACAACCCCCTTGCGCGATTTTTTTTGTGATATCTATTCGCTTGTACAAATATCCAACAAATGTAAATATTTGTGTCCACGCGCTAATCAATAGCCTACCGCCCCTTAAAATACATTAGTTTCACTAAAGCAAACGTTTATCTTGCAAGCGAAAGCGTTTGCGCAAAATAAGCCAAGAGAAGGGGAAAACAACTCTCTTTCCAATAGCAATCGGTTCACTTAATCCGTTCACGGATAATGAGCATAAAAAAAGTGCAGATCACTCTGCACTTTTGGGGGAACTTACCGACTCAATGGATCACTGACTTGATGGCTTTGCCTCGTCCAGTTCTTGCTGCATTTCAGCAACCGCATCAAGATAGCCTTTCGGTGGTGGTGTCCATCCTCGCTCAGAAGAAGCATGCTTGTCATGCCTGTCAGCCTTCATCACGTCACTCAATGCGTCTTCCAACTGCATGAACAATTCCCGATAGGTCGCATTGAACTTACTGTCCTCTGTATTCTCTTTCCATGCCTTGTAAAGCACTTCTTTACTGCGCGTTTCCGTTTCTATAAATGTTTCGCGTAATTGCTCGGCTCTAAATGGATGCACCCCCAAATCCTTAAGGGCCTGAGTACCGAGCGTCAATGCGGAATGGTAAGTCTCACTGATAATGAAATCTGCCCCCGCGCAGCGAAGGGAATAATGGTGACCACGGTCATAAGCACGAGCCAAAATACGAACATGGGGATAGGTATGCTTAACATATTCCACCAGCTCCACCGCACGCTCTTGCTCATCAATGGCAACAACCAGCAGCTTGGCTTCTTCAATACCCGCGGTATGCAACAAATCCGGTCGAGTGGCATCGCCAAAATAACTTTTTATCCGAATAGAACGCATGTTCTCTATCTGTCCGGCTTCATGGTCAAGAACGACTGTCTTGACACCATTGGCCACTAACAGACGGTTGACAATTTGGCCGAAACGACCAATGCCCGCGATAATCACCGAGCCCGTTTCATCAATTTTATCTGCTTCCCGCTCATTGGCCTGCTCTTCAAAGCGCGGCAAGATCACTTTATCAAATAAAATGAAAAGCCCTGGGGTCAGGAACATCGAAATAGCAACCACCAATGCCAGGACCTGTGCGATATCCTGCGGCAGAACATGGTTTTGCACTGAATAGCTCAATAATACAAAACCAAATTCACCAGCCTGAGCAAGACTCAATGTCAGCAAGTAGCGATCGCTTCCCTTTACTCTAAAAATAAGAGCAAGCACGAACAATACCAATGCCTTGGCAACCATCACAGCCAAAGTGATACCAAGCACCATGCCGATATTGTCTACAAGTACCGAAAAATCGATCCCGGCACCAACTGTAATAAAGAACAGCCCCAGCAGCAAACCCTTGAATGGCTCGATATTGGATTCTAATTCATGACGAAATTCACTGTTTGCCAGCACAACACCGGCCAAGAATGTCCCCAGTGCCGGTGACAATCCCACCAGACTCATCAAAGCAGCAATACCAATCACCAACATCAATGCCGTTGCAGTGAAGATCTCGCGCACACCTGACTCGGCGACAAAACGAAATAGCGGCCGGCTAAGAAAATGACCACCAACAACCACCGCAGCAATTGCGGCAATAATTACCATCGCATAAGCCCATCCCGGTAGACCAGCCACCAAGCTCAACTCCTCATGATGGCCTGCGGCTTCTGCAACCACTTGTTGAGACTGAGAAACCAACTCCGGTAATGCCAGCAACGGGATCAATGCCAGCATCGGAATCACTGCGATATCTTGAAACAACAACACCGAAAAGGCATTACGGCCCCCTTCGGTTCTCGATAACCCCTTTTCGTTAAACGTCTGCAAGACAATTGCCGTTGACGACAGGGAAAAAATCAAGCCAATCGCCAGTGCCACCGTCCAAGCCGTACCGAAAAACATCGCCACGCCCATCACGATGGCAGTGCTGAGGGCCACCTGCAGCCCGCCAAGCCCGAGCAAGCGGTGACGCATATCCCACAGCATCCTCGGTTCAAGCTCAAGCCCTACCAAAAACAGCATCATCACCACACCAAACTCGGCAAAATGCTGAATGTCCAATGTCTCGTCGCCAACCAAACCGACAACCGGCCCGATCACCACACCAGCAATGAGATACCCCAAAACCGAACCGAGACCAAACCGTTTTGCCAACGGCACAGCAATCACCGCAGCGCAAAGATAGATAAAGGCCTGAATAAAATAACCTGTCATTACTATGCCTCCCTAATCACGGCGGACAAATCATCATTCAAGCGCGATGCCGCCCCTGCCGCTATCAAGTCCAAGCGATCATCACGCAAGGCCAGCAACACATTTTGCCAATCATCCAAATGCTGCCCAATCCGCCTTTCTTCAGCAGCCGTCCGGGCACCGAACAATGCAAAAGGAGCAAGATAGCGCATCCCCGTCAAAGCTGCGGTCTGCTCTAGGGGGTGCAATAACTCCCGAACCGAAAAATGATTATAGCCATCGGCACGATAAGCTGATTCTGCCCCGCCCGCAGTTAGCGCACATAGGAACGTCTTGCCATGCAGTGCCGTTCCGTCTGTCCCGTAGGCA
Organism: Photobacterium aquae; assembly: GCF_001029445.1. GTDB lineage: Bacteria > Pseudomonadota > Gammaproteobacteria > Enterobacterales > Vibrionaceae > Photobacterium > Photobacterium aquae. The sequence goes on from NZ_LDOT01000030.1 coordinate 52,966, forward strand.
AAACCGTATTCCAATACCAGATCTTGCCACTCTTTCAAAATTGCAGGCGTTGAGTACCAATACATAGGGAACATGAAGACAATGACATCATGCTCTCGCAACCTCTGTTGCTCTAGATCGATATTGATTCGAAAAGTTGGATACTCGGCATAAAGATCAACCAATGTCACGCCATCATGACCACCTGAAGAATGAAACAGAGGCACATTGATCTCTGAACGATTCGGCGAAGGATGGGCGAATAAGATAAGAACCTTCTTCTTTACAGTTGACATAATGCTCCTTAACTGCCTGATATTCTTTTTAGCTATAGTGACAAATTTTTATTCCCATGTCAGGCCAATATTCATCCCGATGGGTATCAAACATGACTCCTGAACCACTCCGAATAAAAAATCACCTTGCAGAGCACGAATATTTGTAACGCAAGCCCATACTCAAGGCTGATCCCACAGACAAACAAGGTAACTAGATAGCCAAAGCAAGGAGTAAGGAGTAAGGAACATTCACCATCGGCAATCATCAACAACCAAATCATTGATATTTTTGCCAATAAATGGAAAACTCCGCGCAGAACTATTGTCGAAAAATAACCAGAGATAACTATGAACGGCACACAACATCATGTTTTATCAGGAAAATCAGAAGCTCTACGTCGCCTCTTTCGTACTGCTGCATGTGTTGTCGGCCTAATCGGCACAGCAGGTATTGCCAGCTATCCTAACCATAGCTACGGGAACGAGTTTGTTTCCAATATCAAACTACTTAACTACACCGATAATTATGGCAACATCTCACTACGTGGCGCCGGTCGTATTTCACTGCCAGACCCACTTATTGTAAAAGGCAATCTAAACTTAGAAATGTCCCGCCTCACGGCTTTACCTAATAAGCTCACAGTGAAAGGAAATTTGGATTTAGCCTATAGCCATATCACGCAATTACCCTCGCAATTGGCTGTTGGTGGATACATTAATCTCGCCCACTCCGCGATCACTTATTTAAATAATGGCCTACATGTAAAAGGGGATCTCAGTCTCATGGGAACAAAAATTAAAAATTTGCCACCCTATCTATACGTAGGCGGAAATCTATATTTAGCTAATACCGCTATTACGGAGTTACCTAATTATCTTGTCGTGGGGGGGAATATTTATCTTGGCGGTGCGAAAGTTTCATCTATTCCAGAAACGGCGCAAATTAGCGGTTACGTATATCAATAAACACAATAGAAAATTAGGCCAGAAACACTGGATCACTAGGTGCTTCTGGCATCTTCTTTAGCAAATTTAATGGTCAATCAAAATATTGGCTTTGAGCCTAGATACAATTATTTTGATTTCATTTTCAGGCTGCTAACCTGTGACTTGTGATAGAACCACTGACGGCGGCTTCTATTTTTCATCATTCACCTCTCATTTATCCAAAACGAGTAAGGTTGATATTTCTCAATACTTAATACCGTTCTTACTCATTTAAACAGTTTTACTTTACCCTTTCGTCTATTACATCCCTATGACATTAAGATGAAAGTAAAACGTCACTACTCGCTACAAACAACAATAGAACAATCTCAAGCGCTTTGTTTTCTCAAGCTTGGTTATTGCAATGAAGTTGGGGAGTTTAAAGAACTGTTGGTGCTAGAAATGAATATAACGCAGACTTTTTCGGAGTCAATTGTTTTACTGATTTCACCTCTTTTTGTTACCAACAAATTCAATATAAGAGGCACAGGATACTTTTGCAATCCCTACTTTGCAAGTTTTTTGTGATCTAGATTTACTTATTAAGCACCAATAGGCACTAACTGCTCATCAAGACATTGAAAAAAAAGCATTTTGTCTAGCAAGTCACATTTACACATCCGCCTTATAAAATAGGCAAACTAACTTATCTTTATTCGCAGCCCCATCACACAATCGCATTAATTGCATACGCTTTGCACAATATTCACGCTGTAATTTGATCTAGGTACTGGTCAAAAAATGTCAACAAGGCTTAACTACGACTAGATACGACTAAAGAGGAATAACAATGACTCGCCAACCATTACTGACAACCCCCAGGCTAATCCTCCGACCATTTCAACTGGCCGATGCCACCAAGGTCCAAGAGCTTGCTGGCAAGATCGAAATCGCTAATGGCACCATCAACATCCCTCACCCCTATCCTAATGGCGCAGCAGGTCAATGGATCGGTAGGCTGTTGGCTGGCTGGAACAGCGGCCAATCCGCCATTTATGCCATCACTCTCAAAAGTAACGAACAGCTCATCGGGTGTGTTGGCCTCCACAACATCGAATCCCAAAGTGCCCAAATCGGTTACTGGATCGGCCTGCCTTTTTGGGGCAACGGTTACTGTACCGAAGCTGCAACCCGAATCGCCGAATTTGGATTTAACAAGCTCAATTTGGATTTGATCTATGGCCAGCACTTCAGCCGAGAACCTCATCCAGGAAAAGTCTTGGAAAAAATAGGCATGAATCACGTAATGACTAAACAAGATGCAATTAGGGTCAATATGATTTCAGAAAACATCGAATACTATGAAATGCGCAGTCCTATCTCGGCTGCGGCTACCGCCTGATACCAACAGCTATACTGACTAGCATTATGCAGGGTTTAGATGTCCCTGCCCTTCTTCTGCATCATCGATCTTGATGTTAATTGGCACTCTTTATCCGTGCCATGTTATACACATCCACATACTCACCATCTCTAAAAGCGTAATTACAAGCTGTTCCTTCAATAACAAACCCCCATTTTTCATAAAATGCAATGGCAGCCGTATTATCCGTGTAAACACTCAACTCTATACGAGTTACCCCCAACCAGTTTTCAGCAAGATCGATGGCCGCTTCAAGTAATTGATTGCCAATCCCCTGCCCTTGATAGTTTTCCCGAACACCAATTCCGATACCCACTACATGGCGCCGCCGTGGGTTACTATTCCCCCAAATTCCAATCTGGCCAGCAATTACCCCATTCACCTCCGCAACCAAACTGTAATGATGGGCCGGCTGAGAATCCAACCTTTGCTCCCATGTCTGAATCGACGGAAACGGCAGCTGCAATGTCCCTGCATACACCGATGGACAGGCATATATATCCCTAATTGCTACCGCATCACTTTTTTCTGCATGCCTTATTGTCGCCATCTTCTCGCTCTCCTTGCGCGTAACATTCAGCTCTTAATCAACTTCCATTGTACGTTTTATAAAATACACCAAATTGACTCTTATTTTATAACGTTAAATTAATCATCATATTAGAGCAATGATCCATAGAGGTATAGACAACGTACTAGCAGTGGATAATTTCATTAAAGTGAAAAAAATCAATACTAGAACTTAAATATCAATCATTAACGTCAATCGTATGGAATATTTAACCATGAATTGACCCGTAATTAACTATAATTACATTGGGCTTGATAATGAGGAATTAGGCTTCAACCGCCAACTCTCAACACCAACCTACGAGTTTATACTCAGTGAAAATTTAGTTTATAACATAACACTTTGATTTTTATGCAGTATCGAATACTAGTCACTTTTTTGAAAGATAACGACTCCTTTCAGGTCTATTATTCTGAATGTGATGCGCATCACAATAATAATCACAAAAGCAAACACATATGGCATCAGCCACTGATCAATGAGGTGAAGATTATGTCTAGCTTGAAAGTACTAACCGCTACCGCTGCAATTGTAATGTCAACATCTGTATTCGCAGATATCCGTGTTGCCGATACCCATAATGGGGCATGGGTTACCGTTACTGAAAACGGTCAACCTGCAGCCAATGCATCGGTATCTGTCGCGAATGTACCTCAGCAACGAAAAAGCTACAAAACAGATGAAAACGGCCGCGTATTTATTCCTTTAACTCTGCAAAACTCTCGCTCTATCAAATACAAAGCCCGTACTGAGAATGGTAAAGAATCGTCACGGTTCGCATTCCATTCAACCAACAAATAATCACCTAACCCTTTCATAAAGACCCTGTTACGCAGGGTCTTTCCCTTATCTAGCGAGCATAATCCCGGCGATTCAAATCACGCGCCAATATCAGTGCCAACCCCATGATCTGAAGAAACAATGCCAGATTTCTCAATATTGAGATGCTCTCCATTTTTCCCGCATGCTGCTTAATAAGTCCCTGATTATCAAAATACAACGTATTGATCTTTTCACGTTGAGATTGCTGTAGCCTATCAAACTGCTGCATCAGGTATGGGATCTCACTCATCGTTAGCTTGATGGTTAAATCCGGCAATACGTTAGCAATATCCTGCTGTAACACCTCGCGAACCGGATCTGGCAATGCCTGTCCTGCCATATCACTGACGGCTAACAGAGCCAGGGTATGCTCACGCTTTCGCTCTAGGGTTTCTATCTGCTGCCATACTAAATTAATCAGCTTGTCATTGGCTTGTTGCTGCTGCAAAAGGTCGTTAGCCTGCCGGGTTGCACCATCAATATAAAAATTGGTTAATAGCGCTGAAATAATATTCAGCATTAATCCCATCCCCACCAGTATCCAAGTAGGTATTGTCCACTTACGACGATATCTTGCCATCTCTCACCTGCCGAGGTTTGCCTTTGCTGTGCCCACCTATCAGATAAACATGAAACAAAAGCCGATTGGTGACAATCCAATTCACTGTCTATCTTTAGGTTTTAGGATTAAATCAAATGGAAATACAAATAGATGAATGAACATCTACCTTACGCGACAAAAACTGTCCTCTTATCCGGGAGAGATAGCAACCAAAAACGCCAAGAACTCAAAAATGCTTTCAATCACACTTGGCAGCTCTACGAATCCCTTTTCTCACTCATCAACAATGAGTCAGGTTACTACCTTAAAGCGGAGCCATTGCGCCATCCGCTCATTTTCTATTTTGGCCACACTGCCACCTTCTATATTAATAAACTCAAACTAGGCAAATACATCAACAAACGCGTCAACAGCCACTTCGAGTCAATGTTCGCCATTGGGGTGGATGAAATGTCTTGGGACGATCTTGACGACAGCCACTACAACTGGCCGAGCGTTGCAGAGGTGAAAGCATACCGCGATGAGGTTTGCAGCCTTGTCAATAACGTTATCGATAACATGCCTTTGGATCTGCCAATTACCGCACAATGCCCCGCATGGATAATCCTGATGGGGATCGAACATGAGCGGATCCATTTAGAAACCTCATCGGTTATTATCCGCCAGCTCCCTCTTGCCAGCATCACCCCACACCCAGACTGGCCAGCTTGCCAAGACAGCGGGCCTTCCCCTGACAATTGCTTCCTGTCCGTTACTGGTGGCAATGTGATGTTAGGAAAAGAGGCCGATGCCGAGACCTACGGCTGGGATAACGAATACGGTAAGCAATCCTTTCAGGTTGAGCCGTTCAAGGCCGCAAAATACCTAGTCTCCAACGAAGAATACCTCGAGTTTGTCAATGACGATGGTTACCGCCAACATCGATACTGGAGCGAAGAAGGCCAAGCCTGGCTGGCCTATACCCAGGCCTTAATGCCCCGTTTCTGGCGTTACCACAACAACCGCTACTTCCAGCGCAACCTAACCGAAGAGATCCCACTGCCATTAAATTGGCCCGTGGAAGTCAACCAGCTAGAGGCCAAAGCTTTCTGCAACTGGAAAGCCGAACAAATACAGCGTTCCATACGGCTACCTACCGAAGCCGAATGGCACATACTGCGGCAAAGCATCACCAGTGACTCCCCCCATTGGCACGAGCCTCCGGGCAATATCGAACTGAGCTATTTTGCGTCGTCCTGCCCTGTCGACCGCTTCCAGTCCGAAGGGCTCTGCGACATCGTTGGCAATGTCTGGCAGTGGACTGAAACCTGTATTGATGGCTTCCCCGGCTTTGCCGTTCACCCGCTCTACGATGATTTCTCCACCCCGACATTTGATGGCAAACATACCCTCATCAAAGGCGGTTCATGGATATCAACCGGCAATGAATCCACCCGGACATCACGCTACGCGTTTCGCCGCCATTTCTACCAACATGCCGGTTTCCGCTATATCGAATCCAAGCAATCGCCCGATAGCATGGCTTCTCTCAATGTCTATGAGACCGATGAACTGATCTCCCAATACCTAGAATTCCACTATGGTGATGAATACTTTTCAGTCCCTAACTTTTGTATCAACGGTGTCCAACAATGCCTGCGAGAAATTCAACTGACCCATCACACAAAAGCACTGGATATTGGTTGCTCTGTCGGCAGAGCCAGCTTCGAGCTGGCTAAGATATTTGACCATGTTGACGGTATCGACTTTTCGGCCCGGTTTATCCAGCAGGCATATTCACTAACCGAACAAGGAGAAAAACGCTATACCATTAAAACCGAAGGCGACTTAGTCGAATTCAAAAGCGTCACCCTCGAGGAACTCGGCTATCAGTCACTATGCGATAAAATCCATTTCAGTCAGGGGGATGCCTGTAATCTCAAGCCCCAGTTCACCCATTATGATCTGATCTATGCCTCAAACCTGATTGACCGCCTGAACGATCCCAAACAGTTTCTGAGCACCATCCACCAGCGGATCAACGAAGGCGGATACTTGGTCATCACATCGCCCTATACGTGGCTCGAAAGCTATACCGACAAAGACAAATGGCTTGGCGGGATCAAAATCAACGGGGAAAACTTCACAACACTCGACGGACTGACCGAAACCCTAATCCCCCACTTCGAGCTGGTCGCCGTCAAAGAACTTCCATTCGTGATCCGAGAGACCAAACGCAAGTTCCAACACAGCCTGTCGGAAATGACGATTTGGCGCAAACGCGACCGCCCAACCTATCAATAATCGCTCCTATCACGCGCTTATCACGCGCCTACGCATCATCATGCCGGGCGCGTTCATTCCTTCGGTCATTGGCAACTCGCCCGCTATGAAGTAGTTTGACACTATGCTAATGTTACGCTGTTTTTAGCCGTCCAATTCGAGACCATCATGAAGACCCCTTGTGTTGCAAAATGCAAAAATAACAACGGTATTTGCAGCGGTTGCCACCGTACAATGAAAGAAATTGAGCTGTGGCGTACTCTTAATGACAATCAGCAAGAAAAAATCATGGGTGAAATCCGCGGTATCGCCTCCACTCACCTGTGCAGTCAATGCGGTGAGCCCGCCCATTGCGATCTCAGCGCCGGTCGTTCAACCTGTTGGTGCTCCACCGTTGCCCCGAGGGATACCTCCGGAATTGATACCGAAAAATGCTTGTGTCGCAAATGCCTCGAAAAGCTCCCTCTTCTATAAATATTCCTGAACCAAACTCAATGAAACGCCATTAATTTACATATACCCGAGCAATAAGCTGATTTATCAGCAAACATACAGTTGCCTATACCGCCAGAGCAATTATAATCACGATTTTCCACTTCTACTGGGGTGAGCAATGCGATATAAAACAATAATTATGGGCCTTGTTCTCGCCCTTAACACTTTCAATGCGTACAGTGCATCAACAGATGATAATGCCCTTCCGGACAACGAAGACATCTGCGAACAACAGTTGACCCGGCTGCTAAACCAAAAACAAATGGTGTTTAGTGATCGCAATGCAAGCCCTACCGTGCGCAGAGATGCAGAACGCGCTATTGATGGCTCGAGGAAAATATTCAGCCAAGGCGGCAGCTATTGCGAAGCCAAAAATGCGCTCGAAGGATACCGTCCAGATAAAAACCAAGATATTAGCTTCAGAGATGGTGAAGTTAACTATTTTGGCCGCGGTTAGTCCCAATGACAGTTTTTTGTACGTTAAGGTTATGAAATAAAAATGCTACTATTATACCCAAGTAGCAACACCTGTTGCAGAAATTAAGATATCCAGAGCTCCTTGAAGGTGATTTTATGAAAAAGTGGCTGCTCCCGTTACTCGCCATCCCATTATTTCTAACGGGTTGTGAATCTGAGACCCCACAAGGATTTTCCGTACAAAATATCCAGCAAAGTTGGGTGTTGACCAAGGTTGATGGCAAAGATGTCACGATCAATGAACCACGGACGATCCCAGGCATGGCCATTGATGCCGACTTGAAAGTATCAGGCTTCAGCGGCTGTAATCGTTTTTTTGGCCAAGCAGAGATCCGTGACAGCAATAAATTCCGCCTTGCTAACATGGGGGCAACAAAAATGGCCTGTATTCAAGACGACCAAGCCACCATTGAAGCTGTCATGACCCAATCACTGCAAGAATGGAATAACGCATCACTGGAAAATAATATTTTGACGCTGACATCCGAACAGCACATTCTGACATTCATGCCAGAAGCCATTACCGATAATGAGAATGACCAATAACGCATTTCCTATGTTATGCGATATATCCACACCTCCTTCTCACCGTCGGCCTCATAGCCGACTTTACGCAGCCTTCAGGCTGCGTTTTTGTTTTAAGAGCCCGCGATGAAAGTCACCAAGAAACAGGCTGCCACCCTAAAACAGGCAATCTCCTATTGGCAGCAAGAAGGCCTAATATCAGAGCCTCAAGCTGCATCACTCAACACCAGTTATGACATTGTCGGTTTTAACTGGAAGTTATTGGCCGTCTACTCCTTCTGGATTGCCATTACCTGTCTGGTCATTTCCGTCGGTGTGCTATTAGCTGATGACTATTTACTCATGCTCCTGGCAAAGCTCATTGATACACCCGCCAGTGTGCTGGCCGTTATCAGTGCCGCCATTGCTGCGTTTGCCTTCCGCTTCGGCTTCAAGCGCCGCATTCGTTCACCAGATAAGCAGGTAAGCAACGAAGCTCTCTATTTTTTCGGGGTCTTATTCACCTCGGTATCTGCTGGCTTCATCCGCGAGACAACGCTATTCGAAGGGGTACACATTGCCTGGTTCCTACTCGCATTGACCCTGATTCTGGCCGTTCTTGGCTTCAAGCTACGCAGTATGCTTATCTGGTCTTTTGCCCTGCTATTCTTTGCCGGATGGGGAATAGAGCAAACCAGCGTTCTATCCAATGATAAAGGCTACTTTCTTGGCCTCAATATACCGTGGCGAATGCTCATACTGGGCGGCATTGTTCTGGCCGGTGCCAAATGGCTACAGGGTCATCCCAAATACCATCCCCTTTATGAACCCAGCCGCTTCATCGGCCTGCTCTATCTGCTCTCATCGCTCTGGATCATATCGATTGTCGGCAACTACGGCGACGCAGCATCATGGGCAAAAGTAGCCCAAACAGAATTGTTACACTGGGCGCTATTGGCCATCACCAGTTGTATCGGGCTGCTCATCTATGGCATCCGTACCAATGACAAGCTCATAGGCGGTTTTGCCATGACGTTTTTGCTGATTAACCTATATACCCGTTATTTCGAATACTTCTGGGATTCAATGCACAAGACACTGTTCTTTGCCGGGCTAGCCTTGAGTTTCTGGCTTATCGGCAGCAAAGCCGAAACACTCTGGCAGCTCAGTACCAAGTCTAAATAAACAGCAAGACCAAAGGATTAATGGGCAAAAAGGACGCAGATGTTAGACAGGCATATGCTACTATCACAGCAATATATGCTCAGGCAGCGCCAAAGTGCTTGGATATAAGTGGAGAAAATAAGAATGAAATCAAAACGATTAATTGCGCTTTGCTTGGCAGCCGGTACCTTGCTGACAGGCTGCTCCGACAACGAAGTCGGGGATGTTTCACTAGGGATGTTCACCTTGAAAGACATCAAGATCGGGCATTTGAAAGATGAGGTGGTAACTGGTGTTACCTGTCATATCGCCTCGGTTGAAGCGGATCTTAGCCTGTCTGACCCAAGCGACAGCTCTATCTCCTGCCGCCAAACCGGCGATATCACACCGGAAATGATCGCCAAGATCGACAAGAGCAAATCGGGCGAAGTGGTCTTCAAACAATCGAAGAGTATTTTCTTCAAGACCATGAAAGTAAGACGCATCTATGATCCTGAGAATCAGACGCTGCTCTACTTGTCCTACACCACCAAAGAGACTGACGGCAGCTTCAAGCACAGCCTGTCTACCGTGCCGCTATGGGGCACCAAAGCCTATGTGGCGCCAGCAACCCAGCAGCAATAAACAAAAACAGCCCCCTCAGATTGCATCAAAAGGGGGCTGCCTCTTTAATTAAGATAATTTAATCGGTGTTTTTCCGCGCCGTTTAACCCGCACGATTAACCAAGTGGCGATCACGCCGTAGACAACAGTTTGCACCCATAACTGCCCCCACCAGCCAATAACCTGATTAAACTCGGCCCCCATTTGATTCAACCGCAAAAAGGCATTGATGGCCGGCGTTGATGGCGCCAACTGGGCCAATGCCACGATCCCGTCTGGGATCATTTCAACAGGCCAGATGAACCCCGCAGAAAAGACCAATGGCAATGAACTAAGCAGCACAACCACCGTCGCCAACTCCCGCCTTGGGATCAACTGGCCAACAATCATTCCCAAGAAAATAACCGCCAACAAAAACGGAACGGCGATTAGCACCAAATGATATATCGAGGCCAGGCGGCTAATACCGTAATACTCGAAGCTAAACCCAAAGTAATACATCAACAGCGGGATATAGATCAGCGTAAAACAGATACCGCGTACCAGCAGAACACGCCATGCCGGATACTGCACCCAATACCCCGTATGGCCCGCCCGGTAATACTCCCCTTGGCCGCCACCAAGCAATGCGACGGCAATCAGCAGCGTCTGGTGCAAAATCAACACGAATACCGCTGGCACGACATAATTAATGTAACCCATCGTCGGGTTAAACACCGGCTGGGCATTGAGCTTAATCGCAGTATAGTGATCAGCGGCAAGCTCTAGGTTCTCACCGCCCATTACCATACGGGCAACTTTGGCCTGAGCCCCCATGGTTCCGCCGGCATTGGCCAACCCCTCCACAATCGTACCGTATACCAAGAAATACGCGGCATCGCCGGCATAAGCCAGCGTCGGGCTTTTACCCATCAGCAAATCGCGGTTGAAGTGATCAGGAATCAACAAAAGCCCCTGCACCTCACCGGCATTGATCATGGTTTTGGCTTCTGCCAACGCGCCCGCATGGGCGGCAACCTTGACCTGTGGTGTGGCATCTACCATCCGCACCAACTGACGGCTCAATTGAGTATTATCAAGATTGACCACCACAATCTGCTGCTCGCGCGGCAGTTGCTTGATATAAGGCTGTGGGTACAAAAACGAGTAAATCAATACCCCGCCAAACACCGTAAAGAGCAACGATTGATTGGTGAAAATTGCTCGCAACTCAAACTTGAACAAAGCGCGCCAACTCATCGTTCGCCTCCCTCCGATACCGTTTTGCCCTCTGATACAACAGGTTGACGGTTAACTGCAGCCAGAGTTTTCAATCGCAGCCAGGCGACTATAAATAACCCCATGAAAACCAACAACACGGCCAACTGAGGCATCGCTTCTGCCCATGATTGGCCATGATTGACCTGATGCAGCTGAATATCGAGATAATGCGATACCGGCAGCATCGCCCGCCACCATTGGGCAAAGGCAGGCATATCAGTAACCGGGAAGGTCACCCCAACAAAGGCAAAAGCCGGCGCGGTGAAGCCCGCCGCGAAGCTCATGGCCTTGGTGGCATCCAACGGCAGCAAATAAAACAGGCAGGCAACACCTTGACAGGCAAGAACCATCAATACCTGAGCCAGTAAGATAATGCCCCAATGCCCATGCATCGGCCAATCCAGCACGCCATAGAGGAACCAGAAGAAAATCTGCCCCTGAAGCGCAAAAAGAAACAGGTATGGTAACAACTTGGCAACCAATGCCGACAGCGGCTGCCCCCCTGCCCATGCTTGTATCGTGCTGCTACGGCTCTCGGCTGACAATGCCATCACCATGGTGATCACAATGGCAATCTGCCAAATGGCCGGAATGGCCGCCGCCACCAAAAACTGGCCATAATGACTGTTGCTGTTATAGAGCGGGGTGATCTGAGAACGCAACGACAGCGCTTTGCCCAAGGCCTGCACCGGAACGGGGCTTCCCATCGCCATGTTCTTCAGCGTTTCAACCTGCGCGTTCAATGTACCTTGCGCCTGCAATACCGCGGAGTTGATCAGCTTTCCGACCAAAATATACTGGCTGTTGTACCAAACCGTCACTGTGGGTGACTCCCCCAATTTGGTTTGCTTCTCTAGATTGGGCGGAATCACCAACACGGCATAGACATCACCGCCCTTCAGCGCACGGCTACCCTCGTTAACTTGCGTATAGGAGGATGCCACTGACATCACCGGGCTGGCATCATAAGTGCGGATCAACTGGCGCGATAGCGTGCTGTTATCCAAATCAACGACACCTATCGGCAGATCACGGGCTATGCCTGCTGAAAAGATCCCCCACATCACGGCACACAGCAGTAACGGCAGCCATGTCACCATTGAGAACATCCAGCCATCGCGGCGAATCAACTGCCATTCCCGCAGCAAACGTGCGCCAAAGCTAGGCTGCACGCCAGCTTCCGGTAGAGTTTGTTGTGTATACATAAAGCCCACCGCTACGATTATTGCGGGTCAATCACGACACTCATGCCTACGCGCAACCCTTCGATCGCCGTTACCGGACGGGCCTCAACCTCAAAGGTACGCATATCAAAGCCCTGACTGGCATCCGTTGTCCGCCAGGTCGCAAAATCCCCCATCACTGCCACATGGCTGACCTTAAAACGGTAAGCCTGCGAACCAAGCGCAGGGATCTTGGCACTGAACTCCTGACCCGGCTGGTAATGACTCAGGCTGTCTTCACGAACATAGAACACCGCCCATGCATCGTTCATATCAACCACGCTCACCACGGGGAATCCCTGTGGAGCCAATTCGCCTTCATGCAGCAGCACTTGGGATACTTCACCATTGAACCAGCTGGCAATTTGGGTATCCGCCACGTAGGCTTCGACTTCTGCCACCGCACCCGCTGCCATTTTTGCCTTTTCCTGTGCCGCACGTTTGGTTTCGGTTCTGGCCCCTTCTTGTGTCATCGCATACATCTGGTACGCAGCCTGCTCGGTGTAGCGAGCCGCCTGCCACTGGGTAAAGGCTTCATCGCGCTTCTGTTCGGCCACCACCCCTTCTTTATAGAGGTTATTGACCCGCTGATAGGTTTTTTCCATTAGCGAGGCGGCAACCTTGGCTTTGCGCCACTGATCACCCGCCGCCTGGATCTCCTGTTGGCGGGCTCCTTTTTCAGCCTGCTCGGCCAGTGCATCGGCAGCCTGCTCACCCGCCTTTGCCTGCATCAACTTGGCGTCGATTTCAGGGCTGAGCAGGGTAAAGATCAAATCCCCTTTGTTAACCATGTCCCCCTTGCGAACCAAAACCGTATCAATACGGCCAGGCACCTTGGAGGAAATATTGTATTGCTGGGCCTCGATTTGTCCCTGCATGCGCACGGGTTCAGGCTGGTAGGCATCCCAAAAGGTGTAACCAAGCCAGCCGACCAACGCTACCGCTGGAATTGCCACAGCTAATGCGGCTGAAGATTTGGATTTACTCATGACTGAACCTCTACACCTTGGTATTGCTGGTATTGTTTGAATTGATTGATGTTACCGCTCACCGCAAGCAAGCGAGACAGCGAAATAACATATTGATAGGCCGCAGCGGCTCGCTGGGTACGAACACCGGCTATGTAGAGCTGGGCGTCGACAACATCGACCGACGTCGATAGCCCTTGATTGAAGGCGAGCTCCCGCAAGCGCAAATTTTCTTCCGCCAAGGCAAGGCTTGATGCCAAACCGTTATATTCTTCCAGCGACTGCAAAGCTTCACGGTAAGTCTTCTCGACCAAGACCGACAAATCCTGCTCGGCTTGTGCACGCAAATGCGTCACCTGAGTCACCGCACTGCGAGCTGCCTGCACCTTGCCGGAACGACCGCTGTTATCGAGCAGCGGGATATTCACCCCGACACCAACGGCCCAATCGGGGGCTGTCTTGGCGGCCAGCGTATCTTCTTCATGCAATTGGTAATTACCATACAGGTAAACTTCTGGGTAATATTTACCTTTTTCGGCATCAATCAAAGCTGATGCCTGCTTTTTCTTGGCATCTAGAATATAAAGCCCAGGATAACCAGCCAGTGTCGCCTGAACAAAGCCATCAAGCGGTGGTAGCGAGACATTGGTAAACAAAGCCGTCGATGGCGTTGCCGGTTGTGGGAGTTTAAGTAGTTTGGTCAAGGCTACTTGGGCAATTTCCAAGCCCCGCTCGGCCTTTTGCCGCTCGACTCTGGCCTTGTCGTAGGCCGCTTCTGCCTGCAACCGCTCCACTTTGGCAATTTGACCTTGTTGCTGGAGTTTCTTCGCGTGCTCAAAGTGCTCAAGTAAACCGGCTTCGACATCTATTCGTGTTTGCAACACCTGCTGAGTCAAGGCAACACCAAAGTAAAATTTCGACAAATCCTCAAACTTGGCCTGCTGTTTCATTGCCAGCATATATTTAGCTTCTTGAGTTTTGCCGCTTGCGGCATCCTGAGCGGCAGAAATACGACCGCCGGTGAAAATAGGCCAGATAGCCCGAATAGAGCTTGAAAAAATATCGCGTTCAGTAAGCTGAGAAGTAAATAGCGGGTCAAGTTTGCCTGCGATCCCCAATTGCCCCAACAAAGGCCCAAGAGTATCACCGGCAGGCATACTCTCGAGTAAATCAGAAGGCTTTATTTCAACGGGGCTATCAAGACGCGTATAATTCGCCGATGCGGTGATTTTAGGCAGGTAAAGATCTTTGGCTGCATCTTGCAGGTGCATTGCACGATCAATATTCGCCTGCTCGGCTGCCAAGGCATCGCTTTCTCTTAGAACGACCTGCCAAGCATCCAAAAAAGTCACTGGCTGCTGGCGAGTCTGCGCTACCACTGCTGACTGGGCTGGCGGGGCTTCCGCCAGTACTGATACAGGCATCGCTAATGCCGCACAGCATGTCAGAAGAACTAGGGGCCTTACTCTCATGATTCTACCTACTTACCTACAAAACCGCGTAGCTGCTATTTTAGAGTGTTTGCTCTAAAAAACAACATTCATAATGGATGGTTATCCTTGGTTATAGACGAGCTAGTAGATAAATAGGCACCTATCTTGATATGCGTTAAACAATTTATGCGTAGTATTTTTATTCTTAGCTAAAGAAATCGTAAATAGATGCAGCTTTGATTTCGATACCAAGCGGATCATGGCCCAATAAAGCAACGGCCCCGGTATTGTTATTAACGGCAATCAACCAGCCGTCTTGCTTGCTGCCAATAGGAACGTAAAGCTCACCATCTAATTCTGCATCTGAAAATGCCGACGTTAAGCGTGCTATTGTCTGCTGCAACGTATCGACAGCCTCAGGGCTTTCAAAAAAGTCCATGTACATTTCAGGATCAGGATAAGAATCAGAAGCCGATTTCTCGTTAACGATTTTAACCGACGGAGACCAGAAACAGCTGAAATATTCAACAACTGATGGATGCAGTTTAATACCCAACTCACTTTCCAATTGAGAAAAGTCGACTTTCTTGTGCATATCGAAACGCTCAACAAAAAAGCATAGCCCCACTTCTGCAAGATATTCTTCATGCGGATCAAATGCGATAATTTTATCAAGCTCACATTCTGTTATTAACTCAATATCATCATCACATTGCTTTTCATCTAACACGGTTAACAGAATATCTTTCATCGATGTCTCTATCATTTATAACACTCACAGCGTTTAACAGCGTCAGACGTTTCCCATTAGTCCAACATCAATATTTCCCAAAATATTCATTTAAAAACCATTGATAGTCAACGTACTAATGGCTTTTTATCCATGATTACGCACAACACACCACCAACGGAATAGGCAACAAGATCCCGCCAGTCAAATGTCGCGCCAAGAGCAATATGCAACGGTGATGATGGTTCAAGGCCAAGCCACTGTACAATTTTAAAATACTGTCCAAGCTCTACCATAAATGCTACCGATACCGTGGCGATAGCCAGTATTCTAGCCGGTAGATTAATAACAGAAGCAAAGAAATAATAAAGCCATATCACCACCAACACATCACCCAATGTCGGCCGTACAAAACTATCGCGAACATAGGCAGCAATAACCACTAAAACGAATAACATCAGCATACTGAGCAATGCATACTTCAATGAAAAACGAAACAGAGGCATGGTTACCGCTGAAGAGCCGCATACGCGGCTCTTGTTATTATATAATTCTTTAATTTTTAGCATCTTCACTTTTCTCGTTAGCAATCGCCTCTGATATTTTTTGGCTACGCTCATACCAGTTGATATTTCTGGTTAATACCATTACCAAGCTCAGAATAACAAAACATAGCAGCGTTCCCATCAACAACGCGTAGCTTTCAGCCTGAAGCAGGCCAAACAACATGGCATATAGCAACAACAAAGAAACCCCGAAAACCATGCCATGCTTGTTATTGCCCAGCATCCCGCCCACGTACACACTCAACAAACCCGTTGAAGCCAATGCCGAGATAACATAAGCCCAATTAAAGCCCATATGTTCACTCATCGAAATCAACAACAGATAAAACAAGGCCAACGCCAATCCCACAAAACCGTATTGAACCGGGTGAAGCGGACGAGCCTGAAACAGCTCTAGCAAAAAGAAACTGGCAAAAACCAACGTAATAACCAGCAGCGAATAGTTCACAGCGCGGTGTGACTTCAGATAGTGATCAACCGGATCAATCAAATCCACGCCCATTTGCCGCTGCTCTAGCTCATGGCATGATGACGCTGACGACATACAATTTTCAAACAGCTGAGAAATATTGGTCGAAAAGTTGTTGCTTGCCCATTGTGCCTTGAACCCGGTTTCAGATATCTCCGACGAGACAGGCAGGTAATCACCAATAAAACTTGG
Organism: Photobacterium aquae; assembly: GCF_001029445.1. GTDB lineage: Bacteria > Pseudomonadota > Gammaproteobacteria > Enterobacterales > Vibrionaceae > Photobacterium > Photobacterium aquae. The sequence continues at coordinate 69,874 of NZ_LDOT01000030.1, forward strand.
ATGTGGCCAAGCCGATGCTAATTCAATATTCGTTCTGTTACCGATTGGCGTAACTTGTAATTCTCCCATCCCCTGCAGCAAAAAGTTCAGATCAAAATCCAGTGGCTGCGCGATATCTAACTGACTGAGGTCGAGCACACTATGAAAACCCTGTGGGAGCTGTTTCAAACCTGTACCGGGGATCAATTCAAATGCCTTGCCACCTAGCGTCATATCATCCAATCGAATTAACCCTCGGCTATCGCGGATACCAACAACCATGCTGGCCTTGGTGATCTCATATTGGCTAAGCGCATTCAACGGGGAGAGATCAAAGGTTCCCTTCAATGCTGTCTGGGCCTTATATAACCGCGCGCGATAAATACCTCGGTACTTTTCAAAGCTGTCTAAATGCGCGTTCATATCAAACGTTTCTGGCAAAATGAACTTACGGCGCTCTAGCAAATTAACTTTGCCTTCAATCCATACTGGCTCGTTATAGATAACACTAATAAAAGGGCCGATAATACGTTGCTCACCACTGCTACTACGGCCGATTTCGTGCCTCACCTCATCTTGGCGGTGCGAACGTTCGGAAATAAGCCCGCTGACCATAGATACCGGGATCTGCAACAACACAAACAAAAACAACACGAAACCAAACTTCGTGCCGAGTTGATTGTTGAATATTTTTTTCATTGTCCATTCTCCTTAACTGATGCCCATAATCTAAAGCAGCAACTTGGAGAACACATGGAGCCTATGTGGAGTTTGTATGGATTTCATGGCGTTTAATTCCATGATAAATAGATAATTAGTAACCTCTTTCAATACTCCTGTTCTTCCTGATATGGGCTCAACATAACCAAAATTTAGAGTAAATAGTCTATTTTTCTGAACTAACATCATAAATTTGATAATGCTAGTTGCACTTTATTGCATGCAAGGAATATAAAAACCCGCTTACACATATAAGTTACTAGTGAGTATTCCTATGTCTCATACCCGCCTCTTCCCTCGCCATCGTTTAGCGCTGGCTTGTATGCTTGCCAGTGTTTCCGGCTCCTCTTTTGCTCAAAGCCAATGTGATATTCCCGCTCTTCAGCAAACATCTGATCTTGTGTCTTCCGTTGCTGCCGCCGATTACGATTGCTACAGCGCTTGGTTCTCGGCCCCTGCCGATACGTTGAACGATATCTACAGCGAAGCGAATTTGAGCCGCATCCAGATCGCACTGGACCAAGAAATCACCCGTTACCGAGGTAACGCAGAAGAGGCGCGTAAACTAGAGAATCTCGGTGAGTTTATTCGTGCGGCTTACTACATTCGTTACAACGCGCAAGCCCCTGACTTCTCACAAGCACTGAGCCAGCGATTTGCCCAATCGACCAACGCGTTCCTTGCCAATCCCCATGCATTAGATCAAGGCATGGAGCAAGTCGGTGCGATGAAGAGCCTGACACTGATGGTAGACAACGTTAAGCAGCTACCGATAACAATGGACTCAATGCTGCAGGCATTGACGCACTTCAACCGCGAAACCGCACAAGACGGCCAGTGGGTAGACGGCTTGAACAACCTGTTCCGCTCAATGGCCGGGCATGTGATGAACGATGCATTTTACCGTTATATGGCCAGCCATACTCAGCATATCGACACACTGGCCGCATTCGCCCGCGACAATGCCTGGGCACTGGATACCGATGCGAGCTTCATCGTGTATAACGCGGTACGCGAAACCGGCCGCTTGCTCGCCAGCCCAGACAAAGCCACCAAGCAAAAAGCCCTGGCGGTAATGCAGCAGATCATGGCCAGCTACCCGCTAGGTAGCGATCATGACAAACTTTGGCTGGCCGCCGTAGAGATGATGAGCTTCTATGCACCGGAAGGCCTGAATGGGCTGGATGTCGAACAGGCCAAGCGTGATCTTGCCGCTAACGTACTGCCGAACCGTTATGACTGCCAAGGGCCTGCCATCATCCGCTCACAAGATTTGACCGATGCACAGGCACTAGAAGCATGTAACGTACTGGCCGCAAAAGAAGCTGATTTCCATAAAGTCGCCAATACCGGGCAGCAACCGGTCGCAGACGACAACAACGACCAAGTGGAAGTGGTTGTGTTTGCCAATAATGGCAGCTACGTGGATTACTCCTCCTTCTTGTTTGGCAACACAACAGACAACGGTGGCCAATACCTAGAAGGCAACCCAGCACAAGCAGGCAATATGCCGCGCTTTGTGGCCTACCGTTACGCCAATGGCGAGGATCTTTCGATCCTCAACCTAGAGCACGAATACACCCATTATCTGGATGCCCGCTTCAATCAGTACGGCTCGTTCAATGACAACCTTGCCCACGGCTACGTTGTTTGGTGGCTGGAAGGCTTTGCTGAATACATGCATTACAAGCAAGGCTACGAAGACGCGATTAACCTGATCGCCAATGGCAAAATGAGCCTGTCCGATGTGTTTGCGACCACCTACTCTCACGATACCAACCGTGTCTATCGCTGGGGCTACCTAGCCGTACGCTTCATGCTGGAAAACCATCCACAAGACGTTGAGAGCCTGTTGGCGCTCTCCCGTTCGGGCCAATACGCTCAATGGGCACAGCAGGTACAGCAGCTAGGCAAACAATACAATGCGGAGTTTGACCGTTGGCTGGATACCGTGACAAGTACCAGCACACCAGAGCAGCCTAAACCGAATCCAAACCCGAACGAGCCAACCGGGCCTTCTGATCAGGTAACGATGCTAACTGCCAACCAGAGCATTGTGCTAGGTGGAAAGGCATACAGCGAGCAGTTGCTCTATGTGGATGTGCCAGAGAAAACCACTCATTTCAACGTCACCATTCAAGGCGATGGCGATGCCGACCTTTACATGAGCTACGATAAAGAAGCGCATTACTACGACTATGAGTTCAGCCAATACGGCAATGGCAGCAACGAAGCCGTTACGTTTGAAACCGACGCTTCAGGCTACATCAAACCCGGCAGATACTTTATCAGCGTCGCCGGCCGTGCCGACTTCAACGCGGTAACCTTAGTCGCATCGGTAGAGACAGAGACAACAACGCCGCCGGCACAGAGCCAAGACGATTTAGCGCCTGTTATGCTGGAATCGGGCCAAGCTCAAAACCTCACCGTGCACCAGCAACGCTACGCGGCCGTTTATGTTCCGCAAGGTGTTGAAGAAGTGCGTGTATGGCTGACAGACAAAAACGGCGATACGGATAACGGTAACGTTGAGCTCTATGCCAGCCACAACAACTGGCCAACGCCAGAGGAGCATGAGTATGTCTCGAACTACTGGGGCAGCAATGAATACCTCCAAATTCCAGTCACCGAAGCTGGCTATCTGCATTTTTCGCTCACCGCAGAACCACAACAAGGGGATGAGGTCGAAATGCTGGTGTACTTCCACTAAGCACTAATTACTAAGTAACGAAAAGCCGGGCATAACACTGTCCGGCTTTTTATTTCGCCCAATATCAATCCCCTGCCCGGCTCAACTCTCGAAAAGCCTAGCGATGACGCACAAACCATTAACTGTATGCATTCATGGTTTTAATGAAGCCGCTAAAAATGGCCAGCATTGATCTGCTAATAAAGAGACCACAAATGCTCGCCATTCCCATAACAGATATAGATAAGACATTGATATTATAATGAATTAACTCTTCCACTTGGTATTAACGAGGTCTCATTAATACCGAATGCTCGCTTTGCCCAAGCAAAAAGCAGCCATTAAGCAACAATGATTTTATGCAACCTATTGACTTAAAAGGATGCTGATAAGAAAATCATGTGCAATTAAGCGTGTATTAGGCTGGGGAAAGCGAGCATGCTGTTTAATACTGTTATAGCTCTAAGTGCATAATAGTTGGTATTTTATTATGCTATTCGATAAAAATAAGCTTTATATCTTTGTTACGTATTTTATTGAGGTTTAATGTGAAAAAGAGCTTAGTGGCAGTACTTGGCTTAGTCGTTGCTGTTCCTTTGGGCCTGTTTGGTTATGGATACAAACAGGGTCAACAAATGGGAGAAATCGGCTCGTCAAAAATAGCAGCAGGTTTAATTGCTTTGTCGATGAACCCTGTTAGTCAAGCAGGCTTTAAATCCGGATATCAAAAAGGGCTAGCTAAGAAACAGGAATTAGATGAATGGAGCAAAGAATATTTTGGTCCTTGGGTAGGGTGGTCATCTAAAGATAAAATAACCGACTTTGAGAACTATTACTTAGTAAATGAAGGCGATATTGGTCCCCACAGAGAAAAAGCTTCTCTTACTTTGCGGTGTTTAAACGATAAGACAGAAGTCTACATTAAATGGGGCAGCTACCTCATTGGTGACCGTAATGATCGATTGAATGTCACTCATCGAATTGACTCGGCTAAAGCAGTAACCACAGATTGGATTATTTCAACTGACAAAGAAGCATTCTTTTATAACGGTAAGGATATTGGTTTTATCAAGTCAATGATTGGCTCGAAAAAGTTAGTCGTTCAGTTTAATGATCGAACGACAAAAACAGTTAGCTTTAACTTGGACAAACTTGATGAGAAAGTTCAACCTTTAGCTAAAGCTTGTAACTGGAAGGTATAACCGGGTACACGAGCTATAACACATATGAGCCTTTGGTGTGTCAAGGGGTAAAGCGGTCCCCCTATCCATACATCGGTTAACCTGAGTAAGTACTATTCAAAGAGAATGGCAGGCGGCAAGTTGGCAAAGAATGTGAGTACCTTTTCTCGAGATATTGTTTTGTGGTTCAGGGGATTGCCTCTGGTATCCTCGCCGTGGATACTGAAAGAATGTTTAGCTAAATCGATGTTATAGATAATATGTGACATGGTGGCCTCCGAACGTTTTTTACTCAGACTCACCAAGTGTGGCAGAGTCTGGATGAGGGGAAGTCCATGTCATTCGTTATATGAATGGAGGTAGTCTATGAGTTTCCTGATCTATTTAGATCAAAATACATTGAGTGATTTGCGCCAACGAAAAATAGATGAGTCTCAAAATGACCTATTCATACTACTTAAACATGTTCTCAAATCTGAACAAATAACGGTCGTTTATTCTCATGTTACTCTTGATGAAATTTTGCAAATTTCAAAGGCTGAATATCGCAAAGAACATATCGATATTCTAGCTGAATTAGATGCTAAATATATTGAGCCATTACAACGTACACTTAGCAATCAAGAACCAGAAAATATATGGTGTGCACATCTAGAAAACAAACAATCAAATGAAGACCTCGGTATTACTGCTCTAATGGAGGTTAGTCAGTTATCCTCTCGTAAAATTTCGGGGTTACCAGTTGATGAAAGTTTTTCCGAAATCAACGAGAAGTTAAAGGTGAACTTGAGTACTTTAATTTCTAATTGTGAAGCGCAATTGGCTTCGATTGGCATCGAAAAGCTTGATGAACCGTTAAGAAACTATTTCGTAAACATGCAAAGTCAACTGGATGAGTTGAGAGTAAAATCGTCCTCGTTGCAAGCACCTGATATTGCTAGTGAGCAACAATTAGGTCCTCAGCAATTTAGAGATATGCCAGAGATTAAAGCCTTAGAAGTAAAAAATCTTGAGGTCGAGCATGTGGTACATGCTATTGAAGCGACGTTTAAATTGGAAAATAGTAGTTTTGATCTTACAGATTACTTCGAGGACACACCGCAAACTGCTGTTGCGCGTGCATATAGTCTAATGAATTGGGCTGGTTATTACGCAGATGATTTTACCAAAACCAAAAAGGGTAAAGATCGTTTCAATGCTTCAAGTAATGATATGCAACATGCAGTGTCAGCTTTGGGGGTAAGCTTTTTGATTTCAAATGACATAAACTTTATCAAAAAGGCTAAAGCGTGCTTCGCATACGTGGATTGTTCGACAGTAGTGTGTAATCCGCAAGAGTTCATTGATAAGCATTGCAACTTCGTATAACAAACGACTATGGCGTCAATAGCTAATTTCTGGTTATGTTTTCGTTCCACATGAC
>NZ_LDOT01000031.1 GCF_001029445.1 Photobacterium aquae
GCAGTCAGAGGCGATGAAGGACGTACTAACTTGCGATAAGCCAAGACGAGGCAGTAAGAGCCACTCGAGTCTTGGATTTCCGAATGGGGAAACCCAGCTGCATAAGCAGTTATCTCAATGTGAATACATAGCATTGTGAGGCGAACCGGGGGAACTGAAACATCTAAGTACCCCGAGGAAAAGAAATCAACCGAGATTCCGGCAGTAGCGGCGAGCGAAACCGGATTAGCCCTTAAGTTGAATTGGCACTAGGCGAACACGCTGGAAAGCGTGGCGATACAGGGTGACAGCCCCGTAGCCGACGGTGCCTTTACAGTGAAATCGAGTAGGACGGGACACGTGTTATCCTGTCTGAACATGGGGGGACCATCCTCCAAGGCTAAATACTCCTGACTGACCGATAGTGAACCAGTACCGTGAGGGAAAGGCGAAAAGAACCCCTGTGAGGGGAGTGAAATAGAACCTGAAACCGTGTACGTACAAGCAGTAGGAGCAGGCTTTGTCCTGTGACTGCGTACCTTTTGTATAATGGGTCAGCGACTTAATTTTAGTAGCAAGGTTAACCGTATAGGGGAGCCGTAGGGAAACCGAGTCTTAACTGGGCGTTCAGTTGCTAGGATTAGACCCGAAACCGAGTGATCTAGCCATGGGCAGGTTGAAGGTGAGGTAACACTTACTGGAGGACCGAACCGACTAATGTTGAAAAATTAGCGGATGACTTGTGGCTAGGGGTGAAAGGCCAATCAAACTCGGAGATAGCTGGTTCTCCCCGAAAGCTATTTAGGTAGCGCCTCGGACGAATACTACTGGGGGTAGAGCACTGTTAAGGCTAGGGGGTCATCCCGACTTACCAACCCTTTGCAAACTCCGAATACCAGTAAGTACTATCCGGGAGACACACGGCGGGTGCTAACGTCCGTCGTGGAGAGGGAAACAACCCAGACCGCCAGCTAAGGTCCCAAAGTTATCGCTAAGTGGGAAACGATGTGGGAAGGCTCAGACAGCCAGGATGTTGGCTTAGAAGCAGCCATCATTTAAAGAAAGCGTAATAGCTCACTGGTCGAGTCGGCCTGCGCGGAAGATTTAACGGGGCTAAGCGATACACCGAAGCTGCGGCAATGTGACTTGTTCACATTGGGTAGGGGAGCGTTCTGTAAGCCGCTGAAGGTGTCCTGTAAGGGGCGCTGGAGGTATCAGAAGTGCGAATGCTGACATGAGTAACGACAAAGGGGGTGAAAAACCTCCTCGCCGGAAGACCAAGGGTTCCTGTCCAACGTTAATCGGGGCAGGGTGAGTCGACCCCTAAGGCGAGGCCGAAAGGCGTAGTCGATGGGAAACGGGTTAATATTCCCGTACTTCTTGCTATTGCGATGGGGGGACGGAGAAGGCTAGGTGGGCCTGGCGACGGTTGTCCAGGTTCAAGTATGTAGGCTGATGGTTTAGGCAAATCCGGACCATCTCAAGGCTGAGATACGACGTCGAGGCACTACGGTGCTGAAGTCATTGATGCCATGCTTCCGGGAAAAGCCTCTAAGCTTCAGATAGCAAGGAATCGTACCCCAAACCGACACAGGTGGTCGGGTAGAGAATACCAAGGCGCTTGAGAGAACTCGGGTGAAGGAACTAGGCAAAATGGTACCGTAACTTCGGGAGAAGGTACGCTTCTGACGGTGAAGTCCCTCGCGGATGGAGCTGTCGGAAGTCGCAGATACCAGGTGGCTGCAACTGTTTATTAAAAACACAGCACTGTGCAAAATCGAAAGATGACGTATACGGTGTGACGCCTGCCCGGTGCCGGAAGGTTAATTGATGGGGTTAGCGCAAGCGAAGCTCTTGATCGAAGCCCCGGTAAACGGCGGCCGTAACTATAACGGTCCTAAGGTAGCGAAATTCCTTGTCGGGTAAGTTCCGACCTGCACGAATGGCGTAATGATGGCCACGCTGTCTCCACCCGAGACTCAGTGAAATTGAAATCGCAGTGAAGATGCTGCGTACCCGCGGCTAGACGGAAAGACCCCGTGAACCTTTACTACAGCTTGGCACTGAACATTGACCCTACATGTGTAGGATAGGTGGGAGGCTTCGAAGCAGGTACGCCAGTATCTGTGGAGCCGTCCTTGAAATACCACCCTTGTAGTGTTGATGTTCTAACGTCGCCCCCTTATCGGGGGTACGGACAGTGCCTGGTGGGTAGTTTGACTGGGGCGGTCTCCTCCCAAAGAGTAACGGAGGAGCACGAAGGTGGGCTAATCACGGTCGGACATCGTGAGGTTAGTGCAATGGCATAAGCCCGCTTGACTGCGAGAATGACGGTTCGAGCAGGTGCGAAAGCAGGTCATAGTGATCCGGTGGTTCTGTATGGAAGGGCCATCGCTCAACGGATAAAAGGTACTCCGGGGATAACAGGCTGATACCGCCCAAGAGTTCATATCGACGGCGGTGTTTGGCACCTCGATGTCGGCTCATCACATCCTGGGGCTGAAGTCGGTCCCAAGGGTATGGCTGTTCGCCATTTAAAGTGGTACGCGAGCTGGGTTTAGAACGTCGTGAGACAGTTCGGTCCCTATCTGCCGTGGGCGCTGGATGATTGAGAGGGGCTGCTCCTAGTACGAGAGGACCGGAGTGGACGAACCTCTGGTGTTCGGGTTGTGTCGCCAGACGCATTGCCCGGTAGCTAAGTTCGGAATCGATAACCGCTGAAAGCATCTAAGCGGGAAGCGAGCCTCAAGATGAGTCATCCCTGATACTACAAGTATCCTGAAGGGTTGTTGGAGACTACGACGTAGATAGGCAGGGTGTGTAAGCGCTGTGAGGCGTTGAGCTAACCTGTACTAATTGCCCGTGAGGCTTAACCATACAACACCCAAGGGGTTTTATCGGACTCCATGAGCACTTGAATGCAGTGCTTGAGATAACTAGTTGGACTTTCCCAGATTGCTATTTACTGCCAAGGCGGTAAATAAACGAATTTGCTTGGCGAGC
>NZ_LDOT01000032.1 GCF_001029445.1 Photobacterium aquae
GAGGTGGTTGCCGGGGCCGAAGCGGTACAGTCTGGGAACGCGGTAGACGAGGTGGCCAATGAAATAGCATTTACTTCTGAACGAGTAAAATCAGTTTATATGTATCTATTGAGTAAATATCCAGTTAATGCTCAACAAGCAATAGTTATTAACTATCGAGATACAGGATTACTAAGTGATTTGGCTTCTGAGTTAGAAATGAACACTTTTGAGTTAAGTAAAATTCTAATGAGTGAAAAGAAATTATTTACAGGGAATGAAAATGAGTGATCCAAAGAAATATGAATACCCATATAGAACAAACCATGAATGCCATTTGGTTTTTATATGGTTCTTTCTAGGTTTGACATCGCTATATATACAATTTATTGATGATAAGTTACCCCAGAGGCCATATCAAATATTTTCATTATTCTGCTTTGGCATTGGAGTTTGGTTTTCATTTAAAGCAATAGAATTGTTTATTAGCAAAAAAAGGTTAAAAGGATATCCTTTATGCTTTCTTGAACCAAATTGCAAAGAAATTCTTAAAGCGAAAAAAAACAACATAAAGAATAAAGAAATTTGGCTAGGCTGGGGTAACGAGTGGACTCAAAAAGAAACCCAATTGATTTATGAGTTATCCAAAAGAAGTATGGTTGATATTCTTGGTGAATCTGACCTTGAGACAGAAAAGGGGCAAGGATTCATTCATGGCGTTTTAGAAAGAGAAAAAGAGATTAAGTTTCCAATTAGTTTGATGAATGGGCATACATTGATAACAGGTGCTTCTGGTAGTGGAAAAACGCGTATATTTGACCTAATAATTAGTCAATTAATTGAGCGTGGTGAAACGTGTATATTGTATGATCCTAAAAATGACCATGATATTAAAGAACTATGTAAAAAAACATTGGAATCATTAGGCCGAAGTGAAGATTTTTTGTTTTTAAATCCATCGTACCCAAGAGAATCAATTAGAATCAATCCGCTTAAAACATTCGGAAAGTCTTCTGAAATATCTAATCGTGTGGTTGCCAATATTGATTCAGGGGGAGATAGATATTATGTCGATTTATGTTTTACAGTTGTGCAAAGTATTGTTGATGCAATGCATATTATCGGAGAGCAAGTATCTCTCGTTCGTATAAAATATTATTTTAGTAATTATGAAACATTGATTGAGAAAACAATCTGCGAATGGATGACACTTAAGAGAGTTGATTGGCGTAAAGATTTTATTTCAACTTTAGAAAAGTTAAAAGATCCAGCATTACGTGCGGCTTGCTGTATTAGCTATTATGAGAAAAAGGTAGAAAAAAAACATCCATCATCTGAAATACAACTACTAATAGATTTTCTAACTACAAAAAGAAAAGCATTTGAAAACAGTACGGGGTCATTAACTGCTGCTCTAACTAAATTAACAATTGGTGAAATGGCAGAGTTATTATCACCAAGTGATCTTAATGATCATAGACCGATGTATGATATTGAGACAATTATTACTAATAAAAAGGTATTGTTTGTTGGTAGTGCAAGTTTGGCAGATAGAATTACATCGAGTGCAATAACAAAAATGTTCTTAGCAGAATTAGCTTGTATTGCATCTAATCGATATGACTACAAAATTATGAAAGAGGAACTTGGGTATATAAATATTTTTGTCGATGAAGCGAGTGAGGTTGTATGTGAATCGTTGTTGCAACTAGTCAATAAATCTCGCGGGGCAAAATTTCGAATTTTTATTGCAACACAAGGTATATCAGACTTTATAGCTGAAATGGGTGATGAGGCAATGTCTAATCAATTTCTTTCATCGTTGAATAATGTTATATCGACACGTAGTTTTGATAAACCTTCTCAAGAAAAAATTGTAGCCGGGCAACCTACAACAAGAGTTAAATATATTGCACCTGCCCAAGTGAATACATCATCAGCAGCTGATCCGACAGCAATGGGGGGAAATGTTAGTGAAAGGATGGTTGAAGAAGAAGTTGAATTATTTTCAATTAAACTTATGGCAAAGCTACCTGATTGTGAATATGTTGCTCAATTTGCCGATGGAAAATTGATTAAGGGGAGAGTCCCAATACAAGCTAAAAAGAGAGAAGCATGATGTTAAAAAATCAAAAAAATGTAATTTTAATTATGATCATTTTGGCTTTTCAGGTTATAACATTGCTAACGTTTGTTGATGAAGAACTCATGGCGAAGATCATCGCTGATGAAGTTTCTTATATGGATGAGTATTACACGGAAGATTTAACAAATAAAATCCTAAACGATGGGAATGATCTATACACACGATTGATTGTAGAAACAGGTGTTGAGTTTGAAATATATAATGCTCTAATTCCAGATGAATATTTGAGAACGGGCCAAATTCAAGATGACCAATTAGCAACGAATATTTTTGGATACTCATATGATCGAATTTCATCTTTTTTTGAATCTATACGGTTTTCAATGATCCGAATGTATTCAATAGCTTCATGGGGAAAATTAATGATAATGATGATAATCGGATTTGTTTTAACTGGTTATAAACTTAGGCAGATAAAAAAGACGAATTTCGACTATACATCACCTCTAAGACAAGAATATGCCCAACGGTTAACAGTGTTCATGCCTGTGATAGTTTGGTTGGTGATTTGGTGTCCATTAGCGATATCGCCATTTTTTTATCCATTAATGGGATTTATTCTTGCGTTATCTTTAAGTTTGTTTATCTCTAATACTGCTAAAAAAGTCTAATATTAATTTTTAAAGTTTATATATTAAATATCAAGTGGTATATTAAGACATCCATATAGGCTTCTAGGTTTGCGCTTATCAATTAATGATAAGTGCAATTCCTTTTTTATTAATTATATCCGAGATTACTTATGAATGAAGATATTGATATACCAGATATGATTGAAGAACCAAGCCATATACTGTTTTGGCAGTGGGATGTGATTTTGCCAATAGGTGTGTTTGTTATGATCGGTATTTTATTTAATTTCGCTTTTACCGGGTTAATCATGGGAGTGTTGATGTCACGACAATACTGTAAGATTAGAGATAATAAGCCGAAGGGGTATTTTTCACATTGGATATATTCATTAGGTTTTATGACTGAATCTGAGAAAATGAAATCGGTTGTAAATCCTAACATTAATAGGTTTGACTAATAATTTTAATGGATGAAAAATGAACATAAACATGTTTAATTTTGACCTCAAAAAACTGAGGTTAACTACAATAATTCAACTTTCGATAATTTCTGTTCTTTGTATTAGTAATATAATGTTGGTTTCGTCAGTGGTAAGTAAGAGGGAAACGATCCTTCAATCACCTCTTTCATTATGTAAAGGTGCAAAATTTACAGATTTTAGTATGGATGAAGGATCTCATAAATTATTTGGTTATACATTGGCTACAGTTTTGGGAAATGTTAATCCATCAAATGTTGATTACGTCAGAAACTCTATACTTTCATATGCAAATTCAAGTGTTTATAATAAAGTCAATGAAATCATATCATTACAGCTTGATAAGATAAAAACTGATGAAGTTGTTATGACATATCATCCAGATAATATTATTTTTGAGGATGGAAAAGTGTTTATAACGGGCCTTCAAACGATAGAGGGTTTAACAGGTAAAAAACGTCGAGAGTTACGAACCTATGAATTTATTTTCAAGGTTAATAATTATCAAACATCTTTTGTGTATATCAATACCTATCAAGGGAAAGCACATACTATTAAATGGAATGAAGCATATGAACAAAAAAATAAGTAAATTAACAGTGGCAGCTTTTGCTATATTATTGATTGCTCCCGCATCAGGTACTAAATTGGCTAGTGCCAGTTTTGATTCTTCATCGAATGAAAAAGCTGTCTATTCAAAACAAATAAAACAAGTAGTGAGAGGGGAAACCGTTCGTGCTTATATATCAGATCGACACATAAATAGAATTATTACGCCTTTTAAATCACCTAGTGTTAAAGGTGATAGCATCAAGGGAGTAACAATAAATAAAATAGATAATGTCTTATATGTAAGCACAAATCAAAAACAACCAATAGGCATGTTTATTACAGAGAATGGTGATGAATTATCAGCTGTAAAACTGCTTTTAGTTCCAGAAGAAATGTCGTCCCAAGAAATAAATCTTAATGGCTTACCACAAATTTACTCATCAGTAGCAGCAAAACAGTTCGAAAAATCTCATCCACATATTGATCTTATTAAGTTAGTTAATAAATCACTAGCATTAGGTGAGGTGCCAAAAGGGTATGTGCAATCGTCACCAAATGCCTATTATTTCCCTACATGTTATCAGGAAGGACTGTCATTTGATTTTTCAAGAGGCCAGTTTTTTGAAGGGGGGGATATGGTTGTTTCCATTGGGGTTATTAGTAACAAATCTCCAATCAATATTGAGTTTAAGGAGAACTCTTGTAGCTATAACAATAATGGAACAATAAATAAAAATATTGTATCTGTTAGTGCGTTCCCGAATGTTTATTTGCGACCTAGCCAAAAGACAGAAGTTTTTGTTATGCAATTAAAACATGAATTTAGGGAAAAATCCCGGCAGCGAGAGAAATTGGTGAATTAAATGTTTAAAATCAAAGAGCAATTATATTCTAGATTATCACCCAAACAAATATCATGGCTAACTTGTGGGGGATTTGTATTTGGTCTTTTTATTATAATTCTGATCACTACACCAGAAGATAAAGCCAAAGAAGATAATCATTCAAAGTATGGTGAAATTGAAAATATCCTCATCAATGAAAACACCAGAAAATATTCACTTCAAGCCATGCAAGATAACTATCGCTCTATGCAAAGGAGTCAATTAGAGTTAGAGAAAGAGAATGAAAAACTAAGAAATGAATATAATGGGATGAAGGAGAAAATAATATCCTCAGCTGTTCTTACAGATGAGGTCAAAAGATTGAAAAAGGAACTTAGTGAACTTACGGCCAGTGTTAATAAAAGTGATAATGAGGAAGCACTGCGCATAGCAAAAAGTGTAGGCCATATTTTAAATGAGGCTAATATAGCAAGCGAGCTTGATATCTCATCAATTTTACCTGTTGAAAGCCATGTTGAGCGTGAGGTTTCAGAATTAAAGAAAACACCTCCTGCACCCAAAGTAAGTAATCAAAATGAAAATAAAACTTTCATTTACACAAGGCCAACAAAAATTGCCAACAACACCGATGATACCTTAATAAAGCCATCGGAAAATGATCCTGTGTATGAGATCAAAAGTAATTCAGAATTACCATCTATCAGTCGTTCATATAGAGGGACTATTACTGATGCACGGACAGAGCAGATGATGATAGTAATTGAGGACGAGAAGGTAAAATCACCGCCATATTCGTTAACACTGCCAACAGGAACAATAATGAGTGGCGTGTTATTAACGGGGGTGAATGTGCCGACTTCGCAATCTGCGTTTGATAATCCGATGCCCGTTTTATTCAGAATAAAAAATGAGGCAATTATGCCTAATTTTAATTCTGAAACTCGTATTGAAGAATGTTTTGGTACTCTTGGTGGTTATGGTGATCTGTCGTCAAGACGTGCGTATTTTAGGGGGAATACGTTGTCTTGTATTACCGAGGACAAAATTGCTATCGATCTACCATTAGAAGGATATGTGGTTGGTGAAGATGGAAAAGCGGGGTTGCATGGTCGTCTAGTTTCCAAAAGCCAAGAGGTCTTAATTAACTCGATGCTATCTGGGGCAGGAAGCGGTTTAGCCAGTGCGTTTAACGTTTCTCCTGTGCCAGTAATTTCAACGGACTCCACAGGCAAACAACAATACGATTCAGTGTTTAGCCCTGATGCGTTACAAGGTGGAGCAGCTAAGGGCGCTAGTCAAGCATTTGAGAAATTGGCTGATTATTGGATGAAACTCGCAGATGCACAACATCCTGTCATTGAAATTGGTGCAATGCGTGAAATCGATTTTGTCTTAACTCGTGGGATTTCAACAAATGATGCTAAATAAGTATTTTATACATTCAGTTCTATTATTATCTTTAAGTGGTTGTAGTTCTTTTGGTGAGAGTAACTTTACGTGTGGTGACTCATCAGAATCAGGAGCTTGTGGTTCAACAAGAGATATTTATTATGCGACACAAGGAAGTATCGAAAGTAAGGGGAAAGTTACAGTTTTTAAAAATGGTGAACCATATATTTATGATGTTAAAACGGGACATTTGACTGATGGCGAATTAAACCCTATTCATGAGAATAATGACGATGGCTTAATTCTTGAAAAGAAAGAAAATAATCTGGAGATTAAGTATCCTACATTATATACTTATTCTGCTGATGGTATTCCTATTCGCACCCCTACTGTTGTTCAAAGAATTTGGTACGCGCCTTGGCGCGATAAAGACGATGATTTACATATGAGTGGTTTAATTTATACGGAGATTGTTTCTAGTAAGTGGGAACTAACGAATGTTAATGAACACAAAAGAAAAAACATTACCTTAATCAAACCATTAAAATCACCATCTAAGATCAAAAAGAAACAGTAATAAATATTATTTGGAGATAAACAATGACATTTTTAGTTTGTAAAATTCCTCAGTTTAAATTTACTGAGAAACAAATAGACATTCTATATAAAACTTTTTTCTTTATTTCGTTGTGCCTAGTTTTTGTATTACTTAATGATGCTTGGGCAACAGGGGGAGCTGGCGGTGGTTCTGGTGCAGGGACAGAAGGTGCAGGAATCCTGAACCATGTTAAAGGTTGGATGCAGGGTAACTATGGTAAGGCAATAGCTCTTGCGTTCGTGGTTGTTGGCCTTCTAGCGTCTATTAAAAGTTTTACTCTTTGGGCGTTTGTTATTGGATTGGGGGCTGCATTAGGTATTGTTTATACACCTGATATGATTGACGAAGTATTTACAGCCACTTTGCCTTTATTGTGATGTTATAAGGACACCTAATGTTAAAATTTGCATTTGGTGTCCTTGCTCTTTGTTTTACATGGAGCAATGACGCCTTAGCCAGCGAAGATGCTGGCATTTTTTTTAATCAAATAAAAAATACCAAAAATACATTTTCTTTACCTGATTCAAAGGTGCTAGTTTCAACAGTTAAAAATGAGCAAGTTGTAATACTGGATAACCAAAGATATGTTGTTAAAGGGAAGCTATATGATTTATGGAGTAAGTCAGAAGTAAATTCAAAGGATGACATAGATAAAAACAAAGACTTTTTCCCTTTTTCACAATTAAAACTAAACGCAGCAAAATTACTAGATAATAAAGTCAAAAATGCTGATTATGCGGTATTTATTGACCCCTTAAATAATCCTAATGAAACATATAAAAAGGTTAAAAATAAATTATTGGGCCAAAAAAAAATTCAACTAATTTACACTGTTGATGTAAAATCTCTTAATGATGAAAAGTTGAAACGTTTTTTTGGTTTTTCTTGTTTAATTGATAAGTTGGATTTCACTCTTGAAAATCCATTTCCAGATAATGTAATTCCCCACGATAGTCCGTGTGATGATCGTATCTATAACACGACTGGAATATCGATGTTATTGAATATAACTCCACCACTGATTATAGATCTATCGAAGGACAAAATTATTAATTTATAAGGATGAGATTATTATGATTTATAAATTCAAAAAAAATCATTCTAGTTCGGCAATGCTCTTTCGTCCAATAGCTTATGATGAAAATCACCATTTGTTTATCTGTGATGATAACACCGCAGCAATGTCATTTATTTGTACACCACTCTGTGGGCGGAATGTTGATGTTGTTGAGAGTCTTGGGATGATGATGAACGATTATTACCCTGAAAATACAATGCTCTCATTTTCATTAGTTCCTAGTACCGATATAAAACAAGCACTTACTGCTTACGATAATATTAGACGTTTCCAAGAAGATTCTCTATCAAAACGCGTACATGACTCTGTGCTAGGATTTTATTGGGATGGGACTAATAAATATATTGAAGACGATCAATTTACTAGAGTTAAGGATTATGTGGTAGTTGTCACTGCAAAAATTCCAGTGTCAAACATGGAACTAAGTTCTGATGAAATAGAAACATTTAAAAAAATACAGCGAACTATTTTATCAAGGTTGAATAGAGCAACGCTAAATCCAGTTAAAATGACTAGCAAGATGCTAGTTAATTTGATGAATATGTTGTTACAAAAAAAATTCGATGCAGAATGGCGAACTCTACCTCAAATCGAACCTGATGATAGTCGTGAACTTAATACGCAATTTCTACAGTACAATGTTCCAGTTATACCAAAAGATGACGGCCTTCTTCTTGGTGAGCCAGATGATAATCCAATACATGTTAAAATGTTGACAGCGAGAAATCTTCCTAAAAAATCACATGTCGGTAAATCTTGGCTATGGTATGGCGATCCATTTGAAGGGCATGGACATATAACGACTCCATTCTTAATAACTTTAAATATTCAATTTCCCAATAATCAAAAGAAAAAAGATGAGGCTGATACAAAATACAAATACTACACTCAACTAGTTCAAAAGAGAGTCCATAATTTCGCACCTAAAGTAGAAACAATCAAAAAAGATCTCGATGCATACATACGAGAGCTGGTTAAATATCGGGCCATAAAAATTTCTCTATCTGCTGCTATATTTGGTAGTACAGAAGATGAAGCAGAATCTGCAATAGGCCATTTAGATTCATACATGAAAGTACAGGGTGTGATTATGAGTCGTGAAACTCGATATTCGATCCCAAGCTTTGTTAACATGTTACCGATGGGGGCTGATTCTGGTGCTGTAATATTTTCACAACGTTATTTCACAATGGCATCTAGGCAAGTATTGCCTTTGCTTCCAATTTTTGCAGACTGGAAGGGAACAGGAACGCCAGCTCTGTTTTTTGTGTCTCGAACAGGGCAACTGATGACGTTCAGTTTGTTTGATAATCCAACAAACTATAATACGGTGATATATGCTGAATCAGGAGCGGGTAAATCAGTTCTCGGTAATGAGTTAATACGTTCATATTTAACGATGGGGGCTAAAATATGGGCCGTTGATGCTGGTGAGAGTTATAAAAAGCAATCCTTAGCATTTAACGGGAATTTTGTATCCTTTGATAGTGATACCGATTTTTCTCTTAATCCTTTTACAATGATCGATCCTGATGATCCCAACGCATTTGATGAGTCAGTTGAGACACTAACTAAGTTATTAACGATCATGGCATTCAAAAATGGAAATATCACTGATTATCAGGAGGAAAGTTTAACTAAGATTCTATATGAACTTTGGACAGAAAAATCTACGTCCATGACTATTGATGATGTGGCAGAACTATGTAAAGAGAATGATGACAAACAAATTAGAGAGCTAGGGCATCAGTTATTTAGATTCACATCAGGCGGGCCATTTGGTAAGTATTTTAATAAGCCGCATAACGTTTCATTTAAAGGTAATTTCAACGTTCTTGAACTTGATGGGTTATCTAAGAATGAATCATTACAGTCAGTAGTTCTTTATCTTCTCGTTGTACAAATTCAGCAAGAAATGTATGTAGAATACAAAAAAAATCGTGATATACCACGAATAGTTTTGATTGATGAAGCATGGCAATTACTCGGTAGTAGTGAAACTGTTACTAAATTCATGGAGCTAACAGCTCGTAGGGCGAGAAAATACAATGGTGCTTTGGTTATCATTACGCAATCAATTAACGATTTACAAAAGACAGAGTCTGGCCGGGCTATTGCTGAAAACGCAGCTAATAGTCTCATATTAAAACAAAAGATATCCACTTTGCAGGAGGCTGAGGAAAAGAATACAATGTCATTACCTGAATCTGGTTATCAATTATTACGTAAAGTAGTAACTGTTACTGGAAAATATTCTGAAGTATTCTTTAATACAGGTGCAGGTATGGGGATAGGAAGATTGATTCTCGATCCTGCTAGGCTTTTGATGTATTCAACTCATTCGAAAGATAACTCAGCAATAGATAAATATTTACGAAAAAATTATGATATCCCAACGTCATTGATTAAGGTAATGGAAGAAAGAGGTATTAATGAACAATACACTCGGCCTTCATTTATGGATTTTTTACCTAACAAAACTCGTTCTGATTTCAATTTTAATTTGTGTTTTGATAAAGGTAACTTTGATGATAATGCAGATGATATCGATTCGCTGATCTTCGATGGTGTTCGTGAAGAATATCAATCACATAATTCTATTTAATCAGTATAGGCTGTTCTATTTGTTTAGCTGCTAAATAATTTTAATGTGGCCTCATTGGAGGCCATTTTTGTGGTTAAAAGGTATTTATGAAACATCAGCATCCATTATTATTTCCAATCAAACTTATATGGGTTGGTATATTTATTTTTGCATTGTTGCATTATATTTTAGAATCGGTTTCTTTTGTCTTCGATTTTCAAGAAGATAAATGCATACCTGAATATTCAGTTTATCTTGTTTTAAAAAAACAACGTAATGTAAAAAAAGGTGGAATATATTCATTTTATTTTTCAGGTAATAAATTCTATGGAAAGAATACAATATTTGGCAAGTATGTCATTGGTGTTGAAGGGGATAAGGTTTCCATTAGAAAAAACGGATTATTTATAAATGATGAACTTTATTCTAAATCTGAAAAGTATAAAGAAATTCATTTCGACAACCCTAGTGATATGTATAAAGATTTCATAATTAAAAAAGGGAGTTACTTTTTTGGGGCGAAATCTCAAAACTCATATGATTCAAGGTATTACGGAACAGTTGATAAAACACAAATTATAGGAAGGATGATCCCATTATGGTGAGAATAATAATATTTAGTATTTTGTTTGTTTTTAATACACAAGCTTTTGCTGACGATGATTTGTTTAAATCTTTATCAAAAGAATCAGACAATTATGTTTTGGATCATGATTTGTTACAGCAACTAAAAAAACCCATGCAGCACGGACAATTTGAAGAAGCTAAGTCATTTGGTCGTTCATTGGCATTTAGTCAGCAACAAAATTTTTCACCAATAAAGGATGAGTTAGAAATAAACAGTGATATTCATTATGAAGTGTTAATTTCTGATGAAATGGGACTGGAAAATATACGGGCAATATTGAGCCAGATAGCATCGTCAGGGTATCCAGTTACTTTTTATATCAAAGGTATGTTACCGACAGAAAAAACGCTTAATGATGTATTCAAGCGTTCTTTTTCCTATGTCCAAGGCATTGAACCTATACCTTCATTACAATTAGACCCTAATCGATTTGAAAACGTTTCATCTGTTCCTTTTACTCGGATGATAAAGGGAGATAATTTGCTCTTATCCGTGCATGGCGTGATTAATCCTCGCTGGTTGAATGAGCAGTATGATTCTGGGAAACGTGGTTATCAAGAGAAGCAAGGTGAAACCTTCCCTGTTACTGAAATTTCACCAACTGTTGTTGCAATGGAACGAGCGAAGTCACTTGATGCTGAGTCGATAATAGCCCGCGCGAAGGACAATTACTGGCGGAAAATTGAATTTGAGTATGTACCAAATGCTTATAAGACACAGCAACGCACATTTATACCTGAAATTATTATACCTAGTAGTATTACCACACCTGACGGCAAAGTTGTTGCCGCTGCTGGAAAAACACTAAATTTGTTAGAAACTATTCCGTTTACTCGACAATTGATAGTGTTTGATGCAACAGACCCTCGGCAAATTGAATTTGTGAAAAACATCGAAGATCACCGTTCTGCCAATACTGTATTGATTAGTACCAAATTCAATCGTGAGCGGAAATGGGAGGCTATTAATGATGTTGAAGCTGAACTGCAAAACTCTGTTTATCAACTGAATAACGATCTTATTAAAGGTTTTGATATACAGGTCGTCCCATGCATCATAACGGCAGATAATGACAATAAATTCTTTTCGATTCAAGAGTTTGATGTGAGGGACTTAAATGAACATCATAAATAAAATAGCTGTAATAGCATGTTCGATCATGTTGATTTTAGCATTTTCGACAGTCAGAGCTAATGAGGGGGTTGAAAATGGAGGGGGAAGCGAAACATCACCAATTGGTTCTTGCCAAACGGGCAATCTACTGTCAGCTAACCTAATAAACGATGTTCCTTGGTCTGCAATGTATCCGATTAAGTTAGCTGGAATTCAAATTAGTCCAAATGGAGATAAACCGGACTATGCCAGTAATAAACGAGCATGTGCTTGCCAAGATGACTTAGGCATTTATGTGCCCGGGCTTGTTCAGAGTATGTGGGAGCCTGCGAGACTTGTCGAACTAGTTAGGCAGCCGAACTGTTTTATTTCAATGAATGGGGCTGAAATAGAGCTAACGAGTGGGCGTAAAAGAGGAAAGGTTGGGCATTCTTCACATGGCCGCGAAGATAAGCGAAATCAAACGGGTTTTTGGCATTACCACTATTATTCATATCCGCTATTGCTCATGCTGGAAATGATAGTTCCTAATCGATGTTCTGACGGGCAAATGGGTATGGATCTTCTATATTTATCAGAATTAGATGCAACGTGGAACGATCCCGAGTTATCATTTTTTACTACACCAGAAGCTGCCATTTTTTCAAATCCTATCGCTCTGGCGGCTTGCATTACCGATGCTGCATCCTCGACAGCAGGAAATCCGATGGAGTCATTGTATTGGTGTGCTGGAGCGTGGGGATCTCTATATCCATTCACAGGATATACGACTAATAATGGTTCTATAGCAACTAAAACATCTTTGTTAGCAACTCGTGCTGTTGCGGCCCTACACCGAAGAATGCTGGCATTTAAAACAGCAGGCAATGAGGCTCTATGTGATAGCGAACTGTATCCGACTATTCCAAAGCAACAATACAAAATGAATATGATGTATCCGGTTGCTGAATCACAAGGAACACACAATATTGGAGAATCCACGTTTACTTGGGGGGAATGGCGTAACATTCCATCTCGTGAAGATTCTGTCTATATGTTGTGGCGATGGAATGATTGTTGTATGACTTATTATTGATGATAGGGATGTTTTAGATGAAAATTTTCACACAACGTTTGATTAGTTATCTATTGATCATTACCACTCAATCAATGTATTCAACTTATGCTTTTAGTTTTCAGGCGAGTGTTTCAGAGGATGAGTCAGAAGTATTCGATCATTATGTGAATGAAGCTAGTAAATATGCTAAGGAATTGCGTTCGAAAGTATCCATACCTATTGTAGATAATGAAGGTAATATTTCAGTAAATGGTGAACAGTTAATGACTGTTGATGAAATTACTGGCGTGAAAGATAGTGACTCAATGCCTGTTGATATAGATGGAACATATGGAAATGATGCGGCAATAATAAAGGCTGGGGAAGATGCCAATCGCTATTATCAGCATGGTATTGATGGAGATGGCAATAAAATTAATAATCCATCATATGATGCGTATAATTTTTTGCATGATTCATTTGGGAAACAAAAACCTAATTTAGATAACGATCCTATCTGGGATGTGACGGATAATGTATTTAATAATTTGGAAGAAATATCAGAGAGTTTTTCAAAATGTAAAATTAGCACTGAATTTCTACCAAATGGAGACAAGCCGATCCATGTGCCCAAACTGGAATATTGTGAAAGAGTATTAGCGATTGAAGACAGTTTTACTGTTTCACATGACTATGATGTTGGAGTGTTAAGGCATCATAGTGGGCCTGTTAATATGTTATCGTGTGGAGAGGGGTGTGTTAAAGCGTGGATAGGAACAGTTGGTGATGACTATTTTGGTGGAAGGTGCAAGATTTATGAAGAAGAAATGTCTATTGAAGTTTTACGGCCAGATGCAATAAGTAAAGTTACACTAGAATACTCAAAATTCGATGATTATCATCAAGTATGGATAAATGATAGCCGGGTCTATAATGGCCCTAATGAAAATTTTCCACCTGAAACCGATGGGCCATGTGAGTTGGGAACATCATGGCAAAAAAGACCCAATATTGATCTAACTAGATTTTTTAGAGATTCCAAACCTAACAGTCAAATTCCTATAAAAACCAGAACATCTGTTACTGGGGGGGGAGAAGGGTATTCTCGCTTACAAATAAATTTTGATCCAAAATCTATTGTTGCCAATGATGTATGGTTGCCAAAAAGTGATATGGATAAAGCACTAGATATTATACAGCAATCAGATGATGGAATATGTAAAGCATCGATTCAATGTTTAGATATGCCTGCATTGGATGTGAATGGTTGTACAACGATTAATGGACATCAAGTATGTGAATCAAACTTTAAGCCATCCCCATTTCCAAATATCAGTCCGATGTGTCGAAAGATGTCTGTGACATCTAGTTGTAAATCACCTGATACTGAAATTTGTTGGGAGAACCTATCTGGTGAAACTGTATGTTATGACAATGACAATGTTGCCGAACAGAATACTTGCCAGCCATATGAATCGAATGTGTTTCCGAATAAGCCTGACAAAAAATGTTCATTTGTAAAGAGTGAATGTATGGATGGTGGAATGTCAAATTCTGGTACATGTTACATATACGAAGATACTTATGACTGTGGTTTTACTGTTGGAGATACAGGTGGTGATAATGTTGAAATTATTGACTGTGATGGTGAATTACGCTGCGTTGGTGAGGATTGTATAACCGCTGAAAAAGACGGAGCTAATAAAGATTTTGGGCAAGTTGTCGGTTATCTAGAAATGCTCAAATATGCTAAGGCAGATATGCAGTGTGAAAATGTACCTGAATCTCCATATCAACCTGAGTCACCGCCTGATGAATATTATCCTATTCCTGTATGTAAAGATGGTTTTCTTTATGATGTATTGACAGATAAGTGTTTACAAAAAAAATCATGTGAATTTGATAATAGTAACTTTTATTCTGTTGACTTACGTTCTGGTATCGAAGTGAAAGCAAGAGGCAATGTTATAGCTGATAGTGATGATGTAAGAGAATGTTCGCCCATAGAAAATGGTGATGTGATTTATACTTGTGGTACAGAAAAAAAACGAGAATCAACAAAAATAGATCATGAAATATGTACGAATATCTATGATCACAAAACAGAAATAGGCTGTCCAGATAAGGGTCATGCTGTTCATCCGGCTAACGGATTATGTAATGTACTACCTGTGTATCAATGTGAGTCTGGTTCGGCATTGGTAGATAAAGGTGGGAACAAATTTGATGACAGTAATTATACGTGTGAAAAAATAACAGAGAAACCCGCAAATGGATTTTGCCCGAATGGAACACAGCTCGTGGGAGACAGTTGTATTGGATTTGTCGAACCTTTGAAAGTATGCAAAGAAGGTGTGATAAATAATGATGGTGTTTGTGAGGTTTCTAAAAATCAATGTAAATTTGATAGAGATTCTTCCTATTTTTCAACAACCACAGACTCTGTTTTTACCAATGGTGATGTGTGGAAGATCAATAATAAATGCCTAGAGGTTGCAGGTGAAAGCCCAGAGCATGAAATTTATATGGGCTACTTTTGTGGGAATAATGGTGTAGATCTCAGACCTCAATATGGTGTTGTTGGGAAAGGTAAATTACGACGTCACAAAAAAACAGATAGATGCAACAATATTATATTTGATAAGTATTATGAGAATGGAAAAGAGAGTAATGTTTTTTCAGGATTAAAAAGTGAAGTTATCCCAAAAATTTGTCTTGGAGGGGAGGACACTAAGTTCTATGAGATATGCACAAAAGAACTTTCTTATATACCTGCAATTAGTGAATGCCCTGATGGCTCTGTTTTAGAAGGCGATAAGTGTAAAATAATTTCAGAACCTAATTTTGGTTGTGATAATGGAACATATAATCCAGAGAATCAGACTTGTGAGGAAAAAGCATATTCAGATCCAATAAAGAAATGCCCGGCTACTTATCCTAAATGGGATAAAGTGACAAATACCTGTAAAAAGGCTGATTTGTCGCTAGATGAATATTTCCCCAAACCGAGTAACTTTTTATCTCTACCTAAACGTATGAGGATGTTTGATCAGTCATGGGCCAAAGATGGATTAGATGATAATGCTTCTAATAAAGAGAAAGAGGATTTAACTGCTAAAGAAAAAATTTATGCTCATGCATTATTAAAGATTGATGGTTTAAATAGTTTATCTGGTGAGCTGTCTGAAAATGAAAAAATGGAATTTAATAATATAAAGCGGCACATGGTAAATGATTTCTTAGTCAATTCGAATCCTAATGTATATAAGCATTCCGTTTCTGATAAGTCTGGAGGGACTGGAGACGTAAATTGCCAGATATTTGGGGCAGAAGCTGCGTATTGTAAAAAAGCAATGGGTGGCGTACAGGATTGCTGTACTAGCCCATCATCAATATCGTTGGGTGATTATATTAAAATGACTAATACAATGATTCAACTGGATGGTATGACGGCAGAGCTTGAGTTAATAGGTGACTATACGGGGGTATGGAAACCTGCTCAAGAGTACGCTGGTGAGGTGATGGATAATGTGCTATCGACGATTAATGAGACATTGTTTAGCTCATCTAAAGATGTTGCTGTTGGAACGGCCACTGACACTATTTCAATGGAGGTTTTCAAAGAGAAAGCAATGCAAGCAACGTTTGATTTTATGACTGATATGTTTGGTGAGCAGGTTGCAGGCTTATTTTTTAATAATGCAGGTGGAAGCCTTGAGTTATCGAGCGGTATGCAATCAGCGGCTACCGTTATGATGTATGTATATTATGCTTATCTGGTGTACGTCATTGTTAATCTCCTTATCGATATAATATGGGAGTGTTCGGAAGATGAATTTAGTTTAGCAATGAAGCGAGATCTTCTATCAACGCATAGTATTGGCTCTTATTGTGCTAATGAAGCATTAGGGCTATGTATTGAAAAACGTGAGGTTCATTGTGTATTTAATTCACCAGTATCTCGAATCATGATGGAGCAAATTTACCGTCAACCTCAAATGCAAGCAAGAGGTTATTCATGGGGCACACCTGAAAATCCAGTATGTAGAGGGATATGGACGGAAGATTTACAGTATGTTGATTTTGATAAAATAAACATGGATGAGTGGGTGGCAATACTGAAAGAAACAGATAACTTTCCAGACAAAAGTAACATTAATACTGAATCACTTACGGGGATTGATAACTTCTTAAATGTAAATAAAGATGATCCACGATTAAATATCGAAGAAAGAACGCGTGAAAAAATGACAAAAGAAGACGGTAGTATGATGGACGGAGATAAATTATTACGGGATTCATATGAGCATAAATGGCAAAGTTTACAATAATTGACAACTCAACCCCCGTTATACGGGGGTTTTTTTTACATTTAATTCAAATCCACAAATAGGACACAAGAAAACACTACGGCCCTGTTTGATATTTTTTTTAGAAAGGCTTGCTCCACATGGACATATTTTTTTATCACTTAAAGTGAATGACGTATTTATACTTTCCAATTTAAAAATCCTAGTTATATTCTAACAATATATCTTGAATATTAATAATAAACGATTAATATAGCAATAACCACATTTGTTCCTCCAAAATCATATAGCAGGTAATGAAATGAAAAGGCACGGGCTAATTTTGTCTGTTTTATGCGTATCTATTATCAGTGGGTGTGCAAACAATAATAGTCAGAGTAAAGATTTAACAGAAAAACCAAAGGTTGAAGTAAAATCACTTGAAAATATTCATTCGGTTATTTTATCTGTTAAAAAGAATGAGCGTTTTTTGGATGGTTTGTATAACAGCTTATCTAAGCGGGGTATTGATCAAATTGCTTGGATGCTGCCAGAAAAAGACATGATTCGATTTCGTTCTCATGCAATAAATAATGTAGATTTCAGTGGTCTATCTCTTAATGATGCCTTTAGCAAAATGGCTGATAATCTTGGTGTTAGAGCCAATCTCCATTATCACTTGAGCGATAACGTAGCAGCAGTTGTATCATGGGATGGTGAAACAGAGATCTCCATAGTTGAGGGTGAACATTTAAAAGAAGCATTAAAGAATATATCGAAAGATTATAGCTGGAATTGGATCGAGGATGGAAAGCAGGGCCAGAGTTATTTAGCGACAAGTAATTATAATTTTCCATATAAATATCCTCTAGCGACAAAGAAAGGTGATTTTGGTCAAGCTATATCTTCAATTATATCTGCATATCCCGTTAGAGCTGAGTTAAATGAAAACAATAGAACTGTAACAATATTGGATGCGAAATAATGAATACTAAGATTAAAACGTTAATTATTGTACTAGCTGTGCTCTCAAATGGTTGTGTCTCTGATAGATACAGAACAGCAGTAGTTGATAATAATCAACTGAAGAAAGAAATTGATAGCTATACCGTTCAACAAGACAGCCCAAAAGTTAGTTTTGTTACAACATCCTATATTGATGCATCACCATATAAACAAGTAGTTCCGTCTCCTAAATGGCTTGAAACGCCAGTATCAATCGATGTGACAAATCAGCCAGTATCTTCTTTGCTTACTTATATTCTAAAAGATACTGATGTTGAGGTTGTCTATGATGAGGGTGTTAAGCTAAATAAGCCCATAACAGTAACATCATCGGGATCGCGAGAAACAGTTTTGAATGCTATTGCAAAACAAGCTGATTATGGGGTTAATTTTACTGATAGTCGATTGACTATGACTGCATTTGTCAGCGATACATTCAACATAAATTTACCATCAGGTGTTTATTCTGGGCAGCTTGGGACATCTGAAAGTGAAAATAAAAGCGATGGCGATACTGGTGGGGAGCCTAAAATTGATGGGCAATTCCTAAGTGTTGCTTATCGTGCAGTTGATGTATTTAATGAGATTCAAAAAGGTATTGAATCGATCATTTCAACTAATAAAGAAAGTTCTGTTCAATCGGTTCCTTCATTATCCTTAATCAATGTAAGGACTACACCAAGCCGAATGGCAGAAGTTCGAAACTTTGTGAACATCTATCAGGAAAAACTTGGCAAACAAGCTGTATTTGATGTGAGGGTTATTGAGTTCAGCAGTAACTTAGGTCAAGAGCAAGGAATTGATTGGAATATTGTTCGTGAAATTGGTGATGGGACATTACAGTTCTTTATTCCATCCACATCAACCATATCAGATGGTGCTGGATATGGATTATCTTTTATGGGGAAAGGTAAGTGGGATGGTACTACAGCCTTTATTAAAGCTCTTGAGTCTCAAGGAAGCGTTACTACATCAACGCCTATTACCGGACTAGTGCTTAACCATCAGCCTGCCAAAATATCTCAAACTAATACGACACCATTTACTTCTGAAATAAATACAGATGTATCAGAAGGTGTTGTTTCTACTGAAATAAAACGAGATAAAGTTAGTGTAGGAGTTGATTTGATGTTAACTCCTAACATTATGGATGATTATGTATGGCTACGTATTTCAGGTAAGCTATCAAAGATCACGAAAGATAAAACAGAAACCTATGGCGATAACAGTATTAGGTTTATTGATACGCAAGAGAGTGAAATAAACTTCACTAATAAACTACGTTACGGACAAACTTATGTTATAGCATCTGTTAAACAAAAACGAATTTTAAATGATAAATTGGCATCCTTCGGTTTCGATTTCCTTGGTGGGCATAGTTCATTAAATGAAGTAACCGAAACACTGGTTCTATTGACGCCAAGGAGAGCTGATTAATGCAAAATTTTAAGTTGGCTGAATATGCTATATTTGAATCAGAAAAAGATCTTAAAATTCACAGGCGTTTAAACCGCTTTGATTATGAATATGTCTTTCAGTGTAATGAAAAATTCATTAGATATTTTGGGGATACTGATCTTTTCTGTGTTTCAAAATATGTCATTGATTCGATTGATTCATTAGAGAAAACATATGTTTATTTAGAGTCGGTTGATGATAATAATCTATATGGCCTCTATGTTGAAAATGGTATCGTAGCAAACGAAATTATAGATACTAAAGAAGTAGTGTTAGATCTATTTTCTTATTTTCTATTAAATTCACGACTATATACAAGTGAGAATGAGTACAAGGATAAATCTAATTCATTTATTTTAACTGATAAAATTGATGTCTTAAATATCCCAAGAAAGTACAAACTCGTATCATTATATGTAAGTCTAAGTAGTTCTGATAGGTTTAAAAAAACCATCTTGGGTGTTCTTTTTGCTGCTTGTTTAGTATTTGTCGGTAATAGTGTATTTAATCTCTTAAATCCGCCACCGCCACCACCAAAAAAGCCGTTACCGCCAGAAGTTGTATGGAAGAACAGCCTAAAAAATAAAGTATCAATTGTATCAGTCATTAATATGACGACAGCAATTAATGCGTATGCTTCATTGTTACCAACTGATTGGAGAGTTGGAAATATACTCTATAGTGACGGATCTTTAACAATGAAGATTGAAGCATTAAATACACAATCATTTGATTATACATTGCGACAATGGCTAAATGAAAATGATGAATTAAAAAATTATTATGATCACGAAACTAAATCGCTAATAATACCAGTGAAAGCTAACTATGAGAGGGCCATTTATAAATTAAATGATTTTGAGAAAAACTTATCTGATTTATTAAAGTATTATGGCGCAATATCAGTTGACTATTTTTCTATTGCTCCAATTGGTAACGTTGAACAGTTTCAGTATACTGCTAAGTTTAAAAATGTAGATGTGGCAGTTCTTTTTATACTTTCAGATTTTTTTAAAAACAAACCTGTGTCAATTGATTATCTAAATATGTCATTTGTTGATGGTATTAGTTTAATAGATTTAGACATTACCATGACTTTAGAAGGATTAAGAAATGAGTGATAAAGTCTTATTGAAAAATAATAAAGCACCGCTGGCATTATTATTTTTGTTTTCTACCTTAACAATCACATCTGGAATTGTTGGATGCTATCTATATGATGAAACACAGTCTATTGATAATAAGGTTGATAAATTGTTTCGTTCCCAGTCACAATATGCGACAGTAGATCAGATTTCCGAAATTATAAAAATGGAAATTAGTAAATCGGTGAATCAAAATATTGAAGTTGATTCTGATTCTATCGAGAAAAAATCCGTTGAATATATTCCTTTATCTGCTGATGCAAAGCTTGTTTTACAAAAAAGCAAAGATATTTACTTGAATAAGCTAAGAAATATTGAGCTACAAGCTCTTGTTGAAAACAGTAAATTATCATTTAAATCAGATGATAAAGTAGTAAGCAACATACTATTGCCGCCTGATTATAATAATGGTGTCGTTCAACCAGAAAACCTATCGCTATCTGAGTTTTCAATTTCAGATCAAATGAGTGTCCAATCTCTGATCACAGTCAATGGGGAAACAGAAGCAATAGTCAAATTTGGGAATGAACATGTACCATTAAAAAAGGGAATGAATTTTAATGGTGTTAAAGTTGTGGATATTTCCTCTCAGAATGTAACACTTTTTGAAAATGGTAAACAAATTATCCGTTCATTAGAACATCAGCAAGAAGTTGAACAGATTGAAAAAGTGGAATCTTAACTTATGAATGTTGTAATTGATGAATATTTAAAAACGATATACTTGGAAGATTCTTCAAGTCTTTTCTTTGATAATGGCCATATATGGACAGTTAATTTACAAGCTCCTCGTTTACAGAACATAATTGATCATGTAAAAGAATCACGAGATCTTTTAGATGGAAAATATTTTGGAAAAAGTCCATTTGTTAGAAAAGTAAAAAACTCAGTTCTTGATGCTTATCGCACTGACCTGAAAAAGAAACAGGAAGTTAGGGACGAAATTGATTTTGATATATCGAATACCTCGGATGTTAAAGATCGTCTGTGGTTCATTATGCAGGAATCAATTAAAAGGGGAGCATCTGATGTTCATATTGAAGTTTTAAAATCATCAACGCGGCTTTTGTGTCGAGTGGATGGTGTGCGAGTTCAAATTGGTGATGAGATCCCTGATCCTAATTATGGGCGTTCAATTTTTTCTGTAATATTCCTTGATGTTGCTATTGATAAGCTATCCGATTTCTCGGAGGCTGCGACAAATGCAGGTAGAATTGAAGTGCCATTATTAGTTAAGGGAAAGCTACGCAATACTATCTGGCGGGCATCGTACATGCCAGCTAAAGATCATGGTGGTAAGGTTTCATTGCGTTGGTTAAATAAGAATGATTCTATTCCTGAATTAGAGGATTTAGGTTATACAGATGGTCAGCTAGCTCAATTTTACAAATTTATTAGACGTTCAAAAGGTGTTTTCCTTTTATCTGGTGTAACTAACTCTGGGAAAACAACATTAATATCTTCTTTAATAAAAAAGAGTAAGGAGCAATACTCAGGTCGTTCACATCATACGCTAGAAGATCCACCTGAGTTCGATTTAGGCGTAGTACAAACTCATGTCCAACCACATCAAAAAGTAGCTGAAGATCTAGACGAGTATAAAGATTATGGATATTACACAAAGGTTCTATTGAGGCAAGATCCCGACTTTATATCAATTGGTGAGATTCGAGATCATAATGTTGCTATGGAGACTTGTCGCCTCGGCGATACCGGGCAATTGGTTGTGGCAACACTGCATACGTCTTCTGCAATAGGTATTGGTGAAACATTAATATCTCAGTACAAGGTTGAACCAGCAATTTTGGCAACGCCTGATCTGATGGTTATTTGGGCGACTCAGACACTTGTTAGTACGTTATGCCCACATTGTAAAGTCAGCCATAATGAGGTTAAAGAATACTATCAATCTCTTAATTTGGAATCTGAATACAACCGTGGGATGGAAATTTTTTCATTGAATAAGGTTGATGAAGATTTAAAGGATGTATATTGGAAGAATCCAAAAGGTTGTTCAGAATGCAATAATGGCCAAAAAGGTCTTACATCGCTTCTTGAAATGATTGTTTTTGATAATGATGACTTGAAATATCTTTCAAATCAGGATTATTTAGGATGGCATAAATCTTTAATATCTAAAGGATATAAAGAGTTAAAAGATCACGCTATTCTTAAAATTAAATATGGAATGCTAGATGTTAATACAGCTGCGGATCGTGTTCCGACACTTATTCCACAGGAGTCACATTCTGTATATTTAAAGATGTTGAATTAATGAGGATATCATGAAAGGAATGAGGCCGCGTAAAATAAGAAGGTTATCTCAAAAAAAACAAATTTTATTGCTAAAAAACCTTCGTACACTTGTTAGTTCAAATTTAACACAAAAGGAAATAGCTCAAAGACTTGTAGAGTTTGGCACTAAAGAAGAACAGTCTTTAGGTCATGCTGTACTAGCTAGCTTAAATGTCGGCGGTACTTTTGCTATGGCTGCTAAACCGTGGTTTTCACCTATGGCTTGGGAAGCCTTAATTGCTGGCGAAAAAACGGGGGTTTTAGAAAAGGGGATCAAAAATGCTTTAAAGATTCTGGAAATCGGTAACGTTACTGGCATGGGTTTCTTTTGGGGACTATTAAAACCAATTGGTACTGTTATTGTAATGTTCGCTGCTTTGATCGGAGCAAGAGAAGCCTTCTTTCCTAAGATAATGGATCTGTATTCGATTAGCCGGTGGGGGGATGTTTCAATAGCGGCCTATAATTTTGGTGGTTTTCTATCTGATTGGTGGAAACTTATCTTATGTATCATACTGTCACTAATTGCGATTGTTATTTTTACAATTAAATATTCCGTTGGTATGTTCAGGAACAAGTTGGATAAGTTTCCAGTCTATCGTCATTATAGGCTAATTCTTTCAGCAAACTTTTTGAGATCTATAGGCAATTTAATATTAGCTGGTTTTTCATTAAAGGAATCATTATCCAGTACAAAAGAACAATCAAATTTATATTTGTCATACCATATTGATATAGTTATGAAAAATATTGGACGTGGGTATTTAAATATAGGTGAGATATTGGATACAGGTTTATTAGATCGTTCTGAGCAAAGCGCTCTAAAAGTTTTAGGTGGTAGAGGTGGGAATTTATCTCAAACATTATTGAATTGTTCTGAAATCACACAAGATAAAGTTGTAAATGAATTAAGTAATTTACAAAAGATATTATATAACATACTAATGCCAATTGGCGGTTTATTAAGTTTTTTGTTAATGGGTGGGGTTGGAATGTTGATGTTTGACTTATCGACAAATATTGGGTGATAGTTTAAATTGAATTTTAAAAACATTATGAAAGTTGTTTTAATTTTAATTTAATCTGATATATTAATATCAAATTTCGAATTAGTTTAATTTGAAATCTTCTTTTTAAAAAAATTAATTTACCAGAAACAAATGGAGATTTTTCTATGCTTACTCAAGAGCGTGATATGAATAAGTTTTTCAAGAATAAACAACGCGGCGCAATGTTAATGGATAATATGATTGCTGTTGGTTTTATTTCTATGTTGCTTATCGGTATCGTTGCAGCAATCCCAACAATCACACATAAATTGAATGTCTCCAATTTCCAAAAACAAGCAACAGACATTTCAACTGCTGCTGTTCAATGGAAAAAGGCCCGGCCTAACTTTACAGGGCTTTCAATGGACGAGTTATGTAAATATGAGTTGATTTCTAAATCACACTGTTCAGGAGCATCAGCCGTATCAGGTTCAAATCCATTTGGCGGTGATTGGACACTTACTCCAACTCAAGGTACTTTCACCCTAACTGCAACCTTGCCAAACCTAACAGGTGAAACTGGTCGCCAATTAGATCTTGCCGACACTATGGCTCCGATGACTAAAGGCCAATGTGCATCATCAACAGGCTGTTCAACTATCGATGCGTCTTCTGCTGACTCCCTTATTATGAAGTTTTAACTGTTAATTCAGCACATCAAAAGTTCAGCACATCATAAGGGCGCACTCAATGCGCCCTTTTTTATTACGGTGATGATATGAAATACCAGAAAGGTATCATGGTCGCAGAATTGGCGATTTATTATTCTGTTAGTGTTACATTAGTCGTAATGTTTATATCTAGCATTATCAATTTTGGATCGAATTATGTCAAAGCAACAGAAATAAAGGAAACATCTATTGCCATTAAAGACGGTATTGAGCTGTTTTATAATACGTACCCAAAAATTGCCGAAAATAAGCCTTGCTATTCAATAGATAAAATCCCTGTAAAGAATGTTAATCAGTTAGTCAGTGAGGGGTATATTACATCCAAAAAAAATTATTTGGGTTATGATTTAACAGTTAAAACATATGAAATGAATGGAATTAAATATGCTGCTGGGGCGATGATAAATGTAAATTTAGACAGCTTAAAAGAAGCAAGGAATATGAGTGATTTAATTCCAAATTCAAAAGTAAAAGATGATAAGTCAATTAGCATTTATTATCCATTTACGTTGCCAGATATCGATCAGAGACATTTTGATTTCAACACAGGATGCTATATACAATGAAAAATCAAAAAGGATTCTTTTTGTTGGGCCTAATCATAGCTTTTGGTTTTGCTACTGCTGCCTTTACGATGATGGCTGACCGTATTTATTTATCGCAAGTAAAATCTCAACAGGTTGTTCCATTTTTAAATAGATTGTCTTCTTTACAGGAGTCCATAAAGCGTTATCAATTAATAAAAATCAAATCTGGCTTAAAAGATTCAGATGTTGGTATTTTTCCACCCAAAGCTAGTTTAGAGAATGAACTTGTTAAAAAAGGTCTATGGGAAAGCTGTACTAACGCGGATAAAAATAATGGGCTATGTACTGATTTGCTTAATACACCTTACAATTCAAAGATTGATTATAATTTAAGTCCGACATCTGGTACACCCCCTGTGGCCGTACCTATTGCAACGTTTGAAATACCGCTGCCCAACATAAATTCAGAAAAGAGGTTGTACAATTTGTATCTTTCAGAGCTATCGAAACTTGCTAATTCAAATTTAAGTTCAGATCGTACTAAATTGATATTGCGTTTATATCCAGTCACTAATTATCCATCGTTAGATACTGAAAAATTTATAACTTCTGACGGAAATACTATACTCAAAGATACTTGGGATGTTGGTAATAAGGCTGTTCTTAATGCTAGCCAAATTAGTGTTAAAACTTCCAATGGTTCTCAATTGGATATATCGAGAGGTACTATTTCAGAAATGGTTGTTCCATCAGGCACAACTATTTATAAAACAGCTTGGTCTTGTCCTGTTGGTTTAGAGCCAAAGTTGAATGTTAACGTGCATTCGGTGTTGAATCAAAATACATATATTCAATATATAGGGATTAATGGTTTTACACCGATAGTAGAAGATCATGGAAATAGGTATATAGTAAAGTTACGTTACAATGCAAAAAGGAAAAGTGATAGTAAATGGCATCAACATGAGAATGGATATTTAAATGTGCGTTTAGGTTGTTATTAATATTAAAGGGTAAGTTATGAATAAAAAAATACTAATAGTATCATTATCAATGATGATAAGTTTTAGTGTATTAGCAAAAGTAACCGTTAATGATGTCAATCGTTACTCGGTTCATTTAAATGCTAGTGTTCAAGATACACCAAGCAATACAATCGCTAACCAATGGTGGAATATGAACAGAGCGCCTAATGAAAATTCTAGTAGCAGTTCACTATATCTTTATGGTGGAAGCTATCGACATTATAATGGCCGATGTGTGGAGAATAATTTTTTTACTGGTGCATGTTCTTGCCCTAGTGGTTACACGGGGGCTAGCCAAGAGACTTGGGGAGGGAATACTTTATATTTTTGCGAAAAATGGGGATGATACTATTTTAAATACGTGAAATTTACAATAATTTAATGATTGCGTTGCTTTATTTGCCACTTTAGTCACAAAAATATTAGTTGGTAAATGGCAACGCTTTTTTTTTCTGAAAAATTGTTTTTTTTATCTTATGTCTATCTGTAAGTCAGGTTATGATCTATATAAGATTTCAACAAATTAACTTGCAGGGATATAAAATGAAAAAATTGATATTGAATGTTGCATTGACAGCGGCTTTAGCTTCTTCTTCTGTATGGGCTGTGGAGGGTGGGGACGCTCTAAGCTGGTCAGATTATCCATACTTAGTAGAATCAAATTGTACTGGTACAATTCTAGCAGGTCGTTTTGTTTTGCTCGCTGGTCATTGTGGTGCATGGGAAAGTAACCCGTTTCCTCGTGCAATTAAGCTATCTAATGGTAAGTCAATCATGCCAAGTAAGCGTCACGCCGAGCTATATTACGAGGGGACAGATGATGTTGCGTTGTGGGAGCTTAATGATACTATTCCTACGAATAAAGTCATTTACTTAAATGCTTCGGATGCCCCTGTCATTAGTGATTCTGTTTATCTAATGGGATTTGGTCGCGATAATGGTATAGCAGATTTACATGGTGGTTTTAATACAGTATCTAATGTTGTTGAAACAAATGTTATGTATGTCGATAGCATTGTGCATAGTGTTGAAGGTGATAGTGGTGCTCCTGTATTAAATGCTAATGGTGAGATTATTGCGGTAAATGCTGGGTCGAATACGGTTGAGGGGTCAGGTGAATATGCTCAATCAGGATCTATGATTTCAGCACCAGTTGTGAAAAATTGGATTCTTGATACTATCAATGGTTGGCACAGTGAGACTAATTTTGAATTGGTAGGTCAGCGTACAGTAGAACTTCAATCACTGCATTCACAACCAACTGATCTGAATGAGTTAATTAATTCTGGTACATTCACATCAGGTGATGTACAGGTGTTGGGCGGGTCGTGTGTCACTGATGGGGTGGTAGATGCGTTCCAACGCTGTACGTTAGATTTGAGCAGTAATGGTCAAGAGGGTTTTGTCGATTTGGGTAATTACAAAATTACTGTTAACCCTCATGTTGAACCAGAGCCAGAGCCAGAACCTGATGGTGGAAATAATAACGGTGGTGAATCAGGCGGTGGTTCAATGGGATTATTTGGTATGATTCTTCTTGGTTTCTTAGCGGCTTTCCGTAAAAAGATCTAACTACTTTCATCTTTAAATAAAGCATCATCTATCATTAATGGATGATGCTTTTTTGGTGTTTACCATGATTGAAATATATTTTCAGTTTTTTTTGTTTGTTATATTAACATTCGCATTTCCTTTTTTATGTTTAAAAATAAAATTTCTAAATCCATTTAAAACATCACTTGTTACGTTTTCGAATACAAAGAGAGAGTTTAGGAAAGAAACGATAGTATTTGTATTAAAAAAATCAATTAAGATGGTGGCAATTCTAATTTCTTCACTTTTTCCGTATTTCTTTATTCTGAGTGAATTATCGGCATTAGATCTTATTGTTATTTTCGCAATTACTTTTTTATTTTCTTGTTCGATAGTAAAACCTGTGATTAGAGATTCTAAAGCAAAAGGGATTACAATAGAACTAAACACCGCTTGCTCACAATCGGCCACTATTCATCTTAGTAAGATTGATGAACAATTTTCTAGAAGAATATATAAAGATCTTGAAGTCGCAATAAGTGAGAGCAAGAGGGTAGGTATAACTAAAATGGTTATGATTTCACCTATTTTTTCAATAAAAAAAGAGCTTAGAAATTTTAAAGTATTTGAGCGAATGGTAACGAGGAATGGTTTTATTTTGGTTAGCCGAAGAATGAAATGGTACGAAGGAATACCTACTCGTGTAATGTTTAGTGTATTGCGCGGCGTTCGAGATTCACACGCTTTGGATTCTTTAGGTGGGATGTGGGTAAGAGTTGAACTCAGAGCCATTACTGACACCAATTAGATTGCTTTAGGCCAGCTATAATGCTGGCCTTTTTATTTGATTATGTTTGAAGATTTAACTGTAGTGTTATTATATGTATATATTATTATGGAGGTTATCATGAAAAAAATGTTATTTTTTGTTTGTTTATCTTCACTTATGATTGGATGTTCGGCTAATCATAACGGTGGGATTGATAGAACTGAAAAACTAAATCCAGCTTATAGTGAAGCATATAACATAGCTAACCAGACATTTTTAACACGTAAAACATTTGCTAATGGTTCGTCTCCATTAAGAGATATAAAAAAAACTGACATTGAAATTGATAAAATTGCCGAAATGACGAAATCGGGAATGGGCAGTGCATCATTTTTTAGTGCTGGTATATCATTATTGGCAGGGGATTTCACATCAGCAATAATTGATTCTTTCGGAGGAATTATTACCAATATTTCTGCATCTAATCACCCTAGTTCTGTTCCTCAATGGATCATTGTTGACAATAATAATTTAACGGATAAAGAATTATTCGATAAAATTAATTTGTCAATTATGAGGTCATTGATAAAAATGAACCCTGCTATTAAATATGACGTTAGATCTTTTGCAGATAGATATGGTGAAGTACAAAGTTTTATTATTGGCGGCGGCTGCAAAGAACCTAACTTTATAAATGATGATTTTTACTGGATGGGGTTGATGATTGATGGGGCTGTCGGTAAGAATACTTGTATGACTCATATTAGATATAGACGTGACAAAATATCAAAAGCTATAGTAGCTAAGACTAATTTAAGTGATAAGATCACATCAAATCATGGCTTTGATGAACGTTCTATATTTGGTATGGTATCATACTCATCAGTTTCTCATGCGTTACAGCAACCTTTATCTCCTGAATTATATGATAGTTTCCTAAAAACAGTCACTGCGGAATTAGGTGGTAGTTTTTATTATTATACTCCAAACTTCCCAAGGGAATATGATTCTTACTCTGATAAGAATGTAAAGTTTGCCACGTTTATTTTACCAAAAATCTATCATAATGGATTTATGTTAGATTTCTTTGACCCACTGAAAAATGATTAATTTTATCAAGTTAACAATGATTATTTTTGCGTTAGTTTTATCTAAACCTATTTTTGCAAAAAATACATATTATAATTGCTTTAATAATGCAGGGGAAAAGTATAATATAAACATTGATATTTTAATGGCAGTTGCATATACAGAAAGTTCATTTGACCCTCATGCAATCAATTGTTCTAATCGTGACGAAAGCTGTGATTATGGACTTATGCAGATAAATAGTTGGTGGTTAAACGAATTAAAGCAATATGACTTAGACATAGATGACCTATTAAAACCATGCCTTAATATACATATCGGAGCTTGGATCTTGGCCAGTAATTTTCAGTCATTCGGCTACAGTTGGGACACGATTGGGAAATATAATGTTGGCAATAAAAGTTCAAAAGCTGCAATAGATGCAAAGATGAAATATATTAAGAAGGTAAAGGAAAACTATGTTTATTTTATAAATAAGGAAGACGTTTAATGTGAAGAAAATTTTTTTTATAATTCTGACATTAAGTATCGTAGGATGTTCGGCCAAACAAGATCCAAAGCCTTGTAATGCTGGAACATTTATACACCGTATTTTGGAGAGTCAAAACTATCATACGGTGGTTACGGCACAAAACAATCCCAAATCAATTGGTGGTGCATCGTATATTTCATCACACCAATCTCATGTTTTAAAAGTAGAAAAAAAACAACCAATTAAGGATGACACATTATGGCTGAAAATAAATCACAATCTGTTAGAAAAATGAAATACTCAAAACCATACTTATTGCATGATTTAACTGTTTATACCGATGGTGCAATTCGTCTAACCAATTTTTATGTTCCAAAAGTTCTTAACTCTCTTTTCCAATTAGATGTCGTTCTGTACTACATTGCAAATGAAGAAATGGCAAAAAAGGCAAATGAAAAGGCAAATGAATTACTTGATCGCGAAACAGATCGTGTGATGAAATTGCTTGACGGTGCTAATGATATGGTTAAGAAAAAATCGCTAACTGACAATATTGAATATTCAATGTCTTTTGCGAAAAAATACAAGCTGCAAACGCCCCTTGCCGGAAAGTTTATCAAGCTAATACAATCAGTTGACCAATTCAATCGGGCATTAGATGTGATGTGGCTTAATGGTGAGTTAGATTCTCAGAGTCGTGTCAAACGTCTTAAGCGGC
Source organism: Photobacterium aquae (assembly GCF_001029445.1). Classification (GTDB taxonomy): domain Bacteria; phylum Pseudomonadota; class Gammaproteobacteria; order Enterobacterales; family Vibrionaceae; genus Photobacterium; species Photobacterium aquae. Next base: position 31,045 of record NZ_LDOT01000032.1, read on the forward strand.
TAAATGCTAGTCTGCTAAATCTTTCCGGTACACTCTATAATATAGGTATTAATGCGTTAAAAGTAGCTCAAGAACAAGGCCACGGAGAAGATATTGAATCAACGTTGAAAGAAAACAATGTTGTTGTTGATAAAAAGCAGATGACAGAAGAAGATTTAGAGGCTGACTCGGCAGTTGATTTACAGCCTAACTCGGAATCGGAGGTGGCAGCAATTCAGCCTAAATCATCAGAAACTGAAGCTCTTGTAATTGAGACTGAGGGTGTATCGTTTACTGCTGGTTTCGATTTGACTAAGTGATTTAATGTAGGTTAGAAGATCTGGGCCCATGATAAAGGCTGGCATAGTGCTGGCCTTTTGATTTATGAGATTTGTGATTTTTCGGTTAAAGCGAAAGCCTTACTTTGGTCAGAAAACGGTGACTGTATACGAATAAACAGATATGAAAAAAGGGAGCCTAAGCTCCCCTTTTGTCGAACTATAAATTTATCACTGCTACATGAACTGTCATATACGAACGACAAGGTAAAAATACATCATATGCTAGACATATTCAAGTGTTGCTTTACTTAAGTGGGCAATAAGTAAGCATAATTTACTTAACGAGCATAACTGTTTTGATGCAGGTATAAATGTCTAATGATGACAGTTCTACTTTTTTATAATCAAGCCAAATTGCCCTCATTGAGAAAAAGGCACAAATAACGATACCAACATGGACTATATATGCGTGTAAGCCCAAAAACTGCATAATATTGAACGTTAAAAACATACACGCAATCATCAGTAATTGTACAATTGCGAAAACTTTCATCATCATTCCTTAGTAATTGAATGTTTCTATCAGGTTAACATGAGCTTTGCTTAGTTCAAACATTAAGCAGACACGAAAAGTTAAGGTTTCTCTATAAAATGAGGGGCGTTTTGCTTACTCGTTATCTTTCATCTTCTCCGGCTTTATGTATGATAGCTACATCACAAGGAGGCCGAACTGATGACACGAAAACAACACTACCAACTATACAAGCCGAGTAATATCCATTGGGGTGAGTCAATGGAGCAATACGTTACAGGAAAGAAAGCCAAGCAGAATAAGATAAAGCAATTTGAACTATTAAAGAAACACATGACACCCGAACTTTTTGATTTCCTTGCTAGTTCGATAGAAATCCATGTGATGGCTGATGAGTTTTCACTGTTTAGAAATAACAATATCATTTACCCTTGTGATTCAACTCTGTTAGATAAGTTGTTCAATGCTAAGTATGATATTTCGAATATCACCATTCTGACGTACCCGGCAGAATCTTTCGTGATGGCAATGCCAAGCGGCTATCAATTCAATGGCGTTCATCTTCCATCATTTATGGTCAATGTGTGTGATAATAAAATGGCTGATGAGTTGATTTATCAACCATTTTGTAAAGCACTTATGGGTGACAGTCATGTATTGCAGTCTCCACCCCGAGACATTGATGACATTAAGATTTCACTGTGCTTTAAAGACCGTCATTCTGATGGTTATGTCAGAGTGCAATTTTATCAGCACGAAATTCCTGATTTGTTGGCGATAGATAACATCGAACAATTCAAGTCTTACATGGATAAGGTTAATCAGAAGCATCATGACTTGTATCGTCGTAAGCAACGAGAAGCAAACGATATAGACATGGAGATAGAAATTCGCCTGATCAAGTTAGTCGCATCTTTGTTTGTTTATCACACGGCAAGTGAAGGGAGGTTCCTTCGAATGGGCTTACCAAAATCAACGGCCAAATTTGAGCAGTGTCAGGCTGTTAAAAACACACCGGCTACTTTTATGGAACTGGGTTTGTACCGTGATACCGAAAATGCCAATGGAACGCGGCCAGATACGCATGAACGGACGTTTTATTTCCGTCAATTAATGAGTGAACGTTATTATCAAGGCAAGCATTCCAATCGAGTTCGTGGTAGCCGCTGGGTGTTTGTACCTGCAACAGTGGTCAACCAAGGCTTGACCAAGACAATTTTGACGCAAGAGTAGAGTGGAAAACTGATAGTTACTGGGATCAGGCTTGATTGCGTCAAATCAATATCGCCAATGAGGCTTATAAGGCCAGCCATTGGCGTGAACCTATTTCGGAAGGACTATGTGGCCAAAGTGAGAAAGCGGCTAGGAGAGGCCGCGTAGAGGGGCTGGTCTAATGCAAAATCAATTACCAAGATGGGCAAAAAATTTTACCTGTTAATTATTAAACTATCTTTTTTGTTGGGTTTTAACAAACAAAATAACCACTACAAAAACAATTGCCCAATACGCATAATGCGTTAGTTAAATAAAGTAATAATTACAATGCTGGCATTTCATGTCATAATTTTTTGGTTTAGGTGTTACATCATCACATTATGGCTATTATTACTACCGAACAGTAACGATAATGGGGAAACAATCAGGAGTGCATGGGAAAATGAGCGATAAAGTTTTTTGTCAATGTGACAAGTGCCGACGGGATATTTTGGTTGGTGAAACGATGGTTACACTATCCGCTCAAAAGGAGCGAATTGATAGTGAATCGGCTGTTCAGCCTTTAAATGTAAATATTATCGGTACATGGTGTGAGTCATGTGCTGGAACAGTCCAAACTAAGCATTAAACCGGATGGGAATATGGCAAAATTTCAGCAAATTAAAGGCTTTGAGGGGCTGTCAGTCGTGCTTGTTGTTACAGGCCGTGAGTCTCTATCCGAATTAAACGAAGCAGCTCTTAATTACGCCGACGAGACAATGGCGAACAGTGCTAATCACGTAGCTTCTCAGTGGCCTGTAATTGAAAAAAATGAAATTAGAACAGAGCAAATCGGGTGGATCGAAATTGGTGTTGTAGATACTGAATACACAATCAGTCACCTGAACTTAGATAGAAAGCCATTAGATTCAAGCTGGAATGCTCGTGAGTTTTACCTCGGCAAATACGAATAGGAATGGGGAAAATGTCGCTCGAAGTTAAAACTCTCTGCTGGTTCCAAAGTGAAGATTGGATAATGACGGCTATAGCCTTCCGTGGGTCGTATGTCGTGACTCAGTACGGCAATCTATTTAGCGTCGATTGGTGTTTGGGTAACTCAGTGGTCAACATTAAAGCTGGCATAGATTCACTGGCAAGCGCACAAGAGTTAGCACAGGCCGATTATCACCAAGAGGTTCAACGAGCAATTTTGTAAGGAGTGGAATATGAGCGAATTAATGAAAGAGCTGGAAGCATTACCACAATTTATTAGTGCCAAGCTGAACGCTGGGTCAAACTTGGCAAATAAATTATCGACTTAGGAGACATGGAATATGGAAGTGTATTCTTCTCTAAAAATCTTCTCCATACGAGTAGAAGTAATAAAAATTTCACAGGATATTTTCAAGTGGCAGATAGTTGAACTCGAAACAGAAACGGTTTCATATTTGCACAAACGGCGCTACACGAACCCCTCTGTAGCTATGAGAGACTGCCTTTTTATCGTTTGCGGTGAGCCAGATGAATATCGAAAAAAAGAGCTAGAAGAAGCAGCAAAGAATGTTAATTAGAAGGATTGGAAATGAACATAATAGGTTTAGATAGGATCAATGCCTTAATTACAAAACATGGTTTCGGTTTAAGGTCTTGGGATGACAGGTACTCAAAAGGTGTATGGGTTTGCATTGCAAGAAGCTCCTATTTATTGGAAGAAGTTGAAGATGCTTCAGAAGCTGGCGACTTAGATATGATTCCTGCAACCGACTTTTTGTTGTCTCAAGATTGGCTCCCTTTCGCAATTGGAGATAACTTTTCAGATGGGTTAATTGAGCTAGAAAAGCGGTTAGCAAACTTACCATATTCAGAGCTAGATCGTATGTCTCAGTGGTCAAATGCTGTAGACGCCGTGCTTGAGCATCTAAGAGATGTAACGAACTCTAGTTCCGGTTACGGCGGTTCAGAAGGACAATTTAAAACTCTATCAAGTGACTTTAAAAAACTGTGGGAGTGATGGGAATATGGAAAATCAAGTATATGAGTGCAAACTTTGCCATGAAATTTTAGTATCCGATGCCCAGCATCATTATGCATTTATGGTTTGTGAGGCTTGTACTACTGAGCACGAACAAGGTATTGATCAATAGCAATAAGGATTGAATATGAGTGAGGAACAAAAATATTGCGCAAGATGCAGTGAAACTGCATCAGTAAAGCTTTGTGCTGAGTCGAGACTTTTGCACATTAAAGATGAATGTCAGGCTGGTGATGTCTGGGATGCTGAACGTGGTTATCTACTTTGCGATGACTGTTCAAATCAATTATTAAAAATCCTTATCCCAGCATTTCTCGGAGTTCAAGAGGCCAATATGCCTCTATATGTCAACCGTATGAGTCAAGATGATTATCGAGCTTTACAGATAGCTATGAACAGTCAATTGGCCAAGTGCCAGCCAATGTAACGGTGTTTAATATGGATGTTGAGAAACTAATAGCATCGCTGAGAGAAACGGACAGGTATATCGAAACAATCTTTATGCAAGGCTCTTGCTATCAGTTCCATTTGTTTCTTAAATCGCTTTATCCTAAGTCTCGGCCCCTAATCAGCAAACAGAAAGATCACATTATCACCATGATTGATGATCGGTGCTATGACATAACTGGCATTGTTAGCAGTCAGGGTTTTAGTGAGCTAACTGAAAGTGACTTGCAATTAGTAAAATCGTGGAGCTTTTCAAAGTACAAAATACTTTCTTTAGGCGAGTGCCCATGTTGTGAAGAACCTATAATTGTTTAATCAGGAGGATAGGAAAATGCAGTATAACAAAATAAATGCAGGTAAATGGTTAATCGATTTTTTCAGCACTAATGGTGGCAAGGCTATTGCCTTATTTTATATCACTGTTAGCCTGCTGGTTTCAGGGCTCGTAATTTTTAGTTGGTTCAATACTGGCTCAATCACTATTGAGGAAGCCCGTCCAGTTGTCATTATCATTTTACCTATTATTATTTGTCTTTTTTTGATGAAATCAGAACTGAACAGCAAGTAACGAAAGTGAGCCGTGGTGGGAAAATGATGAACCGGAATGACGGATTAGTGTTAATAGGAATATTAGGATCTTTCGCCGCATTAACTATTCCTGTTGTAATCTACTTACAATCAGAAGGTTATTTTATGTTTTCTGTACTTTATCTGCTATGGATTATAGTCGGTAACGGTGTGCTATTTTCGTATGATCAACTTGTAGATTTGAATACTGTCAAACACGCAAAAAATGGACACGGCGCTCTTGTGGGTGGATCAATTGCAATCAAAGCTTTGTTGTGGCCATTGTTTTGGAAACGTAGTATTGAATAGGGACGAATGGAAAATGCGCGAATCAATAAAAGGGTTAATTGGATCTTGTCGAAGCGTAGTGAAGCATTTCGTCTGCGGGTCACGCCCGATAGTTGCCCATATAATGAAGGGGATTGGCGGTACGATGAATGGATGTTCGGCTGGGATAGCAGTGAACAAGCTGAACCAGACTTATTTGACCATGTAACAGGAAAATTTAAAATTAAAGAGTCAGCGAAACTATAGGAACCAGAAAGCGCAGTACCGACACACTGATAATGGACATTCGTTGCTAAGTGGGCATTAAAGCTTGAGTAGTCTCCTGTCCCGAATAATGTCAGGACAGGAATGCAGGTCTGTTTGGACGGGGAATTTACATTTCCTAGTAAGGACTATTTAATTACTCGGCCTTAGTTTCATTATCTGATACGATCAACCGCTTATATTCAGATTCAATATGTCGTAGATGCGCAAGTTCTTCTAGCTGTCGGCCCTGTTCTTCTAGCTTGTTTTTTTGCTGTTCATGTTCAACTCGCAAAATATTTAGTTCACCTTGTGCTTGGTGATATAAGCCTTCCGTTTTACGTAATCCGTTGATTGACTCTTTCAATTCAGACATGTGATTGAGTTCCGTTTTCAGTGTGTTAATTTCACCCTGTAATTCGGTTTTATGGATTAATGCCTCATTAAGCTCTTGCGCTTTGATATTCAATTGTTTAATTGATGCTTTGTATTCTTCACACTCGACATCTAATGTTCTTTTCTCTGATTTTAATTGTTGAATTTCGTCTTGAACAGCGGCGTTATTAGTATTGGCCTCCAACAGCTTGGCATTCAGTTCGTCAAGCTGGCCTTTGAGTTCGTCATTGCGACTTGTTAACTCATCGTTTGTATTTGACAACTCATCAATACTCATATTCAAATCTGATATTGATTCACTAATAGCATTCTGATTGTTGATCAGTTCTTCAATGGCCTTTTGATGTTCATCATCTTTAATGGCCAAAGAGGCAATCATCTTTTCTTCTTGTTCGGATTCAACTTGCTTTCTGACTGCTGCAATAATGCCGTTAAAAATCCCTTCAACGCTTGAGAACGAGTGTTCCAATACATCATTGATATCTATCTGTTCGCTGCTTTCTGTGTCCACAATGGATTGTGAATCCAATGGATTATTGTTTTGGTCAGCTAAATAGCTTTGCCAAACACCAATAAGGCGAGTAGGCGTACCTTTACCAATTTTCTGACGCAAGGCATAGCCTGTGATTTTGTTTAGCTGTGTACCTTCATCAATCAGGATATGACCTGCTTCAATGATGCTCTGGTCGGTAACTTCGGTTGGACGCATTATCATTCCTCTTGCTGCTAGTGCCTGACAAGTTATAGGGCAACATTCTATCAAGAATGTGCCCCTTATACTTCTGCTGTCGATTTTTAATTACTGATTGATCGCAGTAATTTTTCTCTTTTCTGTTATCCATGATGATAGTGCAGTGATGCGACTTTTCGCCCGTCTGTAATTGCTGAATGACGTTGGATTAAAGCCATTTAACGTCAATGAACGGTACAGTTTCGTGGTTAATACCATATATCTAACACGGCGTTTGTGTAGCTGTTCGGCGGTCATTTCAGAATATCGGTAGATATTCCCTCGTAATACGATTTCATCCGGTCGGTTTTTCATTGTTATATCTCCATATCCAAATCAGATAGCCATGCGTGATCCACGAATAATTGCTGCTGCTGTACGCTGATAGCGAACCGCTCAACCATATTCTGTAGCCGTAACCTCAAGTTGGTTGGGTAAGTATCGAGTTTGCTGATCCCTTCGATGCAAGCGATCTGGCATCGAGAAAGGCTTGAGATATCGTTACCGGATAACGTGAATAACCGTTCCGGCGTGTGTACAACTAACGCGGTGTCATTAACTAGATATCCGACCGCATTCAGTGAGCCAGTTTTCGAATGAGATTGGGTTAGTTGAATAAGCCACTGTTGCTGTTGCTCTGGTGAGAGGCCAGTGAAATTGGCCGGATGGCTGCAAAACACACGGTCATATTCACTCGCTGTCGGTTTTCGGAGAAAGAACATTGAACGAGGGATGCGTGTTGAACCGTCACACTCAAAATCGCCGGCGCATTTTGTACCTTTGCTCTTAACAATGACGGCTGAAATATCATAGCCAGCCAGTAGTTTTGGCTTTAGTGCGAAAACGTCAAGAAGCTGAGTTAGCGACTGATCGGCCAATTCGTCAATGCTCATCGTCTGGTCGATTAGTTCTGCAAATGAAAATCTTTGGGCGATTTCAATCCATTCGGCCTGTTGGGACAGGGTAATGTTGAGTCCATTTTTGCATTGAACCCAATAAACCACGGGCAACCCAATACCAAGGGTAAAGCCGTTTCTAGTGATAGTTTCCGTGTTGCAAACCAACATAAGAAAATTTTGCGGCTTGGAATTAGCGACTAGAGACGCGGCCATATCAATGATGGTCTTTTGCTCGGTGTGCTGCTGCATGATCTGCTTGATGGCCAAATCCAACTGAGCGGCTTGCTGGTTAATTTGCCCAGCAATACCCGCAGAGTTGAGATAAATCTTATGCATTAGTGCATTCATCTTAATAACTCCATGTCACGATTTGACGCATGTTAGGACGATTTTTTGCCGTGTTAATCACCTTAAAAACATCGCCGTTCTCAGTGTCGAGGTAGAACAGGAAACGCTCTGTCGGTTGCGAGATCAGTGTTAGCGACTTGAGCGGTAGGTCATCAGACAGTCCGGTTTGCCATTCCGCGATCTTGATTGTGCGGGGCGAAATGGTGTCCTGAATTTCCCGCACCTTGGCTGGCGGCCACTGCCTGAAAAATCTATCTAAAAGGCTCTCAATATCTGCGATCTCACTATCTAGCAACGAGTAGTATTCCGTATCAGGTACGGCAGACCTACGCTGGATGATACGTAAATTGAGATCTTTGCGTACCAAAGGGACGAGCGATCTATGCCAGTTCTTGGCTACCGCAGCATCATTGGTTCCCGTTCTTAATAAATCGCATCGAGCGGCAAAATTCATCGGAGCTATCCTTTTTTGTGTTCTATACACAAAAAATAGCATTAGTTTTGATTAAAGGAACATTAACGAAAGAAATTAATGACGAAAGAAATAAAGAAAGAAATAAAGAAAGTTAGAAATAAATAAAGTAATGGAGCGGGGTAACGTGACAGCGTAACGATAAGTGGTGCTGAGATACCACCGTTACAGTGTCACACGGTAAATTATTGAATGTTTTTGAGGTGTTACCTTGGTGATTTTGATAAAATAGCCACCTATGCGTAAAAATGCCTTTTTTTACGCATAGGGTGGGGTGGTCGCACACCGGATGATTTAAGGAAAAAGCCTTATAAATCAATGTGTTATGTTTTATTGCAGCATGGGTTTGGGAGGGCAGCAAAATGGCCTTTTCTGGTAAGCCAGTGAGCTACAAAACAGTGTATTAAACGCTAATTGATTACTCGGTATTTTTTTGCTGTTTTTATATTACATCGTTGAATACTAGGTGATAGCCTGTCTGTGTGCATATTTGTATTAAAATATCATTATTGTGTTCGGTACAATTTATTTGTGTCTTTTGCTTGTTTTGCTGTACGGCTGATTTTTAGCCGCTTTGAACGATAAAGTAAGCGATCCGAATCCAATTTTATTTAACGGTAAAAAGGTGGGAATGTGAGAAAAATATCACGTATCGACGTAAAGCGGGTTGGCCGGGATATTGTCAAAACAACGTCGAAAAAAGTACCAGTACAACCGCCAGAATCAAGGGAACAGCTAATGACGATCATTGATACTGTTTACGATAAAAACCCGGTACTGGCGAAATTGTTATATATGCAAGCATTAACAGGGCTGAGATATAGTGACTGCTCTTGGCTACGCTATGATGATTTCTATGATGAGAAAGGGAAGTTTGTTGCCGAGTTCGATGTGATACAGCAAAAGGTCTATCACAAGGTCTTGACTCATTTAATTCAAAAGAAGCCTGAAACACCTCTCCATGAATTAGAAGCCAAGGCCAAGAAAAAAGCCCGGCACACAATCCATGTCATGCCAGCAATGAAAGAGATCGTTCAAGAACAACACGAAATATATCCGAATGATGAGTTTCTATTTGCGAACCGACATCATAAAAGTGAAGGATTGCCAATGAACATTCGCTCTGCAAATAAGATTTTGAATGCTGTAAAACAAGAGTTAAATATAAACTTTGCTTTAGGTACTCACTCATTCAGAAAATGGTTTGCTACTGCACTTGCTGAAACGCAGCCGTGGTATGTCGTTAAAGATGCGCTCGGACAGTCATCAATTAATTCAACGATCCCTTATGTCGTCAGCAAAGATGCTGATATTAAAAATGCTATTTCAGACCTCAATATGAAATATTGATTATTCTGTGTTGTCGGTACTCATTGCCATAATGAGTACCGAGGACGTAGTATTTATTTGAGTAAACTAATAACCTTTTTTGGCGTTCGCCTTTTGTGTGGATAATTTAATTTGGCTATTCAGGAAAAGAATGAGCATTGCTAATTTTTTGTTGTGTGCATTACGCACAATTATCAAGCATTATCACTAATGAGCGAGTGACTAGAAAACAGGCCATGCAGCCTGTTTAGTTAACGTCTGGTTATATCAGCTACATGATTTTTAGCGTCCATTTCCATTTTCTTTATTTTTTGACTTCTAATAGTAGTTTCTTTTAAGGTAGGTTGAGTATTTTTTGGCTTTGCCCCGTTCATTCTGTCCCAGAATATTTCTTCAGGAATGACTTGTCGTAGCAACCTTTCAATAGCAATCTTTGAATTAACAGAGTGTTTTTCTGCGGCTTTGTTAACCGCATTTTTAAAGTTCCAATGTTTGTCTAAATAGAGCCATAACGCTAAATCCACAGCTTTATACAGTGCTTTATCTTCAATGAAAGGCAAGTCTTTCATTGCTTCTTTCTTAGTAAATAGAATCGCCATGATTGTTCCTCAGTTGGCTTGGATGGATTAGCTGATTCCTATCTTAGAAACTAGCATGGTCAATTGTTTTGTAACACCAGATAGATCATCATCATCAAACCCAACATCCGAACCAAGAATGTGTTCACGGATATCAGGCGTGATCGCACTTTCTTGCGTCTCAGCTAACAACATACGGCCTTCATATTTCAATGCTATCGCCTTAGCTAAATCACGCGCTGCGCTTGGTTCTATTGTCGTAATCACCGCATAGTGGTGATCAGACTCCGCAAATATCGCCAGCCCCTTCAATAACTTCTGAGCTACGTCAGGGCAGCGATATCCAAGTAGATCAAGGTTGATGTAGTCCATGATTAGATCTCCATGCTCGGCATGATATTGAGCTGATTACACAGCACACGGGCGATCTTCTTGTCACAGCCACGGATGATCTTTACTTTGCCGTTCTCATTACTGCATACGCCGTATTTCACCCACAGGTCATTGCTCATATCAACGATTGGCAATTCTGACATCCTATCGAGTTTCGACCATTCAATACTGCCGGAATAGGCGGATTGCTCAATAAGACTAAGGCCAACCAACGCCACGCCATTTGCAAACAGTGCTTTTGTGAATAAGGCTTCTTCATGAAACTTTCGCCAATCCTGACCAAACAAGAGTTCAACAGGAAGATTATTCAGAATGTTCAATACGAACTTTTTACCAATATCCACAAACTGACAATATGTATCAGGATCGGCCAGTGACTTATTCAAACTCGCTTCTGACTCATTAAATACTGTACAAAAGAATTTACTAAATTGTTTGTACGTCCATAGCTTACCGACCGAAATATTACCCTGCTTAGACAAAATATCTGATAGCAGTTTGGTTTCTGAGCCAATCGTTATTTCAGCCTGAATGATTTCATTCAATAGACGGGAGAATGGTTTTGATGAATCAAAATATAAAGACAGCGAAGTGCTTGGTTTTTTCGTCTTACCATTGATGTCACTAAATAATTGCTTAATTACGACTTCCGCATCATAAATAGAATCAGTGTTAGTTACGAACATCATAAAACCTAAGCCATGTTCTTTTAGTGCTTTCAGTACCTTTATCATTGTTTTGATCGTGTAGGTACGACCTTGCCCATCAACAATAAAACGGTGACTAGTTGCCTCTAATGTTGCCTCAACCATTTTTCCGGCATTGAACGAATGCTCAACGACATTAGACAGCCGATTAACAAAAAAGATGACCGGAGGTAGCGCGTAGTCTTTCCGCTCTTTTAAATAGCTTGTCAGGGCTTTTACTCGGGCTGTATCAACATCACGTTGCATTTTCAAAGACTCATCAATCGTATCGCTATTTGCCTCAACATCGAAATGCTTGTCTAAATTACACAGTGAAATTTCACCATAAAAAACATCGAAGTTATGAACATCGCCTAAACCATTCCGTGAAGGGAATAGTAGTAAGTCGATATTTTCAATTGATGTAATTGGTTGTAGGTTAAAATCTTTTAATGCAGTCATGATGATGCTCCAAATTTCAAATATATGATCATCGTACTACAGCTTCTTTTTTTTCAAACATAAACCGTAAAAAATTTTACGGTTTACGTTGTGTGATTATGTTTATGTGTTTTAATAAAAGAGTAGGAAATATAACAGGACAATAATCATGCTGAACGATATCTTAAAAAACGGAAACGCTATATCGATCAATAATGCGCTTTGCACACAAGAGTACCAAGAGCAAAAGGCGGTCTTCGATTTGTATCATGCGACCATTGACGATATCTCTGCGATTATTGAGTCAGATAAAAAGCCAATCGGACACATTCCCTGTTCATTCGGTAAAGATAGCCTGACGGTACTCATTGCCTCTATTCACGCCTATGCGAAATCTATTAAGGCTGGCCGCGTAGAAAAAGAACGTCCGTTGGTTGTTACAACCGTCAATACGCTTGTTGAAGCTGTACCTATGGTTATGGCTGTCCATTACCTGTCACCTCGCGTCCAACAGTATGCAGCCCGGTTAGGCGTAAACTTGCATTTCTCATTGCTTACACCGCGATTAGTTGATGAGTATTTCATTCGGTGGGGTTCTGCACAAAAGATGCTTCCGAACCCAACCAAGTCAGGCGATTGCAGCGTTATTTTGAAAATTGATACGGCTACGCGTCACCTGAGAACATTGGCCGTTTCTTTGGCAAACCAAGGATATAAGGATTCGCCTATCATTAGTCTACTTGGTAGTCGTGATCAGGAGTCTGCCCGGAGAAGTGCCAATATCGACAAAGCCAATTTGCGCCAAAATCCCTTAGCATTGATGACCGCTGTGGAAATTTCACGCGGTAATACTATCTATCAATATGCACCAATCAATCACTGGACTGACGAACAAGTTTTCCTCTTTCATGAACTGTCAGGTTCCGCTCCAATGATCCGCTCTATGTTGGGCAATACAGACGCGCTTTTCCCGAGTTTCTTACCAAATCACGGACTCATCCTCGCTATCTACGGCAACGGCAAAAATGAAAGCTGTCAGGTCGTTATTGGTCAGCAAAAACAAGCCTCTTGTGGTGGAAAATCCGCACGCTTCGGTTGCTATATTTGTCCGATGGTAGGGGTCTTTGACAAGAGTTCTGAGGCTTTGAATGAGTATCCTCGCTGGCAAGCACTTGGTAGTGATAAAGCACTTGCTGTGCGCGATTGGATGTTCCGTCTTTCTACCCGCATGTCAGCCCGGGCGTTTCATGCAAAGGCCGTCGATTCCGTGGGTTTTAACCGGATCGCGCTACAACCGAACGTACTAAAAGCTCGCCACTTAGAAAAACTGGTTTGGTACGCATCTATTTTGAGTGTGGAATCTGAACAAGCAGCTGGTGCGTTTAAAAAGCTGGTCGAACAGGGGCGTGAAATGGAACATGCAGGTATGCGTGACATTGCTAACGATGACTCTCTAACCCCGAGTGTGAAAAAGCAATTTTTGGAAATGTACGCCGAAGTGGCACAACGTCCACTGTATGAATGCTTCTCTCACAAACATGCGCTAATGCTATCGTTCCGCTGGCTCATTGATGGCGTGGCGACCACCTCTTACAAACCAATTTCGATCTATCAACGTGTACTGGACGGTGAACGCATCGCTATGCCGATCACCAATCGTGAATATGAGCAGCGTTACGGTAAAATCAAAATGGCAAATAAACTGCCTGACGCAGTAATGATGCCTTTACATACAGCCAATTTCGAACAGCAATTTCACCCACTGAAATCACCACATTTCCTTGAGTATTGGCAGCGTCCCGCAGGTGTCCTTGATCTATTCGACAAAGAGTACAATTGCAGCATTGAAGACGTTCCGGTTAATACATTGCCTGTTGATGTTCGCTCAACCTGCACACTGGCTGAAAATGGTCAGTTAATACCGCACATCCAAAAGATCAAAGTCGATGGCCGCAGCGTAGCTAAAAACGTGGAAACGCTGATTTTGCCGTTCATTAGTGAGTACCTAACGAACACATATCGTCGCTTAATTGAAATGATGGTCGGACAAACACGTACCGACATACTTTCAATGTTAAACATGAGCAGGGGAACATCATTACAAGTGCCATTCTTGAGTCATGCTTTTCTTGGTCTGCAAAAAACCCGCAGCAATACACAGCCTGTGCCGTATAACGAGAAAACTGAACGCGTGATCCGACGCGGAGCCAATGGCAAGATCACACGAACAACAACTCGCATGAAATTTTATCCGGCCAAATCCATGCCAGCTCTACATGCAAACACGTTGATCCCGGTAACATCGATCGCGTTGAATTTTGACCAAGAAGAACGCTCATGCCTGAGTGTGCATGACAGTATTGATATTGAGGCCGATGCACAAGTAGCCATTGATAATCTGACCATCAATGACAAGACGTTTAAGCAGTGGATGATGATCGACGGTTGGCAAAAAGCACTGAATGCCCATGACCGCGAACTCGATGCCCGAATCCGTACAGTGAAGCATTTTCAAGGCAAAGGCTGGCTACATCGACAAGTCCGGGTGTACGGCGGTTCCGGCCATGCTCATGACCTATTGCGTACCGCTGGAATTGAGATTGCACCAAAGTACGTCAAACAGCTCGTGAATACGCTCAAGCGTACAGATATCTTTGATGAAATCGGTGTTTATGACTATGCCGCTCTAACACAAGCACAATTACATGCACTCGATAACGTGATTACGATGCAACAGCATCGCAGCGATAAGTGCCGTGCGGTACAGTGTATTAGGCAATACCGCAACAATATTCGTCGTCTCAGTAAGGCTATTTCAGTATGCCACTACTCACCGCTGATCGAACGCCACTTTGATAATCTCGCTGTGGCACTGGATGAGATTCAAAAGGGACTGCATTTTACCTTGGGTGGGCATATTGATACGTCTGAACTTCGCACACCGCAGCGCATCGCGTCAGCACGAATGGCACTCGCTATCAACAGTGCCAGCTTGACGGATCTTGATAGCTGCTTAAAAGCGCTATTTTCAAACCATGCCGTTGCGGAAATTGACACAAAACCAAGTGCCAAGTTGCAACTGATGAAAACCTATATTCAACAGTTAAAGAAAATGGCCGAATCCATCAATATAATGCAGTCGCAATGGAATAATAAAGCCTGCACTCTATCAGTGTTATTATCAAACATTGAAAACGAACCCGATGCGGATCACAATCAGCTCTGGCTCGATTACCAGACGCAGCATAATGATTACGCTCAGTGCCAAACTACGTACTATCCGATTTGGAAAGCATCGCGGAATGTGAAGATTAAGCAAATCGCTGAAAAAATTGCCTTCATCAACAAAGTCATGGCCGAATTAGCAAACATAGCCGCCATCATCGAGTCCAGCGTGATCAGTTCCGGTTCCAAAAGCGTCAAACGAATGTCAACAAAAAACAAATTAAACTTCCTCGCTTCGGTAGCATAATGAACGACAAAATTCACTCTCTAATCGGCGTTCCTGTCAACACGTACAGGACATGGAAACATTCACGGCCTGAGTACGCGAGATATTTGGAGCAGGGCGTAATTCTGCTTGAGCAACTACCAGATGAAACAGTTGAGGCTCTTTTTTCCAGTGTGAAAACAAAAACCATTAATCAGATTATGGGTGTGGAGGGTACGTTCGCTAAGTCCGAAATGAACATTACCGCAAGTACGATTTCAGATTGGATGAAGAAGGGTAAGAGTGCGCTGTATGTAGGTCTTCTTGCCGGAGCGATTTTAGAGAAGCTGGAACCCGTGTTACATGAACACGGTAAAAACGTCGATATGCTGTTTCAATCAGATCTTGATATTTTGGATCTAATTTTTGTGTGGCGTAATCGGCCGATGATTATACCTCGACTACTAAAAACACTTTAGTTATGGTGCAAACAGCAGAATATGATGTTCTGACAATTTAGAAATTGTTGACAGAAAATAATCTGCATGGATGTCTGGAAGACAGGCCCAATTCGACTTTATCCAATTTTACCCTCTACCTCAAACAGCCCTAAAATGAGTCGTTTTTGACAGATGACAAACAAATTAGAAGTCATATGTTCGTATAAGATCAAAGATAACCTACTTAAAGCTCCTTCCCCCTAAAATCACACATACTCCACCATACCCACGATGATATTTTTTAATCATCACGATTAAAAATACAAATCGAACAAAAGATAAAATTAGACTTTCGATCTGTTTAATAGCTTTTTATTGTTTTTAATAAGTAAATTATAGAAATAAAAACATAATAAAAAAAACACCAAAACAATAAAGTAAAAAAAAACAACATCCATCATAACAGCACATAACATTATTAAACTGTTAAATTGGTTTGGTTTTGGTGTCATGCTTTGCTCACCTGTACCTTTTTATAAATATAATGTTCCTTTTGTTTTTAATAAAAAAAATAAAACACGCTTCGTTTATTTTACATTTTATACAGCACCTCACACACAGAATATTTGGTGCAATTTTTTATCATAATAAATTCTATCAATTAACTGTTAAAAAAACAGGTTGAACCATAACATGAAATATCTATAATAATTTACCGAGAAATAAACCACTCATAATAACGATATAAATAACAACATTATCTGTTGAAAAATAACTCAGCAGTAAAGCTCTTGAACATAATATTTATTAGGATATAAAAAATGGCAAGTATGGCAGAAAACCCACTGGCTGCTCTCGTATTAGAACTTGGTGATTTCACTTTAAGAAATATGTTTGGATTAACTGGAGTATTTGACGATGGTGATTGTATTTCTATCATTGATGAAAATCAGATATATCTAAATGCTCAAGGCAATATAGTTGATATGTGTAATAAGATGAAATTTGAACAATACGAACCAGACAAAGATTACCGAAAACGATTTTCACATTATTTTTGTATAACAACACTAACAGATGACCCTGTTATTTTGGCCAGATACCTTTATCTGACAAAAAAAGCTATTGTAAAAATCAAGGAAGAACAAATTTTCGCAGATAGCCATATCCTAACAAAACTCCCAAATTTAACTCATAAACATTCTAAGATGTTAGCTGATATTGATGTATACACAACGGAACAACTGGAGACTATCGGCGCTCTAGAATCATATTTAAGAATTAAAAATATGCATAAAGGTATTAATAAAGAATTACTACTGAAACTTCATGGAGCTATTGAGAGGAAACACTGGAAAGTATTTACACCAAGAGAACAAAAAGAAATATTTTCACAACTTCAATTACTCCAGTGATAAAAAAAACGCAATATCTATCGATATTGCGCCGCAAAATTGAGTGTCATAAAAATTATTATGCTTATAGATGTAAGTCTATGCTATTTCTCATGAAATTAAAATATAAAAATCAATTTATTAAATAAAAAATGAGTGTGGACTATTTAATTTCAAGTCGTCTGGTATGAACACATTTTGTTTTTCGAGATTTATTATTAGATACTCAACCAATCTTGGATTATTTTCTATTTTTAATATCCTCATCTGATCAAATAACAAATCCATTGCTTTTTGTGTATTTATTATTGCAACACCTTTCGAATAGCTAATTCCTTTTCTATTTAGTAAACCAATATAAGCCATGTTACCATCAGATAATGGAAGCATGGCTTTTTTAAATGGCCTTGCTTTTATTGAACTAGATAGAGTAATTAATTTTATTTTTTTATCTTCAGAAAGGGCGCTACGCTTTAAATAACCATCAAAATTTTCTTTACATGACTTCGGTAATCGTATCGATAACATTGATATTATTTTTTCACGCGGTGTACTATCTATAGCATCTGCAATTTGTGATAAAAAAACTTCAAGCGACATGGTTCATCAATCTCCCCGAGCACAAATCCAACAAAATTAATCATCTTTATCTAACATATAATGCCAGATTATGAAAAATCTAAACTTGTTGATTTTGATACTATAAACGTATTCTCGCAATACTCACACTCAATCATTTTCCCTCGCGGATCTTCATAATAACCTAGTGTTATTTTCCCACAATAAGGGCAATGAATTTGTATCTCTCTAACAAAAATCACCTGTACTTCTTTCATTGATATTTCCACATATTTTAATGACTGTAAATTCTCTGTTGCGTTTTAACTACAAAACTTGACAGTAGCAAAAAACAGCTCTACTTTTGTATTGTACAATACAATAAGAGATTAGCAAATGTTAGCACCAACAACTGACACCTATGAAAACCTACTATTTATATACAATTATTTTAATAAGAATTTATTTGACGAAAAACTGCCACATTGCTTAATCACACTCCAGCGACAACCGAACAGCTCTGGATATTTGTGTACCAATAGATTTATAAACAATAAGGGGGAAACCGTTGCAGAATTAGCAGTCAATCCAGAATGTATCCCTCTTGTACCATTAATCAGCACTCTTTCTGTTATTGTCCATGAGCAAGTGCATTTATGGCAGCATCATTTCGGAAAACCAAGCAGAAATGGTTATCATAACAAGGAATGGGCCGCAAAAATGCAAGAGATAGGACTGATGCCTAGTCATGATGGAAATGTCGGGGGCAAGCGCACAGGGCAAAATATGTCAGACTATCCTATAATTGGTGGTAAATTTATGTCTCTATCCGAGAAACTAGTAGAACTACGCCCCCATTTAATTAAATGGTATGACATGACCGCCATGCAATCAGAAACAATTGCAAACAATGATATGATCACTAAACAAGACACTCCTAATTTACAAACAATCCCGTATCAAAGTAAAGATTCCACAAAATCAACTAATAAAAAAAATACCCGTTCAAAGTTTGTTTGCCAAAAATGCGGGGACGCACTCTGGGGAAAATCAAGTCTTAAAGTTCTTTGCATCAACTGTAATACACAGTATGAAATAATAGGTTAGTAGCTAAAATCATTGAAAATGATTAGTTCATAGTCTTTTAATTAATAGCCATTACCATTTAATGGCTATACGAATTTTTGAATGCATTAATGATTACAAAGTTATACAAGTATCATATTATGCCATACCTATTTTTTTATGTTGAAAACTGAAATTCCACTTGAACGCCCAATTAATTCAAGGGATGATTTTCTATCTCGTTTTCTTGGCGATTCAAACCTCACTTCTGGATGAACGAAAGCGAACATAACTCGGGCAGGGCTATCAACCCAAGAATTGTCACCATTAGAAAAAAACAGCTTCGTTGCTTTACCTGAGTTCATCCTAATCACCAAATTCTCAGAACCATATTTAATAACTATTTTTTGTAAAAACGCTAAAGACATGGCTAAATCGCTTAAACGTTCTTGTGTTATTTTTACTCTTGAATATTGATGATTATTAATGCTGTTTTCTATAGCATGTTCTGCTTTTATTATACGTTTCTTAATGATATCCAATGCATCATGAGAGTTAAAACGCCCTCCACGATACGCATCTTGAGTTCGAATGCGAACAGAAAGTATAGATTTATCTGGAACCCCATCAAATACACTGACGCGGCCCATAGGTGTTGTCCAGCATGGAGTAAGAGTTGAACGATCTCCAATGGTTAAAAACTTACCCTGTTTTAATGCTAGCTGATGTAATGCTTTTTTATATTGACTTTGTAATGAAACAAAGTGCGAGATAACATCCATTTTTAAACCTGTTTCAGTTACAAACACAACCGAACCCAAATTTGTAGAGAACACTTTCAACGGATAGTGAGATTGAATTAGATTATTATGTGCATTTTTGTATCGTTTAAGTAATACCTTTTGCTCATTACCTAACGACACGACAAACTGTGAAATATCTAATGGATTATATGTTTTCATAGTTAATTTTAAACATTGTTTACAACCGTATAGTCTTGTTTTATATTGATGTTTCTATTTAACACTTACTTCAACGATAGCAGATAAGCAATAAAAAGGTAAACAATGGATACATATAAGGAAAAGATCCTAACACTTCTCAGTAACACTCGAACATTGGAACAGATCTTAAATGGGTTGGATAATGATTCATTAGATAAATTATCATCCCGATTTAATATCACAATTGAAAAATTAAAAAAAACCAATACCTCACGCACAGAAGCATCAAGACGCATCCTAATTGAGAACATAAGAAATGAAATAATGGGCCAAGGCTTTACTCCGCAAGAAGTAATCATGCAATTCAGGAATAAGGATCAGTGAACACTTTTTATAACTTGCGGATTCGTTTTCATTATAATTTTTAACAATTCTATTTGAGTCATTTTTCTTTTTTTTTCGCCCGCTTGAGTGTCATATTTTGAGTTATAACTTAGACGTATATCTTCATCATCTATTCCTACATCCACATTAAGTGTGATACCACACTCATTACACCTCCTTACCAATTCTTCCAACACAGGAATCACCTGTGAATGTAGCTCATCTATCTTCTTGTTATTCATCATTTATTTTCTCTTTCATTATTGATGATAATGTTTCACATCATACTCTACATCAAATCACTCAAAAATGTGTCAAAATCCATGTTTTTTTTGAACGAGGGTAGTGACCTTTACTTATAATGAGTGTATTATCATAGGACTTTAATAAAACTCTTATGAGTTTTGAAGTCCTCTTATGAGGTTAGCTACAAAATTGGGAAGTTATCGAAAGAGAACTACGAGCTAGGAAACAACATTAAAATGTTGGTATGTGAGGCCACCCAGAGTCACATATTTGTAACACTATACTTTATTTGCACTTCTGCAATCATCGGTTTTAACAGCTAAAATTTTAAAAATGCTGTTCTAATCTTTGCTATATCTTTTAGCCAATGACACTGATTTTTAATGCTTAAACTTAGCATTGAAACGGTGGTTTTTTTATACGTGTTTATAAGGAAATCAATTATGTATGCTGAAAAACATGCCATGAATCGTGTAATTGAATTTAATGGTTTTTATCTTGATATGGGCGCAGTAACAATAGAACAGATGATTATCCTATTTGTAGGATTTTCTATTATTTTCTTCGCCTCATATAAACTAATCGTTCTTATATATCGGTTAGGTTCAATCATTCTTAATGCAATTGAAATACCCGCCAATAGTGTTGGTAATGCTTTAAAGAATATCTTAACAACTTTTTCTATTTCTCTTATTCGTATTATGAAATTTTTCAAAACCATGAATCAGAAAAAGAAAAAAGTTAAAGCTAAACAAGTAAAAACCAATACAGCTATGGCTACGGCCAAAGCAATAACCCTAAAATCATCACCTGATAAAAAAACATCAGATATCGATGAAAAATTAATGCTTATTCCAGCTTACGCACGTAAAGAAGTAAATAAGCATTACCCAATCTACAATTAATTTTTAATCATAGATTATGCCGAGGGCATTTACCCTCGGGTGAATACCCTCTGTAAAATTTTAAAAGATGAGGATTCACCATGAACGCAGTAACAGATCAAACCGCGCTATCTACAACAAAAGAGGAAAAACCTTCTCTAATCCGGGCCTTTGCGAGTCGGTATGAAATCGATCCCGCCAAGGTTCTTGATACTTTGAAAAAAGTTATTTTCAAACCCAAGAATGGTGATCCAGAAATTGAAGATGTCACATTGATGTCCTTCCTTCTGGTTTGCCAACGCTATGATCTCGATCCGTTCAGGAAAGAAATCATTCCAATGCAAGATAAACGCGGTGGCTTTATACCCGTTGTTACCATTGATGGTTGGTTGAAAGTAATCACCACTCACCCTGATTGTGATGGGTTTGAGTTTATTTATTCTTCTGAAAAAATCTCGGTGCCTGATTTGAATAGGCAAGTGCCAGCTTCCTGCACATGCATTATGTACAGGAAAAATTGGTCACATCCCGTAAAGATTGAAGAACTGACCGTTAACTGTTACCGCCCAAAGTTAACCTTGCGCGATAACAGAGGCGGTACATATCAAATTGATACGCCTTGGCAAACGCATTTTGAAAGATTGCTACGCCACAAAGCGACCATCCAAACTGCACGTTATACGTTCGGCATGTCAGATATCTATGACCAAGATGAATACGAAAGAATCATTGAAAGTCAGGAAAAGATGTCAGGCAATATTGCGGGGCGTAGTATGCAACCTTTGGATATCACACCTACACAAACCGTACCCGTTCTTGAACATAAACAAGATCAATCTCTCTTAAACTACTTTGAAGATGAGGTCAACTTGGTTCAAGAAAATGCGGAATGTATTCATGTCAATGACACGCCCGTAACATCAAACGTACAGGAAGTCATTAAACAGGCACAAGCACAAATGGCCGTCGATGACGGTGATTATCCTTTCAACCTCAATAACATTCATCCAACTGACAAAAATCGGATTGATCAAATGGTGTTATTTGCGGCGGAAAAAGGAGCTTGGGAAGCAACTTGTGATCGATTCTGTGAATCGTACCACGGTGACACGTTAAACTATGCGCTCTCTGAATTAAGAGACTCACAGCGAAACGCGTAAATAATTTACTTACCTTGGGGTAAAAAACACCCCTTGGGCTGTTTTTGCCCCTCCTTTTTGGAGTGTTAAAAATGGCTATCGTAAATTTAAAACAACGAACTGAAGCATGGAAAATCTGGCGAAACACCGGAATCACCGCTTCAATGATCCCAGTTATTTTGGGTATCAGTCCGTACCAGACACGTTACCAGTTGTGGGCAGAACTGTGTGGCTATAAAACACCCGATGACTTGTCTAATAATTGGCACGTTAATCGCGGTATTGAGCAAGAACCGGAAGCACTGACAGCCGTTGAAAAACTGTTTGATGTGCCGTTTGTTCCAGTTTGTGTTGAATACGATCATAACTCACTGTTCAAAGCGTCTCTAGATGGACTTGCTATCATTGGTAATGAGGGTGTGGAAATCAAATGTCCTTGTCGCTCAGTGTATCAAAACATTCGGGAACAAAAGGCCAACTCAATACAATATCAATTGTATTTTGCTCAAATTCAATGGCAAATCATGTGTGCGAACCTAGAGCAGAATCGGTTATTTGTATATCTGCGAGGTTTTCAACCCATTCAGGCTCTTATCAAACCTGATCTTGCGTTCATTGAACATGCAAAAAAAGAAGCGTTAGCTTTTTGGCAGTTGGTCGAAACCCGCACACCGCCCGAACGTACCGCCGAAGACACCGTTACCTACGAACCAACTTCTACATTCAATGCCGTTGAATGGAAAGAGAAGGTAGCAGAGTATCGGAAAGTCGAATCACAGATCAATCGTATCAAAGAAGTATTGCAACCAATTGAAAATAAACTCAACCAGTTAAAAGGTGAACTTGCAGATTTTATTCCTGAACAAGATCGCCTGATCTATCGAGACGGTTGCAAGGTGCAAAAGATAGAACGTATCGGCAACATTAATATTAAGAAACTATCTGAGTACCTGATCACTCAAGGGATAAAAATCAACCTTGATGATTTTAGGGGCAAAACGAAGACCTCTCACCTTGTTTCATTGGATAAGCTAGGTCAACCCTTAGATGAACCAAATGAATCAATCGAGATACACGAAGAACCCGCTCAGATTGCATCAGAGCAGCCAAATGATACAACGGAGACGGATACATTACCTGTAAACGAAAACGTTGTAGATGAGCCGCTACAGCCGCAATCCTATGCGTTTGAACCCGAACAAACTGACAACACGTTACCGCAGCAAAAAACGGTATCTGTTGAACAGGTTGAACCCGAAGTCATTGCAAAGCCGAACGCTTATAACTTTGATAATATGGAAGACGAAGCCGACCAAGAGGAACGCCGAGATTCCCGTTACACTGCATATGCGAGTAAAGCCGCTGCGCAAAGCTTCTTCTAACAACACTCCCACTGGGTAACTATTACCCTTGGGGATAGTTGCCCGTTAAATTTTAACAATTAAATTGGTGACTATTATGATTAACAAAACATTGTCAAAAACTGCGCAATCTATTGAAGAAATGGTTGAGCTAATGAAACAAGCTACCGAAGAAGTTTCATTACCTAAGTATTACAAATGGGATTTAGACATCGACTACGAAAAAATTAAAAAGTATGCGACTGATAAATTCACTTGTATTTGGTTAGTTCGTGAATGTGGCTCTCAACTTGTACCTATTCGAGCTGGAGTTAACCCCATTCATATTACGTTCTGGCTAAATAATGCACCTGAATGTCGAGTATTTACTATCGATACTCAATCTTTAGTTTTAAATGAAATTTCTCATGAAAAAGCTAAAGAACTCGTTGAAGTTATGCCTTACCATGACCGCATTCGTTCTGTCTCTTTTGATAAACGAATCGCATTGGTAAAGATAGTTATCAGTTATGGTGAAAAACACAATTTCTGGAATACTATGGGGTATGAATTCAGCAGTAAAGGAAAGACACTTTGTGATTTACTGATGTACTTTCAGCACAATAACAATAAAGCAATGGTTAATTTTTTGTCAGCGGCACTAACAGGCCAAAACGAAAAAGATGCATTGTTCAAATTTTAATTTTTAAAACCATTCTTGTGAATCGGTAACTTTAAACTTTAAATATTCAAACCTCTTGGGGGTCAATTATCCCCTCGGGGGTGATTGATCCCTTTCATATATTTTGTAAGGAATTAATCATATGAAAACTTATCCTCTCGTAGAAAAGAAATTTCCGCTATCTCTGTTTGGCTTTAACGCTCCAATAGAAGTTAATGGATATGAACCAACTAATAACCCATTAGTACCAGCCATCAACCCTAACTATGTATTCAACAAAGAAGTCTTGCGTGATGTATTAGACTTTATGGATGAATCATTCGGTGATGGTTTGATGTTATCTGGTGATACTGGGTGCGGTAAAACATCTGTCATTGAACAAATTGCCGGGCGTTTAAATATTCCTGTCTATTCGCACACTTGCGGTGAGAATGATCGGTTTGAAACGTTTGTTGGCCGTTGGGATTTAGTTAACGGAAACACAGTGTGGATTGATGGCATTTTGACAAAAGCAATGAAAGAAGGGGTCATTTGTTTATTGAATGAATCTGACTTACTTTTACCGCCTGAATTTTCACAATTTAATGGAATATTGGAAGGTGCTCCTTTGATTATCGAACAGCTCGGTGGTCAGGTAATTTATCCAGAAAAAGGATTTCGGTTAGTGTGTACAGCAAACTCTTGCGGTTCTGGCGACCATACCGGGTTCTACCAAGGTGTGAATACTCAAAACATGGCTACAATGGATCGGTTTCTTGTAGTTCTATGTAACTATCCACCAATGGAGATTGAAACAGATATTGTTTCAAAATATGTACCAAGTTTACCAAGCGATATCGTTAAAAACATGGTTCGGGTGGCAAACATAGTGCGCTCTGTTTATGCCAATAAGGAACCCGAGGATGATGCAGTAAAAGCTGATATCAACTCGGATATTTCACTGTCAATTACGTTTTCAACACGTACATTGATCCGTTGGGCAACACGTACTGTGCGAATGCATAGCCCGTTAAACCCAGCACCCGTGAAATATGCATTAGAACGCTCTCTGCTAAACCGTTGCGCTGATAAGTCTCAAGTTGAGGCCATAGAAGCATTTGCAGAAGCCGTATTTGGTGATATTTACAATCCACAAAATACGAATTAATAAACTTAAACCTTCGGGGATCAATTATCCCAGAAGGAATGATTGATCCCTTTGTTTAATTTTAACAAGGGTTCAATCATGAAACTAAAACCATATACAGTCACAATTCCAGCACAATTAGAAATAATTGATGCATTAAAGGAAATCGAAAGTTTATTACTAACTTCGAGTGATTGTTCAATTCATGTTAGTAAAGATTCAATATTCATTACTAACCTTCACAAATTACAATTCTTAATTGAAGAAAAAACTAAACAATCTCAGACACATATTATTTGTGATGATGAAATTGTTATTAACACCACAATAGAAGAATGCTTTTATCTTGCGTTTGTCAATATGCGACACAAGGAAATTAGCATTGTCGATGCACTGGGATCTGACCTCTCGAAAAATCTTTCGCAGTTAGTTGAATCTCTGGCCCATGAATTGAACCATCCATCATTTGAAATATTTATTAATCATTTGACGATAAAGTTTAAGCCTACGGCATTTGCATTAAACGAAAACATTAGTAATAACAAATCAATGTTTTTCTAAACTTTCATAAAACGGAAATACCAACATGAAAACTAAACAATACGATATGATTGAAAAAACTGTTTTTATTGCCCTTCATTTTAAAAAAACGACTGGTAATAAAAAAATGAATCCTAGTGACCTTGGTATCGATGCGTCTCAATTACCACCTGAACAAGTTGCTAAATTGGGCCATGTATATACCATCAATCCTGAAGATCTTCGTCCATTTACAAAGATTGCTCGTCGGGCTGAACGTTTATGCGACACTTCTGGTTTGAAATTAGGTGGGAACTCATGGGCTATCCCAATGAGTAACATGGACTCTTTTTGTCAAAAGCTGAATGACATCATTATTGAATACAACCAAGAAGTGGATAATTTCTTGAGTACATTTGATGTGAAAGCAAAAAATTGGCAAAACAGCATTTCTGACCAGAAATGGGCTAGTGTAATTCGGAATGCGTGTCCTACGCGTGAACAATTACAAACTAAATTCCGAGCTGATTACGATATTTATCAATTAAATTGTGAACCGCTCAATGGAATGCAAGAAAAATCGCTTGATAAGCAAGGTGATCGCTTACGAAATGGGCTATTTAGTGACATTATTGATAACTGCGATGCCATCATGAATGATTGGTCGCAAAAATCAGAGATCACGCAATCATCCCTAACGAAACTTAGGAATTTAAGGGATAAAATTGAATCACTATCTTTCATTGACACTCGTTATTTGAAAGTTCGTGATAAAATTAATGAATTTCTTCGAGAACTACCTCAAACAGGTAAACTTCGCGGAGATCATTTTATTAAGATCTCAGGTTTAGTTAGCACACTGAGCAACAAGAAATTGCTAGAACAATTTCTTTCTAGTCCAGATGATACTATTCAGCTCAATGGGTTTATTCCACCTGCGCTGCGTGATTCAATTTCTTCAAGCTCAACGTTTGATATCCCTGATTTATCTGTTAACACGAATCAGGTTACAACAAATCAGAGAGATAATAATGATGGCGCATCGATAGAAACCACTATTGACACAACCATTCAAACGACAACCATTGATCAGGGCGAAAAAGACACCGATAGCACATCTGCTGCGGCTGCTGCGTCTTCTTCTTGGTTCTTCTAAATAACTCTAACCCAATGAGGGTCACATCCCTCAATTGGGTATGTGACTCCTCTTTTACTAATTAAAATGAGGTTTACACAATGGGATTTTTCTCTTGGAAGACTGCGGATTCTAAAGAATCTATTGCAAACGCTTATGCAAATCATGAGAACAGCGGGCGGGTAGTTTATTTATTACAACCTAATGACGAACCAATTCCCGAACCTAAATATAACGGATACGGTGTATTTGGTGGCATGGACGTTTTTATCTGGTTAGCCAAAAAAACTGTCCTAACACAATAAATGGTATGAGCGATGAAGATATTCGGATGCTCGGCATTGATTTATCTTATGAGTTATTCATATATAGAATTGGTGATGATGAATTTATCGATCCAATTATAAAGATGGCTCTGCTTGAAATGGGTATTGATGTGTATGCTTGTAAACCTATAGATGAGGAAATACAACGTACTATTAACTCTAAAACAGAAAAACGCATTCTGCGCGTAAATCTTAAATATCCACTAAAGTTCAGCTACAAAAAAGAGGCCGTTTATAATTTTTTATCAGCCTCTACTGTTTGTGAGTATCAAGGTTATTTTTATCCATCAGAAGATGAATATGATTATTAACCGATACTGACTTTAACTTTAAACCCTAACGGGCAAATCACTCGTTAGGGTGATTTGCTCCATTAACTTTTTTTTGGAGTAAAACTATGAGTAAGAATAGCTCTATCTTTAAACGTTCAATGCCAATCATTGCAGCTGGATTATCAGCTAAATTTAATATTAGAGTAAATGTTTCTGGTTCAGAGGCTTATACCAACGGGGCGGTAATTAATGTTCCTGATTACGATCTTGATACACAAGAAGATAAACATGTAATGCAAGGATATTTGGTGCATGAGGTCGGTCATAACCGATATAATTCATTCGATATAGATCCTAATACAAAACCTAACACGCCAATCGCGCATACGTTATGGAATTGTATTGAAGATATACGGATTGAAATGGCATTAATGCAAGAGTTTGCTGGAACCAAAATTTGGTTAAATATGCTAGCTCAACGTTTATATGATACGAGAAAGATCCGTGGATTTACTAATACAGATCACCCAAGTACCATTTTCGTTTTTTATGCACTATATTATGGCCGATTTAAATATTTGTCACAAAAAGCTTACGGTTTGGTTTTACCTGAATGTGAAAAAGCGTTTTTACAAACGTTTAATCAACACATTCTAAATCGAATGAAAGGGGTTCTATCACAAGTTGATGAACTCAATTCAAGCCAAGACAGTGTTGATATGACATTAGCTCTATTAAAGATGCTAAACGATGAAAAGGAAAAGTCTGAATCCAACCAACAAGATGATTCTGGTGCAGACCAAGGAAATGGCCCTAGCGATGCTCAAGATGATTCAGATGAAGGGCTAGCGGATCGAATTGCTATTACACTTGATGCCAATGCATCAGATATTGCCGATTTAGGTGATGTTAAATCTGTGTTGGATGATTTCACGACTAATGCAGCTTGCAATGTGACAACAGCACTAAGTGAAACCAATTATAGATCCACACCAGAAGCAGGTAAAAAACTCAATGCTTCAGTGAAAATGACAGCAAACGGACTGATTGGCCGTATGATGGGAATGATGCAAACGAAACGTCGGGTTGTTTGTCGCGATAATGATCATGGCAGACTAAACACACGAGTTTTGCACCGTTCTGTTCGCGGAGATAGAAATATATTCCGCTCAGAAGGTAAACGTAAAACTATAGATACATGCGTTGTTTTAATGCTAGATATATCTGGCTCAATGAATAACAATGTATCTGGAATAAGCAAAACACGGTTTGAAATTGCACGGGATACTGTTATTGCATTAACACTAGCATTAGAACGTTGCAAAATTAAAACTATTGTTACTGTTTACCCATACAAGAATCTTTATACTTGTGGATTATTGAAAAAAGAAAATGAAAATGCTGAACGCGTATTAGCAGAACGCATGGTCAATATAACACCTGATGGTCAAACACCAATTGCAATGGCTTATTACCATTCAGTTTGTGAGTTGATTAAATCAAAATGTAAACGTAAGATCATTTTCAGTATTACTGATGGTGAACCAACAATAGGAAACGCTACTCCTACCAGAGAATATATACAAGAAGCCAAAAAAGAGATGGTGGAAAGTTATGGTATTGGTATTGGTAAAGATATAGAGCATCATTCAATGACACATATTTATGGAAAAAACTATGTTGTTATTGATGATCTTAAAAATCTAAAATCAGACTTATTCAAAATGATTGAAAAAGTTATTGACTAATTATTTTAAATAAACCCAAATGGGGAGGTTATTAATCCCCATTGGGATTAATCCTCCCTTTTAATTGTGAGGATTAAACAATGGAAACTATTACTGTTACACATAAAGCATCAAAACCTCGTGGTGTTAAGCCTAAAGTTTTTGAATCAGACATTACTCTAGAATGGACTGATAATGATATTTCTCTATTACGTGAAGAATTGATAATGTATAGCTTGAAACAAATATCAGATGATCGGATACCTGATAAATCCGAATCGCTCAACTGGTTATTTGATAATAGCATTCATCCATTTTCAAGTTTGGTATGCTTTGCTGAATATAATCTTGACATTACAATTTTTCGGAATTTCGTGCTCAAGTATTACTGTTGAGGTAGTTGTGAAAATTGAATTTGAAAAATTCATTTATCGAGGCGATGAGGTCTATGAATCCTTTTTTTCAGGTATCTACCTGTCTATTGTATGGAAACAAAGAACCGTTGCTTTTGTACTTATGCATGTTGGAGATTCGGTTGTTCATCGAGAATTTGATGTAATGACTCATGATCAACTGTCCAATAAATTATCGTCTCTGTTACTGGTAAAAGGTGTTATACGTCAATCTTGCTACATTCAGTACCTTTATGGTCAGAATGATCGCTTGATCGAGCAACACGTAAAACTCCCTAACAATTTACCGTCAGAATAAATTTTAACTGTTAAAACCCCAAGGAGGGCAAGCCTCCTTCGCGGGGTTTGCATTGCAATATGAATACTGAACTTTCAAATTTCATTAAATTAGCATATCGAGTCAGCCCAAACGGACTACAAACTATTAATGTTAAACCTATGTTTCATCGGTTGTCTGTATTCTCAGATATTATGGTCGAACCGAAAATGTGCTATCAAAATAGCTTTGATATCATGTCTTCTTTTCGAGACTCAGACGCAAATATCAACATAACGACTATTAAGTATGTTCTTGGATTTGCGAGTAATGGTGTCCTTGTGCCTCATGCATGGATAAAGATTCATGACTCATACTACGATCCAACATGGGAAGTTACGCTTGAACATCTGGGTAACATTTATGTTCCTGTTGTTGAACTTGATTATAAGCAAATGGCACAACTAACTAAGTCTGATTCAATGAATAGGGCTTATCCAGTAATGCTTGATGAATTAAGAAGTCATCAAGCATATCGGGACTTGTTTATTTAACATTTCCTAATTAACCCGAAGGGGATTTATTCCCCTCGGGGCATAGATCTCCTTTTTTTCATTTAACGGTCGGGGTATCACAAACGGATGCCAACCGTTTGTGATACCCCGACAAGGAGAATTACTATGCAAACTTCATCTTATCGTTCAACCACACGCCCAAGCTATGTACCACCTGAAAGTTTTGCCAATCGGGTTCGTAGTGAAGCGGCTGGCCGTTGGTTGGAAATTTTCGATGCTTTATCAGAAAATTTACGTCCAGCAATTAAAAATCTTGGATGCCATGTACCATGCCCTGTCGGTAGCGGTACAACTGATGGTTTCAGGTTATTTGATGATGCCAACGATACCGGGGGTGGTATTAGTAACCAAGCTGGTGCATTGCCTAACGGATTTGAGGTTTTAATGTTCGCAATGAACTCAGATTTCAAAACCGTTTTAAATGAAGTAGGTAAATATTTACGTGTTGGAAAATATAAGAATATTGATAACTACACACCACCAGTGCAACCAACAATAAATTTTGTTGCACCTCAGCCGAGGGTTAACAGAGTAGACTTGTTGAAAAATAAGCGAAAACTTATTAGCGTATTTAACCAGACATTTAGTATAGCCGATCCCAGATCAGATTTACTTGTTAAATATCTACGCAAACGAGGAATTGCTTTAACACAATTGGAATTGATCGAGCTAGGTAAGAACATCCGTTTCCATCCAAATATGGCTTATCAGCATGAAGGGGTAATTTTTGGTTACTTCCCTTGCATGATAGCCGTTGTTAAGAAAAATGGGAAAGGTGTGAGTTTGCATCGGACTTATCTTGATCATGATGGTAATAAACTAGATGTAAGCAAATGGCCTTACAAGAAAGAGCCTCATAATGCTAAAAAAATCATGTACACCTGTATTGATGAAAAGATTGGAGGATCAACCATCAAACTATTCAACAATGGGGGTACTACGCTAAATATTGCGGAAGGGATTGAAACAGCATTATCAGTGTATCGGGCTACTGGTGAAAATATAGAAAGTGGCATCAGCAGCACATGGTTACTATCCTTTAATCCACAACCTCATATCAGGGTTCTTAATTATTGGGCCGACAATGATATTAATGGGGTAGGTATTAATAATGCCATGAAATTAGCAGAAAGGCTGATGGAAATAAGAAAAGACTTATATGTACAGATCTTTGTTCCGACTGCTAATAATCGTGATAGAGATTGGAATGATGTTCTCAGAGAGACTGGGACACTTGAATTTAACAAGTTAATTATTCACCCTATCATATAAAAACAAGAAACCTGCCTTCGTGGCAGGTTTTTTTTTACTTTTAATATATGAAAAAATAAACAAATTCGTATATTATTCTCTAATAAACAAGGAGGCATTAAATGTCGATTAAGCTAAAGGCAATTACCACATTAGTAATTGCCACCTTCGCATTTTCATCATCCGCCGATGAAAATAAAACACTGTCAAAAAAATACATAGAAAATCAAGAAAAGGGTTGGTTTTGGTATAATGAAGAAAAACTTCTAGATGTTACCGAATTAATTAAAGATCCCAATAAAAATATAGACAAAGAAATAAAAAGCCAACTTAATAAAAACTCACCTAAACCTTTAAGTGCAAAATGGATAAGAGAAAATTACCAAAAATATTTAGATGCAGCCCAAGATGATCCTCATAACTTACAAAAAATGAAAAACTACCTCTATATAGAAAAGTATATGACTGACAAAGCTACAGAGTTTGGTTATGCAAGAATATCGGCTGTATATGGTGATCCTTATTTAGATTCTGTTGCATCGCGACCAACAGCAAATTTTGGTATGCAGCTCATGAACAAATCAGCAACATTACATAAAAATGCGATCATGGAAGAATTATCAAAACAGGCGGGTATATTTTTCTTTTTCCGTAGCGATGATCAAATGAGCTATGCCCAAGCCCCAATAGTTGAATTGCTTCAAAAAAAGTATGGATTCACTATTAAAGCAATTTCAATGGATAATAAAGGCTTATCAGGAACAATTTTTGCCAATAACTTTCTAAATGATAAAGGTCAAGCAAAACAACTAAATTTAATCCGATTACCAGCTCTCTATCTTATCGATAGAGCGGGAAATGTTGAGGTGATCGTTCAAGGATTAGATTCATTTGACAATATTATTACTAGAATTATTGATTCCGCAAAAAGAATGGGGATTTTAACCGAAGAAATCCAACAAATGACACGGCCAAGCAATCTATATAAAACTCCAGATGGTAAAGTTGGCGGCATAATTGCTCCAACAATGAAGTTTAATGAAAAAATCAAATAAGGCATTTTAACTATGAAAAAAAAATTAGGTGCGGCAATATTATTGTTGACGGTTATCCAAGCAGAACCAGTTAGTGCATCATTCGATAATGAAATGGAATCTATGTTTGATGCAATGGTAAATACGACAGAACCTAACGCCTATAAATCCGCACGGCGAGGCGTTGTTTCCGCTGGTTCTCTTTACTCTCGATTTCCTGTTAAAAATGTATCTATTGCCAATGCAACAGCTCCAAAGATAACAGCAGGTTGTAGTGGCATAAACATTTATGGTGGCAGTTTTAGTACAATATCCTCAGATGAAGCAATTTCGACATTAAAGGCAATAGGCACTAATTCTCTCGCCTATGGTGTAAAACTAGCTCTTGCTAACTCCTGCGCTATCTGTGAACAGGTAATGAGTAACCTCGAAGCCTTCTCCCAAGCTCTAAATAAAATGAACATTAATAGCTGTGAGGCCGCAGAGGGAATGGTAAATGCAGGTCTTGAATTATCTGGTATAAAAAATCTAAAGCAACAATCATCAAGTAAATTATCTGAATTAGGGATCGTCAGCGATTTTAATAAAATATGGAATAAAGGAAATACAGAAGGAATATCTCCTACAGTAGAATTAAAAAACAATGCACCAACTCAATATTCAGAAATTGTTACTGGAAATCTCGTATGGCGAGCCATGCATACAAAATCAAATAAAGACATGATTTTAAATGCTTTTAATTCAATAGATGATGAAGATCTATTATTGGCAATGATGACAATGACAGGAACAACTGTAATAAATCACGATACCAGTAATGAAGCCAATGAGCCTCAAACTAAAATAATACCGGGCTATCGCTTATCACTCTTTAACTTAATGGCAGGTGGAAATGTAACTATTTACGAATGCTCTGATGGGAACGGAAAAGATCAATGTTTATCTCCTGTATACAATAACAAAAAAACTAATTTTAAAGGAATGACTCAACGAATAAAAAAAGGATTGCAAGATATTTCTGATGGATTTATTGAAAACAATGGCGATTGGTCAAATGACGCAAAAGTAATCACATCAATTAGATCTGCTGTAGGTCAACAATGTATTAACCAACTGAGATTACTATCATCGATACGATATAAAGAAGCAAAAAATTCTATGGATTTAATTGTTAGCGCATGTGCTGAAAGAGTTGCTATGGATGCAAGCAAGGCTTTAGCTGATAATATTTTTGAAATTACAGAAAGGTCACTTGATTCACTACCGTCATCACAGCGTGAACAAGCCATTTCACAACTAGAATTAAATAAGAAAAAGTTAAATTCTGATTTTAATCATTATTCAACATTAGTTTCAGAAGAAGCCATTTTCAAACAAATTGAAAATTATGTCTCTGTTTCAAAAGTTAACTAAGGATATGGGATGTCTATTTATAATATATATTCATATGGAGATCCAGAGGTGTTATTTAACACCTTGAATGGAGTTGCCACGATTTTTGATGACAGTGTATATAACACTATAAGTCAAATTATTGCTTTATTTGCTTTCATTTTATTGTTAATTCGATCATTACATGATGGCGCACGTAGTTTACCCATTCCTTTGATGATTTGTGGATTATTCACATTTCAATTATGTCTTATGGAAAAAAGCACCGTTAACATTACTAATAAAGATACAAGTCAAACGTTAACGGTTGACAACATACCAATTGGTATTGCATTGCCTTACAGCGTAATTACATATATTGGCCATACTTTGTTAGAAAAGACAGAAACAGGATATGGTCTTAATGGGCAGCAAAAGTTTACTGAAAATGGATTTCTCAAACCACTTAGAGTTGTGGCCCAAATGCGTAAAGAGTCTTTGGATATAAGTAAAAACATGGGGCAAATATTAAATAATATCAATGGTATAAATTTTACAAAAACTATGCAGCTCTACGCTGATAAGTGTGTTGCTTTTGAGAATGCAAGAAACAATTCTTTTGATGAATCATATATAAAAGATGCTATGACAACAATTACATCTAACAGCAAGATGTATGGAACAGTGATAATCGGTTCATCTGGAAACATAACTGAAGTGTCATGTTATGAGGCATTCCAGCAATTAAATTCAATTATGGATGTTGCAACGGATGCTGCTATGACAACACTTTTAAAACAAAATAATTTTGTTATGGATGAATCTAATCCTAGTACAACCATGAATGCAGAGTATTTCTTTACAGATACTCTTAATGCATTTATTGGAGAGTCCGGTTCACATTCTCTTGATGCTAGGAAATATATGCAAGCACTGATGCTTCAATCTTTTGTCGAAGATTCACAGCTAAATTATTATCGTTCTATAGATGCTAATGACTTATACGAAAATCTTTCAGGCTCAATTCAACAACGTCATTATCAATGGATTATCCAAGGAGAGATATGGGCCGATATGGTCTGGGATATTCTCACATATCTTGAAGCATGTCTTTTTGCAATAGCTCCCTTTGTATTACTTGGGTTATTAATCGGAACTTTCGGTTTAAAAGTTTTTGCTGGATATTTACAATTAATTCTAATCACCCAACTCATCCCTATTTTGATGGTTGTTATTTCATCATCAATTTACGGTGATATAGCAAACTACGTATCAAGCTTATCAAATATTGTAGATGAAGGATCTTTTTTATTTACAATGCGTTTAGCTTCATATTCATACACAAAATTAGGGTATGGTGGAATGCTTGCAACAACATTCGTACCTATTCTAGCCATGTTTTTAGTAACAGGTAGTGCGATGGGCCTCGGAGCCGCTATAAAAGGTATAGCCAGTCAACCAGCAAAAGATAGCGATGCAATGCCTGAAACGCTCAAACAACAAGGGGCTATTATTGATATGGGTGGCTATCGTCAGCAAGGCTACATTGATGGTGTTGGGGGGATAAGTAAAATGACAGAATCAAAAATGAATTCATTTACGGAATCGTCAGCTTATGCGAACACATTATCAGAGGCTAAAAGAAAATCAATTCAAGCTAGAGAGGACTTCAATGATACATTGTCTAATGGCCATACTATAGCTGGAAGCACTGATTGGGGATATAACCAAATGGCTAATTTTGGTAATTCAATTAAGACAAATGATTCACAACAAATGGACTACATGTTATCCACTGCTAAAAGCATTAGTAATAACCATAGTCTTAATGATACAGAAGCAAGTATTTTGAATTCAGCTGCAACTCTCGGAGTATCAAAATTCGGCTCTGGTGCAGCCATAACTTCTTCCGGCTCTCAACAATATAGTACAAATCTTGTAAATGCCCTGCAAGATCTTGAACAAATTCAGTCTAGCCAAAACTATCAAGTTGGGCTAGAGAATGCCATAGCTGCTGATATTAGCTCCGGTCATAAAATCAGCACGGGCAATCAACTTATGGATTCCGTTGTTGAAGAACAACGCAAAGCATATAGCGAAGCAAAATCAGCAGAAGAATCATACTCTGATATGCTTACGTTTAGCCAAGAGTTCTCAACTGGTTCCACAACTGATAAATTAGGAATGATCAGTAATTTGCTCGATAACGACAATATGCACGGACGCGTTCATGATTACGTAAATTCATTATCACCAAATCAACAGCAAGAGTATTATCGTAATTTAAATGATATTCAATCACGAGATTCACTTAATGATGATGCTGCAATGCTAGTCGCGGCTCTAAATACTATGTCACAATTTAATGACACAGACGCTATGCAGAACATATTCACAAATGATCGTTTTGATACACCTGAAAATACAACAGGAAGTGAAGTTGAAATTCGTGGTGGATTAGATACAAAACTAAATACAACAATAGATCAAGAACCTCTACCTGATGCACATGAACAATATGCTATATATAAAAACAATGTTGAAGGAAACTATGTAGGTGAAGGTCTATACAGTCGTGATGAATACATATGGAATGAGTCAAAGTTTGATAATGAAACTGAACAAACGAGAACCAAGTTTAATCAAGGCACAACAGAACTAATGAATGATTCTGATGTATATCATGTTACAGCAAGCAGTGTTAATGGTGGTGTTGCCGTTGGCAAGGCCACGGTTGATGGATTTGTGGATACTGTTGATGAGGTGTTTGATTTTGGCTTTGATGAGAAATCAAACAAAAAATAAATTTATATAAAATTAAAAGGATCTACAATGTAGATCCTTTTTTTTGTTTCACGCGAGTATGGATTAATTAATATGCTATTCGGATTAAAGTGTTGGTCAGCAAGACCGAGTATTAGATTAGCTAATACCTGCAACATGATAATTATCCTATTGCATATAATTTAGCAGCCAGTTTCTTGTTCAAATATTTCTGCTTCTTCTTCGGTCGAACCAATTTCGTCAGGTTCTGCACCTTCACTAAAGTAGTCCTCAATCATGCTAGCTGCTGTAGTCAGGGATATAACTCTTAACCGTCTGTCGAGTATCACCTAGTGCATATCCCCCTCCTAATAACCGTGATTGTTAGCAGCTACACCATTGCAAGTAATATACGTCAACGAATAGTCGTCAGGGTTGTATTTCATTAGATCATCAACTCTATCTTGGGATTCATTGATGATGCCAGTCTTCATTAGATGAATTTCAGAAATTAAACCGTTTTCATTGTTCGATTGCTCTTGTACCAAGATCTCTACTGATTGAGGCTTCTTTTTAAGGCAACGCTTCAATGACTCTAGCCATTTCCTTTCCTCATCGGTCATTTGACTCATAAATTACTTTCCTCTAATTGTCTATTGTTAGCGACCATCGCGTATTAGTAGAAATAATTCGATACTCATTTTACGAATAGTCATGAATATAAATAATAAAACTTACTTGTCTTTCATTGAAAAATCAGCAAATCCACAATTTATACCGTTAGCATTAATCCAATCGTGATAATCATTAATTCTATTTACTTCAATAATTTTCACGTCTGAATCTATAGCATCGGAATCTGACCATTCCGATGTTGGAACTGGGCGATTCAGCATCTTTGTATGATGATGTTTATTCCCTGAAAAACCCCGGTAAAGCCCTCTTAGTATGCGAAAAACAACGGCTAGAAACATAAATAGGCACACGGCCATAACAGCCAACTGAGGGAGGTTATCAAGGTTTACTGACACGTAAAAACCATCAAAAAAAACAAACTTATACATAGTGTTCACCTCATAATTCTTACCTTAATTATACCAATCCAAGCCAATGTTCAAACATTAATCGTTAAAAAAGAGCGAAAAATTTTACACGTTAAAGCATTCACATTGCGATGCGATACCAAAGCAACGTCAAACTGATGACAATTGTAAAGAAATAGCCACAAACAACAATAGGAGTAAATTTATTCTGAACTTAAATGCTTTAATATGTAAATAAGAAAAAATAGCTTTCTATAGTTATTATTTAACAATGAAATGTAAACGCCACCAATAACATTACATCTAATATCAAAACCAATTTATTTATATTGCAAAGTGATATTCATGCGACATATAATTAAAATCAAATAAGCACAAACCTATAGGGAAAACCATGAACAATCACTTGGTCGTCTGTGATGACGGTTCAACATCATGCAAACTAACAACAGAAATTGATGGGGAAATCATTAGTATTATTTCACCTAACCGAGCAGAAATTGGTAAAGGAATTAGTTTTGGCAAGCAGCCTTTTGTCTATAAGATTAGCGATGATGATGACTCTCAAAGTGCATTTCTTACTTTCTCAGAACAAAAGAATGCCTTACCAACATCGAACAAATCATACCAATTCCACCCTCAATCACGGGCTAGTGTGCATCATGCTTTGAATCAAGCAGGAATTGCTAATGGCAAAATTGATCTAGTTGTTACATTGCCAATTAATCAATATTTTAATGCTGATGGTTCGGTCAATGATGGGAATATAGAAAAGAAAAAACATACACATATGGGATTTATTCAGTCCGTAAATCACAAAACATATAGCATAGAAACAGTACATGTTTATCCCGAAGGCATTCCTGCAATTTATATGTACCTACAAAAATATGAGCTAAAAAGCACTGAAATATCAATGCTTTTGGATATCGGCGGGACTACGACAGACGCAGTGATTTTCATCGGTAATGCAGCTGAATTAATTCGAATTGATTCATTCTCAGTCGGTACATTTGAGATCATGGAAAGCATCCGTTCAGAACTAACAAATACATTGTCCAATGTGTTTACCATGCACTTAGATCTGATCTTAAAACACTTTGAAGACCCAGATTTCATTAAAGAAAATTTAAATGTAGAAGTAGATATAAACAAACATTTATCACCAGTATTCGAACGTCTTCTTATTGAATTACACGAATTCAACAAGGGTGAAATCAATAATACTAATATCTATATAACTGGCGGTGGTGCAAAGCTTTTGAGTCACTATCTGAATAAAAAAGGGATAAAAAACACCACTCTAGAACGCCATGAAACAGCATTATCAGAGGCGATTTATATGTTAGAGACAAGCCAATATGAGTAATCCTACAATCGTTACTGGTTTCCGTTTGGGCGAATCGTACTCAGATAAAGTTATTGAAAAATGGTATCAAGAACAGCCTAAAAAAGCTCTTTCATTACGAGATACTCTTTTTGTTGGCATTCAAATAAAAGAACAATTTCCCACTCTATTCAGACTGATTATAGAATTTAGTCAACAAGGGAAAGAGCTCGATCATACCATTCTACGACAACTATTAGACATAGATAAAATGATGAATGGTGAGTGCAATAAGCAACAAAATGACAGCGTTGCATCTACGTTAGGAACAAATAACACGGCTATAGATCCTGTAAAACATCAAGATACTGAGAATCTTGAACCGACCAATGAAAGTGAAAGGAAAACACAAACTCAACCAAAAGCCAAAAAAATCCCCCCGCTTCTACAATCGCTAGGACGATAAAAAAGCCCCGCATTGCGGGGCTTTTTAGTCGCTAAATTAATCTAAAGAAAACTTATTTTTTTCGTTTTTATCAGAAAAATTCTCTTTGCATTTCTTCAATTCATCATGCAAATGCTTAAAGACCTTATCAATATCACCATCAGTATAGGCGTAATTTTTTTTGTTAGAAAGGTTACTTAGTAGACGAAAATTTTTTGTAATTATATTAACTCTTGACTCACATAAAGATTTAAATTTCTCATGTTTTTTTGCGTTAAAATCACCACCACATCCATTCATTGGTGGTTCAACATCAGCATTAATACCTGTATTTTCTTCAATCATAGTCACATCCAGACTCACAAAATATAGCTAATAGAGCCAAATAATTTACTACATATTAGATATATAGCCAAGAAATAGAGGCTTTAATCGAACTTTTATCAGCTAAAATTCCTCAGAGCAAAATAGACCTAAAAAAATCCCCAGAGCAAAATAGACTTTGATTATCAACTAGAGCAAAATAGACTTTGAAATAACACCAGAGCAAAATAAGTCTTATTTTGAGCTTCAGTAGAAATAGTAGTGTAATTCATTAACTACTATTAGGGCATTATCACGTTTGAGTTTTGGCACATGACAAACACAAAAATCACACAGGTACAAAACCAGTTATACTCGATGATTGATGATGAGTATGAAAAGGCACTATTTGCTCAATCACTATGGATGAGCGAGGTGGCCAAAAGAGAAGTTCAACGTTCACAAATGAAAATGAAAGGCTCAGAGAAAACATGGTACGAATTACGTGTTAATTTTTCACGCTATACGTTTTCAGTACGCTGGTACAGAATTTCATTTCAACAACATGGAGACAAGGCAGTAAGATTATCCATAGGGATAGCACTTCCAACGACAAAGAAAGGCTATTCAAGAAAAAACTTCCCGATTGCAAGTGAATGGGAACAAGATTTAATAATGCAATGTGAGGAAATTCTCCAGCCAATTAGAAATAATGTAAAAACATTGGGCTTGATGCATAAGAACTTAACGCAGTTAGCAAAAGATAATAGCGTCGATTTTTCTTTCACACCGATAAAAGATCGAGTGCAAATGCAGTCGGATTCAATTCAAAAATTCAAGTCGCGTCTTTAATGTGTTTGGAGCAGACAATGGAAATTAGCATACACGGCTATCCAGCTACGGATGAGCAGCTTTCAGGTTATGAATTATTCGAGCAAGGTAGAAATCTAAAGATAGAGGCAAAGGCTGGGGCCGGGAAAACAACTTTTTTTGAGATCATAGATAAATATAGCAGTGGACGGAAAGGTTTATATCTCTGCTTCAATAGAGATTTAGCGGAAGAAGCGAGAGCGAAGTTCAGT
Organism: Photobacterium aquae; assembly: GCF_001029445.1. GTDB lineage: Bacteria > Pseudomonadota > Gammaproteobacteria > Enterobacterales > Vibrionaceae > Photobacterium > Photobacterium aquae. The sequence goes on from NZ_LDOT01000032.1 coordinate 72,354, forward strand.
GGCAACATTGATGTTGGTACAGCACACTCATTTGCTTACAAGGCGATATGCAAAATAAATCAATCTGCATGGAAACGAAAACTATCTCCTTTCATAACAGATAAAGATGTGATCACCTATAGCAAGATTGGAGACATAAAGAAGAAAGTGTCTTTCTCTCAAAAGTTACTTATCTACGGGATCAAAGCGATTATTACCAATTTTTTGAACAGTGCATCTAAGCAACTAGGAGAAGTGCATGTCAGTAAAAAAATTCATTACGTTTATGACCAACATTCATCTAGAGGAAAAACCAAGCCTTCTGAAAAAGAGTTGTTTATAGAACTGATTCTTCACCACGGGAAGCTTTTGTTAGAGCAAATGATGGATATCGACTCAGCGTGTGCAGCAACGCAAAATGTCTATTTAAAAATATGGCAGCTACAAGAGCCAATATTGGATTATGACTTTATCATGTTTGATGAAGCTCAAGACGCAAACCCTGTACTATTATCCATTGTTTTACAGCAGAAATGCCAACAGGTCATTGTGGGAGATCGATATCAGTCCATATATCAATTCAATGGAGCTGTGAATGCATTATCGTTAGTCCCGTATAAATCTACACAGCTTAGTAACTCATTCCGATATGGGCCACGTATAGCTAATCTAGCAAGAGGAACATTAAGCCCCCTTGACTCTAACGTAGAAATTCATGGGTTAGGTTTTGACACTGAAATCCACAAGGCTAGTAACTATAATCTGGGGCATTCGATGATGCTCATAGCAAGAACTAATGGACACCTATTGGAAATTTTGTCTAATCTCCAAAATTCAGGCGTTACTATCCATCTGTCCTGTCGTGATCCGAAATCATCAATTCGATTAATTGAAAGTTTATTACGGTTGCGCGAAGGTGATCGCACTCACTTACCTAAAGCGATTAACCACTTCAATAATTGGAATCAAATTATTGATAGTGATGACTGTGATAGTGAAACTATGAGAATGGTTAAGATTATCGATAACGATCCAGAAGCCGGGAAGCGCCTTATCAATGCAATTGAGAAATCTATAAGCATAGACCCCCAAAACGCCGATATAATACTAACCACAGCTCATCGTTCTAAAGGCTTGGAGTCAGATTGTGTTTATATATGTCAAGATTTCGAGGCCATTATATCAGCGTACACCGAGGGGAAATCTCTGGATCAAGAGGAACTACACCTCTTTTACGTAGCACTAACACGAGCAAAAAAGCATTTGATCCTCTCTGACATGTTATACGATGCCATTGAGAATAAACGGCCATTTAAGGTTATTAAAACACCGATAGAACATTATTTAACTGACAACTTAATTGCCCACTCTGATTCAGAAATGGCACGTCCGATAATCAAAAAAGACAACACCTGCGAGCGAGTTAAAAAAACAGAATCAGAACAAGCCGCAGAGGCCGCTGAGAAGCCCGTGACGGGCACAAAGAGAAAACAGCATATCGATGCAGAGGGTAAAGCCGATAAATCCCCTACAGGGGCGACAGGGGCCGAATTGGATAAGCTGTTAGATAAAGATGTTCCCCTTGACATAGCCAAACAGAACGCTACTCATGAGCTAGGGAGAATCGCGGTTAAAATCGGACATGACAAAACTCACAATCTCCCCCAATATTGGATGCCGACTAATACACGTAAGTTTTTTAATCCTAATACAGCCATACTGGGTACAATGGGGACAGGCAAAACACAGTTAGTAAAGGCCATGTTGTTACAATTGTACCAACAAAGACAATTCAACGGTGATCGCGAATTTGGTTTGTTAATTTTTGACTATAAAGACGATTATACAGATCAGGAATTTGTCACTGCTACGAATGCTAAGGTCTTCGATCTTGTACATATCCCGATAAACCCTTTAGCAATATTTGCTAAGAAACCGCTGGGAACTGTACATACAGCATCAACTTTCACAAGCTCATTAGTTAAAGCATTTGGCCTCGGCACAAAACAAGAAAGTCTTTTAAAAAAATGTATTGCACAGGCTTATGAGACACGCGGTATCCATAAAATGGATATTTCTAGCTATGATCTACCAGCCCCAACAATCTCTGATGTCTATGAAGTTTTTTCGATGATAGAAAAAGTACCAATGGACTCATTATATTCAGCAATGAACGATTTAAACGAATATGAGGTATTTTGTCCAGACGGAGAGAAATGTGAACCGTTACTAGATTTGCTGCGAGGCAATATTATTGTAATAAAATTGAGTGGCTATGATCCAAGTTTGCAAAATCTAGTAGTTAGTTTGCTACTTGATCAATTTTATTCACAAATGCATTTATATGGTAAACCTCGGCCTGATGGTGATTATCGTTCCCTAACTAATATGATTCTAGTTGATGAGGCTGATAATTTTATGCGATGTGAATTCCCGTCACTACTGAAAATTCTCAAAGAAGGTCGAGAGTTTGGGGTTGGTGTTATGTTGAGCACTCAGGGTGCCGATCATTTTAAAACAACAAACTGTAATTACAGCGACTATATGTTGGCGTGGATTATACACAAACTAAATAACCCCGTATCAAAAGATGTAGCAACGCTATTTAACTTAGACAAAAAAGAAGATATCAATAGAATGTGCCAGAGATTGCGTACATTAGAGAAACACCACTCATTGTTCATTGATACATCAAAAAACATCGTATACCAAGAATCATCCGCTTTTTGGAAGTTCATAAAAAACTCTTAAAAACAACCAAATAAAAAAGGGGGGCATTATGCTCCCTTTTTTATTAGTCCTTTTTTTTGTTGGCACAATGCTAAATTAACAGTCAAACGAGATATTCTTTTAAGAATTTGGTCACACTGTCTAAAGTCAACATGATGATCATATAGATACTCATACAACATAGATTCAACTCTTGACTGTACAATTAGTGGGTTGCCATCTAATATCGATATCACATATTCATGAGCTTTCTTTTGTAGTAACGCAATTTTTGTAATTGTCATCAAATAAATCTCTAGCATAGAAATATAGCATGAATTAAATCAAGCTATATTTCAATTTGTCATTCTACTTTAAGCAACTAATAAAAGGCGGGATGATTTATTTGTTAGTTGTAAATTTTTCCCAAATACTTGCGCTACAAATTCTACAGGAATATCATTCATTTCCATAATCACATCCTCTTTTGATTTCAACCAACCTTTTAGGCGTCCGAATTCAACATTCATAGCCATCATGAAATTTTGATTAAATTTAATATGAATGCTTCCATTTTTAAACGCTCTAGCTTCAAATAAAACTACTGTTTGGCCTTTAGCATGACTGTAATAGTTAAATATCTGTTTCTTGTTAGACTCCCAAATAAATGATTCTGCGCGTTCTGTATTTCTGGTATCAAAGCCCAAATTTGCACCAAGAGTCAGAAGGTCGTTAATCATATTCTTTGCTGAGTCATGCAAATTATGACTAGTCTGTTCACTCGCCCATTGTGACTGATAAATACCTCCCATTGATGTGAGGACAATACGATAATCTAGGCCATAACAGTCCAAATCAACAGGGCGATTACGATAACGCCAAGCATCGCGGCCAAATGTTCTTTGATTTGATTTGTAACAACGAACATTTGCTGATTCAGTCATTTTTTCCATCATTGTTACAACTTGATCATCCAAATAATGATTTGCATGTTTTATCACCCAGATAGCCACCGCATACGCGTTTTGAGCTGTAAAATCCAAGTGAGTATTTTCTGTCAGTTGTTCTAACAATTTTTTACGAGTAAAAGAACATAGCTTCTCTGTGATATCACTCAATCCATCAAAGAGCTTGTGCCAGTACATATCTTTCAGTGAGTGTATTTTTAACTCCAATCCTTCTCTGACAGCATCGATAGAGACATTTAATTCACGTAGTAAATTACTATCTATTTCATTTAATTTGATGTACGTATTCATAAGATCGTCCATATCTTTAAAATAAAATTGCTCAAGTGTTTTTACCAGACCTTGGCTAGTAATCAATTCCCCGGCCCCATCTAACTTATCTTGAGCTTTTTTCTGAGCAGCTTTCCTTTGCTCAAATTCAGACTGTTTGGAGTTATGTGTATCAAAATGAAAGTTACTATTGAACCACAATTTAAAAGGATCAACTCGTTGATTCATGAAACGATCAGCAAATGCAGTATTACGCTTACTGCTTAATGATACCTTGATTATGTCAATTTTTGCGCGCGCTGCTCTTGGAGCATTAAGAAAATCACCCTGATAAAGAATTTGTACTGTTGCTTTTCTAGATTCAATAGCTAATTTAATATTAGCATCATTTTCCCAACGCTTCGGTATAACTAAATATACTGATTCAGCATTAGCTTCTCTGATTATTTTAGTAGCCCACTTTGAAAACTCTGAATATGGTGGATTACAAAATACAACATGAACTTTTTTATCAATTAAAACTTGTTGTTCGAAATCCGTTCCGACAATAAAAATCGACTTGTCCATTTCTTGAATCAGTGGCTTTGAAATCTCTATCGCATAACGTTTTCCTTCTGTTAATGCCATAAGCGCAGAACCATTTCCTGCCCCACAATCTAAAACACTACAAGTTAATTTTTCACTATGATTATACGGATTAAAAGTTTTACTCATATCATCCCGAATTACAGATAACATCTCCTTCGTTGTGGGAAACCATTCAAAATCTGAGTTATCGGCTTTAATCGCCCGAACTAATGTATGTGTGTTCATAATGATTCCATTTTGAAGTTAATATAAAAATATTCTCATAAAATTAAAATCATCATAGATAAACAGCAATTATATTTTTAAATCAATCAATTCTTACCGTATAAAATTAACTTTAATATTACCAACGGCCATCCATTTGGTAAGCGAATTAAGCAAAAGATCGAACTAAGTGTCATTCAAAGATCTTTAGGGAATGGGATTAATAGCTATCAATAAATTTTAGTTATAACAATGTTGACACCTTGGGTAAAAAGTATACAATGTCTATTGTTGTAACAATGTATCCACCAAAGGGGTGAATCATGCGTACTCAAATACGAAAAATTGGTAACAGTCTTGGTAATATAATTCCAGCCGCTTTCATTAGACAGCTAGGGCTAGTTGAGGGTGCAGATATCGAAGTCAAGGCAACTGATGGAAAGATCACTATCGAGCCAATCAAGCGTCCTAAGAAATGCTTCCCGTTCAGCGAAAAAGAACTTCTGAATGGCTTGAGTCCTTATACTGCACATGCTGATGAATTGGCACTTGTCAGCGCTAAGGAGTTAGGCGAGTAAAATGGTTCATTATATACCAAAACGCAATGACATTATCTGGTTAGACTTTGAACCATGCAAAGGAAAAGAGATCGGCAAATATCGTCCGGCGCTTGTGCTGTCCAGTAAAGAGTACAACTTAAAAACCGGATTACTGATCTGCTGTCCGATAAGCACAAGCATAAGAGGACAAGCTACTGAAGTTCCAGTAAACAATCTGGATAAACCTAGTGTCGTGGCATCAAGTTTGATTCAAACTCTCTCTTGGAAAGATCGTAACGCGAAGAAGATAACTGCGGCGGAGAATGGTGTGATGGAAGACGTTCTGTTAAGACTTATCCCATTGATCGGTGCTGAGTCTCTATTTGAAAATTAATGTCAAATCTTCACTTTAACAGAGAATCAAATTTACGTGATGTGTACACGTAACAATCAGAGTATTTTTAAGAGGAGCGCAATATTGCTATTGCGCTTTTTTTGAGAGCTATTTGAAAGGAAATGTATCATATCAACATTTAAACTATAGATTAATTGAAGTTAATGTTAAATTTCAATCGTTAATTGTTAGGGTGATGAAAGGGAAATGAATGGGACATTCGAGGTCGCGACAGGTCGCTATTATAAAGACTTCAAAGGCAAGGACTGCGAAATTATACTTTCGTGTAGCTATCAAAAAGAGCTAGACGCTGACGGTGATCAATTCGTAAAGGTTGTATGTCGTGTTACTCACAACAGCACTATATTTTCAACTTGCTTCTATGATTTCTTTAATAACAGAGATTACAACGAGACAGTCATAAGGGCTTACAATTGGGAAATAAACAAAGGGGGCAAATGATGATAGGTGGTATGACTAAGGATCAAGTGTTAGCGATAAGGGCTATATTGGCCAACAAGTCGGGTTGTGTTAATAAACGAAAGGATTACACGGTATCCGGGTTACATACATTACTACAGGGCAAGCCGTTAACGCCCCTTTTGATTGGTAGGCCAATGAATGCCCTTTATCTTGAGGCTATAGAGATAGCCAAAATCCTTGGCTTGCCTGTGACGGTTCACGGTAGCGAATCAGACTGGGTAGAGCGTAACAACAAGGCGAGCGAGTATTTCGTCACAGTACCGGAGCAGGATTACACGGTCGCTCACGTATTGGCTGCGTGTAGTATTTCAAGTGATGATCGATGGCTAGCTAATCAAATGTTTTAACTGTTGAGATGTGTATCATGAATCTATGAATTTTAGACCCTTTTTGTAAATTTGGTGATGGCTTTTCGCGTGAGGCTGTCAACGCTATACCTTCATTTGTGCCGCAGGCTTGAACCTTGAGTAGTTAGCGGCAGCTATGGCTGATAATTACGGCTGGCCTGTTAACGATATTTCAGATGATCGCCTTATTCTCGTAAGTGATGAAGACCCAAGCCTATTCCCTATTAAATATGGATAAAGTAAGCATGACAAACTTAGCATGGTCGCATATTAAAAAGATTAATCAGATTAATGAATGCGGGAGCAAAGACGAACTAATAGATTACATTGACGCTAACATTAATGATATAACAGGCCACACATTAAGTGCCGTGCTAACATGCATTGATTTAACCCCTAAATTTGTTCATCGTTATTATTCGACATTAGAAAAAATCACAAAAAGACGTGAAATATTTAATGATAAAGAATTAGGATTCAGGGATAATATTCGCTTAAATGTTCTTGATATTATGATTAATGATATATCTAAAATCAAAGTTGATTAATCACAAGATAAATATAAATTAATTAAAAAGGAAATCGTCATGCAAGAATTTTCTGAATTAACTGCTAAACAGCGTTACCAACGTGATTATTACGCAAAAAACAGAGATAAAATATGTGAAAATAAACGTGATATCTACGCTAAGAATAAACCGCAAAAACGAAAAGACACTAACTCTAATCCAAAAAATAAAATTTTGGTAAAGAGTTATCCAACATCACCGTGCAAAGCAACCTCGCCTGTTCGTTTGGTTGATAAGATGCCCAGAACAGCAAGACATGATCTTGAAGATATTCAGCTTGCTAAACTGCTAGGGATAAGTGTTGAAGAACTCGTAAATTAAACAGTGAAAGGTTAACACTCAAATTCTAATATACTGCTGTGTTCACCCATTTTCATAACCTTCGTTTATTTAATTATTAAATTTTATTGCGATAAAAATGAACTCACAAAAAACACTTGTAAATAATATCGAATTTTTTACTCAAGCTGGTCGTATTAAAAATAACTTGCTAAAAAGATCCCCAAAAATTACGCAACTCGATGATGAGTTTTGCGCATGGGCATTACAGTTTATGGAACCCAAACAGACGTTTTCAAATGTACTGATAATGAGTCAGATTGATTATAGTTCGCTAGTCATCGGCTATGCAATATTGCCAAATGGTAATGTAATTGAACATGCATGGAACGCTGATAGCAACAATATATTTGATTTGACAGGGCAGCTCTTTTGGTCGAAATCAGACTTCTATAATTGCATATATTTAGAAGGTTTTCGCCTTGATCCCATAGAGGCGAAAATAATTTCAATGACTAGTGGAATCCGTCATACAGAGTTACGACATAACCCTCATTATCGACATATGTTTAATCAATAAAGAACTCGAATAATGGCACAACAAGATCGAACTGACCAGCTCAACAAGCTAGTCAGTATTTTACATAAATTATATCGTCTACAATTGACATGCTAACAAACCCAATTTATTAAGCTAACAAAAAAGATAGTTTAAGAAAAATCTGTATTTATTATATAATTATCCTACCTTTTCTTGTTTCTCATCTTATATGAATGTTTAATTAAAATATTGAAATGAAAAACTACAGCCCTTCATTATTTATGAGGATGATATGAGTAAATGGATTTCAAAATATAACGGCAATATCGTTAGTGGAAACCTTGACGACAATTCCGTATCGTTCCGTTTTAACACTGAATCAAAAATGCTATATCTCAGTTACCCTGAACTACTGTCAGCAGAAATGGAGCTTTATGTGAATGATGATTCCATTACTGAACAATGGCAAATCTGCGCGTTCATTGAAAATGAACTGGCAGTACGGCTAAGAGACGTCCCTGATAAGCAAAATAGTGCCCTTTTCCACTAAATACAAAAAACCCGCATAGCGGGTTTTGTTTTATATCTAATTTAACAGTTAAAAGAAGTTGGTCTTTTCTTTTGGTATGCCACTGCTATCAATATCACCACATTCGACAGCCTGACGGATATCGTCGGTTACGTATGTCGGCAATATATCTAATAGCATACTACAAAATGACTGTGGATTGGCTTGTACTCGACTATCATCGACAATAAAGCATTCGCCATCTAATCGTTCTACTACCCCCAATACTACATTAACGTACTTTAATTTTTCCGCTGCATTAACATTGAACCAATAAATGGTGTAACCGACTTGATTATTAACTTCGGCTCCAATTACTTCAATTTTCATATTTTCACCATATTCATTCAATGTACTTGTGTAAATTTTTGACAGAAGATTTTTGCAACTTCTTTTTCTGCTTCCACTCTGTCGATCCCCTGACTCACTAAGTCGTTTACCAGTATTTGACTAATATTTTTCACTTTTTTGGGATCTATTACTTTAGTGTTTGACTTGTCTCTTTTAGCTACCATACTTTTACCCCTTGCTGATATTTAAACTCTATCAAAAAATTTATATAATCAAAGATAAACGGATGAAGAAAAATGAGCTTGTGGCTCATTCTTTGATCATGATTATCTTACATCTTCTGTAACTACTAATTAATATCTCTACATTCCAGCACAGAAAAGGACTATTCAATGATCACCTGTATTGCTCGACCAATAAATCCCAATGAATTATCTTTGCTTGACGGTAGTGAAAATGACAATCTCATTATCCTCGGTGAGGATGATGCTGTATTAAAAATTATTCCAGCTCCACCTGATGGATGGAATCACGACACATTAGAAAATGCGTGTAATGCCCAAGAGTTTGATTATGCTGATGCATTCCTTGATACACGCTGGATCGGTAGTACCGAAGTATGAATACAAAAAAACCCGCCGGAAAGGGCGGGTTTGTTGTACTCACTCTGGCTAATTGATAGCGTAACTCAGTGCCTCAATTAGCTGGTCGGCATTTAACATGCCATCAAATCGCGTACCATTGATGAACAACGTTGGAGTGACAGTTATGCCAGCCGAACGGCCCATCCTTAGATCGGTATCGACTTTATCTGATGCGTTCGACAAATACGGTGCGATTTCATCAAGGCCAACATAGCTCGAAGAAAGCCGCACAAAGGCTTCAACATCTGAGCGATCTCCAACCATTGGTAACATCATAAGTTGGTCATGAATTTCATGATATGCTTGTTCATTTTTCATCTTAATCATGTTCATCATGATCGCAATCTCATTACTCGCTTTGCCCCTGATCGGATAGTCTCGATATTCGATATCCATCACACCCAAAATAGCATCAGGAAGCGATTTTAAGACGCTGTATTGCTCCCGGCAGTATCTACATAAATAATCGCTGTAAATCGTCACCTGCACGCGTTCTAGCTGCGTCTGTGGCGTTGCTTGGACTGATCCCGTAACCATCAAAAACAGGCTGACCAAAAAAACCTTAATTTTGCTCATTTATACCCCCATTATGCGAGGATTAGACATTTCATACGCCTGTTCCAAATCGAGGTTGACTATCTGAGTCATCGCCAACTCGAATGCGTCACGTTGAAAATTCACACGCTGCATCATCACAGCATCTAAAATTTCTGTTGTTAAATGTTTATTGAGCGTGGCCTCACGTAACCACACTACTTTGCGATCAGTCGTAGATGTATCGAAAAAATGAAACTGCAATACTAACCGGCTTTCTTGATCCATTTTATCTGGAACATTCAATAATTCACTTGGTAATATCGAATGATCATAAGGGCACTCAAACGTAATCCCTGACGCAAAACGAAAGTAAAGTACCAAACAGGGATGGCGGTATATAAAACCCGCATAGATAGGTTTTTCCCTAAACGCCCGGATATCCTTTTTGGTTGGCTTATTTACACCAATTTGAATGACGTTGGTATTATCGAAGAACAGATTAGCACTGCCAGCATCAATACCAAGTTTATTCATTTGTTTATTCAGTGGCATTGGATAAGGTTGACCAACCGTTAAAATAAATGTTTGTTTATTACTCATGTAATCAATTCCATATGGGGTCTACTATAGCCAGATCCTATCAGCAAATCCCTTTTTAGAAATATAAAAAAGCATTGATGTTCCCAATGCTTTTTTAAAATGGTGGGGCACTTACTGAAAAGATCTTACGTGTTTACAGAATATTTCTGATGGTTCCAGATCATCAACTTCACCCAAGATTAGTGTATGTAACTCATCATGAAGTGATGTTTTCCTAAAAAATGCTCTAATGAACCCATTGCCGTCAAGACCTGATGCATCGCAAATATATTTAATCGTTAAATATTCATCTTTTGTCACAGAATGGCCTTTAACAGTGAAATGCGATAGCTTTTCTATGTCTTCCCTAATCTTTGGCTCAACTAACGCAATCTCAAAGCCATATGATTTACAGAGGAAATCTACAGCATCGTTAATTTCACTGGAATCAGAGTAAACAGTCAATGGGGCACTAGTATTACCTGTTGATGGATGTTTATATGTAACCGTATATTTGGTTACATCTTTTTTAATTATACGCTCAATATTTTTAGGGAGAATCTTATCAATCTGCATCAATGGTGCAAAGTTCGAATATAAATCGTTATATTTTGTTGGTGCATTTTGTTTAGATGTGTCTAGACCACACGCTGCAACAACTTCTTTTTGATGGCATTTAATCGTTAAATAATTTTCTTTTGTTGAGATTTTCCCATGATATCCCCATAAATTAAATGTAATCTCATTTGTTTCTGTATCTATGCGAGAAAATAAATATGGGTCGTCTATCTTACTTAACCGTTTCATGCTTGTTATCAATGAACGCTTAAAATCACCAAGCCTTTTTGATGGCGCAATTACCTTATTCAGGTTTTTTAAACTGTCATCATATTTATCAGAATTGTTGCATTTAGAACGAAATCTTAAATATAGCAAAAATATCAAAGAGGGTGCTGACAATGAGTTCGTTGGAAATGCAAATAATGTTTTATTATACATTAATGATTCGAAAATATGATCCGGCAATTCGATAAGATAAATCATCGAATCATCACCAAAGATTACATCAGAGTAATCTTTTGAAATTTCTGGAGCATATTCACTTAATGGAATACATTCTGAGAAATTTCTAAATCGACGCTCCCCATAAAAAGAAAGATTTCCATCTTTTGTTTTTATATTCGTTAAACCGTACATATCATATTCAGTATCTCGAATCGCTTTGAAACTCTCACGTACTAATCGTCTTGACTTTCCGCCCAATGCACGTTGTTGGACTAATAAAATATCATCAACGTAAACTGGTGTTAGCTTATTAGGTGTTGTTCCATTTAAAAAGTGAGTCTCACTCTCTTTTTCATGATAGAGACGAATTAAAGTATAAGTAGCAAATAAAACTTGTAGATCATCCGAATCAAGGATTCTGCTATGTGACTGTATCCTAGCAAGAACGGTTTTTGTTTCTCCATCTTCCGAAGTCACATAAAATTTTTTTGCCATTTTAGTACGGGGATCTTTACCGTTAATAGCAAGCTGCTCAATTGGAAATGAATTGGAATGTCTAACTATGCATGGTAATTTATTTGACACATCAGGACGATCACCTAACTGGATCTCTTTTTGTGCCTTTCTCATAAATTCACGCTTAACAGCTAACTTTTTTATTTCTGTTTTTTTCTTTTCTATATCAGAGTTAACATTATCAATTGATTCTTGTTCAAATTGAACGGCAAAACACATCGTTCTGCGTTTAAATGTTTTTTCTCCTGTAAATACGAATGGTAACTCTACGATGAAATTTAATTTTCTTAATTGTCTCAACCTGTCATTTAGAGCTTTTATCGTGATACCCATTTTCTCAGCAATAGTTGATGTTGATACTGTAGATTCATCATCTTTCAGTTCGACAGCTGCAAGAATCGCGGAAAGCGTTGGCTTCACTGATTTTGATTGATCAGACAGTTTTTCTAGTACCTCTAGATCAATTTGCTGACCTTCAAAGTAAAAGAAACTTCCATTGGTTGCATCACGATTTTTGAACTCTAACATGGCTTGTTGGGGAAAATTGCTAAACTTAACTTATGATACCTTGTCTTTTAAAATAAAACAAAAAAAACCAATTGCTGCTTATACCTCTTTTCTATTCCATCGAGCGAGATCTTAAGTTTATAACTGATCTTTCTGATTAGTTTATCTATTTATCTATTTATATGTTTATATGACATTGTGGATAAATGAAACTATCCCTTTAAAATCAATTTGTTAGTGTGTTTTCGATAGTTAAACACGATCCCGTTAAAGGTTAAACACGATCCCGTTAAGGGTTAAACACGATCCCGTAGATCCTTAAACACGATCCCGTTAATCATGGAAACATGATCATCATATATTCAGAAGAATGATCATGGTTAGTCAACAGCTTATTAACTCACTTACTAACAGATTAGTCCTTCAATATACATAGATAAAATGAGACGGGATTAACAGTGAATAATCAATTGTTGGTTGACTATTGAGCGTTGTTTTATGTGAAGGTGATAGGATTCCCTTCGGCCAGTGGGCCGAGTTAAACACGATCCCGTGCAGCTGGACTCCCACGGCCAGTGGGCCGAGTTAAACACGATCCCGTGCAGCTGGACTCCCACGGCCAGTGGGCCGAGTTAAACACGATCCCGTGCAGCTGGACTCCCACGGCCAGTGGGCCGAGTTAAACACGACCCCGTGCAGCTGGGCTCCCACGGCCAGTGGGG
>NZ_LDOT01000033.1 GCF_001029445.1 Photobacterium aquae
CAAAGGCTCATATGTGTTAGGTTAAATCTACTTCTTATCACCGAACTTAAGTTTCATTTCTTGCAATAAATCCTTTACTGACTTTTCAGGCTTAGAAAGCTCAGTAGAACACAATACACCTATTCGGTTCTTGATAATTAGTGATGCAGCAGGAACACAAATGCCTAAGGTAACATCATATTTGGACGTTATTGCAGTCATAACCCCGACAATAAGATCTCTAAGATTCCCTTCAATAAGCTCTTGAACCCAAGGTTGGGGATTGCTTTCATCAACTGCGCATAATACCTGCTGCATTTCAAATTGAATTGCTAACCAAAGCTTATTACCTAGCTCAGGGTAAGGAGCTGAATAACGAACACCTTTAGGTGCATACTCATATTGATAACCAATACCAAGCTGCAAAATAGAATAGCCTTCCGGTAGTTCTAATGCCTTAACTACTTTTTGAACTTCAACTTCTGATATGTTCATTTACTCTCCATTTAACCTAACAGTGTATTAAACAGCATGCTCGCTTTTCCCAGCCTAATACACGCTTAATTGCACACAATTTTCTTATCAGCATCCTTTTAAGTCAATAGGTTGCATAAAATCATTGTTGCTTAACAGCTGTTTTTCGCTCGCGCAAAGCGAACATTCGGTATTAATGAGACCTCATTAATACCGAGAAATACCATAAATAACTATAAGTATCAATCATTTAAAAGAAAACAGCGTGATAAATACCTGCATTCTTTGTCTCATTATTAGCAGATCAATGTTGGTCATTTTCTATCATTCCATTATAACTGTGTTTATATACAGTTACTTAAAACGGAAGATATTGATGACAGGCTCACCTTTTATGCAACAAGTACGAACGGAATTACGTACACGTCAATACAGTATTCGCACAGAAAAAAACTATATGTACTGGGTTCGCTACTTCATACGTTTTAATGACAAAAGACACCCTGCTGATATGGGAAATAGAGAAATTGAACGTTTTCTAAACCATCTCGCTATCAACAGAGATGTCAGCGCCGCTACGCAAAATCAAGCTCTATGCGCTCTTATATTTTTATATCGATTCGTTATTCGCCGTGACATTCAAGGCTTAAAATATAGTAATACTCGCAAGCCTAAACGCATACCAATAGTTCTTAATAATGAAGAGGTTAGTGCTATTTTCCAGCATCTTGATGGAAAATATTGGTTAATTGCAGCGCTTCTCTATGGATGTGGTTTACGTATTCAAGAAGCATTAACTCTCAGAATCAAAGATATCGATTTTACTTCAAAGTCAATTTTGATTTTTAATGGTAAAGGAAGCAAAGATCAATACACTTTACTACCAGAAAAGCTCATTGCGCCTTTGCAATCACAAATTATCCTTGTAAGACAAAACCACCAAAAAGACTTAGATGATGGTGCCGGGAAGGCTTCGTTACCTCCCGCCTTGCTAAGAAAGTACAAAGGTGCATTAAAACTCTACGGCTGGCAATTCCTCTTCCCATCCAGTCATCGCTGCGTCCATCCTTATGATGGCTATATATGCCGCCACCATTTACACGCAACAGCATTTTCAAGAAAACTTAGAGAAGCAGTCATAGCCAGTGACATACCCAAACGAGTCACGGCCCATACATTCCGCCATTCGTTTGCAACGAAACTGTTGGAAAATGGCACTGACATTCGCACAGTTCAAGAGCTACTTGGGCACTCAGATTTACGTACAACGGAAATCTACCCCCATGTTATAGGTAACCGCCGGGCGGGAACCAAGAGCCCGGTTGATTTCATCGTTTAGTGGCAAAGCTCTCACTCTTCGTTTTCTGAGTGGCTAATTTCATGAGCAAAATCTCACTTTTAGTTTGCTCCCTCACAGTTTTTGTAACCAAATATTACAAAGTCTTGATGTGCGCCACAGTTTGCCTGTCGGGCTCTTAACCTCTTGTCGAGACAGGCGTATTTTGTTTACCACACATAAATTTTGTCCCTGAATATGGCGACGGTGTTGTTATCCACTAACAGGTAGTTGATACACGGTTTTTCCCGCACCGATTTTGGTTCCACCAGCTGTAGATACCCGCTCTCTAACCACTCCTTTCGCGCCACGGCGAAATCAGTTCTTACCGAGTTGTTGCTACCCCTGGCGTTTCATTGCCACCAAAAGGGGCTGGCGACTCTTTGCCATCAATTTGACATTCCGATCTGGCAAGGCGCCAGTAGGCCGGTCTCGGTTTCACTCCAGCCCTGCTCGGCTTTCTGCTTGCGCCTTGCCAGATCGATATTCAATTAGGAGAAAAACATGAGCGACATTGCACTCTCTATCAGCATCCTTGCGCTGGTGGCGGTGCTGGGCTTGTGGATCGGCAACTGGCGCATCTATGGCGTTGGGCTAGGGATTGGCGGGGTACTCTTTGGCGGTATCTTGGTTGGTCACTTCACCAACGACTGGGGCATCGTGCTCGATTCGCACACCTTGCACTTCATCCAGGAGTTCGGGCTGATTCTATTTGTCTACACCATAGGTATACAGGTCGGTCCGGGCTTCTTTGCCTCGCTGCGAAGCTCTGGCCTGAAACTAAACGGATTTGCCGCCCTCATCGTTCTGCTGGGGTGTCTGGTTACCATTGCGCTTCACTATCTGTTTGAAGTCCCGCTGCCGGTTATTCTCGGGATTTTCTCCGGCGCGGTCACCAATACCCCCTCTCTGGGTGCTGGCCAGCAAATCCTTGCTGAATTGGGTGCCCAAGAAAGCATGCAGGACCTCACCGGTATGGGCTATGCCATTGCATATCCATTCGGGATCTGCGGGATCTTGCTGACCATGTGGATCCTCCGCTTGATCTTCCGGGTCAATGTCAGTGACGAGGCCACAAACTTCGACCAGCAAAATGGCCATAAGAAACTGAGCCTGCATACCCTCAACGTGGCTATCAAGAACCAGAACCTCAATGGGTTGATGCTCAAGGAAGTCCCGGCCATTACCGAAGGGGATATTGTCTGCTCGCGCCTGAAACGCGGCGACAAACTGTTTGTGCCAAAGCCGGATTCCAAAGTTGAGGTTGGCGATCTGCTCCACCTGGTAGGCAACCGCAATGCCTTGGAAAAAGCCAGGCTGGTTATTGGTGATGAAGTGGATGCCTCACTCTCTACCCGAGGCACTGAGCTGCGGGTGCAACGCTTGGTGGTGACCAACGAAATTGTACTGGGCAAGAAAATCCGCGATTTGGGGCTGAAGGAAAAATACGATGTAGTGATCTCACGGCTTAACCGAGCCGGTGTCGAGCTTGTACCAACCAGCCAGACAACCCTGCAATTTGGTGACATTCTCAACTTGGTCGGCCGTCAGGAATCCATCGAATCCGTTAGCGGTATTGTCGGCAACGCGCACCAAAAACTCCAGCAGGTGCAAATGCTGCCGGTCTTCCTCGGTATTGGCCTTGGGGTATTGTTGGGCTCTATTCCTATTTACCTGCCTGGCTTTCCTGCTGCGGTTAAACTCGGCTTGGCCGGCGGCCCACTCATTGTCGCCTTGATTCTGGCGAGAATCGGCAGCATCGGTAAACTTTACTGGTTCATGCCACCAAGCGCCAACCTTGCCTTGCGCGAAATCGGGATTGTATTGTTCCTTGCAGTAGTCGGCCTGAAATCTGGTGGCGGCTTTATCGATACCCTCGTCAACGGCGAAGGGATGAGCTGGATGGGTTACGGGGTACTCATTACCTTTATTCCACTTATCATCACTGGGGTTGTCGCCAGAATGTTCGGTGGCCTCAACTACCTAACAATCTGCGGCATGCTGGCCGGTTCGATGACCGATCCACCCGCGCTAGCCTTTGCCAATAGCCTACATCCAACCAATGGTGCGGCGGCGCTGTCTTATGCGACGGTCTACCCGCTGGTGATGTGTTTGAGGATATTGTCACCCCAGCTGCTGGCGCTGCTGCTATGGGCGCTATGAAGCCCCAGCGTTTCCCTGTTATCGCTCGCTTTATCAGTAACAGTGATATAAGCAAGAGCAACATGAGCACAATAGCTACGCAGGTAATAGCGGCATAAACAGCTGATACAAGCTATCAATACAAACAAGCCAGACATGATGTCTGGCTTGTTTTTTAAGGTACTTATTTATTAAAGTATCAGGCTACGAATGGATTATGCGTTTCGCTCCAGCAACACCATCACTTCGGCATGCTCGGTATGCGGGAACATATCAAACCACTGCAAGCGCTTAGGCTGATATTCAGGCATCGCGTCGATATCTGATTTAAGCGTCTGCGGGTTGCAGCTTGAGTACAACACATAGCGCGGCGCCAATTCCACCAGCTGCTCGGCCAACACCTTGCCCAGTCCGCGTCGCGGCGGATTAACCAGCACAAGCTCAGGAACGCTATCATGCATCAAGGCAAACTTGGCAGAATCCAATGCATCGAAGTCCAGATTGGTAATACCCATTTCGTCCGCCGAACGCTTGGCGCTGGCAATGGCTTCAGGCTCGATTTCAATCCCCGTCACCGCATCCGTTACCGATGCACAATGCAGGGCAAAACCACCTACCCCGCAGAACAAGTCCCACATTTTTTCAGGGGCAAGCTCTTTAACCCAATCGCGAGCTGTCGCATAAAGCTGCTCGGCCACCTTGGGATTCGTTTGGAAAAAGCTCTTAGGGCGAACAACCAAAGGCACATCGTTGAAGCGCTCAACCAAATGCTGGTTATCGGTCAGGAATATCTCCTCGTCACCTTCCAGACGTGCCATATGCACCGGTTGCAGGTTTACCGACACCACAGTCACTGCCGGGAATGCATGTTGCAGGCGAGCAAGGTTTTGCTCAATACGTCCCATTGCATCGCGGCTACGCAATACAAAACGCAACATGAACTCACCGCTGTTCTGGCTGCGGGTTAGCAATACGAACTTCAGCTCGCCTTTTTTCTTGGCTTTATTGTAGGGCGGGATGCCGGACACGCGGATCCAATCTTGGAGGTACGCAAGCAACGCCTGCATATCATCGGGATATAATGGGCAATGTGTCAGGCTGACAAGCGTATTGCTGTCGTTGGTTTGCACATCAGCACCCAGCACGGGCGCATGGGCAGCACCAAGCACGACCATCTTGGCCTTATTGCGGCAGCCGGTTTCATCGCTCAGCACTGGCTCCAGCCACTGCTCTGGCATACGCTGGGCAAACAATGATTTGAGCGCCTGATCTTTTTGCGCGATCTGTTGGGCGTATGGCATACCCATATTCAGGCATGATCGACACTGCTGCTGGTTAAAGAAGTCACATTGCATCGTGCTGTACCGGATGAAAAAAGCGCTAGTCTATGCTTATTGATGAAAATCACCATATAAATAACTCATCATGACGATAAGCAATGTTAATTCCTGTGATTTCCCTATTTTTCTGCTGAAAAACTGGTCATATTTAAGTCGCTTATCATTTCTCTGTCAGCTAAATCCTTGCTGCTTCAAAGAAATTATTTCAGCGCTTTGCT
The DNA here is from genome assembly GCF_001029445.1 of Photobacterium aquae. Lineage (GTDB taxonomy): Bacteria > Pseudomonadota > Gammaproteobacteria > Enterobacterales > Vibrionaceae > Photobacterium > Photobacterium aquae. The sequence continues at coordinate 5,490 of NZ_LDOT01000033.1, forward strand.
AGCCTTGCGCCATTCTTCCCCATACGGCCTACTCATGAAGTTTTCCCAGCTTAATGCCTTCAAAGCAATTATCGAATGCCAAACCGTGACTGCCGCTGCCGAGCGCCTTCACCTAAGTCAACCTGCCGTCAGCCGCCTGCTGTCCAGCCTTGAACAACGGCTCGGTTTCAAGCTCTTTATACGCAAAGGCAACCGCCTTGTACTGAGCGACGAGGGCCAAGCTTTCTCTCTAGAGGTTGCCAAAGTGTTTGACGCCGTATCCGGCTTGGACGAAGCAGCGATATCCATCCGCTCCAACCATTTTGGCAGCCTCAATATCGCAGCAATGCCGTTGCTTTCTAATGCCTACCTGCCTCGGGTACTGGCCCGATTCCTCAGCAATGCGCCCAAACTCAAAATCGGCTTTAAAACCTACCGTTCGGGCGATGTGGTTCGCCATGTACAAAGTCAGACAACCGATATCGGCTTTGCCTTCATTGATAACACCAGCATCGCAGGGGTTAAAGCGCAGCGGGTTGAGTGCGAATGTGTCTGCCTTATTCCAGCGTCATCTCCCTTGGCCAAGCATCAGGTGATCGATATCTATGATATTGCCGACCAAGTGCTGATCCGCCATGAGAAAGATGCCACCCAACGGCGCATCGATGCCCTGCTCCGACGCTACAACCTCTCGACCATCGAGCAAATTGAAGTCTCGCTAGCCAGTACAGCGGCGGCTCTGGTTCGCGAAGGGCTAGGAATCGCCATCACCGACCCTTTCACCGGCGTGATAGACAGCGAACATGCCCACGTTGTCATGCGCCCCTTGGTCTTCAGCCTGCCATTTGAATTCGATATCCTTTACCCGGCCCTCAAACCGATCCACCGTCATGCCGAGAGTTTTATCGAGCACTTCATGCTGTTGGCCGACGCGCTGGATATCCAGCTGAAAATTGGGCCAATGCGGGATCTCGATCAGCCGCCAGTTGCGCTACCTCACAATTCGCCACAGCTTGCCGCATCATGCAAATAAATAAGTTATCATTTAAATTTCAAAAGGTTAAAAACAAAGAAGCACGTCAGTATAACTTTTTTGCATGGCTGATTGTGCCTTCGGCATTGGCGAGAAATACCGAGTTTTCCTTACTGTGTATCCAACAAAACGCACAACACATTAAGGAATAATTATGACAACGCGTGTCGCTGTAATCGGCTCAGGCAATGCCGGGCTAACCGCCGCCTACCACTTCACTCTTCAGGGTGCGGATGTCTGCCTGTATGGCGCAGCAGGTTTCGACCAGCCCCTGACAGATATCGAACAACGCGGTGGTATCGAGGCACTAGCGAGCTTCAATGATGTGTCACTAAGCTACGCCGGGTTCCAAGCCATTGATAAAATCAGCCGTGATCTGGCCGAAACACTGGCCTATGCCGATCTGATCGTTATGCCGGTTCCTTCGTTTGCCCAAGAGCCACTGTTCACCAATATGCTGCCACATCTACGCAACGGCCAAATCCTGATGCTGATGCCGGGCAACTACGGCTCGCTGGTTCTCAACCGGATCAAACACGAACAAGGCTATGACGATCTCGATATCACCTTTGTCGATGCAATCTCGATCCCTTGGGCGACCCGCATTGTCGGCCCTGCCGAATTGGCGATTCTCGGTATGAAAGAGTTCCTGCCCGTTGCCGCTCTACCCGCTCACCGCACTGCCGAGGCAATTAAAGCCCTACAACCTGTCATGCCGTTGCCGCTTACCCCACTGGGCAACGTCATTGAAGCCGGGCTGGAGAACATCAACTTCGGTGGCCACCCGCTGCTAACCACGCTGAACATGGGCCTGCTGGAAAACTTCGACGGCCAGTTCAACTACTACAAAGACTGCTGCTCAGTCTCTACCGCCAAGGCGGCCGCAGTCATGGAAAACGAACGCCTAGCTATCGGTGCAGCGCTGGGACTGTCACTGAAGCCCGAGCTAGAGGCGATGAACGCGCTTTACGCGATGGACTGCAAAGACGTATACGAAGTCAACCGTACCTCCGAGACCCACGGCAAGCTTAACAGTGCCCCGAACTCGGCCAGCAACCGCTACATCACCGAAGATGCCGCCTACCTACTGGTACCATGTTACGAGTTTGCCCAGCTTAGCGGCATTGACACCCCGATGCTGACAGCCTGCCTGCACATCGACAATGCCTACAACGACACCGATTACTTCGTTACCGGACGTACCTTGGAAAAAATGGGGCTAGACAACCTGACAGCAAAAGAAATCATGGAATTTGTTGCCTGATATCGGCAACCGAAACAATGGGGCCATGCGCCCCATTTAAGGAATACATAATGAACAAAATAAAATTCCCCTCTGCCTACACTATCCTGATGCTTTTGACCGTTCTGATGGCATTGCTGACTTGGCTGATCCCTGCCGGGCAATACCAGATGGTCACCAACGAGACCCTGGGCCGTATGGTGCCGGTGGTGGGTTCCTACCAAACCGTCGATGCCAACCCGCAAGGGATCATTGATATCCTGATGGCCCCGATTCAGGGCTTTTACGATCCGGCCAGCTATGCCGCCCGCGCTGTCGATGTCGCCTTGTTCGTGCTGGTGATCGGCGGTTTCCTTGCCGTGGTGACCCAAACCGGCGCCATTGACGCAGGGATTGCCGGTACAATGAAGCGCCTTGCCGGCCGTGAAAAGTGGATGATCCCTATCTTGATGGGCTTGTTTGCCCTCGGCGGTACCGTCTATGGCATGGCCGAAGAAACCATCCCCTTCTATGCCCTGCTGATCCCTGTGATGATCGCCGCCGGTTATGACAGTATCGTCGGTGTGGCAATTATCATGGTCGGCGCGGGGATCGGCTGCCTTGGCTCAACCATCAACCCCTTCGCGACGGTGATTGCCTCTAACGCCGCAGAAATCAATTTCATGGAAGGTTTCGCACTGCGTGCCGCGATTCTGGTCATTGGCTGGCTCATCTGTGTGTTCTACGTCATGCGCTATGCAGAGCGAGTAAAACAAGATCCGTCCAGCTCGATTGTTGCCCACCAGCACGACGACAACCTGCGTCATTTCCTTCACAGCAAAGAGCAACAAACCCCTGAGCTAAATACAACCCGCAAGGCGGTACTGGCAATTTTCGGCCTGACGTTCTGCGTCATGATGTGGGGTGTTTCAAGTGCTGGCTGGTGGATGGCCGAACTCTCTGCCCTCTTTATCGGCTCCAGCATTCTGGTTGGCTTCGTTGGCCGCCTGTCTGAAGTGGAAATCACCGACAGCTTTGTTAACGGCGCGCGCGATTTGCTCGGCGTGGCACTGATCATCGCCATCGCCCGTGGTTTGGTCGTGGTCATGGACAACGGCAATATCACCCATACCATTTTGAACTACGCCGAAGGCCTACTGGGCGGTTTGAACGAAATCGCTTTCATCAACGCAATCTACTGGGTTGAGGCCGTACTGTGTATCGTAGTGCCATCGTCTTCTGGCTTGGCGGTACTCTCTATGCCTGTTCTTGCCCCACTGGCCGATTTTGCCGGGGTGGGCCGCGAACTGGTTGTAACCGCGTTCCAATCAGCCTCTGGCCTACCTAACCTAGTAACCCCGACATCCGGTGTTGTTATGGGTGGCCTTGCTATCGGCCGCGTCGCCTACTCCTCATGGCTTCGCTTCATCGGCCCGCTTATCGGTATCCTGACAGCAATGGTCATGATGCTACTGAGCCTCGGCGTCATGATGAGCTAACCGACCATAATTATTATCTTTCGAAATTAAAACAACCCTTTCAGTTGGCACAAAAAAAGCCGGTGATACCCTCACCGGCTTTATTGCGTTGAACGATATAAAAGCCATTAAAAGCCGCCCCTCCATCACCGATTCGCTCCTAGACTTAGCACCATGATAGGCACATCAACTACTGTAGCTGTAGCAACAATCTCAATACCTTTGTTGCCTCGTCATAGCCAGATACCTTTACCACTTCCACTGGAAGATTAATCAAGCAGATCTCACTCACCACCGAATACACCGGCAATAGGCAAAGTGATCTTAATAACATCACTGACGTGGCGATAAAAAAGAAACAAAAAAGGCAGTGATTGCCCACTGCCTTTGCCAATACCTATCCGGTTATTTTCGATCTTATCCCATCTTGAAGTAAGACATTTCCTGCTTCATGGCTTCAATCAATGCGGAGATTTCCCGGTTAACGTCGCTGATCAAGCGGGCGTTATCCAAACTGATCTGTACAGTATGGTTGATATTCTCTACTCGGCGGGAAACATCCATCGTCACCGATGACTGCTCTTCCGAGGCCGTTGCCACCAAGGTATTGATATCAGACATTGCTTCGACTTTCGCCATGATCCCTCTAAATGCCTCGGAGATCTCCAGCGACATCCGGTAGGACTCTTCCACCAAGCTAGAATTGCTCACCATGAACTCATCAGCTTTCTTCGATTGCTCCTGCAGCTGCAAAATAATCGACTGAATATCAATGGTTGATTGCTGAGTCTTGGCTGCAAGCGATCTCACCTCGTCGGCAACAACGGCAAAACCTCGGCCCTGCTCACCAGCACGCGCGGCTTCGATTGCAGCATTGAGAGCCAAAAGGTTAGTCTGTTCCGAAATCGACGTGATCACATCCACCACTGAGCTGATCTTGTCGCTATATTGGCGCAACTCGCTGACAATCAATACCGACTCTTTGATTGAATCACTCACCTGAACCGAAATAGACTCAGAACGCTGCAAGGTTTCAGAACCCACGGCAACCACCTGAAGAACGTCACTCGCTTGGGTATCAGCCTGAGCCGCGTTATGCGCCACATCAGTGGCTGTCGAGGATAGCTCGGTAATCGCCGCCGCAACCTGCTCAACTTCCATCGACTCGCTCTGGGCATTATCCTTGTTATCTTGGATAATCGATTCAATTCGTGATTGGTTGGCAAGTAATGAATCCGTCACCGTATTTGTGGTTTGAGTTATCGTTTTGATACTTTGTTGCATATTACGCAAGGATTGCGACACCAAGCCATTTGGGTTGAACTCAACCGATACGATATGGCCAAGAGCAAATTGCTCTATTTTTTCAGCCAGGACTTCCGGCTCCTCGCCCAAGTTGGTATTGATCTCTTTCTTAACAATAGCGAATACAATAAGCGCAAGAATAACGCCGACAGAAAGCAACAGCATAACGAACATTGTCAGGATGGTGTTTCTATTTTCAAACGCACTATTTTGAAGTGTAAACGCGAATATATCGTATTGGTTATTATAGTCCTGCTTCGAAACAGTAAAATATTCACCTTTATCATTTTCATACAAAAACGGTTCATCGGTTACCGACTTATAAATCGGCATAATATCGTAGACATTTTTGCCTTTCCAAGATGCTGTCTGGCTATCGACAAACAATACATGGCCATCTTTGGCCGCTATTGTAAATTCCATCTTGGTTCTCAGCAGATCCTGAGTAATATCAACATCTATGCTCAAAACACCGATAATACGATCGAACTCATTACGAATAGGCGATGCTACACTGATAATAGTCTCACCCGTGGAACTGATATAAGGTGAGGAGATAACATTTTTTCCAGACATCGGCACCATGAACCATTCACGCTGCTTCTCTTTGGCATTGAACCCATGCATGATACCGCTTAATTCATTGGAATAAGTGAATGTTTCACCTGATGGCTTACTAAAATAAACCCCCATATACTTGCCGTTTGATTCTGTAACGATCTTTTTCATTATCGCCAATGTTTCATTGTCAAAATCAAATCGAGCAAACGTATTTGCTAATGCATTCACGCTATTCTGTGTATTCGATAACGTACTTCCTAATGCCGATGTCAGGGTATTAACGACAACCTCATTCTCTTTCTTGATATTTTCGTTTGTCCAGCTTTCAAGATAACGATAGCTAACCAAACAGCTAATAAATATCAAAATAGTTAATGTTGAAACAAAATAAAGCGTAATTTTCTTAAGCATGTCCCTCTCCTAGGGCGATCATGAACGACCTATCACTATCCAAAGCTTTCCGAAACCATTGTATTTATACAGCTTTCGCTCATAATCAAAAACGATAGTGCTACTTTCTGTTTACATTAATTCAAGCTGGCTTAATAACTTAACAATACAACTGTATTTTTAATATAGTTATCTATCTAGCGAATACGCTTATTCCAGATAAGAATACTTATATTTCTATATCAAGCATTCTAAATAGATGGATAAGCACCATTATTCGCGGCGCAAAACAAAAATACCCCAATACCAATATGAAGACATGATAAATACTATACACAAATTACTGATAATATACATATTTGAAAATAATAATTGTGCGTAATGCACGACTTTGTATTATGTAAATACAATAAAAAAAGGCAGCGATCACCCGCTGCCTTCCTTCGTTGCTATTAGCCAATATCGCTAACGTTTAGATTTTATTCCATGCATCCTGCCAATAGAGGCTATCGCCCGGGGCATATCCAGAATTTGAACACCACCCCGAATACGGCCAAGGCTTACACTGATACAAAGCATTATCCTTACCCACGACAATATCACCTTCGTTATAAGCCGTTCCCACTGTATAGGTTGGATATTGCGGCGGAGGATCTGGCAATTCTGGTCCTACCGCACCTACCATAAACGGAATTGTCTTCTGCTCGAACTGTGACAAGGAGGCAAACAGAGTTTCCGGCAGATCATCATAACCAAACCACTGAGCCAAACTGGCATTGACCTGATCCGCCGCGATCTCCGGGATCAAGCGACCATTTTTATAATCATACTCACTACCCGGCTTGAGATCCGGCCACTTACCATAGGCTTTTCCACCCTGTACTGCTCCGCCCATAATGATCTGATGGCCAGCCCAGCCATGATCCGTTCCTGTTTCGTTAGGCATAATTCGGCGTCCGAAATCAGACATGGTAAAGGTGGTTACATTCTCTGACAGCCCCTGCTGCTTGATTTCATGGTAGAACGCTGCCATTGCATCAGCGACCTGCTTCAATAACCCAGCGTGGGCATTAAGCTGATCTTTATGGGTATCAAAACCACCGAGTCCAAGGAAGAATACCTGCCGGCGGTGGCCCATCGCTTCGCTGTTCCTAGCCTTGATCATCTGCGCCGTGGTATGAAGCATATTACCAAGCCCCGTATCAGGAAACCCCGGTAGTTTGCCCACAGAGGCCAATGCCTCATCCAACTGGGCATTCTCATGGTATCGGCTTGCCATCGTTGCTGAGTAGTTATCTTCATACAGGTTGGCAAACTGCGCATTAAAATGGCGCATCATGGCATCAACACGATCAGCGGTTGTCAAACCGCTATAGCTACCCGCTCCAACACTGGTCGTCACCAACTGCTCTTTGATGTTATTGCGCAGCCATTTCTTCTCGCCGCCTAACGAAATCATCGGCGAGAGCTTACCCGGCAGATACATCTGCTCTACCATTCGGCCAGCCCAGCCTAGCTTAATATCCATCTCATCGGCACCGGACTGCCACATCGTTTGCTGGAGATTGTGCGCCATCAGGAACTCAGGATAACGCGCACTAGTCTGATCACGACCAATGATCGGCTCAACCAACTGGCCGGTATTAACGATCACTGTTGCGCTTTTCTCAACGGCAAAAATATCCTGCAGGCTTTGCATTGCCGGATGCAGGCTCAACGCAACATTATTGTCGGTTTTAATACCTAGCGGCACGGCAGCACTACGCTCAATCGCCAGTTTAGGACGAGCAGACAAATACTCCGCATAAGCACTATCGTCATCGGGGATCACCATGTTGTAGGCATCGTTACCGCCAAGCAGGAAGATACACACCAGCGCCTTGTAGTCTTCATCCGTATTCGCCACGGGATTAAGAGCAGCAACCGACGGGGCAACAACCGAGGTCGCTCCCAGTGCTGCCGTCCCTTTCAAAAAGTTACGTCTTGATAGTTTCATGGCTTACCCCTGACAACGGAATTCTGGTGAACACTGGATGGCAAATAGCGTATCGATAACCTTACGGTCTTCATTACGGCGATCTTGCTCTAATTGGGCCAGCATGGCGTGCAGGTAATCGGCCAATGGCTGTGACATCAAGCCACCGAACAACCGCTCGTTGACCAAAGCAACATACGCCTGCGGATCGCTGACTACCGCCTTGAACTCACTACGGTCCCAATGCCAACGCTTAGGCTTGGTTGGATCGACCGACGTGATCATCCCCCACATCCGATTTGAAATTCGACGCATCACATCCATCGATAGAATCGCAAACTCAGGGCCACTTAATTGCTTGTCGGTTAGCTCACCTTTAGGGGCGTAATCGGGCTCATAGAAGTTAAACACACTAGAAGCCTGTAGCGGCGCTTGGCCAAAGTTGCCTTGAATCCCAGCGAAATCCCACCAGCGCAATGGATCATTATTCTTAACCTCAAGGGCGCGACATAGATTGGCCATCGCAATCACTGGCTCCTTCACTTTGCCAAAATTGCGCTTGCCCGTCCCCGATGCTTGATGATCCGCCATAGCACGTCCCGCCAGCAAATCTTTATCAAGCAGAATTGCACGTACCACGGCCTTCATATCGCCACGGACACCATAACCGTTATCTTTGAACACATCAGAAACACGCTTGATATAGTTGCGACGCGGATTGCTGATAGTCAGGCGTTTAATCAGCAAAGTAGAAATGAACATTGGGGTGTTGCGGTGCTCAAACAGCAGATCGATAGCTTGATCCAAATCCTGCTCTGCAGTTTGCCCTGCCGGGAAGACCTGCCCCATCACCACTTTCTCGTCCGTATCGTGACGGCTGGCCACCGCATACATAGGCTCAAGGTAATTACGGCGGCGCCAGCCGGTAAATACTCGCGCCAACTCTTCAACATCATCCTGCGAATAATTGGGGATTTTGTTGCCGTTAGTATCAAGACTCACCGTGCCGTTGGAGTCCAAACGCCACAAACCGATGCTGAACAGCTGCATCACTTCACGAGCATAGTTCTCGTCAGGGAATGTATTGCGCTGCGGATTAGCCTTACAGCTTCCCTCCATCGTGAGAAATTTGCCCATAGCAGGGCTCAATGTGACGGCCTTGAGCAAGTCGCGAAAATTGCCAAACGCATGCTCTAGCAGCAAATCGTAATACTCTGCCAACGACTGAGAGTCAGGGCCGCCATAGCGCGAGACAACCAGAATTTGGCTCAATGCATAGGCAACACGCTGTCTTAGCTGATCACCCCCGGTAAGTGCACGGCACCACCAGGCACTCATCCTGGCTACCTCATTGATTTTTTCATTGCTTGCGGAGGAAAATTGCTCTGTCAGCTGGCGGTGACGAACCAACGGCTGCTCAAACTGTTCGCTAAGCCATGCCTCTTCCCCAATTTCAAGCAGCGTGCTGATATCCCCCGGTTTCGGACCAAAGGTTGCACGGTATATAAACCTAGCCGCCTGACCGGGATCATTGATTATATGGGTCACTTTACTTTCCCTTTAACTATTAGAATATTAATTCAATAAAATCATGAAATAGAAAAAGCAAACCCCACAATTTATCGCATCAAAAATGGAACAAAAGTAGCAATTTTCTTTCTTCCAGCCGCTTGCCGTATAGATAACAGGCACTTCGTTGCTCGGAGAATCGTCAAATTTCACAACCGATAAATCAACATGAATAATCCATAGATAAATTACGCATAAAAAAACGCCCAGCACATGGCTGGGCGTTGTTATCCAATCGGTATTATTTACCAAGGCTATCTAGCAATTGCTCAAACTCATCAATCTGCTTGGCAATCATATCGACACTCTGCTGCCAGAAAGCCGCTTCACGAATATCCATCCCTAAATGCTTGGCAACCACCTCTTCTGCTGTCATTGAGCCAGTATCACGCAGCAAGGCTTTATAGTCGTCATAGAAAGACGCGCCTTTGGCTTCTCGCTGGGCATAGACCCCCTTGCTGAACAGGTAACCAAATAGGTATGGGTAGTTATAGAAACTCACTTCAGCAATACTAAAGTGAAGCTTGCTGGCCCAGAACATCTCATTGGTTTCGTCCATGGCATCGCCATACCATTCACGCCATGTTTCAGACATTAACGCCTTGAACTGATCAGCCGTGAACTCACCGCCGCTACGCTGCTCGTAAAACGCCTTTTCAAATTCGTAGCGAACCGGAATATTGACCAAAAGTGCCAATGCCGACTGGGCTTCTTCCCACAGCATCAGCAATTTTTCTTCTTCGCTGGTGGCTTTTTCTAGCAAAGCGTCACGTACAACGTTCTCGGCAAAAATGGAAGCGGTCTCGGCCAAGGTCATTGGGTATTTGGTTTTAACCAATGGCATGTCACGCATAACCCAGTTATGAAATGCATGGCCCAGTTCATGTGCCAGAGTCAGCATATCTGACATACTGCCCCCCCATGTCATAAAAACCAACGGGGTTCGGCTACTGGCCAATTTCGTGCAGTAGGCACCCAAACGCTTATTCGGCTGCGGTGCGGCATCAATAAGTTGCTGCTCAACCATCATATCGACAAACTCAGCCATCTCTGGATCGACCCCAGCAAAGGCCTCGCGAATAATAGCGATGCCTTCAGCAAAGCTGTAGGTCTGGCTGGATGTGTTTGACAATGCAGGCATCGATGCCTGCTCATCCCAAGGCTTGAGCGTTGACGTCCCGAATAGCCTTGCCATTTGCAAACCGGCCTTCTGGCCTACGCCACGGTTGGCCTTGGCAACTCCCATCATGGCATCCAGTGTGGCCTTTTCGATATGGCTACCGTGCAAACTCGGATCCAGAAAATGCATCGGTTTAGTATGGCTGCGCTTTTCATATTCGGTAAGGCGAGCCCCGGCCAACGCATTCAAGATCGCGGCAAAGCTTTCCTGATGCACAGTCATCGCCTCTGCAATAGCGCGCCATGCCGGCTCACGGCGCATCGCATCACCGCCATAAATAATACTGGCAGCCTGTGATAGTCCCATTGTTTCCTGCGTACCGTCTGCCAATGTCAAGGTGACTTTCAGACAACCGGTAATATTGTCGTACAGGCGTCCCCATGCCAGTCGACCGTCCTGATCCAGAGCCGTCAGCAACTGCTCTTCGCCAATCGTGAGCTGGTGCGCTTTCAGCAACCGGCTGCGTTCGAAACCAAAGCGCCAGTCTGCCACCTCATTATCGGCCAACAACGCCTCGAACTGGGCATCATCGAAATTAATAATCGCCTGCTCAAACGGTGTCCATGACTGACTTAAGCGCGACAGCAGGCTATTCACCTGCCCTTGTAGCTTCTTGGCACCGACATCCGTCGCGTCAACAGACAAAATACAGCTACTGAAGGTATACAATGTATGAAGCTTGACCTTCAGCTCGGCGAATATCAATACCGCAGCCGTTACGCCTGCAACTGATGCCGAATCCAACGCAACCAACTCCGGCAGCTTTGCCTCAACGAAGGTTAGGTCCTGAGAAATTTGCGGATCATTCAGATCCTGATAGGCAGCAGAAAGATCCCAACTAGGTGTCGTCATGGTGTCTCCTTTTGTAGCCAGCCTGCCCATTCTTCGCAGGCTGCAATAATAAATATGTTCCGAGTCGTTAATCAGTAAACAGCAGGCAAGATTGCCCCTGATGCTCAATACGCTGGATTTGAGTTGAAAATACACTTTGAAGTCTATCAACCGTCATCACAGTTTTCGGCGTACCCTTAGCGACACAAGAACCATTGTTAAGTAACAGCACGGTATCGGCTTCACGCAAGGTGCGATTCAAATCATGGTTTGCCATGACCACAGCAATACCTTGAGCAGCCATCTTTCTTACCAATTGATACATAATTGCTTCTTGGCCAATATCCAGTGCTGCAGCAGGCTCATCCAATAACAGCAGGCGTGCTTCTGGGTTCAGCGACGGCCATACCTGCAAGCAAGCGGCAGCAAGCCTGACCCGTTGCCACTCACCACCTGATAGCTGCTGGATTGTACGACTGAGCTTATCTGTGATCTTCAGTGCATCGCATATTTCTTCCAGTGCCATTTCAACCTGAGATATCGGTACATCCCCCAACGCCGATAACGACAACACAAGGTAGTGATAGACACCAACGGCAAATGCGGGCTTGTCTTGCTGGGCCAGATAGCAACGCTGCCTTGCCAGTTGAGACAAATCCAACTTCTTAATATTCTGGTCCGAGAGGGTCACCTCACCGTCCCCTTCTCCCAAGCCCGAAACGATCGACAGCACGGTACTCTTCCCGCTACCGTTAGGGCCAATCAGATGAACGATTTCACCTTGGCGCACATCAAAGGAGACGGGCAGTAACCGAGGCGGCATGGCTAGATTTTTCGCACTAAGTACCACAGAAGAGGTTTGGAATTTATCAGACATGGTATTTGGCCTAATCAAACTGTGAACGAAGCAGCATCCAGATAAATACCGGGGCTCCGATTGTCGTGATCACGACCCCCACCGGAAGCTCTGCGGCAGGCAGCATCACTCTGGCTAGCGTATCGGCCGATGCCAACAATATCGCCCCACATAATGCAGATAAAGGCAGCAGGTATCGATTTTCGGTTCCCAATGCCAGTCTGATCAAATGAGGAACAACCAAGCCGATAAAACCAATCACTCCGCCAAGTGCAACGGCGGCTCCAACGAGCAAAGACACCACCAAAATTAAACGCCATCGGAAACGATCTACATCCAAACCAAGCTGGCGGGCCTGATGCTCACCAAGCATCAGAATATCCAAGGTTCGCCCTTTGCTGCACAACCACACCAACACCGGCACAACGACAAACAACAAACTCAGCTGGGCCCAACTGACACCCGCAACGCTTCCCATTAGCCAATACATCAGTACCCGCAAGTTCAAATCATCACTGAAATAAAACGCCCAGGTAACAACCGCACCGGATAATATCCCCAATGCGACACCAATGAGCAGTAACCGGGCGGTTGATACCTTACGCCGGCGCGACAAACCAACAAGCACCAAAGTAAAGGCCATCGCCCCCAGCATCGCTGCAATCATCATCACCATTGGGCCAGGGGAAAAAGGAAGGATGAACAGCACAATAACCAATGCCAAACTGGCTCCGCCAGAGATCCCTAAGACACCGGGTTCGGCTAAAGGGTTACCGAGCAAAACTTGAAGAACTGCGCCAGAGGAGGCCAAAGAGGCGCCAATTGCCAAAGCAGCCAACAATCGAGGAAAACGCAGCTGTAACAGTAGCTTTTGTTCGATATCGCCAGATGGTGACCAAGGCCAGATAAAGATCTCCCCCACGGCCAAAGCAAAGAAAACGGCAACCAGCAACATCGCAGCAGCAATATAGCCTGCGCGTCGCCACCGGGCCTGTCGGTGGCTGATCAATTCATTTAACAACATTAGACTTTCACGATTGGACTTGTCCGCTTACCTTACCCTTTCACCTATAAAATGAAAAGCAAGGATAACTAGGCAACTGATATTTATACCCAAATTGCTTGAGACGCAGCAGACTGATTACTCCATGAGAATTCTATAAATTAGCATTCAATCATTGACAGCATGTACTTGACCGTTGGAAACAACCGCTGTCTTTTTCACCAATAAACATGCCCGCTGACCAACAGCAACATTGGCATTGGGAAATACGATAGCTTCCCCTCCTGCCAATGATAGATATTCCACTCCCACATCAGTTCCCAATAGCTCTCCTTGCTCAAAAAATGAAAAATTTGCCTGATGGCTAGGGAAATTCAATGCGAAATGCTCACTTTTCTTAACCAAGGTCCGTGTCACTTTATATACTTGCGGATAATAACCATCCCACGACGATAGACACAGTGAACCCGTTACCCACTTTTCTAGGGCCTGATAAAAGCCTGCCAGTTGTTGCAAATCGTTTTGACCAAATTGAGCTACTTTACCGAGTTCCAACGTTAATGCTTGTGCCGAAAAATATTCGGCACTGTACCAACTAAAGGTTGGCGAGGCCGTTTGAGACAATAATACGGCTTCAATACATGCCGCTTCCAAAAAGGCAAATAACGAAGAATGGCGGGTGGGATTTTCCGTTGCCGGACTAACAGCAAAGGTGTAATGGGCCGAATCACGGATCGCACAGTGGAGATCCAAATGCCAGCGCGTCGCCTCTTGCCGTGGCGCCTCGGGCTGACCGAAAAAGCGATTGACGGCCTGCTGAAGTTCATTGGCACGACAGCAATCTAAATTAGCAGCGCTGTTAGGGCCCTTGAACAATCTGTTCATGTTCTCGGTGAGATAACGCTGGTGGTGCTGTATCGCTTCAGGATGACCGACAATAAATAGCAAGCGGTGTGCGGGCACTAACACTCCGACCAACACTTGCGTTACCAAACGGTCAATTAACTCGATCGGGGCGGTTTCATCACCATGAACACCACAAGACAATACGACCTCATGCTCTGATACCGTTGCCGCAGGAGGATCACAAACTAATATCCCCCGCCCCCAAAGTCTGCAACGCACACCTGTCAATGTTTTCCATGTTCCAGTCTCTACTGGCAAATCCATATCCAGAGCCGATGCTACAAACTGTCCTTCTTGGGTTAAATGCAACATTCCCATTGAACGTACTCCCTTCGCTCAAGATTAATGCCACTATGATACCTTAGCCCGCATCCATAGACACCATTGCAATACAACTCGGTAACATCTTTATTACCTAGGTCACGCTATCGTGGACTTTAGGCAATAAAAAACCCAAGCAAGTTCTACACACCTTGCTTGGGTTCTTATTCACACAAAAGTCGCGATTACTTTTCGATTTCGATGTTTTCTACGCGAGCTTTCAATTTTTGACCTGGACGGAAAGTCACAACACGACGAGCGGAGATTGGAATATCCTCTCCCGTCTTCGGGTTTCTTCCGGGACGCTCATTCTTGTCGCGCAAATCAAAATTACCAAAACCTGATAACTTCACTTGCTCGCCATGTTCCAGAGCTTTCCTTATTTCTTCAAAGAAGACTTCCACCGTATCCTTGGCGTCCCGTTTGCTTAACCCAACATTTTCAAACAGGTTCTCAGCCAAATCGGCTTTTGTGAGCGCCATAGATAATTCCCTCAAGACTATGTTGAATGGATCGCAGCCATAGCAATCACTATACCTGCAGCGAATCAGTCTAGCTGGTCTGAGCCTTAACAACACCATGTGATCTACACACGATTAATGCTTCAGTCCTAACTAGAGACAAGTTTAAGCCAACTTCCTGATTTCCGCCAACTTTTTTACGTTAAGTTCGTGTCAAATCATTGATTTCTTCTAGCAGCATTGTGCTCCTTCTGTCACCCCTATCACGCTTAAAACGAATGACTTTTGACAAAATCGACCATAACTCACTCATTTTGCGATATATATATCTACAACCATAGGTTGAAATAGGAATAATTGCTGGGTTACAAAAATTTTGCATTCTTAGATTTAGATCAAAAAAAAGCAGCCCATAGGGCTGCTTTCTATTGCTATGCATTGATTAATCAGCAAATTAGCTCTAATACTTTTGAGCTAGTCTGAACAATTAGTCACGTAGCGATGCACCAAAGCGTGATGCCAATTCAGCAACAATCGCTTCAACTGCGGCTGCAATGTCTGCTTCTTCCAGTGTACGTTCTGCTGACTGAAGTGTCAGGGCAATAGCAAGGCTCTTATTGCCTTCTTCTACACCCTTACCACGGTAAACATCAAACAGATTTACGTCTTTCAGCAGTTCACCACCATTGGCAAGACATGCTTCAACGACATCACCAGCGGCAACACCTTCGTTTACAACCACGGCGATATCACGACGGTTTGCCGGGAACTTAGATAGCGCAACGGCTTCTGGGATCACTTTAGTGTTGATCGCAGACCATTCGATTTCGAACACGATAGTACGGCCGTTTAGGCCAAACTTACGCTCAAGTTCTGGGTGAACCGTACCAATCACGCCCACTTCTTTGCCGTCTACGATGATAGCCGCAGACTGACCTGGGTGAAGTGCTGGGTGCTTAACTGCTGCGAATGAGTATGCTTTCTCGTTAGCAGACAGTTCTAGAATCGCTTCTAGATCACCTTTAAGATCGAAGAAATCAACGGTGTTGGTTTCGATATCCCAGTGCTCTTCGCTGCGCGTACCAGCAATAACACCAGCAAGCATTGGCTCTTGGCGCATGCCGTTTTCAGCGGTTTCGCAAGGGATGAAACGTAGGCCGTATTCAAACAGACGAACGCGAGGCTGCTGACGCTTCTGGTTGTGAACAACAGTGTTCAACAAACCTTGGATCAGGCCAAGACGCATTGCTGACATTTCCGCAGAAATTGGGAATGGCAGGATCAATGGCTCAACACCAGGAACAACCAGTTTCTGCTGCTCAGGCTCAACGAAGCTGTAAGTGATCGCTTCTTGGTAACCACGGTCAACAAGCAGGTTACGTACACGCTTCAGCGGTAGATCCGCTTCTTTGTGATCGTTCATGCTTAGAGCAGCCACTGGCGACTGGTTAGGGATGTTGTCGTAACCGTAGATACGGCCAACTTCTTCCACTAGGTCTTGCTCAATCGCGATGTCGAAACGCCATGTTGGTGCAACAGCTTCCCAACCTTCAGCCGTTGTTTCAACGGTCATGCCTAGACGCTCTAGGATCTCAACCACGTCTGAATCTGCAATGTGGTGACCCAGTAGGTTGTCTAGCTTAGTACGACGAAGTACAACTTTGTTTGGCTTAGGCAGATCTGCTTCAGACTCAACCGCCACAACAGGCGCTACTTCACCGCCACAGATTTCAACAAGCAGTGCCGTTGCACGCTCCATTGCATTCACTTGTAGTGCGTAATCCACACCACGCTCGAAACGCATTGAAGAATCAGTGTGCAGACCGTAGCTACGTGCGCGGCCACGGATGTGATCCGGAGCGAAGAATGCACACTCTAGTAGTACGTCTTTCGTTTCAGTCGTAACGCCAGACTGCTCACCACCAAAGATACCGGCGATAGCCAGTGCTTTGTTGTGGTCTGCAACAACCAGTGTGTCAGCGTTCAGTTCAGCTTCAGTGCCGTCTAGCAGCGTCAGCTTCTCGCCTTGCTCTGCCAAGCGTACCACGATGCCACCTTCGATCTTAGCCAGATCAAATGCGTGCATTGGCTGACCTTGCTCTAGCAGAACAAAGTTAGTGATATCAACAACTGGATCGATTGAACGGATACCACAACGGCGCAGCTTTTCCTGCATCCATAGTGGAGTTTCAGCCTGAACATTCACGTTCTTAACCACACGGCCAAGGTAACGTGGACATGCAGCCGGTGCTTTCACGTCGATAGATACAGTGTCTTCGATTGAAGCTGCAACAGCTTCAACTGCAGGCTCAGTTACGTCAGCGCGGTTTAGAACACCAACTTCACGAGCCATACCGCGAATGCTAAAACAGTCAGCACGGTTTGCAGTCAGGTCAACATCAACAGTAACGTCATCCAGACCTAGGAACTCACGGAAGTCAGTACCATTCACTGCGTCTTCTGCCAGCTCCATGATGCCGTTAGACTCAACATCAATACCCAGCTCAGAGAACGAGCACAGCATACCGTGTGATGGCTGACCGCGTAGTTTGGCTTTCTTGATCTTGAAATCGCCAGGTAGTACAGCACCAACTGTCGCTACAGCAACTTTAAGACCCTGACGGCAGTTAGACGCACCACAAACGATGTCTAGCAATTCTTCTTCGCCAACATCTACTTTGGTTACGCGCAGTTTGTCTGCATCTGGGTGCTGAGCGCACTCAACAACCTGGCCAACTTTAACGCCAGTAAAAGAGCCAGCAACAGGCAGTACGTCGTCTACCTCTAGGCCAGCCATAGTGATTTGGTGAGTTAGTTCATCAGTGGTAACCGCAGGGTTAACCCACTCACGAAGCCAAGATTCGCTGAATTTCATTATTTTTCCTCTCGGGACCCTGAATTACTTGAATTGTTTTAGGAAACGCAGGTCGTTCTCGAAGAACGCACGCAGATCGTTTACGCCGTAACGCAGCATAGTCAGGCGCTCTACGCCCATACCAAATGCGAAACCAGAGTATTTCTCAGGGTCGATGCCTACGCTACGAAGTACGTTCGGGTGAACCATACCGCAGCCTAGGACTTCAAGCCATTTGCCGTTCTTGCCTTTCACGTCAACTTCAGCTGAAGGCTCGGTAAACGGGAAGTAAGAAGGACGGAAACGAACTTCAACTTCTTCTTCGAAGAAGTTGCATAGGAAGTCGTGCAGAATACCTTTCAGCTGCGCAAAGTTTACGTTCTCGTCAACCAGCATACCTTCCACCTGGTGGAACATTGGCGTGTGAGTCTGATCGTAATCGTTACGGTATACACGGCCCGGTGCGATGAAACGGAATGGTGGCTTACCATTTTCCATCGTACGGATCTGTACGCCCGACGTGTGAGTACGCAGCATCAAATCAGGGTTGAAGAAGAAGGTATCGTGATCGGTACGCGCAGGGTGATCAGCAGCGATGTTCAGTGCGTCGAAGTTATGGAATGCATCTTCGATTTCAGGACCAGACTCAACGTTAAAGCCTAGCTCACCAAAGAACTGTTCAATACGCTCAACGGTACGCGTAACTGGGTGTAAGCCACCGTTTTCAATACGGCGACCTGGCAGAGTGACATCAATGGTTTCTGCAGCCAGTTTCGCTTCAAGCTCAGCGCGCTGAAGAGCATCTTTACGTGCTGTAATGGCTTGTTGCACTGCACCTTTCGCTTTGTTGATCTCTTGACCCGCTTCGCGACGTTCTTCTGGTGGCAGTTTGCCCAAGCTTTGTAGTTGAAGGGTTAGTTCACCCTTTTTGCCCAGGTACTGGACACGCACTTCGTCCAGAGCGACTAATGAATCAGCCTGCTCAATAGCTGCCGTTGCGTTGGCAATAATCTCGTCTAGATGTTGCATCGTTTCCTCATCCACCTACAGGTGGCGTCCTTTAGGGAGATATAAATTCGCGTAACGATACATACTAAAGAAACATCCGTCCAAATCCAAATCCAATCGTACTAAATCGACAATATTGGATGAAAAAAAAACGCCTTTATTCAATTCCCTCCGTCATTTCCACACTCTTGACCAAAATTCATCACACTCCCCCTGCTATCCAGCCCCTCCTCTACACACCCGAAATCCATCGAGCCAGCATGGCTAGCTACCGGTTGTTACCTACAACTAACATTTTCCCCAAGCATTATTTCCACATTTTTTTTCGGGTAACCCTTGCATTGTTCAAATAAACCCATTAAATTAAAAACACTGTTCGATTGAGGAAAAAATCAATCAACACATCATTTTCAAACAAACTTATCAAGGAGATAGATTATGTTCCAACAACAAGATAAATACTGGCTAGTTTATGCGAAAGCGACCTTTATCATTGCCGTAATTGCTATGACGATCAGTATCATCAAACTACCGGGCGACCTGCTTATCAAAGGCTACTACAGCATCTGCAGCTTATTTCTTGTCAGTGCCACGATTACCCTAAGTAAGGCTGTGCGGGACAATGCGGAATCACATCGTCTTATCAATAAAATTGAAGAAGCCAAAACAGCGCAAATCCTTAACGATATCGGTGATTAAACCGTCATGAGGTATCAGCAAGACTCTACGCTCAATATCACAGTACACTCGCTGGCCAAGCAATTGCAGCAGCTCCGGCTGCTGCGAAGCATACTCATACACAAAATAGAGCAACGAGCAGAAATGGTCACAACACGCCAGCAAGAACAACAACTAGCCGCCAATCAGATTGAGCAAGCAGCGGCCACTGCCAGTACCAAACCTAAAGAATACACGGACTTAATACACCATCATCGGCACGTAGGAAAAGATCTCGATAAAATCACCCGCCAGCTGGCAGGCCAAGAGAAAATACTGCGTACTATCGACACTCGCATCGCTGATAGTACGCAGCTATTAAAGTCTCCTTTACGTCAGGCAATCACCGACCCGCTTGCTAGCAATACATTTAGAGCCGCGTCCAGGCATCTTGCCACACGACCCCACGTCCCGGCTCATAATGCACAGGGCTTGACGAACACCAGAGGCCATTCGGCCACGCTCGGCATTGGTAGGATGCTCCGTTATGGGTGACAATATCACCGGGCTGATAACTACCGCCGGCAACGTAAGCATTGCCACCAACAGGCGGTGTTGGCTCAGGATCAGGTGTCAGCACAGGTACGGGTGGCTCAGGAGTAGGATCGGGGGTTGGATCAGGGTTATCACACCCATTGCCATTCACCTGCTGCCATACGCCCCAAGGCCCTGACTGAGTAGGATCTGCCCCTTGATTCCACCACTGCGCCTGCCATAGGGAGCCTTGCCAGAACACGACATTCCCCTTATTGTATACTTGGCCTGCTTGCCATTCATTGGCGCAATTTCCAGTCTGCCCGCTATCGCTCACCTGTGCCTGTACAACAGACTGGTAAACTGTGTTCGTTTTATCGATTTCAAATGCCAAGGTTACCGTTGCTTGCCCAACGTTGCTCGCACCAAACTCAATAGCAACCTGACAGGTGCTAAGGGGAATATATGAACGCATGTGAGTACACCAGCTTAAGCGTGAAAGCCATCACAACGGGTACCATACGATCGAATGGCACAAATACACAGAGCGATGTGAATATGTTGGTATCTCATCAAAGAGTAGATTTGTATACCCGAGTTCTCCCCAATATGCAGAATTGGGAGAAAGCATTAGTTTGAGCTACAGGGGTTCGAGCTACAGGCGAATCTAGAAAGACGACAAGACAGCTTCAAGGCATGAAGGGAATGATATGGGTCTTGGGATAAATGGTAAAAATGAAAAAAGGAGAGCCGAAGCTCTCCTTTTCCGTAAAAACTAAACTGTAAAATTACAGAGCAGCTTTTGCCTTCTCAACAAGCACTGTGAAAGTTGCTTTGTCGAATACAGCGATATCAGCAAGGATCTTACGATCGATTTCGATAGACGCTTTCTTCAGACCGTTGATCAAACGGCTGTAAGACATACCATTCTGACGAGCAGCAGCGTTGATACGTGCAATCCATAGTTGACGGAAAGTACGTTTCTTCTGACGACGGTCACGGTAAGCGTATTGACCAGCTTTAGTAACAGCCTGGAAAGCTACGCGGTAAACACGTGAACGTGCACCGTAGTAACCTTTAGCTTGTTTTAGAACTTTCTTGTGACGTGCACGCGCTTGTACACCACGTTTTACGCGAGGCATAGGAGACTCCTAACTAATTAAATGTAAATACTGAAAAACTATTAAGCGAACGGAAGCATGCGAGCAACTGCAGCCACTTCACACTTAGGAAGGATTGCATTTGGACGTAGCTGACGCTTGTTCTTAGTAGTACGTTTAGTCAGGATGTGACGCTTAGTTGCGTGCTTAAACTTGAAACCACCAGCAGTTTTCTTAAAACGCTTAGCAGCACCTTTGTTGGATTTCATCTTAGGCATGATGAGACTCCGCATTGTTGAATGTTAATAACATAGTAATCAGGCGAACAAAAAGCGCTGCAGCTAAGCAGCGCCTTATGCTACTTGAATGCCGTAATTACTTCTTCTTAGGGGCAAGCATCATCGTCATTTGACGACCTTCAACCTTATTAGGGAAGCTTTCTACAACTGCTAGGTCGATCAAGTCTTCTTTAATACGGTTTAGAAGGTCAATACCAAGACTCTGATGGGCCATTTCACGACCACGGAAACGTAGTGTGACTTTACCCTTGTTGCCCTCTTCTAAAAAGCGACTCAGGTTGCGCAGTTTTACCTGATAATCGCCTTCGTCTGTACCAGGACGGAATTTAACTTCTTTTACCTGGATTTGTTTCTGCTTTTTCTTTTGCTCTTTAGCAGCCTTGCTCTTTTCGAACAGGTACTTACCATAGTCCATCACACGACAAACAGGTGGCTCGGCATTAGGGCTGATTTCAACCAGATCGACACCAGCCTCATGAGCAGTTTCCATTGCTTCTTCGATAGAAACAACACCGATTGACTCACCATCAATACCAGTCAGACGCACTTCGCGTACTCCGCGGATTTCGCCATTTAGACGGTGTGCATTCTGCTTAGCTGGTGCTTGGGTTCTTTTTGTGCCTTTAATACCTTATTCCTCCACAACATTGAGTGTGCGACTGCTAATATCCTGCTGCAAGAAAGCAACAAGATCATCAATCTTATATTTACCCAAATCTTTACCCTTGCGAGTACGTACTGCAATCTCGCCTGCTTCGACTTCTTTGTCACCGCAGACAAGCATGTAAGGTACACGCTTCAAAGTATGTTCGCGGATTTTAAAGCCAATCTTCTCATTTCTCAAGTCCGCATTGACACGAATTCCAGATTTTTGAAGTTTTTCGACTACTTGTTGTACATATTCCGCTTGGCTATCAGTAATATTCATTACAACAGCCTGCTGTGGTGCCAACCAAGTAGGGAAGAAGCCCGCGTACTCTTCGATTAGAATACCGATAAAGCGCTCTAGAGAACCAAGGATAGCACGGTGGATCATAACAGGCGTATGACGCTCGTTATCTTCACCTACGTAAGTAGCGCCTAGACGCTCAGGTAGTGCGAAGTCTAACTGAACTGTACCGCACTGCCAAGCACGATCTAGACAGTCGTGCAGTGTAAACTCGATCTTAGGACCGTAGAACGCACCCTCGCCCTCTTGAATTTCATATGGGATATCCATAGAGCCAAGAGCAAGTTTCAGGTCAGATTCAGCTTTGTCCCACATTTCGTCAGAACCAACACGCTTCTCTGGACGAGTTGATAGCTTAACTACAATGTTATCAAAACCAAATGTCTGATAGGTATCATAAACCATCTTGATACAAGATGTCACCTCTTGTTGTACCTGACCTTCAGTACAGAAGATATGTGCATCATCCTGTGTGAAGCCACGTACACGCATCAGGCCGTGAAGCGCACCTGATGGTTCGTTACGGTGACAGCAACCGAACTCAGCCATACGCAATGGCAGATCACGGTATGATTTCAGACCTTGGTTGAAGATCTGAACGTGGCCCGGACAGTTCATTGGCTTGATTGCATATTCACGGTTTTCAGAAGACGTCGTGAACATGTTCTCTGCGTACTTGTCCCAGTGACCAGAACGTTCCCAAAGAACGCGGTCCATCATTAGAGGACCTTTAACTTCCTGATAGCCGTATTCGTTCAGCTTGTCACGAACGAAAACTTCTAGCTCGCGGAATACAGTCCAGCCGTTGTGGTGCCAGAATACCATACCAGGTGCTTCTTGCTGCATGTGGTACAGGTCAAGTTGCTTACCTAGTTTACGGTGGTCACGCTTAGCGGCTTCTTCAAGGCGAGTCAGGTGAGCTTTCAGGGCTTTCTTATCGGCAAATGCTGTACCGTAGATACGCTGCAACATCTTGTTATCGCTGTTACCACGCCAGTAAGCACCAGCAACGTTCAGCAGTTTAAAGTGCTGGCAGAAGCTCATGTTAGGAACGTGTGGACCGCGACACATGTCGATGTATTCTTCGTGATGGTAAAGACCTGGACGATCGTCACGTGAAACGTTCTCGTCTAGAATTTCCATCTTGTAGGTTTCACCACGTGCTTCAAACGTATCACGTGCTTCCTGCCAGCTGACCTTTTTCTTGATGACATCGTACTTGGTTTTAGCAAGCTCAATCATGCGCTTCTCAATCGCGTCAAGATCTTCTTGAGTCAGCGATTGCTCTAGGTCTACGTCGTAGTAGAAACCGTTGTCGATTGTTGGACCAATCGCCATTTTCACATCAGGGAAAAGCTGCTTGATAGCATGACCCAGAAGGTGAGCACATGAGTGACGGATGATTTCCAGGCCATCTTCATCTTTGGCTGTGATGATTTCAAGGCTTGCGTCATTTTCGATTAGATCACACGCATCAACGCGCTCACCATCTACACGACCAGCGATACAGGCTTTTGCCAGACCAGGGCCGATTGACATTGCAACGTCCATAGTAGATACGGCGTTATCGAATTGACGCTGACTACCGTCAGGAAGAGTAATTACAGGCATGTATATATCCTTTACAGTGGTGTTGCATACCAAGCAACACATGTTGAAAAGAGAAAAATGAAGGCTCGGCAACCGTCACTCAGTAATACGAATACCGGAACGTGCCGAAGACCGAATTGTACCTAGCTCATTTTTATAATGCAAAGCGCATTTCGCCGCGAGTTACGTTCGCGGCGAATAATTGGCATAATAATAAAGCGCAATATTGCAATCTTAATTTACAGGGAGGATAAAGGATTTTCTCCTTGAAATGTCAAGCACCAATAAGCACTTATCAGTGATCACTGCTACGCGCCTTATTTGCCGAAATTATAAACCCAACGTAGGTAACAGGGCTTGGCGGATCTCCCCTTCAGTAGCTGACCGCGATAGAGTAAATGAACGATATTGGTCACCGCCGCTAAAACGCCGATCAATTTCTGTCAGGCAATGAACATAATTTCCATTAAGGATAAATGTCAGCTCAATCTCTTTCTTATCCAAGAAAGCGCCATTACTAAACTCCAACTCTTGATAGCAACCGGATACAGATTCAAATCCATTACCTCGGCAATAGCCGCTTTCCACATCCGCCTTGACCATTTCGAAACCGGCCTGCTCAATAATTGATATTATCTTTTCGACCACAGGCAGCGGCTTGATCTCAATATAATCGCGATCACTCGGGTCAAGGGCAAAATCAATATCAAGTTCGGTTTCCAGCCAGACTTTGCACTGATTGTAACGGGCATTAACGGCCGTTACCGGTATTTCATCATGCAACTGGAGGGTAAACGGAACATGCCTTTCCTCTCCCGCCCCTATCTCAAAGGGTTCCGTCGCGCAAACATGTCCGAGGGTAATCGTCTGATAGCTCACACCATTATCGTCGCTTTCAACTTTCATTTCACAGTTGAGCTTAATTGTAATCGCGTCGATATGCTGCTCGACATCTCCCCCTGTTATCTTGACCAATCCGCGCAGAGACTCACCTTGGAATACACTGGTTTGTTCAAGCACAGTATCAACCTTTGCTGCACCAACACCCAATGAAGCCATCATTTTCTTGAACATACGTATTTGTCCTTTTTGCCGCTAATCCGTTTGGCACCCATTAATTCAAAACACCATTACCCAATACAGGCGCTTCAATCAAGGGGGTCGCTTGAAAGTTGCGTAACCCCACAAACTTCAACACCGTTTTTTTGCCCCGATTAATTTTCAACTATGTTCAATATACCCATTAAATTTCAATTATTTGTATATGCCCGCAAAGGAGACCGTGATGGGACTGCTAATCACCAATGCCAACCTGACATCTGCAACACCGGGGGAAACGGGATACGCCCCAAGCACGGCAACGGCTATCGCAATCCACAACGGTCTTATCGCTGCAATAGGCGACAAGAAACGTTGCCTGCAGGCGCTGTCATCCACCAGCACAATCACCACAATTGATGTTCAGGGACAGCTCATTACCCCTGGACTTATCGACTGTCATACCCACCTTGTCTTTGCCGGCAACCGTGCTCGTGAATTCGAACAACGACTCTCTGGTGTGTCCTACCAAACCATTGCCGAATCAAGCGGGGGGATCCTCGCTACCGTCAGCGCAACTCGTGAAGCAAGCGAGGAAACGCTCTACCAACTCGCCAATGAACGCCTGCAAGGATTCAAGAATAATGGCGTAACTACCATTGAAATTAAATCAGGTTATGGCCTGACCCTTGCGGACGAATGTAAGATGTTGCGAGTTGCCCGTAGGCTTGGCCAGCAGGCCGATATCAAAGTTGTAACGACACTGCTTGCCGCCCATGCTATCCCACCTGAATTTACCGGCAATGCCGATGGGTATATCGACCATATCTGCCAAGCGATTATTCCAGCCGTCGCTAACGAACGTCTTGCTGACGCTGTTGATGTATTTTGTGAGAAAATCGCTTTTACACCCCAGCAGTGCCGACGCGTATTCGAAACAGCTCGGAATTACGGGCTGGCAATCAAAGGCCATACCGAGCAGCTTTCAAATATGGGTGGCAGTGCCCTCGCCGCTCGGTTAGGCGCCTATTCTGTCGACCACATAGAGTATCTCGATACCGAGGGCGTAGCGGCACTGGCAGCTTGCGGCACTGTGGCGACACTGCTCCCTGGCGCTTTCTATTTCTTGGGCGAAACCCAACTTCCCCCTATCGATCAACTCCGCAGGC
Source organism: Photobacterium aquae (assembly GCF_001029445.1). Classification (GTDB taxonomy): domain Bacteria; phylum Pseudomonadota; class Gammaproteobacteria; order Enterobacterales; family Vibrionaceae; genus Photobacterium; species Photobacterium aquae. The sequence goes on from NZ_LDOT01000033.1 coordinate 31,758, forward strand.
TCGACGTTCCCATGGCGATTGCCAGTGATTTCAATCCGGGGACTTCGCCTATCGCCTCTTTGCGAACCATTATGAATATGGCTTGTACGCTTTACAGGCTCACCCCTGAAGAATGCCTTCGTGGTGTCACCATTCATGCCGCCAAGGCCCTAGGCTTAGATCATGACAGAGGTGAAATACGGGTTGGTATGGCAGCAGATCTGGCTATTTGGCGACTCTCGCACCCCGCTGAGCTCTCTTATTGCATCGGCGTACCTGATCTCACGGCACGTATTGTTGACGGCCACTATTTCCCACAGGCTGTAGGACAGTATTCTGGAGGACAATATGCCTAGTGATATGTCTGTTTGGCAAGGTCGCAGTGATCCCGAAGACGGTGATCAGGGCTTACGTTGGCATCAACTCATCCAACCCGCAGAGGATGCCAACGATGAGGGCATCATGATTCTGGGGTTCGCTTGTGATGAAGGCGTAGCCCGCAACAAAGGCAGAATCGGTGCCTACGATGCGCCGATATCCATCAAACGAGCCCTCGCCAATCTGGCTTGGCACCATAACAAGCCAATTTACGATGGTGGCGATATCCGATGTGATGACGGTAATTTGTCCCTTGCACAATACCGTCTCAGCGAAGATGTCTGCCAGTCGCTACGGCAACGTCACCGACTCATTGTTCTGGGAGGCGGCCACGAGGTTGCTTGGGGTACATTCCAAGGGATAGGCAACTACTTGCTGCAAAAACAGCAACCTGAACCACTTACTGCACAAGAATATACATGCCATCCTCCAACCGTGGGGATTATCAACTTCGATGCCCACTTTGATTTGCGCAATCCCCCAGTTCAAACTCAGGTAGAACAAGGTAGCTCAGGCACCCCCTTCCACCAGATAGCCCGCTTTTGTGAACTGCAAAACTGGCCTTTCCATTATGCATGCCTTGGGATCAGCAGAGCCAGTAACACCCAAGCACTATTTTCGAAAGCCGACCAGCTTGGTGTGCTCTATGTTGAGGATAATGAATTAAACGCCAGTGATATTGCAGCCGTTAGTGAAAAACTATCGTTGTTTATCCAGCAATCTGATTACCTGTACCTGACTATCGACATGGATGTATTCCCAGCATCTGCCGCCCCCGGTGTCAGTGCCCCTGCCACTTACGGTGTACCACCAACCGTTGTCGACCAGCTACTCCATATTGTTCTTGATGCCAAAAGCCAATCTGGCGAAAGCAAAATACTGGTCGCCGATATCGCCGAATATAACCCAAGGTTTGACATTGATGGTCAGACCGCACGCTTGGCCGCGCGGCTAGTTTGGACGATCGCCCGCGCCTTTAGCCGATAGCAAAGGAGAGCTCTTATGCCTACTTCCCCCCCTTCATGCGACCGCTTTGACATAGACCGAAAAATATTTGCGCCAACAGGTTCACAGCTCAACGCAAAATCCTGGCTCACGGAAGCACCACTCCGGATGCTGATGAATAATCTACATCCTGATGTCGCCGAGCATCCTCATGCTTTGGTTGTCTATGGTGGGATAGGCCGAGCCGCACGCAACTGGGAATGCTTCGACAAAATTATCGATGTGCTAAAACGGCTCGAGTCTGATGAAACCTTACTCATCCAATCAGGCAAGCCGGTAGGCGTATTTAAAACCCACAGCAATGCACCCAGAGTACTTATCGCAAACTCGAACCTTATTCCCCATTGGGCCAACTGGGAGCATTTCAACGAGCTCGATAAAGCAGGCTTGATGATGTACGGCCAGATGACCGCTGGCAGCTGGATCTATATTGGATCACAAGGGATCATCCAAGGCACTTATGAAACATTTGCTGCTATGGCCCGAAAACATTTCAATGGTGACGCAAGAGGACGCTGGATCCTCACGGGCGGATTGGGGGGAATGGGTGGTGCACAACCTCTCGCGGCAACGATGGCTGGTTTTTCGTTGATCGCCGTCGAGTGCGATGAATCCCGTATTGATTACCGAATAAGAACTGGCTACCTCGATAAAAAAGCCACCTCGCTTGACGAAGCGCTATCTTTCATCGTGCACAGTCAACATATCGATGCTCCCATTTCTGTCGGCTTACTCGGTAATGCTGCTGATATCTTTGAAGAAATTGTAGCCCGAGGCATTGTCCCCGATTGTACCACAGACCAAACCTCCGCCCATGACCCCCTCAACGGCTATTTGCCGCAAGGCTGGACACTCAAACACGCTGTTGAAATGAGGAAAACGAATGAGGCAGCCGTCATCGCAGCAGCCAAACAATCGATGGCGAATCAAGTCAAGGCAATGCTCGCTTTGCAGCAAGCCGGTTCCGCTACCGTCGACTACGGCAACAACATCCGCCAAATGGCCTTCGAGCAAGGGATCACCAATGCTTTTGATTTCCCGGGCTTTGTCCCGGCCTATATTCGCCCATTATTCTGCGAAGGCATCGGGCCATTTCGTTGGGCAGCCCTTTCCGGCGATCCTGATGACATCTACAAAACGGATCAAAAAGTCAAAGAACTGATCCCTCACAACCCCCAACTCCATCACTGGATCAACATGGCGCAAGAAAAGATCCAATTCCAAGGACTGCCAGCACGGATATGCTGGGTCGGACTGAAAGATCGAGCTCGCCTCGGGCTAGCTTTCAATGAAATGGTCAGGAATGGCGAACTAAATGCCCCTATTGTGATCGGGCGGGATCATCTCGATTCAGGCTCTGTTGCCAGCCCCAATCGCGAAACCGAAAATATGCTCGATGGCTCAGATGCAGTATCCGACTGGCCACTACTCAACGCCATGCTCAATACCGCATCTGGCGCTACTTGGGTATCACTGCACCACGGCGGAGGCGTTGGTATGGGGTTTTCCCAACATGCTGGCATGGTCATCGTTTGTGATGGCACAACCGACGCAGACCAACGGCTCCAACGGGTCCTGCACAACGATCCGGCAACCGGCGTTATGCGCCATGCCGATGCAGGCTACGACATTGCCATACGCTGCGCAGAGGAGCACTCGCTTGATTTACCTATGCTAATGAAAAAAAAGAATAAATAAGCAAAAGGATAATGATATGCCCCACATAGAAATCAAACCGGGTGAACTGTCACTGACCCAATTACGGATGGTCAGCCGGAATCGCGTGACACTGTCACTCCATCGTAGTGCTTATGGAAAAATGGCAGAAAGTATCCGAATCGTCGAGAAAATAATTGCAGAAGAACAAGTAGTATACGGTATCAATACCGGCTTCGGATTACTTGCCAACACCCACATCGATGCGAAGGATCTCGAGATTCTTCAGCGTAGCATTGTCCTTTCCCATGCCGCTGGGATTGGTGATTTTATGGCAGACCACACCGTCCGCTTGATGATGGTACTTAAAATAAACAGTTTGGCCCGTGGATATTCAGGGATCCGGCCTCTAGTCGTCGATTCTCTTATCCGCTTGCTCAATGCCGACGTTTATCCTTGTATTCCCCAAAAAGGATCCGTTGGTGCGTCCGGTGATCTCGCGCCACTGGCTCACATGAGTACCGTACTGCTTGGTGAAGGCCAGGCTCGATACCAGGGAGAGATCATCAAGGGTGATGCCGCTCTAAAAATCGCAGGGCTAACCCCACTGACCCTCGCCCCCAAAGAAGGGTTGGCCTTGCTTAATGGCACCCAAGCATCCACGGCATTTGCCCTTGAGGGACTCTTTGCTACCGAGGATCTCTATGCTGCCGGAACGGTTTGCGGCGCTATGTCTGTCGATGCTGCTTTAGGCAGCAGAAAGCCTTTTGACAAACGGATACATCAGGCTCGTGGTCACCAAAGCCAAATTGATGCTGCGAGGGCTTACCGTCACCTTCTTGATGAGCATAGCGAAATAGGCCTATCCCACCAGCAATGTGACAAAGTACAAGATCCCTACTCACTTCGCTGCCAGCCACAAGTCATGGGGGCCTGTTTGCAACAAATTCGCCAGGCGGCGGAGGTATTGAGAATCGAAGCCAATGCTGTCTCAGATAACCCTATTATTTTTGCCGACGACACAGAGATCCTCTCTGGCGGGAACTTTCATGCCGAACCGGTGGCGATGGCGGCCGATAACCTCGCTCTGGCTATTGCAGAAATAGGCAGTCTATCAGAAAGACGCACGGCACTGCTTATTGACAGCAATCTAAGCAAGCTGCCACCATTTTTGGTGAATAACGGCGGCGTTAATTCCGGGTTCATGATTGCACAAGTCACCTCTGCAGCCCTTGCCAGCGAAAACAAAACTCTTGCCCATCCCGCGTCCGTCGACAGTCTGCCAACCTCGGCAAATCAAGAGGATCATGTATCAATGGCCACCTTTGCCGGCAGACGGCTTGCCGATATGACAGACAACACCCGGGGAATAATCGCGGTCGAATTACTTGCCGCCAGCCAAGGGCTGGACTTTCGCTTACCCAACCGAAGCTCACCGCGGTTAGAACAAGCCAAGTCCATGTTACGTGCCCGTGTCAGCTTCTACGACAAAGACCGCTATTTTGCTCCGGATATAGAACAAGCCACAATCCTCGTTGCCGAGGCAAAATTTCATCAACTTATGCCAACCGGATTACTGCCAAGTACGCATTAAGATAATGGCATTTTCCGTACGTCCACTCTCATTCAAGCGTGATGAAAGGCACAGCATCGGTAAAAGCATGATAAATGCCTAATTCTTAATACCATAAATAGTCTACTATGTTTGAGAGGTTATTTTCCCCTCACCTAGATTGATGTTTCGTGGAGGATGCTATGTGGCAAGCGATTTCACACCAACTTTCCGAGGTACTCGGTAAGCCGTTTCAAATCACAGAACGGGAACCCGTTGAAGGCGGTGACATCAACGCCTGCTATTGCATAGGAAATGGCCAAGAACGCTATTTTGTGAAAATCAACGATCGCGACCAACTGGCGACATTCGAAACTGAAGCCGATAGCTTGCGCTTACTCAATGAAACTGACTGCATCGCAGTCCCACAATTCATCCATATCGGGACAGCTAAGGATAAATCCTTCCTAATATTGAATTATTTACCGACTAAGGTAATCAACGATCAAGCAGCCTTCGAGCTCGGACAGCAGCTAGCCAATATGCATGCTTGGGGAGAGCAAGTCGAATACGGTTTTGATCTGGACAATTATATTGGCCTGACCCCTCAACCTAACCAATGGCGTCGCAAATGGTGTCGTTTTTTCGCCGAGCAACGTATTGCTTGGCAATTACAACTTTGTAGTGAAAAAGGCATCCACTTTGCCAGCATTGATACGATCACAGCCAAAGTCATCAACCTATTGATGCACCATCAACCCAAGCCCTCTTTGCTGCATGGTGATTTATGGCATGGTAATACGGCGCTAACCGTTGATGGTCCGATCATTTTCGACCCGGCGAGTTACTGGGGGGATCGTGAATGTGACATCGCAATGACTGAACTATTCGGAGGCTTCCCGACATCTTTCTATGACGGCTACCAATCCATCTGGCCGTTAGACGAGGGCTATATCGCACGTAAGCCCCTGTATAACCTCTACCATATCCTTAATCACTGTAACTTATTTGGTGGTAGCTACATTACTCAGGCTGAACAGGAAATGCGGAAACTAGGGCTTATTGGCGACTGAGGATACCTCGATTAGTCTTGGGCATAAAGGGTTATTATGTTAGTTTATCAATACTTACATATCAGTCCCCTACCAGAGAACCGCACAATGTTACAAGCAGCTGTATTTGATATGGATGGCCTGCTGGTCGATTCCGAGCCATTCTGGCAACAAGCCCAAGTCGAAATATTTTCATCCCTAGGCGTCAACATTACCACTGAAGATACACACCAAACGATGGGATTGCGTATCGATCAGGTTGTTGAATACTGGTATGCCAAGCAACCTTGGCAAGAGCATAGCATTTCAGCAGTAACCGACATGGTCGTCTTGCGTGTTGAAGAGCTAGTAAAAGAGCATAAACCCATGCTGCCTGGTGTTATCGAGGCCATTGCAGCTTGTGAAGCTGCCGGATTAAAAATAGCCCTTGCTTCATCGTCACCCATGCAGTTGATAACCTCAACATTGGCAGCCCTATCGCTTGAAGACAAATTCAGCGCAGTACTGTCAGCTGAAACTCTGCGCTATGGCAAACCCCATCCTGAAGTCTATATCAATGCCGCTGACGCACTAGGTGTAGCTCCTCAGCATTGCATTGCTTTTGAAGACTCGGTCAATGGCCTACTTGCAGCGAAAGCCGCGCAAATGAAAGGTATCGCCGTTCCCGACGCCGCCTACGCGAATGATCCTCGCTGGGCAATCGCTGACAAAAAACTTAACTCGCTGCTCGAAGTAAATACGCAGTTACTTTCTTCGCTTAAGTGCTAATTTTTCCATGACAATGAATGCAGGACTAAGCAAAAAGCACCTGCATTCATTTTTAGGCAGTAAAGCCTGAAATTTGAGGCAATATTGCCCGATGTTTTTTCATCTCGACATTCGCCTTTATCAAAACATCTAGTCTTTTCTTCTAACATCGATACCCCACTCATAACTGAATAGCAAAATCCTCTACCCAGTCAAAATTTACAGTTAATTTTGAGCGAAAACGAACAGCAATCGCTAAAGTTAAATCAACAGAAGAAAAAAGATTTGTTGCAAGGTCAGGTAATCGAATCACCTCTCCATAACGCATCATCTCGAGGAGTTGATAATGAAAAATTATTCTGAAAAATCAGTCGAGTGCCCTCACTGCGGCCATCATATCCATATTACTCTCGATGCCAGTGCTGGTAGTCAAGAATTTTACGATGACTGCCCTGCCTGCTGTCATGCCATCCATCTAAACATGCAAGTTGATGAACTTCACAAAACCATCAACTTATTTGTTGATGCTGACGACGAGCAGATTTTTTAATCCATCTATATCCAAATCCAAGTAACCTCCAATTTGATTAACACTGATTAATTAACGCTGAAGGTTACTTGGTTAAATACTTCCTCACCCTCTCTGGGCTAACACACGTTCAACGGTATCAACTATCGCCTGAGTTTGAGGATCAATTTCCATATTGACCATATCGCCAACCTGCCGAGATCCAAACAATGTACGCTGAAGGGTTTCTGGAATAAGGTGTACGCAAAAACGCCCCTCCTCAACGTGGCCAATCGTCAACGAACAGCCGTCTAAACCAATGTAACCCTTACGTAAAATATACTTCTGGTATTGTTCAGGAATGGTAAACCAAATCGTACAGTTATTAGGCGCTGTATCAATCTTAGCTATTTCTACAACTGCGTTAATATGGCCCGACATTGAATGGCCGCCAATTTCGTCACCAAAGCGAGCAGCACGTTCAATATTGACATGATCACCCGTGTTTAACTGGCCCAGATTTGTCACTGCCAACGTTTCTTGCATCAAATCAAAGCTGACTCGATCCCCATCGACTTTTGTCACGGTAAGGCAACACCCGTTATGCGCAACCGATGCACCCAACGCCAAACCATCCCGCATCGACTCGCTCAATTCAAGGACGTGTGTTTGAAATTGCTCTTTCTTTTCAATAGCCACAACCTCTGCGGTCCCTTGAACAATACCCGTAAACATAATTATTCCCCCCCTATGTGTATTGCACCATTATACCAAAGCCACTACACAGAAGAGAGCGCAATAAAAGGCGAGCTCGATACATGATTTAACGTACTCTAAATCCTGCATCTTATGTAATTGGGAGATACGCCTTATCAATTATATGAACTAACTACACATAACAATTGTAAGGTAAACGTTTGCCGCTATAATGCCCGCGTTTAGTACATTCAAAGGATTCTCTCGTGCAAAATTACCGACGTGAAACACGTCACTTGTTAAAACTTGCGATCCCCGTTCTCATAGCCTCTATTGCCCAAACATCTATGGGTTTTGTTGATACTGTTATGGCGGGAGGCGTGAGTGCGACAGATATGGCGGCAGTCTCAGTAGCCACAAGTATCTGGCTACCATCCATTTTATTTGGCGTCGGACTACTTATCGCTCTCGTTCCTATCGTGGCAACCCTTAACGGCTCTGGGAAAAAAGATAAAATACCTTTCGAGGTTCAGCACGGCTTTTTGCTGGCCCTGATCATGTCTGTACCTATTATGTTAATTCTGTACAACGCAGGTGTACTGATCAACATGATGGATGTTGAGCCGGCCTTGGCAGAAAAAACCATTGGTTATCTCCATGCCGTCGTCTTCGCCGTACCTGGCTTTTTGTTTTTCCAAACATTAAAATGCTACTCCGAAGGCTTGTCACTCACCATTCCCGCTATGGTGATTGGTTTTATCGGCCTTGCGGCAAACATCCCGCTTAACTGGATTTTCGTTTACGGTAAATTCGGCGCACCAGCGATGGGCGGCGTGGGTTGTGGTGTTGCTACCGCGATAGTCTATTGGCTAATGTTTTTCTCGATGCTGGTTTATATCAAGTTCAACAAACGCTTGAACCGTATCGGGCTATTTGAAAAATGGCATAAACCACAGCTTAAAGCACTAACTCGTTTGTTCAGACTTGGCCTGCCCGTTGCTGCCTCCATTTTCTTCGAAGTTTCTCTGTTTGCAGCCATTGCCTTGTTGATCTCACCTCTAGGTTCAATCACAGTTGCAGCCCACCAGATCGCAAGTAACTTCTCATCACTGATCTTCATGATCCCGATGAGTCTGGGATCTGCCTTGAGTATCCGAGTCGGATATCTGCTCGGTCGAGAGAATGTCTTCGAAGCTAAGATCGCTAGCCGCTGTGGTTTACTCGTTGCCTTGACTATCGCAATCCTCACTGCAACTTCAACAGTACTGTTCCGTGAGCATATTGCACTGATGTACACTGACAACCCTGAAGTTATCCTCATTGCTGGCCAACTACTGTTTCTTGCCGCTATCTACCAATGTACCGATGCTATCCAAGTGGTCGCAGCCGGTGCTCTGCGTGGATATAAAGATATGCGAGCTATCTTTATCCGCACATTCATCGCGTACTGGATTCTGGGATTGCCAATTGGCTACATCTTAGGTATTTCCGGTTTGTTTATTGAACCTATGGGTCCACACGGATTCTGGATTGGTAACATCATTGGCTTGACCTCGGCAGCCATAATGCTAGCTACGCGACTACGATGGGTTCATCGCCAAGATTTCAATGCACAGTTAGCAATGTCGCACCGATAATCATCACTTATAAAACAGACTATTAAAGGTGGCTCTAGCCACCTTTTCTTTGGCTCGATTTTCCCGTAAAGCCACCGTCTAATCAAATCTACACCTTGATTAGACATCAATGTATTCTCACTAAAACAAGCCTATTGAGTTTACTTGGGTATATAATTTCTATAGCAATGTTGCATAACGGAGCATCATTATTTCTGACCCGATACAGAGCCTTATCTTTACCCTATTCCATTCTGCCCGACGTCATTGGCAGAAAGTAGCTATCTTTTCTTCCGCTCTCCTACTTTCAGCCATACTCAGTGGCTGTGAGCAGAACAGTACAATTGCCAGCCTGAAGCAATACCAACAAAGGCTCGCCAATGTTCTCGATATCCCCTCCCCAGATCTGCCTGAACCAAATGTCATTCCCTTCCCCGATAAACGAGACCTGTATATCCCGATTGATGACATTCGGATCAACTTAATTGATGCCTATGAACTAAGAAAATGCGGACTATTTAATTTAATCGCAGAAAGAAACTCGATCCTGGGTAAAGTCCAAGATAAAACACGACAACTCCGCTATGAAATTATGCTCACCAATGGCTTGCAGTACTGCATCCAAAACTTACCCGCAGATTCAACGTTGATTCATACCCTGCAAGATATTCATAAACAAAAACAGACCCAATTGCCCTTGCATATCTGGAACATGCTAACCACAGGCCAAGAATGGCGGCAACAATGGGTCATTCACCACCAAGTATTTCCGTTAACCTCATTCTATGGCTTCGATGAACTCATGGGAGCTATATCATATTTAACCTTGATCAACGCTCAAATTGAAAAAGCGAAATACATCGAAAACACTGAACTTGAACGGCTACTCACCCATCAGCAAACACTGCATCCATTTCACTATTTCGGGCAACTTATCTACTCTATGGAAACCGCGATTGTCTGGCTCAATAGCATTACCAGTATGCTGGCAGACCAGCAGCAACATATCATTTGCGGCAAAAACCATAATCAGCAAAAAGCTGAATATCTCAGCAATGTTTTCTATAAATTCTTTGCCAAAGATATTCAACCTTACCTTGCAAAATTAGACTCACAGTACAACCAGATCCAACCCGAACTCAATGAACTGTTCTCAAGTCAATTAGAACAGCACCTCCACCTACAGGGTTACTATAATCACTATCTTACCAATGAGCTTCAACTGCGCTTCAGGACTGCAACTCTCAATCATGTTGAGCAATGGAAACAAATCTTCCAGCGTTGCAACATCAAAGTCGGAACACGTTAAGATACAGCAAGGTACTTTAGATGGTATATTCAATATACCCAAGCAACCTCAAGATGCAGGGTTCAGAGTGAGATAACGTGGGTATAGACCCCTGTAATAAATACTGGGCAAATAATTTGAAAAGGATGTACTTGATGAAAAAAATCAAGAATGAGGCCAAATTACTAAAACAAGCCATCACCCTCGGAATGGCTTTCGCCAAAAAGCAAGGATTTGCTGATCTTGACCGCTCAACCTCACCCAAAGACAAAGTGGAATGCATCTATCGGCTTCTTGTTGCAGCTCAGCAAATTACCCCTTTACCAGCGGATAAAGAAGATGGGCCCAACATGAAACATAAACTTGTTTTATGGATATCGCGTTTATTACCACCGGATCACGAGTTACTACAATAAGCATTGCGGCGCATAAATTGGTCATGTACCGTATTCGGTATGAACATAGTCCAAGGCAGGATACCCAAATATGCGTCGTGTTATTTTCAATCAAAAAGGCGGGGTGGGCAAATCAAGTATTGCAGCTAATCTCGCCGCTCTCAGTGCCGCACAGGGTTACAAGACCTTACTTGTTGACCTTGATGTACAAGGAAATAGTAGTCATTACCTCGGGCTCGGTGAGCTCAACAATCACGATAAAAGCATTGCCGATCTTCTCAATCAAACTGTCGGTTGGTTTTCGGTTTCAACACCAATAAAAAGTTACCCCCAACAAACCGCTTATGACAATCTGTTCCTTATCCCTTCTAGTCAGAAGCTTGAAAAAATTGAAGCCGAGTTAGAACGTCGCTACAAAATCTATAAATTACGTGATGCGCTTAAAGAACTAGAAGAGGACTTTGACCGGATCTACATAGATACGCCCCCTAATCTCAACTTTTACAGCAAAGCCGCGCTAATTGCCGCAGATCGGCTCCTTATTCCTTTTGATTGTGACAGTTTCTCTCAGCAAGCTCTGATAACCCTACTTAATAATGTCGCTGAACTACGCGAAGATCATAATAGGCAACTCAGTGTTGAAGGGATCATTGTCAATATGTTTAACGCACAAGCAAAATTCCCAACACAGATCGTTAATGATCTTCAAGATCTTGGGTTACCCATCCTTCAGCCCTACTTGCCGCTCTCAATCAAGATGAAAGAGTCACACTATCAGCAAACGCCATTAATCCATCTTTTCCCGCAACACAAACTCACTTTGGCATTCAAACAACTCTTTGAGCATATCGACAAAACACAAACTGTTACCCTGTAATACCAATCACAGTCAGTAATGGACGGACATAAATAGCGTAGGAAAAATAGTTAGTATAACCCAAGCCCAAAACACAAAAAGCCCATTGTCACCAATGGGCTTTACTTTCTTTTATGTGCTAACAATTATTTATCAATGGTCAACTGGCCCTGGATCAGCAAGTCATCAATCAAGGTATTAACATCAACCCTGTTGGCATCTCCTTCCAAGATAATTTGCTGTGTTACCCCACGTCCACCCAATCCATCGGTATCAACGTGAAGAATAACGTCATTCCCATCAACGGTGGCTGACAAGTACTGATCCAAGTTACTTTCATTTTCACCGACCAGTAAGCCAGACAAGTCCAAAATATCAGCTTCTGTATTAATGTCGATATGACCAAATTCGAAGTCGGTAATAATATCTACAGCGACACTATCATTCGCGGTAATACTCTGCGATTCATGCTGCAACTCAATACCATCACCCGATAGCCAACGGAAAATATCCTGCCCTTCACGGCCTTCCAGTACATCACCGTAATGCCGCCCATCGGCTTTACCTGCACCGCCACCATTTTGCTGGCCGTTCACTCCACCCATAATGACGTCATTGCCGGCCCCACCAATAATATGATCATTGCCATCAGCACCATTGATAACAGCACCAAGCGTAGGGTCATAAGCCTCTGGATTTTTAATACCCGGTGCGATAGGCATTCCCTGATCATCAAATGTTGCACCGAAGGCATAAGTCATTTCACTATTGACGACATATAAGTTGTCATCACCGCCACGACCTTCAGCCATCACTGGCTCAGCAACGTCATCAACAAAGTAATCAAACTCCACCACTTTGATATTGCCAGCTTCATCCTTCGTCTTAATCGTATAACCATCAGTCATACTTGTTCCATCAGGATTCGTCATGGTTATCCACGTCTCGTAGTCATTAACACCCGCGTCAATCCCTACTTGAGTGACTGTAATTTTCCCTTGGCTATCAATAGCAAAATATCCATCCTCAGTTAGCGTATTTAGCTGGTTGTTATGATAGAAACCAACTGCAACGATATCAGTTTCAGTCCCACTCAATACACTACCGACAACATCACCGGTAACTAGGGTGTTTTCATCAACGCGTGCACTAACATCATTACCCGAGGAATGAGTATCAATTGTCACTTCCAGTAGATTATTAAGATCAAGCTGCGCGGTATTACCCGCGGTATCAGTAACGATAACAGCCAGTTGATAGTCGCCATCCACTAATGGAGACTCAGGGCGATAACGCCACTCATCATTGACAAGCTCAATGCCACCATCAACCAGCCATTGACCGTTAACATATACTGCTTTCGCCGTAATCTGACTCCCATCAGTTTGCGACGTCAACACGATAGAGATCTCTTCTACATCCGAATCTATTGCACCAATAGCAAAAACCGGCTTAGTAATATTTGTAATATTGTCACTATCACTACCGCCACTATCACTGGCAGCCATCAAATCTGCTGTAGGAGTAGAAATCGTTGCATCAACCTCGAACTCTAACTGGTTGCTTGTCGTGTTGCCGGCTAAATCTGTCACCCCTACATCCACTCGATACTCACCATCAGGCAATGGCTCATTCGGCTGATAGGTGCCATCATCAAGCAGCACAATTTCGGTACCAACCGCAGACCATTGTCCATTAGGTCCTTTGACCATCAGCTGAATCGTCGCATCAGCATCTGCATCAATTTGGCCGATATCAAAAACGGGCTGCTTAACATTCGTTAGGTTATCGCTACCGTTCGTACCGCTGTCACTAGCATCTTGAAGATCAATAAGTGGCTTACTCAACCAAATATCAACTTTGCTACTGTCAACAACCTCTCCAGAACCATTACCTACCTTATCTATGACTTCTGCAGAAACTTCCACTCCCGGCTCTTGCTGACCATTGACTTCAATAGAACCAAGGCTAACTTCAACGAATATGCCATTATTCAGATCATCCAATGTTACTAGTCGGTCAACCAAAATAGTTCCATCGGTATCTTTAACAATGATGCGGTCATCAACTGCTGTATCTGCATTTAATGTCACTTTCGCGGTAACTGTTGATTCATACCCCGCCGACATTTCATTAATGTTGTAGATACCATCAGCATTAGTATCGCCCAACAGTTCTACAGATGGAGCCGGTGCGGCACCCGTATCGACCAAAGCGCTGTCGCTGACTTCCGGCGATGGGTTGCCGACCTTGTCGATCACCTGCGCGGTGACTTCAACCTTGTCGCCGACTACTGAACCTTCAACCAGAATACCGTTGGTCAGATCGTCTGCTGTGACCTCACGGTCAACCAATACGTTGCCATTGATATCGGTAATAATGATCCGATCGCCTTCTGCTGTAGACGCATCCAAGGTGATCTTGGCAGTAACCGTACCGTCTGTACCCAGTTCCGCACTGTTGTAGATACCGTCATTGTTGCTGTCGCCCAGCAGTTCAACACTCGGGGCTGGTGCGGCACCCGCATCCACCAAAGCGCTGTCGCTGGCTTCCGGTGATGGGTTGCCGACCTTGTCGATCACCTGCGCGGTGACTTCAACCTTATCGCCAACCACAGAGCCTTCAACATAGATGCCATTAGCCAAGTCAGCGGCGGTCACTTCGCGATCAACCAGCACATTGCCGTTAGTATCGGTAATAATGAGCCGATCGCCTTCTGCCGTCGTGGCATCCAAGGTGACCTTGGCAGTAACGGTGCCGTCAGCACCCAGTTCGGCGCTGTTGTAGATACCGTCACTGTTGCTGTCGCCCAGCAGTTCTACAGATGGAGCCGGTGCGGCACCCGCATCCACCAAAGCGCTGTCGCTGGCTTCCGGTGATGGGTTGCCGACCTTGTCGATCACCTGCGCGGTGACTTCAACCTTGTCGCCCACCACCGAGCCTTCAACCAGAATACCGTTGGTTAAGTCAGTAGCAGTCACCTCTCGGTCAACCAGCACGTTACCATTGGTGTCGGTGATAATGATCCGATCGCCTTCTGCCGTCGTGGCATCCAAGGTGATCTTGGCTGTGACCGTACCGTCAGCACCCAGTTCAGCACTGTTGTAGATACCGTCATTGTTGCTGTCGCCCAGTAGTTCAACACTCGGGGCCGGTGCGGCGCCAGTGTCGACCAAAGCACTATCGCTGACTTCCGGTGATGGGTTACCGACCTTATCGATCACCTGCGCGGTAACTTCAACCTTGTCGCCGACTACTGAACCTTCAACCAGAATACCGTTGGTTAGATCGTCTGCGGTCACCTCACGGTCAACCAGCACGTTGCCGTTGGTGTCGGTAATAATGATCCGGTCTCCCTCGACGGTGCCTGAGGCCAACGTCACTTTGGCAGTGACCGTACCGTCAGCGCCCAGTTCGGCGCTGTTGTAGATACCGTCACTGTTGCTGTCACCCAGCAGTTCTACAGATGGGGCCGGAGCGGCGCCCGTATCGACCAAGGCGCTGTCACTGGCTTCCGGTGACGGATTACCAACCTTGTCGATCACCTGCGCGGTCACTTCAACCTTGTCGCCGACGACTGAACCTTCGACCAAAATACCGTTGGTCAAATCATCTGCTGTGACCTCACGGTCAACCAGTACGTTGCCATTGGTGTCGGTAATAATGATGCGATCGCCCTCGACAGTGCCCGAGGCCAACGTCACTTTGGCTGTGACCGTACCGTCAGCACCCAGTTCGGCACTGTTGTAGATACCGTCATTGTTGCTGTCGCCCAGCAGTTCTACAGATGGAGCCGGTGTGGCACCCGTATCCACCAAAGCACTGTCGCTGGCTTCCGGTGATGGGTTGCCGACCTTGTCGATCACCTGCGCGGTCACCTCGACCTTGTCGCCGACTACTGAACCTTCAACCAGAATACCGTTGGTCAGATCGTCTGCTGTGACCTCACGGTCAACCAATACGTTGCCATTGGTGTCGATAATAATGATCCGGTCACCCTCGACAGTACCCGAGGCCAACATCACTTTGGCGGTAACGGTGCCGTCAGCACCCAGTTCAGCGCTGTTGTAGATACCGTCACTGTTGCTGTCGCCCAGCAGTTCAACACTCGGGGCCGGTGCGGCGCCAGTGTCGACCAAAGCGCTGTCGCTGGCTTCCGGTGATGGGTTACCGACCTTGTCGATCACCTGCGCGGTGACTTCAACCTTGTCGCCGACGACAGAACCTTCAACCAGAATACCGTTGGTCAGATCGTCTGCTGTGACCTCACGGTCAACCAATACGTTGCCATTGATATCGGTAATAATGATCCGATCGCCCTCGACAGTGCCCGATGCCAACGTCACTTTGGCTGTGACCGTACCATCAGCACCCAGTTCGGCGCTGTTATAGATGCCGTCACTGTTGCTGTCGCCCAGCAGTTCTACACTCGGGGTCGGAGCGGCGCCCGTATCCACCAAGGCGCTGTCACTGACTTCCGGTGATGGGTTACCGACCTTATCGATCACCTGTGCGGTGACTTCAACCTTATCGCCAACCACAGAGCCTTCAACATGGATGCCGTTAGCCAAGTCAGCGGCGGTCACCTCACGGTCAACCAGCACGTTGCCATTGGTATCGGTGATAATGATCCGATCCCCTTCTGCCGTCGTGGCATCCAAGGTGATCTTGGCTGTGACCGTACCGTCAGCCCCCAGTTCGGCGCTGTTGTAAATACCGTCACTGTTGCTGTCGCCCAGCAGTTCTACAGATGGAGCCGGTGCGTCGCCAGTGTCGACCAAAGCGCTGTCGCTGGCTTCCGGCGATGGGTTGCCGACCTTGTCGATCACCTGCGCGGTGACTTCAACCTTATCGCCCACCACAGAGCCTTCGACCCAAATACCGTTAGTTAGATCAGCAGCGGTCACCTCACGGTCAACCAGCACGTTGCCACTGGTGTCAGTGATAATGATGCGATCGCCTTCTGCCGTCGTGGCATCCAAGGTGATCTTGGCTGTGACCGTACCGTCAGCGCCCAGTTCAAC
>NZ_LDOT01000034.1 GCF_001029445.1 Photobacterium aquae
GTGAATATATTGACCAACATAGTAAACCGACTGCGTTTTACAGCGATCGCCATGCTGTTTTCCATGTCAGTAAGCGTGATGCGCAAACCGACCGACTCACCCAATTTGGTCGAGTTCTTCAAGACCGTAATATCGAGCTTATTTGTGCCAACAGTTCACAAGCTAAAGGCCGTGTCGAGCGAGCCAACAAAACCTTACATGATCGCTTAGTTAAAGAAGAATCGATACTATCGAGCAAGCGAATGCATGGCTCCCCGACTTCATCGCTGATTTCAACCAGCACTTTGCCAAACCGGCGCGTTATCCCAAGGACATGCACCGGGCAGTACGTGAATCGCCCAGCGAAATCGATGATATATTTGCGTGGCAAGAACCAAGAAAACTCTCAAAGTCACAGACTTAAGGTTACCTATCCCATTGATCCGTTGGGTGAATCAAATTCCATCTCGCCCTCTTACCCGATTTCGTCTTCAACGGCATCAACGTTGTTCGATGTCCAGACCACAGCACCCGCAACCAGCAAGGCAAACGAAAAAAGCCCGTTAATCCTACAGACTTGCGGGCTTTAGGAAATATGGTCTAAAGCATATTTATTTGTTCTCTCAATTTATGCTTAAGCAATTTTGATAATTTAGTTCTAACTTCAATATCAACATTTACATCACTAAATACCCTTTCAAAATCAATAAGAGTGCAGTAAATGCCTTCGACTTCTTTAAATTTATCCTTTAAGTCAACAAAAATTGAAATATAATATTCAACTTCTCTATGGGCTATTTCAGGTGTGCTTCGTGCTGGAGTCCAGAAGTTTAACTTCACAAGTAACATATCTTTATCTAGATAATTTTCTAACGTATTCACAGTCAAATCCTCTGTATTAAAAGAACAAGATCACATCCGAAGCCCCCCTTGTAAATCATTAAATTTATGAGTGATTTATTATTGATAGAACAGCTTTAAAAAGATATTAATTATGTGACATTGCTCATAATTCTATTTGTCAAATATATAACTACATGTTGTGTTTGAAATGCCACTTATTCCATTGTATTCATGTGCAGTAATATTAACGTTATCCCATGATACTGGTATTGGCTTATTAGCAACTAGATTTAAAATATCAGCGCATTCTTGGTAATCAGCTTTTGTATTTGGGATGAATCTATGAACACTTCGAAAAGCAACAACCGTCAGGCTATTTCCTGTATCTTTAGAGCTATATTCAAAATTATCACCATATGTCACTGGACCAACGTGATTTACTAATTTTAATGTAGGAGCTGAACATCCAGCTAACATGCACAAAAAACACATTATCGAAACATTCTTATAAGTCATTTTAATCTCACGCTATGTACAATTAAGAACTACCATTTTGTGTGAAATTACATTTACATAAAGAGTTATTTATGAATTATGTGATATTGGCTGCGATAACAACTTTACCAACAAATAACTCCCTCCTTCCACGCCTTACCATCCTACAAGATGTACTCGAGCTTTTTGAGTTTGGTGATTGCCTCAGCTCGGCCTTTTGCATCATCACACAGGCAAAAATTGGCAGTTATCAATGATAGTTTTCGATACTTCCTGCCCACGCTGGAACATATTGATGCAGTGCAACCCGAACTTGCACACTAGCCTCAAGATTTTGCAGTGATACCTAGCAGCTTTTCCGGCAGTGCTGGTATGCTCGGCCACTTCCTCGTACACCACTTTTAGCGGTTTGGGGTATTTGCCGTTATCGCATCCCCAAGCGGATCCGATCGGTTTGATAGACAGATCTTTGGCCTGGTGGGCAATATCTTTTGATTTCTATATACTGTCGCTTGCGTATTATCATTGCCTAGACAAAAATGTTTTTTGATGAGGTAAGAACTATGAGTGACTCTGTTTATACACAGGGAATATAAGACTACATGGAAATGTTCAGCTGGTTGTTCAACAATTCATCCTGGTTAATGAAAAGACTTCTTGGCAAAAGTACCAAGTGGTTTGAGATTCTTAGTGGTGCCATAATTTGTTTTGCGTCTTTTTCGGTAGTAGCATCTGACGGAGAAGATGTTACGGCAGGATATCATTTACTTTCAAAACAGTATGAGCAATATTATTTAAACCATCATTTAGATGATGCAATGGAAGTAGCTCTTAAGCAGTTGGATATGGATCCAAGTGATTCAGTTGCTTTTTTACGGCTAGCATTATCAATCCGTGGTTCATGTGACCAAGTAAAGCCGTATTACAGTCAATATGGTTCAATGAATCAGTTCAAAGATGTAACAGTTTTAGCAAAGAAAATCATTCAGAAAGAGTGCGGTATAGACTTGTGAGTTGTGCCTAAAGGCATCAAGATGACTGGTTATACTCAGCAGTTTTTGCATGGAATATAGTGCGCTGGTGAATTTATTATGGCGCACCTTATGCCCGGCGCTATACCTTAGGAGTTAAAATGTACAAAGAGCCTTGGTGTGATATCAAAGAATTTCCTACTCGCCACGCAGAATCATTAGTCTCTGAATTAATAACTGAATTCTCTGATCAAAATGTTGATTGGATTAAGTCTAGTATTGAGCTATTAGCAAAGAGAGAGGATCAAGATGAAATACTTATTACTTCCGAGGGTAAGTTTTATATTATTCATCTAACTTGGTCAGGCAGGTCAGAGCAAGCGCCTTACCCGATAACTTCATGCTATGAATCTTGGGAACAAGTTTTGGCTCGTTTAAGCAGTGATTCGGATCAATACGAGGCATAACATAGCAAGTCATCTTAACTGCCCGCCAAATTATCATTTTTCCGTATGGCTATTAGATTGAAGCTGTTAAGTTTATAGTGGTTTTATATTTTTACACTGTTTGCAACAGTAACTGAGATATCTTGATAAAATACCATTAAAACAGTGACTTATAACAAAACACACCAATAGCTATGTACATTCATACACTTCTATAATCACCTCATATTAAAACATCCCCTATTCCAGCGCAGTGAGTTGCACTTCTTGTGAGGATGTTTCAACCACATCGATACAAAATCAACCAAATCACATCCCGATAACCCACTTGTGACACCGTCACACTTTTATCATTTAGGATTTTATTGGTAGTTTGTGTGGATGATTTTGGCTTATAAATAAACTCAACAGATGTTTATTGTAAAACAGAGAGATTAGTTCTACTGGCAAGTTACACAGACGACGTTGTTGAGTATAAAAATATGCCTAACGAGTTTTGTCAATCGACTCAATCGCTTTACCTCTCGGCGTTGGGCAGTTTTACATTTCAAACTGACTCAGCATACCTGAAAGATCGCGTGATCTGTCATGATCGCTTGATTGATCTTAAGAGATACAAACAAAGATCGAAGTGTCGTGCATTAATAGGAAGTTGTGGCAACCACACAATTTTCATCTTGTGCAATCTGGCACTCACGCGAACTCTGTTGGTGTCCCATTGTATAAGAAGAAATGTGCCTAAATAGCACCATAATAAACAAAACTCAAAATGAGTAGCTAACCTCATAGTCATGATCTTATATTCTCTGTTATGGCTAAAATTGAATATTGTTTATTTGGCTTTAATCTTCAATTAATTAAGCCCTATTCTGTTTTAGCTTAATTATGTATTTTATCTATTACATGAGAATATTATCTTATATAATATCTCTTATAGCAGATAATATATTCCTCATTATTTTATGTCAGCGCTCTATAATAATTACCAACTCCCGGCATCGCTTAAAACTGGCTCTGCAGTGGGTCGTCATATCAGTCGTATTCATGAAGCCGTATCCAATCCGGCACTGAGTTATATCAACTCGTTGGCGGCGACCAATACGACCGGCGGCCGGGCAAATGCCCGATTTATGCTTGAGCGGTTTTGTCGATTTCTCATTGGTGGTTCGGTAAACAAAATGGATTGGCTCGTTCTGCTAACCGACCCGAATTTGACCCAGCGGGCTATCGCTGGTTTTCTTCGATACAAAGCACAACAAAAAGCGTTTTATACTGGTCGTAGAGTCGATGTGGAACAACCTTACCTCAATATGCATTTAACCCCTGTTATTGAAGGTATCCATGCTGTTGCTCGGGCGGCGATAAATGCTGGCTATCTTACTGAAAGCCAATGGGCACAATCTGTTAGTCAGTTATCGAAATCAGATCTTGATAGCATTGAACCACTAGAATACGGCTGGCTACCTGAATCAATGCCCGCTTTTACTCCTGTTATAAGTGAGGATGAGATAAGCCTAACCGCTCATCAGGCGCTAGAAGGTTTTAGCACTTTTTGTATTACTTCGTGCATCCACCGTTTTGATTGGGATGGCTTGCTCACGGCCCCCGTCGTTAAGGCAACGATTAGTGAATACCTTGATCAGGGTGTAATTTTGAACGGTGAAAAAGAAAGAGACTACAGCCCCGCTACCGCAGACAATTTGTTTCGAATGATCAGAGGTGTGGCCGAACACCATTGGTTAGCAGAGAATATTACTGTTGAGCGCTTACAGAGAATCAAGGCCATCAAACTTCCAAGAGGCTCACGAAAAACATCGGGGCGATATATCAGCTATCAAGATCTCGATAAGATACTGAATATTGCTAGCACCCACCCTAACCCAGTTCGCGCCATACGAGATCAAGCAATCTTTTCAGTCTTGTATGAAACCGGTTTACGTCGTTCTGAAATTATATCGCTGTCTATGGGATGCATCGATTGGAGCCGTGGCTGTATTAATATTATCGGTAAGGGTAACAAAGAGCGTAATATCTATTTTGATCAAAATGGTGAGATGATCAAAAAACTCAATAATTGGTTATCGGTGCGCAATAGCATTATGACTACCGATACGAATATTGCGAAAGAACCCATTTTCTGCGGGATTTCAAAATCCAAAGTACCCACAGGAAAGAAGATCAGCACCCAAACAATCAATGATATTTGTAAATGGTTAAGCCAACATGGATTTCATCGGACTATCTCTCCGCATGATTTTCGACATTCATTGGCGACAAATTTGCTTAGCCAAAATTTCGACTTGCTCTCTGTCAGCCAAGTACTTGGCCATAGTTCTCTATCCACAACACAGCGTTATGACCAACGTGGTGAAGAGTCGTTAAGACAAACTATTGTAAGGCGAATTTAGTAATTTCGTGACGTTGTCACTGATGTTGGTGAGTATCGGCTTTAATGAGTTAATGGGATTTACTCGTTCTGCTCAATTTTCTGTAGTACCGAAGAAATCACAAACTCATTAAGGAAAATATCGTGGTCGCCAGTAATTTCATCGTACTTCACAGTCTTATTGTGCTCTTTCAGTTTATTAACATAATTGACGCTCAGATATGGTTTCGTGACCGGATCATCACTACCACAAATAACATGAATATCAGTGCGATCAGAAATATATTGAGTTAACTCTATCGGTGAGGTTCTCTTCAATTTTCCCCAGAATAGTGGATACTTTAAATATCTCAACATATCCCTACGCCAGGGGTTTATGTCTGATGGGCACGATACGATAATCGCCGAATGAGCAATATCCGGATAGTAAGCAATTAGCTTTCCCGTTATAGCTGCACCACCTGAATGGCCAGCAATTATGACCTTTGCCGGATTAAAACGTTGTTTGAGTAGCTCTATGGCGTTGGCTAACTGTTGGATTCTTTTTCGATCGTAATTATCGCCAACGGTAAAACCACGCCGACCGCTTGATTTATGCCCTTGCCCATCTTTATAACCAGGCCGAAGTAAACCGACAGCAATAACATGGTTCGCGTTATCCGCAATCATTCTGGCAAAAGTATTCTGATACGAGGCAGGTCCAGTGGGACAATCACCATGAATAGCTATAACTAGAGAGCAAGGTTTACCTCCTCCCTTCTGATAGATTTTGGCAATTGTGGTTTGTTCATCAACCTTAAGTTCAACAAATTCACCCGGCACGTTTAACCTCTCTACTTAGTTGGCTATCGTATCAGCACGCTTTTCTTTGCTTGTTACCTTGGGGATATAAAAGCCACAAGCTTCCCGTTTGGCGGTTGTTGGCATTTCCCATGCACCGCATAGATCTTTCGTACTCATTTTAGTACGTGAAAAATGGCGGCACTTACCGCATGTTTCCATACGTTTTTCCTATCATTAAATTTCAGCCTTGAATGGTGTCAGATCCATCCCTTCAATTTCGCATACGGCTTTTACTGTTGAATGTTCACACATACGTTTTAAATACCCAGCCAAGTGTGGGAATGTAAGCGGCGATCTCGCAACAGGTAATGACCATTCAGCAAGCATAAACAAAAAGAAGTCACAGGCTGAGATCTCGCTGCCAAGCAGATATACATTGTCAGCAAGTTGGTCATCTATGATTGATAGTGATTCGGCTATACGCTCGTCTTGTGCCGCAATAAGTGCCGGTATGCTTTGCTCATCCTTTATATTACGATGCGGGTAATAGCGAACCATCAGTTGTGGTTGCAATGTATTATTCAAGAATGCCAGCCACTGATAAAACAATGGTCTTTTGGGAGATCCCAGTGGGGGGATTAATTGATACTCAGGATGTTGCTCACAGAGGTGGATACAAATAGCAGCGCTTTCGAAAATAGGCTGGCCATTATCAACCAACGTTGGAATCCGCCCTGCCGGATTTAGTTTCAGATATTCGGGTGATTTATGCCAATTTGATTTTTTATCAACTAAAACAAGATCATAGTCAAGTCGCATATGATGAAGAAAAAAATGCGGAGCCAAACTTGCGTTATTCGGATAGTAGTAAAGCTGATACATACTTAATTCCCATTTAAGTCCTTCAAAACACATAGAACTTTCACTCTACTTTAATATGAAGATCGATTCCATCATCTCTTTCCCTTTTGGTAGCCATTCATCTGCTAATTCGATACTGGTAGTAAAATGAATTGTCAAAAAACGTTCATTTACCGATGCACCATATACTATAAGATGTTGTGACATACGATTGCCTATTGTCGGAAGAATAAACTCCATGACAATAAAATCATTACCATTTTGCTCTATAACCTGATCTCTTATCCATTTTGATCCTGGCGGCATACCTTTGTGTACTTTCTTGGAAAGAGAACGATGTTGATAACGGAAGTACTTAGAGCTAATGGGATCTTGCGTGTAGCTATACATCAGCATCACATCGCCTGATTCGTTGCTTAATACTTCATCTGGCCTTTGTGATTTCGAACCAAAATGAGCCTTAATTTGTTCATCGCTCATCTCTTTAAATTTATAGGGCGTCAACATTAATACTTTCCCGTCGAGCATCTCTACAGGCCCCAAATCGCTGGCTGATGACATCACACTTAACATCGACAAAAATAAAGTAATCACTATTTTCTTCATATCATTCCTTGTGACGTTTCTTTTCCCTATCGTTTAATACTTATCAGAAACTTTTCTTTGCAAACAATCATCTCACCATAGGTGACCTATTGCGCATATTTTCTGTTTGAATACTGCATATCTGTGATATGTGTGGAAGAAAAATAAATCCTTCATGATTTAGCCGCGGACTTATGCGGTTACAACCGCATTTGTACTGTTGAGTATTTTCACATTGAATTTGTTTACGTAGGTTAGTCAGAACTAGCTCTAACATTTGTTTTTGCGGCCTAGATTGGTTCTATTGTTATAAACACCATGTCAACAACTAGGTCGCTTTTTTTCATTCACATAGAACATTATCCATTCACTCAACAAAAAGATTCCAGAAAATAAATTCGATTTTCTGCGGGGCATGATTGGAAAAACACAGAGCTTCAAATAGATTTACTCAGCACAATCTATGCAGGTATTTTTCATCCTGAAATAGACTATGCTGAGAGCGTTCTAAGTCCTTCATCTGAATATCTTTGGTATATCGTTAATGGTATGTAGGTTGTTTTAGAATAGCACCACATAGACAAATCACGGTATCTCGTTCATCCAATACTAAGTACTCATCGCACTGATTACATACTGGGCATGGCTCGTCGTCTAATTTTTTCTCTTCAATCATATCAACCTCTTCATGATGTTTCGTCATGAGAATGTTGTAGCAAGTGGATCATCAGAAAACTTCCACTTTTGACACAAATTAGGTCTAGGTCTCAAATTAAATTATTTGTATCAGTAATTTCAACATCAATAACCTGAGTCATGTCGCGCTATTATCAATAATAAAACTTTATTAAAAAGGTAAAAAAACCAAGCTGTTACGGTAATATCTGGTAAAGTAAATTCTCTTTGCCAACAAATTTTTGATATGATTTCATGATTAGACATGAAATATATAGATGCGCTCTCGATATAGTTTATACCAATAGCTTCACTGCTAAGAATTACCTGTGAACCACTTCTAAAAAATCAAGTAAACCCAATGGATAACCAAATTACACATCGATACTTTAGTACTGATTCTGTAACAATAAAAAAGAAAATAATCGAATAAAAAGAAGGTGTCTTATGCGCACATCACTCTTATTAATCATCTTATCTTTGTTAATATCACCGATATCATGGGGTGCAAGTGTAAAACAGTATAAACGTCAGTATGCCCATTTGCCCTGTGATACCTACGTTCAAATGATGAGTGATATACAGTCTAAATACGACGTATCTTCGAAACACCAACAGAAAAAAATGCGAAAAAAGTCTGAGGCTATTGCGCAACTAAGAGAGAACAAGAAATGCTCAAGAGCGTATTACCACTAGGCTGCTTGAGTATATAATACTGCGCATCTACAGATAGATTGCGGACTTTTAAAATGAACAGCAAAATGTATGGTGAACACGCATCAAGTTACGATGAAGCAATAGCAGACAATATCTACAATGCACACATAGATCGCCCTACTCTACAATCCATGCTCGATGATATATCAGGCAAGCACGTTCTTGATTTAGGCTGTGGTTCAGGGCCTTACACTCAATACCTATTCGAGAAAGGTGCAGCAAAAGTGACTGCCGTCGATACATCTCCTGCTATGCTCGAAATCTTAAAACAACGCGTGCAAAACTCAGCATTATTAAATGCATATCAGCAAGATTTATCACTCGGCTTACCGCAAGAGTCAAATGCCAGCTATGATTTCGCAATTTGTCCACTAACTCTTCATTATCTTCATGATATTGAATCATTTTTTAAAGAAGTTAGTCGCGTTCTTAAGCCTAGTGGCTATTTGGTTTTTTCGACTCACCACCCCTGGCTTGATTTTGAAGATTCACCCACGGGTGACTACTACGCAACAGAATTGATCCATCAGAGTTGGGATACTATTGGTGTTCCAGTTGAAGTGAGTTTCTATCGCCGTTCGCTAACAGATATATCGCAGTCTCTTTTACACGCGGGCTTTCATATTGCTCTAATAAAAGAAGGAGAAGTTGCAGAGAGTGTTAAAGATAAAGACCTTGAGCGCTATCTGCAATTGAAGAAACAGCCCATCTTCCTTTTCATCAAAGCCATAAAATTTTAGCATCTTTGTCACACAAAACCTTCCAAGCCATATAACCATTGGGCATATGGCTTGCTCTACCCCTCATTTTTTTGTCGTATGTAACAAAATATATCTATAAATTCATGTCAAAAAAGTGACACATCGACTTTATTCTAGATAATAATTATCGAGCAAAGTCACATTTTTTCAGTGAAAATAGTCCATCTTTATAGACAGCTTGTACTGATAATAGTAACAACTACAGTAATTTCAGCCGATCTATATCAATATTTCAGAATTTTAACCCGCTTAAATATAACATTTCATAGATATCAACTTTGTCAAAGGTTCATTTCAAGAGATTATCGTTTTTATCCTAAATTTGATAATTCCGTAATGGTATATGCAACACGATCGTGATAGTGTGATTGTGTAACATAAATATACAAAAGAACAACATTTGCTTGGTGTTATCAATTAGGGGTAAAGATATGGATATCAAATCGCACGAAGTACATGGTTTTGATGCTGATGTCATTCATCTGTATCTTCAAGAAATTGCGCACAAACCACTGCTTACTAAACACGAAGAAATATTCTACAGTCGTAAAAGCCTACGTGGCGATGAGATTGCTAAAGCAAAAATGATCGAAAGTAATTTACGACTCGTTGTTAGCATCGCAAAAAAATATCGCAGTAGCGGTATGCTACTCAGCGACCTTATCGATGAAGGCAATATCGGATTAATTACCGCAGTAGAGAAATTTGACCCTGAGCGTGGATTCCGTTTTTCGACCTACGCAACATGGTGGATCAAACAGACTATAGAACGTGCTATTCATAATCAGGCACGTACAATCCGACTCCCTGTTCATGTGTCCAAAGAAATAAATACGATATTACGAACACATAAACAACTACAAAAGCATAATAATCAAGAGCCTACTCACGAAGAAGTAGCAGAGAAACTTGATCGTAGTGTCGATGAGATTTCAAGTGTACTTGCCTATGATGCTCCTGTCGTTTCTATCGATCAGCAGATCAGTGATAACTCAAACTCGCAGACTATGTCTGCATTCATTGCCGATAATGATAGCAATGAACCTGACAATGAACTGAATCGAGCTGATATCAGCCGACTGGCTGTATCAATGCTCGAAACACTCAATGCGCGTGATCGTGAAATTCTGTGTCGTCGCTTTGGTCTCATGGGTTATGAAGCACAAACGCTTCAGCAAGTTGCCGATGAAGTCGGCCTCACACGAGAACGTATTCGTCAGCTACAAGTAAGCTCACTGAAGAAACTTAAGAATGTACTAAGTCGTGAAAATTACAATATTGAAGTCTTATTTGCTGAAACCGCTTAACCAAGCGATACGCAATACAAAAAAGCACCGTCTGGTGCTTTTTTTGTTCCCATATAACAACCCAGCCAGATCCAATCTCTTGTATCAAAAAAATAATGGCCTCTCTCATCAATATCTGAAGTAAATAAGAATTTACTCTTTCACCCTAGCCATAGAGTTCTTCGCAAACAGCATAGTTCAATTCGTACCCATGCATAATAAATCTATATAGTCTTAACACTATTCACAAAATGGATAAATATGATGAAAAAACGCTATTGGCTTGTCACTATGATGGTTACCATTCTACTTGTCCCAAATTTTGCTGAAGCGAACAAGATAAAAAAACGCAAACAACAATGCGTCAAAACAAAAGAAAAAATAGAAAAAATCCAGAAAAAAATGCGTGGTGGCTACAGCTTAAAAAAAGGTCGAAAATACCAAGATAAATTGCATGAACTCTACAAAGATGAATTCAAATACTGCTTGTAGTCCCTAGCGAGGCTGACGTGAAATAAGTGATGCTCATTCTGATTGATACTACATCAAAATATTTGTCTCAATCATGAACCAAACATCGATTCTGAAATCAAAGATACTCTATTAACAAACCCTGAAATAGAGTGATTTTTCGTGAAGAAGATGTCTCGTATCCTAACTACCCTAATTATTCCAGTCTTACTTTGCTCATGCGCTAGTTACAGCGTCACGGAAGGAGATATCCAAAGCTATCTTGATAAAAAAACAAAAGTTGAGCGCACAGTAGGTATCAAGGGAGTTGCCTATGCCAATATCAAATTCAATGATATAACGGTTGGCATAGGCCGCGTATCGGCTGATCGAATCAACTTAGATGCGAAATCAAAGGCTAAAGTAACCATCTACAATCAACCTAGCCAAGAGCTTGCCCTGAACGTGAATTTCAGCGCCATCCCGTACTATGATAAGGACGAAGGCGCGATCTTCCTAAAAAACCTGGAAGTCGAAAATCTTGATATCCAACCTAACAACTTAAACGTACCGACAAAAGCACTACTCAGCCCTATTGTTGAAATGGTCGGCCAGTTCCTGCTTACACGCCCTGTTTATCGTCTAAACGAGGACGATTTCAAACAAGCCGCATTAAAGACAGCACGACCTGAGCTTTTGATCAAGAATCACACGCTGGTCGTTCAAATGTAGCCGTATCGCAATGCGAGGGGGGCTCTTGTATCCCCCTTTGCTTAATCGGCTACACTTTGTGATTGCTCAAGAAAATTTGTGCCGGCCGCTTCGTCAATTATATGTATCGCCTTCTCTGCTTCAAAAGCCTTGCGCATCGCTCCTGCAGCCAGGTCTTTAACCATATGCTCCTGCGCACTCACAAAGACAACAATAAATAACATCATGCTGATTACGGCAGTAAAAATGAGTGCAAGAGTACGGCGGAAAAGCCGCTTTTCAGCCTGCTGAAGCTCATACTGAACGATTTCTATAACGTCATAGTTCGTTAAGTTAGGACGAACTTTCTTTTTAAAGTCCATGGCATCTTATATTGAGTGGAATATGCTATAACTCTACCCCTCCTGACTTAACTCTACCTTAACCACGTTGTTAAGCTGTAATAAATAGTTATATTATTCAGCAAGATACGAGCAGTCGTTTGCACCTAAACTAGCCTATTCTTATATTTTTTAATGAATTAGATATCTATAACCAATCATAAAGTTATAGTGCATTAGATGCCAATGCGTTATCTCCTAAAGAAGGATATCGAGGTGATATCAAAGATATAAAAAAATGCGGCACTTAGCCGCATTTCAACCGATAAATCAGTAACAAAACTAAATAACAACACGATAAGCAATAAAGAACATAATCAACAGCCATACTGGCGTATTACGGTATTTCAACAAATAGAAGCCAACAATAACAGCGAGAACATCCCAGACTGTTCCAATTGCACTGATCATTACCGGTTTTACCAGTGCACTGGCTAACAAGCCTACGACAGATGCGTTCACCAACATCACGGCTGATTTTAACTTCTCGTGACTAAACAGCGCACTCCATGCCGGTAAAAAAGCAAACAACAACAATGCCCCCGGCAAGAAAACCCCAATGGTTGCAACTAGACTGCCAAGCACGGGTGAATCGGTAATCGCCGATGCCCCAAGATAACTTGCCATTGTAAACATCGGACCTGGTACCAACTGCGCCGATGCATAAGCACTCAAAAATGTATCGGGTGTCACCATCCCCTCTAGCATAGGCTCAAGCAACGGCAATACCACATGCCCGCCCCCGAAAACAAAGCTACCCGCTTGATAAAATACATTAAACAAAGTCAGGAATTCGTTTTGACTGCCTATAAGAGGCAAAACCAACAAAAGAAGACCAAACGCCGTAAATAAGAAAATGTTAGGTCGAATCGGTTCAGCGTTAGCAACCGCCCTCGACTCCGTACGTCGAAACGACAGAAGAAAACCAACCAACGCAGCAACGAGGATCGGCAGAATCTGCCCGAGCAGCCCCGTACTAAAGAAAACCCATACCCCCGTTAGCCCTGCTGCCGATATAGTTAGCACACTAGTCAGGTTTTTCTTTGCCATTCCCCACAATGCATCCGCGACAACCACAACAGCCAATAGCTTTGCCGCCTGGATAACGGTATCGATAATAGCCACATCGTTGTAATGCTGATTACCAATAGCTAGAAATGTAAGCAATAGGAACGAGGGAAATGTGAATCCGACAAATGCCGCCATTGCACCGATATAACCGGCTTTTTTATAACCTATATACATACCTAGCTGGCTACTCGCAGGACCGGGTAAAAACTGACATAGGGCAACAGCTTGGTTGAAATCAGTATCCGTTAGCCACTTCTTGTTTTGAACAAACTCCCTCTGAAAATAACCAATATGGGCAGCAGGTCCGCCAAAACTGTAAAGACCTAATGTAAAAAATTGCCACAATACGTTAAGCATAAAATAAAACCTCCAAATGAGGATTTCATCATAATCCCGACAGCAAAATTAATAAAATCGTTGGTTTTAATGCTTAATATCGATTCAATTAATACTTGTGGCATCCCATTAACTCTTGCTTTCCTTGATATGACACGTGAAGAAGACCCACAATCCTGCATCAGGAGGTAACACTGCAATAATCAATGGTATAATCTTGCGGTCATCAAAGATTGGTTATTCTTATGCTTGAAAATCTGCAACAGATGGTTATCTTGGCCACCGTTGGTCATGAACAGAACTTCACCCGTGCCGCAGAGCGCCTTGGTATTTCTAAATCTCAAGTCAGTAAACAAATTCGTTATTTGGAAGAACGATTAGGTTGCCAGCTGGTTCAACGTAGCACCCGAGCCGTTGCGCTAACTGATATCGGCTTACAATATGCCGAATACGGCCAGCAGTTGCTTGATACCGTCAATGAGGCGGAAGCCTTAGTGGCAGGTTACCGCAATGAAATCAAAGGGGTACTTCGAGTTGGTATTGCGCAGTCATTTGGCAATCACCATATCACATCCGCTTTGGCTGATTTTCAAAAGCAATACCCTGGGCTTGAATTGGAAGTGAGCTTATTCGACCATCGCCCTAACCTCCTCGAAGAAGGCTTTGATTGCTGGATTGCAATTCACGAACACCCACCCGAAGGCATGGTTGCGCGTCGCTTGTCGAATTGTCATTTCGTTGTGGTTGCATCGCCGGCATATATTGCCGCTAACGGAGCCCCGCAGGTACCGGGCGATCTCCGCCAGCACAACTGCATTACCTACCAAAGCCGAGAGCGCAAATATATCAATTGGGAGTTTACCCGAGACGGGGTGCATCAATCGGTACGCGCTCGCGGAAACTATCGTATCGATAACGCGCCAGCCGTTCTTGATGCAGCTAAATCAGGTTTAGGCGTTGCCTATTTGGCTACATATCTCATGACGGACGAACTGAATACAGGACAATTAGTGCAGTTGCTGCCTGAATGGAAAGCAGATGTCGAATTGCCGATCTATGCCGTCTACCCTCGGCGAAAATACTTGGCTCCTAAAGTTCGTTCGTTTATCGACTTTATGTCAGAGCGAATGGCACAGCCTCCTTATCGCCCGTATACCCCTGAGGTTATCGCGCCTTAAGTGCTAAAACCGGCTTTACCCTCGGCGTCCATCTCAATACTGCAGTTGTTATCGCGACCAGATCAACTAAACCTATAAGATGACAGTGTAACGCGCATAGGCGGTAACCGGTATGTCTGGGCTTCGATTAGGTCGTTGGATTAAACATTTTGCCGCCGTTAGTGTCATTGTAATACTAACGGCGTGCAGCAATGACAACAACAGTGACAACGTCACAACAGATCCCCCTTCACTCCAGCAACCTTCGTCGGAAACAGTTAAAGACAGCAACATACCCGATGCCAAAGTGATGCTCACAGAAGTAACGGAGATGAGCACAACACTCTATTTCGAGCCTAACAATTTCGAACTTGACTCCAGTACTCAGTTACTTATCGATCCCATTGCGGTTAGCCTTCGGCAACACCCCGACAGACACGTGATCATTGTTGGTCATGGTGATGATTTCGCGGATGAAGATGACAATATTGCGATTTCTTACGAACGGGCGTTCAGCGTCGCAATTTACATAGCGTCAGTATTTGGGATTGATGAAGAACGGATCCAAGTCGTTTCTGCTGGCAGCAGTGAGCCTATGGAAGGAAATGGGCAGAACAGACGAGTAGATGTGATCTCACCAAAGGCCATTGTGAGGACACTTAGCCCCCACAATGAACCTAAATTTTAAAGGCAAAGCCTTCTCAAAACACTATAGGTTAAGCTTTTTACGCGCTGGTAGTGCGTACATTTGCTTGAGAATATCAGCGACGCCTAGTGGCAAACCTGCCAATTTATCGGCAAAGCGTTGCTTCTCATCTTCAGTGACTGATTCATCTTCAAGATCAGCGGCAACATAATTGACCGGAAACAATTTATAGTTTGTGGTGATCTGACGATCAATCTCTTCAGCCAACGCATCAGGTGTCGCGAATCCAGGCTGAATCACATCACCAAAGCTGACATGGATACGCCGCTTATGGCCAACGATCCCTTGGATGATGCTTTCGATATCTTCAAATTCACCTTTTTCATAACTACCCTGCGATTGCTTTTGATACAACTCTTTGGCTTTGGCCAAATCACACGGGTCATTCTCATAAGAAATTGCCACAGGCACGATATTCAATTCAGCCATATAATCGCCAAATTCAACTTTACGCTTGCGACCTTCCACATGAAACATTTTTAGAATGGCTGGATCTGTTTTGTCATTGCCGTCTTTGGCTCGCCCTTCTTTCTGGGCAATCCAAATCGAATTACCCGTTTCCAGTGAATGGCGAATGTAGCTAGAAAGCAAAGACAATGCCTTAAGCATTTCACGCGGAGCCTTAACAGAGCGCTTTACGATAAAGCTCTTATTAAGCCTCATCAGCTCTGTTGCACACGGCTTTTTCAATAAGTTATCACCGATTGCAATACGAACCGTCTCAAAACCGTTATTGAACAAACACCAGTTAACCATCGCAGGATCCATCGCAATATCACGGTGGTTAGAAACAAAAAGGTAAGATTTGGCCGGATCTAGCTTCTCAAGCCCACTATAGGTAACACCATCACATGAATGGTTGATTGTTCCATGCATATACTTGGCAACTTGACGCTGAACATCAGCGACAGAATTAACGTTTGACCATTTACGAATCAAGAAATGCTTAATGAGAGGAGTCAACAACCAACCAAACGCACCTGAGAGTTGCGGAAAGCGATAGTTCAGAATTGCATTGATAAATTCTTTGTCATTAACCAGACGCTTAATCGCCCCATTGACTTCATCGTCATTGTAAGGGCGAATTTCTTTATAAATATCGTTATCAGCTTGCACAATTATGCTTCATCATATGGAAAAACCGTGCCATTTTACGCACTTTATTCCTATTACCCAACGTAAAAGCCCACATAAAAGACATGGTTGGAGGTCTTACCAGATCAATTCAAGGCATGAGCCTGTACTCTACCTGATATAAGCTATGAAATCTGCTGCATCAACACCGTTTCTACTCAAAAAAACAGCAATTTTTCGGTTTAGGTCTTCTGTTAGTTGACCCATACTGCAAAACAGAAGAATATGTCGCCGCTACTTCGAAAGAGAATCACTATGAAACAGGCTATCGACTTTTCCCATATTCAACAGACATTTCTTGACGTTGGCTCACGACGCAAGAGCCAATGCTCATACATGCTGCTCGTTACCAAGGGCTGTGCATTTATTCGTTTAGGCAAAAACGAATTTGCAGTAAAAGCAGGCGGCGGTTTCTATATTCCTTTCGATTGCCTCCACGCCGTTACCGTGCTGCCAGGCTCGGAATACTATAAAGTTTCTTTTTCTGCCCGTTTACTTGCAGCAGCCAACCACCAGCCGCAACTTTGCCGAGATGCAGGTTACTTCAATGCGACGCCGCTAATCACTGCTGTATGTAGTGAACTGGCAACATTAGCTCGCAAAGGCAATGAACTCGCAATGGCTGGAAAAACCGGCAACTTACTACGTGTACTTGCCGATCAGATCTACGGTATGAAAGTACATACAAAATCCACCAGCCCAGGCCTTGCCAAACACGATGAGGAAAAGCTGGCGAAACTACTCTCCGGTGACACCATCACAGATATTGACTCGGTATGTGAATACCTAGGATTCACTCACAATGAGCTGGTTTCATGTCTACTTATGCGAGAAGCTATCAAGCTATCACGCTCAGGCCGCAAGGCTGGGCAAATTGCACAAAGCCTTAATACTCCCGTTGAGCTCCTCTCAGCGATGGCTGAGCCAATTCTTGGCAAACCACTAAGCCAAGCCTAGGCCCTTTTATTAGATAGTAAAAAGTATTAGATAGTAAAAAGCGACGCTAAATAGCGTCGCTTTTTGTATTCCTCTATTGGAATGGTATTTCGACCTGAAGATAAATATCGTCAAGGTCTCTATCTTCATGCCAACGGTAGTCAAATCGAAAACGTGGTGATACGCCGTCATCCCCACCGAACCCAAGGCTCATTTGTAACCCGTAGCTCTTCAGCCACTCTTTGGCATCATCGATATCTTCAATGCTGAGTGCCTGATCTGCATAACGGGAAGGTTGCCAAAATCCTAAACCATAAAAACTAGAGCTGTTTTGAGAATGTAAAACCGGTGAGTTGTTCTCACCTACCCAGCCCTGCCAAAACCGACCATCGTTATATTGATCAGCCTTCCAATCAATATAACTATCTTGTCTCAGTCGCAACGAATCAGACGCTGAATAATGATCAGTTGCATCAATCTTTTGCGCCGAACAAACAACCGAACTTTCTTTTTCTGGCAAATCTAAACATGACGAAGCAAATGCTGATGTAGCCCCAAACGTCATGCCGACTATAAGCAATGACACCAATAACACGTTTCACCTTACAATGATCCCTAAGACGTTTGGTATAACGCCTTATTCATAATTAACTTAGCCACTTTTGGCGTCGTTAAATGTGAGATATCACAACTATTGACAATTGCATCTCGAATAGCGGTCGACCGAATCGGAACCGTTTCCGGACACGCTAGCACCTGCCAGCGTTTCATTATCTCATCTGACCGATAAAACTTGCTAAAATTCAGAAAATTATCAGGACCAACAATAAAAGTGATATTTGCATCAGGCATTTTCCGTTGCAGGTTATCTAGCACCGCATAAGTCGTCACCGGATCATTACCATTGGCAATCTTCTGCTCAATCCGTGACAAGGTCACATTATTGAGCTGAGAATCCTCGATAAATGCTGCCACCAGCTCACAGCGAACATCATAATCAAGCATCTTTTTTCCCCAAGCATGCGTATAACTAGGCAGGAGAAGCACTTGATCAAAATGAGTCAGTCTTTCAAGCACTGAAAGGTGCCCCAAACTGGGTGGATTGAATGCGCTACCAAATACAGCAACTGATGCAGTCATAACTGGTATGTCCCTTTTTTATTCTGATTTTATGCTATTTCAACTTTATTTCTGAAAGAAGATTGATCCCTAGCAAGAGTTATCGCATGATTTTGCCAAAGGTTTAATGCATTTCATTGAAATTATGCTTTAAACAACGCTATATGGTTACAATTTGGGCATGCCCGGAGGATGCAACATTATGGAACAGCTTATTCGCGAGGAAATGCGCGTATTGCCAACAATTGACGTTGATTTTGAGATTGAGCGACGTATCGCGTTCATTCAAAAGAAACTCAAGCAATCTGGATGCAAATCGCTGGTGCTGGGTATTAGTGGTGGTGTTGACTCAACAACTTGTGGTCGTCTCGCCCAACTCGCCGTACAGGACCTCAATAGCAAAGAAGATACCGAAGCCTATCAGTTCATTGCCGTTCGTCTGCCTTATGGCGAGCAGCAGGATGAAGATGAAGCGCAGCAGGCTCTCGCCTTTATTCAGCCAAGCCACTCAGTAAGCGTCAATATCAAAGATGGCGTCGATGGTCTACATGCCAGTACGCTAGATGCGCTTGATGGGACAGGACTTATCCCTCAGAACGAAGCAACCGTGGATTTCGTCAAAGGCAACGTCAAAGCGCGTGCCCGTATGATTGCCCAATACGAAATTGCAGGGCTTGTTGGCGCCCTAGTACTAGGTACGGACCATTCTGCAGAGAATATCACCGGCTTCTATACCAAATTCGGTGACGGCGCGTGTGATCTTGCGCCGCTGTTTGGTCTAAACAAACGTCAGGTACGTCAAATTGCCGCTAAGCTGGGTGCTCCTGAGCTATTAGTCAAGAAAGTACCTACCGCCGATTTAGAAGAGTTAGCGCCGCAGAAGGCCGATGAGGACGCGCTACAGGTAAGTTATGATCAGATCGATGACTTCCTCGAAGGCAAGCCCGTTGAACAGCATGTAACGGATCGCCTAGTGGGTATCTACAAGGCTACCCAGCACAAACGCAAGCCTATTCCGACTATTTATGATGAAGCGTAATAAGCGCTGAATACCACTCTTAACAAAAAAGGGCTCTCGCAGCCCTTTTTTATTATTGCTAGCATCAACTTTCACTAAGAGCTTACCAAGAAGATCGTTTACGCTCTATTAAGGTATCAAGCTCCCACCAAATCGCCTCACACAATCCTTTGCGATATACCGCCGCTTTGAAAGCCGGATGTTCAGCTTGATACTGTTGGTAATAGGCCTCTGGACTGGTCAGGCTTGCCCGTACATTGGCAAGCCGGTCGCACGATTTGACTATCAACGCAAGTCGTGCGGCTTCTTCATTGATATCCAGATTAGCTAACCGCTGATTCACTTGCGATTTGCGCTTAGCCCGATCCGCCAACTTGCCATCAGAGATATAACTAATGGCATCGGCAATAACAAAACCGAAATCAGCGACCAACTCATCAACCGATGTTTCAGTATCCTCAAGAACGTCATGAAGCTGTGCCACTATCATAGCATCGGTACCAAAAGGGCTTGCCAACCGGGAAACAGCCTCAAGGTGGACGTAATACGGCACATCACCATACATTTGGCGACCATGCTTTGCCCGTGCCAAGGTACGAGCCTTTAGGTAACGGTTATTCATCCTTCCCCCTACCAGATGGTAAACAACCATATCATCCTTAAGATATGGAACTACAAAATTCTATTTCAGCATATTGAATTCTACTGGAATTGTATGAAACTTATGCGATTTAACACACGAAAAATAAAAAAGGCACCGCGTAGGTGCCTTTAAATTCGGTAAGCTACCGAAAATCCAACAAACAAAAAGCCTATTATTCTTCTGCGTCGTCTTCAGCTGCTGCTTGTTGCTGCGTTTTTTGCGCTTCTGCTTCACGAATCGCGTTCGCGACCATCATGATAGCCTCGCCACTACTAATACCCTGCGCCATTAGTTCGTGGATCTTTTCAGCGGCTTCTTGCTGCTGCGCGTGTGTCAACGTAGGTGAATTACCAAACATAATGGTTCAACTCGAAAAAAACGGGCTCACAGTGTAGGTAGTTTACGCTATCTTGTCACCCGTTAATTTTTTAACCTAACCCTATCCTTTCCCTACCCCGGGCGGCCATCAACACGCGGTTGCGTCAGTACCGGATAGTAAACATAACTAAATACCCCATAGGCTGACGCCCATAGCAATGCAGACACCCCGTAACCGGCTATTCTCATCTCTGGCATCATGACAATAAACAAGGTTCGAGCCAAAAGCGCCATAACCAGTGCCCAAAACGCCATAACCATCATAGGCCCGACTTTCAGCTCCCGCCCCGTATGTCCTAACGATACCCGGGCAATCATCGCCAATACCATACCGCCAATGCCACCTATCGTCAGTACATGCAGCGCAATACTGTACTCTACCGCCCCACCAGCAAAGTAGACAGCAAACATGAACAAGCCGATCACCATTGCCAAATAAGCAATATGAAGCAGCCACAGCAAAGGTACACGACAAGTAGACAAGCTACGCCAACGGGCAAAGCGTACTAAATGCAGCATTGCCGTGACCACCAACAACACCGGCAATAGCTGCCTCTCCATGCTGTGCTGCCAACCACCGGCAAAAGGCACCAGCAGTAAAGCGAGCAACACCAACCAGCTGCTCACCAGCGACGACACCTCGATCCACTTAACTCGCGTAATTTGCTCGCTCTGGGTTCCCCGCCATGTAAAGAACGGAATAACCCTTCCCCCAACAATCAATACAACCAAACTGATTGCCATCACCGCAACCAATGCAATACTCCGAGTCGAGACTGTCAGCCAACCAAGCACCTGCATATGGAACATGGCGTTCACCCCAGTCAGTAGCAATAACATAGGAACGAAGAAAAGGTTGTTCCACTGACGTCGTAATACAATGGGCTTACCGAGGCAATATGCGGCTAACGGCATCCACAGCAAATCAAATGCCATCCATACCCAATGCGGACTGGCGAGCATCATCGCTATGCGCGCCACCAGCCAACAGGCGAAAATACCGGCCAGCTGCCATCCCCTGACACCCGGTGCCCCTGTCCAATTCTGTACTGCGGTAAGCAAAAAACCAATAATAATGGCCCCAGTGAAACCAAACAGCATTTCATGGCTATGCCACCATATAGGATTACCGTACATCCACTGAGATGCTTGGGTATAACCCAGCCAGAACAGCCCCCACAACCCCATAGAGACAACCGTAAGCATGCTTGCCGCCAGAAAGAAAGGACGAAAGCCAAGACGAAACAGCGGCACGATACGCTGCTCTTTCTCCTGATCTAAAATCTGCATCATATTTTGCTTCCTCATACTGCCTGCTACTACTCAAATACCCAGCATGGCAATACGTCTACTTTAAAGATGCATTAATAATACACCTTTAAAGATGCAATTGAAATACAACTTATGTTGTTTGTCTCTTGTTGTCTCTCTATAGCGCTGACTTAGTAATAGCATGGCACTAACACCATGTTGCAGAGGGAAAAAACAAAAAAAGGCCCTTAATGGGCCTTCATGTTCTATGGCTATCTTCTGAGAAAATCGACAACGAGTTACTTGAAACTGTCACCGGTATGATCAACGGGTCGGGTAATGCTCTGGATATCCAGAACCGATAGCTCTCCTTGCCAGCGACTCTCTATGATTCCAACACTGAGCCAATAGCGACCATCTGGCAAGTCCACCTCTGGCAAGCTCGTCGGCAACCTGCCATCTACGTTTTCGGTCCATAGCGGCGTCCAGGAGGTATCATTAAGATCGTATATATTCATCGACAATATCGGTGTCGGGCAAGCCTTGTCTGGAAGACCATTTTTCTCTATCCGCCATGTACGGCTATCTACCCAGTTGATCCACTGCTTGCGCTTGGGCGGAGACAGGATAACCCACTCCTTGAATTCCTCTCCGTCCCCGGTATTAATGATCAATTGATACAAGCCTGCACTGCTGGCTTTTTCCAACCGCTTAGTCTCAATAGAGAAGTAATCCCCAGAGAGTCTACCCGGCGAGGCCGACAGTACCTTCTCCTGCGGCCAACGGATAAAATCAATATGTTTGATTTGCTTTGACGATGTTCCCGTAATAGCCAACTTAGGCAAAACCTGAGATTGATTTTGGATCATCTCGCGCTGAACGGTAAGTGACTTCAACCAGGCCGGAAAACGCGTGGCATCCAGACTACGCCCACAATCCTCAGTCACGGCCAAGTTAAGCAATGCGTTGAGATTGGCTTCTTGCTCTTCAGTCGGCTTTCCTTGCCAAGCCTGAATCATTGCATCGAAACTCTCGGCACTACTACCTTCAAGCAATTTCTGATGGGCAACCGTCAATACATCTTGTTGTGGAAACCATGCTGCCTGCACACTCGGTATACACAACACCGAGTTCAACAGCAGCATGGAGAAAACAACCGGTATCCTTGGCATGTGACTACGCAGACTTCATGCGGTAGCCGACACCGCGTAAGGTTTCAATCTCAATACCAGAGAGCTTCTGGCGCAATTGCAGTATATGGGTATCTACCGTTCGGGTTGTTGGGTAATGGTTATAACCCCATACCTGATCAAGCAACTCGTCACGGGTAAACACCCGACCGGCATGTTTGGCCAAAAATACCAACAGTTCAAATTCAGTGCGGGTCAGTACCACGCTCTCATCACCATTGCGAACTTCGCGACTATCTAGATCAATCTGTATACCGCCGACCTTGACGATATTCGCAGCGACTTTCTCGGGCGCACCATCACGCAGATGCAAACGCACGCGCGCCAATAGCTCTTCCTCGGCAAACGGTTTGGTCAGGTAGTCTTTTGCCCCTGACTCCAACCCCGTGACCTTGTCTGAAATAGACACCATAGCAGTCAACAGAATAACGGGAACATGCTTAATATCCAGCCATTGGCTCAGGTAGCTAAGGGAATCCCCCTCCGGAAGCTGGCGGTCAAGAATCACCAGATCGGCACCAGACCAAAGATCTGCAACTTTGCTTGCGCAGTCTGCGTAAAGGCAATGGTAGCCAGCTTCTTTTAAACTTTCGAGTAAACCATCAGCGAGGTTACGATCATCTTCAACCAGAAGCAGAGTCTGATTCACAAGGTATCTCCAATATAAACGTTGTCGGCGGGCCAACTAGCTTCATTCGCCCACCCATTCTTCGGATCATCGATTCGACGATTGTAAGTCCAAGCCCCAAGCCTTTTTCACTCACAAAGGGCTTTCTTAATCTTGCCCAGTCTTTATGACTGAGCGGTCCATTATCTGAAACTCTTACAATCAGTTTTCCAGAATCGAACGATGAGGTTAATTTTACCGGCTTCACGCCGTACTTATGGGCATTCGATAACAAGTTATCAATACAGGTGCCCAACCAATATACATTGACATCAACAGGACGATCTTGAGCCAGCTCTAATGTCACTTCATAAGGCTCGCTGAGGTATTCCACCCACTCATTGAACGATTCGACATGCGAAACGCTGAGTTCCTGTTGATTTGCCTGCAAATAATCCTTACTGGCCTCGGCAAGTTGCCGCAAGCGCCGGGAATCTTCTGTCAGGCGTCTGAATTCATCATATAGACTTTCTGGCAATGCATCAAAATGTCGTCGGAATCCCTCTACTGTCATAGCCAAGCTGGCTATCGGTGTACGCAGTTCATGTGTCAGGATTTGCAGTACCAACATCCGCTCTTGCATCGCCCTACGGCGAATACGCCAACGATAGAACCCCCATCCCACCAGCAAACCAATATTGACGACCAACAATCCTACCAGCAGGTAGGATGTCAGGTGTGATTGGTCTTCCTCGGCCCAGCAAATATTGCCACTTTTAAGAATACAAAAACCATCGTGTTTCAGGCGGGTAAAGTTCACATCGAACTTACCCATTGCCTGTGACCACACGGGCTGATCATAAATATGGTACTCATTGCCATTGCGTATCCAAAGCTCGCCGTTAGAGACAAACGCTTCGGCACCGGCAATGTATACCGCTACCTCATCGGGGCTCATCCTCTGCAAGCGTCCCAATGCCGTATTGGTCGGTGCCAGTTCGCGCTCCTGAACATGCAGGAAACGAGCGAGTTGTTGTTCCATATCAGGATGTACCGCCAAATAACGGGCCGCATAGCTCCCGCCACCGGGGTGAATGTAACCCGCACGGGCAAACCAACCGACAGGCAACACCGTGTTGTTACACAATGCACGAGTAAACACGAGAGGCTGTGTCAACAATGGGGTGACCGGCCAAGGCCCCTTGCAGGTCAGTGACCCCTGATAAAGACGGCGCAGTGACTTGAGCGGGTATTTAGCCGACTGCGGCAACAGCGTTGTCGGTATCAGCAAAGGCGTGGGGAATTGGCTTTGAAGCTGGCGGAAATCATACGTCGCTACCGGTTCGCTCGCCAAAAGCTCGGCACGAACCGCACTCAAACGCTCGGGCAAATTTTCAGCCCACGCTGGCTGCAGCCCCGACAGAAGCAGCGATAGGAATAGGACGTATTTTTTCATGGCGCCAGTGTATCACCCAATATCCTTACATTGTCATGAAATTGTCATTCGAGTGAAGATAAAGTGAGCAAAAAACCTCTTCGTGTCATAGTTTTCCCTATTGATAAATATAAAAAAACAGCCAGCAGGTTATCCTACTGGCTGTTCAACTTTTGCCGCTATTTATCGATGTGGATCTAGTCCAAATGCTCCAGAATACTCAAGCAGCTATCTTTGGCATCACCAAATAGCATCTGAGAGTTCTCTTTGAAGAACAACGGGTTCTGAACGCCGGCATAACCGGTGTTCATTGAACGCTTGAACACGATAACGTGCTTGGCGTTCCACACTTCCAGAACTGGCATCCCCGCGATAGGGCTATTCGGATCATCCAACGCCGCTGGGTTCACGGTATCGTTAGCACCAATAACCAGCACCACATCAGTTTCGGAGAAATCGTCATTGATTTCGTCCATTTCCAATACGATATCGTAAGGTACCTTGGCTTCTGCCAACAAGACATTCATGTGACCCGGCAGACGACCAGCAACTGGGTGAATACCAAAACGCACATTCACACCTTTCTTACGCAGCTTGTCGGTAATTTCATGAACTGGGTACTGAGCCTGGGCAACTGCCATGCCGTATCCCGGGGTAATAATCACCGAGCGGGCGTCTTTTAGCATTTCCGCCACTTCTTCTGCTGAGGCTTCCTGATGCTCGCCCTGCTCCTCGTCGCTAGAGATCACAAC
This sequence comes from Photobacterium aquae, assembly GCF_001029445.1. Lineage (GTDB taxonomy): Bacteria > Pseudomonadota > Gammaproteobacteria > Enterobacterales > Vibrionaceae > Photobacterium > Photobacterium aquae. The sequence continues at coordinate 26,063 of NZ_LDOT01000034.1, forward strand.
TTCCTGACCGAAGCCACCAGCAATCACACTAACAAACGAGCGGTTCATCGCCTTACACATAATGTAAGACAGGATCGCACCTGACGAGCCAACCAGTGCGCCAGTAACAATCAACAGATCGTTTGCCAGCATGAAACCCGCTGCTGCCGCTGCCCAACCCGAGTATGAGTTCAGCATAGACACGACAACCGGCATATCCGCACCACCGATGGAAGCCACCAAGTGATAACCGAACGCAAAAGCAATCAGCGTCATGACAATCAGCGCGAACATACTGCCGTCAGCCTTGACGAAGTAGATCATAAGAAGCGCAGACACAACAACGGCCGCCAAGTTCATTTTGTGCTTATGAGGCAGGTTCAGCGGTGATGAAGAGATCACACCACGCAGTTTGCCAAATGCCACGATAGAACCGGTAAAAGTAACCGCACCGATGAAGACACCAAGGAACACCTCCACCATGTGGATAACGTGCTCAGCATGGATACCGGCAAGATCTGTCGACACGGGTGCAGGTGGCTCGAGATAGCTGTTATAACCAACCAGTACCGCAGCCATACCCACAAAGCTGTGAAGGATAGCTACCAGTTCCGGCATTTCGGTCATTTCTACTTTCTTCGCGTAGTGGATACCAATACCACCACCGATCACCATCGCGATGATGACCCACGCAAAACCCTCGGCACTCGGACTGAAGATTGTCGCAATAAGCGCAATCGCCATACCCGCAATACCGTAGTAGTTACCGTTTCTCGCTGATTCTTGTTTAGACAGTCCCGCGAGACTTAAGATGAAAAATAACGCAGCAACAATGTATGCCGCTTGTACTAATCCTGCAGACATGAGTTACTCCTATTATTTATCTTTGCGGAACATTTCGAGCATACGCTTGGTAACCGTAAAGCCACCGAAGATATTTATGCTCGCAATGAGTACAGCAACAAAAGATAAGGCAGTAACGGCACCGTTACCCTGGCCTATTTGCAGGAGTGCACCCACGACGATAATGCCTGAGATTGCGTTTGTCACAGACATCAGTGGTGTATGCAAAGCGTGTGTTACGTTCCATACAACGTAGTAACCGACCACACATGCCAAAACAAATACCGTGAAGTGAGAAAGGAACGCAGCCGGTGCCACAGAGGCAATCCAGCCAAACGCAGCCACACCCGCCGCCATCAGGCCGTATTTCTTGGCCGGAGAGGCAGGGACTTCTTCTTTCTTGGCAGGAGCTTCAACCGCAGGCGCAGCTTGAGCAGGGGCAGCAGATACCTTGATCGGTGGAGCTGGCCATGTTACCTCGCCCTCTTTGATCACTGTCAGACCACGCAATACTTCATCATCGAAATCGATATTAATATTACCGTCTTTCTCTTTGCACAGCAGTTTGGTCAGGTTGACGAGGTTGGTTCCATAGAGCTGGGAAGACTGAGTAGGTAGACGACCAACCATATCGGTATAACCGATAATCTTGACACCGTTCTCCGTCAAAACAACTTTGTCAGCCTCGGTGTAAGCACAGTTACCACCATTGGCAGCGGCCAGATCAACAATGACACTACCCGCCTTCATGCTGTCGACCATTTCTTTGGTGATCAGCTTCGGTGCTGGACGCCCTGGGATCAGAGCCGTGGTGATAATGATATCAACATCTTTGGCCTGCTCAGCATAAAGACGCTCAGCAGCTTTGTTGAATTCGTCTGACATCTCTTTGGCGTAGCCATCGCCAGTGCTTGTATCTTCCTTGAAATCAACTTCAAGAAACTCAGCACCCATTGACTCTACCTGCTCTTTTACTTCAGGTCGTACGTCAAAGGCCCGAACAATCGCACCAAGGCTACCTGCCGCACCGATTGCAGCCAAACCAGCAACACCAGCACCAGCTACCATTACCTTGGCTGGTGGCACTTTACCCGCCGCGGTGATCTGGCCGGTGAAGAAACGGCCGAACTCATGGGCAGCTTCAACAACGGCACGGTAACCCGCGATATTTGCCATCGAACTTAGTGCATCTAGCGCCTGAGCACGAGAAATACGTGGCACCGAGTCCATCGCCATGACGTTAATATTCTTGGTAGAGAGCTTTTCAAGCAAGTCTGCATTTTGTGCAGGCCAGATGAAGCTCACCAGACTCGCCCCTTCTTTGATCAGGTCGAACTCATCAACGCCGGTTTCCTCATTGACCTGCGGTGCATTAACTTTAAAAATCAGATCAGACGCCCACACTTCTTCCGTTGATACCACAGTGGCACCAGCAGCTTCATAAGCGGCATCATCAAAACTGGCAAGCAGACCCGCATTGCGCTCAACCGCAACACTGAAGCCCATTTTTAACAACTGCTCTACCGTTTTCGGCGTTGCAGCTACTCGCGTCTCGTTAGCGAGTATTTCTCGAGGTACACCAATTTGCATCATTATTCCCTAAATTTTGGCAAATAAGTAACAATTTTTTATCCAACCAGACGCGTAATATCAAGCCTTTTGTAGGAAAAATACAAAATAATTCTATTCGCGCTCTGTTATTCACAGCAAATGTTGCCAGCTAACTGTAAATAAATAACGTTTCAAACGCCTGATCAGAGGTCAAACCACAAAGAGAATTAACAACCTATGCATAAAAACATACACAAATCACTAATATTTATATTCTGTCCTTATAAACAACCAAAAACAGTGATCTAATTAGATAAACGAACGTTTGAATCACAAGGAATGACAATATTGATGGGGAATGCTGCGTTGGGGATGTGGCCATTTCAGTTTCCATCATCATTCCTTGACGATGTGATCATCCCAAGTATCAAGCATGACTTGGGAGACCATGCTCAATGTAGCGGTTATCGGAACATGCTGTCGCCGTTCTGATCGATGAACATTTTAGCTTTGTTAATCATGAAAGTTTCGGCATCCTGCTTCGAACCCATCAGATCCGAACGAATGAAAACATGGGTCTTCAGTTCACCGTCCAATTGCTTGCAAATACGTCCGGCTATACGGTATTGCCCGCCTTCTGACTTAGGCTCTGGGTATATCAAATAACCTTCGTACTCGACAGCCTCTACATTCACGATTTCCGGTTCAGATTTTACAAAACCAAAGAGCTTTGAGAAAAATCCCACAATGGCATCTCCAATCAATCATCTATATCGCGTACATCATGCCATATTCACAGGAAAGTAAACTACCCTTAACGACGCATTTTGTTTTGTGACTCTTTTCAATGCAAAAAACGCCGGCCAAGACCAGCGTCTTTGTATGTTGCTTAGGTTCAGCGGAATTAGCGATAGACGCCGATATCTTTTTGCAAATGGACCGGTAGATCCTTAACGTCACAATATGATGGGGTTTTCTTTACGCTGAACAAAATATCCAATGCGTGAGCAATCAGTCCTTTGACGCTAACTGCATAGGCTTTTTTATCCATAACAACTGGTGTGTCAAAATTCATTGCCTGTGCCATGACTGCCTCTCTGTATTTTCTGGCCAATGTGAATTGGCATCGAGCCTAAGTGCTTTATCAACTGGCTATTATTTTAACTCGCTCAAATCACACGCAGAACTGACAATATTTCAGCAACAAAATTAGATTTTCTTATGCAAAATGTAGCAATCACAAAATAACAACAAACAACGCCTTTGTAATGAAAATTCATGCACCAAACAGCACACTTAATGCATAAATAACCATGACTTGCATAATACTGGTTTTACTTGCTTTACTATTCCATCAAGGGTAACAATGGATTAACACTTACTGTATTGCGGAAATTCAAGAGTAATCACATTTATGCTCAGTATGATTACCCGACATTCATCCAGCTTATTGATTGCCTCAGCGTTCGCCGGTTTTATGCTGCCCAACGCTGCAGCAGCAATGTTTCCGTTTCTCCCTTATATCTTGTTTTTCCTGATGCTGTTCACGCTATTGGGAATAGATCAAAAAACCTTAATCAAACGACTCGCCACAACTCAGGTATGGGGCTTTGCTCTCTTTCATAGCGCAGGGATGACATTAATAAGTTGCAGCATAGCTACGCTATTGGGCTCATCAGATACCATGCTATTGGCCGTCGCAGGTGTCGCCGCAACTGGATCGCTATTTGCCACGCCAGCAATCGCACGCTCCATCGGACTGGATGCGCTAGAAGCAATGGCGATGACAATAGCCACAACGCTGCTGATGCCAGCTATTATCTACGTTAACCTATGGTTGTTTAGCGATGATAGCTTCGCCCTTGACGTTCATAGTTATGCTATTCGCTTGGTTGTCTTTATTGTCAGTCCGATGTTGCTATCGGCCTGTGTTTACCGCCTTGTCCCAGCTGAGACCCTCAAACGCGTTCACGGTAAACTCGCTCATATAACCATACTGCTCGTCTTTGCCTTCCCATTCGGCCTTATCGAGCCCTTTCGCAAGATCTTCGACCAATCCGCCTTTGATGCCCTACAGTATTTCGGAATCGGATTAATACTATGCGGAATGTTCTTCCTCACAGGTTTAATCTGTTATGCAAAACAAGGAAAACAAGCTGCATTACTGGCAGCCATCACCACCGGCAATCGCAATGTATTACTGACATTCACCATTGCAGGTACTTACCTTGGGCCCGATTTCTTGATCCTACTTGGTGCTATCCAGCCGACAACATATGCATTCCCCTTGTTTGTCCGCTGGCTAGCAATAAGACTACCCGATACTCCCAACCCACCGCGCAACCCACTGCAAAGCGACAACACAAAACAATGACACCGACTTATCGACAATAAGCAGCACTCTCGTGCTTTATACCGGATACAAATCGGACAATCGGCGCCTGGCATCAAATAATTATCCATAATTTAATTAATTACCTTGCACGGCTTTCTGGAATTTCCTATAGTCGCAAAGAATTCTCAGGGCGGGGTGAAACTCCCCACCGGCGGTAGTCCCAACAGGGAAAGCCCGCGAGCGCTTGCAGTTGATATTGCAAGGTCAGCAGATCTGGTCCAGAACACGGTCATGCCATGTTTGATTCCAGAGCCGACGGTTATAGTCCGGATGAAAGAGGATTTCAGCGATAATCTGTGTTTATAACACCGGTATACGCTCAGCTTGCATTATTTGCAGGCGGTGTCGTATCGGCTGTTTTTCGAATACCGTACTGCATCTGCATATTTGCTGATAGCAGCCGCTTTTGCTGACATTCCATGCCCTGATTCTGGTAACGATATTGTATTTGGAGTTTTTTACCATGAATCAGTCTCTACTCTCACCTTACGGTAATGCATTCGAACGCGTTGAAGCTGGCCTTGCCGCCCTTCGTGAAGGCCGTGGTGTTCTTGTTGTTGATGATGAAGATCGCGAAAATGAAGGCGATATCATTTATGCTGCAGAAACCCTTACCGCCGAGCAAATGGCGCTGATGATCCGTGAGTGTTCAGGTATTGTTTGCCTATGCCTGACCGAAGAACGCTGCCAGCAGCTTGAATTGCCTATGATGGTGGAAAACAACACCAGTGCCAACCAAACAGGCTTCACCGTCACTATCGAGGCAGCCAAGGGCGTAACTACCGGCGTATCTGCCGCTGACCGCGTTACAACAATCAAAACAGCCATCGCCGACGGAGCCAAGCCTTCTGACATCAACCGTCCAGGCCACGTTTTCCCGCTAAAAGCAAACCCTGACGGTGTTCTTGCCCGCCGCGGCCACACCGAAGCGACTATCGATTTGATGCGTTTGGCTGGCTACAAACCTTATGGTGTGCTTTGTGAGCTAACCAACCCAGATGGCACTATGGCTCGCCTTCCTGAAGTCATCACGTTCGGCGAAACACATAATATGCCCGTACTGACCATTGAAGATCTTGCTGCTTACCGCATTGCCAACGAAGTGGCCAACAGCGAAAGCGACAATAGCCTTACGGCATAAGCCATAGGCACACAACGGGAATCTTATAACAAGCCGGGCCGCACACCCGGCTTTTTTCATCCTTAGCATTCACCTTTGCTCTCTTAGAATAAAAATGAGCAAAATAAAAAGGCTCAAGATAAAAATGTCTAATATAAAAACCGCCGATAGCATCAACTACCGGCGGTTTTTCTAGTTCCTGTCTATTAATGGTAATGGGCTTAAGCGACCCCTTCCTCGTGACACACACAAGGAATAAACTGCGACAGATTGGCTGGTGGAACATCTAATTGCTGCTTGTGAGCCGCATAGGCAGAAAATGCCTCTGCCATTGTGACATTCAGGGGTTGAGGCTCTTCCCCATTGAGCAAAGCATGATAGCCCTCTTTGCCTGTGGCCGTGTAGCCCGACGATACCGAAAGATATGTCGCACCATCGTCAACCTCCCGCCACTCCGAGCCAACAAGATACTCTAGCTGCTCAATCCGCTGGCCTTGTGCTGCACAGCAGCGATAGACAAAGCGTAAGTGGGATGTATAAGGGTAACTTCCGTCCCCCGTGCCTTCAACGCCATTATCGATGGCATTATCGATCGCACCTTCAAGCGCCGCCCTTACTTGCGCGCCAGTTACCGGATAAACCATCAAGCCGATGGCAAACGGCAACAACCGGCCAGAAATGTCTGCGGCGGTCAGCGGCCCGGGATTCAACGATGAGCGCACGCCACCAGCATTATGAATACCAAAGTCAACCGCAAAGCCTAACTGGCGACCCTGCCAGACAAAACTGTCAACGACATGCGGCGCGATCTGACTTGCCCCTTTGGCATCGGGAATGCGCGTATGACGCAATGGGCTCATAACATCGGCAATATGTTCTGTTTGTAGCTTACGTACGGCAGGCCGGTATTCCTCGTTGAGAATATTTTCGATATAGGGATCTTTAATACAGAATCGAACATTTGGCTGCTGTTTAAGATAGGCTTTCACTTTATCGTGGCTCAGCACATCAAGGTGCTCGCTTCTGCTGGCGTCCAGAGTGAACTGCCGTCCCAGCAAGAGCTGGTTTGTCCCCGATACAGACTCAACGCTACCGTCTGCGGCAAAATCAATATGCAGCTGACCTAAGGCCAATGCATTACAGCCCGCCTGTACGACGCAAGTCCCTTTGACCATACGGGCATAAGAATCAGTGACGCCGTAACCAAGGTTAGTAAAATCACCCTGCATTGTATGGCTGTGGCCACCAATAATCGCACCGATACCATCGACCTCTTCGGCCAATTCCAAATCACGCTCATAACCTAGGTGACTAAGTACAATAATTTTATTAATGCCGGCACGGTGCAAGGCGGTTACGGTTCGCTTGGCAACATCGGTAACATTGTGGAAAAACGTATCCGGATCCGGATTGGCAATACCAGCCATATTCTCAATGGCCAGACCAAACACCGCTACGGGTTCACCCTCTACATCGTGTATCCAAGATCTGGCACATTGCTGCTCGGCATCATATGCCAATACATTGTTTTTACGTGATAGCGGGTTAGCTTTACCCACCAGCTCACCGGAAAGATCCCAATTGCCGGCAAGCAGCGGAAAGTTAACTTGATCCATGAAATCAGCGACAGGCTCATTGCCCATGTCCAACTCATGGTTACCAAGAGCCATCGCATCAATGCCTATCGCATTGAGCAACTCGGCATTAGCTACCCCCTTATACAGGGAGAAATACAGTGTGCCCTGAAAACAGTCACCGGCATGGAGAAAGACAAAGCTCCGTGACTGCAACAAAGCTTGGCGCTGAATATCCTTTACAGCTGAAGAAACGCGAGAGAATCCACCACAACTGGCATATACCGACATCTCTGGTTCAATGACGTCGCTGGGCAACTGTAGTGAGATCGACGACGGCTCGAAATGTGAATGCGTGTCGTTAATATGGGCGATCGTTAACTTCGCTGGACGATGGTGTGTCATAATGCTGAAAGTACTCCATTATCCTAAAATGCTAGTTCACTTCCCCCTCCAGCACATTGTGCGGGGAAGCCAACTCGAATCTACGCTAATACCTCGAATAACTTCGAAAAACAGATCTTCTCGCTGGTTAATACGAACTTACTAAGAAGAAAACATGACGTTTCTAGGTATTGAGATTTCATCATACAACACATCATGACAAAACTCAGGTTTCCTCTTGAAATTAAATCTTACATTGCATCAAGACAGTGATGGTTATCAGATGACTCCAGCTTAACAAAGCTAGACGTATCCAGTATCCTATCTCCCGTCTTTACCCAGATCTGTTCCCTCTTACCAATAAGCAGAATACCACCCATGACACTACCTCAATTCAGATTTCATCCCGATCCCATTGCCACTGGCGCGATTAAGAAAAGCGACAAAGCCTGCCAATGTTGCGGTAAAGCGCGAGGATATATCTACACCGCGAGTTTCTATTCACGTGACAATGTCACGGATATTTGCCCGTGGTGTATATCAGACGGATCTGCCGCTAAAAAATATGATGGTTCTTTCGTCGACGATTATCCGCTGCTCGAAGCTGGCATTCCAATGGCGCTTATTATTGAAATCTGCGAAAGAACGCCGGGATTCGTTTCTTGGCAACAGGAGATTTGGCAGACACATTGCGATACTGCCTGTGAATTTCATGGCGATGCAGAAAAACATGAACTAGAAAAATGGGACAATGACAGTTTGCAGCAATTTCTCACCGAACAGATGCTGGATGAAAAATTATGGGAAGCGATCGTTCAGCATTATGAAAAAGGTGGTGATCCTGCCATCTATAAATTCAAATGCCCTATATGTGGAAAATTTATCTACTCAATAGACTTCTCATAGCCCGAGCAAATAACCTTGCCCTCTCGCACGATTTCTACTCCGTGCGACTGAAAGCCTCTCCCTTGTATGTGGTTGGCATCAACAACCGAAGATATTCTATCCGGCGTTATCCTCCTTGGGTCTATTGTTGTTTCATATCCATTGGAATATGGCCCACCGGGAGGATACACCATGAGCCCATCACGGCTGATATTATTGCTATTACTCGTCCCAATCACAGTAACAGCAAGTGTTAAACCCATTCCCCGTTACGAAAAGGTAGACTTGGATACTCGGCGGATATATGAACTCTCCTCGTTTCCTATATATGACTATTTTGTCTGTATAAAGAAAAACGACCCAGGACTACTCGCATACCTACAAAATGATTCACTATTTGACAAAACAATCCGTACCGTTTCTGGCGAAATGGCAGCAAGCTACTATCGATATTTCAATGATCAGCCAGAAAAGCCTTACGTTAGCTCCCCAAGCCCTCAGGAAAAATGGCCGCCAAGCGAACCTGCTCCATTTAGCAACAATAAAGCCATCAAGCATTTCCCCTACCAACTAATAAGCAAGCAAAAACACGACTACCACTACTCAGTGTCAATCTATGATGTGAAAAAAGAACAATGGCGACGCGATGGCGAAGAGCGAATATGGCTATTCAACCAGTTTGATTTTCTTCAGCGAACATCAGACTACAACGTGGAGAGTATCGAAAGTATTGATAACCTAATGCTGATGACATCCTTGGATTTAAGAAGTATCCAGAAAGCAAATAGCGAAAAAAATGCATTCAGCTTGGGCTATAACAACGTCAAGGCCTTTTTCTACCAGGCTGATGTGAAATATTGCAAATAGCGCTATTACCAAATAAGAATATTACCGAAACCAGCCAACTCAGCGTCAATCATCTAGAAAAAAGCCACCCAACTGAAATTGGATGGCTTTTTTCTTTCTTATTCAGCACGCCTCGGCTTACTGATAACGCCCATGACGCTGAAGGAACTCAATTTTGTAGCCATCAGGGTCAACAACAAAGAAGAATTTGGCCAACAGTTGACCTTCACGGAAGAATTCTTTGATTTCTGCTGGTTCATACCCCAAACCGGCCAATTTCGTATGCTCGGCTTCTAGGTCGTCAACGGCTACGGCAATATGGCCATAACCGCTTCCGTGGGTATAGGACTCAGTCCCTTCGTTCCACGTCAGCTCGAGCTCCATATCGTTCTCTTCGTTTCGTAGATATACCAAGCTGAAACCGTCGAAATCGAGACGCTCTGCAACATCCAGATCCAATGCTTCCTTGTAAAACTTCAATGATTTATCTAGGTCGCCCACACGTACCATAGAATGAATGATCTTAGCCATCTGACATCTCCAGGTTGAACATACCCGAGCGGTACCATAAAACAGCTACACGCACACCGGGATACTGCGAATTTTAGTTCGCAGACTATAGCAACTCCCTGTTACTGCAACAAGCAGTTCCACCACGCGCTATCGTCTCGTCCCATGTATCCAAAACCCTTTCATTTTCAATAATGTGATACTGAATGTGATTCAACGCCGCTTTGTACTGTAGGCTTAAACAAGGTTACAGGCGAGTGAGGTATATATGCAGCTAGAACGAATTGAAATATCCGGCTTTCGGGGTATAAAACGTCTCTCTCTTTCTCTGGACGCACTGACTGTTTTGATTGGTGAGAATGCTTGGGGGAAATCCTCACTGCTCGACGCGCTGGATATTGCACTGTCTCCGGATGCCTCTTTCCATAACTTTCACTTTGACGACTTTCATATCGACTACAGTGCTGGCCATGCAAAAATGCACCAGTTGCAAATCGTACTCTACTGGCAAGAAGACTATCCCGGTGAACACAAAGCGCGCCGTTACCGCAGTTTTAGCCGAATGTGGCAATCCACCCACGCCGAAACCAAAGCACTATACTACCGAATCGCCAGTACAATTGAGGGTGATAGAATAATCACCGAACGCTACTTTCTAGATACCAAAGGCGACAGGATCCCATGTGACGATACCGACAAACTCGCCAAACAGCTCATGATCCTTCACCCTGTCGTACGTATCCGTGATGCCCGGCGGCTTCGCGACTACAGCCACCAGCATAAATCGCCTACCCACTCTCACGACAAAGCCGATAGCAAGAGTAATGGCAAAAACGGTAACGGGCACGAACAGCTATCCCTAGAAAAACAAGCTGCTGAAAAAAAACAGGCCGAAAATGTACGTATCCAACGGCGACTCGATAATACCTGCCGCCGATTAATGACCAAACCCGGCCATGTTAGCCAAGCTGAGATAAAAAGCAGCATCAATGCCCTGCGTTCTCTGGTCGATCACTATTTTGCCTTTACGCCACAAAGCCAGCCCCGCCACTTTGATCGGGCCCACTTTCCGGAAAGGGCTCAATATGCGGTCAATCCGCTCGAACAACTCAGCCAACGAGAAATGAGCAAACAAGGGCGCTTAATCCTAATGGGGCTGCTCAATGCCTTCATCCGCGCTCGAGGCCCGGTTGAACTGAAACGGATCAGCCGCCCAATCATGATCCTAGAAGATCCGGAAGGCCGACTTCACCCCACGTTTCTCCATCAGGCGTGGAGCTTTATCGTTAACATGCCGATGCAAAAGATCCTTACGACCAACAGTCCAGATCTCTGCTCTGTTGTACCTATTGATAGCGTCAAAAAGCTGATCCGCCACCCGAACAAAACACTGGTCTACAGCCTTAATCCACAAGTTCTGGGTAAAGATGAAGCCAGACGCGTTGCCTTTCATATTCGGCTTCACCGCCCAAGCGCACTTTTTGCAAGAGCATGGCTATTAGTTGAAGGCGAAACCGAAGTATGGTTATTCAATGAACTGGCTCGCCTCTGTGGCTATAACCTTGCCGCAGAAGGGGTTCAAATTATCGAATTCGCACAAAGTGGATTGCGCCCGCTAATCAAAGTTGCCCGCAACCTTGGGATTGAATGGCACATGATTGCCGATGGTGATATGGCAGGGAAAAAATACGCGGATACTGCAAGACGAATGCTGGGTAACGAATCAGAACGCCATAGGATCACCTTGTTACCTAAGGCTGATATTGAACATTTCTTGTTTTTCAACGGCTTCGAGTCATTATTCCGAAGTTTGGCCGGCATTCCGGAGCACTCTCCTGTTAGCCCGAAGAAAATCATTCATCGGGCACTTAAGCGTCAAGCAAAACCGGATGTCGCTCTTGCAATGATTGCTTACATTGACGAGCATGATATCGATGTGATTCCGTTACTATTACGCTGGGTTCTAAAACGTGTGGTTGCTATGTCTCGCGGAGTCAGTCAGATCTAGTTAAAACCAATACAAATTAATACCGGTAACACCTATTTATCCTGCTTTTCAAAAAACAATGTTACCTGACCGACATGAAAACCCCACTTGGTCATTTCTGCAGTATTGAACAAGTGGGTTTCGTCTTGCAGATACATCCAATCATTGAATGTGATGTCATAGCTACTATCACCAACCGGCACTCTGAGTACATAACGCCAATTAAGAGCGTTCCCGATAATCTTACCTTGAGCCTCTCCTATAACGTCATCAGCTGTACCGCTATAGCGCCCATTTCCCTGATGGGTGATCACCCAAATCCGACGTTGTTGCTCTCCGTCATCAAAGACGAAATCTTCTGTTAACGTCAGAACATTTCCATCAACTGCTCCGACAATATCGACATTGAACCGCCGGGTTTGCTTACCGCTCCGGTCTTGCAGCATTCCCCATGCCTTGACTCGACCGTCAAAATATCCAAATAAATCAAAATCAGGCTTCGTGCCTTGATAATCCTCTATCGATGCCGTGCACCCGAATAATCCCATAATAAACACCAAAGATATCAAGATGGGTCTGCTCAATCTTGCCATGCCGTCTCCAAAGCAACTAGCGTCTGCCTATCAGTTGGTTGCGAATGTCTGGATAGGCCGTTTGCGGTGACAACCAGATATGAACAAATGAGCGTGCCATTTCATGATCCTTCACAATCCCAATCTGCCGATTATCACGGTAGAATGTACCTTGTTGGCCGTCATAGACGAAAATAAGCCTATCCCCCTTGCGAACATCCGGCCAAATTGTCGCTAATTTACGCAGCCATTTATCGCGTTTGAATTTGGTGATCCCGAGATGAACCCACTGATCATCGGTTGCATCAATAAGATCATCGTTATCAATGTTACGCTGGTATTTGATCACCAAGGCCAGAGGTAATCCATCATTACGATAGGTTCCGTTGGGTGTGCGCAATTCTGAATCGTAAATAACCCACGGCCCCCACTTTAGTTGTGCCTCGCCCACCGCCGGCCATGACTGCCACGGCGTTGATGCAAATGCACTATTACTGACACCCATTAGCCCGGCAACCACAATCCCAAGAAGGGCTGATTTATATGATTTAAAAACGGAATGGTTTTGCATATCGCCCTCCGAATAGACGGTTAACCGTTGTTAGTAAGCCTATAGCGACGAAGGTAAACAGCCCCCAGCACAGTAAAAGGACAAGACCACTTAGCTCAATACCGTATGGCAAAGACGCCGCATCAAATCGATAGCCAGCCAAATAACTCATTGCTCCGCCAAGCGAACCAATCAGTCCAAGCAGCCAATACGGCATAACAAGCAACCGACTACGCATAATCCAGACAAATGACGCAAAACCCAGCCATAGCAGTACTAACCACAAGGGCATTCCTTCCGCATCAAACGCCAAAACCCCGGCTTGGATCAGCATAAAATCCATCCCGATACCTATCCCGCCGAGAAGCAACGAAAAACGTGCGCTGCCGGGAAACAGTGCCCACGCGGTTACCAACATAATCACCAAAGCAACCACCCATTGTGATTGCCCCAAAACGGCAGCTGCCCAGTAGAGGTTGAATACAAGGCCAAGAACAACCACAGCCTTGGTGCTCAATACTGATGATGTCGCCGTTTCTGATAGGATGGGTGAAGTAGCAACAGAGCCTTGCGCCTTTGGCGACTGACTATTCGCATGCGATGCTTCAACCTGTTGATCTCGGAATGAATAGCCTGCCATCGTTGGTTACGCCTCGTTATTGGGTTCGTCTTTACAGGCTGTGTCCTGCCTTGCCCTAACTACGCCACTGGCTTCGGCTGGCTACAAGTTGAACTGTACTTATCGTTCTCTCAAGGAAGCCACCTTCGCAGTAACATAAGTAATAACGCCACATACGGATAAATCGATCATCAAAGCCTTGTTGTTTCAACATTTCAATACTGCGATTAAACCCTTGGTGCCAATCTGACAAGGTACGCGCATAATCCAGCCCGATATCTTTCAAGTCCCGAATAACAAAATCTGTATGTTGGGTAAACTGGCTGGAAAGCACATTGACTGAAGGAAGAAAACCACCGGGGAAAATATGTTTCTGTATGAAATCCACCCCTTTGCTATAGCTATCATAACGTTGATCGGCAATCGTGATGGCTTGAAGCGCCAATAAGCCATCAGGTTTGAGTAAAGACTGGCATTTCTTCAAATAGGTCGTCAGATATTCCTTCCCCACAGCCTCAACCATTTCGACAGACACTATCTTGTCGTACTTCCCTTCCAGATCACGATAATCACTGAGCAACAGGGTAATTCGATCCTGCAAGCCTTCTTCTTCAACCCGCGCTTTGGCCCATGCATACTGTTCATCTGAAATAGTGGTAGTGGTTACCTGACAGCCATAATGCTTGGCCGCATGAATAGCCAATGCCCCCCAACCCGTACCAATTTCTAGCAAATGGTCTTGCTCGCTCAAATTAAGTAACTGGCACAGGCGGTCGACTTTGGCATACTGGGCATCAGCCAAGGTCGTATCTTGTGTCGCATAGATCCCCGCGGAGTAAAGCATGCTCGGATCCAGAAATGTGCGATAAAAATCGTTGCCCAAATCATAATGGGCCAGAATATTTTGTTTGGCGGCTTCCTTGCTGTTTCGGCGTGACCAATGCAGCCATTTATCCTTGATCGCCCCCAACCAGCTGACCTTCTGCTCCAGCTTGTCAAGCATAGGCAAGTTCATCGCAATCACTCTGACAACCTGAGTAAGATCTGGCGAATCCCACCAGCCATCCATGTAAGCTTCACCGGCGGCGATACTGCCGCCATTAAGGACCCGACGATAAAATGCAGATTCATTGACAATAAGTTGGGCTTGGCAAGCAGCTTCCCTGTCGCCGAAAAAATGCGTATCTCGGTCTTTTTCCACAATGGTGAGTCCCGCGCCTTGGATATATGCCAAGAAACCAAACACGACTCGCCTAGCGACCTGCTCAGTTTGCGTCACCCACTTCCCTGAACGATCCGCTTCACTCTTAAACATAACATCACCCTTTGCTTTTGTTGTTCTTCAGGTTGCTCGCCCGAATCTATCTATTAGAGCCTATCTATTATCTCTTATCGCTCGTCTTATGTTTTTTTGCTCGAATCCACCACACTATCCGGATGACCATAAAACGGCACTTTCTTGAGCCAAAGTTTCAACGCCTGCCAGTAAATGCCAACCAATATTTTTACCGTTTGTATCGGTGTGGCAAGCAATAGACGCGCCAACTGATCGGTGGTGAAAGACGAATGCTTCATCGCCATGGTCGCATCAAGTACTTTGCTACCATCTGCTCGATCACAAATATCAAGATGTACCAGTAGTCGCCGTCCAGGTGGCTGCAAGTTCCACTGATAGCGCTGTGTCATAGGATTAAAAGGAGATACGTGAAATTGCTTGCTCTGCTGCCAATATTGTTCGGGCCACTGGTCTGTTGCAGGGATGGCATAGTAATGCCGCTCATTCCACGGGGTATTACTTACCTCAGCCAATACCCAACGCCAAGTATTCGTTTCATCATAAAGGTAATAGAGATTGAGCGGACTGAAATAGATACCGGCATAGCGTAGCTGACACAACAACGTTATTCGCCCTTCTATCTGTTCGCCGGTCAAACGGGCAACCATCTCTTTCACTCGCTGTTTTACTTCAAGTGCCGATACAGCCGCCCCGTCAACAGCCATATAGTCTGCTGCTCGCCAACGAGCAAAATGCCACCAGCGGGTACCAAAGCCTATTACCTTTCGCTCGAGCTGGGGCAACTCATCAAGATCAACCATCGGCATGAACATTGGGTAGCTAAAGCCGTGTTTCACTGGACTGAATCGACGGTGGCGCACGCTTCCGACAAACAACGCACTATTCATTTCACTTAGATCGCTCATAACTCAGCCTTGTTGCCGTTGAAGCTCAGAAGTAACAGCAAGATCGGCCTGAGGTGTATCAGCCAAAGTACGCAAACCATTTACGACATCCAGTGCGCTGCGCACCCCATCCTCATGAAACCCGTTATACCAATACGCACCGCAATACCAGATCCCCGATTTTCCGTTGATCAAATCTCGCGATTGCTGGGCCAACATACTCTCAGAGGTAAAGACTGGATGGGCATAGACAAAACGCCGTAAAATTTTGGCCGGATCAATAGCCTCAGTCTGATTTAGCGTGACACAGAAAGTCTCTTTCGATTCAATATCTTGGAGGATATTCATGTTGTAGGTAACGCTAGATAGCTTCTTATCACGCTGCTGACCAGCATCAAGATAATAATTCCAAGATGCCCAAGCCGCTCGCGACTGCGGCAGCATAGTGGTATCCGTATGCAACACGACTTCATTGTTCTGATAAGTCATGTTGCCTAATACCGCATTCTCGTGTTCATTGGGATCGACCAAGATCTTCAAAGCCTGATCGCTATGAGTGGCAAAGATCACTTGGTCGTAACACTCCATCTCTCCCGCCGACGTTACCCCTATCTGACCATGCAGGCGCTGCACGCCCGTAACTGGGCTAGACAGGCGGATCTTATCTTTGAATGGCATGATCAACTTTTTGACATACTCGCGAGACCCGCCGGGTATCACGTACCACTGCGGTCGGTTAGTCACTTCAAGTAATCCGTGGTTACGGAAGAAACGAATAAAGAATTCCAACGGGAAGCCACGCATATCGGACAACGTCGAAGACCAGATGGCTGCCCCCATGGGCAAAATATAATTTTCACTGAAATAGTCATTGAATTGATTGCGACTTAAAAAATCCCCCAGTGTCCGGGACTGTTCTGTTGCCAAATCAACCTTGTTGGCCAATTTATTGAAACGCAGAATGTCATAAATAAATCGGTAGAATAATGGATTTACCAAATTGCGCTTCTGGGCGAACATCGAGGCCAAATTGTGACCGTTGTACTCCAGCCCAGTAGCATCATTATGAACACTAAAACTCATTTCAGTAGGCAGGCCTGCAATGCCAATCTCTGCCATCAAACGTTCGAAATTTGGATAGGTACGGTCATTGAAGACAATAAACCCGGTATCTACTGCATACTTGCCACTTGGTACGTTAACATCGACCGTTGCGGTATGTCCCCCAACATAGTCGTTAGCTTCATACACCGTAATATCATGATGCTTATGTAGATAATGGGCACAGGTCAATCCAGATATCCCTGTTCCTATGATCGCTATTTTCATACGGTCTTCCCTGTAAGTCGTTTAACAGCAGCCAATTGCCATGACAACGGCAACAGCGCGAGTGATTTAAGAAAAAGGCTGAACTTGGGCGGAAAATGAATCTCTTTTTTCTTTGCCTTAATGCCGCGGCGAATCTTTTCCGATGCATACTCAGGCGACACCAACATCGGCATTGCAAAATCGTTCTTATCCGTTAATGGTGTTTTGACAAAACCAGGGCTAACTAGTGACACCGTCACGCTTTTAGCCGCCAAATCTATATCTAGCGTTTTAGCGATATAGGCCAATGCCGCTTTGGATGCACCATAAGCCTCAGCACGAGGCAACGGTAAATAGGAAGCCGTCGAACCCACCAATACCAAATGGGTCGATGCATTAAATCGATCCTGCATGGCCTCGATACAATTGAGCAAGCCAAACACATTGGTTTCAAATACACGACGAAACAAGGCAACATCTATTTGGCCATGGTTAATGTATTCACAAGTACCGGCATTGAGGATCAACACCGAGGGCAAAGGATCCAGTTCCGCCAACGCCGTTGCGACTTGCTCACCATCAGAAACATCAAAGCGAAGTGTCGTGATCCGGTTGGATTCGGCTTCTAATAATGCCAGCCGCTCGGAACTCTGACCGCAGGCATAAACCTGCCAGCCTTCCTGGGCGTAATCCAACGCCAACTGACGTCCTATCCCCGAACTGGCTCCAGTGATCAATACTGAATTAGTTCCATTAGCTACTTGTTGTTCCGAGCCCATTCCAACCATGTCATAACCTCGCCTTCAAATGACGCACTACATTACCAAGTAACGGAATACCCTCATAAATCATCTCACCCATATCAAAGTAATCGCGATGGCACTGCACTTTTCCTTCGGCAAACTCCAATCGCGAACACCCTTTTACCTGTCGTATTTCCCCATTGCTGATTCGAGGATGGCTAAAATGCATCGTCCATTGAACATAGGCGACATTACCTTGCTCAACTGTTTCGTGAATATCAAATGCGCAGCTACTCACATTCTCAAAAAGACGGTCAAAGTAGCCTTCGAGATTTTGCCAACCTTCCATTCGATGTGCGGGATCTTCAAATACCACATCCTGGTGGTAAACATCCTCAAGCATGGCAACATTTTCCTTACTCAACGAACGGTACGCCTGAACAAATTTTTCCGTTAGCTCCTTGGGTTGATACGACATTCTTTGCTCCTTGCTATTGCATTTGTGCTATCACAAGCCAAAGTCTTCTAAATCCGATCAGCCATCTCTTTCGCTATCCTAAACACTTCGATAGTGCATACTCTCGCAGCCTTGTGATCAACAATTGGCAACGGATAGTCCAAACAAACCGGCGAGTCGAACAACACTGGGTCATTGTTACGGGCAGCCTCCGGCCATAAATGCGGAGTATGGATATATTTATCCGGTACGTCTTTTAACTCATGCACCCATGTACGGATAAATTCCCCTTTAGGATCAAACCGTTCTCCCTGAGTCGTCGGATTGAATACCCGAAAATACGGCTGTGCATCGGTCCCTGTCGATGCCGCCCACTGCCAACCACCATTATTAGATGCAAAGTCCCCGTCAATAAGATGAGACATGAACCACCGCTCTCCAGCCCGCCAGTCGATCAACAAATCCTTAGTCAAAAAACTAGCCGTTATCATTCTAAGTCGATTGTGCATCCATCCTGTTGCTTTCAACTGACGCATCGCCGCATCGACAATTGGGTATCCCGTACGTCCCTGCTGCCACGCCTGCAAATACTCATCGGATTCACGCCACAGCACATTGTTAGTCCAAGAGACAAAAGGCTGATTTCTACCCAGCTTCGGATAAGCCACCAGCAAATGACGGTAAAACTCACGCCATACCAACTCATTAAGCCAAGCAAAACCACCGCTATCAGGAGATATCAAACAATTTGGCGCATAGTTCAACAGCACCGATAGACACTGCCGCGCTGACAAGCACCCCGTGGCCAAGTAAGGGGAAAGACAACTTGTCCCATCGATAGACGGAATATCCCTTTGTTGGTGGTATAGTGCCACTTTAGTTTCACAGAATGTCAGCAGACGCTGGCGGATCGCCTCTTCGTCGACGGGCCAATCAATACTGTTCACCTTTGGATAGGTAAAGGTTGGAATATCACCATCAGACAGCGTCATCAACGCATTGCTATCGACTTTCGCTGGTGGCGGCTGCACCTGAAGACCCGCACGGTACAAATAACTCAACCATGCTTTGCGAAATGGCGTGAAGACCTTAAAAGCCTCACCAGCCTGAGTGACAACGTCACCAGGATTAACGATGCAACTATCATCGAAACAATGAAATTGAATATTCAAGGGTGAAAGTGCATTTTTGACGTTTTTATCCCTTAGCTGCTCATCATTCTCATACTGCTTGTTGCAAAAAACGCTATGGGCACCAGATTCACCTGCTAACTGTGTAATCGCCAACGGTACATCTGAAAAATCAGCGACTTCACGTACCACTAATGGAATATTTAAATCTGCCAATAAATCTTTCAATACCGCTAAACGGCGATGAATAAGATCAACTTGAATTGGAGCTACATGGTGTTCATGCCATTGCATCGGTGTTGGTAAATATACAGCCACCAAATTCTCACATTGCTCACGAGCTGCGAGTAATGCCGTGTTGTCTACTAACCGCAAGTCAGCCCTGAACCAAATAATTCCGGTTCCACTCATTGTTCAACCTCCAAGCTAGGATCATTCATTAATTCAGGGTGAATAGAGCAAATACTTCCGCTCAGTGACAATTCCGTTTGACCAGACTCCGTCCATTGCACCAATTGCTGTAATGTTTCTCGGGTTAACTTGTTGTCACCATCAACAACCAGCAAGGGCGTTTTCCATTGATTAAGCAAACTCTGCAAAGCCAATATTTTTCCTGATAATGACGTTAGTATTGTGACGTTGTAACCAGACTCAACCAACTTAAGCAGACGGATCCATAATCTGTAACTAGGCACAGGATCAAAACTCACCAGCAAACAAGGTCGCTTATTTCGCCGACGGGCCCCCGATGACACCGCCATACACCGTTCACTCAAAATACCTCGCCATAGCGAAAGCTGAATGTTAGCGAGAGGATTTTCTTCCTGCGCAATAACAGCTTCAATCTTCGCAGCAATACGCTGCTCAAAAACATCCAGCGGGTATTCTTTCATCTGCTGGGCAAGCAGCCGATCCAAGGCCTGAGCATCGAGATTAGCCAGCAACTGCAGTGCCTGTTCAACATCATTATCACTATCATGGTCGCCCCCATCGAAATCACTACTAAGCGACTGTTCCAAGAGCGGCCTTACCTTGCTTATTGCTACACCTTTATCAAGCCAACTAAGGATATGTCTTATCTGGGCAATATCTTGCTCTGAATACAAACGATGCCCTTTTTCGGTACGCTTGGGATTTAGCAAGCCATACCGCCTCTGCCAGGCTCGTAATGTGACAGAATTTACGCCTGTAATTTCAGACACATCTTTAATCGCATAAAAGGCTTTTTCAGAGTCCATAACGCAGTTTTAACTCCTCTGGATATGGGTCAATAAATGTTTGGATTTGTAGATAGGGATCTGGGTATTCGCGCAAGTAGTGTTTAATCAGTGCCATTGGCGCCAAAATAGGCTGATTACCAGAACGGTAACTGTCGATAAGCTCGGCCAGTTCGGCTTTTTGCTCTTTGGTCAGCGAACGTTTGAAATAACCTTGTAAATGCATCAAGACATTGGTCTTGTTCTTTCTGCTAGCCCGCTCTTTAACCGCATCCATGAACAACTGACGGTATTCGTAATAAAAGTCATCAAGATCCCAATCTTTAATATTGGCGACCATCTGTCCTAATGACTTATAAGCAGATGGGCTATGCGCCATCAAAACTAGCTTATAGCGAGAATGAAACTCGACGAACGCTTTGGCAGAAAGGTTGTCACGCACACTTTTATAGAAATCATTCAGTGTGAAAATGCGAAAAACAAAATTCTCACGAAGCACAGGATCATTCAGCCGACCGTCTTCTTCAACAGGTAACCAAGGCATTTTGGCCATTAGGCGTTTGGTATAAACCCCAACAGTTCCCCCAGGGACCGTATTGTTGTTTGCAATATGGAGTTTGACCCGCTCCATACCACATGTTGGCGATTTCGCACAGACGACATAACCACACAGTTCATCAAACTGCCCGACTATTTTATCGGTGAATGCATTCATTTTATCGGTGTGATCAATATCTTGCCGCTTAGTTTCCACCAAGCGTTCTTCACCGGAAGGCAGTTGTAAAAGGCGAATAACAGGTCGTGGCACTGTCATCCCAATACCAACTTCAGGACATACGGGCTTAAACGTCACATAATTAGACAACTCATCGACCACAAACCGATTCTGCTTGTGGCCGCCGTCAAAACGTACTCGCTCACCAAGTACACATGCACTGATCCCTACTTGAATTGCCATGCTCCACCTCACCTTGTACAAAATACATCTCTTGTACAATTAGGTTAGGCATAAAGATCACTTTGTACAAAAATTTTTTTTGTACAAAGTGATATGGCGCACAAATGTACTTATTTTCTAACTAGTAAGTAGACATAAACAGCCATTTGCACATGCGATAAAATGAGTCAAATACGATAAGAACGATTAAAACAGAAGAGAAATCATATAACTATTGGTAGAAGCACCAATGACAAAAAATAAAAAGCAATACCATAGCCGACAATCACCACGATGCTTGGCGTAAATTTTGAAAAACCCTCCGATAATTTCAGTGACCCCGTCGCGATAACCTCCGGTATGATAGCTATTGCCAAATAGATGTATCCCATGGTTTTCCCTCACCAAATACTATTCACAGTTCCTTTAACATCCAAACATCACATCCATTATGCTCCGTACCTAACAATGGCCCATCAAGATGAACAAAGCCCAATGCGTCATACAGCGCAATTGCTGATGTCATACTTTTCAAGGTATCGAGGTAACACCGTTCAAAGCCCTCTGCCTTAGCAAACTCAAGGCATTGCGTGGCAAGTCTACGGCCCAACCCGAGCCCCCGACCTTCTGGCAAAATAAACAACTTCTTCAGCTCACAAGTACTTTGACTACCACTGAATGACGCAATACCACAGCCGCCCACAACCTTGCCTTCAACAAGTGCAACTAAATACTGACTTCTGGAAAAATTGCCATAATGTTGGCTCATGCACAGTACTTCGGGATCAGAAGGGCCAAAACCTTCACCAATCGCACCATACTCCGCCCCGACTTGTTTGATGATATCGCACACAATGGCATCATCTTCTTTCTTTATGGGCCTAATCACTACTCTTATCCCTCTCGCTCAATCACGCTTGACACCCAGATAGGCGCAATCCTAAAAATAATTTAATATCAATAAGTTATATAAAAGATATCAATACAATAATATCTTTTATTCACTATTACTCGCTGACCGACTACAAGTCTAATCACTTGATTCTAAATATTCATGCATAAAATCAAGGAGAATAAACCAACAATTTAAACTCTGCTTTACTAACGTACCATCAACAGACTGAAATCATTCATTCTATCTTGCCAGCAACCAACTCTCAGTCATTTCAACCTTTAGTTTTTACCTTTCCATATAACCCATTCCCCACTCTTCAACTAGGCTAAATCAGTATTCAGAGTGACAACGCTATGCGCGTCGCACGTCTGCAAAACAGCCAACTAGAGGATGGAAAAATGGCGTACAA
The DNA here is from genome assembly GCF_001029445.1 of Photobacterium aquae. Classification (GTDB taxonomy): domain Bacteria; phylum Pseudomonadota; class Gammaproteobacteria; order Enterobacterales; family Vibrionaceae; genus Photobacterium; species Photobacterium aquae. The sequence continues at coordinate 49,155 of NZ_LDOT01000034.1, forward strand.
GAACTTTACAACCTTCAACGTAGATATACTTGATGGTGTAGCCTGGGTGACCATCGACTTTCCACCAGTCAATGTGCAAGGCCAAGAGATGCTGGCTGACCTAAACAGTCTGGCATTACGTCTAGAACGCGACCGTAATGTCAAAGTCGTGGTTTTCCAATCTGCCCATCCTGATATATGGGTCTGCCATTACGACACCGATTTATTAAAAGACATGTCGATGGATGCCGTCTCACGAGAAGAGGCCTGTTTGCTCGATTTACAAGCGGTACTGGAACGCATAAGCCGCCTACCACAAGCAACCATTGCAAAAATCGAAGGTTACGCACGCGGCGGGGGCCACGAATTTGCCCTAGCCTGCGACATGCGCTTCGCAGTCAAAGGCAAATACAAATTCATGCAAATGGAAGTGGGTATGGGCATCCTTCCTTGTGGCGGAGGTGCATCAAGAATGGCAAGACAAGTAGGGTTAGGACGCGCCCTTGAAATTATTCTCAGCGCGCGGGATTTTACCGCAGAAGAAGCCGAGGCCTACGGTACTATCAATAAAGCCCTAGAGGCTGACGAAATCGGCCCTTATGTGGAAAATCTTGCTAAGCGTATTGCCCAATTTCCCGCAGAATCCATTAATGCCTGTAAGCAAACGGTTTATGAGTCCATCGATAAACCGATTGATGAAGCCTTAAAGGCAGAGGCATACTGGCTCTATCAGGCCACTAGCAAAACTCCTGCAATAAAGCGCTTTGCATACGCAGATGCCCAAGGTGCCCAATTTGATATGGACAATCAGCACAACTGGGAAAAACTGGTTATCGATATTCAGAATGTCAAAGACTAACCTTATCTCCCTCTTAGCCATAGACGAAGGCAACCCTTACGTTGCCTTCCTTGAGGTTATGATATTTTCCCAGCACACTCGGTGCCAATCCACGTCAAATAATCCTGATAGCCCGCCGTAATAGGCAACTGAACAATTTGTGGGGTGTCATAATTGTGGTTGGCGAGAATATCCGCTTCAACGGCCTGATAGGCATCACAGGTTGTTTTGATGATGACCAATTTTTCCTGATCACAGGCAACCTCACCTTGCCAGTGGTAATAGCTGTCGATTGACTGCACCTGAATACAAGCAGCGAGTCTTTTCTCCAATAATGATGTAATCATTGCCTTGCCAACATTCTCATCAGCATACGTGGTCAACACCACGCAGTATGGCGACACATTTTCCATAGACTTTTCCCTCGGCCAACAAAAAGGGAGCATTCGCTCCCTTGATTCTTATATTATTATCTCGCCATCTATTTCGAGATCAATAATTCATTACCGCTATTTATTGGCACTTAGAAACCATCACCTGCTGTGGTGCACCGCTATCACTAAATGTAAGACTCCATACATAGCGCCCCGCCTCCGGCAAAGTTACTGCGGTGTCTTTCCCATAACCGCCTTTCACTAGCTTACCAGCCTGACCCGGTGTTAATGCTAACCCTTCAGCGGTAAACTGTGGTGACCAACTTTTCGTCGCATATTGCATCCGGTATGCCCCGGCTTTCTCGTCGACAACAACCTGATAGGTATTGTTACCTTTATATTGGTAAGCCCGTTGAGATTTGTGTGACCATCCAGCATCGGCAAAATCACCCACCACATACAATGTGTCGTCAACCGGTCCTGCTTCATCAACGGTCGGGTTATCACATTGAGCCAAGAAACCTTGGCCTGTTAGCGATACCACCGCAGCCTCACGCGGTACCACGCCCTCAGCCGTCGGAGTAACAATATGCAAGAAACGTGCAGCATAGCCTGATAATGGAATTGAATATTGACCATTATCCGCCACAAATGCTTCGCCAGTTAACAAGTCAACCAATGTCCCCTTAGAGCCAATTTCGGCCTGCTGAAGAGCTATAGTCTCTGGTTGGTCAGTTGTGCTGACCATATAAATCAGCGCTTCATTCTCTGCCTGTTTGTGATCAACATAGACACTATCATTGGCAAGCACGTTGACACGCTCACCACTGTACAATGCCGGGTGCTTAGCTCGCAGCGACATAACAGCGGTGACATAACGCTTAAGATCCGCCTGCTCGGCACTAAGTGACGTTGTCACCCCATCGATATTGGCACTGGTTCTGGCAACGTGATCATCGCAAAGTCCCCTTACCGCACAATCCTCCTTGACCTTGGCCGCATAGCCTTCAAGCTGATCACCAATCTCATCACCATAGTAGAGCGTTACAGGCCCGGTATAGGCCGCCAAGAAAGAAATCGCAGCCTTATGGCGCTGCCAATATTCTGGCTGTTCCGGTGATGCAATATTGCCGCGTTGCAGCAAATCGCCAAAACGCACTAGATCATGATTACCCAGCATTAGATTCGGCTTGGCGTGAGACGGATACAGGCTATGCAGCCTCATCCCTTCGTCAAGCCACTGGCCGCCTTTACCACCAATGGCGTTTTCATTGACCGCGAATGTCTCAACAACACGGTAACGGACAGGGAAATCAAATGCCGAACACAGCGCCGGACGCGAATCCGTCCCATAGCCTGTTTCGGTAATGGTATTTTCGTTATTCCAAATTTCGGCCACCATGTAGCCTAACGGATTGACCAACTCACCCTTGTTGTTGGTATAAGTCACCGCCTTGGATGCCTCATCGACTCTTTTACGAACCACTTCCCATGCATCAGTCGGTACTTGATAAGCCTGATCCAATCGCCAACCATCAATCTTCAGCTCGTTAATCCAATAGGTTGCCACTTCTTGGTAAAACGGCAGGCTATCAGGATAGCTCACCGGGTTGCTCTTGCCGACAGGCAAGCGCCCCTGCGGCGACGGCATGACATTTCCTTTATGGTGGCCAAACACACCGTCGAAAAACACATATAACCCACGAGCATGGGCTTCTTCCACCAACTGGCGAGCTTGCTCCATCGTGCCGAACCGAGGATCAATGGCAAAATAATTCGTGGCAAAATACCCAGTTGCGTCCAGACGATCTGCCCAATGATCCTGACCATCAACCGGTACAGAGTCAAAAATAGGGGTTAGCCAGATGGCATTCATCCCAAGCGATTCAATATAATCCAGCGAATCGATAATCCCCTGCAAATCACCATTGTGATGGCTGGTTCCATAACCCGTTCCATGACCTCTTGCCGGATCACCATCAACAAAACTCTCGACCATGACTTGATAAATACGAAGGTTATCTGATTTCTCTGCCACTACGGGATCACAGGCATAGCTGCCAGCGGCTAACTGTCCTGTATTTTCTGACGGGTTCGGTTCGGTATGGCTACATGCAGATAAGGTGGTTGTAATAGCTAGGGCCAGTAGGCTGGGAAGCATCCGTTTCACGTTGCAATCTCCTCGTTGTATTTTTTCTAAGGTATTGTAGAGAGGTAACCCAGCAAGCATATGCTTGATACCCCGCCATCAGACCCTCCCCCATTTATTGCCAAGGGGGTGGAGATTAGGGGCGTAGAAAGTCCGAACCAAAGACCGGAAAATGTATCTAGGGAAAACATCCCTACCAAACGCGACAAGACGCAAAATATCCATCAGGGCCTAACAGTTTTCTTTTCCGCAAACCGTTAGCATATTCAAACTCTTAGCTCATCCTTCCAGCAAAGAATAAAAAATGTGCGACTACATACAAATTTATAATTTGCCGCTACAATAGCCGAAAATCATGCACCGTATGAAGGTCACACAATGCTACACGATGAATTTGAAACACTCGTTAAATCACTATGCGAGACAGCAGGCCTGCCAGAAGCACTTGCCCTGCTAAAACAACAAGAAGACGAAGCTATCGTAGAAGCTGCCAACTCACTAGCCGGTCAGTTCCAACTAGCTGAAATTGAAGGCGAGCAACGTATCTACCACGTTTCAATGCAAGAAAATGACAACGGCGAAGAAGAAGAATACGCCGAGTGGATCATGAACGTCGGTGATGACGTGATCAAATTCGTTGCATGGTTCTTCTACGACCAATTCGAAATCAAAGCCAAAGACGTATACCAAGCCGCTGGCCGTACTTACCAGCAGCCAAAACGCAGCTAAGCAATAAGCTTCTCGCTTTAGCTATACACAAACAGCGGCAAAGATGCCGCTGTTTTTCGTTTAACTGTCAGCAAATAGCCTTTTACGGTATTCGCGGGGCGAGCAGCCGTGATAATGACGAAAGCGATGGGTAAAATTGAATGGGTCCTGATAACCCAATCGCTGGGCCACCATACTGACCGACCATTCCTTATAGCAAAGCAAATCGACTGCTTTTTCCATTCGCAGCATAATCAAGCGCTGCTGGGTGGAACAGCCGTATAACTGGCGGGTTATTCGGTTAAGCTGTTCGGTACTTAAAAAGCAGCGCTCTGCAATACCTTTCACGGTCCAGTTCAAATGCAGCTGTGATTCAACTTCATTAAACAGACTTTGTACCCGTAACTGCGAATTCGAAGGGGCCAATGAGGTTGTTCCCAGCAACAGACGTGACAATTCACTCGCAAAGAGTTTTCGGTAACTCGCCCGACCTCCCACTTCGCTGTGAAGTAAATTCATTACAGACCATACCCGCTCGCACTGATAGCTATGCTCTACCCGCTGACCACCAACAGCGATAGGCTGCCATTTTTTGCTGTCTTGCAACAGTACCCAGGCCATTTTCCATAGTCCACCAGGCTCTGCCAGCTCAAACCGAAACGGTAAGCCCGCAGGCAATACAGCCAACGTGCCGGGCAACAAAGCGTATTCCCGCTGGCTCGTTGTGAGTTTTCCCATTCCATCCAGTGTAAAAATGAGCGTATGTGAGTCGGTGGCAACCCGCTCTATCTCGTAGCCTTCGGCCAAATCAGCCAAACCCGCCATAAAAAACTCATTCTCAGTTAATTCCGGCAATTCAGACTGAGTAAGAAAACGTTCCTTGCACGCTTCAGCTAGATAAACAACCTCTTGCCAATGGGTAATCGGTATTTCTAGCCTAATACCCAGCGTGACCGATTCGCACAGGTTTTCTGGGATTTTTAACATGTCGATTCATTCCCTGCTTCGCTATAGTTGCCCGGCAAATCCATGCTGATTTCCACCAGCTGGCAGTTCACTTGAGGGCTAATCAATGACAACAAACACAACCCAACAAAACGCGCTACCAGAAAGGATGTTCTCACGTGTTGCCAAGCTGGCATTTCCCGTTGCAATTCAAAGTGCGCTTGTGTCTATTTTGGCGCTTGCCGATGTCCTAATGGTCAGTGACTATGGTCAATCAGCTACCGCTGCGGTGGGTATTGCCTCAAAATGGCACTTTGTCGCCATTATGATCATGGCAGGACTCGCTTCCGCCAATGGTGTGCTAGTTTCCCAATACTGGGGACGCTATGACAAAGTACACGCAAAAACCGTCACATTGCAGGCCATGAAATTCGGCTTGGCCATCATGGTACCGGTTACCTTTGCAATTACTGTATTTGCCTCGCAAATCATGCAATTACAGACTAATGATTTTGCGGTGATCAACCAAGGTGCGCAATACCTTTGGTACAGTTTTCCTGTTTTGATTTTGACCCATATCATCATTACCGCAGAATCAAGCATGCGCTCAAGTGGTGATGCAATGACTCCATTAGTGCTAGGCGCTATTACCATTGCCATCAACATCTGCCTTAACTTCATTTTGATCAAAGGCTATCTGGGCTTTCCGGCAATGGGGGTGGCCGGTGCGGCATTGGCGACCACGATTGCTCGATTTGCACAGGTTGTAATGATGTGGGTAGTGCTGAGCAAACGCCGTCACTGGCTACTGACCAGCGAATCTATCCGCCGCCACCAGACCTTATGGATGACCTACCGCAAGCTGGCGATCCCGCAGTCACTGAACACGCTGCTATGGGCGCTGGGTACCCTGACCTACCAAATCATCTTTGGCCATATGGGTACCACAGAACTGGCTGTATTCAGTATGATTGGCCCATTCGAATCTTTGCTGTATGCCACCTTCATGGGCATATCCGTCGCTTGTTCGGTATTGATCGGCCAATCTCTTGGCAGAGATGAGTTCGACACGGCTCAGGCCATGACTCGGTTTTTCTTGAAATTCGTCGTGATCATCGGCTTGGGTATGAGTTTATGCCTGTACCTCAACCATCAATTCGTCTTGGCATGGCTAAACCTCGATAGCAGCAGTCTGCGCCCTTATGCCCAACCAGCAATGGTTGTCATGAGCATAGGGATCACATTGAAAATGCTCAATATGATCATCATCAACGGGATTTTGCGTTCTGGCGGGGAAAACTTGTTTTGTCTGCGTATGGATTTCATCGCGATGTGGATGGTCGGCATTCCGCTAACAGCTTATGGCGCGTTCGTTGGCCATTGGGACTTTGGCTGGGTTTACTTCACCATACTGACTGAAGAAGTCGTTAAATTAGGCCTTTGTTTTAATCGTTACCTGAAAAAACGCTGGCTCAATAACTTAACGATCCAACCCCAACCAGCAACCTGCGCATAATCACAACCAAAAGGCTGGCGACAAACCTCGTCAGCCTTTTTCCTTCTAATACGAAAGTATCAACTCTTTCTCTCTGGAAAAGCGATAATAATTAGTTTTCTGCTTCGGCAGGTGAAATAACCGTCGACACCTTGGTCGGCATGGGATCAACCCCGCCAACAATCAAGCGACAAATACCGGTATGCATGTCTTTGGTATGAACCATCTGCTTGCCATCAAACACCCAGCTATTCGCACTCCAACAATCACCAATGCCTCGTCCTTTATGCGTTGCGGTGATTGTACCGTCAATATACTCATTGCCATCAACCGGCAATAGCAAGGGTTTGTCAGGTGTATTGTCGTTCACCAACCAATAAGCCATCGCCCAGTTGTATGCTGCCATCCAACACGATGCCGCGTAAATTTTTTGCTCAGGCGTAATTTGCACCATGCTGATTTCCGGGGATTCCTCAAACAGACTTGGGCATTCAAAGTCACCCTCATCGTTATCAAAACCGGCGCGCAACAATGGCAGCATCTTGGTATATAACGGAGAACCCACCTCAATTGACTTGAGCTCACCTTTCATTGCCCGGTTTACAACAACGGGGGCCGGTTCAGCCGGCAATACCTGCGACTCTGGTCGATAGCCTTTCGTCACGATAGCAAACGGCGTACTTTGACGACCTTGGTACTCATCCATCTTCCGGAATATTGCACTCGCCCCGCTCCCAGACAGTTCCCACCGAGTTTTAGCATCACCAAACTCTATCACCGCATCTTTCGTCACAACAGAAAGCAGGGCGTGTACCTGCATCTCACTCAACTTGCCTTCATGTTTCATATCGATAGGCCCCATTTCGGTACCATCAATATATAAATTTATCTGTTTGGGTTCAGATTCGCTATAAGCCCCAATATAGAATTTAGCCGTAACTGGTGTTGCTGCACCTGCATTACGGGTAAACATCACCGCTATCGGATTCTCACTTTCTTCTTCTGCATAACCTGCGGCTCGACATGTTCCCGTATTATCACAAGTAAGCACCCAATCTTTATGATAAAAGTTTTCACCATCAAACGCAGCTGCCGAACTAGCTCCAATACACAGAGCCAGAGTCGCTGAATGTAATAACTTCATTGTTGTTAAACTACTCATGTTAATTTAACGTGATTCTAGCAAGTTAGATCTTTCAGATCAGCTAATTAAATGCAAAATAGTCACTTAATAGTAAAAATACGTTCTCATTAAAACCAAAACTATCTCTCTCATTTTGGCGTATAAATACATCAAAAGCTGGCAAGAATATCCTTTATCCTTACCAGCTTTCTCTACCATTATTCAAGCAACAGCAGTACGACCTACGACCAAAGAAATCAAAAATATTACAATTACCGCCGCTAGAATCTTAAGCTCTCGATCTCGCATACGCTTCTCCTTTATTTTCACTAAAGATCAGATTACGAACCATCACAATAAAGAACCCTGTTAAAACAAGATTCAATGCAAGGGACAACATACTGATCGTGACAATCGGGCCACCGAAGCCGTAACCAATACTGATCATCAGTACCCCAGCCCCTACCTCGCCCCTTGGCCACATGCCAATTGACAACGCCAATCGCTCTTTCACGGTTGCTTCGCTGCGGTAACAAAGCAGCGGGAACATCTTGCCTATATTAGAAACGATAGAAATCATCAACACGTGGAATACAATTTCCCCCATCCCCATTGCAGGCATGGCGCTTGTGATACTGCTTGTTTCACCCACAGTTACACTGCCGAAGATCTGCGGCAAACTTAAACCAACCAATACCATGAACATGCAGGCGATGACCGTTGATATTTTTTGGTCTTTAGCTGACTCATGCTGAGATCGCATCATACAGCCCAAAACAAATGCAGGCAGGAGCACCTCGAAATGCACATCCGTAGAGAGATAGAACCATTCGCATAAGGCCGTAATCACAACCGAGTAACCAATCACGGCCCCGGCATTCGCTGGAATATTCCATTTATGGAGATACTTGTAGCCAACCACCAGCAATAGCAGCATCAAAAGTAAAGTAACACCCAAAGCCGGACGCCAGCCAACAACTAATACGGTAAGTGGAATCATCAACAGAACCGTATCGAGATCATCGAATATCGCCAATACACGGGCTTTTTTGAACATCCAGGTCGCCCCCAAGCCTGCAGCGGCCAGCATGGCAAAAAGCACCCCGGCAGATGTTGGTGCAGCAAACCGCCCTATTACCAGAGTCTCCTTCCATGCATCGGCACTGAACCAGATATCGGAGGGCATCAGAACAAAAATGAAATACAAGACAACAGCAATCCAAGGGAATGTTGCCGTCGTCATAGCAACGACATAATCCCATCGATATTGTTTTAAATTATTTTTATCTAACTCAAATTCTCGACCAACATTGATCATAATATAAGACAATGCGGCCATTGTTATGACCATTATATATGGCTGAATCGTACTATAGCCATTAAATACCAATGGAAATAATTGAGAGAGAAACAACCCCACCAACAATAATGTAGAATAAATAATAACTTTCTTCACATAGCCACCATAACAAAACTTTCATTATATATAACGTATTTATTTTGATGATGCTGACTATATTACAAATATTTATTTCTGGGTTTTATCAATTATCGTTACTTGTATGATGGTGTAAGCTTTAACATTATTCTGTTTTATATTGCAGAAAATATTTAGCAGAGATTTCATTAAATTACACACAGAAACAAGAGTAAATGAACTATTAAAACAATTAACAATACGCAAACAAACGACCAACTGCTATTAGTCTAACTTAACCTCGGATATAACGGCAATATCTATCTGTCTAACCGATGTATATCCATTCAATTAGACACGATTAAATAATGATATTTTTTACGGCCAAATAAAAACCCACGTCGGCAATATGAGTCTCGGTGTCATAGCTATGGTAAAGCTCGAAACACGGTCGCTGATCTACCATCAGTCCCGCATTGTGCGCATCCGCTGACAATTGTTGCCACCATTGTGCATACTCTGATTTATCTTTGATAATTGCACGCTTGGTGCAATAGCGCCCTTCAGGTAAGGTCTGTATGGCAATATCCTTGGTACCTTCTGTGCCTAACGGCACCGTCAAGCATAAGTCTGTCCGACATTTATCAGCGTCTACTATCGCAGGATCATCCCAGTAGATGAACAGGCATTGCCCCCCTTGGAGTCGATTGTCACTTGCCCAATGGTACAAACGCTCAAGTGCAGATTCATAATTTTCACCATAAGGACCAACAACACGAATGTAAGCCAGACGTTTTTCTGGGATCATTTCAGTTTTCATGTGTACCACCTAACCTATACTTGTTGTACCCACCTATTATTGTGGTTATGCCACTAAGGTTAGCTTATGTTTGAATGGCTGAAGAATATCTTTCATCTAGGCAATGATCATCCAGACGATCTCGTAGAAAAACAAAATGAATCCCCCGTTGCCGACTCTGAACCAGATGCCGGAAAAAAATATGCTCAAGGTAGCCCCGGTCACCATGACGATGGAGATGGCGACTAACTGAAGAAGGTTACACACCATTATACGGCGGTATATAATGGCGCCTTCAGTTAACGTGATATTAAGGTCTTTTACTTGACGCTATCCTACGCCGCCCATACCGCCATTATCCTTGACTTCGAGACTACGGGGCTTTCGCCAAATATGGGTGATCGCGCCATTGAAATTGGTGCTGTCAAAATTGAACAGGGGCAAGTCGTCGACCACTTTCAAGGATTAATGAATCCAGGATTTAGAGTCAGTAGCTTTATCGAAAGCTATACCGGCATTACCAACAACATGCTCGCTACAGCTCCAAACTGCGAAACCGTGATGACGGAATTTGCCGATTTTATCCAAGGCTACAACCTCATCGCCCATAATGCCTCTTTCGATCAACGTTTCCTTGATGCTGAACTCGACAGAATCAACCGTCGCTACTCAGGTTCGTTTTGTTGCTCAATGCTGGTTGCTCGGCGTCTGTACCCGCACGCAACCAATCACAAGTTAGGCACATTGGTTCATCAACTGGCGCTTGAGAACGACGGTACCTTTCACCGAGCTCTTGCCGATGCAAAAATGACCGCTTCTCTGTGGTGCCATATGCTCGATACTATCGAAGATCAGTATCAACTCTCGTCAGTCCCCTTCTCTGTAATGCAAAAAATCAGCAAAACCACCAAGGCGTCTGTGCCGAGTTACCTACAGAAACTCAAAGCCTAAGCTGATCCACACAATATCGCCTAGGTGCTTTCAGCTTTTGCACCTAGGCAATCACCATAAATTATGGTGATTATCTCAAGTAATAACACGCCTCATGTTTTTTATTTAAAAAGACCATGTCGAGTTCAAATGTTCCAACATCTAATAAGTGCTGATATTAATAATTTGAACACTGTGTACTTTATCTTCGAAAGGAAGACGATATCAGTATTCGCACTATTGAAATCAACCATTGAAGATATAACTCCCGCCCTTCACTTTAAATTGACCGGTATTTGATCTTAATCACCACTCGCCAAATCCCTATTCTTAAGTTAATTTGGTTCTATCACACTCAATACTGGAGGAAGTATGGGATTATTCGACGCACTACTTGGCAATGCTGGAGAAATGGACCGGGACGAGGCCCATGAAGAGCTTTCAACGATTCTGGGGAATGGCGAGCAAATTGAGTTAGCCTATAAACTCATCAGAGACATGATCGTACTCACCAACCGGCGCCTGATTCTGATCGACAAACAAGGTATGACAGGCAAGAAAATCGAGTACCGATCTATCCCGTATAAATCCGTCACCATGTTTACCGTTGAGACAACAGGCCATTTCGACCTCGACGCCGAGTTAAAGATCTGGGTTTCCGGCCAATCCGACCCGATGGAGCTAGAGTTTTCCGGCAAAACAAACGTCTATGCCATGCAATCGCTATTGGCAGAAAAAGTGGCTGGGAAATAATCTCTGCTAGGACATCCCTTGCTGAGCATGGTAAGCCTCTCAGCAAGGGGAATGTCACTTATAGTGCTAACCTTGCTCGCAACCACGCGGCTATATCTTTAATTTGCTCGAAGCACACTTGGTGCTCCATTGGGTAATCATGCCACTGCGGACTGAAACCTTTCTCGACAAGGGCATGGTAAGCATCTCGCCCCATGTCAGGCAGAACAACCGGGTCATACTGACCATGCATAATGCTAATTGGCAAATTCTGATTGGCGCTTTCTACTGTCAGCGATTGTGCTGTGGGGAAATACGTTGATAACGCCAGTAACCCAGCTAACGGTTGAGGATAAGTCAGTGCCGTATGATAGGCGACAGCTCCACCTTGTGAAAAACCAGCAAGAATAATACGCTCACTGGCAATACCACTGGCAATTTCATGATCGATCAATTTGGCAACCTGCACGGCCGAGGCTTTTAGTTGATCAACATTCAACTGGCGCCCCGCCCCCATTGCCAATATGTCATACCACGCAGGCATCACCATCCCACCATTGATCGTCACTGGTATCGACGGCGAATGTGGGAAAATAAAACGTACTGGCGCAGATGCCGGAAAACCCAACTCTGGCAATATCGCCTCGAAGTCATGTCCGTTAGATCCCAAACCATGCAACCAAATAACAGAAGCGTTCACAGGTACTTCAGGTTCAACAATCACCGATGATAAATAGTCCATATCCCTTCTACTTTTAATGAATATCGTTATAGGCTCTGCACCTATTGTCGTTCAAAGATGCCTCGCATGAGCATGAATTGCAAAAATAAGACCGCAAAATGCGGCCTTTACTCTCTCTGCATCACCCCAATTGCATCACCAAAATGTCGAATGCTTATTACATACCATAAAGGATAAATCCATTACTCGGGCACAACGCGTGCAGTACGCCCTTCCACGTTAACCCTTACCCGCTGGCCAACTCGGAAAATCATATTAGGATTGGCTTCTTGTACCACAGCGATCGTCTCACCGGTATCATCCATCTTAATCGTTAAATTCACCCCATTGCGTTTGGTTATTCCCTGCGCAGCTTCGCTGCCCGCATAGCCCCCAAGCAAACCACCACCAATGGCAGCAATGTCAGACCCTGAGCCGCCGCCAATCTTCGACCCAAGGATCCCCCCAACCGCGGCACCGGCAATTGCCCCAATTGCCTGCCCCTCACCTTCAATGGTCACAGGTTCCGTTTTTACAACAGTGCCATAACGTACCTGCTGAATTGACCGGGTATCAGCCACTCCGTAAGAGTCTCCATAAGGATTTGGCGATGTACACCCCGTGAGCCCCAATCCCAATACAGCAAATAGGCACAGCAACCAGTACATTTGATACTTCATAGGCTTTCCCCCAGTAACATTCATCTGCCAGCCAGCCTGACAGCAACCAGCAACGTCTTTTCAGTATAGCAATCTGATCATATCTCTAGTTCGCACGAAATTTATCCACTTAATATGATTCGTGCCGAATAATTGTTGCAAACTATTGCATTTTTTTACCAAGCGTTTAGTTTAATTTGCCGCCCGACTGATCCTGATCTTTATCCTGGCGATAATAGCACCACCACAATTAACGTTTCCGTGAGCAAGCAGACGCCCAGCAGATACCGACATGAACAGACCCACCTTTACCAAGCATTTTGTTGCCTTGCTGTTCAGTCTAACTCTGATCACGAGTGCCTCTTACCTCAGCCATCTGCTTTGGCCGAGTGTGAATACCGGTACGCCGACTCTTCCTTATCATACGGAAATCTACGAATCGCGACGGCAGGATGAAGAACACCTAGAGCCGCTGATTTCGCTATTTTCCCAACCAGGGATCTCTGCCAACCTGCCTTGCGTGCAATCTGTATCGACACCGAATACAACAAAACCGATCGCACTGAACAACCAGCAGGACATCTTGGCATTCACCGGCGAGAGTCCATCTCTGTGGCTAAACGTCATGCTATTTGCGGTGACTATTCCTTTAAGCATCAATCATCGCCACAAACGGCGCAGACGGTGCCTGACGGGTAATAACGGTGCGAATCTCCAATACAAGTTTGTGGTTCAACAATAACCAAAATCACCCTATTGCTAACGACGACGGAAGGTCTCCGACCTCATTCCGTAAATACCACGATCGCCAATTTAGTTATTGATTACATGTTGAATTACAGACCCAGAATTGACTACCCACTTCTTCTTGCCATTATTTTAGTCATGCTCCTTGGCAGCTTGACGGTTTGGAGTGCCAGTGGCTTCAGCGAACCTATGATGGAACGCCACCTTGTACGCGCCCTGATTTCCTTGACGTGTATTATGGTAATGTCAGCCATACCACCGATTAAATATCAGCATATCACGCCCTTTCTATATGGATTGGCTGTCGTACTGCTGCTAGGTGTTATCGTAATGGGCGACAGTACCAATGGCTCGCAGCGCTGGCTTGCCCTTGGCCCTATTCGCTTCCAGCCATCGGAACTGGTCAAGGTAGCCGTACCTATGATGGTGGCTTGGCTTATTGTGGTTGACGCAGGGCGACCCGATCTGAAAAAAATTGGGCTGTGCTTGCTGGTAACAGGTGTTCCGGCCGGGTTGATTTTCATTCAGCCTGATTTGGATGGCGCGATATTTGCCGTGATCTATGCACTGTTCGTGCTCTATTTCGCTGGTATGAGTTGGAAAATCATTGGTAGCTTTTTAGGCGCTATCGCCACCGCTGTTCCTTTGCTGTGGTTTTTCGTCATGGAAGCCTACCAGAAAAAACGGGTGACTCAGTTTCTCAATCCCGAATCAGACCCACTCGGCGCTGGCTACCAGATCATCCAATCTCTCATTGCCATTGGTTCAGGCGGGGTCAGAGGCAAAGGCTGGATGCATGCAACACAAGGACACCTTGGCTTCATCCCTGAAAGCCACACCGACTTTATTTTTTCGACCTTCGCCGAAGAATGGGGCTACATGGGCAGTGTACTGCTCATGGGCTTGTACCTATTCATCACCTTGCGGGTTATCTGGCTTGCCTGCCAATGCGAGCACCCATTCAACCGCTTGGTAAGCGGAGCACTGGCGCTGAGCTTCTTCCTCTATGCCTTTATCAATACCGGCATGGTAAGCGGCGTACTTCCCGTAATGGGCAGCCCGTTACCTTTCTTCAGTTACGGCGGTACGGCGATGATCACCCAAGGTGTCTGCTTCGGCATCATCATGTCGCTGTGTCTCTACAAACCTTACACAAGCAAGTAGCATCTTTTTATATCTTCAACAAAAACGCGGCCCTGTGCCGCGTTTTTGTTTCTAAGAAAATGTAATCCCCGAAAAAACACTCCGTCTTGTCATCTGTTCTCTGCCATACTGGTTTTGAAATACCCAAATGCTCTTGTGGCAACGCCTACAACTACGCATTACAGGGTCTCTTTGGAGCCACTCCGACCATATCAAGGAAGACAGATGAAAGACGAAACCCTTTCCATCCACTATGGCTATGAAACCGATCCAACGACAAAATCGGTCGCCACCCCCATCTACCAAACCGTAGCTTATGAGTTTGACAATGCACAACACGGTGCTGATCTCTTCAATCTCGAGGTTCCCGGCAACATCTATACCCGAATCATGAACCCCACCAATGACGTTCTCGAGCAACGTATGGCGGCATTGGAAGGCGGGATAGCCGGGCTGGTGGTCAGTGCGGGTAGCGCAGCAATTAACTACGCCATCCTAACGCTGGCTCAGGCCGGTGATAATATTATCTCTACCCCACAGTTGTATGGTGGTACCTACACCTTGTTTGCCCACATGCTGCCAAGGCAAGGCATTGAAGTCCGTTTTGCCAAGGACGACAAACCAGAAAGCCTTGCTGCCCTTATCGATGAAAACACCAAAGCCGTTTACTGTGAAAGTATCGGCAACCCGGCGGGCAATATTGTCGATATAGAACGAATTGCCGAACTTGCCCACCAGCAAGGTGTTCCTGTAATCGTCGACAATACCGTAGCAACTCCCATTTTATGCAAACCGATTGAGTTCGGCGCTGATATCGTGGTTCACTCCCTGACCAAATACGTTGGCGGCCACGGAACTACACTAGGTGGTGCCATTATCGATTCAGGCAAATTCCCTTGGGCCAAATTCAAACAACGTTTCCCTGTGATGAACGAACCAGAGCCTTCCTATCACGGTGTGGTTTATACCGAAGCCTTCGGCGATGCGGCGTTCATTGGCCGAGCTCGAACAGTACCGCTGCGCAACACCGGGTCAGCACTGTCTCCGATGAATTCATTCATGCTGCTACAAGGGCTAGAGACCCTTGCGCTACGAATGGAACGCCACACAGAAAATGCCCTGAAAGTTGCCCAATACCTCCAGCAACACGATAAAGTCAGTTGGGTAAGTTATGCCGGATTGCCTGACTCTCCCTTCTATCCACTGGCTGAAAAATACATGGCAGGCAAGCCATCGGCTATCCTCTCGTTCGGTCTTAAAGATGGTTATGATGCAGGGGTTCGCTTCTACGACAGTTTGAAAATTTTCAAACGCTTGGTGAATATCGGTGATGCCAAATCTTTGGCTTGCCATCCGGCCTCTACCACACATCGACAGCTCAATGCCGAAGAGCAAAAGCAAGCCGGTGTCAGCCCTGAGATGATCCGTCTGTCTGTTGGCATAGAGCATATCGATGACATCATTGCTGATCTCGAGCAGGCACTGAACGCGTAATACTCCCTCTATGACGCCAAGCGACAACACTGCACTTGGCGTCATCTGTACATCGATGCATCGCCATCGCTTTTGTTACCGATTCAACCCAAGATTTTATTGCCTTGTGTTTTAAAACGCCCCAATTCTCAAATTTAAATATACAAACTCAACACCTTACATAAAAACAAGATCAACATCGCACATTTTTATTGCGTAAGGTCCTATCATTCCCCCTCCATTATTTAACAAATTAAATACTAAAAATGAAAAGAACCTTACTTGCCTCGACCATTCTGCTTACCCTTAGCAACCCACTCTTTGCTGCCGACGGTGATTTAGTTGACGTAACCATCCTAGGTACCTCTGATCTGCATGGCCACTTTATGCCTTGGGATTACGCAGCAGACAAACTCAATATGCGTGGCAGCCTGAGTCAGATCGCGACTAAGGTAAAAAATATTCGTGACAAAAATGGCAACGTTATCCTTGTCGATGCCGGTGATACTATTCAAGGCAACTTCGTCGAAACGTTCAAAGACGAGCCCGTAGACCCAATGATGTTGGGTTTCAACGAAATGAAATACGATGTCTGGGTGTTAGGTAATCACGAGTTTGACTTCGGCCTGAAAGTTCTGGATCGCTCATTAACCCAGTTCAAAGGCCATTCACTAGGTGGCAATATTAAGCGCCCTGACGGCAACCCGTTCCTACCTGCCTATACCATCATTGAAAAGCAAGGCATCAAAATTGGCGTGATCGGTATGGACACTCCAATGACTCAGGTTTTTGCCGAAGGAACAAACCGCTTAGGTGGCGTAACTTTCACCAACCCAACATTAGAGGTCAAGAAAGTCATCAAACAAATCGATGACAAGGTCGATGCGATCGTACTTGTTGCCCACATGGGCTTGGACAACGAAAACAACATCGACCATACCGGTGTCACTGACATTGCTAATGCCAACCCGGAACTTGACGCTATCGTCGCTGGCCACATGCACACCCGCATCGACAAGGCCGTTGTCAATGGTGTGATCATTACAGAACCAGACAAATACGGCCGTGCACTCTCACGTATTGATCTGCAATTTGAAGAAAATGACGGCAAATATACGTTGGTCAATAAAGACAGCTTCACCTACAAAATCAATGGTGTTGAATCAGATTCCGTGATGGAGTCGCTGTACGCTCCTTATCACAAACGCCTACGTGAAAATGCAAACCGTTCTGTTGCAGAACTGACCGGTGTTGATCTGGTACCAGAAAATGCCATTCGCGGTATCCCACAAGTACATGTACAAGACACAGGTATCAGTGCCCTATATCAGGAAGCGAGCTTCCACTACGCACCGCAAGCCAATATCATCGCCCTACAAATTGACAACGACAATGCCGAGCTTGATGTTGGCCCAATCAAAGCCAAAGACATTGCCTACAACTATCAATACGCAGGCGGTGAAATCACCGTTTATGAGATGACAGGCAAAGAGCTGAAGAAATACATGGAATGGTCTGCGGGCTACTTCAACAGCGTAAAACCTGGCGATGTTACTTACAGCTTCAATCCAGAACGCCGTTCATCAAAATATTCAACCAACGATTTCTTCGCTGGTGTGACTTACACTATCGATTTAACTCAGCCTGCTGGCAAACGTATCGCTGATCTGAAATTTGCCGACGGCAAGGCCATTACAGACAACACCCCTATCCGACTTGGCATGAATAGCTACCGTATGGGACACCTAACCAAAGCTGGTGGTGTACTGGAAGGTCGTGAGTTCCCTGTGTTGTTTGACACAGAAGCCGAGTACGGTGAAGATGCGGGTACAATTCGCAACCTAACCATCCGCTACCTGACCGAAGTGAAAAACGGCAAGTATGAAGGTAAGCCGATGCACCGTTGGCACCTTGAAGGGCTAGATGGCTACGACAAAGAACGAGCCATTGTCACCAAGCTAATCAACGACGGTAAAATCGATGTACCAGCTAGCGAGGATGGCCGTTACACCAACGTTGCCTCTATCAATGTCAAAGATCTGATGTTTAAATCAAAGGCTGATGCACTCACCTACGTCAAAGCGCAAAAGGCCAAGCTTGCCAGCGCTACGCCAGCCGATGCGATCGCTATTAAGCGCAACATCATCATTGCCGAGGCGATTAACTAACAAAGCATAATATGTGCTTATGAAATAAGAAGGGATCATTACGATCCCTTTTTTATAACCAAAACTATAATTTTATACCTTTAATGGGAGATCAATGTATTTTCTCTGAAACGAGTAGCTTGAGGTCATTGAGGTATATTGATAAATTGAGTCCTAGTTAGAGCAGGAGAATCAGTAATGAGCAATGAAACAAAAACAATGGAAGTGCCACTAGCAATTGCCGATAGAGTGCAAGCGCTTATTGATGCGTACGAAGCCAAAGAGAAGTTCAAAGCTGAGCGTATTATCGTCGTCAACAACTTGCTTGCTATGGATAGCCTGAGCTGCGAGATGGCCGTTTACAGTCTGCCGCAAGACGAACTACTCAATACTCTCCGATTTGTTTATGAGCTATCTGGCACTAACAGCAAATTCGTCACCAATATACTTACCCAGTCCCGTGAGAACCCTAAGAAAGTATTATCTGACTCGCAGCGCGCAACGGCGAAAAGTATGCTGTTTAATCTGATCAATGATCCATCTGTCATTTCTGCGATGAAAGAAGTTTCGTAATACGGCTTACCTTTCTCCAATGCACATTGGATACGTATTGGATAACTACGCATTGGATAACATTGTAGCGTGGCATTAAGGTTCGATAATTTGTGACATTCTTGTATTGGCTTTAACCCCACTACAAAATGAGACACTGACGTATTTATGCAATCTGTTCAATTTCACATTCTCGTTTAGAATTGGCAGATTGCATGCTGGCAAATCCACTATGCTAAGTAAGATACACACAACCCCGAGCCATACCGATGCCCCAGCAAACAGACTCTGAGCGCAGCCATACCGTCGCTGTTTTGCTCTACCCCGGTTTCGATCTACTTGACCTTGCCAGCGTCACCAATGTTTTAGGCTTATATCCTGATGCCTTCAACCTTATTCTCACAACCAATCACGATAATACTGACGAGACGCATCTCCCGGCAGAACAGCAAATCACCAGCCAACAAGGTGTTACCCTTAGCCACATAACCCACTGGCAGCATCTTCCTGCCATTGATATTGTCATTATCCCTGGTGGTGAAGGAGCCGCTACTTTTGCCCTCAAACCCTCTGTTAGTAATTGGCTAAAGCAGCATGCCGACACCCGTTATATTTGTGCATTTTCACTCGCGGCTGTACTACTGGCTGAGGCCGGATTACTGCTGGGAAAATCCGCCACCACCAGCAAAAAGCACTATCGACTGGCAAGCCAATTCGGAATCGGGGTCGACTGGTATCCTGTTGCTCGATGGGTGCGAGATCAAAATATATTCACATCATCGGGGGGAATTGCGGGATTAGATATGATGCTGGCGTTACTTGCCGCATTGAAGGGAGAAGATATTGCACGTAAAACCGCTATTCAACTCGAACACATTTGGATCAACGATCCCAACGATGACCCATTTGCACCACTCCACGTCGTACAATGAGCGGCTAAACGACTATCAAGGCTTATAGCCCACCAACCGTTATAGCAAGAGGCAGCATTACCTGCCTCTTCGTATTATCTAAGCATCAATAGCCTAAATTTTTGCTTACTTCGCTTCTTCCCACATCACGTACGTCTCAGCAGCCTTCGCCGCTTTCAACATATCAATCAAGGGTAAGGCTCGAGTATGTAGACTAACAACGGGCTCGCTGTAAGGCTCATCTTCATCATCGCGCAAGTCTGTATTATCCGCTTCTTGCTCGATCTTCTTCATTGCTACGGTTTCCGCCTGCAAGTTTTCAAGCGCTGCGTCGATTTCATCCTTCTCCAGTGCGCCGGGAATCTGGTCGCATTTGCCCATGATTTTCAGCATTTGCTTTGCAACATCACCGAACATCATAATCTGGCCTGAGGCTTTACATTTAAAGACAACTAACATGTTTTCCTCACAACTTATTGAATTTCAAATACCCAAATTGATAATACAAACCACTATGAGCATTTCACAACTATCAGTAAAGACGCTAACAGGCACACTAAGATTACATTATTTGAGATTTGCTTCGATCAATATTGCTATCCCTACGGGCATAACCATATCCCGCCAATGCCCCAGCCAACGCACCAAAAAAGTGGCTTTCGTAACTGATCCATTCATGTACCGGGACAAATCCCCAGATCATCGACCCGTAAATAACAATTACCAAAAATGCAATTACGATCGACTTCAAACTGCGGTAAAACAAGCCATATACCAGCAGATAAGCCCACAGCCCGTAGATAATGCCACTCAGTCCGATATGGTAGTTCATGCGACCAAATATCCAGACGCCGATCCCGCTGCCAAACCAGCAAATCATAAACACTGATATCAACCTTGCCAGACCGAAACGAGACAGCAGCAGTGCCAATACTGTAAACGAAAACATATTGCTCAACAGGTGCCCCCACGAGCCATGGATAAATGGGTAGGCAGCCATACCTGTAAAATGCGTATAATGCCGTGGCAGCAAGCCAAAGTCAGCGAGATAACCGGCTGATACAACATTGACGATATGTACAACAACACATACCGCCACCACAGCAAAAATAAACATCAAGGCATCTTTATCTGTTTGCTTCATCTGTCCTCTCAGATTGTTACACTTCAGCGGCATCTAAGATGACCGTAGCAACGGTTACCAAAAAGACTGCCGCGAACGGTAAGGCAGATCTTCCTGTTTACGCTGCCGCCGTCCTGCAATGGTAAAATTTCGGCCAAGCAACAACCGCAACTGGCTGAATGTTTCATGCGCCAGCAAAAAACGCTCGGAACCGTGCCAACAACGATTTGTTGTTAACTTTATTGCAGCCAATGCATCGGGGGATGCTTGTGCCAACTGACCAACAAGCTCCTTTGCTCGCTCCATCGGCTGATGTGAAAGCTCAGTAACCAGACCGCATGACAACGCTTGTGATGCTGTGACAATCTCGCCGGTCATCGTCAGTCTCATGGCTATATCCTTAGCAACCACTTCACGCAGCGACATCAAGCCAGCCATATCAGGAACTAACCCCCAACGAACTTCCATAATTGACAGCTCGGCATCTGGCTCTGCAATGCGAAAATCGGCACCAAGAACAATTTGCATCCCCCCACCGTAACAGCGTCCTTCGATGACCCCTATCACAGGAAAGGGTAACTTACGCCAATTTCGAGACACTCGTTGGGCCAAATTCGCATTGCCCGGTAACCACTTCGCCAATAACGATATCGCCTTAGATTTTGATGTGGCTACACTTTTTATATCAAGTCCACTGCTGAAATTACCACCTTCACCACGCAAAATCACGGCTCGTATATGTTTTTGCTTCCTCAACCGTTTGCTTATCGCATCAAGTTCCTGAAACATTTTCATATCCAAGGCATTCATTTTATCCGGCCGATTCAATGAAACCGTTACAATCCCGTTATTATCTTCGACGTTAATCCGATGCCATTCCATTGCTACTCCCCTCTGGTCTGTCCAGTTAATTTCATGTTAACACAAAATTAACAGGACACCTGTGCGCAAATGCTCACAATGCACATAATGACGCCAACTCACACGGCTTTGGCTATTTTGGGGCTTTACGATACCCTAAAGCTTCTGCGGCAAGTCGCCATTCTGTTGAGGTAGCCGATGAGATAGGCTCATAGGTAATAACAATCGTTGTAGGATCGCCCCCTGTACACACTGTCCCATTCTGTTCGATGGACGCACTAAAAAGCGGGAGTGCATTAGACGTAGCGGCGCACCAAGTACCAACCATCGCTCCCCCTTTCAAATGGCATAACTGATCAACTATCTGTTGATATTCATCAAGAGAGCCTTTCGTCTCATCAAGACACCACAAACGCTCATAATGAATATATCCATCTTTGGGGTGATAGACCTTGCCGGGAATCACTGCGGTGAAATCTAGGATCCCCCCTCGGGTTGCCTTAACATACGCTTCAGACAAATTGGCAATATCTTCCCCTAAAACAGGCGAAGGCTTCCTATACAAATCACTAATACAAGCGCTTAACAATAAAGCGATAACAATCGTTGCCCAAGGGTGCCATTTCATACAGATCACCAGTGAAAGGTTATACGGCATGAACTCATGTTATAAGCATATACCCTGTCTGCTAAAACGAGCGTACAGAGGAATCTTGGGTATATCGTTTTCTATGGCCTAGGATAATAAGAGGTACTAACCGGAGATAATTATGTATTACGTTGATTCGCAACCAAGGCTACTGATTGCAGAAAACACAGACATCCTTGAAGCCTTTATCGATAACGGACTGCATATGGATCATCAAATTTACTGTCAATTCCCTCTCCCTGATTCACTATCCGAACGAGTGAAACAATCTGCACCTCTCTCTGTTGAATTCAACGATGGAAACATCATCTCAGACCAACAAAAATAATGGTTTATAGGAGGTAAGCATCATGATTCGTTCTCTTTTTCTAACAACTACTATGATGCTACTTCTAGGGGCATGTAGCTCCGATGTTTCCACAGACTACAACACTGCCGTTAACTACAGCCAATTCAAAACGTACCAGTTTTCTGCCGGCGTCAACCATGCAACAACGACCCTTGATGGAAAACGGATGGAAGATGCCATTGCTGTGGCGCTCTATCAAAAAGGCATGGAACCAGCCGCCAACAATGCCGATGTCACTGTTACGCATTCTATTATCGAGCAATCAGACTATCGCTCATATGGAACCAGCATTGGTTTTGGTTACGGCTATCGTAATTTCGCTTTTGGCTATAGCCCACCGACAGATTATCGTGAGTATCGCTACGGTAAACTCGTCGTCGAAATGATTGATAACAGCAACAATCAAGTGGTGTGGCGTGCCGTGTCGAAGCGAAAACTGTCTGAAACCCTTTCGCCTTCTGCACGCATTGACTTTATCAACACACAAATTAATGAAATGTTTAAGCAATATCCACCGTTGTGATATAGATATCAATCATCCTCTATGTTTATAAATAACGTCTTCTAATTCCTGATTTCCATAAGCATCCGAGTTTGTAAGGTGTCCATCATAAGAGCCCAATTTATTAATAAAAGAGCCGTTTTTGAATACGAGTTGCAGTCCATGCTCTTGTTCCCATTGACAATGACATCCTAATGAAATGTATATCAAGTTATCGGACTCCCGCCGAGAGACCGTAGGCTCACAACCAAACTGTACAAACTTCCAAACATCATTCGGCGTATTAATTTCCACATACCAATCATCGTCTGGCGTCAAGTATTTCAAGATATCTTGGTAATAGTTATAGACAAATTCACTTACATTATGAAGAACCCTTTTATCAAGGTTAATGAAATTATCGATAGCAGAATGGAAATCTTCTTTGTTAAAATCGAACTGGTACTCTTCAAGCATTAACTCACATACAGTATTATCAAGAAATGCGACTTCGATCGGTTCGGTAACACACTCATCAAAACGATCATCGACAATAACTTTACCGTTTGATATTTCAAACTCCAGCACTTTAATTCACCTTATTATTAAGTATAAATATTCACTTAAATCGAATTTCATCACTTAATCTCAAAACACATAAAATATGATTTTTTTTGCATTACCATTCTCTTGGCGCAATAACATCCTCAATATCGACATCAGCAAATCCATAAGAACGAACAATAAAATCAAAATCTCCGGCGATCACTTCTCTTGCTTCCGTCTCCAGTTCACTGCCGTTATCCTCAAATTCCTCACCGAGTTCATTAATTCGTTCTGTTGCAGCATGAGTAAGTAATAACAGGCTCTCTTCACTGTTTGGGTTGTTAGCTTCAATACTCTCACAAAGCTCAATCAGTATAATTTTGAGTTTATCTACGAGAAAATCAGGAAAGTAGCCATCACTGTACATACCCGTAAGAAAACCATAACCTTGTAACTGACCATTTGAAATAGACATTAAAATCTCCTTATTTTCATAGAACACCAGGCTGTCTATACTTCCAATCGTGAATTCAAATACCGACAACTTATCCCTCATCTAGGTGAGGCTCAGATACAAAATCCCTGACATTGCCGATATCATCAAGAACTAACGGTACTGAGCATACCTAGATACGGCGTCTTCCATTAATCTATCATTATCATAAAACTGTGATACTCGTTCAGCGATGAATTGCAAAGCCTCTTTGCTTTCACTGCGAACACAGAACATGTCAGCTTCCGAATCGAACTGAATGCTGCCTAGTGTATCCGGTGACTGCTCTTCGAGAAGCGCCCTAATCAGTCTATTCCAATCGTGTCCATTTCCTAAAAAACCTTTTTTATCGAAAATTTCCCACTTCATATCACTAGAAAGCAATAGGCTGTATACCTCATTCTCTTCTGAACAGATAAATGGATACATAATGTTATTACTCATGATTTTCCTTATATAACACGTAAAACTAAAGCCAATTTATCCCAACAGTGTAATCGATACACAATCAATGACGCCAAAATGAAAAGTGGAAAATGATTAAATTCATATTCACACTTCTTAAATATCGCATCATGATGAGCACTATCATTACAAGCTGTCTAATAAACTATTCGAAAGATTATAATCTTCTTATTTATTTCATTTAAAGTCAAATAGTTACCCTTCACCATGACGACTCAAGATATACATTTCGTGGACAGTGAACATTTCCAGAATAAAAATTCATGCGGGTTTTTCATGAGCTACATATAAAAAACCCCAGCAATAGGATGCCGGGGCTAATTTATTCATCAACTATATGTCGTTATTACAGGCTTCGTCTTGCTTTAACATCTTGAGCCAGTTTGCGCAGTACAAGTTCGGTATCCTCCCAGCCGATACACGCATCGGTAATACTTTGCCCATATGTCGGAACTGTACCATCAACAATATCCTGTCGACCTTCAACCAGGTTACTTTCAATCATGACACCAAAGATAGCCTTGTTCCCTTGTGCAATCTGCTGGCCAACATCATCAGCAACGACCATCTGTCGCTTAAACTGTTTTAGGCTATTGGCATGACTAAAATCAATCATTACCTTCTGTCTCAGCGCTGCTTTTTCCAGTTGCTCAGTAATGGCCGCAACGTGCTCAACACTGTAATTAGGCTCTTTTCCCCCACGCAAAATGATATGGCAATCATCATTACCCGCGGTCGATACAATTGCCGAATGACCATATTTGGTAACGGATAGAAAATGATGGGGGGCACTAGAGGAACCGATAGCATCAGTGGCAATTTTGATGTTGCCGTCCGTGCCATTTTTGAAGCCAACCGGACACGACAACCCAGATGCCAGCTCACGATGGACCTGAGATTCAGTGGTACGAGCCCCTATTGCCCCCCAGCTGATCAAATCCCCCATATACTGCGGGGTGATCATATCCAGAAACTCGCCCGCTGTCGGCATTCCCATATCTGTCAATTCAAGCAGCAACTTGCGACCAATGCGCAGGCCATCGTTGAGCTTGAAGCTATTATCCATATACGGATCGTTGATCAAGCCTTTCCAGCCAACCGTTGTACGCGGTTTTTCAAAATAAACACGCATCACAACTTCAAGTTCGCCACTCAATTCATCACGCAGCTGCTTCAATTTTCGACCATAATCCAATGCCGCATTGGGATCATGGATAGAGCAAGGCCCAATTATCACCAACAAACGATCATCTTCGTCATTCAGCATATTGTGAATCGCCGTACGCGCCTGATACACCGTCTCTGATGCATTGTCAGTCGCTGGAAAACGCTCCAGTACAGCAACGGGAGGTAAAAGTTGTTTTATTTCACGGATACGTACATCATCGGTCTTATACATTGCTACTTCCTGAATTCACGGCCCGTCAACTGTACATAATAATTTACAACTTTAGTTGACAGTAATTTCAACATCCAATTGACTTTAACTTATCCATATTCTAGGTGAAGTGCAAACCCTAATTCACCTAATACTGATATTTTCTTTGCGGTGGATAATTAATCAGTTCCTTAGCCATTTGGTGAGAAAACCGTTCATCATCGCGGTTATTCAAACAAACTTTTGTAATTCTCTTTTCAGGGCAATAACATAAGTTCAATAACTTATCTTATACAAAGGTTGGCTGATGGTTTCTGAACCCGTGATCGCATTTCATAATGTCGATAAATGGTATGGCCAGTTTCATGCCTTGAAAAATATCAACCTCACTATAGAACGCGGTGAGCGCCTTGTTATCTGCGGCCCATCCGGATCGGGCAAATCAACATTGATCCGCTGTATTAACGGACTTGAACAATTCAATAGCGGTGAAATCACCGTTGAAGGCCAGCCGCTCGACAAGCGTCATCTCCGAGCCATAAGGGGCAAAGTTGGAATGGTCTTCCAACATTTCAATCTTTTCCCTCATATGACAGTACTTGAAAACCTGACCCTTGCCCCGCAACGGACACTGAAAATGACGCAGCAGGACGCCCAAGCACTGGCGATGGAATATCTGGCACGGGTACAAATCGCCCATCAGGCCGACAAGTTCCCTTCCCAACTATCCGGCGGCCAACAACAGCGCGTCGCTATTGCCCGCTCTTTATGCATGAAACCGGACATATTGCTTTTTGATGAACCAACATCGGCATTAGACCCTGAAATGATCCGCGAAGTACTGGATGTGATGAAAGAACTGGCTAACGAAGGCATGACCATGGTCTGCGTTACCCATGAAATGGGATTTGCCCGCCAAGTTGCGGATCGCGTCGTGTTTATGGATGAGGGTGAAATCGTTGAGACGGCTCCTCCTAGCCAGCTATTCGATTCGCCGCAGCATCCACGTACCCAGCAATTCCTTGAACAGATCCTGAGCTACTGAGGCCGCTTATGTCACAATCGTGCCTACCTCACCACTCTGGCTCGGCTACAGCACCACTAATACGAAAGATACTAAAGCCGTTTTTGTCGGGATTGTTACAAATTGGGCTCGTGGCCGCGGCTATTTTCTGGCTGTTGCAAAGCGGTGCCGAGGCAATGGACTACCGCTGGCAGTGGTATCGCATTCCCCAATACTTATGGTTTGTCGAAGACGGTGAGTGGTTCCCAGCCGAGTTACTTGAAGGGTTAATGGTCACCCTCCACATCAGCGCGGTCAGCCTGATTGCCACCTTGTTGATCGGCCTTACCGCCGCCTTGCTTCGACTGTCAGATTCGATCGTTGGGCGAGGTCTGGCTCGCGGTTATGTTGAGTTAATACGTAACACCCCCTTACTGGTGCAAATTTACCTACTCTATTTTGTCTTCGGCCCAGTATTAGGACTAGAACGATTCACCACCGCCGTACTGGCACTGTCGTTGTTCCAAGGAGCATACACTGCCGAGATTTTCCGAGCGGGATTACTCAGTATTAGCCGGGGGCAATTTGAGGCTGCTGACAGCTTGGGGCTAAGCAAAATCGATAGCTACCGCTATGTCATTTTGCCGCAGGTTTTCCGCAGGATATTACCACCACTGACCAACGAGGCCGTCTCTTTGGTAAAGAATTCCTCCATTGTTAGCGTCATGGCTATCTTCGACCTAACAACTGAAGGGCGAAACATTGTGGCAGATACCGCTATGCCGTTTGAGGTCTGGTTTACTGTCGCCGCCATCTATCTGTGCGTGACTTTATTGCTCTCTGGACTGGCAGCATGGCTCGAACACAAGCTCAACGTATCAAAATAATTTACAGCAACAATAACAACTAAATACCACTATCTAAACAAGGAGAAAGGAAGTATGAAGCGCCTATTATCCATTTTTCTGGCGATCACTACGCTAGTGACATCGTCGCTCGCTATCGCATCTGACAAAAGCGCACTAACAGAGATCAAAGAACGCGGAACGCTCCGAGTCGGTATGTCCACATTTGTACCTTGGGCCATGCGTGACAAGCAAGGCGAACTGGTCGGGTTCGAAGTTGATGTCGCTCGTCGTCTTGCCAGCGATGCCGGACTTAAGATCGAATTTATCCCAACCGCATGGGACGGTATCATCCCCGCGCTGCTTGCTGGCAAATTCGACGTCATTATTGGCGGTATGTCCATTACTCCGGCAAGAAACATGAGCGTTCTGTTCACAGCGCCTTATGCTCATTCAGGCGTTCAACTTGCGGCAAGCAAAGACAAAGCAGATGGCAAGGTAACGATTGCCGACTACAACAAACGCAGCGTCACTCTTGCTGTTCGCCGTGGTGCCTTTACCGTCCAAACAGCAAAAAAATATTTCCCCAAAGCCAAACTTCGCCAATTTGACGATGAAGCGCAGGCATTCCAAGAAGTACTTAACGGCAACGCCCATGCATCTCTTGCTTCATCACCGAAACCTGAGCAAATGGCAATCCAGTACAGCGACAAGCTATTCCTACCATTTAAAGAACGTTTAAGTCGCGGCTCTGAGGCCTTTGCTATTCGCCAAGGTGAATTTGATTTGCTTAATTTCTTCAACAACTGGATTTTGCTTCGTACCGAAGATGGTTGGCTCAAAGAGCGCCATGACTATTGGTTCACCACTCTTGATTGGCAAGACCAAATTGCAAAAGGACAGTAAGCCTTGTCACTAAGCAACCATACCAAGATGCCGGGCCAAAAGCGCCCGGCCCTATTGTCACTCAACGCGCTCGACTGGATCTTACTGACCGTTGTCAGTCTCTTTTGTGGTTGGCTCTACTACCGCTCAGCGATTGGGATCCAATACCACTGGCGCTGGAGCCAGGCATTTGACCTGATCTTCACCCAAGGCCAAGACGGAGAGCTTCCTTATTTCTTTCAAGGTGTAATCGCAACAATACGCCTGAGCCTATGGGGAATGCTGTTTGCCGGCATACTAGGTGTCATTCTGGGGCTGGCTCGGCGATCTTCACTCGCGATCATCCGCTTCCCTGCCCAGGCATACATCCAGTTGGTACGCAATATTCCCCCACTGGTCTTTGTTTTTATTTTTTATTTTTTTATTTCCAGTCAGTTGGTCCCAGCCCTTGGTTTGACATCCGTTCTACGCGATATCCCGGAGCACACCAATATCGTCCAAAATATTCTTTTTGGACCCGCAAAATTATGGGAAAACTTGTTTTCGGGGATTCTGTGTGTAGGCCTGATTGCCGCGGCCTACATTGCTGAAATCGTACGCTCCGGGATCGACAATATAGCCAAAGGACAGTGGGAAGCCGCAGACTCCTTGGGCCTATCTCGCTGGGATCGGTTTCGCTACGTCATTTTCCCGCAGGCACTGACTGGGATCGTACCGCCCCTGGCGGGACAGTTCATCTCATTGGTCAAAGATTCTTCAATCATCTCGCTGATCTCAATTCAGGAGTTAACCTTCGTTGGCAGCGAAATAGCTAACTCGTCGGGGATGATTTTTGAGATCTGGCTACTTGTTGGCGTAGGGTATTTGTTCCTATGCCTAGGACTCTCTGTGCTGTTCGGCAAACTGGAAACACACAGTCAGCGACATCGCAGACGGTAAATGAAGAATCACCCGTTTCACTAACGGGTGATTTCAAAAACGCACAGCTTATGGTTGTGCCTTTCCTTATCGCCAATATGCTCCATGCCGATCTTTTTCATTACCTGCCGGGCGGACATATTTCGGTTAGAAGTAAATCCGATAATACGGCGGAATCCCCCCTCGCGCAGACCATACTCGACAATTGCACGACCTATCTCGGTTGCATAACCCTGATGCCAATGGTCTTCACAAATTGTCCACTCGATTTCGGCGTCATGCTCGCTGTCACCGTAAGGGTTCAAGCCAACACGGCCAATCAGGGTATTACAATCTGACAATATCAACGGGCAATTGAAATAGTGTCCGCGCCACTGCCAGCCATGTCGATTAGCCTTGAACCATTCAAGCACATCACGGGCCTTCGCCTCGGTCCAGGGTTCTTCCTCGGTATAGGTATGCACAGACTGGTTCGACATAATGCGATGAAGGCTATACAGATCACCTTCATGCCAGGGGCGGATATAAAGACGTTGGGTTTTGATACTTGGTGCGACATCTAAAATCATCTTTATCCCTCTTTTAAACGGGCCAGAGCCTTCATTCATCCCTGACCTGTTGTTGGCGTTCAAACCTGTTGCGCATACCCTCTTAGCAACGTTTGTCTACTGGCAAACTATTGCAAATTTCAAATTACCCAAACAGCCTCACTCAATATGCAGGATTCAGAGATCCATTCTCAGGGTTCTTGTCTTTCTTCATCCTGCATATTCACAACCGCTATGCCTTGCTGAGAAATCAATACATTCTCGTTAAAACAGGTCTCTTAAGGTTGTTTGGGCATATGTTATTTAATTGTAGCAAACATATCAGCCCATTCCGGCCACAGCTTGCCAAGATCCATATGTGCTTCAAGCGTGTCGGCCAATCGATCAATATGTTGTTCACGAAGCAGGTCAAAATCCGGTGTTTTAGTCGCTTCCAACCCAGCCCATGCCAAAATCGCATCACAGGCTTCAGGCTGCTCGAAAATACCATGCAAATACGTGCCGAAAACTTGGCCATCAATACCAATCTGTCCATCGGGGCCATCAGTCAACATAATCGGCGCATCAGCCTTAACGCCTTGCGTCACCCCAGCATGGATCTCATACCCTCGAACGTCAACCGCTGCCTGCTCTGGCATCACCAACTTACCTGTCACGCGCTTGAGTTGCTTATGGGGTTCAAGCACCGTCGATGTCTGCAGATATCCAAGCCCTTCGCTGCTGCCCGGTTCACCCTCGATGCCATCAGGATCTGCAATCGACTCACCCAGCATCTGGTAGCCGCCACAAATTCCCATCACCTTGCCACCCAACCGCAAATGACGCGCAATCTGCTTATCCCACCCCTGCTCTTTCAAATACGCCAAATCACTGCGAACACTTTTCGTTCCCGGAATAATAATCAGATCCGAAGGCGGGATTTGCTGCCCTTTACCGACAAATTGCAGGTTAACCTGCGGGTGCATCCGCAATGGATCGAAATCGGTGTGATTGCTGACCCGCGTAAGCACAGGAACAGAAACACGCAGTGGGTTTTCATCGCTATCGACCTGCTGGGCATTAATGGCATCTTCCGCTTCCAGCATCAAACCGTGCAAGTATGGCAGTACACCCAAAACCGGTTTACCTGTCTTCTCTTCCAGCCATTCCAGACCATTTTCCAGCAACTTGATATCGCCACGGAAACGGTTGATAACAAACCCTTTCACCCGCGCCTGCTCTGATTCAGACAACAACGCCAGTGTACCGTACAAATGGGCAAAGACGCCGCCACGATCAATATCAGCCACGATAATCACCGGCACATCAGCCTTTTCGGCAAAGCCCATATTGGCCACATCATTTTCTCGCAAGTTGATCTCAGCCGGGCTTCCCGCACCTTCGATAATCACAGTCTGGTATTCCTGCTGCAACAAAGCAAAGGACTCCATGATAGGCCCCATAACCACTTTCTTGTAGTTGTGGTAACCCACTGCATCCATATCTGCCAGCGCCTTACCCTGTACAATTACTTGTGCGCCGGTATCGGTATTTGGCTTTAGCAATACCGGATTCATATGTACGGTAGGCTCAATGCCACATGCTTGCGCCTGTACGGCCTGTGCGCGGCCTATTTCACCACCATCCAGCGTTACAGCGCTGTTCAATGCCATATTCTGCGATTTAAACGGGGCAACATGGATATTTTTGCGTGCCAATACCCGGCATAGACCTGCGGCCAATACACTTTTTCCAGCATCGGACGTAGTCCCCTGAACCATCAGGGCTTGAGTGGTAGATTGCATGAGTGTCTCACTTAAAATTGTTGCTGAATTGGCCACTGAATTTGCGGCCAATGCTGTCCTTGTTGATCGGTAAATACCGTGACGCGGTAACGAGCCGCATAAGGTAATTCAATGCGGTGCAAATAATTGGCATTTTGTGGCAGTTCAAGCAGGAGCCGCAGGAGTTGCTTCATCACCCCTGCATGGGTAACCACCAGCAGACGCTTGCCCAACTGCTCACTAAGCAAGCACTGCCATGCTTTAGCGATACGCGTATCAAAAGCCTCTAATGACTCTCCACCATGGGGGTTACCTAGCCATGGGTTTTCCCAGTATTTTGCCAGCGTAGAGCCATGCTTATCCCACAGCGACTGATGGCTCTGGCCATCCCAGTCACCAAAATTCATTTCCATCCATTGGGGATTGAGGCTCAAGGGTTGTCGGCACTTTTCAGCAAAAGACTGCGCAAAATGGCTGCAACGCTGAAGGGGAGAGCTGATCACCGTTTCGATGTCATCCAAACCAAGCACCGCCTGCTCCATTTGCATCATTCCTGTCTCGGTTATCACAAAATCTGTATGACCCCGCAAACAGCCATGTCCATCCGGTAGGCCGTGCCTTAAAAAGTCTACTCTCGTATAAACACCATGCGGCAAAGCGGCTTTGTCCTGCCCGTCTTGGTTTTGCTCTGGGTTGGCCATATGTATGCTCTCCCTTTGATGAGGTGACTATGCGAATGCTGGGCCTTTTAGTACCTGCGATAGCCCTGCCGTCACAAACGTAACGCGATCGACTTGCTGGGCGATGGCTTGATGCAGCCAACCGCTCTGGTCAACAAACTGGCGGGATACCTGACCAAGCGGCACAATCCCCTGACCGACCTCGTTGCTGACCATAATAACGCGGCATTGCGCACCGGCTAGGGCTACAAGCAGCTCTGATTTATACTCGGCCCAAGGCTGAGGAAAATCATCATTAAACAGACAATTGGTCAACCACAGTGTCAGGCAGTCAATCAACACGCAATACTCGGGCTTGTTGTACGTCCGGATCACCCTCGCCAGATCAACGGGCTCTTCAACCAATAGCCACTCTGCCGGGCGATCCTGCTGGTGGCGCTGAATACGTTCGGCCATTTCGTCATCGTCGGCTGTGGCTGTTGCCACATACACAACCTTCAACCCTGACGCCATTGCCAACTGTTCGGCCAGCCGGCTTTTGCCTGAACGGGCACCGCCTAATACCAACTCTGTCGTTACCACTTCTAACCCTTCTTTTTACCGCCATTTAACTATTGCGGCATTTTAGCGAATGGCTTCCCCATCAACGAGTACTTTCGTGAAAGCCAACTACAAATGTGAGAGATAGAACCAACGAGCCCGCGATCCACCTAACGATCGCAAAAAGTTGAAAATGAACGGAATCTGAATATCCAACTCATCAATAGTTCAGTCTGTTGGGTGTTTAATAGAACCATCAAGACAACATGACTTCAACACCCCACATAGGAAGACCAAATTATGATTAAGAAAACAATTATCACTATCGCTACCGCAGCCATCATCCTACCTACCGCCGTTTTTGCTGGTGAGCATAACCAAAAAGAAGATCGCATTGTCAGCTATAACGGCCCTGTAGAAACCGTCACTGTTGCTTCGCTAATGGAAAACAACAGCATGTTTGCCGAAACCAAAGCCGTTGTTGAAGGAACGCTTATCAAGCAGATCAGCGCCGATACTTTTATCTTCAGCGATGGCAAAGACACAATCCAAATCGAGCTAGATGACGACATCATTGTTCCACATGCTATCGACGCCAACACTAAAGTCCGTCTATTTGGTGAATTTGAAGGCGGCAACACACCAGAGATTGAAGTAGATCAGCTTCAAGTTCTGTAACTACGACGAACGTTTCCACTGCATTATTTCGTTACGCCTGTTGCGTAAAATAGATTCCAAGCCACTGAGTCTTTTGCCTTGCCCCGCCAAATTGCGGGGCTTTTTTCATCAATCTTCTGTTCATTTTTTGATACCTTTCACACCGCCAATCTGCAATATTTGCAAACAATTCAGAGTCTGAATAAATAAGCGCTGGTGCTAAAATCATCACCAGTTTGAGCAACCACCCTCAACGAAAGGCCAACAATGTCAGATTCATTGCTATTCCATAAAACCTATCTGCACCCTACTAGCAAAGATTGGGTAGTCTTCGTCCATGGGGCCGGGGGAAGCTCGTCGATTTGGTTCAAGCAACTCAAAGCATTTAAGCCCCACTTTAACCTGCTGCTGCTGGATCTCCGCGGGCATGGTCGCTCAAACAACATGTTCAGAGACATGGTTAAGAACCCCTATACCTTCAAGACCGTTACAACTGACATTGTTCAGGTTCTCAACCATCTCAAAATTCAATCAGCCCACTTTGTCGGGATCTCCCTTGGCACTATCATCATCCGGAATTTGGCTGAGCTCGCCCCTGAGCGAGTCACATCCATGGTACTGGGCGGAGCCGTCACTCGTTTGAATACCCGCTCTCAGGCTCTGGTTAAAGCAGGCAACCTTTGCAAGCATATCATCCCTTATATGTGGCTCTACCGCTTGTTTGCCTATGTCGTGATGCCGCAGAAAAATCAGCGCGAATCACGGCTTCTGTTTGTTAATGAAGCCAAGAAACTATGCCAAAAGGAATTCAAACGCTGGTTTAAATTAGCGGCAGACGTAAACCCGCTAATGCGTTATTTCAAAGAAAAAGATTTGTCGATCCCTACCCTCTATCTGATGGGTGACAAAGACTACATGTTTATTAAACCCGTCAAAGAAATGGTGACATGTCACCCATTCAGCAAATTGACCGAATTTGAAAACTGTGGCCATGTCTGCAACGTCGAAAAGCCTGAAGAATTCAACGCCCACACGATTGCGTTTATTCAACAAAACATTAATAACAAACAACAAATTGCAGCCTGACCACTAACCATCCAGCTAAAAAACAAAAAGCAGCGTTTTCGCTGCTTTTTATTCATCGTTACATACTTTTTTGTAAGGCCTACAGATGCTTTGCCAAAAAAGCCTCTAAATGCTTGGTCACTATTTCTGGCTGCTCCAGATTACTAATATGACCTGCATTAGGAATCAAGACAAACTCACTGCCCGTTATACCATCATGCATTAGCTGTGACTCCAATACCGGGCGCATTCGGTCTTGCGCTCCAACC
Source organism: Photobacterium aquae (assembly GCF_001029445.1). Lineage (GTDB taxonomy): Bacteria > Pseudomonadota > Gammaproteobacteria > Enterobacterales > Vibrionaceae > Photobacterium > Photobacterium aquae. The sequence continues at coordinate 84,515 of NZ_LDOT01000034.1, forward strand.
ATAATACACGTTGGCAGTGCAAACATTTCAGCATCTTCGAACATATCTCGACGACCAAAAATCATCCTGCCCGCTTTTGCCAAAGCCAATGCCTGTTCTCCATTGGCTGCCAGCAACGGTTGGCGGAATTGCTCTACAAGAGCAGATACCGGACTCGTCCCGAACTGTCTAACGGTAAAGAAATCGGCAGTATCTGGCAAAATCGACTTTTGTGCTTCCATTTGCTTGATCAAATCGAAGTACTGGGTATGAACAACTTCCGGCTCTAGCCCTACGAAAGTATCCATCAAAACCAGCGCCCTAACCCGAGACGGTACCTTAATCACCATTTCAGTTGCCCACATACCGCCTGACGACAAACCCACCAAGCTGAATTCGTCAATCTCCAACTCATCGAGCAATGCCAGCACATCATCGGCATAATCAGCCAGAGTCCGAGTCTGAACCGGCGCAGGCTGAGACTGACCATGCCCCCAAAAGTCAGGCACGATACAGCGGTATGACTGGCTCAGAGCCTCGATTTGGGGAGCCCACATCCGACTGTCCCACATATAACTATGGCCAAATACCAGCACAGGACCGGTTCCTTGATCCAGATAATGCATCGTGCTTGCATTAACCGTAAATGTCGCCATTACTCTTTTCCTTCAACTGCTTATTCATACTTACTGTACGGTTCATCAAGTACATTGTCGATATTGCCGAGGCAAAGACACCTCTAGATCGAGGCATCTGGACAGAACTTCGCCGCTACACGCTTCACGCCTTGCTGATATAACACCCACGCTAGCACTCCGGCGAAAACGTTGCCCACCATCGCCCCAATGAAAATCCCCTTAAGTCCCAGTAATTGCGCTCCCAGCCATAGGATTGGCAAGAAACAGACAAACAAACGCAACGAAGAAATGACAAGCGCCCTCATCGGCATCGCCAACGCATTACAAATTGACACCATCAACATGCAAACGCCAAGCGGCCCCAGGCTGATAGGCACCCATACCAAGTGGACTGACAAAACATCGGAAACTGCCTTCTCGCTCGCAAGCATCTGGCTCAACCAAGGAGAAGAGATATACAACAAAACGGCAATGGCAAGTTGCCATAACAACACAAACTTCACCGCTATCTTTATCAAGGCCTGAATACGCGGCATATCCCCATTGCCCAGCATCCGCCCGACCATTGGCGGCATTGACATCGTCAAAGCCAATACCGTCACGATAGCAAAGAATTCCATGCGGGAGCCTAATGCCCATGCAGCAACTGTCGCCGCACCAAAACCAGCAACCAACTTGGTTGCCAGCATAGACGACAATGGTGGCAGTAATTGGCTCAGCATTGCTGGTGCCATAATATTCGCCAATTCTTTCATCGATGCTGGCACATCAAGGTCATGCCAGTTCATGCTCATCCAGTGTTTTCCCAGCACCTTGGGATAAACAATAACAATACCGATACCGAAAGCAGCTACCGTCGCCCATGCCGCCCCCACCAGCCCCATATCCAACGTAAAGATGAACAATGGGTCAAGGCCCATATTCAATACGCTGGTCACAACCATCAAACTACCTGGGAGCATAGTATTTCCGTTTGCCCGACACAGACTGTAAGCAAAGTAAAGCATCGCCCCTGTCCATGAACTCAACAACCATACCGGCCAGTATTCATCCACCACGGGGTAGACCTCAGGTGGAGCACTCAAGAGCTGTAAAATAGGCGCTCGAACAAACCAGATTAACAAACAAATAGCAAATACGCTGATCGCCCCGGTAACTACCACCAAACCACCGAGCTGCTTAGCCCGTTCATTATCACCCTGTCCCAGTACCCGAGATATCAGGGATGTGGTGGCAATACCTAATCCCACTTGCAAGCCGATAATCACCATCTGCATTGGCAGGGTAAACCCCTGTGCAGCCAGCGGTAATATCCCTAACTGACCAATAAACGCACTATCAACCAACTGAAAACTCATCAACGACAACACACCAAACATCATTGGCCATGTCATCTTAAATAACTGGTGACCCAATGCGCTGTCGGTACATTGTTCGCCTATCTTTTCTCTCATCATTTATTTTTTTATATCCTTTAGCCTGCACTCACCGCCTAAACAAACGGTCAGGCCGAGACGAACCGACACGTTGCATTAAAGTTTATACCCAGAAGACGCCATCAGACGGAATTACAATATATCTAACTCGATTGCGACCAAAAACAAAAGCCCCGACAGTACGACTATCAGGGCTTCTATTCTAAGTGCTAAGAATTACGCTTTGTTACGCTGTAACTAATTTCACCAAATCCGCAGGGCGGTAATAAATTGACTTCAATACTTTACCTTGGCGGATCAGCTTATCGCCTAGATCAACGTCTTTACCACATTTTGCAATGATGTATTCGCCTTTTACGCTACCGACAATTTCAACACCTTGCTTAACGTAATGAGCTTGAGTCTCTTCAAATTCAGACTCGTTGCGGCATACCTTGCTCATGTTGCTTGAGTGAACTTCGTCCCAACAAGCCACAAAATCAAAACCCAAACGCTGGGCAATTTGCAGCAACAGATCGATCAGGTAGCTAATACCCATGTTCGACTCAACCTTATCATCGCCCAAATGAACAAGGCGGCCCATCAGTACATATACCGAATCAACAATAGCATCCGCTCGCTCAACCAAAGAATCAGCTTCAGCCAGTTCGGTTAGCTCTTCGACGGCCAATGATGTGTGCAACGCATCTGACTGCTCGTTCAAGGTTGATGGCGACTCAATATCCAAATCAAATGTACTGCGGAATTCGCGGATATCGCGGTACAGGTGGTCAAACAACGCTTGATCTAATACAGACAGCTTCATGCAATTTTCCTTTAGTTGATCGACGGCAACTTGTGATCACGAGTCACCGTAATAGAGCACTTTTCTCGGGGCAACACACGGCAATACCAAAAAATGAACACGGTATGTCGGTCACGACCTGTAACCACAGGCTTGACTATCGTGAACAACCTATATCACTCGCCGGAAAAGTTTGAATCGGCGATTATATCTGATTTAGCTCGCATTTGGGATACTCCTATAAAAGCATCTTTCCCAATTTCGCCTCTAGCAACTTAAAGAACGCAAGGTCACAGAAATTGTCGTTAAAATAGTGCCAAGCAAAAAACAATGCCACTAGTTGCTTATATATGTTAAAGGGATCACACGCAACGTCAGTAATATGACGTATACTCGCCATAAATCCAACACCAGCACCACGGAGGGTGTATGTGCAAAAATTGTCAATCGAATCATAATAGTGTCCGAGTCAAGCGGACAATCATCGAGCGGAAAATCACCCATCGATTCCAATTAAAATATCGATGTGTAGAATGCAATAAGACTTACTTTATCGGTATCGGCGAACAACCATAAATATCAATTGACGCTACAATATCCATCCATCATCAATATAACTACCCAAGCCCCCAAAAGCTCGGTACAGTAGTTTCTTTTATGAATCACGTTGGATGGAAATAATGATCAGCGGCCACCGAGGTGCCAGAGCTCTGGCACCTGAAAATACACTGGCAGGGATGAACCTTGCAGCCGACTGCGGGGTAGAGTGGATTGAAATAGACACCCAGCTTAGCAAAGACGGAATTCCTGTTATTATCCATGACAAAACCGTCAACCGTTGCACCAATGGCAGAGGCAAGGTCGCAAGCCTTACCCTCGAACAACTGCAATCCCTTGATGCAGGAAGTTGGTTCGACCCGCACTTTGCAACAGAGACCATTCCGACCCTGTCACAAACCCTCGAGCTCTGTACCAACCGCGGTCTATCTCTCAACCTAGAAATTAAAATTTACCACCCGCGAGAAGCCGAACCTCTCATTGACGCCATCGCTGATGTCATCAAACAGCACAACTACCCTGCTGAGAAACTACTACTCTCTAGCTTCGACATCGCAACCCTTCAGCTATGCCAGACACATCTACCCGAAGTACGGCGTGGCTATATTTGCGATACGTGGAACAACAAGCGCCTTGCCAAATTAGCGAACCTCGACCTGTTTAGCATCCATATCGACCACCGGATCCTGACCCCAGAGATTGCTGAAACCATCAAGCAGCAGGGCCTAATACTCAAGGTGTGGACTCTTAATGACCCATCACAGGCCGAACGCATGTATGGTATGGGGGTAGACAATATCATTACTGACAATCCCCCTCTGTTCATGGCAAAACAATAACATCGAGAAATTCTGACGGCTGGGGCAAATGATTCAATTTGGTATTAAACTAGCATCTTCCAGTGACTGGGGTATAATCACCGACCATATTTTTTCAGGCCCAACCGTCTGCTTTAGGAAAAAAGAATGTCATTTGCATCACAAAACTTTTCTCAGGAAATTGTACGCGCCCTCACTGAGTGCGGATACGAGAAATTAACCCCAGTCCAAAAACAAGCGATCCCTCACGCTCGTCGCGGACACGATATTCTTGCCAATGCACAAACAGGTACAGGTAAAACTGCTGCGTTCTCACTGCCTATCATCCAGCAGATCTTTGATAAACCTAAGCAGCGCGGCCGTTTCAATGTTCGAGCACTGATCCTTGCCCCGACTCGTGAGCTTGTTGCCCAGATTGCGCAGAACATTGAAAACTACACCAAGTACACAGAGATCAAAACAGCCGCTATTTACGGTGGCACAAAAATGTCATCTCAAGAGAAAAAGCTAGAGCAAGGGCTGGATATCCTTGTTGCCACACCGGGTCGCCTGCTTGAGCACTTGGATCTGAACAATGTATCACTGGCTAACTTGGAATTTTTGGTGTTCGATGAAGCTGACCGTATGTTGGATATGGGCTTCGTTGCTGATATCCGCCAAATCATGTCAGGTGTTCGCTCTACTCCGCAAACCATGCTGTTCTCTGCCACTTTCTCAGCACAGATGAACAAACTGGCTTCAGAAATTCTGCGTAAACCTAAGCGTATTTCTGTAAGCCCGGAAAACGCAACAGCAGATACCGTTGCCCACGTTGTGTACCCAGTTGATCAAGAACGCAAGCGCGAGCTGCTTTCTGAGCTGATTGGCAAGAAGAACTGGAAACAGGTTCTGGTCTTTGTGAACTACAAAGAAACAGCCAATGAGCTGGTTAAAGAACTGAAACTGGATGGTATCAAGGCCGTTATTTGCCACGGCGACAAAGCACAAAGCGCACGCCGTCGCGCATTGGACGAATTCAAAGAAGGTAAAGCCCGTGTAATGGTTGCAACCGAAGTCGCAGCCCGTGGTCTGGATATCCAAGGTCTGCCTCATGTTGTTAACTTCGACATGCCTTTCCTTGCCGAGGACTACGTACACCGCATCGGCCGTACTGGCCGTGCTGGTTTGGAAGGCCATGCTGTTTCTTTTGTTAGCCGCGAAGAAGAGCTGACTCTGGTTCAGGTTGAGAATCTGATCAAACAGCGTATTCGCCGCGTTCAGCTAGACGGTTACGAGCCAAAGAGCCGTGATGCCCTATTGGAAAAAATGCACACCAAGGCAGCATTCAAGGATCGTAAAGGCCGCACCAACAACCCTAGCGAGCAGTCTGATGCCGAGCGCCGTGCTCGCCTGCGCCGTACTGTATTAAACCGCTCTAAAGTAACAACACTTAAAAAGTAAGTTATTGGCCGATTGCAAGCCAAATTGACCAAAAAAAGGGGTAGCTATAGCTACCCCTTTTTATTTTGTCCAGCCTCATTATCTCTGACAGAGCTTATGCTTACTCCGATAAATACTCGCGAAGATTGTCCCCGGGTACCGAGCTGACCGTTTGAACGGCAAAGGCAGCCCATTGTGCACCTTCTGTCATTGAGGTGGCAATATCATGCCCAGACAGCAAACCGTGGATCATACCGCCAGCAAAATTATCCCCCGCCCCCGTCGTATCAACGACATCCACAGGCAGGGCCGGTACGCTAACCTTGCCATCCTGACTATATGCTGTCGCGCCATTGCCGCCATCCGTAACAACCACATACCGCAGATGTTCTCCGGCAATACGCCAGCCATAACCCCACACATCGCCATCAAATCCGGTATGAGCCAATAAGTCAGAGCGTGATGTAATCAGTACATGGCAAGGGCGGCTTTCATCACTTTTTGGTAGCTGTGCGACAACCAAAGTATCCGTATCGGCCAACGCCATCTCGGCCCATGCCTCAATACCGATGGCAGAAGAATTTACATACAGAGCATCCCAACGTTTAAACGAAGGCGGAGCCGGCAATACAAATTCAGGCCTGCCCGGCCGAATAATGGTTCTTTCACCATCAGGAGTCATCAACAATAACAATTCTGGGGTCACAATGTCGTTACGCTGTAATAATGCGCAATTAAGCCCAACAAGGCTAGCTTCAGCCAGCAGCCAGTCTGCGGTTTCATCCCGGCCAACCTGACTGACCAACGACACGTTATGGCCAGCCCAGACCAACCCTAACCCGGTATTGGCCCCACCGCCGCCTAAACGACGGCCTTCATCCTGATAATGGTGCCGACCACCGCTCAACAGCGGCTCTTCCAACTGTAATACCCGGTCACAATTGAGGTTTGCAACCAACATGACATTTGCCATCTATGCTACCGTTACTGAATATTAACTGTAATCAGCATAAGGGTTTTCTGTTGCAAGAGGAATGCCCTTGGCAAAAGAATCCAACTGTACACTTTCCTGAGTCAGGGTAACGGAAGTTTCGTCCATCACACTCTCGCCAAAATGATAACGAATATTTTCCATACCACGGCTCGCCGCCTGATCATTACCTTGGGCCAATTCACGGACAGGTTGGTTTTTGCCATAATAGCTCGCCATCACACTGTCACCATGTTTCTTGCCCAGCATCTGGAGCGTCTGGGCTGGAGAAAGCACCAAGCCCGATGCATTATTGCCACCAAAGCCCTTGGCATTGAGAATTACCGCTTTAATCTTCTCACCCTTATCACCGAAAAACGCATGGTCGGTCAGAATATTGAGATGCGAACGATGAACATCATCGGCGATATGATCAATGGTTTTGATACCAGGAACCCAGCCGTACTGCCATACGCCCAATGACGCAATCAACTGGTCGCCTGGAGCCGCCCCCATCGAGTGGCCGACATAGGATTTCACTGCCGTTACCGGCCAATTGTCGATATTAAATGTCTTGGCAACCTCATTGAGGATATGACTCTCTGTCACACGGTTTTGCGGCGTTCCCGTGCCGTGAGCCTGTACATAAGTCTGTTGCAGGCCTTCTTGACCCAAAATCGCCTTGGCAAGCGCGGCGGCCTTGGCCATAGTCACATAGTTACCTACGCCCGGTGCCGAAATGGATTTCTTGTTCGCATCAGCATTGACGAACACATCAGCCACCGAACCATAAATATTGGCACCTAGCTCAAGCGCCAGCTCATCGTCCATCAACACGACAAACTGAGCGGCTTCAGCCATTGTGAAACCGGCATTGGCCGAAAATGGTCGACAAGCACGGCGGTTATCAACGTCTTCAGTACCATCCAATGCCATTAACTGTGCGTCTTCCGCCAAAGCCCCCATGACCCGAAAGCCTTCCATCAGCTCAGCAACGACTGGTGCCTCTGCGTTACCAACAATCGCCACCCTTGCCGTACCACGCTGGATATCATTCATTCCCTGACGCAGGTTGTACAAGAACGTCGCACAGGCTCCCATATTGGTGCCAGTGCTACCAATACTGTTGATAACGTAACCATTGATAAAATCAGCGGGCATCTCAGCCAAAGAAAGAGCCATCATTTTTGAGCTGACACGGCCCCCAGTCAGCGGTGCGGCCAGCATCCCTGACAATGATGCGTCATCCATTTGCCCTAAAGCACTTCCTGCATATACCGACACTTGATCAGGATCGATATGCGACAGAACCGTTTCCCAGTCCATTCCGAGCGAGTTCAACGCATCTGAGGCCCCATACAGGGCCAATTTCAAACCCCGTGGATGAAAACGTGAATTATAGAGTTTGCCCGGATCAAATCCGGCTGGGATATTACCGCCACTCGTTACAGGATAACTCACGCGATCCTCTAGCAATGCGTCCAATTCACCTTTTACCGTGATCATGACTTTGCTGCCCTGCTCTTCGACAACCCAATTATCGGGAATACGAGTCGGCAGTTTGGACTTACGCAAACTAAAGGTCAGCTCGTCACTTTGGCTGCTCAATGTCGTTTTGTATTGATACAGCAAGTTATCAGGATCGAAAGAATCAATTCGACGAATCAGAGTCCCCGCCTTTATTGCCTCTATGATCTCAGCATCAACCTGCTGAGAGGTATCAGTTATCAACCCCATCCGCAGTGCGAGATCCTGCCAAGTTGCTGCCATTTCATCTTCTGGCAAAACCTCGGCAACCATCCGCTTATAACTATGGAATCCAGAGCTACGCCCTGCAGCATTCATCCCACCAAAGCCAACAATCAAAGGTAATTTAGACATCCCAAACCTACTGCATCAATTTCAATTGCAATTAGATTACCAATTTACACTGTTCATTCATCTGGCATTTATGCCATTATCACTGACATAAATGCCAAGCATGCCATTAAGACGAGTTAGCAAATGAAAAATGTCGCTTTCCTTCTCTACGACCGAGCCTTGATTACCGGAGTATCCCTTGCTGCGGAAATGCTCAGTAGTGCTTCAAGGCTTCGTACACGCTCCCAACAAAAGCAAAAACCACTGAATATCACCGTTGTCGGCCCCAGCCTTGAGCCAATGGCAGCAAGCGCGGGACTTCGACTCCAACCCGACACGACCTATGATAATGAACAATCGTTCGACACGGTGATATTGCCACCAATGTGGGGAAATCCACTCCAGTCGGTTCGGCGACACCCAGAAATCATCCGCTGGCTACAGCAGCAATATCAAAAAGGGGCAAATCTAGTGGCAACGGGGACCGGGGTTGTCTGGCTGGCTGAAACAGGGCTGTTAAATCATCTCGTTGCAACAACGCACTGGTATTATTACGACAACTTCAGCCAGCGTTACCCCAAAGTTATCCTCAACCGCAAAGCCTCTATTACAGAAGCCAATGGCTTATATTGCACAACCAGTATCAACTCACAGTCAGAGCTGATCCTCTACTTTATCGCCCAAGCCTACGGTCAGAAAATCGCAGTGACGATAGAGACCCATTTCGGCCATGAAATTTCAAAGACAAACCACCAGCCGTTTTATCAAATCGGCGGGCAAATTCAATTCGACGAATCCATCGCCCTCGCCCAAGACTGGATGAAACGCAATCTTTCACAGAACATTACGGCACAAAGCACAGCAGAACACTGCCAACTCCCTTTGCGTACCTTCAACCGTAAATTCAAAGATCAGGTCGGAGAAACCCCGCATAAATACCTACAGAGGTTACGAATGGAAACTGCACAGCAACTACTGCGCGACGTCGGCATGTCAATTCAAGATGTCGCGGAACAAGTCGGCTATCAAGACCCACACCATTTTTCAACGCGCTTCCAGCAACATTTCCAAATGACACCTACCCAATACCGCAGAGTCGTTAAGGCCAAAATCTATAATGCCTAAAATAAACAGTATGCAAACAGGGTCATAAATAAAATTATCAATTTACGTGCTTTAGTTAACATTTGTGCTTCTAAACACTGCGCTATAATACTTTTACCGACTGGTAATATAAGTATTTCAATATGGCTGAAATGGACGTCACCGAACAAGCTGTTTGGCTTATCATAGCTTCTGGGATTATTTGCTATGCAAGTATTAAAATAACCAACTGGTGGAATAAGCGCTCAAAATGAGCGCTTAATCATTTCCGGTGTCTGTTCTAAGACACTCTGTATACTCCCCCCCTCACTATACTTTTCCCTACGTATACTCATAGAGTAGGTTGTACTATGCAGTTGGGTCACATATCGGTTCTTTGTGCTATTACGCTGTATGCGGCACTGGTAGGGTGGTCATCCCAAGCAGCCATAAAACCCACTAGCGAAACAGATTTGAGCTCAGATCGGTGCCGGTTGGATCTGTTTCACCTAATCAAAAATGACAAGCATGAGTTCCAGCAAAATTTACAAATCGCCTTCATTTCAGATAATCAATCCGATAACCGTTATATTGCTCTGAAAGCAGATATCTCCCACCCCGCAGGCTATACCAATATCACTTATATGCAATATGGCTCCCCTGTCGACGTATTCAGCATCAACTGGCGGCATAATGGCAACAGGCATACCGTAGGGCGGGTTGTCATGTTAGGAGGAAACAGTAGCCAACAAGCTTTTGATGTTTTTCTAAGCCGCATTTACCAAGACAAAGGGCATTTCGAATTATTAGAAAATAACCAAAAATACCGTTTTAATATTAGCCAACAAGCTATCGAAGACTTCATTCACTGCGTTAGACAGCATTTTTCCGAGTAACCCCCCAAAAAAATATGGCGATGGCCTCTCAGAACAACATTCTCAATGAGTGTATCAATGGCATGTAAATGAAAGGATGGGAATCCGAATAGATACAGACAAAAACGCCAGCAATAATATTGCTGGCGTTTTTGTTATGAAGCTTGTGGGGCCGGTTTGTGAGTAATATCTTCAAACTCACCATCGATGGTCGAGCCCGTCTGGCTCGAATGACTGTGGCTAGCATAGCCTTGCTGCTGCAGTGCCTCTTCGTAGGCTTTCTCTACTTTGCGCTTAATGAAAGGCTTGGCAATCAGTGCCGCAATGCCAATGAACAGACCCATTACCGCTGCGAACGTAACAGTGAAAAAACCGATGACAAGCGCAGCAACACTAGTAATAAAGTTTTTCATAACCAACCTTCTCTCAACTATTTCTCTCTTACTGTATGGCTGCAGTTTATCGCAACCAAAATGAATGAAACATGAACGAGCCGTTTATCATCGTACAGCTGCTATCTTACAATGAAAAAGCCCTCTTGCGAGGGCTTATATCAATAATAAAGAGTTAAAGCACTTATTGCGCGGCGCGTATTCCTGCGCCTCGCTGATCCCCCCGAGGCAATTCAAAAACAACCGGTGTCCATGCTGGCACAGTGATCTTACCATCGGCATAGACGGCACTCTCGGCAAGATCCGTAACATGGCGGGCACTTCGTATTACAGGTGTCGGCCATGAGACAGACTGTGCCGTAGGCGAGGCGTTAATCACAACAACGATACCGTCAACGGCCGGATCAACATCCAGACCAGTTGCCGTACCGTTATCGATGGACATCACGATCAAACCCGGGATCTGATCTTTACCCGTGTTATGGAACGCAACTCGCTTGTTGACTTCCTTGCCTGATCCCAAAGTTATCAACGGATAGTGCTGACGCAACGCCGCCAACTCTTTGTAATACTCAGCCATCGTAGCGATATCTTTCGAAGATGGCTGCGCAAAACTCCCAGCGGAAGCGATAACCTTTTCGATAATGGCATAGTTATCCCCATCCTTGTCCTTTCTTGGCAGTCCCTTGTTCCAATTGTTATCTGCCATCGAAAAATCAACGACGTTGTACCAATCCCCAGAGTCATAGGAATCACGCTGCATTGATTTGGAACGCAGCAACTCAGACCCCATATGGGTAAACGGTACGCCCTGCCCCAGCATGGCCGTTGCCAATGATACAGCCTGCATTCTGACTCGGTCGGCAGATGTCACACTGTAATCAATCTTATACTGGTTATTGTCCCATAGCGTTTGGTTGTCGTGCTTGGAAACGTAGTTCTGAATTTCAGTCGGATCAACGGCATAGCCCGCCGGGGCACCATTGTAGTCCAACTCAGCACCGGTGATAGTACGGCCTTTGGCATCAACGAAGGTGTAGTCTTTCAGGTTGCCGGCCATACCAAGACGGGTAAGATCCGCCAAATGCAGCGCGGTTTCCTTGGTAACACCATCCATCTCGTTTGGCTGTACATAGGCCCCGTTACCGAAACCTTGGGTGCGGCGCAAACCGTCACCGCCGTCGAACGGGCCACCGCCACGTACGGCATCACGGAGGCGATCGGAAAAACTACCGATTCCGGTGCCGCCCAAATGCGGTTGGGTTGCCTGTACGAACATCGCGTCATTGGCCACTTCGCCAAAATTCCACCCTTCACCGTAGAAGTAGGTCCCCGGATCAACAGCTTTTACCGCGTCCAGCGAACGCTGCATCTGATCCAACGGGTGATGCCCCATCAAGTCAAACCGGAATGCATCAATCTTGTAATCACGTGACCAAACAACCAAAGAGTCGGAAATCAACTTTTCGAACATCGCCCTTTCCGGCGCAGTATTAGAACAACATGTTGAGTTCTCGACACCGCCAGTGATCGGATTCAGACGCTGGTAGTACCAAGGGACTATCTTATCCAGCACCGATGTCCGAGCGACTGGGCCTGCCGAGTTAGTATGGTTGTACACCACATCCATAACAACATTCATACCGATATTGTTCTTGATAGCCATAATAGCCTGACGCAACTCGATAATTCGCTGGTAACCCTCGGCATTGCTGGCATAAGAGCCTTCCGGCACCGTGTAATGGAACGGATCGTAGCCCCAGTTGAAGCTATCAGTCTGGGCGACCAATTGGTTCAATTCCTGAACCATAGGTTTCACCGAGGATTCATCCTTCTTCAGCTCGGCAAAAACATCACTGATTGTTTTGCCGCTGTTGCAGTAGCCGCTGAACGATGACTCCTGTACTGCAGGATTCACCTTGCACAGCTTACTGAACGGCTCATCAATATTGGCCACTTTGGCCGGATCTTCATTAATTGTGGCGATGTCGAAAATTGGCAACAGGTGCAAGTGCGTGACACCGCTATCACCCAGCTCTTTCAAATGGTTAACCGGCACACTCTCAGCTTGGGTAAAGGCCGTGAACTTTCCGCGGTTCTCAGGCAAGGTCGATACATCCACGGCAGAAAAGTCACGGACATGCGCCTCATAAATAACGAATTTAGCCGGGTTAGCCTGAGCAACGGGCCGAGTGACCGCGTCCCAGTCAGCGGGCTTTAGCGCCTCGTTGTTCAAATCAACGACCTGACTGAACTCGGAATTCATCGACAGGCTTAATGAATACGGGTCAGTGACTTCATAGGTCTCAATTTTTTGGCTGACTGGATGGTACACCGTGACACGGTAACGATAGTAATCACCAAACGCAAAATCAGACGAGCTCAGTGACCATGCGCCGCTGACCTGATCAGCAACCATAGGGTAACGGGCCGTTTCCTGCTTGCTGGCGTCGTACTTCACCAACTCAACGGCTTGGGCTGTTGGTGCCCATAAGGCAAAGTTAACCTGCTCACCCGATAGAATCGCACCATAAGACTGTGACAATGCCCCGCCTTGCTGGCCGGTATAAATGGCATCAAGTACTTCCGCTGGTTGAACTTGGGTAATTTCAATCGGCTTGCCTGCCGCATCATAGGCAACAGCAATCAACTGGCCTTTCAGCAATAATTTAGGATCAACCTTCGCAGTATCAAAATCCAGAGCCCAGCTTTCTAACTGGCTCAGCTGAGGGAAACGGCTTTTCCAGCCCTGCTCTTGGGAAGGTTTTGCCGATACTGTTTTATCAACACCGGTAAAAGTATTTGTACGGTCATCAAATGCGATTGCGGCTTTCTGTGAATACAGCAGCTCTACCGAACTGGCACCAGCAGGCATTGCCAGTAAATTACGATCTAGCCAGTGGGCAGTAGCGCCTTTCATTACCGCATTAGGCATCGCTGCCATCGGGGTATAGTGAACCGTCGAGCTGCCCTCAAACGAGAAAGCAACCATACCGATAGGCTGCGCCGCAGAAAGATCAAACTGGGCGTTTTCGATTAACGGTTTCTCATCACCACGGTGGGGAATGATATTAATACACGGTTTGCTACCCGCTTTTACGGCTACATCCCAATACGCGCCGTAAGTCTCGCTATTACCCGTTAGTGGCAAACCTGCATCCCATGCGGTATCAGCCCCAGCGAAACTGTCACATTGCGCGTCATTCCATACGTGCAGTGTCAGATCATCGATATCCTTATCTTCCATATTGAGGTAGATCCGCGCCGTATTTTCAGGCAAGGCCGGAATATGCTCTGGGAACACAGCGGCGATCCCTTCTTTGGTAAATACATATTTACCCTGGGCATGAACCTGCTTGAGATCCAACTTCGCGTCAAACTCCCCTAGCGGCTTGTTATTGCTTGAATCCCTTGGAATGAAATTAACACACTGACTTTGGTCGGCATTCAGCTCGACCACCCAGTACGCCCCTAGCTCTTCGTCTACGCCTGTCACTGGCAGGCCTTTATCCCAACTAGGTAATTCCCCTGCGTAACTGGCACACTGCTCATTGTTCCATACAAACAAGCTATAACCGTCGTAGTTATTAGCCGTTGATTTCACACCGTCTTGAGCCTGAAAATAGATCGCGGCTTGGTTGTCCGCCAAGGTTACAAATTTACTTCCTGTCCCCGAGTTATCATTATTTTCAGCACTGTTGTTACAACCGACAACAAGCATTGCCGAGCACAGAGGAATCACGGCCTTTGCAACCGCAGATAATGTAAATTTCACGAAAAGTCCCTGTATTAATATATTTGAAGCTATGGGGGGGAAGTGGGATTGTTTTTTATATTTTCGGGTGAGTCTATTGAGAGCCTTCCTCACATTCTGTGACAAGAATCAGCATATTTCTTTTTTGTTTCAGATAATTACAAATACCAGTTCTAAATCACCCTTTGTGCAGGCTTTTTTTGCCCGTAAATCACATCTAACACGTTGCAACGCCCACAAAAAAACCGGCAATCTGCCGGTTTGTATTCGAGTTTGCCTCATTCAAAGCAAACAGAACGTATCGCGAGCATTAATCGAGTGACATGCTGACACCAAATGACACCGTGTGCGCTGATATGTCATCATGCCAAAGCAAGCTGCTGGCCTCTATATACCCGAACCAATCTTCATTAAATGCACCCGATATCCCCAAGTGCATCCTTCCATATAGCTGATCATCCGTTTCAACCACAATCGGCAAAATACTCCCAGAATGGTTAGACTTCAGCTGCGAGATGATACTTTGCTTACCCGGGGCAATGTCGTAGTGTACATATCCCTTGGCATAAGGCTGGAAGATACCTACCGAGGTGCGGAACGGATGCGACAAACTTATACCAGAAATCAACATGGTTGATTGCAAGGCATCCACATCATCAATTTGGGAAAACAAGTAGTTACTGCTAGTTAAAGCCGAACGCTCTTGATAGCGGTCTGAATCTGATAGGGTATATTGCAGGCTACTTTCCAACGCGATATTCAGGTAGTTGTACTCAAATATGTACCCACCGCCAACCGAAAATAGCCAAATATCAGAGTCAGCCTCATTGGTATTATTCACCACGGTGTCGGTATACAAGGTCACCTGTCGCTCTATGTCGGTATCCATAACCGCATAACTGGCATTAAAATCCAAATACCATGAATCTTGCAGGTAACTGAAGTAACCCGATGCAATAAGGCCATCTACTTCCGTATCGTTGGTTTCGCTCATGGGCTTGTAGAACGGTAGACCGAGTGTCATACCGAAAAGGTAATGCTCACGGAACAAGTAATCACCACCCAAGGTCAACGAATAGCCGGAATACTCTTGTTCATTGGTTTGATTCGGCCGATTAGGATCACCGCCTAATAAACGGTTTTCCAACCGTACATATCCACCAAACTGAGCACTTTTTTGGCTAGGGAGATCGTGAATCGAAGGAATAGTAGGTGATGAACCTGATGGTGACATCATAGAGCCAAGATTTGAATTACCAAAATGTGTGGCATTCCTTGTTGAGCTTGCTCTCTCTGCCATACCAGCAGTACGCAATCCCGGCGAAGAACGTCTCAAGTTTGTTCTTACTTTTTTGTCGACCCTATCCCCTCGTACACTGTCTGCCATTGATATCATACTCGAAACAGCAGCATACATATCATCTGGAATGTACTCCCCCAACGTGGAGCTCTCGCTTTCTTGCTTGGCATCTGCTCCCCAAATTACCACAAGCAGAGTGACAGGCAGGCACCGACTGGTAGCTTGCTTAGACAACAACATAACGCCCCCAAAAAACGTCATTACTGTGCTATCAGCAGCTTTCTTTCATGTTCAACCGAACAGAAGATCCTTGAGTATTAGCGTCAAAAATTCGGGCTGTTTATCCATACATAAAGAGAACTGCATCACACTAATAGTTATTCTTGATAAGTATAGAAAGGCGGTATTCCCCATTTTGTCGCAATAATGAAACGTTCATAAAAATCATAACAACCCGATACTTCCCTCATGAACACAAGCACAACTGGAATAATCAGTCGTTGGGAACTTAACGTAAGATGCTTTGTCCAAATATCATTGTTCACATCTCGACGGTGACAAACGAAACAAAAACAATGGCAATGAGCGCATCAGCATCACGCCTCGCTATTTTCGAGTACGCCGTCCGTAATATAGAAACAAGGCCTTCATGAAAGTACTGCCACTCATCGTGCTCCTGACAAGCACCACCGCCTTCGCCGCGCAGGATTACGATACGATCAGCGATAAAATTTGCGACTGCCTAAAGGCCCCTTACCAAGAAGCTGACAAAGCAATGGAAATGCTCGCAGCCGCCCAAAAAAGCGGTAACCTGTCAGCCCTGGTCAACTCACAAGATGAAATGATGGTGGTGCTCAACACTGCACGACTGTGTATGGAAGATATTCGTGAGCGCTATCCCGAAATAGGGCAAAGCATTGCCGCTCAAGATACCGTCATGAAAATGACCGATGATAAATGCCCCAACCCTTTATCTAGCCCACAAAAACCCAAAGACACAGCGAATCCAAAATCCTCGCAGACAATAACAAGTACCGAACTCAGGCCGTAAGGCTATCTCAACACGACCGTCTCCCCCACGCATTGAGGTGTTACAATAATGTAAACATCGAATAAAGGGAGGCGGTATGGCGATAGCTGCACAGATCAAACAAGGGATGTTTACCCTACTCTTTCACTATCGGTATTTTTTTAACCTTACCTACAAACCATTGCTTGGGCTCTCGGTCATTGGAATGGGCATTGCTGGCGTACTTTGGTTTGATGCCTACTACAATGCTGCCAGCTATGTTGGCGTGGGAAGCCTATGCGGTGCCTTTTGGCTTGCTGCCATCCGGTTCGTTTATCCAGTGCTGCTAAGCTGGTGTGACCAACGCCACCAGCCGTCTTGTGTCGTCACGTTGCATCCCCACCACAGAAGGTAAAAACGAAAAAAGCACCCAAGGGTGCTTTTTCAATAGACATTCATCCGCTTTGCCTGATTCAGCAAGGCGTTATGACTGCAGCTTATACCACGTACAAAACCTTGATAATATGCCAGCCGAATTTGGTCTTAACTGGCTCTGGGATCAAACCGCGCATGTGATTGTTTTTCATCTTCAGCGCTTCACTGGTGCTGATCGCTTTGCCTGAAAAAACAGCCTTGTCGAATTGCGGTACCATCGCGCCTTTGCGGAACTCGCCCAGATCCCCACCTTTTTTGCCTGATGGGCACGTTGAATACTTGGTGGCCAGTGTTTGGAATTTGGCACCCTGCTTCAACTGTTTAAGAATATCATCGGCTTGCTCCTTGTGCTTCACAAGGATATGCAATGCATGCGCTTTACTGGCCATAATTGTTGTCTCTTTCACTATCAATGCCGCGCATTTTACACGATAGCCAAGTGACCTCAAGTGTAGATTGTTCAACAGGCTACCGCTGAAAATCACACCAAACACACTATCGCCCAGCGATGACAAGATGCTTGCGAGGCAATAAAAAACCGCCTATGTAGGCGGTCTTTTCTGTCTATCCTGCCGAACCTTACTCTGTTTTCAGGATCTGCGCTGTTTCAAGCTGAGTCATCCGACGGATTTGACGCCACATATAAAAGAAGATACCCATCATCATGATCATCGAAGGGATCGCAATGGCTGGGTAGCTAACTAGCGTTAGACGACCTAATTCCTCGTTGAATGCCTGAGTGCCTGATGGACTGGTGACAATCATCTTCGCCAGCACGTAATTCATCACCGAAGAGAAAGCGAAAGTAGCAGCAAACAAATAATTCGACACAAGCAATTGACGGTCGAAAGCCGGTTTCTTGCCAAACTCATTCAGCTTTTCATTGATCAGCGGCAGGTTCAGCACGGTATCATTGAACAGCATCTTGCTGACAACAGGATACTTGGTGAACGTCGAGGCAAACACACCAATACCAATCAATCCCGGGATCAAGGCTTCCTTAACAGCCAGCCATTTTGCATCCAGCTGCAACAAACCAATACCGCCGGTTAGCAATACGCTGACAAAGCCGAGCAAAGAGATAAAGTTAAACTTTTTGTACTTGATTAGCTCATAACCACCAAACCCCACAGGAAAGGCCAATGCAGCCAGTAAGGCCCCGACTGAGCCAAGATACTCATCACCACTGAGTTTCATCAGGATGACTGAAGGCACGACCACATTAAAAATCAAATCATTAAGCGGGCTTTGTTTCTTTTCTGTCATAATCTTTTACAAATTTATCCAACTGCAAACGTCCGCATTGTTTCGTGATTTGCCGCTGCTGTAAAGAGGTGGACGGTTACAAAAGGTTAAAAAGGAGGGATAGGTTCGACCCAGCAGCTTTTTGCATCCCCTTTCTCTCCTTTACTATAGTGGAAAAAATTGCCCTCTCATCCATACTTTTCACAAACTTGCCCACATTGGTTGTAGAGAAGGAGGTTGCATGTCCAACCCGGTAATCGCAAAAATCCAGCCACTCAAAGTTCAATTGGAAAAAGACAAAGATTACTATTTTTGTACCTGCGGCCGCTCCAGCAAGCAACCTTTCTGTGATGGCTCCCACCAGGGCACAGGCTTCACCCCCAAGGCCTTTCGCGTAGACAAACCCCAAGAAGCATTTCTCTGCGGCTGTAAACATACGGCCAATTCCCCGTTCTGCGATGGCTCTCATCAACAGTTCGACTCCGGCATGGTCGGCAAAGAAGGCCCCGGCGTCACGCCCTCTCCCGCTGAAGATATGCTCTCGGCCAAGGCAACCCGCGAAGAGCCCACCGTTGAGTTTATTCACCAGTTGGCCAGAGAAGGACTGAGCCAACTCGGCCACCATGGCCCGATGACGGCAATGGGCGTCCCCCGCTACCAACTACCCGACTGGGACGATATCCAGATTATGGTCGCCCAGATGGCAACCAAGCCGTTGCAGGATGATGCCAACGTTGGCACGGAGCTAGTCATCGGGCCGCGGGCTAAAAAACCATTGGTCTTAGATACCCCGCTGTTTATTTCCGATATGAGCTTTGGGGCTCTCTCTGAAGAGGCCAAAATTGCACTGGCGATGGGGGCCGAACTGGCCGGTACGGGCATTTGCTCCGGCGAAGGCGGCATGCTGGCCGAAGAACAGCAAGCCAACTCCCGTTACCTGTATGAGCTCGCCAGTGCCAAATTCGGTTACCACGAGGGGCTGCTCAACAAAATTCAGGCATTTCACTTCAAGGGCGGCCAAGGGGCGAAAACCGGCACCGGAGGCCACCTGCCCGCAGCCAAGAATATAGAAAAAATCGCCAAGACCCGCTGCCTTGAAGAAGGAACAGAGGCCATTTCACCACCAACCTTTACTGATCTTCGAACCGTCAGTGACTTTGCCGCATTTGCCGAAAATGTCAGGGCCATTACCGGCGGTATTCCCATCGGCTTCAAACTGAGCGCCAACCATATAGAAAGAGACATAGGGTTTGCCCTTGAGGCGGGTGCCGACTACATCATTCTTGATGGCCGTGGCGGGGGCACAGGGGCAGCCCCGCAGATGTTCCGTGACCATATCAGCGTGCCGACTATTCCTGCCCTCGCCCGCGCTCGCTATTTCCTCGACAGGCAAGGTGTAAGCAATGACGTAACCTTGATCATTACAGGGGGCTTACGTACCCCGGTCGATTTCATCAAAGCACTGGCGCTAGGAGCCGATGGGATAGCCCTTGCCAACAGTGCGATGCAGGCCATAGGCTGTGTGGCCGCCCGAATATGCAATACCAACCTCTGCCCTGCAGGTATTGCCACCCAGAACAAAGATCTCCGGCAAAAGCTCAACCCCGAAAAGAGCGCCCGCCAACTGGCAAATTTCCTCCAAGCATCCACCGCGCTCATGCAAGTCATGGCCCGAGCCTGTGGGCACCGCCACCTAAACCAATTCAGCAAA
The DNA here is from genome assembly GCF_001029445.1 of Photobacterium aquae. Classification (GTDB taxonomy): domain Bacteria; phylum Pseudomonadota; class Gammaproteobacteria; order Enterobacterales; family Vibrionaceae; genus Photobacterium; species Photobacterium aquae. Next base: position 104,781 of record NZ_LDOT01000034.1, read on the forward strand.
GACAACCTAGCCACCTGGCACCATGACATGGCTCGCCTTGCCGGCATTGAATTCTCGGGCTTCAAACAGCGCGAATAACCTACTCAAGAGACAAGGACGGTTACACATTACGGTACAGAAACAATAAATGCGTATTCCCGATCACAATACGCATTTGATCTCATTGATTGAAAAGCCCTTAGGCTCTGTTATACCCATCACAGCAACTACAAAAATAGCGCCGTTACCAAGTGCCTTAACAAGGAAAAGAATATGCTAACCGTTAACGATACTGCACTCGTCATTGTTGATGTTCAGGGCAAGCTGGCTCAAATCATGGATGAGCGAGAAACGCTTTTCTATCATCTCGAAGCGATGGTCAAAGGCGCTAAACTACTCGGCTTGCCCATCATCTGGGTTGAACAACTGCCAGACAAACTGGGCGCAACTATCCCTGAGATAAGCCAACACCTTGTTGGACAAGAGCCCATCGCCAAAAGCACATTTAGCTGCTACGAAAACGCCGATTTTGTCGAGACCCTAAACGCCATCCCCTGCAAGAACCTGCTGGTCATGGGGATAGAAGCGCACATATGTGTATACCAAACGGTGAAGCAACTACTTAATGCCGGTTACCACGTCGAAGTGGTTACTGATGCCATTTCATCACGTTCTGCGGATAATAAAGCCCTCGCCATTGCCAAAATGCAGCAAGCTGGGGCGCATATTACAGGAACAGAAATGGTGCTGTTCGAGCTTCAACACATCGCCGAAGGCGAGCGCTTCAAAGAGTTACTCAAAATCATTAAGTGACAATGTCACGCAGATTAACCGAGCGTAGCATTGCTTTAAAAACAGCATATTGGATCTTAAAGATGGCTGGTTGAAAACAACCTGCCTGAATAAAGAATGGCATGTTTTACCCAAGGAATTAAGACGGGTGCGGGATTACGAGTTACTGCGGGGCCATGAAAAAGAACGGCTTAATGAGATCTAAACCTGATTTAGTAGTGGTAACGACACGAAATTATCGTTATCGCTTGATCATCGACTGCGTAAACAAACCTGTTAGTATCATCAATACGACGAGACCAAAAAACAGATAAGTTCTCTTTTAACGACTCTGGTTTACCTATGCCTTCAAATGGGGAGCGCTTAACATCATTGATGAGTTTGTTGATGCGCTTGAGTGTTTTCTTGTCCTGAGTTTGCCAATACAGGTAGTCATCGCAAGCGTCATCAGTCCACGACAGTAAACGTTGACTACTACTCATCAATTAACTCTCGTGCTGTTGTTTTACCAGCACGGTACTGTGCTATCGAACGGTTTAGATGTTCAGCGTTTTTAGGAGAGCGTAGTAAGTGAACTGTCTCCATAAGGCTATTGTAGTAGTCTAGAGACATAACCACGGCATCTTCAGAATCACGGCGTGTAATAACTGTTGTATCAGCATCATTAACTACACCGTCTAGAACAGCTTTGAGACTATTTCTAGCTTCAGTAAAAGATACGATTCTCATAAAGACCTCCACATGTACGTTTAATGGAACAAGTATAGTCTCCATCAACCTACCTATAGCAAATTGAACATGTGATACTGATAAGGTAACTAACGTAGAAATTATTTCTTTAGTATCACGCTCATCATAATACGCCACGACTTACAACATTCACGGTTTCATGAACATTGCATTACTTTGAGTAAGCGCATAAACCAACAGATATTAAACTGTCGATTACGTCAATCATCAATCATCCGTGTAACCGCCATTACCGACGGAGCACCGCTATCCATCGCCCCAAATTTAGCAAGCTGGTCAGCGAGGCAGCGACATAGGTCAGCGCCGCCGCCTTGAGAATTTTCTCCGCATGCTCCAGATCACCATCATGCAGATAGCCGCCTTTCTGCAGAATCGGCAGAGCTTTGCCATAACTTGCATCGAACTCAACCGGAAGTGTCAGCAGGTGCACCATGGTACTTAGTGCCATTGAAACAATGCCAATCATGATTGTTATCACTCCCGCTTGCGGCAGGCGAGTTAACATTAGGACAAGCGGAGCAGCCACTAGCATCATTCCTGCAATACGCTCGCCGACCATGGCAGTCTTTACGAGTTTCTGCCGCGCCAAAAACAGGAACTCGCCACGTGAATCCTGAATTGCATGCCCCACTTCATGGGCAGCCACAGTCACTGCCGTCAGCGAATATCCTGAATAGTTGTCCGGCGTCAGACGCACAGCCTTAGCGACCGGATCATAGTGATCACCGGCAGAGGTCTCCTCTACCTCAACGTTACCCAAGCCGAAGCTGTCCAGCAGGTGGCGGGCAAGTTCCCCACCACTTCCCTGCTTACGGTAGCGATCAGCCGGCTGTCTGTACTTTTCCATCACATGCTTGACCCACAGGCCCGGCAGGAAGACGCATACCGCGATTATGAGTAATATGATTATCCAGAACATTTAAGTCAGTATCCATGAGCAATTGTGTGACTACTAAATATTATACGTATAGAAATAAGCAGCAGATGCCCGCCGACAATAGGCTGACTCAAAGGTGGACAAAAACGATTTAGATGTATGGCTCTACTGGTTTGTTTAGCACCCAGTAAAATATACGTCCTTTGGGTTTAGCTATAAACAAAGAAGTCCAGCCGAATGCTGGACTTCTTTTAATCATAAATTTTCGCCTTAGAACTAGTATTGATAAGTAAGAACAGAGCCACTATTAAAAATAATGAAAATGACACTGCCTTAAATGCCAATTTATCTGATCTTAGGATTGAAATACTGTGTCTCGCCAGATTTTAGCAACGTGACCTTGGGATTCAGATCGAAACGTCCCTTTCCATAGGCATCTTCAAATGTTTCTTCGTTGAGTATACCTAAATTCTTCCTACGTTCCCCACTGAAAAAGGTGTAACTAGGTTGGTAAATCCAGTCGTATTTTGAGGTTGATGCCAGATTCTCAATAGGAAAAATGGACGGTAATGCAGAGTGAACAGCGATAAAGTCTCCTAATGGAAATTTACTGTCATTAGTGTTGTTTAGGTATAACTGTCCAAGTCCAATAACCATACCAAAACAGCCTACATTTGTGCCTTTAAGTTTGGCTGTTTTTTCAATTATTTGTAACCGCCTGGAACGATACAATAAGGAACATCGTTATTATCGTCAAAGGGTACAACAAAGTTAGTATCATAGTTTCTAACGAAGCCAACTTCGCCACTTGAAAACACTTTTGTATTATATCCATCTTTCTTATAAGCATCGCTCACGATCTTTAGGCTGCGTTTTTTTGCTTGATATAGAGCGTCTTTGACGTTACCACCGATTACTGGCTCAATAACAACAAGAATATTGTCCTCATAAAATGGGTGCAAGCTAGATCTATAGGTCAAGTTGAGTAAAGAGTGAGTCGCTAGCTGAAATACATTGATTTTGCCCATAACTGCGAATGCACTCGCTGTTGCCAATGATGCGTTATTAGCAGTGTTATAGTTCACACCGAGATAAAAAGAATCAAGGTTGTTGTCTTTAACTGGGTTGGCCTGACTTAGTAGGTACATCCGTTGAAGCGATTGGCTATAACCTTCATCCTGATCAAGTTGTTGATCACTGAACTGAACCGCATCGTTTGCAACTGTTTCATGGTATGGCTTTATAGAGCAACCTGACAAGAGGATGATACCGGATAAGATGAATGCATTTTTTAGTAACTGTTTCATGAAAACCCTTTCGTATTCAGATGTCATCAAGTGATGAATCAATTATATTCAATCTAATTTTGAACTAATTGATCAGTACTTTAAATGCAAATTGATAGAAATGGTTAGATTAGGTTAGACTCATCACATCTAACCCCCTCCAAAAAAAGACAAAATGGCACTAAACCGTTCCTGACAGGTTAGAAAAGTTTGGGTAACCTGAAGTAGACGATTTTGTTGTTTTAGGGTATTAGAGTGCTAATGCTTATTGACTGTAAGAAGAGTTTATATGTATTAGGTTAATTCTTCAGACGGATATCTATGCACATTTACAAGCTCGAAACCGCTACCTAGCCTAAATTCTGATTTAAGAAACACGATGTTAAAACAACCCTGTACAGTTCTAGTCGATGGGTACTTAATGGCATCGAAACCAGCATATTTTGCACAATCTGCAACAAACCTAGAAAAGATATACTGCGGTTTATACTGTCCTTCATCTTGGTGCTTTGCACTCACTAATGCTGAATAGACTAAGGTATCTAGCATATCACTATGCTTTTTATGATTTTTGAAAGTAGCAAAACGTTAACTGGGGAAACTGAGATTTAACTATCAGCAAACTCACTTTGGGGCAATTCCAATTGACTCTTTTCGTCACCGTACAAATGATACTCCCATTGTAGGCATTCCACCTTAGCTCCCCCTCGCCTGCGCACAAAAAAGCCGCGAATGAATCGCGGCTTTCTCTATTGGTTCACTTGTTACAGCTAATGCTGGTTGGTATTAGTAACCCACCGCCGCAAAATAAGAGGATGCGAACATCAGCACCAAGGCAAAAGTCATCACATTGAGTGCCGGCTTGCTCTTGGTCAGTGCAGGCATCCACCATACCCCGATAGCGGCAATCATCAACCCAAGGCTGACCACCTGTGAAACAAACGGCCCCAGCTCCCCGGCACTTTCATAACGCGCGGCAAGATCACCCAGCTGTGGTACTCCGGTAATCAAACATACGATACCAATGAAGCAGCCCAACAATGGCAAATACTTATTCGCCTCTTCAACCTTATGCTCGGCCCTTACCAACGAGGCATGAGCCAACAACGTGCCGCCACACAGTGTCGTGGCAATAAAGTGTGAAGCCACCAGCCAGTCGGCATTACGCAGCAATAGGCCATGAACAAGATACGCCACTCCGGCTACGAACGCCGCCGCTAGCAGCAACTTACGAAACTTATCGCTGCCAACGAGTGATTTTTCTGCAAACCAATACACTAGCGCCAAGGCAAAAAAGCCAATGACCATCAAGGCCTCAGTGCTTGGCTTGTATCCTACGGCGGCAAGGATCAGAGTCACTTCACGCAGGAATAGAGCCGAAAACAGCATCAACCACAATGCAGGCATTGTTCGATGAAGTCGGTCTGACTGGCCAAAACACAGCTTACCGCTGAAAATCACCCCGGCCAAAACAAGAAATGCGCCAATGGCAAGCTGGGAAAATACACTAGAAAGAATTAACGGCCATTCATACCAAGCCATGATCTCTACCTCTATTACGGCTCAATGCCGCATTATTCTGCAAGGAGGCGTATTGTGCCCTACCTTGCCCGAAAAGCAATTAGGGTTTTTGCGTACCGACAGCGCCGGATAAATCTTGTACTTTCAGCAGAATAACCGCACAGACAAACGCAAAGACAGCAATGATACCCATACCGGCGTAGGTCAGGGTGAATCCCTCACCGAGCTGCAAGGGATGATAGGCAGACAAGCCATCACTGCCCCCCTCGCCAACAAGTACCGGCACTTTGATATGAAACAGTGCAGAGCACACGGCTACGCCGACAGCGCCGCCCAGCTCACGGCCATAGCCAAACATCGAAAGACCGATACCCCGATCTGTCGGCGGCAACACATTCTGCACCACCACGTTGAGTGACGGCAGGGTCAGCCCCAAACCCAGCCCTGCGACAGCTAGTGCTACCTTGGTCATCACCCCGGCATAGAGCATGGCCAGCGCCACAGCCGCCATCGCAAAACCAATCACCACCAAGGATTTATACAAGCCGGTGCGGGCTATACGCTTACCTCCAAAATAAGCACCAGTGGTAATGCTCATCATGAATACCACCATGATCACCCCTGCCGCCGATGCCGTCATCCCGTACTGCCACTGCAATTGAAGCGGCAAGTAAACCAGAACCGCAAACATCAATAGCTGTGAGCACAGAATCAACCCGACACTCACCATATAGCCCGGCAACACGAAAATACGCCCCGGCAGAATAGGATCGCGAACGTTGCGCTCCACCAGGGTGAAAAGGATCAGTGAAACCACAAGCGCCGCAGCAACAAGCAAGGAATCCAGCGCGGTTTCCGGTGATAGCAACAACAACAGCAAAGTCGTCGAGATCATCAACAATAAAGCGCCAAACCAATCGAAGCGACTATTACGGCCATGATTAAGATGTTTGAGATGGGTATTGATCAACAAAAGCGCCAACCCGCCAAGCGGGAGATTTATCCAAAACACCCAGCGCCAGCTCAAGTGCTCGGCAAAAAAGCCACCAAGCAATGGCCCCGCTATGCTCGATACTGCATAAACTGCGGAGATATAACCCTGATACTTGCCGACCTCCCGCGCCGGGATAGTATCGGCAATCACGGTGAAAGCGAGGGCAATCAGTCCCCCGCCACCGATACCCTGCAACACACGCGAACCGATCAGCATCGTAATATCTTGTGACATCGCACACGCGATCGAGCCGAGGATAAACAATACAACGCTGGTATTGAGCATTTTCACACGACCGAAAATATCACTCAGCTTGCCATAAACCGGCAGCACAGCGGTGGCTGCCAGCAAGTAGGCGGTGACCACCCAGGTAAGAGACTGCCCCGCCCCCAGATCAGCACCGATAATCGGCAAGGGGGTTGTCACAATACTTTTTTCCAGCGAGCCCAACGCAATAACCAGCGCGACGCTGGAAAAAATAATCTTTGGGGACATAGTTACTCCTAACAGCTGGCAATTCAACGCCCTGAATTGCCAGCAAAACGAACAGCTTGACCGTATAGAATAATGGATCATTCAAAATCGATAAACATTTCCCTCAGTAGCTGCCCCTAATCTTTTATATTGACTGGATTTTCTTTTTTTGAGCACTTCAATAACAAGCCCGCCCCTTGCTTGAAAAACCCAACAATGCGCATACTGCTCATATCCAAATTTGACAAACCAAGCAAGATCACATAACTTAATTCTTAACGATAAATAAGTATTTGAAGATCAGCGTTATGCCTCATTAACCACTTTTTTTGGTTGCCAGTAATGAGATTCAGGGACAGATTCCAGATTCGCGCCTCTTCAACGACGCACAATAGGAACCATTATGTACGCGATTACCAATATCCATGTTTTTGACGGTACAACTACCCACCTCAATCAGGCCATTTTCGTTGAGGGCGATACGATCACGGCCATTGTGCCGATGATAGAGGCTGAGTTGCCAGAGACTGTTTTCGACTATCACGGCAAAACCGCAACGGCCGGATTTATCGATCTTCAGATTAACGGCTGTGGCGGTGTTCTTTTCAATATCGACACCAATGCCCAAGCTCTCGACACCATGAACAAAACCAATCTTGCTCATGGTACAACCCAGTATCTTCCAACCTTTATTACCAGCGACCACGATACAATGAGCAAAGCCATTGACGTGGTATCCAACATCAAAAACAAAACGGCCGAAGGCATATTGGGCCTGCACCTTGAAGGGCCCTTTATCAGCAAGCACAAGAAAGGCGCTCACAACGAGAACCACATCCGTATTCTCGATGAGCTAACCGCTCACTATATTGCCGATAACAAAGAGCACGTTGCTGTGGTAACACTGGCCCCGGAAGAAACCTCGCAGGACGTTATCAATATATTAAACGATGCTGGCATCACGGTTTCTCTGGGCCATACCAATGCCAACTACCAAGATTTGATCGCCAAAGACAACCTGAAAATGGCGACCCACCTATACAACGCCATGACACCGCTAGGTTCGCGCGAGCCGGGTACTGTCGGCTATATCTTCGATAAAAAGCCCTACGCCGGCATTATTGTCGATGGTATTCACTCCGACTACGCCTCAGTACGCATTGCCCACCAGATCATGCAAGACAAACTGTTCATGGTGACAGATGCCGTTACCCCGGCAGGTACTGATGTGACCGAATACGACATGGCAGGCACCAAGGCCTATGTAACCAACGGCAAATGCCATTACGAAGACGGCACCATTGCCGGGGCTGCCATCACCATGATAGAAGGCGTTCGTAATCTGGTTAACCATGTCGGGATCAGCCTTGAAGAAGCCCTGCGCATGGCAAGCCTGTACCCGGCCAAAGCGATCGGTATTGACGACCAATACGGCAAACTGGCCCCGGGATACAAAGCCAATATCACCATCTTGGATCAAAACACCGCTATTTGTGGCGTTTTCCAAATGGGACAACAGCGTATCTGATAGTTGATCGCTTCTCTGTCTTGTTAAAGCACAGCCAGCACTCTCTTGCTGGCTGTGCCAACTTTCGCCAATCAGTCTCTAGCAAAATAATACCGACATTAAATCACCCCAAAGCCTGCATATTGAAGCTGCTTAGGTATAAACTCACACCATCCGTTACTTCTTCCCTCGATAATCACAATGATGCTAAACAGCCAGTGGCTCAATACATTCCTGACTCTTGTCGATATTGGGCATTTTACTCAAACCGCCGAAAAGCTGTACATGACACAGCCGGGCGTGAGCCAACATATTAAAAAACTAGAAGCGCAGGTCGGTACACCGTTGCTGATCCGAATCGGCAAGCGTTTCGAGCTCACGGCTGCTGGCGAGACCTTGTACCGATATGGGCTAAAACGCCTAGAAGAAGAGAATTCCGTACTCTCGTCACTGCAAGAAGATGATGCCCACCAAGGGGAATGCCGCTTTGCCTGTTCGGGCTCAATGGCCATGTACCTCTACCCGCATTTTCTCGAGCGACAACGGCACGCTCCCGGCCTGACACTCTCGATGGAAGCAGCGCCCAACCATAAAATCATCAATGATATAAAAGAGAACCGCGTTGATGTTGGGATCATCACTCATCCCGTAGACACATCGGAATTTGAGCAAACAGCGATAGGCTCAGAATCACTGTGCGTCGTCGCACCAGCGCAATACCCTATTAAAGAGAATGATTTATCGGCTCTTTACCAACTGGGCTTTATCAACCACCCCGATGGTAAACATTACTTGCAACAAATCCATCAGGCCAATTACCCTGATGAGCATTTCGATTTCAATAGCATCACGCTTTCAGGGTACATCAACCAACTAGGCCAAATATTGCTGCCCGTTGCCCAAGGGCTTGGTTTTACTGTGCTGCCAGAAAAAGCGGTACGCATGTTTCCCAACCAAGATGCCATCCAAGTCATATCCCTGCACCGCAACGTGGAACAACAGCTGTACCTAATCGTAAAAAAACATCGCCCTCTTGCCAAACGCTACACGTTCTTCATTGAGCTAATCAATGACCTGATTAAACGCCCTTCCTGATATTTCCATACAAAAACGCCCTGACTCTACCAAGGTATATCAGGGCGAAATACATCTTCAAACAAACACATTTCAGGTCGGCATCCTTACTGTTGAACCCTATAAGTCCCTCATTAGGGTCTCATACTCGTCTACTGCCACTTCAATTAGCTTGGCTAACTCCTCTGCATCGTCGTTGGATAAATCAATATGCCACTTCACACTGTCAGGCATAAGTTGATCTTTGCAAACAAGCTCTGTCCGTTTACCATTTGAGTAAAAATGTAACTCCTCAAACTCGCCTTTGAGTTGATCACTGTTTTCCAGGATATTCACTTTCAATTCCCCTGTTGGGATCACTGTAATATCCGCATGTAAACCTGTATCACCCGGTAAAGTGAAATACCTATGCTCAGCCAACATATTCCAGCCTCCTATCCGAATTTAGCCATGACTACCGGCATCGCTTGCATCTCAGGAAAATACATCATCCCACTTGCAAAAACTGCCAGTGATAACCTTGCGTTGGTGCCAGCCAGTACCGCTTGGTTTATTTAAGTTTAGCCAACCCAGATAGGGGCGATTTAATATTCATCAAAAATACACATATATTCAGCAGAACTTTGCAGAAGGTCAATATTCTGTGCATTCGCCCTATAGAGATACGTTTTTGGCACAAAATTAGCGTTCAATTTCCTAACACCAAATAAAATCACCAGATTTTATACACAAATCCCCCATCAAACCGAGTTAGTTTAATGGGGGACGGTAATGAAAATCAGGGAGCAATTATGGCGTAACGACACCGAACCACATGTCGAACTTCTCAAATACAGACATTAGCTGTTTGAAAGCTGCCGGATCTGAAACCGTAAACCTGCCGTCTTTCATTTCATCATTGAGTGTGGTCTTTTTCGTAATCATGTTTTCAAATGCCTGACGCGTTAAGTTGATGTTGAGATCAGCATCTTCAAACTGTTTGTCTGAGTAAGATTTCAGCACTGAGTGACTCAGATCCATCGCATATTGGCCTTCGCCCTCAACGTTAATATTCACCTTCAATGCCATATCCTTCGCCACCTCCGGATTGATGGTGACGCCCAGATACTTCATAAATTGGGCAAATGGCATGTTAACGGCAATAGCTGCTGTATTCGGCGTAGGCACAGGTTTAATGCCATCACGCAGTTCTTTGGCTCCACCAAGGTAATAGTTGCGCCACGGCCCAGATTCAGCCTGATAACCTAATTGCTCCATCGCATCAGCTTCAAGATAACGAGCATCACTATTGTTCGGGTTGGCAAAGGTAACATTATTCAGCAGCGTCACTGCCCAGCGATATTCGCCATTTTCAATCGCAGTTTTAGCCAGCGCGATGACTTTGTCTTCACCGCCAATCGCCTCCACATACTTCGCCCCCTGCTCAGATGGTGTCAGTGGGTTAAGGTTCGCCGGATTACCATCCCACCATGCCCCAAAGTAATAGTCATAAGTGGCTCGAGCATTGTGAGAAATAGTACCGTAGTAACCACGGTTGTACCATTCTTTACCTAGCGAGTCAGGCAGTTTAATGGATGCAGAAATTTCATTAGGGGTATAGCCCTTGTTAGCCAACCGCAATGTTTGGTCATGCACGAACTTGTACATATCGCGTGTTTTCTCTAACTGGCTCTGAATTTTTTCTTTACCAAATGTTGGCCAGTGATGCGACGCTATCATTGTGTCTGCTTTGCTGCCGTACGTATGCAAAGCTTGGTCGACGTAAGTTGCCCAGGATGATGCATCACGCGTTTTTGCTCCGCGCAACGTTGATATATTATGAACCGTATGAGTCATAACTTCTGCTGCCATCAGGGTTTTGTATTGTGGGAAATAGAACATAAATTCTGATGGTGCTTCAGACTCTTGAGCCATCATGACTTCAAGTTCTACACCGTCCACAGACATTTTTTGCCCTGTATGATCGGCAATGTGGGTCGCTCTCACAATCCCCGGAGCCCCCGAAGAGGTCGTTTTACCCAAACCGCCATCCACCTGCCCTTTACTGCTGGCTTCAAGCAAGTTGCCGTACATATACGAAGCACGGCGTGACATAGCGGTGCCAGCCATTAGGTTTTCAGCAATCGAATGGCTGAAGAAGCCTTCAGGAGCCAGAATGTCAACGTTACCCGCATCAATGTCTTCTTGGCTGGTAACGCCCAGAATGCCACCAAAATGGTCGACATGAGAGTGGGTAAAAATCACACCGGTGACAGGCAAGTCCTCAACATGTTTGCGCAGAATCTGTAACCCTGCGGCAGATGTCTCTGGAGAAATCAGAGGATCAATGACGATCCAGCCTTTGTCACCACGGATAAATGACATCACAGAGAGATCAAAACCACGAACCTGATAAATACCGTCTTTTACTTTAAACAAGCCATCAATATTGTTGAGTTTGGCCTGACGAAGCAAAGATGGATTGATCGTTTGAATATCTTCATTGTGATCAATGAAATCGTACTTACTAAAATCCCAAACAACATTGCCTTGGGCGTCTTTTATCGTTTTCTCAGGCCAAGTTGCAATGAAACCTTTTGAAGCATCAGCAAAATCTGACTTATTTTCAAAATTCAAATACTGTTTAAGCTGCTCATTTTTATCAATAGTAAAGCTTGAAGCGTCCTTAGGCTCATTGGTAATTGGGGCAGCGAAGGACAACGTCGGCGCTAAGGTCGAAATGATAGCGAGTGACACGATAGATTTTTTTAATAGCATGGTTCGTCTCTCTTCATTCTTGCAACTGATAAACGTTGCAAACCGTTTGATTTATCTGTTGATGAAGAGATGATAGTGAGATTGGATTAAGTGAAACATAGCTTAAAACTTAAAAGTGGATTTAGTTTTGTTTAATCCACTCTTACGGTGGGCTGATTTGAATTCAATATCGCAATTAAAGTTAATCCTTTTCACGAAAAGGTTTTGTTATCTTCATTAATGTATCTTTTAGCCACTGATGACCAGTATCCGATTGCTGCGATTGGTGCCATGTCATGTAAATAGGCAAAGGTTGGCACTTAAACGGTAGTGGCAATATTTGCAACGGATGCTGCTTGGATAGCAGATTGGCATGCCACTGGCTGGTCACACATAACCAGTCAGTCTGGGCGGCCAGCATTATCGTATTGCAGATAGCGCCTGTCGTGTAGGCGATGTCACGTTGAGGTAGTTTATCGCTTACAAGTGAATCCAGAACATTCCGGCTTTGTCTTTGCGTATCCCACAGCAGATGTCGTTCAGAAAAAAACTGAGCCTGATTTACCGAACCTTTAATGCGAGGGTGATTTTCCCGGCAAGCGACGACTAAAGGTAATTCAAACAGTCGTTGGTTGTAGTAACCGTGTTCTTCCAAGGGTACGGTTGCCAGAATAAGATCTACCCGACGCATACGTAAATCAGCCTGACGGCTATTTTCGTTTAAATGCTCTATATTAGCGGCTAATTTCACATGAGGAGCATGTTGATCACGGTAATTAATCAGCGGAGGGACAAGCATCAGATCCAAGTCTTTGTGGCTCGATAACCGAAACGTGCGCTGGCTGCTTTGGGGGCTGAATGATTGGCGAGATTTCGCACAATTAAGCAACCAATGCAGTGGTTCTTGAATCTCTGCATGCAACTCTATCGCAAAATTAGTAGGGGCAATGCCTCTGCCCTGGCGGATAAAGAGTGGATCCTGATATTGCTCACGCAGACGGTTTAATGCATGGCTGACGGCGGGGGCTGTAATATCTAAACTTTCGGCCGCCTTATTAACACTACGTGTTTTCATTACGGCGTCAAAAGTTTTCAGTAAGTTAAGATCCATTTGTTATTCCTGCTTTTGACTCATTTATCTTTATGCATTCTTTCCTGCAAGACTCTAATTAGGATCTGTCGCGCATTTGGCTGTGACTTTCTGGCTCTGTCCCCCCAATAGCACGGCTGGTGCTGAGGTGAAAATCAGGAAGAAAAAGCACTACCTTATCTGCTTTACTCGCTTGCTTAAATGGCAATAATGCGACACCTAGACCTTGAAATCAGGTGTTAAGTGTAACACTTATAACTGTGAGGGTGAGAGAGGATTTGTGACTCGTAATGGTATGCTACCACTCGAAAAAAATTGATTGTGAGACTCTATATGCCAGCATGATGCTGGCATAATTTACAAATAACACAAACGGCAATTTAAGCCGGTTGATTGTCTACGCTATTGGGGGTAATTGAAAGACAAGCTGCACTATTGGCCAGCTCCATCGCTTTTGACTTAGCAATCTTAACGATTGTCCCCTGGTTAACATCACTCAAGCGCAGATGGTAAAACAAAGACTGCGGATCTTCTTCCTCTACTCGCTCACAAACGGCGGGCAAGCCGATTTCCATCAACTGCGTACCGTATCCTGACGATTTAATCACCCACAGATATTGTTCACCAGCGTTGCTCAATTTTTCAATGATCTCACGATCAACATTGCTAAGCGTTTCCGGTTGATGCTCCATATATGGGGCAGGTACTGCAGACACAATTACTTCCATTTGCTTTAAAAGATTCATATTGGTCACCTATCCATTGGACTCAAATCTAATCTATGGCACCCAACACAACAAATCCACTAATGAAACAATTAATAATAAGATGCTTTGAAAATTACGACCAATATCGCGAATACATATCAACAATCAAAACCGGTAGCCCAGCGATACCGATGACAGGCTATGCTCAATACTCACATCGTCATCATCGACCTTAGTGGGAACAACCAACCGCAGACCGATCTCCCATTGCTTGTAATTGGCCACAGCCCCTAAATGAGCATTGAAACCAAATCCGCTTGAGTCAAACGACAACTTTGGGTCATTACGCCTATTCAATTCACCGTCTGCATAGAGGTAGTTTACCCCTGCCCCGGCTTCTACCCGCCAACTTTTGCAACTATGGCAGAGTTCCCTGTCACCCCATTGGTAAAACAAAACCGGAGTCAGAGCAACAGAAAAACCTTTCAGCTCGCCATCTACAAAACCACGGTGATCATCATCGTCGTAGTCTAAATTGAAGTACCCCCCGCTAATTTCGGTATGGTAGCCCCAACGACTCGTATCCGAAAAATACACGGGATCTTGAATCAAGGTAACTAGCGGCGAAACAGCCATTGACGAACTAAACGGCACATCGGAAAACTGGCCATCACGGCTTGCCTCTATATTGCCGCTGAACTTCACGACCCCGAGCTTCAATGACGGCATGCGAAATAGAGACTCGTCTGCCACAGCCCCGGCCACCGGCACCAACATAAAAAGCGCCGCCCCAAGACAAACGCATCCCTTCTTTTTCATCGCCATATCCTTCTGACTGATAGCTCAATACAACCAGTTAAGCATGCTATACCGATGAAAAAAAGCCCGGCGGTTACCGGGCTGGACATTTGCTTTCTATTAGTGATATTAGCCACACTTTCAATAGGTTAACCATCAACTGCATGGCGATTTTTCCAGCAGCATCAGAATAGATGATGGTTTAACAGTAAATGACAAACAATACTGGCGACGTAACCCAGCGCGATGACAGGTGCCCACTTCAAGTGGCCGAAAAAGGTATATTTGCCATGCGCAGCACCCATTAAGGCCACCCCTGCCGCCGAACCAATCGAGAGCAAGCTACCGCCGACCCCTGCCGTTAATGTCACCAGTAGCCAGTTACCCAAACTGAGTTCAGGCTGCATGGTCAACACCGCAAACATCACCGGAATATTATCAACAATGGCGGATAATATGCCGACCATGATATTGGCCCACACCGGATTCCACTGGGTATACATAATATCGGAAACAACGCCGAGATAGCCCAGCAAACTCAAACCGCCAACGCACATCACCACCCCATAAAAGAACAGCAGAGTATCCCATTCAGCGTGTGAAACACGTTTAAATACATCAAACGGCACTACCGAGCCAATTCTCTTCAGCGCAGCTTCATCATTGTTAGCGATAGCAACAGCCTTTTTCTTCTCCAGCGACGAAGGCAACGTCTTGCGAAGGAAAAAACCAAAGAATTGCAAATACGCCAGTCCCATCATCATTCCCATTACTGGCGGGAAATGCACCCAGGCATGGAACCCAACCGCTGTCGCAATGGTTAATATAAACAAACAAACGATACGGCGAGCCCCTCGTTTGAGTTCCACATGCTCATTGGTTGTATTCGGGCGGGTACGAGGAACAAAGAAAGACATAATCAAGGCAGGAACAAGATAATTCACCAGCGATGGTATAAATAAGTCGAGGAACTGTGTAAATGTCACCAACCCTGCCTGCCATACCATCAAGGTGGTAATATCTCCAAATGGACTAAATGCGCCACCTGCGTTGGCAGCAATAACAATATTGACGCAAGCAATGTTGATAAAGCGAAGATTGCTCCCCCCTACTTTCATTACCACCGCACACATAAGCAATGCGGTGGTTAGGTTATCGGCAATGGGCGAGATAATAAATGACAGAATTCCTGTTAACCAAAACAGACTCCGGAAATTAAATCCTTTGCTAACCATCCACGCCTGCAGAGCATCAAATAAGCGCCGCTCCTCCATCGCACTGATATAGGTCATCGCCACCAGCAGGAACAATAACAGTTCTGCATACTCCAACAAATTATGTTCAAGTGCAGCTTGGGCCACCTCTATGTTTCCTTGCTGCTGGTAAACATAGCCTATCATCAACCAAATCAAACCAGCAGCCAGCAGTACAGGCTTTGACTTACGTAATTGTAAGTATTCTTCCCCCATAACCAGACAATATGCGATCCCAAAAATAACCAATGAGGCATAACCGATAGTGGACTGAGTCAAATCTTCACCCGGCACAGCAGCATTGACAGCACTGCTAGCAAAGAGAACAAGCAACATTGCCACATACGGTAAGCCTCCTTGTAATTTATTCATTCTTTCCTCAACTCCCTGAGTAAATGTTTCTCGCCAAGCTAACTTAAGATACTGGCTCGCGCATCTTGAGATAGCTTGGATATCTTCATCCCATAAAGGTATTGAATACCCCCTTGTAAGATAACAAACAAATCAACATTGTGTTAACAAGTTGTATGCGTAAGCACAAGCCGACATGGATCTACCCGTAATTTGATGAAACACGCGAGCTATTTTTGTTAGTTCACTCTCTTTTTTGATCATCACCCCTTACATATAAATATAAATGATAATAATTTGCATTATGAATTAAATTTTGTTGGAGAAAACCAATGGAGCAGGCGTTTCATCCCGATCCAATCATTCAAATAAAAGATCTCGAAGTTACATACATCACCGACAACGGTGACTTTCAGGCTGTCAAGCGGGTCAGCTTTGATATCGGAAAAGGCGAAATTTTCGGTCTGGCTGGTGAGTCAGGCTGTGGCAAAAGCACCATCGCTTTCGCGATAAACCGCCTCCATAAGCCACCAGCGCTCATCACTCACGGGCAAATCCTTTTCCAAAAAAACAATCTTCTGGCTTTGACCGAGCAACAAATGGGGGTTGTTCGCTGGAAAGACATCGCGATGGTCTTCCAAAGTGCCATGAACTCCCTCAACCCCGTACTGCCTGTCGAAGAGCAGTTTGCCGATGTGATGCGCCACCATCTCGGCTATACCCGTCAACAAGCCAAGGAGCGTGCAGAAAAGCTGTTGGATTTAGTCAATATCCCACGCGAAAGGCTCAGTGAATACCCGCACCAGTTCAGTGGTGGTATGCGTCAGAGACTGGTTATCGCCATCGCATTAAGCCTCAACCCCAAGCTGATCATCATGGACGAACCTACCACCGCACTTGATGTCGTGGTACAGCGTGAGATTTTGCAACAGATCTTCACCCTGCAAAAAGAGTTCGGGTTCTCGGTTCTTTTCATCACTCATGATCTGGCATTAATGAGCCAACTTTGCCATCGAATCGCCGTTATGCGCCACGGCAACATTGTCGAAGTCAATACAGCCCATGAGATCCGCAATAACCCACAACACCCTTACACCCAAAAACTGTGGGCCTCATTCCCCAATATTCACGAAGAAGCCCACCATGTCAGTATCAGCGAGGATGTGACCGCATGACAATTCAAAACCTAGGCACCCCAACCATAGAATTGCGCAATGTCGTCAAGGATTTTACCGCCGGCGGCGGATTTGGCAGCCGCGATACATTCCGCGCCCTCAATAACATCAGCTTAAAACTCTACAAAGGCCGATCACTGGCATTGGTTGGCGAATCAGGATGTGGCAAAAGCACCTGCGCCCGGTTAATCACCAAAGTTCACAGCCCGTCATCAGGAGAGATCCTCTTTAAGGGCCAGAATATAGAAGAACTCAAGGGCCGCAAAGCCATGCTCGATTACCGTGGCAAGGTACAGATGGTATTTCAAGACCCGTTCGGCTCCCTAAACCCAACCCATACCATTGCCCACCACCTAACCCGACCACTTTTGATCCACAACCGAGTCAGCAACAAAAGCGAGATCCCAGCCAAACTGGAAGAGCTCCTCAACTTGGTAGAACTACCGAGTGAGCACCTCGCCAAATACCCCCATCAGCTAAGCGGTGGTCAGCGCCAGCGGATCAACCTAGCCAGAGCCATTGCCGTCGGTGCCGAGGTCATTTTGGCTGACGAGCCCACCTCAATGCTTGATGTCTCTATTCGTCTGGGGGTGCTCAACTTAATGCAAGAAATGAAAGAAAAAATGGACATCGGCTTTCTGTATATTACTCATGATCTGGCAACGGCCCACTATATCGCCGAAGAAACAGCCGTTATGTACCGGGGGCGAATCGTCGAATGGGGGGATACCCGCGAAATCCTGCGTAATCCAACCCATCCGTATACTCGACTTCTCATTTCTGCAGTGCCAGATCCCGATCTTCCTTTTGCCAATCTGATCGAGAGTGAACCAAACTATTCAGTAAGTGCCGATAAAATTCGCGCATTGAGCTTACAGCCGTCTGAAAAGGTAATCAAAGTCAACAGCAACCATTTTGCATTGTCGTGGAAGGAGGAAGCCGTCGCATGATCACCATCGAGTGTTGGTTAACACAAGTCCAAGAGTGCTATGCAAAGGCCGCAGCTGACAACAACGAATCCCATGTTGACGCGTTGCGCCAGATTATCAACCATGCGCCAAGCTCTCTTTTTGGCAACATTGAATCAGAACCGCACCGAGAGGCTATCGCCTATTGGTTTGATGTGTGCCAGCGTCTTAGCTGTTATTTTCGACACTCAGGTGAGTGGGATCTTTCCTATAACTACCTGCAATTTGCCTACAGTAAATTGCAGGCCATTGTGAGTGACCCCTTGCAAGACCCGGCCATAAAACGTTGGGGGATAAAAAAACTCGATCGAATGATCGTCAACATGCTCGAATTCTGCCAGCACCAACCAGACCCGCACTGGCAGACAGAAAGCGAATCGTTAATCGAACTGCATGTACGGTTTATGCAAGGACAGCAGCACAAAAACTTGGCTTACGAAACAGCCCCCGTACAGCAAAGATAACGCAACCAACATCGCTGTAAAACGGGCGGTTTACTGTATTAAGCCGCCTTTACTCATTGCTAGCACATCCCACTTTACGACCTAATCGCGAGATCCCACGCTACGAACTCCCACACTATGAACTATCTCCTACAACGGCATAGCGTGTATTACGCTCAAATATTCTGTCAATTTCTTACTATCAGATTAATCCTAAATAAAAATTTTTTACTAAGCTAATAGATGCAGCCATGAAGTAATAAGGGGTTCAATTTCATGCCAATAACATCCTTAGTGAGAGTCTGTCAGCTCTTTATCATCAGTACCGTAACCCTTCTTTCTGTTGATCACACCCACGCAGAACCCTTGCCGACCCAACCAGAAATCGCAGCAGAAGCATGGCTATTAATGAGCTATGAATCAGGTCAGGTGATCGCTGGGGACAATATCCATAAACCCCATGCCCCAGCCAGTTTGGTAAAAATCATGACCACCTACGTGGTGGGCAGAGAATTAGAATCTGGCCATATCCACGATGAGGATCTGGTTGTCATTAGTGAGAACGCCTGGGGGAAAAAATTTCCTGGTTCGTCCAAAATGTTTTTAAACGTGGGTGACGAAGTCAGCGTCAAGCATCTCAACCACGGGGTCATCGTCTCATCGGGCAACGATGCGACCGTTGCGCTGGCTGAACATGTTGCAGGCCACCAATCGGCCTTTGTAGAAATGATGAACCGCCACGCCGAACGCCTCGGCATGGACAATAGTTACTTCACCAACCCTCACGGGCTGGATGCCGACGAGCAAGCCACAACCGCTTATGATATTGCCTTGCTTACCCGCGCGCTCATTCAGGATCTGCCGACTATTTATCCCCTATTCAAGGAAAAAACCTTTACCTTCGGTAAAATCAAACAAGGCAACCGTAACGCTTTACTCTGGGATACCACCATCAATGTTGATGGGGTCAAAACAGGATATACCAAACAGGCCGGCTATAGCTTGGTCTCTTCTGCCGAGCAAAACGGGGAACGCCTGATCGCTGTTGTCTTGGGAACCAAGAGTGCAACCACACGAAGGACGGAAAGTAAAAAGCTGCTAACTTGGGGCTTTCGCTTCTATCAGGATATCGAACCACAGTTCAGTGGCAAGGAACTCGCCCCGCTTAAAGTATGGTACGGCTCTCCCTCCGCCATTAACCTGACCTTGGAAGACGGTGGGGTCATCACGGTCCCGCGTCGTCAGCGCAAGCAGATTGAACACAAGATTTATTACAACCATGATCTCGAAGCCCCCGTCGAAATAGGCCAGCCCGTGGGACGAGTCGAATGGTATCTCAACGATGAAATTATCGCAGAACGCGCTTTGCTGGCCAAAGAGGCATCCGTCGAAGCCCCTTGGTATAAAACCGCTATCGATTCAGTCTGGCGACCTGTAAATAAATGGTTCACCGAGCAGAACTGGGAGCCGGAAAAGACCACAACTGATTCAGCTACTCACTAGTCCCTTATTCACATGCCGATCAAATGTAATCTGTCAGTTTCTATTTGGAAGCTGGCAGATTATCAAACTCCCCCGCCTTTAAAGCCTGAAAACGTCATCGTCAACCTCTCAAAAGTATTGACAAAAATAAAATAAATCACGACTCTATAATGCTGCGTTAATTTTACCGCACTAGCTGTTGCAGCAGCTTTAACTGTTAAAGAAAGGTAAAATATGAAGTTTCCCAAATCTCTGCCATCTTCCCATCAGTCACTTCTTGAGCATATTGTGCAGAGCCTGTCACAAGATCACCGACTATGCGGTATTGGCTGTAGTGGTTCGTATGCCTCGGATACCATGGATCAATACAGCGATTTAGATATTGTTATCGCGATAGATCCGATGTTCTACCAAGAAGTCATGGCACAGCGTTTTGAAATACTAAAGCAATTTGAAAACATGCTGGCGGCCTTCACTGGGGAGCACGTCGGTGAACCTCGACTCATTATCTCTATCTTTGATAATAAAGAACTGGTACATGTCGATTTCAAATTTGTCTCTTTGCCTGACGCAGCAACACGTGTAGACGATACTCAGGTAATTTGGGAACGAGGCTCGCTACTTAGTGATGTATTTGCAACGGCTACTCCTCAGTATCCTCAGCCCGACCCGCAATGGATCGAAGACCGTATATGGATCTGGACTCATTACGCTGCGGCTAAAATTGCGCGTGGTGAGTATTTCGAAACCTTGGAATTTCTGTCTTTTCTTCGCATCAATGTCCTTTCTCCTCTGGCACTTAAACAAGCAGGGTTAACACCATCCGGCGTGAGGACTATCGAAAAGAGACTTCCTGCATTTGCCGACAAGCTACTTCACACCGTCGCAATGCCTGAACGTGATTCACTCAAATCAGCACTAATGCACTGTGTCTCAATTTATTTGGAATTACGGGACAACGAAAATATCGTCACCAATGACCGAGCCAAGGATGCATGCGTGAGGTATTTAACTGAGCAGGTATAATCAATTCTATCGCTCAGTCTCAAGCACCTCGCTTCATAGCTAATAGAAAACGACAAGGCACTCCCAAGGAGTGCCTTTATCGATTCATCCAATATTGCCTAGTCGTTATGTTCCGGTCGCATCCATACCGACTTAAAGTCAAACCATCCCATAGAGTTTGACTGCATCCCCTGTACGGCTCCGGTATCATCAACGCCAAGCCAGTTATGGAACAATGGCAATACCTGACCATACTCCACCAGCTTGGCCCCGAGCTGCTGGCATGGTGAGAGCTCTGATTTATCCCTGCGCCAGCTAACGACCATCGCTTCCAAATCTGCAAATTCAATCTCAGGCATCGCCCGTTGAATATGATCAAAACTAAAAAACCATGACAACAACGCATCATCCCGGTAGTTCAGAAGGCTTGTTCCTCCCAACCAGAAATCAATCTTGTCGGCATACTTGCCTTGCGCAATATCTGTCGTGGCAAGCTCCATCATTCTCAACTTAATCCCATCTTGAGCCAGTATATCGCGTATGGCCTCGGCCACATGCGGGTACACCGGATGCTGACTGGCAAAAGCAATCGTGACGGTTTTGAGTTTAGCGGGGATCGCGGCATTAAGAGACTGCAACGGCACATGTGCCCAACCAGGCAAGATACCGTAAGCATTGGTCAGGCGAAAATCCCCTATCTGCTCTTTGTTCAGACGTTGCAATATGCTTAAAGCATTAAGGCGAGACTGGAAATAGTGAAGCCACTCACTTTGTGCCGGTAAACCAGAGATTCGGTTGAACAGTAGGTAGTTACAACCCTCGTCGAGCTTCAACCGACTCGATACGCTGACCCCGGCAACCTGTGTAATATCTGACGCTGGCTGCAGGTAACATGACGCCACTTCAGAGAGCATCCAAATATCAACAACATCAATGAGGGCTCGAAATCCAAAATACTGATCGAAAGCTTCCAATTTGAACCGCTTGCTATCGTTTTGTATCACACGATAAGGCCCGGTACCGACCGGAAACAGCTCATTCTTATTGGCAAAATCCACATCGGCAGGTTGAACCATCGCAATAAGATTTGCCAGCAAGTCAGGGAAGCGGAAGTCATCGTACTCCAGATGAAAATCAATCGTGTTGCTATACGGCGCTTCGATAGACTCAATATGGCGGAACAAACGGTGGGTCTTAACCTGATTGAACGTTGCGATTATATCCGAGCTTGCCAGCAACCGACCGTCATGGAAACGCACCGACGGACGAATATAGAACCGCCAGTGACGGGGAGTGAGAGCCTCCCAATGATGGGCCAAATCACCTTCTACCTCCTCGCTTCCCTCATTAATACGGGTCAGGCCGTTAAATATCTGCCTAACAAGGTGCTGCTCAGAACGTCGCAGTGGTTGCAACGGGTTAAGATTGGTAAAAGCACGATAATACGGCAGGCGGACAATCTGCTTGCCGTGAGCGGTTGTATGACCCAATTGTTCCTGAATCAGCTGCGCAAGTTTATCGGCATTATTGCCTAGCGCTTCCAATGCAGGTTCAAGCTTGCCTTCTGCAACCAGTTTTCTTGCGTGGTTTTGCTGTAACTCTAAATCTGTGCTCAAAAAAACAAGGCTGGATTGCTTACCGCGTCCAACGGCAGGCTGCCAGTCGATCCACCCCTTTTCGACCATTTTATTAATGACCATACGAACGTTACGGCGGGTACAGAACAATACCTCGGCAATGTCTTGCAAATTGGTCTCAGAATCCTGACCGGAGAAGTGAGTGTAAAGACGTTGGAACTGGGCTTTTAACCTTGGGCCGCTCATAAAAAGGGGAAACCTATTTTTTCTATCCTAGAATCTTACTTCCTATTTTAACCTATCCCTGCTTAGCGACAAACAACACAAATAAAATCAACACTATTCCATGAATACCAACACATCAGGATCGGCAATTATCAGAACTTAGGCAGCTCCTATGTTTGACTTGCTATCGCCGTCAGGCCATCGAGATTGACACAAGAACGGCACTGACCGTGAAAATAGGAAACGGCTGGATGACAGGCATAAAAAACGGGCCATATAGGCCCGTTTCTTGAATCTATCGCGATACTAAACTGCGCGGTTTTATGCAGTTTTAGACTTGATTATTGTGTGAGAGATATCGCTCTTCTCGGTGGCACGCGCCATTTGGAACTCACGTAGCCTTGAGTAAAGGTAAGTCACAACAATAGAGAAGAACAAGTATGACAAGGAGAAGACAAACGGCGAATTGATCAGGTTAGCCTCAAGCCCCCACATCACACCGGTAATTGTCACACCGATCTTGGCCATCAACCCCATCAGCAACATCAATAGTGCCAGTTGTGGATAGCGCGTTGAGCAGCGAAACGCCAACCAGTAAGCCGTACCAACCGCAATAGCAGCTATACCAAAACCTGCCATAAAAGAGTGAAAATGTTCACCGGAAAGCACACCCGCCAAGCTTGAAAGAAGAAGAATAAGCCCTAATTTCATAATGACCTCGCAAGAAAATAAGAAATGCATCCCTTCAGCACGAATCAAATTTGCAATCTTATTTTCCCACCAAAGCGCCTCTTTATCTACCCCTGCCATTTCACAAAAATGAAACATTAACGTTTTGATTCATTCATTTACAATCTGCATCAACATAAACTATTGAAACTAGACCGATATCTATTTTTATGCTGCAAATCTCAAATTTACTATCATTTTGTAACAAATGATGCCAAATCAGAATATTCCAATCTATAAATCTAAGTTTTCAACTATAACGGCAAATGAACAACTAGATTCGGTAGTGATTTCGGTTGGTTATAGAATTAAATATCGAATTTAGCCAATAACTACAGAATCCTCCAAAATGTGAGACAGATCTAGCGCACAACCACCTAACTGGTGTTTTATTAACCATAAAAAAAGCCGCCTTCCCTCCTACTAAACGTAGTGAGAGAAGGCGGCTTCCAGCTAACAATCAGGAAACGAGATGTCTCCTGTTGGTATTATGCTCAGGCGTCAGCTTCTGCCATCACCTTTTCAAGTTTCACCGCTGCCACTTTGAACTCAGGGATCTTGGCATTTGGATCCGTCGCCGTATTCGTCAGCTTGTTCGCAGCCGCTTCCACAAAATGGAATGGTACGAAAACAACACCCGGCTGCATTCGCTTGGTCACAAACGCTGGCGTTTCAATACTGCCGCGGCGGGTCGAAACCCGAACCATCTCACCATTGCCCACACCCAATTTCTCAGCATCTACCACCGAGATCATGGCGCGCGGGCCAGCAAGGTTATCCAACCCTTTCGTCTTACGCGTCATGGTTCCCGTATGGAACTGTTCCAGCAGACGACCGGTAGTCAGAATCATCGGATACTGCTCGTCCGGTAGCTCAGCGGCATAACGGAACGGAACCGCCGCCATTTCACCTTTACCACGAATAAAGGTATCTTGGTGCATGATCCGGGTTCCCGGATGCTCCGCATCACGACATGGCCATTGGATACCATCACGGCCCACGCGGTCCCATGTGATACCGGCGTACTGCGGCGTCAGCTCGGTGATCTCTTTCGTGATCGCCTGAACACAATCGTAAGCCCAGTCACTGCCCATCGCATTGGCGATCATCTGAATGATCTGCCAATCTTCTTTGGCCTCACCCGGCGCCTTAACAGCCGGAGAAAGACGCTGTACACGACGTTCGGTATTGGTGAAGTGACCTGATTTCTCAGCAAACGAGAAGGATGGTAGTACCACATCGGCCAACTGAGCAGTCTCGGTCATAAAGATATCTTGAACCACCATGAAATCGAGGGTATCGATCGCTTCCAGCACGTGGTGCTGATCAGGATCACTCAGTACCGGGTTCTCGCCCATCACATACAAACCACGCACCTCGCCCTTGCAGGCCGCATCCATGATTTCTGTCAGGGTCAAACCTTTCTCTGCCGGCAGCTCTGGTCGATCCCATGCCTTGGCAAATTTCTGGTGGGCTTCAGGGTTGTAAACCTTCTGGTAACCCGGGAAGTCCGTCGGCAAGGCACCCATATCACAGGCACCTTGCACGTTAGACTGACCGCGAAGCGGGTTAATACCCCCGCCTTCGATACCAATATTGCCGCAGAGCATCTGCAAGTTGGCAATGGATCGAACATTATCGTGGCCTGTTGTATGCTGAGTGATACCCATTGAATAGTACACAGCGGTACGCTGTGCCGTACCGATCATTTCGGCCATCTTCAGCAAGTCAGCCTGCTTGACGCCAGTTACCAACTCGACATTGGCCGGAGAGTAATCCTCACGCATGACTTCGGCTTTCAGCACGTCAAAGCCATTCACACGCTCGGCAATATACGTGTCATCCTGCCAGCCGTTCTTAATGATTTGCTGCATCAAGCCATTGATCAGCATCACATCACTACCGGGACGATGGGCCACATACAACTGGGCGTGGTCGGCAATTCCCACCCGCTTTGGATCGGCAACAACCAAGCGTGCCTTACCACTGCGAACCGCTTGTTTGATATGCGAGGCAATAATCGGGTGAGCCGCCGTTGTATCAGAACCAATGATAAAAATTAGATCCGAATGGGCAATACTCGGAATGTCGTTGGTCATTGCCCCGCTACCCAGTGACGCTTCCAGCCCCGTTACCGTGGTGGAGTGACACAGGCGAGCACAGTGATCGAGGTTGTTCGTTCCCAATTCACGGCGCACAAATTTCTGAAACGCGAAGTTATCTTCGTTGGTTGTCTTGGCAGACGAGAAACCCGCCAGCGCATTACCGCCGTGGGCAGCCTTGATGCCTGAGAACTTATCGGCAACCAGCGTAATCGCCTCATCCCAGCTTGCTGGCTCGAGCTTGCCGTTTTTGCGGATCAACGGCTGGGTCAAGCGCTGCTCGCTCTGGATAAAGTCAAAACCAAAACGCCCTTTCACACACAGCATACCTTGGTTTACCGGTGAGTCTTTGGCGCCTTGTACATAGCGGATCTTGTTTGTTAATTCGTCAACAAACATCGTCACCTTACAACCAACACCACAGTAGGTACAGATGGTATCGACAGGCTTGAGCATCTCGATACGGCCCTGCGATTTATCGCGGGCATCCACCAGCGCACCGGTCGGACATACCTGAACACATGCCCCACACTGCACACAGTTGGAATCGCCCATCAGTTTGCTATCGGCAAACCCCGGACGGCATTCCGGGCGCTTGGCACTGGTACCGTCTTCGTTTTTCAGGAAGCTCAATACACCCTGTACCGCTTTTTCGTTACAGATATCAACACACTGACCACAACTGATACAGCGGTTGGCATCAAAAACGATAAATTCAGAACTGGTATCAACCGCAAATTTCTGGCACTCCGCCATGTCTTCCGGTTGTTGCTCCGCCTGATACTCGGTCGCAAAGTCACGCAGCTTACAGTCGGTATTGGCCTGACAGCCACACTCCAGACAACGTGCCGCTTCGCGCATTGCCTCTTCGTTTACAAAACCCGTTTCCACTTCGCTAAAGTTCAACGCGCGTTGCTCGGTAGTCAGCTCAGGCATGATGGCACGCATCGCCTTCTGGATCCCTGCAAACTGGGCCGGATCAACCTGCTTAACTTTCTTTGCCTTCTGCGAGTTAAATTGCTTAACTGGAATGTGCTCCATCGTGCCGTGCAGGAAACGATCAATCGCTTCGGCAGCAATACGGCCATCAGCCACTGCCTCGATCGCCGTTGCCGGGCCGCGACGAAAATCACCGATACTAAAAATATTATCGACACCCGCATGCATGGTATGCGGGTTAGATTCAGACGTCGACCAGCGAGTCAGCGGCAGCTCTACATTATCGTTATCGAGGAATGACAAGTCCGGTTGCTGGGAAACAGCTGAAATTACCGTATCAAAATGCTCGGTAAAGTATTCGCCCGTCGCTTCTGGACGGCGACGACCAGAGGCATCAGGCTCACCCAGCGCCATGATTTCCAACTTCACCTCGGTAACACGGCCGTTTGCATCGGCAATGTTTTCAACCGGATTAGTCAGGAAGTGGAACTTGACCCCCTCGTGCTCGGCTTCGACAATTTCATAGTCTTCGGCTGGCATTTCATCGCGGGTACGGCGGTAGATCAAAGTAGTATCGGCACCAGCGCGTACCGCTGTGCGCGCACAGTCAATAGCGGTATTACCACCACCAATCACGGCAACTTTCTTGCCTGTGGTGTAGTTCTGGGCGGTTACATAATCTTTGAGGTAATCAACACCTAGGTAGCAACCATCAAGATCACTGCCGGTATAGTTCATTTCAACGGCTTTGGATGCGCCGACGGCAAGACATACTGCGTCGTAATCCTTGGTAAGAGCAGACAGCAAAATATCCTGACCCAATGTCTGCTCGGTCTTGATTTGCATCCCGTTACGACAGATAAGCGCGATCTCTTTATCCAAAATCGCTTTTGGCAGACGGTATTCAGGAATACCATAACGTAGCCAACCACCCGCTTTAGGCATCGATTCAAAAACTGTGACGTTGTAACCTTCGTTACTCAGGTAGTAACCACAGCTCAAGCCACCAGGGCCACTGCCGATAATGGCGATATTCTTGCCCTTGTCTGCTTTACGTGGCGGTACGTACTGCTCTTGGGCCTCAAGATCGATATCCGCAGCATGACGTTTAAGCTGACGAATAGCCAAAGGCTCATCAACCAAGCCACGTCGACACTCCGACTCACAAAATGCCGGGCATACACGACCGATAGAGAGCGGCATCGGCAGGGTACGCTTAATCACTTCGACGGCTTTTTGGTGATCGTTTTGGGCGATGTGGTACAAGTAGGACTGAATATCAACGCCTGCCGGACAGGCCGTTTGGCACGGAGCCTCACAGTCGGCATAGTGATCAGACATAATGCGGTTAAGCGCATTGCGTCGGTGCTCGGACAGTGACTGGCTCTGCGTCTGGATAACCATCCCCGCATCGGCGTTTGCCTCGCAGGCACGCATCATGCCCTGCCCTTCAACTTCAACCATACACAGGTCGCAAGGCACTTTCTCACCATTGCGGTTCAATCCACACAATGATGGAATTTCAATTTGGTGTGTGTTTGCGACATCCAGGATCGTCTGCTGCCCATTAACAGCAATCACCTTCCCGTCTATAGTGACATTACTCATAGTTGCCTCATTCTGTTGCTGGCATTGCACCGTGTATTGATTTAACACGTTATTTCAATATCGAATATTTATTCCTTTTAAGGTTCAAGCCTTAACAGGGGGGATGGTGCAATGCTCAGGACAATGGCGTAAAGCACTGCTTTATCAATGCCTCACTCGCCGATCATCTTTTAGTTATCGGGCAAACCTACCATACACGGCATAAAATTCCTTGATTTGAGACATTTCAACTATTTTTTTCCATTGCTAAAAAAGAATTGAAGCATAAACAAGATGCATTAGAGGCGTGACTTTGCTGCACTGATGGATTTATAATTTGCTGATAATTCTAAAAGTTATAGATATGAGTAAAGAATGGCAACAATCTTAGATTCAGTGGACCAGCGTACCCAGCTTGTGGGTGAGAACCGCTTAGAGCTGTTGATTTTCCAGCTCCATACTTCGCAGCTTTTCGCCATTAACGTTTTTAAGGTCAAAGAAGTCGTTAAACTGCCTAAGCTGAATCTATTGCCGGGCTCCCACCCCAATATTTGTGGTGTTGCCAATATTCGTGGTAGTTCCATCCCTGTGATTGACCTGAGACAAGCCATTGGGATGCGTCATTTTGATGATGACAAAGACAGCAACATCATTATCACTGAATACAACCGTTCTGTGCAGGCTTTCATGGTCGGGCAGGTGATGAACATCGTGAACCTGACCTGGGCTGATATTCAGCCGCCACCAAAACATGTAGGCCGCAATAACTATTTGACGGCGATTACCAAGCTCAACCGTGACGGTGTGGATCGCTTGGTCAGCATTATTGACGTAGAAAAAGTACTCGCGGAAATTATCGACTACGATATTCAAATTTCTGAAGATGTGCTCGATACGACGATCGTCAACCATTTTCATGGCCGCAAGGTGTTGATTGTCGATGACTCCTCAACAGCCCGCGCCCAAATCAGGGATACGCTTGGCCAGTTGGGGTTAGACGTTATCGAAGCCAGTGATGGCTTGAAAGCCCTAAACCTACTCAAAGAGTGGTGTAATGAAGGCAAAAACGTCAATGATGAAATCCTGATGATGTTCACCGATGCTGAAATGCCCGAAATGGATGGCTATAAGCTAACCCATGAAATTCGCAATGACCCGCGAATGAGCGATTTGCACATTGCGCTCAATACCTCATTGAGTGGTAGCTTTAACGAAGCCATGGTGAAAAAAGTCGGCTGTAACCGCTTTATTTCCAAATTCCAACCAGACCTGCTGGTTCAAGTGGTTCAAGACCGCTTGCGTGAAGTGCTTGAGGGAACATCAACGACAGCGTAATTCATTTACCTGCCATCTCCCTCTTTAACCGGGTACATGACGACTGTCGTGTTCCCGGTTATTAGCAATACACCAAGCTGAAGTGCAAGACAGAGAGCTTCAGCAGCAGATGTATAAACTCCCCGTTATCAAAACTGATCCCACTTGCCTGCACAATCGCTAAAAGTCGCTCAACCATGATTCGCCTCCTGCGCGCGAGGCTGTGGAATATGCTGCTCGATATCTAGTTCACTGTCTCCCCATGCATAGATCACCTGTCCATCCACCGTGGTGATACGTTGTTCCGTGATATCATCGCCCTTCAATGAAATTTGCATGGTCATCATCACGGCTAATATTAGTGACATACCCCAGGTAAAGGCCCCCTCAGGGGCCAGTTTGCTTGCCTGTTCCATACTTTCAAACCCTTCTCTTCAAGTTTGCGCTGCCATGCCTATGCGCAGCGCTAACCATAAATTTGACAACAGTGCTACCTACAATGGATTGATGATTAATTGCTTTGCTGCGCAGTCTGAACATGGCCAGACAAGCTACGAAGTGTTACGCGGCGGTCAAAGAAATCACTTTCAAAATTCTGCTCACCGGCAAGTGGCTGCTTATCACCAAAGGCACCGGTAGTTAGTTGATCAGCCGGTACACCCTGCTGTTCCAAGTAGTTGCGCACAGCAGCGACTCGACGCTCAGAAAGAGTAAGGTTTTTATCAACACTACCGCGACGGTCAGCAAATCCAGCCAGCTCCCAGCGAATCGCCGGTGAATGTTTCATAATTTCCGCAACCTCATCAAGCTGTGACTGGAACATAGGTTCAATGGCTTCAGAGCCCGTACGGAAATGCACATTCATTTCCAGTGCAAGTTCAATATCGCGTTGCTCATTGAGCAATTCGTAGCGCTCTTGTTCCAAGCGGGCAATTTCAAGTTGAGCCTGATTATATTTCTGGCTAATACGTTCTAGTTCCTGGTTGCGTGCGGTCACTTCTACCAATTCTTCGTCTTGGGCCTTAATGTAATCGTCCTGGCCGATTGCCGTACCGACAATCCCGCCGACCATGGCGCCGACCACCGCACCTAGTGGACCGCCGACAGCGGCACCCACGGCTGCACCAGAACCAATACCCACTAGTTGCTCTTGCTGGCCAACCTTATAGCTATCATCGTTTGACGCTGCGTTTGCCAAAGGAGAGATAAGTAGGCTTGTTGCGATAAGTGTAGAAATTAGCTGCTTTTTCATTTTGTGTTCCTCATCGATATTGTTTGTTGTATTGGCTGTCTGCCGTTTCGATGAGGTAATTAAACCAAGTCTTTCTGGCAATGCTGAGGACAAAAAAAGGCAATGTAGTGATCAATTGTGGCAAAAAAATGGCAATTACCCTATTTGCCCCACTCCCCCTTTCCAGCTACCTAAATTGCTGTATAGTCGCGATATATAGCCATATAACGACACTATCATTATGAAAAAAATTGCCATTGTCGAAGACGAAACCGCGATCCGCGAAAACTACATCGATGTCCTAACCAAACAAGGCTACCACGTAGTCGGCTACGATAATCGCCCCGACGCCCAGACAGCCTTTCAACAGCAGATCCCCGATTTGGCGATCATAGATATTGGTCTGAAAGACGAAATCGACGGTGGTTTCACCCTTTGCCAATCTTTGCGCGCTCTGTCGGCCACCGTGCCAATCATCTTCCTAACCGCCCGTGATAGTGATTTTGATACCGTGTGTGGTTTGCGTATGGGTGCCGACGACTACCTGACCAAAGATATCAGCCTACCGCACCTCGTTGCCCGAATTGCGGCACTGTTTCGCCGTAGTGACCTGATGTCGACCCCGACCGAAAAAGATACCTTGCTCGAACGCGGCCCTTTAACTATCGACAGGAACAAAATGCAGGTTTTCTGGAACCAGAACCTCATCGATCTCACTGTGACTGAATTTTGGATGGTCTACGCCCTCGCCAAGCGACCAGGGCATGTAAAAAGCCGCCACGACTTAATGGACGAAGCGCAAGTTGTGGTTGATGACAGCACGATTACCTCCCATATCAAACGTATCCGGAAAAAATTCATTCAATTCGACGCCGAATTTGATTGCATCAACACCGTTTATGGCATGGGCTACCGCTGGGGGGCATAACTTGGCATCTATCACTCGTCACAAACTACGCTTTGGCATCAGGAGCAAAATGATCCTGATCGCCTGCCTGCTCTTTACCCTGCCGTGGTTTGGCTACAACTATGTGCTGGAAATGGAAAAACTGCTGCGTCAGGGGCAGGAGCAGACCCTGATCGGTACAACGCGGGCGGTTGCAACGGCACTCAACGAGCGTCCGAACCTCTTTAGCGCCCAAGCGAGTTTCCTTCGCTCGGTCGAAAAAGGGCGAGATCTTTATGCCTACGAGCTCTCTACTCCTATCACACTCGATGGCGAGCTCAATGATTGGGCCGACTATGATGGCCAATTGCTCGACTATGGCAGCGATTACATTCAATTCAGTCGCCTGCCCTACAACAGCAATACCCTGACATTTCGCCATGTCGTCGGTAAATACGACGGCTACCTATACGCGGCTTTTGATGTGACCGACCCCCGACTGGTATATCGCCGCAAGGACTCAAGCCGAGTTGATCGCAATGATCACCTGATCATAGGTATGACCTCACCGAAAGGTGAGTTTCATCGTTATGCCATTGCCCCCTACGAAAGCGGCTGGATTAACGCATGGCAAATTGTAGACGATGGCGATACAACCATCCCTCTCTCTCAGGATCACCTCGTTCTTGAAAGCAAAATCCACGGTTTCTGGCGCGCCACAGATAAAGGATACAATGTTGAGCTTCGTATACCGCTGGATATGCTGGGTAACAAATTGGGCTTTGCCTTTTATGACGTCAATAGCCGTACCAACCGGGATATCGACACCATCATAGGGACGTCCAATACTAGCCGCGCCAACAAGCTAGGGACGATTCTCGTCCCCTCGCCAGAAATCGAACAGATCCTCAAAGGTATTGGCCACACCAGTTCACGGATCTGGGTTATCGACCGCCACCAGCGGGTGCTGGCACAAACCGGCAATATTCAGCAATCCAATGGTGTTTGGTCATCATCGGTGAAATATGGCGATAACAATGATTCGTGGTGGGCAAAACTCGAAGAAAGCGTACTACACCCTCTGTACTACCGTTATTTGCTCAGCGAGCCCCAACCCTTCCATGACGATCTCAAAGATGCGGCCAAAGTGGATGGTGTTCATATTATTCAGGCGCTCAAAGGACGAGGCTACTCATATTGGCGTCAATCCGATGATGGCAAGGCAGTGATCTTGGCGGCAGCCTACCCAATCTGGCTAGACAATAAAGTGATGGGAGCGGTTGTTGCCGAAGAGTCCACCGTCGGTATTCAAACCCTCAAAAACCGGGCAATGGAAAAGCTGCTCAATGCCATGCTGGCGATTATTATCGTCGGAACGCTGACCCTGTTTTTGTTTGCGTCGAAAATATCAGGGCGGATCCGCCGTCTGCGGGACGAGGCCGAGCAGGCTATCGACAGCCAGGGGCGCATTTGCCAAGCCATTACACCGCTCAAGCAGCACGATGAAATCGGAGACTTGAGCCGGAGCATGGCGGATATGGTCAACCGACTCGGTCAGTACAACCATTATCTCGAGAATCTGTCCTCGCGCCTCTCCCACGAATTGCGAACCCCCGTTGCAGTGGTACGCTCGTCGCTTGAGAACTTGTCCATGCACAACCTAGATGCAGAGTCTGAACGCTATATCGACCGCGCCCAAGAAGGCGTCCAGCGTCTGAGCACGATTCTTTCCAGCATGACCGAAGCAACGCGGATAGAACAAAGCCTGCAAAGTGCCGACAAAGAAACCTTCCCTTTCAACGAATTGGTCGAAGGCTGTATGCACGGTTACCAGCTTGCCTATCCGGAGCAAGCCTTTAGCGTGAAAACAACCAAAACGATGATCCACGGAGCGCCAGATCACCTTGCCCAACTGCTCGACAAACTGATAGCCAACTCAGTAGATTTCAGCGAAAGCGGCACGCCCGTCGAAGTGACATTAAGCAAGCTCCAACGAACAGCCTTCCTAACCATTCGTAATACCGGGCCATTGCTGCCCGACGAAATGGCTGGGCAGCTGCTCAATTCAATGGTCTCAGTCAGGGAGCAAGAGAACAAAGGCAAGCCACACCTTGGCCTTGGTCTTTATATCGCGCGCTTAATTACAGAGTTCCATGAGGGGAGAATCACGATCACCAACCGTCAGGACAAACGAGGCGTAGAGGTGATTATCGCGCTGCCTTGCCAAGGTGAAGAATAGAGCATAAACCCCAGTAAAATTTTGGCAGGACAAGACGGCAATGCCAGACATACCGGCAAAAAGGGGATAAAAAACAATAAAGTTACAGTAACGGAGTGAAGCACTATCGCAGTGCTTTGCTCCATTTACTCACGCCATAACCGCCGCTGAAAAAAGTCCAACGGCCGCAAATATAGCCACAATAATTAATACAACTTCGAAAACCCCATCTCGCATAGACGCTACTCTTCTCAACAACAACACAATACGGCAATTGCAGACCAACGTCGTAACTACCTCTCATCCAATATACGCCCGGAGGCTAAATCCAAGCTGAACAATTTCCATGAGGGAAAACACTGTAAAACCTGATAATTGTCACAGAATAGAGCGCTCTAATGCTAAGCAGCGTACGAAATTTCCAGACTAGATCCATACAAATGCATAAAGATATTGTATCGCGACTAAAAATTCCGGATAAACACAAGCTCTAATACAATAGTCAGACTAAAAACACTCAATAATTACGTTGGAAAATAATTCAATAACCAAAAGGATATGAGCGAAATGAAAAAGTGGCAGCTATCCATGGCAGCCTGCTGCCTCGTTGTATCATGCCAACTCCACAGCGAGCCTTTTCCGCTCAACCAATATAATGCTCTTCAGATACTCGCCAAT
Source organism: Photobacterium aquae (assembly GCF_001029445.1). Classification (GTDB taxonomy): domain Bacteria; phylum Pseudomonadota; class Gammaproteobacteria; order Enterobacterales; family Vibrionaceae; genus Photobacterium; species Photobacterium aquae. The sequence goes on from NZ_LDOT01000034.1 coordinate 139,529, forward strand.
TTCCATGTCAGTACCGCCGAACTCCCTGTTTCGCTACCTGAAAACCCTGTTACTCTAAATGGCGAAGATCTCAACGATAATCAAATACGCGATGATTTCGAGCGGGCCTTGCTGGAACAATACTCTCAGCCAGAATATGTTGCCCTTGCCTTACTTGCTGCTCAGCAATGGAAAACATTACTGCGCGGAAACCGCATCGATAGCGATAAGCCCTTTTCGCCATATTTTGCGATTACTTTGCTTCAACAACTTGAAGCTATTGATACCTGCTATACCAACCTGACTAAAACCCACCCTAACCTGATATCGCCACAGCAATTTTATTTCAACAGCGCTGTACGTAAACAACAACAAACCAAACAACTTGCCGAACTAAAATCAACCGCAGCCAAATTACCGAGCCTTTATCAATACGGGCAATCACAGCGTAAAGCCAGACCATGCTATGTTTTCGGTGAATTGTTAGACGTTGTCTTACCTACTGAGTATGAAGAACTAGACACAGCTCGCTCTTCTCCGAAGGTCATTCAGCGTCTTTAACATTATCATCCGCGGCTTCAGACGGTGGCGACTGCCAGATCTCTTCCGTTAAGCTATTGGTCTGCGCCATCAATTCCTCTTCCTTCTGGGCTATAGCTCGATACTGGGACTCGCACACGGCACGGGTAATGTCATCATCACCAAACTGGCTGGTACACCGAGTCATATATTCATCAAACGGCATTAATACAGACTCGGAAAATACCGGGGCTATCGCAGAGCAGACAAACAAGCTAACCCCCAATGTACTGTTCACTATGATTTTATGCTGCATACTTACTCCCCTCTCTTTATACCCAGTAAAGTCACCACACCACTTTTTTGCCACTGCGAAAATGAGAAAAGGAGCCAATCGGCTCCTTTTCTTCGTTGTTATTAACGTCTGTGGAACAATCACTTACCACGGAAATAGTTTTGCGGTACGAAAGGCATCTTCTCCACAACCATCGGCAGTTTCTTACCACGCACCTCCGCAAAGACCTCTGTACCGATAGAAGAAAAGTCACTCTGCACATAGGCCATTGCAACAGGCTGCCCCTTGGTTGGACCAAAGGTTCCGCTGGTCACCACACCAATCTCATTATTGTCAGCATCGAACAAGCGGCTTCCTTCACGCACAGGTGCTTTCGATAACCCCAGCAAACCAACCCGCTTACAGGCAACATCCTTGGTTTTGATCTGATCCAAAATGACATCGGCACCGGGGAAACCACCAGCTCGCTCGCCATCGGCACGGCGCGGCTTGCTGATCCCCCATAACAGGCTGGCCTCAACTGGCGTCGTCGTCGTATCAATATCATGGCCATACAAGCACAAGCCACATTCGAGCCGCAGTGAATCGCGCGCCCCCAAACCAATCCACTCTACCTCTTCCTGACTAAGCAACTGACGTGCAAGCCTCTCAGCATCTGCGGCCGGAACCGAAATCTCGTAGCCGTCCTCACCGGTATAACCCGAGCGGCTCACCAGGCACTCCACGCCCAACAATTCAATGGCCGCGGCATCCATAAATACCATTTGCCCAACGGCGGGATTCAGCCTTGCCAGTACCTCGGCAGCCTTAGGCCCCTGCAAGGCCAGCAGAGCGCGATCCTCTATCACCTCAAGCAAAACATCATTAGGCAAGCCGGTCTGAATATGGGCGATATCCTGATCCTTGCAGGCGGCATTCACAACAACAAAGAGATGATCGCCAAAGTTGGTCACCATCAGATCATCCAAGATCCCGCCTTGATCATTGGTAAAAAATGCATAGCGCTGCTTGCCTACAGGAAGGTCGATAATATCAACCGGAACCAATGCCTCCAGAGCCTTAGCCGCATTGGCACCGTGCAGCCTGAGCTGCCCCATGTGGGAAACATCGAATAACCCTGCCGCTTGGCGGCAGTGAATGTGCTCCTTGCGTACACCCAATGCATATTGCACGGGCATCTCGTACCCGGCGAACGGGACCATTTTTGCCCCCATTTCAACATGAAGGGCATGAAGCGGTGTGAGCAGTAATTCTTGAGACGGGCTTTCATTTGAAGACAGTTCATTTACGGACATGCTTACGTTTCTCCATACACCGCCATTGCCCGGCCAGCACAGGTTGCACCAGCGGGTTAACGGTTCATTCCTCAACCTATTGTAATTACTATGTTAAACATGAATGACTATAATAAACAAAGTTTCTTTTAGGGATTGCTGCCGGGGATCACACATTCCTGACCCAGCCTAAAATCACAAAAATTTTACATCCAAGCCAAATATCGCGAGCCTTCGAGATCCTGTCAGACTGAGCGCGCATTACCTATTGTTAAAAACACCCTCACCAAATAGCAGGCTGATAACAACCACCCAGTCCGCGAGGCAGACACGCACAAACCGGCAAGCACCTTCTGGTAATCAGGCTCAAGATGCCGTCACCCAAAGTATCAACGCATCATGGACACTATTTGATATCAGCATATGGCCCATATTGGCGTCGTAGTAGACAGAATCCCCTTCCAGCAAAACAACCGGTTCGTAAAACTCCGAGTAAAAGACAATCTCACCATCGAGCACCAGCAAAAACTCCTCACCGTCATGCCTGATCCAGTCAGGATAATCTTCAAGACTACGCGCCCTGACACGGGACTTAAACGGCATCATTTTTTTATTGGTCAACTGGGTGGCTAACAGTTCATGTTCATAGGTTGTGGTTGGGTGCGCCTTGCCCTGTCCTCGGCGGGTGATATCCCGCCGACCGGTTGCCGCAATTTGCTTTGGTGGCTCAAAAAGCTGTGGAATATCAACCTCTAATCCTAACGCTAACTTCTGCATCGCCTGAAAGGTTGGTGATATCTGCTCGTTTTCAATCTTTGACAGGGTGGAGCGCGCCAGACCGGTTCGCTTGCTGGCTTCCTCCAGTGTCAGGCCACTGGCAATCCGAATTTCCTTGAGCCTTTTCCCCAGCTGCAACGGTTCTATTTTGCTGTTTTTATCAGCATCCTGCGCTTTGACGACACTCATCGACGGATAAATATCAACTGGCTGTTCATCACTCATACCACCCATCCTTGGTTGTGCTTTGTACGGTCATACTGACATAGCCAAGAGGAAACCGTAATACCACCCCTGTGAAAACTATGACCAAATTAGCATATTTGAAATTTTATCTATAATCGGAAACAAGCCCACTTCTTCATCATATTTGTGAGGCATAGCCGCGACCACGATTAACGAAAGATTTACTATCAATCTCAACATCGACACCTTACCGCCCATGCCTTTGGCAACATTTGCAACAATAAAAACACACCGCAACAATCGTAATGTTTAACGAAAAGTTGCACGGATTTTAGAGTTACGGGTGACAAAAGGCAAACGTTTGCGTAAGCTTGATGGCATTAAAGTACACATTGTTCCACTATTGGAAATTTTTGTGTGATGGGATATTTATAGAACCACATGTTAATCAGTTGTTGGGTTGAAAGCCGCCATACCCTACTGACTGCAAATGGTAACTGATTGACATTCGTACAAATTACACAAAGCACACATAGGCTATTTCACCGCCGCCAATGCAAGATTGCCGGTGGCAAAACAACAAAATCTGCGAAAAGATTGCGCAAGGAGTTTTACATGGAAAATACACTGAAGTTCACTGATAGCCACGAGTGGGTTCGCGACAATGGTGACGGAACCATCACCATGGGGATTTCCGCCCACGCTCAAGGGCTACTTGGTGATGTTGTATTTGTTGATCTTCCAGAAGTGGGCGACGCTACCGAGGCTGGCGAATCATTCTCTTTAGTGGAATCGGTAAAGGCCGCCTCAGACATCTATGCCCCTGTCACCGGTGAAATTATCGAGATTAACGAAGAGCTGGAAGAGAGCCCAGAACTCGTTAACGAAGAACCTTACGAAGGCGGCTGGATTGCCCGCATCAAAGTGACCGATGCCGAAGAGCTCGGCAACCTGATCGGCGGCGAACAGTACCTTGCCTCTTTAGAAGAAGACTAAGCATACTTCCGGGTCATCGCGCCCGGAAGTTTTATCGCTCTCGCCTCCCCTTCGCTATTGCATCATGCTCTGTGCAATAGCGAGAACAGTTCAGGACAGAACCATGACCGATATGACATTTCTAAAAGCACTGTGTGACGACAAGGAATTTACCGCCCGTCACAACGGCCCGAACTCACAACAACAACAAACCATGCTCGAGGCTATTGGCGTTGCCAGCCTAGACAGGTTGATTGATGAAACCGTGCCTGCCTCGATCCGCCTTCAGGCCCCGATGCAGCTTGATCTGCCGCAGAGTGAAGCGGATATGCTCGCCTCGCTCAAAGCCATTGCCAAAAAAAATGTGATCAACCGTAGCTTTATCGGTCAGGGTTACTACAACACCTATACGCCCAATGTCATTCTTCGCAATGTGCTGGAAAATCCGGGCTGGTACACGGCCTACACCCCTTACCAACCTGAGATCTCGCAAGGCCGACTTGAGTCTCTGCTCAACTACCAGCAGGCGGTGATGGATCTGACCGGGATGGAGCTGGCCAACGCCTCATTGCTTGACGAGGCTACCGCCGCAGCCGAAGCCATGACCCTGTGCCAGCGTGCCAGCAAGAACAAGAGCAACGCATTTTTCCTATCCGAGGATCTACACCCGCAAACCATCGATGTGGTACGCACCCGTGCCCACTTTATCGGCATCGAACTGATCACCGGAAAACTGGACGATATCGACAACCATGATGTATTCGGTGCTCTGGTTCAATACCCGGGAACGACCGGTAATATCACCGATCTCAGCGCCATTATCGAAAAAGCCCACGCAAAAAAAGCCCTTGTTGCCGTAGCATCCGACCTGCTGGCTCTTACCCTGCTCAAATCACCGGGGGAAATGGGGGCAGACGTCGTTATCGGTTCGGCCCAACGCTTTGGTGTGCCGATGGGATTTGGCGGCCCGCATGCCGGTTTCATGGCAACCAAAGACAAGCACAAGCGCACCATGCCCGGCCGAGTGATCGGTGTCTCCAAAGACAAACGGGGCAATCAGGCACTGCGCATGGCCATGCAAACCCGCGAACAGCATATTCGCCGCGAAAAAGCGACATCCAACATCTGTACCGCCCAGGCGCTGCTGGCCAACATGGCTGCTTTCTATGCCCTGTACCACGGCCCTGAAGGTTTGCGCAAAATTGCCCGCCGGGTCCACCACCTCACCGCAATTTTGGCCGCTGGCCTGCGCAATTCAGGTATTGAGCTTGCCAACGACAGCTTCTTCGATACCCTGACCCTAAACACCGGCAAGAAAACCGCCGACTATTACCAGCAAGCCCTTGATGCCGGCATCAACCTGCGCAAGTTTGCCAACGGCAGCCAACTGGGGATCAGTATCGACGAAACCACCAAGATCGACGATATCGAAGATTTGCTGGCGATATTCGCCGGCCAGACACTCAAAGCCTCGATGTTCAGCGACGATATTGCCAGTGACGAGTTTGCCGCCATTCCGACTGACTGCCGCCGCACCAGTACCTATCTCACCCATCCCGTATTTAGCCGTTACCACAGTGAAACGCAGATGATGCGTTACATGAAACAGCTTGAGAATAAGGACTACTCGCTCACCCACGGTATGATCCCATTGGGAAGCTGCACAATGAAGCTGAATGCGGCAGCTGAGATGATCCCAATTACATGGCCTGAATTCGGTGCCCTGCACCCCTTCGCCCCGGCAGAGCAGGCTCTGGGCTATGCCGAACTGGCCGAGAAACTCTCAGCTATGCTGTGTGAAATTACCGGTTATGATGCCTTCTCGCTCCAGCCTAACTCGGGCGCCCAAGGCGAATACACAGGCCTTGTCGCGATCCAGCGTTACCATGAAGCCAACGGCGACGGCCACCGTAACGTCTGCCTGATCCCGAGCTCGGCCCACGGCACCAACCCCGCCTCGGCCGCGATGGTATCGATGAAAGTCGTGGTCGTAGGCTGTGATAATCAAGGCAATATTGATCTTGATGATCTCAAACTCAAGCTCGACCAGCACCGCGACAACCTTTCGTGCATCATGATCACCTATCCGTCTACTCACGGTGTTTATGAGGAAACCGTGCAGCAGGTATGCGAGCTGGTCCATCAGGCAGGTGGCCAAGTCTACCTTGACGGTGCCAACATGAACGCCCAAGTGGGATTGACCAACCCGGGCTTTATCGGCTCGGATGTCTCCCACCTCAACCTGCACAAGACCTTCTGTATTCCGCATGGCGGCGGTGGCCCGGGCATGGGGCCTATCGGGGTTAAATCACACCTTGCACCGTTTGTTCCGGGCCATGTTCAAAGCAGCACCGGAGAACAGCCACAATATGCCGTATCCGGTGCCGAACTTGGGTCGGCATCCATCTTGCCGATCTCTTACGCCTATATCGCGATGATGGGCAATGCTGGGCTAACCGAGGCAACCAAACTGGCCATCCTCAACGCCAACTATGTGATGGAGCGCCTACGCCCGCACTACCCCGTCCTTTACCGAGGCCGCAACGGGTGGATCGCCCACGAGTGCATCATCGATATTCGTCCTCTCAAGGAAGCCTCTGGCATTTCCGAGGAAGACGTCGCCAAGCGCTTAATGGACTACGGCTTCCATGCCCCAACCATGTCATTCCCGGTCGCAGGCACCTTAATGATTGAGCCAACCGAATCAGAAGATTTGGCCGAGCTTGACCGCTTCTGCGAGGCGATGATTGCCATCCGCCATGAAATCGCCCGCGTGCAGGACGGCGAGTGGGATCTAAAAGACAACCCGCTGGTTAACGCCCCGCATACCCAGGCTGATTTGATGGATGCAGAATGGAACCGCAGCTACAGCCGCGAACTGGCCTGCTACCCGTCATCCCATACCAAAGCCGCCAAATACTGGCCGAGCGTCAACCGTGTCGACAACGTCTTCGGCGATCGCAACTTGGTATGCTCATGCCCGGGGATTGAAAACTATATAAATGGGTGAGGTTTTTTGATCACAGATAACCAAGTTGGAAACTGTGATAACCGAGTTGGAAACCGATAACTAAGTTGGAAATTAACTTAAATAACAAAAGGCGAACCATTTGGTTCGCCTTTTTCTAAATTACATATAGAGCCTTGCATTGTAGTACTCTAGCAGAGTCTAGTTTAGCAATGGGTCTCCGATAGTTAAGCTCAAAAAAATGCTGAAAGCTTAAACCACAAGAGATGTAATCATCCCGTAATCTAGGGGCATTCCCAAATAGAGTTCTCCGACTTAAACTAGATAAAATGGAGAACGCTGATGAAAAAATCACGATATACAGAATCTCAGATCGTAAAGATCCTGAAGGAAGTTGAAGCTGGTAGGTTGGTCAAAGAGGTTTGCCGTGAGTACGGTATTTCCGATGCTACCTATTACAATTGGAAATCAAAATATGGAGGTATGGAAGCCTCTGATGTGAAGCGACTAAAAGAGCTTGAAGACGAAAATCGTCGCCTCAAACAGATGTTTGCTGAGCTCAGTTTGGATCACAAAATTCTCAAGGATATTGTCGAAAAAAAGCTGTAAAACCAGCCATTCGACGAGAGTTAGTTGATTACGCGAGGTACTCTCACAGCGTCAGTCTCCGTAGAGCTTGTCGGATTGTTGGTATTAGTGATTCAGTTTACCGTTATCAACCTGACAAGCATCGCAATGATTCAGTCATTGCTGCGCTGCAGGATGCTGTTGAACGTTATCCTGCTTATGGTTTTAGTCAGCTGTTCAAAGTACTAAAACGCTGGGGATACCGCTGGAATCACAAGCGAGTACACCGTGTCTATTGTGAGCTCAAACTGAATAAACGCCGTCGTGGTAAGAAACGTTTACCGACTCGCTACCCTGAGCCTCTCTGTGTGCCAGCAAGCATTAATCAATGTTGGTCGATGGACTTTATGAGTGATTCACTTATGTGCGGAAGACGCTTTAGAACCTTCAATGTTATCGATGACTTTAATCGAGAAGTGTTGGCGATTGAGATTGACCTGAATTTACCCGCTCCTCGAGTGGTAAGAGTATTAGATCGGGTTGTTGCCTGGCGGGGTTACCCAAACAAGATACGGATGGATAATGGGCCTTAATTTATATCAACTACGTTAGCTGAATGGGCAGAGCAACATCAAATCCAACTAGAGTTCATCAATCCTGGCAGACCAACGCAGAACTCATATGTTGAACGCTTCAATCGAACTTACCGCGACGAAATACTCAATATGTATGTCTTTAAAACCCTGAATGAAGTACGAGAACTGACCGAAAAATGGCTCATTGAATACAATGATGAACGACCACACAGTGCGTTAAATGATCTGACTCCATGGGAATACCTGGCTAAGTCAGAACACTTGGAAAACTCTAATTTAGGGTGCCACTAAAAATGGGAGGATTACAGATACTGAGCACTGATTGGCAATAAAATCAGATAGTAAGACGATCCTACTGGCTTGCCTTACTATCTGGACATACATGGCATCAAAAGGTACTAAGACTCATCTTGAGCCAAAAGCTGAGCACGATGAATTACGTACGCATTTTCATATCTAGACAAGTCTATTGCCTCTGGTAAAAGCCTAGCTACGAGCAACTTAATTTCATTACTATATTGCAATTCCTTGTCTGCGAAGCCGTAAATCCTCCAGTACAGTGAGCTGTGCCTATACAAATTAAAGACTGTCACATAGTTTCTCTGTTCTATATAATGGTTCCATAGTAACTTATGGGAGTCATTGAACATTCGATTCATCCCTTGAGAAAACGAGAATATATAGCAAGTGTGTAATAGTTTCAGCTCTTGCGTATTTGGCGTGAAGTGCCCACTAGGATCCAGTAAAGCTTTCTTCGTGATGGCTCGCATTTGATTGTATTGATCTTTTTCTTGTGAAGCTAAAACTCGATTTAGCCAGTACACCTTTGATTTATATGAGCTTTCCAAGTCACAAAGTACTAATGCCGCATTGTTTGCAGTAATTATCCTGTTATTGTTTCTGAATTTTTCTTCTAAGTTCTTTAACTTCTGAATTTCATTGAGGTCTGATAGTTCTTCCAGCTTTAAGAGTGCGTCAGAATTCTTTGGTTCAACTTCCAAAGTTTCCTTGGCATATCGAATGGCTTCATCTAACTTTCCAAGAGAATCGTACATAAACATGAGGTTAACTAAAACCTGAACAATCTCATCATTCGTAAGATGTTCTTTTTCCTTCAAAGCGTCTAGCAGCAATGGCTCAGCTTCTTCATGTTTTGAGATCATCCTAGACGAATATCCTTCGAGCATATAGAAGTATGACAATGAACCGACTTTATCCGACTCTCTTGCGATCGCTCGAATATGCTTGGAGAAGGAAATAACTTCTTTGTAACGTGCAGCATTAGAAATCTGCTTACAATATGAACGGCAGGCTCTAATTGCAGAATTAATATCACGTCCTAAATCTAACTCTATCGAACACTTAAGTAACTGTGCTAGAAGCACTTGAGTACTACCTGCTACTTTGTCACTTTCTTTTATTTGTCTTTTTGTAAGCTGGCATAGTTGCACTTTCCCTGCTCGCCAATTCTCTCCTAAGTGAACCTTTGCGATATTTTTAGAAATTTCATAAACTTTTGCCGAGTTAAGTTTACCGTAAACATAATTTCTAACTGCACTTGGTAACCTTAAGATTTTTGTCTCTCCGCTATTGACTGGCACTTCGACAATACTTCTAGTTAAGTTAGTTGCTTCAACGAGCTCTAAATCATGAAGTTCATCTAGATTTGTTTTTCGGTAAGTAGCGTCAGGGTTAGTTCGCTTTAAGTTATAGAATGTGTCACCAAACTCCAATACCGCCAAGGTTTCAAGTAACTGGTAACTTCTTTTTGTGTGAAGCTCTTGACTAGAGGCTAACTGCTCCACTCTGTTTATTATTTCGGCTGGAAAATCGCCATCGTTATCCCAGCTTCGTGATTCGGGTGTATAGTGCTCTTCATAAAGCTCTTCTGAGGAAAGTAAGTTTAAATCTTGTATACACCTTTCTATGCTAGATGGAATGCCTTTTCCAAGCTCGATAACAGTATCAATGGCATTACTATCCAGTTTATCGCCAACATTACTATGATTTAATATAAACTCTTTAGCGTCATAATCTTCCAATTTAGATAATTGCATTGTAGGAAAATTATTGCTTAACCGTTTTCGGCTAACTAAGACAACTTTAGCATTCTCGTTGTACTCATACATTATCGGCAATAACGACTCTAGATCTTCCACTAATCTCGCTACGTCATTTGACTTGGTGAGCTCTGCGCCAACATCATCAAAGAATACAATATTATTATACTGAGGTAGTTTTTGAATAAATACTTGTAGACTAACACCAGTTTCACGCTCGATACGTTCAAAAATCTCCTTTTTGTTTCTAACTCCTGCGAGATCAACTCTGAAAATTGGAGCATTAAAGTAAGTAGATTTCGCTTCTAGTTTCAGAGAATAAACAAACTCTCGATGGCTGATTCCCCATTCAGCTTCAACATTGACACATCGATGCTTTGCCAATAGTCCCAGCAAGTAACTTCTCTCCGTTACTCTCACTGAACTATGAGCAGGTTCTAAAAAAATATTCCATGGGATAAGAGCTGCTTCTCTATCTTCAAACTCTTGTTCACCTTCCTGGATATGCTTTTCTTCAGTTACAGGAGCAGAAGTAAGATTATGGGAATTCTCTGTTACAGCGTTACTGCATTCAAGAGCTTCTGAAAGCTGAGGAAGGAAACTGTGGCAATCAATGCCCCCATATGTTTTAAATCTTCCCCTTTGTATTGCAGGTGCAACAGACTCTAGTAAACACTGATATTTTTGCTTTATAGTCGATTCATTCGACTCAAAAAACGCCCACAATATATCGAAATTGGCCCCACTATCACTAATCATTGAGAATAGAACTTGCGTAAAGATATCGTCCCACCCTCCATAGCCCAAAACAACTAGTGTCTTATTGCTCAATATTCTTGTTAAAGACTGCTTTAGAAGGGGTCTATCCAAAGTCAATTGAGCAGGGGTGTGTAATGTATCTGTGTCGACCCAAAAACCGTGAAAATGAATAACATTGACATTAGACACCTGAAACTGCTCAAGGTTACTATCGCCGTGTAAAACCACTCTCGCTGGTTTATAACTTGCCTGCTCCAGAGCAATAGACAGGAGCGGGTCAAAATTTGGGGTTAATGCGATTTTTGAAGCTTTATCAAAGTTCAACAAAATCTCTGATAAAGATTTAGTAGCTGGGGGAATAGACCAGTTGCGGACATCATTTTGCAATTCTATCAATTGAGTAACATCGTTGATATCAATATCAGATACATCACCTTTATAGGCTTGCAACGTTGCTGAACGAATAATGCCATTAACTGTATTAGGGCTAGTATACATTGATAAGAAATCAAAGGAGCTTTGATACCTATCCGTATCAGGCTGCGCTGAACTCACATTCTTATGGTATAGCTCAAGAAGCTTAGGTTTTTCTGATAGCCTACTCTCTATTATATCGAGAACACCTCTAACTCCAGGTATACCAACAGTTTGTCCAGAAGAAGCGGATAATGGCGAACCAAAGAGGAAAACTATCTCATTATCGCTAAACTCAATTGCACTAGCCAAAGCTTCACTATTACCGATGGTCAGTTTCAATTCTATCTCTCTACCTTATAAGCATATCAACTGGGTTCATATTGTAAATACGCATCCATATTAAAGCAATTCAAATACTATTGATTTGAATATCACTTAATGCCTTTTGACTCTATTCGAGCTCTAGTACCTGGATTTATACAGAGCAAAGTTGATGAAGCTTGAGGTAAATGAACCCTGAGCATATTGATTTGTTCATACAAACAAGCGACTGGTTCATTGCAAATTCGCGGTTCCTAAAGTGCGGTTCGGGTTTTACGAACTGAGTAATTACCCTAAAGAGAGAGTATTATGAGGAGAGAGTTTCCAACTTAGTTAACCAAACTTGCTGCCTTCATTAGCCATGAAGCACTGGAGTTTCCAACTCGGTTATCGTTAAAGAGAATTCCAGCTCGTTGATTTAGAAAGCTGGCAAGTTTCCATCTTAGTTATCTGTGTTCAGTTTTTCGCCCAGTAGTTTGAAACTCAAATAACGTAACCTAAATAGACAAACTTCGGTTTGTCTATTTTTTTTTGTAATCAATCTGTCCCTTCAATTTTTACCTCTTCGATGCCACAGCCAGACAACAAAAAACCATAAGCAATAATGATTTCATGCAACCAGTTGACTTAAAAGGATACTGATAAGAAAATCATGCGCAATTAAACGTGTATTAGGCTGGGGAAAGCGAGCATGCTGTTTAATACACTGTTAAGCGTATAGGAGCAACATGAAGAAAATTCTCATCATTGGCAATTCGGGCTCAGGAAAGAGCTGGCTGTCAGAGCAGTTATCACGAAAGCTCCAGTTGCAAGAGGTTAACTTGGACTCAATTGTATGGGAGCCCGGTGGCTATAACCGTAAACGATCCCCTGAAGCAATTGAAGATGAAATTGCTAGCTTACGAACCCAACATAGTTGGGTGATTGAAGGGGTGTTTGGTGCCTTAGCTGAACAGCTTATACCTTCTGCTGATACGCTGTTATTCCTGGATTTAGAGTGGTCCGTGTGTGAGAGTTCCCTTCATGCGCGGGGCTCAGAGAGTTCGAAGCAACTTGATGTGGAACAGGCCGAGAAAAATTTTAGCGAGTTATTGCAGTGGGCTTCTGAGTACTCGGAACGAGAGTCTAAAAGCTCATGGCAGTTTCATCAGCTGTTGTTCAACGATTTTCACGGTAAGAAAATACGTTTTGCTACACGCTCACAAGTCAACTCATTTGTTGCGGAAACAACATGCTAACACATATGAGCCTTTG
>NZ_LDOT01000035.1 GCF_001029445.1 Photobacterium aquae
CAGTTAGAGAATTATTGCAAGAGATTGCGGGTTCGGTTGCTACTGGGGTTCGTCGTTCTGGAAGTTGGGAGCGTTCTGTTGTTGATAGTCTTACAGGTTGGCAGGGGACATACAACCGCGGAATGTTAGCCGATTGTATTAAGAATGAAGTTGATGAGTAATTTCTAAATAAAACACCGCCCTCGAGTTTGGCGACCTAGGGCGGCGTTAGTAATCACAAAAGAGGTAATCAATCATGAGTTACTTAGTGCAAGAGCTTATCAAAGCTCACACTGAAAAAAAACCTATTCATTTGGGTCCATTAAAAGGCTCCGCGTTTAAGGCCTTACTTAATGAGCTAGCTGTTGTACGTCAGAGAGGAAAGCAATAATGAAAGCCGAAGATATCCTACGTATTCAAAAACTGGCGGCTCGTATTCGTACTATGTCGGTAATTAGTCAGGAAGGAAAGCTTCATGAGCTAGGCCAAGATGACATTCTCGAACTACTTGAGATGCAGCAAGAGCAAGCTAGTGAAATTGAGCGAATGGCTAATCGTGCGCTTAAGTCGATTACAGCTCGTTGATGTACAACGGTACTTTTTTCAAATTACTATTTGATTCAAAGTACATAACCATATGCGAAGTAAGCTAGTTTCTTCGCATATGGACTTTAAGTATTGGTATTCTCATTAAGAACGGAATTAAGAAGTATTTGTCATGACCAAGATTATCATTAAAAAGAGACGTACATTATCCTTGCCTAAGGTGACAAATCCGGAGCCAAAAGAGAAAAAATTATCTCGTGAAGAGCTGGATAAAATGGAAGCTGGGATCAAGCAGCAACGCAACGATGACTGTAAAAATTGGATCTTAGAAACCTGGCCGGAAATGTTTAATGAGGAAAATGTAAAGCCTTTAGCATTAGGGGTGCATCGAGATATAGCAATTGCACATCGAGAGGCCGGTGGCATTGAGGTTTTAGGTTTTGGGGCAATAAAGCCGGTTAACAGATTCTTATCCTCTTGGGTTAAGCGCAAGGCTTACCAAAAAGCACTGGCTAAACCTGATTCGAAGCGTTTCTCTCTTGATGGGGTCGAGGGAGATTTAGTGGACTTAAAGGATCGAGAGGATGCCATTAAAAGGATTAAAGTGATGAAGAATAAAGCTAAGAGTTCTAAAGGCCACCAATAGGAAATTATGCTCATGAAACAGCTAACGAGTTTACAGAAAGAAGAACTGCAAACATTCGAGAACCTTATCGAATCGAAAAAGCTTCATGATAGGCTTGTTGCTCTTTTCATGATTAATGTTACTGAAAGGAATGGTTTTCATGATCTGAGCGATTTAGCAAAGCACCATGTTTCTCGCTTGCCCTGCATTGCTCAGTTTCTTAAAGACAGGGGAATGGATAAAGATGCTGAAACACTGAGAGTCATTGCTGCATTATTTGAGGTTATGTCGGTTACTGGCCCTCTAGCTGCTCGAATAACAACTGATCAGAATAGAACGGCTCAAAATGAAAGGCATCAAAGAGTAAAACAGGAGTTGGTGCCCCTTATGGATGAGCTGATACATAATATTAAGCATCCAGTTACCCTTGATACTGGCGTTGATCTCTTTTTGGATGCTCACCCTGAGGTAGATCGTCCTTATTCCACAATTAAAAAGCTGTTTAAAGAACGGAGAGATCATCTTGGATACCCCTCTTTACTCAGAGGGAGGCCATCAGCGAAAAATCTATGAATTTTGTTTATTTAACTTTTTTCTTCTGCGTTCAGCTGTAGCTGCGGCATTCTTCTTTCTTTTTTCTGCAATGGCTAACTGCTTTCGTAACTCTACGGTTTCTTGGTTGGCTACACTAATTGCCTGTTGAGCTTGCCATCGAATGTCATTAATTGTTTGCTGCAGGCTGCTCTCTAATTCTTTGGCTCGGTTTTCTCTGTATTGAGCTTGTTGTTCTGCATGTTGAGTGCGTGTCATTTGTTCCTGAACCTCTGAACGAGCGTGCTTTAGTGCTCTTTTCTCTGCGGTCGAAATTCTTTCTTTAGCTTGCTTTTGGGCTTGGACCGCTTTTTGTTTGGCGGTTTTGAGCTCTTGGCTAGATAGGTGACCAAAGAGGTAAACGCTCATAGGTATGAGCAATACACAAAGTAAGATCAGAGTAGTCGCTACTGGCCAGAGTTGAACAAAGATATGCCAACCATCTACTTTGCTGTAGAGAGGGGCGAACTTTGCGGATTCTGTTTGGCCATTCCAGAACTGCCAGCCATCTTGTATTTTGTCGGTTGTATTGCCAATTTCAATCAGAGATAAGCTACTTACATATTGATGTGTGTGATCGCCTAAATACAACAAACCTATGATCAAGGCGATAAATAAGAACCATCTCATCGCAGATATACCTCTGTAATTTCTGGGCGAAAATGCCCCATTTCTTGGCTAACCGTTTCTAGCGCTTGCTCACGGGGAAGTCCTGAACTTTGTAGTTCGTGCATTCGTTCCTGGGCGTAGCTGTGCCGTAAACCATGCGCACCCTCAGACCATCCTAAACACCGGTTTGCAGCAGCTGAAAAAGAATTGCTCCATGCTTGCCCGCCACCAATGGCGTAATGACTGATATAGTGAATACCTCTATCAGTGGTGTGTTGGGGCGTTGCGTAACGTAGAGTCTCTAACTTCTGACTTAAACCATGAGGTATGAGAACATCACGCACTAATCCACCTTTTCCCTCTACTGTGTAAAGGTTTCCGTCACGACCACGCCATTTACTCTCTAAGGCCGGACGCTCATCAGGCAAGCGTTCTTCTCTGGGACGCAATGTCAGCAATTCATGAGCCCTGAGCCCACAAACGTGCGCTAGCTGGGTAGCAAGACGGTGTTTTTCACTTTGGTGTTGTGATACTAGATTCGCTTGTTCAGGAGTGTAAGCCCGAGAGTTTAGTGCTTGAGTTTGTTCTGATTTGATCACCGGTAGGGAGGTGGATTTTTCGAGGAGACATGTGACATGCTGCATCATGCACTGTATCGCTTGACGTTCCATATCGAGAGCTTTTTGTCCGACTTGCTCACCACGTTTTTCCAAATAAAGGAGTGCTTGTTCAGGTGTCAAACCTCTCAGACCGCCATCGATGCGTTGCTCTTTAGCATACTCAGCCACCCGGGTAAGGGCCTGTTCATAGTTTCGGACTGTACCAACTGATGAGAGAGTCTTTCCTTGAACGCTTTTCATAACACTGGCAGCTTGTTTGGCTGGACTTGCAAATTTACCCATTTTGTTGTTCCAGCCATCGAGCGACAGTAGAATGAACGACTTTGATGCGCTTTTTTCTTAGCCATCGTTGTAGCTCCGCAATACTACAGTCCTCACGGCGTAGGGCGAGAAGCTCCCCCTTGTATTGATCTAGCCTGGACTTTCTGCGGGTATATGATCGTTTTCGTATAACGCGAGTTTGCTGTTTGAGCGCTTCCGCTTCTTGGTGTGCATCAAACACAAACCACCTCCATTGTGCTGTAAGAACTACTGACTCTTTTAGAGTTCAGCGACAACTGAATGCCTATTCGCCACAGTTTAAGCATTAACGCTGCTTAGGTCTGACCGCTCTCACCTGTATTTCGAACCGCTATATTTAACTAGATAGGTTAACTCTAGAGCCTTATTTCGTTGGGCTAGCCGTTTCAGTTCCGCATTGAAAAAGCGCTATCGTGACGTGATAAATTCGACTCTTTTTGCTGTGGAGTGTCAGTTATCCAAGTATGGATCTCTGCTTTTACTGGCAGGTTCCAGATACTCAAGTTTGTATCTTGAGTCTCGGTTTTTATGAGAAACCGGCATGCCCTTTGGGGAAAACTCTAACGACTTCAAGGCGGTCGTTAATCGCTCACTTTCACTTGAAATATTAACAACCGAGGTATTTGTCAGCAATGTGTTTATTAAAATGTGCGCGAAATTGTCTAAAGCCACGGCCCCCGCTATGTAGCGACGATTTTAAGAGTCGTACATAGCGGGGGCTGTGCTCCCGAAATTTGCGAAATGAGAGATGGCTCTCTCGACTCTTATCGCGCTTCTTAGCGCGGGAGAGTGAGCCGTCTCTCGTTGAGTGAATTTGCGAGGGGGTGAGTGCGATGTGTGACGTATGGTTTTGAACTTCGTGCAAGTGGTGGTAACATGACCTATCATATATGATAATAAAAACGGTAAAGACGAATGGCTTGGAAAGTGGATTTTCATAGCGGCGTTGAAGATGAAATCCTATCAATGCCGCCAAAAATCCAAGCACGAATGATTAAGCTCCTGGAGCTGATTGAAATGCACGGTGCCAATCTGGGGCCGCCACATACGGAATCGATGGGTGATGGCCTGTTTGAGATCAGAGCCAAAGCACAAGAGGGGATCGGTCGAGGCTTGTTTTGTTATCTAAAAGGTCAGCATGTTTACGTGCTTAGAGCTTTTGTGAAGAAGTCGAATAAGACTCCAAAGAAAGAGATCGAACTGGCTCGAGAGAGAATGAAAGAGGTGAAACGATGAGTTTATCAGCACTGAAACAGAAAGCCTTTGAGAACCCAGAGGTGAAATCAGCGTATGACGAGCTGGGCGATGAGTTTGAGCTGATTAGCACGCTGATCACCATGCGAGAAAAGTCGGGACTGACTCAGGACGAAGTGGCCAAGAAGATGGGAACGCGAGCGCCGAATATTTCGCGATTGGAATCTGGCCGAGCAAACCCGAGCCTTAAAACCCTAGTAAGCTATGCACATGCTTGTGGCTTCAAACTCGATCTAGGGTTTAAACACGCTTAAGCGATGCCGAGATAGAAAACTATGAAAAACGCCCCTTTTAGGGGCTTTTTTATGCCTATTGTATAGTCATTCATTTGGGCGATTTGTTGCACGAAAAGTGTCGAAAAATTTCAGCGGATAAAGACCGTGATAGTGCATCAAAGAGTGATGAAAACACGCCTTAACGAAAGGATTGAGAGCAAAAGCGTTATTTTTGATAGCAAAAATGGCTATTTACCATAATGGGCATTTTACGCACCAAAAAAAAGATTATGCACACATTCGTTGTTGAGCGTTATAAACAACGAATGTGCGAACAGAAAAATAAGCCAACCTATTTAAAAGTGACAATCATCTACCAATTTAGGGTTATGTTTATTTTCACAGTGCTGGTTGAATACACAGCGCATAGCCTATATGTTAACAGTACCCATATATTTCATATGGTTTATTGTGAGGTAACATGAAAGCAAGAAATATTAATGGCACATCTAACCATACATGCGGTTGTGCGAGTTGGCTAAAACATTGGGAAAATTTCAGTGGTGAAACTGCTGGGTTGTGTGTTGAGAAAAGTTGTATGAGTAACGCGACAGTTGGTGCTCACGTCCAAAAGGAGGGGGTGTTAGATCAACACTGGTATATTATCCCTTTGTGTTCAGCTCATAACAATCAACAAGGAGAGGTTATTGAGCTTTATGGTAACCCTACTTTTGTCTCTGCTAATGTAAGTGAGACTTGTGGTTGATCTAACGTAGCATTCGCTCAACGAATCGAAAGGTCGCTTATTGGTGGCCTTTTTTAGATGGGAACGTTAAAAAACGATATAGGAAGTGGCGGTAAGATGGCGACAACGGTTTATTTTGAAGAGATAGTAAAAGACCAAGGTGATGTTAATGAAATGGATATTGAGTTAGGACGTTCTTCATATTATGAAGAAGATAGCATCTATATAAAGGTTGATGGCAAGTTGGTAATCATGGATCGAAAGATGGCTAAAAAATTTGTTGAAGCTGTGGTTGATGTCGGTTTTTATCATGGCTTTGTTGAGTAATTAAATTCACTTTACTATCCATGTTTATGGAGAATAAAGTGTTAAGGTCTATTCATTTTAATAGACCTTATTTGTCAATTGCACATCATAAACTATAGCGGTGAAATTGGATTCCCTTTCACTATCTCACCCGCTGACATCATACAGGTCATGACACCTGTAGCGATCCCCCACGCTTTCTCCCTTGCTGTTTTTTCACCATATTTTTCAGTCATCTTCTCGATAAATACGTCATACCAGGGGTTGGTTTTGTATTTTATACCATCGTCCTCAAGCATTTCGATTTGTAATGCAGCTGGCTTGGTGGTGACCTCGTCAAAGTTAATGTCTAACTCGTTTTCCATTGTTTCAAAGTATAGATGGCAATCTTCTGGTGATTCATCAAGATCATTAATCAAAATATCGAGAATGGCGCTTTTAGTTAGCATGGCTTGGTAGTGTTTCATTTTCTTCATTGCTAAGCGTTCTGATTCGATAGTCTGATTTGTCTGTTTTTTTTCTGCCTTTCTCTTCGCATTGCGTTTCTGAACTTTCTTGGCTCGCTTATTCATTGGTGCCCTCTTTGGGTGAGTTGAGTTTTTTAAATAAATATTTCCGTATCGTTCTATTTAACGGTTTTCTTTTCTTGCATCCTAGTATTCATACCACGTTTTAAAGAGGTGCGATATGAACTCAAGACAAGGCCGCGGTCTCTTTCCCTCAAAAGAAGAGCGCCGTTTTTATATTCGAAAATTAAGAGCTCAAGCTGATTCAGGGGATCCTTTGAGCATAAAAGTTCTACTGGAGCTCGATGACCGTCGCCGTGCTCTGTCTGAGTTAGAGATTTTATCGTCGAAAGAAACTAAGCCTAAAGAAAGTAATAGCTAAGGAGCATTGTGTGACTGATAACCTTAAAACAATTCAAAGCATGATCGATGCTACAAAGGAAGCGCTAAACAATTGTAAGCCGGCATCATTGAAAGAATCCGACATAGATAAAGCCGCGAAATCTCGTGCTCTTTTAAAGGATAAGTTGGCTTTATTGGAATCTGAGGAGCAAAAAGAGCTACAAGCGATTGCTGAAGCGGAAGCTATTGCTAAACAACATCGTCGAGAATCTCTTTTTCGAAATATTATTGAAAACTACCAAAAAGATGAAGATGAATATCGAGCGTTTAATCAAAAGATAGAAAAGAAACTTGAAGAATTATTCACGCTTATGCGTGAAAAAGATGCTCTTTTCTCGATTAAGTCGCTAGGGATTAAAACTGCGGATTTGGATCCAGAAGAGCGTAAATGTTTGTTTGATATGGTGCGAGGTATTCGTCCGTCAGAAGCCAAATATGCCATGAATCTCGGGTCGGTTTGGCAGCTCGCCTTAGAGAATACGTTAGAAAGTGACTCGACTTTGTACTGTGCGATGAAACGTTTCCCTGAAAATTATAGTCACCCTGAAAGTATGAAAGGAATGGGTATTCAATCGATTCCTCTATGGTGTGAAGAAATGATGATTTCATCTTCTGAAGATATTGATGCTGAAAATACTGTCACCCCTTAACGTAAAGGGAAGCGCTTCCTACGTGCGCAGTCGGTGGTTCTAAATGGTAGGGGCGGTTAGTCGGTGAGTGCGCTTGAAAAACCCCGACGGGTGGCAGAGATTTTCCTGGTCTCGTGGTCACCATATTTTTTATTTAACCAACATTTTTTTGTTGTTACTGAGTGAAAATTCATTCGGTAAAGTTCGTCTAGGGTGCCCCAATAATGAAGAACGCTGCTTATAAAATTCTGGCTAATCGCCAAGATATCACCGCAAAAATTAGTGATCGTCTTATTCGCTTGTCATTACATGATTCGGTTGGTTTTGAGAATGATACGGCTGAGTTCGAGATCGACAATCGTGATAGTGCGGTTGAGATACCACCTACTGGTGCTGAGCTTGATATTTACATTGGCCATGAGAATGCGCTTTCGTATCGCGGTACGTACACCGTAGACGAAATTGAGGAGTCGCTTGATGCGGATCTCCTGACGATTAAGGCACAAGCAGCCAAGATGAAGAACTCATTAAAAGCACCTAGGGATAGCAGTTATGACGATATAACTCTGGGTGAGTTGGCTAGCCAGATAGCGGATAGACATGGTTATCAGCCAGCGATAGCGGACTCTATGGCCAATATTACGTTTACTCATATCGATCAACTAGGTGAATCGGATATGAGTTTGTTAACTCGACTCACTAAGGTGAATAACGGGGTTTTTAAAATTGCAGCGAATCGTCTGATTATCTTGCAAAAAGGGGAAGGAAAGTCAGTCAGTGGTAAAGAGTTGCCCAGAGTGACAATTAACGATCCAGAGAACTCTACAGGTAGTGTCACGATTAAAGATAGAGAAGAGTATCAATCAGTTGTTGCGTGTTGGTTTGATGAACAGAACCAGGTAAGGGTGGCAGAAACGGTAGGGAGCGGTGAGCCTCAGTTCGTGATCAAGAAGAATCATATTGATCAACTGGCCGCAAAAACAGCCGCTAAAGCCAAGCTCGCCGAGTTACGCCGTGGTAATGGTTCGCTGTCTATTACTCGACCATTATCACCGGAGATTGCACCGGAAGGATATCTTGTTCTAGAGAATCATAAACAAAGTGCGAATGGTGAATGGTTAGTTGAAAGTGTGGAGCATGTTATTGAGTCTGGTCGTGTAGCTACGACTTCGGCTTCTTGTGTGATTAAAGGCGCTATTTGACGTTCTCTTTCCGAATTTAGAGCTTGCCTTATTAATTTAAAAAAAGAGTAAAACGTAATGGGTACTCAGGTTATTAAGTTTTCAGAGAGTGAAATCAAAAAGCATCAAACTAACCATGAGGTTAGTGAGTTGCGTGATCCTCGTTACCCGTTGCGTCTACGTTTTCGAGCAAAACGCGCTAAAGCTTCCTGGTATGTCGTACGCTGCCGTAATAGCGGCTCAGAATGGCATAAAGTGGGTGATTGGCCACACCTGAAAGCGAAAGATGTAATTGCCAGTCTAAGCCAGTTGCAAGCTAAGATCGCCTGTGAAACCAACTTAGGCATGTTAGAACCAGGTTTTCAAACCGTGGGTGAGGCGTTGCAGTGGTATCTATTACGTAGTCAAAGCGATACCACGATCACCTCGTCCCGTCGAACGACCATTAAGTGGGCGGTGACTCGTCACCTTATCCCGTTGCTTGGTCATATAGATGTGAAAGACATCGACCACGCCAAATTGGATGAATTGATGTTCTGGCCACTGCAACAGCAATACGAACTTTCGACTGTGCGGTCATTATGGGGCGTATTGAAGCAAGCCTTTCGCCGAGCGCAAAAACTGAAGCACATCGAGTTAAGCCCTTTGGGGGGCTTTGAGTTCAGCGACTTCATTGAAGCCAAGATAAAACCCAAACCATCAGAGTTAAGTGGTGATCAGTTAGATGAAGTTCACGCTGCGGCGGTCAATGCCTCTGTGCCGGCACGAGCGATGCTACTCATCATGTTGCTGCATGGGACTCGTATCGGTGAAACCCGCTTAGCGAAATGGTCACAGCTGTGCTTTGATTCTCGCCGTTGGTTTATCCCTGAGGGTGTTACCAAAACCAAACAAGCACTGACGCTACCACTCACTGAGCAAGCCATTCACATCTTTAAGCAGTATCGAGCCTGGCAAAAACAAAACGGCTATGAGGGCGTGTTCCTGTTCCCGAACTTGCGACACCGTAACGCCATCACCAGTAACCGAGCAAACCAATTGATTGGTGAGATCAGTCTGGGGGAGTGGACCAGCCACTCTATCCGTAAGTTAGCCCGTTCGACCTGGATGGATTTAGGTATCGATTACATGGTGTGTGAGTTCTTACTGAACCACGCCATGAACCGATTAGATCAAACCTATATCCACACATTTGCCGAGCAACAAAAGCAGCAAGCCCTGGAGAAATATCACGATTGGCTACGCCAGAATCATGCGCCCCTGCTTAGTCTATTGGTGACTACGACAACACTGAGATCATTCCTAGAGTCGAAAGCCCGCGAACCCACACGTAGCAAGGGCTAAGCCCACATGACGTAATTTATTACAGAAGACAATAACAATCACCGAACACCGCCAGCTTCCTAGGTGTGCTGTTTCGATGAAATAGGGAGCTAGATCCTTATAAAACAAATGGTTGCACGGTGTTCGCCCCAGAAGTCGGGGGACCCTGGAGTTTTGAAAGTTAACCACGGGTGCGAGGCCCGCGGTATACGACAAATTTTCCAGTTTCCTATGCACCGACACCAGTGTCCGCATGGTGGTGCCGAAATCTAGGCAGGACAAGGGATAAAAGGTGTCGATTTAGGGGATGGGAATCGTTGTTAGTGCCGTTTTAATCAAACAGGAGTAACAGTATGGCAAAAAAAAGGTATCAAACCGCTCAAAACCATTTACGCAACGTCACCGAACTTGGGGAGATGTTCGATTTGAATCGTGACACGGTAAGAAAGCGACTCTCTGCAAAGTGTATTCAGCCTTTCGCAAAACACCGAGGCGTGAATGTTTATATTGTTCGAGAGGCCGCAGAAGCAATTATCGAATATGAGTTAAGAGAGGCGCTGCATTTATGAGTAAACAACATTTATCCACCGTTATTGAATTATCCAAAATGTTGAATTTTGATCGTGGAACGATTCGGTCGCGCTTATTTGTTGGAAAGGTTTTTCATGAATATGAGCGTAACGGAGTTCGTTATTACTCAACTGCAAAAGCCTGTGAAGCGGTTTACCGGGTTGAATTTGGGCGATAGGTGGAGCAATGAGTGAACAAAAACACAAATTAACGATGATGCTAGGCATGGTTGATAACTTAACTGGACCGATCCAAAAAGTGACAACCCAAACGGCTAAAGTGGGCGATCAGATCAAGGCGACACAAGACCGATTAAAGCAGTTAGGCCAACAGCAATCCGATATTGACCATTTTAAAAAATTAAAATCGTCAGTAAGTCAGACTTCAACCGCTTTACAGGCGGCAAACGAGAAAGTGAGCCAACTAGCGGCAGGGATGAAAAATAGTGCCAGCCCTACCCAAAAGATGATTAAGGAATTTAGCCAGGCACAATTGGCCGCGAAGAAATTAAAGGAGCAGCACGCACAAGAGATCACCCAATTACAACAGTTGCGCAGTAAGTTAAATGACTCTGGGATCTCGACTCGTCGATTAAGTGAGGCGGTGAGAAAAATTCGAAGTGATACGAGTTTGTATAATAAGGAGCTGGCACAGCAACAGGCGCACCTTGATCAAGTTGCTCAACGTCAGAACAAACTTCAAGCTATTCGTAACAGTGCCACCAATGCCAGCGGCGCAATTACGGGCGCAGCGGGCGGTTTAAGTCTTGCTGGAATGTCGGATCCTGCATTACAGGCACAGCAAGCCGCATCACAGCTTGCCGCTACGCATGGACAAGGCCGCGCTGAGGCTGAGAAGTATCGAGATATGATCACCAAGATTTATAGCTCGAATACGTACTCAATGGCAGAGACGCAGGAGGCTATATCAGCGGTAACATCGACACTTGGCGGACTCAATAAAGCCTCTTCTGAATCCATCATTGCGTTGACACAAAATGCCGCCGCGATTAGTCAGGCTTACGGCATTGCAGCGACGGATTCTGTTCAAATGGCTTCGCAGCTTGTCAAAAATGGCTTGGTTCAAAATACGACACAAGCGTTTGATCTTATTAGCGCAGGTTTGCAGCAAATGTCCGCTTCTATGCGTGGGGAACTGCCCGATATTCTGAATGAATACGGCACTCACTTTAAGAATATGGGGTTTTCTGGTGATGAGGCGATGAGGCTGTTAGTTGATGCCTCTAAATCGGGAAAAATTGCGCTAGATAAAACAGGGGACGCGATAAAAGAGTTTACGCTCCGTGGCTCCAATATGTCGAAGTCGTCAGTAGAGGCTTACGAACAAATCGGGCTATCAGCGGCAGATATGGCCAACGCGATTGTGCAAGGAGGTCCGTCGGCACGTGATGCCCTGACTCAAACAGCAAAAGGCTTATTGGCGATTAGTGATCCGGCGGAACGCGCAAACGCGGCGATAGCTTTGTTTGGCACGCCTCTAGAGGATCTATCAATTGATAAAATCCCCGAATTTCTCAACGCAATGGCGAGTGCGGGCGGCGGCATGGGTAATTTAACCGGCACCGCCGACAAGTTAGCCGACACACTCAATAATAACGGGTTAAGTAGCATTCAATTATTGGGTAAAGCGTTGAGCGGCTCAATGATGAAGACGTTTAATGATCTTGAGCCTCAAATCATAGCGGTAACATCGGCGGTGAAAGGCTTTATTGAAAATAATCCAAAAGTCGTTACGGCGGTGGTCTCGGTTGGGGCGTTAATTGCCACCCTCGCGGCCGTTGGTGGCATTACTTCACTGGTTATAACGGCATTGTCGGGATTAGGTGCGATCCTTACGACAATTAAGCTTGTTACGTCACTTTTGACGTTTGAACAAATGAAGCTTACCGCCTCGATGATGCTATCAAGAGTGACCGCTCTTGCTTCTGGTGTGGCATTACTTGCCTTATCTGGTACACAAAAAGCGTTAGCTGCAGGAACTGCGATTATGACGGGTGCGCAATGGGCTTTAAATGCGGCGATGACAGCTAACCCTATCGGATTGATCATTGCTGGCGTGGCCGCGTTAGTGGGTGTGGCTGCGTTGGTAGTGAAATATTGGGAGCCTTTGGGGAATTTCTTTTCCGGACTCTGGGATAACTTAAAAACAACGTTCTCCATTGGCTGGGAGCTTATCAAGTCGATCATTACTTACTCGCCATTAGGGGCGCTCATGCAAGCGTGGGAGCCATTAACCGAATTTTTTGGCGGCCTGTGGGCACGAGTGACAGGCGTGTTTTCGTCGGGCATGGAAGTCATTGCAGGAATGCTTTCAACCGTTTCAGGATGGTGGGATAGCTTGTTTGGTGATGATGACCATACCGAAAAACGTTTAAACGTAACCCAAACCATGACGGGAGCTGCGGCGGCTTTGCCTGCGGTTACCAATACGGCCGCAGTGCCTGCGTTTAGCCCTAGCCAGTCCGGTGCGATGGTGGCCAATGGTGGGATAATGCCGGCCTCAGCTCTCAGTGTTGGATCTGTACCTGCTAAAACGGGCGGCGATCGTTATTACACCGATAACAGCACTGTGGAATTTGTTATTCACGCTGCACCAGGTATGGATGAACGTGAACTAGCAGAGCAAATTGATAGACGTTTAGCTCAGCATAAGCGTGCGCAAGAGCGTCGTTCTAGAACGATGATGTTTGATTAGTGGGGGATATTATGGGGCGTAAAGCACGAGAGAAGAGGCTTAATAAATTTTGGGAACAATGCCAAACGGATGCCAAGAACGCAACAGAGGCAGAAAAAAAGCAAGCCGCATCTATTTTCGCGGATCTTTCAAAAGAACACCCAGTAAAACGCTCAGAACAATTCGGGCGCGCTTTAAACCGTGTTTTTGATGATTTTGGGGATACCTTGGGCGGCTTGGTTATGGTGGAGTTTGCTAAGTCTGAGGGTGTTTATAGGACTTAACGTCCTGATTAAATTGAAAATTAGTAAAGAAATAAAGAATTAAAGAAAGGAAAAGCCACAAAATCTCACAACATGGCGTTGTTTGATTGATTAAAGAGGTATACAGGGGCTATTATAGGCCCAGAAACGAGAAAGGCAGCCCGCCAAGGCTGCCTATCTCTAATTCGTTACCCACACGGCGCCAACCGTGAAAGAACTGAACTCTCAAAGTCAATTCTATGGGTAACGAGCGAACTTATCAAGTTTTTAACGTTACTAAGATGGAATTGAATATGAAAAAAACAGGCAATCGCTGCGGCCATGACCGCCAAAACCCAACAACTAAACTTGTTTATGAGTTTAAGAACCAACCCGCGGTACTAAGAACCCTTGCTGAGCGTATCGAACGCTTTAATCGCAATCGTTCTGTTATTCCTATGTTATCGGCTTCTCGCAATTCAAAGAGAACACGCCGTAGTGAATCTGCTGAATCTATCGCTTTGGTACTCAAGTGCATCACGAAGTATATTGACCTAGTGACCTTTAAGGTTGGCTTTTTCATGTCAGGCAAGTGGTTCAATCTGTCATACAAGAAGATCCAAGAACACACGGGGCTATCTCAATTTCGTGTATTGCGTGCAATGGCTGAGATTCAGCGCGTCGGCTTGGTTGGCTTGCATGAAATTTACGAAGAAATCACCGACCAGAACGGTAATAAACGTAAGATCGCCAAAGTTGCGGTGAAAACAGTAAACCTTGCGTTGTTCGCTGTCTTTGGCATGGAAAAAACATGCGTTAAAGAGCGGAAAAAAGCCTCAAAACGCCTCGCTCAGAAAGAGCAAAAAGCAAGAGACGCGGCGAACGCGCCTAAACAACAGTTAAACCCTAACGGACTATCGGGTTACGCATTCTTCCAAGCTGCGCGCCAAGCATTAAAGAACCAAACGAAGAAGATAAACAAGAAGCGCTCATGTAATGATAGCGTTGAAGAAGCTTTCGTTTGGGATGATGGCATACCCTACTGATTAAACCGCTTTAGAATTGAATCTAGCCCCTTAACTGGGGCGTTTTGCGTTGCTCAATCTGTAAAACTAGTCAGTATTACAGACATCTCCCCTCAGTTTTTCGTTCATCCCCCTCGTCTTTCTTGGCGTTTTAGCTTCAGGTCGTCTCGATCTTGTTCTTGTTTTAGTTATCCACAATTTAAGTGCAATGAAAGGATACTTTAAGTGCTACCCGTTAAACGTCAGATAAAAAGATATCTAACTAAAGGGCTTACGCCCAATAATGATGACAGACCATTTCCTAGCTAAAGCTAGGGGTCTGACTGGTGATCGCTGATTCTTCCTTTTGTCATTCGACCGTCTAGATCAGCTCACTCTGAAAGTATGCAACCCTGCGGGGCTTGTCGCTTCGCGACGGCTTATTAGTATGAAGCAGGGAAGTTTAAGCAGTAACAACTGCGTGACACGTCACGCTAAAAGAAATCAAAAAAACATCGATTTGACACTATAATGATATCTTTACTGTATTGGCCTTATTTTCTTAAAGGAGGGCTTATGCCTGTTATTTGTGTTGCCAATTCAAAAGGTGGTACAGGGAAAACAACAGTTTCATTGAATCTAATTCATCATTTAGAGCCAGATTTCATAATCGATTTGGATATACACAAGGGGTTAAGTGATTTGAATAGATTAGGAGGTCAGTTAGATATACATCGAACTAGAGACACAGGTCAGCTTTTAAGTTGGTTGCAAAATGAAGAAAAGCTAATCTTTGTCGATACTGGCGGATTTGATTCAACACTAAATCGAATTGCATTAGGCCAATCTGATTTCATTTTAACACCGACAGGTGAGGATCCATCCGACCAGTTAAGGTTATTAGATTTTGACGAAACAATGGCCGCCGTTAGTGATGAAGTAAATGAAAACCTTGTAGCACATGTATTGTTGAATCGAGTTCATCATAGTCGTCGTTCTTTTGATGATTTTGACGAACTGATAGGAGGGCTTAAACATATGGTTCGGTTGCCTAATGTTATCCCTCAGTCAGCCGCATTACCAAAAGCCGCATTTAATGGTTCAGCGGTTAAGTCTGGGACGATTGCTGCACACTTCTCAAAACTCGCAAAAGAAATCAAAAAGAAACTATAAAGATATTGAAAAGATATCTTTTGGGTGTATATTACGTTTTAAAAGCTAAAGAGGTGCTAGTTATGGCAAAGCGTGGAATTAGTCATAGGTCTGATGATAAGCCTGTTATGTCTGATGAGGTGAAAGCTGAGGTTTTCAATAAAACTATTCGAGGTATTCCAACAAAGTTAAGGGATGAATTCGACCGTCTTAAAGTGCAAGGGAAAGTTCATGGAAGTTTAAATAGCTACATGGTGTATGCGTTAGCTCAACAGTTAGAGCGCGATAGTTAATAGGGGCGAATAATTATGAGTAGAAAGTTACAGATAGAATTATCAGATGAAACTTTTGCTTATCTTGAGATGCTGGCATTTGGTCTTGAAGTAGAGAGAAGTGAAAAGGATGATTTAAGCGATTGGAAAGGGTTTGATAAACAGAAAAACGACTTCGGGCCCG
>NZ_LDOT01000036.1 GCF_001029445.1 Photobacterium aquae
GCCTTGGCAAAGGCAATATAGACCCGGCGAAACTCTGCTGACTCTTTTAGGAAATGCGCAACCAACGTTCTGTCACCATGCAATCGGTGATAACGAACAAGCGACATTGAATTATTCCATTCATCAAGTGCATGTTGCGCCATGAAATCCGCAACCAATGTGGTATTAAGCGGAACCGCAGCCTCATGCAATGGCAGCGAGGAAACCGCCGCCCCCAACTTGGGGGCTTTGGTCACTTGCTTAGGGATTGGGTTTGAAATAATCATACGGTCACCACCAAACGGCGGTTTGCATCCACCGGAATAATTGCCATCACTGGGCGCATATAGGTTGGCTCATTACCTGCGAATGCTACGCATTGAGCAACGGCGCGATAAAAATTAGCTTGGGGCTGAAACGGTAGCGGCTTATTAACCTGTGCCCCGGCATTGGAATACCATTGAATTGATGTGGTCATGGGCATGAGATTGCCTCACGTTTCATTTTCTCAAGAATAGCGAGACTTTTATTTGCATTCGATAAGTTACTCTCTGCGATATTTAGGGATTCTTCTTTGTCTCGACTTTGGAAATGTTTAACCGCTTTTTCACGTCGAATGATCTCTTCTTTCATTAGAAAGATGGCTTCAGATAGTGCTACCGCACATTCAATATCACTGAATACATTGCTCATGATTGCCCCTCCAATTGCTGATTTACAGCCATAACAACACGGCGAGTAATTTCACAATCAGCCAATGCGCGGTGTGCCTTTAGATCTGAAATATCAATCCCTTGCTGATAGGCGGCATCAGTCAGGCTTTGCCATTTATAGTTACCGTGATAGTCATTCCAATCTCCGTAAAACTCGGCATACCATTCCATGACACACTGTGTTCTAAATGGAAATACATCAATGCCATAACGCTTCATACTCTGGCGAATTAAACGCATATCATAGCTAGCGTTATAAATCAGCAGATCGCGGTTTTCGATAACTTCCAATAGTTGTCTAAATACCTTCGGAAATATTGGAGAACCGGAAACCTTGCGATTGCTAATACCATGAATGGCAATAGCTTCAGCAGGAATGAGTTGAACTGGTGTAACCAAAGTATCAAGCAGGACATTACCCGTTGATGCCTCAATCACCGAGATTTCAATGATTTCAGCATTTGAATCTAACCCCGTTGTTTCCGTATCCAGAATTACAGCATTTTCAAAATTAATAGTGTTCATCGGATACCCCCTTTAAACATCATTAGACGGCGGGCTTGGACTTGAAACGGGCGGCTATAACGAAAATCGGAGCAGCCATTGAGGCTTGCGGTGTTCTTGGTGAAACCAAAACGCTTTCGAAGTGACTTAACAACGCTCAATGAATTTTCAGTGAGAGTCTTATCGAAATTGACCCCATCGAATATATCCGGGCAAGGCTGATGAATTGGATTGAGTGGCTTTTTGACTTTTTCCATGTCTGTATCCCCATACAAGCAAGTGTGTGTACGCAATCAATTCTTACCTAACTTAAAGTTGTACACAACTCGACCGCGGGTATGGGAATGATCATTTTGATCGCCTATTATTGAAACATTATCCCCGGGTTTAGGTGTATTGATGACTTACACAAATGAATTATTGGATGAGGTTAAAGCCAGATTCCACCTGACTTCTGAATACAAACTTGCCAAAAAACTTGGTGTCAGTGAGTCGCGTTTGTATAAGTGGCGTAAAGAACTAAACTCGATGGATTGGGATATGGCATTCCAAGTGGCTGATTTGCTTGGAATTAATGATCAAAATGTAGTTTACGGACTACTGGAAGATAAATATAGAAACCCCCGTCTAATCAACGCTTTATCCGAGGGTCGCCCTGTCTAGTCAGCGCTGTCTAACTTAACCCTATGGTACATAATGCGCACTGAGTAATTACTCTAATCCCGCCAATCCCAGCCAAGGAAATTGCGGAGAACCCAATCCCAAATGATTGAAATCCTTGGCTATTTAGCTTTTTTGCAATTTCATCCCATATAGCTTTGATGCTGCTATTCTGTGTGCGGTCAGCGTGAATGCCTACCAATGCTTCTTTGACGTCAATATTGCATTCTTGGGCAAGAAAAACCGCTTGTATATCAGACATATAACGCTTACCGCTTCTGAATTCGGATATTCTGGATTTTGGTAACCCTAAATCAGCCGCAATTTGCTTATCTTGTATGTAGTTTTTCGCGGTTTTGTAGCTGTCTAGTAGTTTTGCCTGATACATAAACCCTCCAAAGTTTTATCCATTTTAGCCCTTTAGTTACCATCGACGGTATCTTGAAGTTACCTTTGTTGGTAATTATAGTTACCTCAAATGGGAACAAATAAGCATAGAGGCACATATGGCAACTTCAACTCAAGATACCAATTCCACATTAAGCTTGAAATCTGCCCTGTCATATATGCTACCAGCGATTGATGCTGATGCGTCAGGGCTATTTATCGAGGCTGATGACAAAACCTCTTTTCAAGTTACGTTTGTGCCTGGTCTGGCATCATCTGCATCAAACATGACCGTTCGCTCTGCTTGCCAACTTGGCTTTATCGCAACGCTTGATGGCAACTGGTAAGGATGCGTGACCATGACTTTGCGAGTTGATAATTATCCCCACGCCAAAATGGAACGAATCCTTGTTCATGATTTGGCAGCAAATACTCAGGAATATGTAAATTTCCTGCCCGCTCGAACTTTGGCTACTTCATACGTTAAGCCGGATATTAAGAATGGCGGTCGTCTGCCAGACTTCGTGGATCATACCCGACCTAATACCGATTATGTTAAGTCATATCTAAATCGTCAGGTCATATCACAGTCAATTTATTCACTGGATGTATCTGATGATATTGAGCCTTCATTTGTCGCACCGTGTTTGGATGTGATGCGGCTTATTCGTATGCATCGTGATTTTTCCCCTGTTATGTCCCGTGCTTATACCAAGATGGCAAAAAAAGTGGGTCATTTGGAGGCTTTGCGGGCATTGGAGTCTGCTGACAAACGTTTAAGTCGGTTGGAATTCCGCTATACCTCTACCGATGAGGAAATATGCGACTTTGCCAAGGCCAAGTCTGCCTTTGTCATGCGCCAAGTAGCCGCGATTGATGATGTTCATACTGCATTCAGTCGTGTTCAAGACATTCTTGATGATTACGGCATTGCTTTTAGCGAGGCCGTTTATAAGGAGAAGCTTGAAAAAGGTGAATTACGTAGCCTTGTTAATCGTGCCTGCAATGAGATTTGGTGGCGTCGTACGCTGCGTAGACGTGCATTGCGTGAAATTGAAAATGTTGCCCGTGACCTGACATTAGTCCACAAGTATGGTCAGGCATATTGTTCTGATTACACTCTCAAGCGGCGTAGGCAACGTGATGAAGACAATGCCGAAATCCTCCGTAATACCGTTGCTTATGATGAGGATGATATGGATAACTGGTTTTCGTTGTATGAGCTGTCCAATAAATCCGTTTCCAATCCTGATATTCGCCGTGCGGAAATGTTTGTGCGCTTGAAGGGTTTTGAGAATATTGCCAAGGCAAGTGGTCATGTGGCTATGTTCTATACCCCAACCTGCCCTAGCCGTTTTCATTCGGTTTCTAATGGCCAAGTCAATCAGGCATGGGTTGATGCTGGTCGGCCAACGACTCGCGATGCCCATAACTACATGACTGGTATGTTTGAGGATTTCCGCAAGTCTTTGGATAAGGCCGAAATTAAAGTATATGGCCTGCGCGTGGTTGAGCCCCATGCTGACGGCTGCCCTCATTGGCATGTGTTGTTTTTTATGGAAGAACGACACCGCAAAACAGTCACAAGATTATTCCGCAAGTCAGCGATGGCCGATACCCCAAACGAGGCCGGAGCCAAAAAGTACCGATTTAAATCAGAAGCGATTGATTGGAAGAAAGGTTCTGCTGTGGGCTATGTCGCCAAGTACCTATCTAAGAATATCGACGGCCAGCATATTCAGGCTGATGTTGCTACCGAGCTGGACGGAATTAGTGCAGCTGAACGTGTTGTTACATGGGCTCGTGTTAACGGTATTCGCCAGTTTCAATTTATCGGTGGCCCGTCCGTGACGGTTTGGCGTGAGATGCGCCGCTTAAGAGAAGAATTCACAGAGGACGATACCGTGTTTAAAAATTTGGACAATGGTGAATGGTTGACGTTGGAGAATATACGCCGCGCAGCCGATTCGTCAGATTGGGAGGCGTTCTGCCTTGCTATGGGCGGTGTATTTGTTCGCCGCGATGACCAAACCGTTAAGCCTTGCTATAGCGTTCCGCAAATTATGGAAAAGCTGATTGATGAATATGGCGAGGAACATACCAAGATGAAACCGTGTATTACCCGCTATGGTGATGTTTCTGGGGCGCGTGTTGTTGGTGTGGTATTTCGTGCGGCCTATTTAGCGACCCGCACCCGTAATTGGAAAACCGAAAACAAGGAGATTTTCCTGCGTGGTACTAAGCGCATCATGACTGGTGTTACCGATGTGTTTGATGCATTGGAACGCGAGCAGGAATACCTCCGCATGGCTGATGAGCAATATGCGCAATATCAGCAATATCTCGACAGGCTTGATGATCTCAATGCCTACTGTTTTGACGAAAGCGAGTTTGCCACTTCCGGTTTTGGCGCGCGTGTGGACTCCGGACGCGAAGCGACTACCGGGAGCGATAGCTCCCCTTGGACTTGTGTCAATAACTGTCACTAAAAGGACGAAACCATGATTGTTACCGCCCGCATTAATGATTTGGACGATATCGAAAAGAAAACCAACACCAATACTTCTACGGGTGAATCCCGTGATTCTGGAATTGTGCGTCTACAGCTATTTCAACCGTCAGAAGTGATTGAATGCCGGGTCTCCCCTGACCTTTGGGATTCGCTCGGCGGTGGTGCTGACTTGAAAAAACTCATTGATAAGAAGGCTGAATATAAGATTCAGCATACTGAGCGGTCATTTGCTGGTGATGGTGGTAAGCATGTGTCATTCAGTGGTTGGAGCCTTCTGGGGTTTCCAGCGTTAGAAAATCAGAACAAGCCAACGGCTTAACGGAGTCTGATATGGAGCAGCCAATTCCCGAATTTTATTTGCCGCTTAAAGACCATGACGTCTTTATCCGCTACTACACCTATCAGTGCCAAGCGGGCAAGCAGTTGCCGATTTGGGTATATGACAAATATATCCTGCCGTATATCCGGTGATTTGGGGATTAGCGATGAAATGTATTCACAACGGCATGATGACTGATACGCCACCGGATACCTGTCAAGGTGTGGTGTTTTTAGAACCGAGTGACGTTGTAACCAACCCGCAAACACAATTTAGTCAGGAGACCTTTTCGATGGTTCTCGGTGCGTTGTTGTTTGCATTTATTGCAGGCCATGTAATTGGCCGTGTACTCCGCCTAATGGGCAAAGCATAAAAGGAAATATGTCTATGAAACGTTTTAACCAAGTTCGCAAGTTCGCAGTTTCTCATAGCAACAAAATTGTTGGTGGTGCATTGGTGTTGGCATCTGGTTCGGCGTTTGCCGAAGGTGCTGGCGGTAACACTGCGGCCATTCAGGGTGCGATTTCTAGCGGCAAAAACATGATTGAAATGACAACTGGTGGTCTGATTACGCTGGCGGCGGCTGTGTTCGGCGTAATGATGGTGGTCAACCTGCTTAGCAAGCGTTAACCCGTGTTTGCTCCGGCGGATGTGTTATTCGCCATTGCCTTCGGGATGGCATTCATCGAAGGTTTTAAGAGTGGCGTAATCACCCACTGATTGGATGCCAAGGAACGGGGAGCTGATAAGGCTCCCTTTTTTGTGGGGTTGGTAATGAGATACTTATTATTGTTATTTCTTGTTTTTTCAACTGTTTGTATGTCGGCTGAAATTACTTGGCGGGTTGTTGATTCAGGGATAAGTGGATATTTGAATTTGAAAAAATATCCCGGTGGCTGTGAAGAATATGTTGAAAAACGTCTACCCCAAGTGCGGAAAAATCACCCAAATGCGCAGGCTGATATTAGGCGTTGTGAGTCTGCCCATGAGGGATTTATGGCGGTTAATATCAAGTTTGTTGCGCCTATTGAATTATGTCCGGATGGGACAGAAGTTCCTCCGTATCCAGCAACTGAGTGTGTTGATCGTTGCAGTCGAGTTGCGGGTGAAGTTGCATCTGAATCAACGGGGCCTCAAGGGGCTGAAGGTCATTATGTCTGTGTGAAAAGATGCACAGCTGTTGTGCGCCGAAAGCAGCCATTTGTTTGTATTGAATTTGGTGATTCAGGTATTCCTCAATGTACTTATCAAGCTGTATATACGGGGACGTCATGTGATGGAACTGGTGACGGTTCGACTGATGGTGATGGTGAAGGTGGTGGTGGCGGTTCGGGTAATGGTGACGGCGATGGTGTAAACCCTAATCCCAATCCTGATGGTGATGGTGATGGGAAACCAGACCCTGACCCAAATCCAGACCCTGACCCCGGTCCGGGTGGTGGCTCTGGTAATGGTGACGGCGATGGTGAAGGCGAAGGTGAAGGTGAAGGTGAAGGTGAAGGCGATGGTGCTCCCGGAGTGCCTGGTAAAATAGAAGACCCTTTTAAGGAAACGTTGGATAAAAAAGATATTGAAGATGTGAAAAAGAAAATTGAGTCAGTACAAGCAGATATCACAAAGAAGGTTGATGAATTTAAGAAATTATTCAACGTTCCCCAATATGGTTCCGGTGGTTCTGTTGAGCCAGTTCGTTTCACGCTTAATCATAACGGGAAGTCGGTGAATGTTGAAAATGATTTGCTTAACAGAGTTGCGCCTGATGTGTCGTCTATTTTGATTCTGATTGCCTCTGTTGCGGGTTTTTTAATTGTCACACGGAGATAGTGCCATGATGAAATTTTATATTTTGTTTTCTTTGATATTGTGTTGTGCGGCAATAACATTTAGTAATCATGTTCATGCCAGTGATTCAGCTACACCTCCAACTACTGAGACCCCCGCCCCGACCAATCCTCCTTCTGGTGGTGACGGGGGGAATAATCTTAATTCATACAATGCTTTGATTGATTGGGCGGCTGATGTTTTTAATGGCATTGGTGCCTTTATCGAGCACTCTCCTAACTTTATTGAGCGTATCTTTGCTTATTTGATAGAGTTTGCCGTTTATGTGAAATTCTATCTGATGTTGCAAACGATGGAATTTGCTTATGGCATTGCGCAGGCTTTGATTAGTAATTTGGGTATTGATTCGTTGGTTTCTGATGCTGTTAGTTCATTGCCAGCGGAACAACGGGGAATTTTTCAAGCGTTCGGCGCATTGCGTGCAATTACTATTTTGCTTGAAGCTGCTGTTACTCGTTTTGTCCTCAATTTCATGGGGTGGTAACAATGGCTGTTATTATCCGACATGGCCCCGCCGGGTCTTACAAATCATCTTATGCTGTTTGGTTCGAGCTGCTCCCCGCATTGCGTGAAGGTCGTGTGGTTGTTACCAATGTCGAAGGCATGAAAACATTGGATGAAATAGAACGATTATTGGGTGAGCGCTTCCCCATCACGGCCCGGCTTTTTCGTATTAGCTCCCAAACAAGCAAAGGCAAAAAACTCTGGCAGCATTGGTATAATTGGGTTCCGCTTGGTGCATTTGTCCTGATAGATGAGGCGCAGGATATTTACACCAAAACTCAAGGTTTTGTGATGGAGAAAAACCTATACCAAGGGGTTGATGCGTTTGCCGATGACTTGCCCGATGAGTTCTTGGGGTTCTATAAACGAGTGCTTGATAAATTCAAACCAACCGACACCTATATTGATGATATTGGCGAGCGCGTTGTTGATGAGCATGGCAACGTGGTGATGCCGGCTGACTTTAGCGAATCATTCCAGCGTCACCGAAAATACAATTGGGACATTGTCTTGTGTACCCCAAACATCAAAAAAATCAGTGATGAAATGAAATCCGTGGCTGAAATGGCCGTTGCCCACAAAAGCCGTGATGGATTGGGGTTCAAGCGTCGCACTCGTCTATTTGAACATGACCCGCGCAGCACAACCATTAAGCCTGCCAAAGAGGATGCGGTACAAGTGAAAAAAGTACCAGTGGCGGTTCACTTGCTCTATCAGTCAACGGCCACGGGCGGGATCACCAAAGCAGGCGTAACAGCATCTATTTATAAAAATCCAAAGCTATGGATGGCAGCTGCTGCCCTAGCCTATGGCCTTTACAGTATCGGGAGTGGTATTTATGGTTATAACACGGCTAATAATGATTCACTATCGTCTGGGCAAGCACCTATCGAAAGTCACCAGGTTAATGTTACCCATAATGGCAATGCTCAAGCCAATATGGCGGAAAATATGGCCGTTACTATTCCGACTGTTACGCAAGATAATAGTATGGGTGATAGTAATTCTGTTATTAAGGTTAGTCATGCGCGGTTTGATAACGGTCGTCTAGATAATCCCCAATTAGTTTGGCCTTATGCATTTACTCATCTTTATGTGTCAGGTGTTCAGCAATTCATTGATGGTGAATTGAAAGATGAAATGATTTTATTTGAATCGATTGATGATAGTGGCAAGTCCAAATATATTGATTCCAAAATATTGAGTCAACTCGGTTATCATTTCGTCGTTCTTGATCATTGTGGTGTAGTGGTTGTCTATGGTGAACAGTCTAGTTTTGTTGCTTGTCGCCCTCGTGTTGACTATCCGCAAAAATCCCCCCAATTAATTCAACCCAATCGCAAAGAACAACTTCAAGGCAATGAATTAGCCACGGCCTTTATCGGATAGCCTGGCAAGGCGGGCGAGAATGGAGGCTGAACCTCGGAGGACGCCTAGCCGGGCGTCCTCCGTTTTCTTATGCCGCTAGGCATACTAAGCACCGTCACCAATAGCATCATCAAGTTCCTGTCTGGCCGTGCGGAGCTGCCCACCTAAATTATCAGAAAACTTAAATCCCCCTTTCCTGCTAGGCCGCTCTATCTGGTTTGCTTCATAGTTATAACGAATGTCACGGGTGATCGTCGCAAGACAAATCAGCTATAGCGTGAAGCGCGTCGAAAAACTTTGTCCTGCTGTTTTATCTTTTTTCCGTATTAATTACCTTTATGGCGGAGGTGATTTTATGCGTATCACATTGATGTTGTTAGCTTTGCTTTGTACCAGTACCCCAGCAATGGCTAAGTCAGTTAAAAGTTATATCAGAAGCTATTCCCATTTAAGCTGTCAGGCTCTTGAGCTGAAAAATTCCGATATCGTTCGAAAGTATGACCATGCCAGCAAGCGCAAAAAGGCTGATTATGAACGCCAATTTGATGCTATCTACACTTTGCGACGCCAAAAGAGGTGCTGAGGCTATCACCCCGTCTAGTAATACGGGGTGAAAGTTTTGGGTTTATATTTTTGGCTTAATATTAATAGCATTCTTGGTTATACCCAGTGATAGATAGGCATAATAGAATCTCTGTGATTTTGGCTATGTGATTGTTTATAACGTATTGACTAAAAAGAGTTTTAGTCAGAAAATTAAGCCAATATAGTATATAAAGAAATTGGGAAGAATGAGAGTTAATCCAATTATACTATTGTGTATAGTAATTGAGGTCATTATATGAACGAAAGTATAAATTTGGCACCCTTAACAACCCTGGGAGTTTTTGTACTTGGTATCCTTTTTACTCCTTTGATGAGGAAGTGGGATTCTTATCTGTCATCATTAAAAAACAAAAAGGTGTTGTATACAGAACTTTCTGATTGCAGATTGTACTTGAAATCGATAGCAATAGAGCATTTTAAGTTGTTATATACTTTAGAAACTCAAGTCGATATTAATGAGAATATTTCTCAGATACCAGTTCCAATAGTAAACAAATTTGATTTAGACTTTCTGAAGGATTTTTATAAAGAGTGTCTAGTTTTGTTGTCTATAGATGAGCGTCATTTAGTTCGTGGAATACCTGAAGAACTCATTAACATCAAAACTATGTCTAGCAATTTTCTGCATGATATTACCGAAGATCACTATTACAACCTGAGAGCAGTAAGGAATATTCTTTGGGGGGCTTGTTCTCTTTATTGTAATATTAATGATTTGTTAAATGGTAGGTATAATCGTTCTGAAACCCTTGATTCGATAGATTCTACAAAAGTTGCATTACTAGAGTTTGGGTTTTCATATGAACAAATGGAAACAGCTAAGGCTTTCAAGTCAATTCTAACTGAAGAACAAAGAAACTCTCTTAACGCTTCACAAAATTTTTTCATGCAGTAAGTCGGTATTGTGGGAACTAAGCAACGTTTACTGACAATCGCCATGTACATAGTTACATAACAAATAGTAAAGCCCCTCACCGGGGCTTTTTTATTTATAACGTATTTTTTGAATTGATCTTGCTGCTCTTAATAGTATCGATTTGTTTTTCCGATCATCGTCGCTATTGATTTCAAGCAGTGCGTTTCCTGCAATAATTCGGTCAGGGTTTAGTGTCCATCCATTTGGTGTGATGAGTTCATTACGCTTAATTCTCCAACCGTGCCATTCAACGTTCAACGGATCAAGTGCTCGACCAGAATAGAGCCTCATTAGCCTTTTGCACTCTGGAGGTATAGGTCTTCCCTTATCCCACTCCGTGACGGTTCTCACAGTTTTAAAACATAATTTTGCCGTTTCTTCCCTTGTTAACCCGCATTTGTATTTTCGAAAGATTAAATTATCTGTAATTCGTCTTGGTTTGTTAGTTTTGCGCATGTTTCTAAAGCAAAACATTATACCCCCATATGCGCTTGGTTTAACATAAAGTGCCATAATGCGCACTAAGGGGTCGGAATTTGGGGTAAAAGCGGCTGGCTGAGTCACGCGGGAAACTTAATCGTTTTTTACGATAAAAAGCTCTGGAAACAGTCCGTTAAGGTTAGAAACTTGGGTTTTCACAGGGTTCGCATCTGTTGTACACATAATCACGTCCATTTGGCAATTTATGAGCGTGAGACATGCCAAACGTGCTCAATCGTTATCATCAATTGTTCTATGGAGCATCAATCGAAAAAACCATTAACACC
Source organism: Photobacterium aquae (assembly GCF_001029445.1). GTDB lineage: Bacteria > Pseudomonadota > Gammaproteobacteria > Enterobacterales > Vibrionaceae > Photobacterium > Photobacterium aquae. The sequence continues at coordinate 11,078 of NZ_LDOT01000036.1, forward strand.
GTGATGAAAAATGTGAGGTCTATCATGCTGCATTTACCGTTTGTTAGGATGTTCTGGCGCCAATTCGAGTCTATTTCCGAAGGCGCGGCTTGGTTCAACGTGAAAGATATCACCGTCAAACGTTGGCTAACCGGCCAAATCAACGTCAACCCGATGGCCGAGAAACTGCTTATCATCCGTGCCCGTGGCTATTTCCCCGACGACACCCGCTGGCAAGGCTTTCGGGTCTGCGAACGCCGCTGCATCATCATCACCCCGGAAAATCGCGTTTTCAGTCCCAAGGAATTGGACGGCTGGGTGCTGCGCAACGACGAATACCATGCCCTGAAACGCCTTTACGAACTGGATTATATCCCAGTACGCAGCAATGTGGTTACACCGCTGCCGTTCCGTGGCGGCCGCCGCATCAATGCGCCATTGCATGAAACGATCAGCAAGGAGAAGAAAAAAGCCTACCGCGAGTACCAAGAGAAAGTCGCCAAGCGTCGAAATGCCACCTAGCATCCCTCGCCTTTGAACACAAAAAAGCCCGCAAATGCGGGCTTTTTACGCTTAATAAAATCCTTCAAACCTGCCTTCCTTGAGCTCTCCATTTATGAATTTCGCTTTAAATTTTACAGGCAAAGAAGCTGATCCCGATGGTTTCATTGAATCAATTAATTTCTCACAATCTTCTTCTGAGGCGAAAGAATCAAGGATTAATTGAAATTCAGTTGAGCTATTACACATTTCAACATAAAAAACCTTATTATCTCCTTTGCTCTTACAACCATGTATAATCAAAGGCTCATCTAAAGTCTTATAGCATGTTTCATTTCGGTTTCTTAATTTCAGGTTTTGAACATCTGAGCCACTAAAGTGATTTTGACCAAGTCTCACTTCTTCAGCATCAATGACCCGACGACCAACACTTTCATAACCACGATTCATTGAATTGGTAAAAATTGACATGTTAGATGACGTATCAGTGTTTCTTATAACCTCAGCTAACTTAACCATTGCCTGCTGACTATCAGAATTCTGCTGCCTAAGAACGTCCAAATGTCGAGTTAGCTCCTCTGTCGAGTGCCTTTCAGTCTTTTGAGTGTGAAAATGTCTAAATGCAAAATAACCAGCCGTTGCAAGAACAATAACACTCAAAGCAATAAGAGATTGTTGACCATCCATATTTTTAAATATTATATCCGATTTATCTAACAAACCGTTTACGATACCAGATGCATCTGCTTTCGCGTCAGTTGATCCTTTCTTAACCGTAAAAACAGTTTCTAACTGTTTTTTCTCTTCCTGTTTAAGTTTTGTATACTGGTTATTATAGCGAAGTGAGCGAAAACCTTTGTTTAAAGAGTGTTGTAATTCAACAATACCTTCCATAAGTCCAGTAGGTAATGACGCATCATAACGTTTACTGTCACCTTTGATATAAATATCAATTGATGGCCAACCACTGAACCTTACATTATGTATGTCTTCTAATGTTGGCTGACTAAGCACAAAATCAAGGAACTGTTTTTCACTTCTAACTACAATTTTTGCCAAAATAAACTACTCGATTCACTATTTAGATTTTAGCAAATCATATGGTTATCTGTCTTTTTTTCAAGACATTTTTTTCTAAATTTGCAATCAATATCAGTCATCTGACTTGACTTCTAACCTTATAATTCTCTTTTCGTGTTGTGCTAACATACGCTTTAGTTCATCAAGCACTGATTCGTGCGCTTTGACCGATCGAAAAAGCAAATAACAAATAATTAGAGTTGGGGGCGTAACCCCCAATTCGGAAAACAGTTTAATCAGTTCCCCCACACAAGCCCCCTAGCCTTTTTCTTTGCGCAACGTGTCAAACACGCCGATGATCGCGGCGGCCACTGCCGGAATGGCTCCGCCAATTTGGGCGCCGGATTCGCCAACGGTCACGGTGACCAGCTCGCTATTGCCAGTAAAAACGCCAGCGATAACGCTGCCCAACAAGATCAGGCCTGTTTTGGTGCTCGATTCCTTGAAATTAATCATAACCATCCTTTTTTACGCAGGTATTTGAGTGTATAGGCACCGATTACGATGCCCGTGACGCTGATCGCCACCGTAGTGACGGCTTTTTGGGTTGTCATGCCAGTGCCACTCCTTCCATGACTTCGTTGAATGCGTATTTCTTGCCAACTTCCATCCGTGCCATTGCCTTGATGATCTTGGCGGCCACGGTATCGTTGCGAACATCGACCATCTGGTGTTTGTCGTACCCTGACCAACGGCTCACCATATCGGCATAATGGTCGCTGTTGTTTTCATGGCTGGGCGCAAACGTGTGCACGATGCTGTGAATGGTGTTGATCCCACGTTTTTGGTAGCTGCGAAGGATCCTGGCACCTGCACGAAAGCCCCATTTGTCATCCTCGAAGATGGAAAAACGGCCATCGCTGCCCACTTGGCCGCGCCAGTTGTTGCGGGTGCTGAACTCAATATTTAGTGGGTTGTTGTTGCGGATCCCCCGCGGTTGTCCGGTTGT
>NZ_LDOT01000037.1 GCF_001029445.1 Photobacterium aquae
GCCCCTGCCCCTGCCCCTGCTTGTTTCGCATGAAAAATTAATTGAACAGTGTTGATCAAAAAAGTTTTATTCTGCTACCATTTCTTTCAATTCGAAACTTAAAGGTATCAGTTCGTAAACGATGACCAAGCGAAATACCCAACAGCGACGCCATATGATTGTCACCAAGGTCAATCTCGACGGTGAGGTAAGCGTCGACTCTCTTGCCAAACATTTCTCAACTTCTGAAGTTACTATTCGCAAGGACTTGGCTGTGCTGGAAAAAAGTGGCCAGTTACTGCGCCGTTACGGCGGGGCCGTTGCCATTCCTAGTGAGATGGTCAGTGAACAGGAAGAAAATGTTTCGGTTCGTAAGTTGTCTATCGCCAAAGCTGCCGCAGCCCGTATCCGTGACCACAACCGGATCATCATTGATAGCGGTAGCACGACGGCCTGCATGATTGGCCTTCTGGGGGACAAGCATGGCCTTGTCGTCATGACCAACTCGCTCAATGTCGCCAATGCCCTCAATGAACTCGAAAGCGAGCCGACGTTGCTGATGACGGGCGGCACTTGGGATCCCCATTCCGAGGCTTTTCAGGGGCAAGTTGCAGAAACCGTATTGCGATCGTATGACTTCGATCAGCTTTTTATCGGTGCCGATGGTATCGATACCGCTCGGGGGACGACAACGTTTAATGAGCTGGTGGGATTGAGCCGGGTAATGGCCGAGGTATCGCGCGAAGTGGTGGTGATGGTGGAATCGAGCAAGATTGGGCGCAAGATCCCCAATCTCGAACTGCCTTGGGAGGTGGTTAGTACGCTTATCACCGATGACGGCTTGGCCGAGGACGCCAAGGCGCAGATTGAACAGCATGGGGTGCAGGTGATCTGCGCCTCCGCCGAAGACATTTAGGAGAAGATTATGTGTGGGATTGTGGGTGCCGTTGCGCAGCGTGATGTGGCTGAAATTCTGATTGAGGGCCTGCGTCGTCTCGAATACCGCGGGTATGATTCTGCCGGTCTGGCAGTGGTCGATACGGCGGGTAACCTACAGCGTATCCGTCGCTTGGGTAAGGTGCAGGAACTGGCCGATGCCGCTGCCAGCGCAGAGCCTGCCGGTGGGACGGGCATCGCCCATACTCGCTGGGCAACCCATGGTGAACCGTCAGAGGTCAATGCCCACCCGCATATGTCCGGTGCTGATATTGCATTGGTGCATAACGGGATCATCGAAAACCATGAGGCATTGCGTGAGCTGTTGATCGGCCGTGGCTATGAGTTCCATTCGCAAACCGACACTGAGGTGATTGCGCATTTGGTGGAGTGGGAGCTGCGCAGCGCCTCTTCGCTGCTCGAGGCGGTTCAGAAGACCGTTGCCCAGCTGGAAGGCGCCTACGGCACCGTCGTGATGGATCGCCGCCAGCCCGAACGGGTGATTGCTGCCCGCTCCGGCAGTCCGCTAGTGATTGGCCTTGGGGTTGGCGAGAACTTCCTTGCCTCGGATCAGTTGGCACTGCTCAACGTCACCCGCCGCTTTATGTTCCTGGAAGAAGGCGATGTGGCCGAGATCACCCGCCGCGAGGTGAACATTTTTGATGTTGCCGGCCAGCCGGTAAGCCGTGAGATCCACGAGTCGAATCTGCAGCATGATGCGGCCGACAAGGGCCAGTACCGCCATTACATGCAAAAGGAGATTTACGAGCAGCCAAGCGCCTTGATTAACACCATGGAAGGACGCTTGTCAGGTCATTCGGTGGTGGTGGAGAGTATCGGCAGCGGGGCCAAAGAGATCCTGCAGCAGGTCGAGCATATCCAGATTGTGGCCTGCGGGACATCGTACAATGCAGGTATGGTCGCGCGTTACTGGTTCGAGGCGATGACCGGGGTGAGCTGCGATGTCGAGATCGCCTCCGAGTTCCGCTACCGCAAGTTCGTCACCCGTCCGAATAGTTTGTTGATTACCCTATCCCAGTCCGGCGAGACGGCGGATACCCTGGCAGCCCTGCGCCTTGCCAAGGAAAAGGGCTATATGGCGGCAATGACGATTTGCAACGTGGCGGGCTCGTCGCTGGTACGAGAGTCGGACTTGGCCTTCATGACCCGTGCCGGGACAGAGATCGGCGTGGCCTCGACCAAGGCATTTACCACCCAGTTGGTGACTTTGCTGATGTTCGTCACGGCGTTGGGCAAGGAGAAGGGCCTGATCGACGGTGAGCGCGAAACCGAGATTGTTAATACGTTACATGCCCTGCCGACCCAAATCGAGAAGGCGTTGGCGTTCGACAAGCCTATCGAGCAGCTGGCCGAGGATTTCGCTGACAAGCACCATGCCCTGTTCCTCGGTCGCGGCGAGTTCTACCCGATCGCGGTGGAGGCTTCGCTTAAGCTCAAGGAGATATCCTATATCCATGCCGAGGCGTATGCCGCCGGTGAGCTCAAGCATGGCCCGTTGGCGCTGATTGATGCCGATATGCCGGTGATCGTGGTGGCCCCGACCAACGACCTGTTGGAAAAGCTTAAGTCTAACATCGAGGAGGTTCGTGCCCGAGGCGGTTTGCTGTATGTGTTTGCCGATAGCGAAGCCGGATTCGAGGCCAGCGAGGGGATGAAGATCATCACTATGCCTCAGGTCGATGAGCTGATTGCTCCTATTTTCTATACCATCCCGATGCAGCTGCTGTCTTACCATGTCGCACTTATCAAAGGGACGGATGTTGACCAGCCCCGCAACTTGGCCAAGGCCGTCACCGTGGAGTGATATGGCGTATCAATAGTAAGAAAAGGCACCGTAAGGTGCCTTTTTAGTCTCTGTCCCAAGGAGCGCTGTCTACTCTCTAGACTGTCATGACGTTTTTTTTGCGAAATTGAAAAGACAGGCAGGCTTGTCACTTATTGCAAACCAAATTACAACCGGTTGAGATGTCTACGCACTTAACCTTCTGTTTTTGTTTGTTTTGTGTTGGTGGTGAGAAGTTGGCTTATGTTGTGCAACCAAGTAATCAAAGCTAGGCAAAGCCATTTACTGTTGTTGGAGGTGTGACATGACAGATCCGAAAATCCAAATTGCAGCACGTATCAAAGAGGCAAGGGAATGGAAGGGGCTGACCCAGGTTCATATGGCTCAGCAGCTAAAAGTTGCGCGCCAGACATACCTTGATCTTGAAACGGGTAAGACAGAGCCTAAAGTGCGGATGCTTTCTGAGATCTCCGAAATTACCGAGCGGCCGCTGACATGGTTTGTCTACGGTGATGAGGGGATTGAAATATTGGAGAGCGAATACAAGGAGGAGATAGACCGCCTATTGCAGTACTTCAGCCGTCTGCCCCACTCTGCCCGCAATGTGATATTGCAACAAAGCATCAATTTGGCGGGTTTTATGGCCGAATACACCCGGGCTCTCACCCAGCGTGACAAGTAACATTTGCTGCATGTGTGTACACGCATGCAAAGAAATGTGTGCATAAATAGAAAATAGGTGTCTGGTTTTGCATTCAAGGAATGCCTAGCTTCACGTTTTGCCTTTATCTGGTTCGTCCAATCCTTGGTTGCTGATGGATAATCCCTCGTTTTCTGAGGATTTTTTGTCGATGATCGGGCCTTGTTGCCGTCAGATCTCAGCAATAATTGCAATCAGTGTGGGTTACAAGGGGGGCTGGATGGAAATCGCAAAGCCGCAGATCGCTCAACGAATAAAGGAAGCGCGCGAGTGGAAAGGTATTTCCCAGGTCGCGATGGCCAAGTATTTGGACATGGCGCGGCAGACATATTTGGATCTTGAATCTGGGAAGACAGAGCCCCGGATCTCGACCTTGCTCAAATTGGCCGAATTGACAGATCGTTCGCTTGGCTGGTTTGTGACGGATTACCCTCAACAGGGTAATGATGAGGCGATTGCCGATGATATCTGGCAGTTGACTTCCCTGTACAACCAGTTGCCGGAACCACTTCGTTCTCAGCTGTTGGCCAGCAATATTAGCCAGTTGAAGGCTTGTGTCGGCTTTTTGTCTCCGCCTAAACTGAGCGGCGCGGAAGAAAAGTGAGAAAACGGCTGCTAGGTTATTGCCCTGCGTGAAAATTGGTGTGATCGCCGATAGGTTTTGAAAAACCGCCCGGCCTGCTTGTTGCAGGCCGGGCGGTTTTTTTATTGGGCGAGGAAAAAGCGGTAGGCGGGATTACCGGTTTCGTCTTTCCAGTGGTAGCCCAATTTTCTCAGGTGGCTGGTGAACGATAGCAAATCCGCATCGTCGAGCTCGAAGCCGCACAGTACCCGCCCGTAGTCGGCCCCGTGATTGCGATAATTGAACAGGCTGATGTTCCAGTGGGTGCCCAGGGTATTGAGGAACTTGAGAAGTGCCCCTGGATATTCCGGGAACTCAAAGCTGTAGAGCCGCTCTGTCAGAGGCTTTGAGGGGCGACCGCCAATCATATAGCGGACATGGACCTTGGCCATTTCGTCATCGGAGAGGTCGACCACCGGATAGCCGCCCTTGCGCAGATCGCCGATTATCCCCTCCAGCTCCTCCTGGCCTTGCAGCAGGCGGATCCCGACAAAGACATTGGCCAGGCTGTCGTCGTTGTAGCGGTAGTTGAATTCTGTGACGGCCCTGCCCCCGAGCAGGTGGCAGAAGTCGAGAAAAGCCCCCGGCCTTTCGGGAATGGTGACGGCCAGCAATCCTTCGCGTTTCTCCCCCAGCTCGCAGCGCTCGGAGACGTAGCGCAGGCCGTGGAAGTTGAGGTTGGCGCCTGACAAGATCGCGGCAAGCTGCTTGTCTTGTAGCTGTTGGATCTCGGCATATTTCTTGAGCCCGGCCAGCGACAGCGCGCCAGATGGCTCGGCGATGGCGCGGGTGTCCTCGAAGATATCCTTGACCGCCGAGCAGATTTCGTCGCTCGAGACGGTGATGCTGTCGTCGAGGTATTGTTGGCAGAGGCGGAAGGTCTCCTCGCCGATCCGCTTGACCGCGACCCCATCGGCAAACATCCCGACTTGGTCGAGAGTGACCGGTTGGCCGGCGTCGAGGGCTGCCCTCAGACAGGCCGAATCTTCCGCCTCAACCCCAATCACCTTGATTTGCGGCATCAGCTGCTTGATCAGTACGGCGATCCCGGCTGCCAGCCCGCCGCCCCCGACAGGGACGAAGATATAGTCGAGGTGACTGTTCTGCTGGACCAGCTCAACCCCGATGGTTCCCTGCCCGGCAATCACCGACGGGTGGTCGAAGGGCGGGATGAAAGTGAAACCGTGCTGGGAGGCCAGTTGTTCGGCATGGGCTTTGGCCTCGTCGAAATTGCTGCCGTGGAGTACCACCTTGCCGCCAAAGCCGCGTACCGCATCGACCTTGATATCCGGAGTGGTGCGCGGCATGACGATCGTCGCCTTGACTCCGAGCTGCTTGCCGGACAGCGCCAGGCCTTGGGCATGGTTGCCTGCCGAGGCGGCAATAACCCCGGCTTGACGTTGGGCTTCGTTGAGCTGGGACATCATGTTGTAGGCCCCGCGCAGTTTGAACGAGTGGACCGGCTGGCGGTCTTCGCGCTTGAGCTGGATATGGTTGCCGCTCCGTGCCGAGAGACGGCCCATGGCTTGCAGCGGGGTGACTTGTGCGACCTCGTAGACCGGGGCCCGTAGAATATCGCGCAGGTATTCGGCACCGCTGGGTGCAGGAACCGGTGCTGTCTGGGTTGCTTGGTTCATCATCCGTTACCCTTCCAGTTTCGATTTGTCGCGGACCGCGCCCTTGTCGGCGCTGGTGGCGAGGTTGGCATAGGCGCGCAGGGCAAAAGAGACGGTGCGCTGGCGGTCGCGTGGCTTCCAGCCGTGTTGCTCGGCCTGTTGGTGGCGGCGTGCCAGGGTCTCGGCATCTACCTCCAGCTCGATGCTGCGGTTGGGAATATCGATGGCGATGGTATCGCCGTCCTCTATCAGGCCGATAGTACCGCCGTTTGCCGCTTCCGGTGAGACGTGGCCGATTGACAGGCCGCTGGTGCCGCCGGAGAAACGGCCGTCGGTGATCAGGGCGCATTCCTTGCCCAGTCCCATCGACTTGAGATAGGTGGTCGGATAGAGCATCTCCTGCATCCCCGGCCCGCCCTTCGGCCCTTCGTAGCGGATCACCACCACGTCGCCCGCTTTCACCTTGCCGCCGAGAATGCCTTCGACCGCCGTTTCCTGGCTCTCGAAGACAATCGCCGGGCCGGTGAATGTCAGGCAGCTCTCATCAACCCCGGCTGTCTTGACGATACAGCCATCTAGGGCCATGTTGCCGGACAGTACCGCCAGCCCGCCGTCTTGGCTGAAGGCGTGCTCTTTGCGGCGGATACAGCCGTGTTTGCGGTCATCGTCGAGGCTCTCCCAGCGGCACTCCTGCGAAAAGGCCTGCGTGGTGCGGATCCCGGCAGGCCCGGCGCGGAAGAAGCGTTTCACCTCCTCCGACTGGGTGAGGACGATGTCATAGTGCGCGAGGGTATCGGCCAGCGTCTCGCCGAGTACGTTGAAGCAGTCGCTGTGGAGCAGGCCTGCGCGGTCAAGCTCGCCGAGGATGCCGATCACCCCGCCAGCCCGGTGCACGTCCTCCATGTGGTATTGCTGGGTCGACGGGGCTACCTTGCACAGGTGCGGTACCCTGCGCGACATCCGGTCGATGTCGGTCATGGTGAAGTCGACCTCACCTTCTTGGGCCGCGGCGAGCAGGTGCAGGACGGTATTGGTCGAGCCGCCCATCGCGATATCCAGCGCCATGGCGTTTTCGAAAGCCTGCTTGGTGGCAATGCTGCGGGGCAGCGCGCTGGCATCGTCCTGCTCGTAATAGCGCTTGGTCAGCTCGACAATGCGGCGGCCCGCCTTGAGGAAGAGCTGCTCGCGATCGGCATGGGTGGCGAGCAGAGAGCCGTTGCCCGGCTGGCTCAGTCCTAGTGCCTCGGTCAGGCAGTTCATCGAGTTGGCGGTGAACATCCCCGAGCACGAGCCGCAGGTCGGGCAGGCTGATCGTTCGATCTGCTCGCTCTGGGCATCGGAAACGGTGGGATCCGCGCCTTGGATCATGGCGTCGACCAGATCGAGCTTGAGGATCTGATCCGAGAGTTTGGTCTTGCCGGCCTCCATCGGCCCGCCGGACACGAAAATCACCGGGATGTTGAGGCGCATCGAGGCCATCAGCATTCCCGGGGTGATTTTGTCGCAATTGGAAATGCAGACCATGGCATCGGCACAGTGGGCGTTGACCATGTATTCCACCGAGTCGGCGATGAGCTCGCGCGACGGCAGTGAGTAGAGCATCCCGCCGTGGCCCATCGCGATGCCGTCGTCGACGGCAATGGTATTGAATTCTTTGGCGATACCGCCTGCTGCTTCGATTTCTCGGGCCACCAGCTGGCCGAGATCCTTGAGGTGGACATGGCCGGGTACGAACTGGGTAAAGGAATTGACCACCGCAATGATCGGCTTGCCGAAATCTTCATCTTTGACGCCGGTGGCACGCCACAGGGCGCGGGCTCCGGCCATATTGCGGCCATGGGTGGTGGTGGCAGAACGGTACTTGGGCATAACGAAAATCCTTTTGCTACATTGCTCGTCCGGCCCCTCGAGCCATATGAAGGGCCGGTATAGTGATTGGGTTGGGTTATTGTTCTGGGTAGACGTAGTCTAGCCAGCCCCACTTGTCCTCGGTGGTGCCGTTGAACAGGCCGAAATAGGCCGACTGGATCGCCTCGGTGATGGGCCCGCGTTTGCCCTCGCCGATGGTGATGCGGTCGACGCTGCGGACCGGGACGATTTCGGCGGCGGTACCGGTCATGAAGATCTCGTCGGCAAGGTAGAGCGCCTCGCGGGCGATATTTTCCTCGCGTACCTCATAGCCTAGTTCGGCGGCCAGAGTCATGACGCTATCGCGGGTGATCCCCGGCAGGATGGCGCTGGTGGTTGGCGGGGTAGACAGGATATTCCCCCTGACCACGAACAGATTCTCCCCGGCCCCCTCCGAGAGGTAGCCGTCGACGCTTAGGGCGATCCCTTCGGCGTAGCCGTGGCGCCTCGCCTCGCCGCCGACCAGCAGCGATGAGAGGTAGTTGCCGCCGGCCTTTGCCGCGGTCGGGATTGTATTCGGTGCGGCCCGGTGCCAGCTGGAAATCATGGCATCCACCCCGCTCTCTAGCGCCTCCTCGCCAAGGTATGAGCCCCAAGGGAAAGCGGCAACAATGACTTCCATTTCGGTGCCCTCGGGCGGGCAGACCCCGAGCCCGACATTGCCGACAAACGCCAGTGGTCGGATATAGGCCGAGCGCAGCTTGTTGGCACGCAGCGTCTCGCGGCAGGTTTCCATCAGCTCGTCGCTATTGTAGGGGATTGGGAAGCGGTAGATCTTGGCCGAGTTCAGAAGCCGGTCCATGTGCTCCTTGTGGCGGAATACCGCCGGGCCCTTGGGGGTGTCGTAGCACCGGATGCCCTCGAACACCGAGGTGCCGTAGTGCATGGCATGGGTCAGGACGTGGACCTTGGCATCACCCCAAGGCATCATTTCACCGTTAAACCAAATGTACTCCGCTGTATTGGCCATGTTTGTTCCTTCCTTAAAAACTAGTCTTGGTTTGCTACCAGGGTGGTGTCGACGGTACGGATATCCCAGAGTTTCTCAATCTGGTTGATCAGCGTGGTGATCGGGCGGTCGCTGTCAACGAGGATCTCGATGCTGGCGATCTTGCTTTCGTGGTTCTGGGTGGCATTGACTTGTTTGATCACAAAGCCCCGGTGCCGGATCACGCGCAGGATCCGTTCTAGTAATACTGGCTTATCATCCGCTTTGATGTCGAGCAAATATCTGTCCATTAAGAGTTCTCCAGCATATCTTGGTTGGCGGCGCCCGGCGGTACCAGCGGCCACACATTTTCTTCTTCTGAGATCTGTACCTCGAGTAGGTAAGGGGTGGGGCTGGCCAGCATCTCACGCAGGGCAGGTTCGACTTCCGCCTTGCTGGTGATGGTTCTGCCAGGGATCCCGAAGGCGCTGGCGAGCGTCACGAAATCCGGGTTGTCGTCGAGGATGGTCTCGCTGTGGCGGCCGTCGAAGAACAGTGACTGCCACTGGCGCACCATCCCCAGTCGCTGGTTGTTGAGCAGAACCATTTTTACCGGGATCTGGCGCCGCTTGAGGGTCCCGAGTTCCTGGATGTTCATCATGAATGAGCCATCGCCGGTGATCAGGATGGCCTCGTCGTCAGGGCGGGCAACCTTGGCTCCCATCGCGGCGGGCAGGCCGAATCCCATGGTCCCAAGGCCCGCTGAGGTCAGGTAGTTTTGCGGGGCCCGTGGCTGGATATGCTGTGCCGACCACATCTGGTGTTGGCCGACATCGGTGGCGATCACCGTGCTGTCAGGCATCATGTCCGACAGCTGCTTGAGCAGCAGCGGGGCGTAGATCTGATCGCCGGGGTGGTCGTAACGCCACTTGCCCTGTTGGCGCAGGTCGTCGCAGTGTGCGAGCCAGGGTGAGATATCCCGGCCCAGCTCGAGTTGTGGCAGCAGGGCGTTGATATCGCCGCGTAATGGGGCATGGGCGTGGCGTAGTTTGTTGAACTCGGCCGCGTCGATGTCGATGTGGATCACCTTGGCATGGGGAGCGAAAGTTTCCAATTTGCCGGTTACCCGATCGTCGAACCGGGCTCCCACGGCGATCAGCAAATCGCATTCCTGCACCGCAAGGTTGGCAGCCTTGGTGCCGTGCATCCCCAGCATCCCGAGATAGTGGGGATTATGGCGGTCGATAGTACCGAGCCCCTTGAGGGTGCTGACTGACGGCATCGGATTGAGGGCCAGGAAGTGGCGAACGGTATCGGTGGCCTTGGCCAGTTGTACCCCGCCTCCGACGTACATGACCGGGCGCAGGCTGGAGGCCATCAATTGCTGGGCTGCGGCAATCTGCTCCGCGGACGGCTTGGGTACTGGCGGCGGGGTGATCGGGGGCAAGATGCCTTCTGGTGCGGTGGCGATCTGAACGTCCTTGGCGATGTCGACGATGACCGGCCCGGGCCTGCCCGCCTTGGCGACCTCGAAGGCCTCGGCCAGTGTTGGTGCCAGATCTTCGATGTCGGTAACCAGGTAGCTGTGCTTGGTACAGGCCAGCGACATGCCAATAACATCCATTTCCTGGAAGGCATCGGTCCCGATGTAGTGGCTGGCGACCTGACCGGTGATTGCCACCAGCGGGACGGAGTCGAGGAAGGCGTCGGCGAGGCCGGTGACCAGGTTGGTTGCACCCGGTCCGGAGGTTGCCATGCAGACGGCGACCTCCTGGGTGGCTCTGGCCATGCCGATGGCTGCCATGGCTGCCCCTTGTTCGTGGCGGCAGAGGATGTGCTCTACCCCGCCGTCATAGAGGGCATCGTAAATGGGCATGATTGCCCCGCCCGGATACCCGAATACGGTTGTGATCCCCTGCTGCTGCAGCGCCCTTACGACTAATTCTGCTCCCGTCATCGCTGCTCTCCCTTTGATTCCTTGCTTGCGACGTGCTCATGGTTGTTTGTTATGTCGGCAATATGCGTATTTTCGTCCAAAAAAAAGCCCCCTTGCCGATTGGCTTGGGGGCTGGTCGCGTATGCCGTATTGTTGCTAATTTACGCCTGAACGCCCCCCTCGCGGTGTAATAAGCACCACGATGACGCTGATAATGAGTTGCAGGGCATTGGCGGAAAATAGCATCGACTGTCTGTCCGGTTTTTATGTTGCGACGTTGTGTTGCCCTAGTGTTAACACAGACATTCCTCACATGACAAGCAAAAAATGCAAATTATTTTTCACTTTGTTTGCATAAATAGGCTAATAGTGAAACTTATTTTATTTTTTTCATTAACTTAGATGTCTGCTTTATCAACAGGATGGGTAAATATGAACCTTGCCATTATTCACAGCCGTGCCTGCGTCGGGGTCGAGGCGCCGACGGTGACCGTGGAGGTGCATATCAGCAATGGGATGCCCGCATTGGCGCTTGTCGGCTTGCCGGAGACCAGCGTCAAGGAAGCCAAGGATCGCGTCCGCAGCGCGATCGTCAATGCCGGGTTTGAGTTCCCGTCACGAAGGATCACCGTCAACCTTGCCCCTGCCGACTTACCCAAGGAAGGCGGTCGGTTCGACTTGCCGATCGCCCTTGGAATTCTGGCTGCCTCGGGACAGGTTCCGGCTAACAAGCTACAGGAAATCGAGTTCTTGGGTGAGCTTGCCCTGTCTGGTGAATTGCGCCCGGTCAAGGGGGCATTGCCTGCGGCCTTGGCCGCCAAGAAAGCCGGACGCTGCCTGATTGTGCCCGATAGCAACGGCGATCAGGTGGCTTTGGTCGGCAAGGAGTTACATAAATCGGCTCCCTCGCTGGTGGCTGTTTGCGGCTACCTGTGCGGACAGGAGGCATTGGCCTTGGCACAGACCGAGCCCACCCCAAGGCCGTGTGATAATCGGCCGGAGCGCGATATGCAGGATATCATTGGTCAGCAACAGGGCAAGCGGGCACTGGAAATCGCTGCGGCGGGTGGCCATAACCTTTTGTTTCTTGGTCCGCCAGGAACCGGCAAGACCATGCTGGCATCGCGGTTGTGTGATTTGTTGCCCGAAATGGCCGTTGAGGAGGCTTTGGAAACCGCGGCGGTGGCGTCGCTTACCCAGCAGAGCATCCATGCCGGCAACTGGCGGCAGCGGCCGTTTCGTACCCCACACCATTCGAGTTCGATGGCGGCCTTGGTTGGGGGCGGCTCGATCCCGCGGCCGGGGGAGATTTCCCTTGCTCACAACGGGATCTTGTTCCTCGACGAAATGCCGGAGTTCGAGCGCAAGGTGCTCGATTCCCTGCGTGAACCGTTGGAGTCCGGGGAGATTGTGATCTCGCGGGCGGCCAGCAAGGCGACCTTCCCTGCCCGGTTCCAGTTAATCGGGGCGCTCAACCCGAGCCCGACGGGCTACTACGAGGGCAGCCAGGCCAGAACCAACCCGCAGGTGATCCTGCGTTATCTCGGCCGCCTCTCCGGGCCGTTGCTTGACCGGTTCGATATGTCGATAGAGATCCCCGCCCTGCCCCGGGGAACCTTGGCCGAAGGCGGTGATCGGGGAGAGCCGAGCAAGGTGATCCGGGAGCGGGTACGCGAGGCCCGCGGGGTGATGGAGCAGCGAGCGGGCAAGGTCAACGCCCTGCTATCGACTCGAGAGCTGGATCGCCACTGCGCCTTGGTGCGCGAGGATGCCGAGTTTTTGGAGAACGCCCTCCACCAGCTGGGGCTGTCGGTGCGGGCTTATCACCGGATCATCAAGGTAGCGCGAACCATTGCCGATCTGGCTGGTTGCGAGCGTATTGAGCGGGGGCATCTGGCCGAGGCGCTCGGCTACCGGGCAATGGACCGCCTGCTGCGCCAGCTCACGCTCGAAGCGGTGTAGTGCGTTTCTGTAGCGGTAAATAAAACAAAAAAGGCCCATAAGGGCCTTTTCGTTATCGCAGACTGCGTTCGGTTACTTGGTCAGCAGGTAGTTGACCAGCTCGAAGTACTCGTCGACAGATTTGACCTTGCCGGCTTCGACGAGGTACTTGTTGTTGACGATGATTGCCGGTACCCCGGTCAGGCCGCTGTCCTGGAATGACTTGTTGAAGCGGTTGACCATGGAGTTGACGGCGAAGCTGTTGAAGGCATTGTCGAAATCTTCTGCCTTCACGCCCTCGTCGATGAAGATCTGGCGGATTTCAGCGTCGTTGCGCGGTGGCTTGTTCATTGTGTGGATACGGTTGAACAGCACCGGGGTCATTTTGTCCTCGATACCCAGTACCACGGCGGTGGCATAGGCCTTGCTCATGGATTTGCCCATTGGGCCACCCATGAAGGAAACGTGGTTTTTCTGCAGCTTGGCGTTGTCAGGCAGGTTTTTCTTGAGCTGTGCGATCACCGGCTGGAAGCCGTTGCAGTGAGGGCAGAAGTAGGAGAAGTACTCGGTGACGAGCGGGGTGCTGGATTTTTGCATATCCAGAACCTTGTAGTAGTCGCCCTCGGTGAACTTGGCCGCGTGGGCGGATAGTGACAATAGCGCAATACCTGCGAACGCGAGGATTTTCTTAAGCATTTTTCGATTTACTCCCTAGTAAAGGTTTGAAATAACTCGAGGCTATTTCTCCGTTTTATTATGCCCATTATTACCATTGCGGCATCAGTTGCAATGGGGGCTCGTTGAGTGCAGCAAGCTGTTCCTTGAAGGCAAGGACCTGTCCTTCCCAGTATTTGGCATCGGCGAACCACGGGAAGGCCTGCGGGAAAGCCGGGTCATCCCAGCGTTTGGCCAGCCAAGCCATGTAGTGCACCATTCTAAGACCGCGCAATGGTTCGATCAGTTTCAATTGCTGTTGGTCAAAATCGGCAAATTCGCTGTAGGCCTCGAGCAGGGTGTCTAGCTGGACGATTTGCTCGTGGCGCTCACCGCTTAGGAGCATCCATAAATCTTGGATTGCCGGACCATTACGTGCATCGTCGAGATCGACAAATAGCGGTCCGTCACGCCACAGGATATTGCCTGGATGGCAGTCGCCGTGGAGGCGGATGGGTTGCCACTGGGTATGCCAATGGCCTTCAATCTCGCGGATCAGGGTATCAAGATCGGCAAAGAAAGCCGTCTTGAGGTGATCGGGGATAAAGTCTGCGTTTTCGAGCAGCTTGCGAGGCTGGTGAAGGTATTCCTCGACGCCGATGGTCGGGCGCGCGGTGAATACTTGTTTCTGTCCTGCGCGGTGGACCCGGCCGAGGAAACGTCCGACCCCCTCGAGTTGGTCGAGGTTGTCGACTTCGAACTGGCGGCCGCCGAGGCTCGGGAACAGGGCAAAGCGGTAGCCTTGATAGTGGTGAAGCGTCTCGCCACCGAGCATGATGGGTGCAGCAACCGGAACCTCCTGCTCGGCCAGTTCAAGGGTGAACTGATGCTCCTCAGCGATCTGGGCATCGCTCCAGCGCTGCGGGCGGTAGAATTTGGTGACGTAGCGGGCACCGTCTTCGGCCATGAACTGGTATACCCGGTTCTCATAGCTGTTGAGTGCGAGTAGGCCTGACTCGGCTCGGATCCCGACGCTGTCGAGGGCATCGAGTAGCAGATCGGGGCTGAGGTCGGCGAAACTGAATGGGTCTGTCTGTGACATGGGATCTTCCGGAACGGGGTAATGGGGCAATTATATACCCAAGCTACCGGATTGCAGAGCGCGGGCATGGGCAATCCGGTAGTCGGGTTGTATTAGCGTTAGAGCTTGCTGATGAAGCGGCTTTCGGTGGTAATGCTGGCACCATCCCGAATGCGGGTCAGGGTGAAGCGGATATCGGCAACTGGGGCGTTGAGCAGGTAGGGATCAACCCCGAGGCTGACTGGCAGTGCCAGTATTTCGCCCGGGGCTAAGTTGGCCTTGTCCGGTCCGTACCACTCTATTTCCTCTAGTCCTTCGACTGATAGTCGGTAGTGTTCCGGATGCTGGGTCTTGTTGAGGATCTTTAGGGTATAGGTATTTTCGATCAGCCCTTCACTGTTGACCTTGAACAGTTGGTTGCGATCGCGCAGTACGTCAAGCCCCATCGGCTGGATTGCGGCCAGCAGGTAGAAGAACAGACCGATCATGATCCCCATCACGGCCCCGTACCCGATTAATTTTGGACGTATGATCTGGGTGTGCTTTCCGCCGAGCCTGTGTTCGGTGGTGTAGCTGATCAGGCGTTGGGGGTAGCCCATTTTGGCCATGGTTTCATCACAGGCGTCAACGCAGGCTCCGCAGTTGATGCATTCATATTGCAGGCCGTCACGGATATCGATACCGGTTGGGCAGACTTGGACGCAGATGTTGCAGTCGATGCAGTCGCCGAGCCCGAGTGAGGCCGGATCTTGCTTGCGTGAACGGGGGCCCCTGACCTCGCCGCGGCTGCCGTCATAGCCGACGATATAGGTGTCCTTGTCGAACATGGCGGACTGGAAGCGGGCGTAAGGGCACATGTGGATACAGACGATTGACCGCATCCAGCCGGCATTGGCATAGGTGCAGGCGGCAAAGAACAGCACCCAGAAGGAAGCCCAGAAACTGGCCTGGAGGGTGAGAAGTTCGAGAGCCAGAGCCTTGATGGGGACGAAATAGCCGACGAAGGTCAGTCCGGTGGCGAGGGCAACGGCTATCCAGGCCAAATGCTTGAGTGCCTTGCGGCCTAGCAGTTTGCCGGTGAGCGGCAGGCTGTCTTGCTTGCGGCGTTTGTTGGCCGGCCCCTCCAGTTTTTCCTCGAACCAGATATAGATAAACGTCCAGACTGTTTGCGGGCAAAAGTAGCCGCACCAGATCCGGCCGAGGAAGGTGGTGATGAAGAACAGGGCGAAGGCGGCAATCATGAAAAGGATCGCGAGCAAGGTGAGATCCTGCGGCCAGAGGGTGGTGCCGAAGAAGTGGAACTGTTGGCTGCCGATATCGAGCAGGATGGCTTGGCGTTCACCGTAGGGGATCCACGGTATGCCGGTGAACAACAGCATCAGCAGCCAGCCCATTTTGCGCCGTAGGCGTTGGTATGCCCCCTTGGCGGCGCGGACGTAAATCCGGTTGCTGGGATTGAAGCGATCGGTTTTCCCCTTTTGGGTTTTGGGCTTGCCGGTGGCTGGTGTGACGTCCTTGATATGGATTTTTTCTTGGCTCATGACATGACTTCCTTGGGGTGAGCCTACCTCGGGAGGGCATAGCTCTGCCGGTACTTGGCCGGCGTATGTAATCAAAAGGTTTTGTTTTGGTAAACAAATGTAGCGGGGGAATTATATCCTAGAGACAGCAAAGATGGCGCAAGCAAGGTCATAATTTGGGCAATTGTCGCCTTTGGGGATTTTACGGTAATGTCGCGGGGATGGTGTGTGACTCTGTGGGCGAGCTAGGCGGGAAAGGGATACCCAGCCAAGGCGGCTGGGCTGGTATTGTTACTTGATGATGCCGCGGGCACGCAGGATCGCCGTCTTGAAATCGTCTTCGCAGTCTTTGGCCAGACCCGGGATCATGTCGTCTTTGCCGCTGTTGCGCATTTTCAGGTGGTAAATCAGGACATCGTCGGTCAGCTCTTCGAGCTTGCCGTCATACTTTGCCTCGGCGGCAAGCTTGAGCAGGAACTCAACCAGGTTGAGATCGGTGTCTTTGCGCCACTCAGGGTGCAGCAGTTCTATCAGTTCGTCGACGCGGTGCGTTTTCATTGTTAACTCCACAAGTTTAAAGGCTGGGTGAATCGCAGGATTCTATAATCGTTGTTTTTGTGCGGGTAACGGTATAACAAATAGGGCGGAAAGAAAAGGCAGCCATTGGCTGCCTTTTCTGGATCAAGCGGCGTTGTCGCGCTCGTTGCGTGTTGCCGGTTGTTCGGCAAGCGGTGCGTCAAGGGGCAAAACATCAGCCGATGTTTCGGTGCGGGGTTTAAACCGCATCGCATGAGATGTAGTGCGAAGGCGTGACGGACTGCGGGTGTTGCGATGGGCAAATGAGGCTGTGCGCATGGGATACCTACTGTCAGGCTCTTCCATGGCCAAAAAATGGTGGTGGTTCGCAGTTGTTTTGTTGGCTGGACCGATCCTCTGCGAAGCGACCGAGAATATTTTCGCCGCGGAGGATAACAATAACCTAATGTTAAGTCGAGGGATAAAGCGACATATTGATTGGTTTTTGTCCTTGCTCGGGCAGATATCTTGGCGAGCACGGTCCGGTGTATTGGCATCTGTGAAGATAAGCCGTTTATCCATTGCCGCTTTGTGGTCTAATGCTGACGATGGCTAGCAGCGCCTGAGGTATATGCCGGGCCAATAATAATGACAGCCTGTGGAGGGGTAATGGAACACGAACAGCAGCGCCAGGTAACCAGCCGTAACCTGTCGTACAAATTGGCGGCGGCCATTGGCCAGAATATTTTGCAGGGGATCCCGGCTCCGGGGGAAATCCTGCCCGGTGAGGTTGAGCTCGGTGAAATGTACGGTGTTAGCCGGACCGCTGTCCGTGAAGCGATTAAGATGCTCGCCGCCAAGGGAATGGTGTTGCCAAGGCCCCGTATTGGTACCCGTGTCCTGCCCAAGCGCAACTGGAACTACCTGGATCAGGACTTGCTCGCTTGGCTTGATTTTGAACAGCATGAAGACTTGGTCGCGGAGTTTCAGCGGGTGCGGATCTCCCTTGAGCCTGAGGCATCAGCCCTGACCGCGATCAATGCCAGCGAGGCCGAGCGTGCGGAGTTGTGCCAGCTGATGGAGGAAATGCACGCATTGGGTGATAAGTTCGATCAGGATCGATGGATAGAGGTAGACACCCGCTACCATCAGTTGATTTATTTTGCTTCGGGTAATCATTTTATTAGCCCATTTGGCAATCTGTTTAAGACGGTGTTTGAAAATTACTTTAGGGTGATTACGCGAGACAAGGTGCTTAAGCTCGGCCAGCATCAGCGGGTTGTCGATGCCATCATGGCCCATGATCCCGAGGCGGCCCGTCAGGCAGCCATTGAACTTCTGAAGTAACGGCTATCTGACACTATGCAATGCAAAAACGGAGCCGCGGGCTCCGTTTTTTGTGATGGGTGGAGCTTTGGCCGATTCCCCCTTGCAGCTCCTTGTGCTTCCTGCAATATTAACCAGTATTCATATTGCTAGGCAGGTACGGCTAATACCTGCTGGAAATGCCAGGGAGGTGCTACATGTCTTTGTTCAGAAAAAGCCTTGCCAGTCTGGGAATTGGATCGGCCCGAGTCGATACCGTCATCAAGCATGATGTCCTGATCCCCGGGGATGTGCTGGCTGTTGACCTGCAAGTGCATGGCGGTAAAACCTCCCAGCAAGTAGACGAGATCCACCTGACGCTCTGCTGTAGCTATTACGAGCAGGTGGCAGGCACGGATGAGTCCTCTAAGGAATGGGTCCCCCGGATCTGCGAGCTGGCCAATTGGGCTCTGCCCTACTCTTTTACGATCGATCCTCATGATATTCGCCACTTTGAGGTCGAGTTGCCCTTGCCTGCAAATACCCCGATCACGATCGGTGAGGCTAAGGTTTGGCTTGATACTCACTTGGAGACGCCAGCGGTTATGGACCCCAATGATCGCGATAGCTTGACGGTACGTCCCGAACCCTTGATGGACGGGGTTTTTACTGCGTTGGAACTGGCCGGGCTCAGGATCAGGAAGGTCATCTGTGAGGCATTGCCAGACTTTCCTCTGCCCTTTGTCCAGACTTTTGAGTTCGTGCCTGTCTCGGGTCCTTACCACGGCCGTTGGCGCAAGCTTGATGTTGTGGCATACCGTGGCGACGGTGAGTTGAAGCTAGAGTTTGGCGTAGACTGCCGCCTACTGGACATGGCCGGTATGATGGGCTCTGTCCCGCAGCGCTGGGAGTTGGTATTGGCCGATCAACTCCATCCTCAGCAGGCCGGTGAACAGGTATTGGCGTTCCTTGACAGCCACCGCTGAGGTTGCCGGTCTTTTGGTTATTTTCAGCTTACACTTGTAAGCTAAGTGTGCCATACTGCCTATCTATTGAGCATAAACTCTATTTAGGATGAAGGTATGGCAAAGAGGTTAACAGCAGGCTCTGATTACTCCGTTGCTGAGGAAATCGCCAACAGTATTAGCCACGGGATGGGCTTGATATTTGGTATCGTGGGGTTGGTATTGCTACTGATCCAGGCTGTGGAGGCCAATGCCGATGCCCTGAGTATCACCAGCCTGAGTATCTATGGCGGAAGCATGATATTGCTCTACCTTGCCTCTACCCTCTACCATGCTATCCCGTTCGAGAAGGCCAAGCGGGCCCTCAAGACGTTTGACCACTGCGCAATCTACCTGCTGATTGCTGGGACCTACACCCCTTTCTTGCTGATTGCGCTCCGAACACCACTGGCCATAATCTTGATGGCGGTGATCTGGGTCATCGCTCTGATCGGAATCGTGCTCAAGATAGTCTTTGTTTACCGTTTCAAGAAACTATCGTTGGCGGTGTATCTGGCGATGGGATGGCTGTCGTTGATTGCGATTTACCCGTTGGCGATGTCGTTGGCAACGGGGGGAATTGTCTTGTTGGCGGTGGGTGGGCTGATCTATTCACTGGGGGTGCTGTTTTACGTTAACAAGCAGATCCCTTACAACCATGCCATTTGGCATCTGTTTGTGCTGGGGGGCACGGCCTGCCACTTTTTGGCGATATACCTATACGTTACGCCGGTATGATTGATATGAACCTAAAAAAAGAGAGCCATCGGCTCTCTTTTTTTATCGTTGTCAGTCGCGCCAGAAGGCGGGGAAAAAGACCACCAGAACGGTGAGGATTTCCAGACGCCCCATCAGCATCCCGAAGCTCAGGGTCCACTTGGCCAGATCCGGCAAGGTCGAGAAGTTGCCGGTCGGGCCGATGATGGTGCCCATCCCGGGGCCGACATTGGCTACTGCCGTTACCGCACCGGTGATGCTGGTCACCGCATCTAGTCCAAGAATACCCAGAATCGCTGCCACGATGACAATGGTCAGGACGAAGGTCAGGGCGAAGGCCACCACGGAGCGGACGATACCATCGGTGACCGGCCGGCCGTTGTAGCGCTGGATGAAGACCCCCGACGGGTGGATCAGCTGCATCATCTGCTTGCGCAGCAGGGCAAAGGCGATTTGGAAGCGGAAGATTTTTATCCCACCTGCCGTCGAGCCCGAGCAGCCGCCGACCAGCATGATGAAGGCAAAGACGATCGCAGGGAACGGTCCCCAAGCGGTAAAGTCGTCAAGGCCGAAGCCAGTTGTCGTGACGACCGAGATGATGTTGAACAGTGAGACCCGGAATGCATCGGCAAAGCTGTAGTCCAGAGTCCAAGTCAAGCACAGTGCCACGGCCAGCCCCGAGAGCAAGACCAGCAGAGTGAATCCCCTCACCTGGGCATCATGGATCAATGCCCCCATTTCACGCTTGCGTAGCACCTGAACGAACAGCAGGAACGGCAGGCCACCGGCGAACATGAAGATAATGCCAACCCAGTGGGCGGCATTGGAGAAGTGGTTCATCGAGCCGTCTGAGGTCGAATAGCCACCGGTCGACAGGGTGGTAAACGCGTGGTTGATGGCCTCGAAGGTGTTCATCCCCGACAGCAGGTAACCGAGAAAGCACAGGCCGGTCAGGCTCAGGTAGACGTTGACGATGTTCTTGGCAACGCTCTTGGTCCGCGGTGAGCTTTTCTCCGACCAGTCTGACGACTCGGTCTGGAACAGGCGCATCCCGCCGACGTTGAGCATCGGCAGGATGGCAACCCCCATCACGATGAATCCGATCCCCCCGAGCCATTGTAGGGTCGAGCGCCACAGCAGGATACTCGGTGCCATGTCATCGAGCCCGCTGAGGACGGTTGAGCCCGTGGTGGTGATCCCAGACATGGTTTCGAAATAGGCATCGGTAAAGCTGATGTGGTTGATGAACACGAACGGCAGGGCTGCGAAGGCGCTGGCGATGGTCCAGACCAATGTGGTGATCAGGAACATGTCTCGAACCCCGAGTTTGAACTCGTCGGTCCGGCCGACGGTCAGGCAGACGAAGGCCACCGCATGGGTGATCATCACTGCCTGGGCGAACTCGATGAAGCCATCGGTACCGGTTAGAAAGGCCACCAAGGTCGGGACGTACATGAACAGGGCGATCTTAGACAAGACCAACCCGATCACAAAGAGTATTGGGCGATAGTTAACCATAGGATCTACAAGAAGAATGGGCTTGGTTGGAACAGGCGTTCAACGTCCGGGATGTACTTCTTGTCGACCAGGAACATGACCACGTGGTCGTTCTGCTCGATGATGGTACGGTCATGGGCGATCAGGACCTCGTCGCCGCGGACGACGGCACCAATGGTTGTGCCTGGTGGGAGCTTGATGTCACCGACGGCACGGCCGACCACCTTGGAGGTGCTGGCATCACCGTGGGCAATGGCCTCGATCGCCTCGGCGGCCCCGCGGCGCAGCGAGGAGACGTTGACGATATCGGCTTTGCGGACGTGGGTCAGCAGGGCCGAGATGGTGGCTTGTTGCGGCGAAATCGCGATATCGATAGTACCGCCTTGGACGAGGTCGACGTAGGCTCCGCGTTGGATCAGTACCATGACCTTCTTGGCCCCCATCCGCTTGGCCAGCATCGCCGACATGATGTTGGCCTCGTCGTCGTTGGTGACCGCGATGAAGACGTCAATCTGCTCGATGTGCTCCTCGCTCAGCAGCTCCTGATCCGAGGCGTCGCCACAGAATACGATGGTGTTCTCGAGCATCTCTGAGAGGTTTTCGGCCCGCTCCGGGTTACGCTCGATCAGTTTCACGCTATAGCTCTGCTCCAGCCTGCGTGCAAGACCGGCACCGATGTTGCCGCCGCCGACGATCATCAGGCGTTTGTAAGGCTTCTCGAGGCGCTGCAGCTCGCTCATGACCGAGCGGATATGGTTGCTGGCTGCGACGAAGAAGACCTCGTCGTCGGCCTCGATGATGGTCGTCCCGCGTGGTCGGATCGGCCTGCCCTGACGGAAAATAGCCGCGACCCGGGTATCGATATGGGGCATATGCTCGCGCAGGGCCGAGAGCGCATTGCCGACCAGCGGCCCGCCGTAGTAGGCCTTGACGGCCACCAATCCGACTTTGTCCTCGGCGAAGCCGACAACCTGCAGCGCACCTGGGTACTCGATCAGGCGCTCGATGTAGCCGGTCACCAGTTCTTCCGGGGCGATCAAGTGGTCGACCGGTACCGCATCGGATTGGAACAGCTGCTCTTTTTCCTTGAGGTATTCCGGCGAGCGGATACGGGCCACGCGGTTTGGGGTATTGAACAGGGTAAACGCAATCTGGCAGGCGATCATGTTGGTTTCGTCGGAGTTGGTGACGGCTACCAGCATGTCGGCGTCCTGGGCCCCGGCTTCGCGCAGGGTGCGTGGATGGCTGGCGAATCCCTGGACAACGCGGAGATCGTACTTGTCCTGGAGCTCGCGCAGACGCTCGGGATCCTTATCGACGATAGTGATATCGTTGTTCTCGCCGACCAGGTTTTCGGCCAATGTCCCGCCGACCTGTCCGGCACCGAGAATGATAATTTTCATAGCATATGCCTGATTAATAGAATCGCTGTAGATTACTATGCTTCGCGAAAGTGGTCATGTATAAAACGCCACTCATATTTAGAATAACGCTGTTTCCGGCTTGAATCCGGTTGCGGCGATAAATGTTGTATTGGATATGAAAAAGCGGAACTTGGCGTCCAAGTTCCGCTTTGCTTATTGTCAATTAGGCCGCTTTTTCGATAACGGCATAGTAGAAGCCGTCCATGTCCAGCTCTCCCGGCAGGATCTGTCGTCCTGGCTGTTCGCGGTCGCTGCCGATCAGGGTGGCTTCCGGTGTACGGTCAAGGAATGCCTTGACCTGATCGCGGTTTTCCTGAGGGGTAATGGAGCATGTTGCGTAAACCAGGGTGCCGCCCGGCTTCAGCTGCTGCCACATGGCGTCGACAATCTCAGACTGGAGCACGGCCAGCGCGGTGATGTCATCGGCGCGGCGCAGCCATTTGATATCTGGGTGGCGGCGGATCACGCCGGTTGCCGAACAAGGGGCATCAAGCAAGATGCGGTCGAACTGCTCGCCCTGCCACCATTGGTCAGGGTAGCGGGCATCGGCGCACAGTACCTCGGCCTTGAGATTGAGGCGCTGAAGGTTGTCGTGGACACGCTTGAGGCGCTGCTCGTCGCAGTCGATAGCCACGACGCGGGTATCCGGTTGGCGCTCCATGATATGGGCGGTCTTGCCGCCTGGCGCGGCGCAGCAGTCGAGGATCAGCTCGCCGGCCTGCGGCTGCAGATACTCGACGGAAAGCTGGGCGGCGGCATCCTGGACGGAGACCCAACCGTCGGCAAAGCCCGGCAGCTTGCTGACATCACACGGCGAGTGGAGCTTGAGGGCATCCGGTGCCTGCGGGTGGATATCGGTTTCGATCCCGGCTTCAGTCAGCAGGGCTCGGTATTCATCGCGGCTATGGTGGCGGCGGTTGACCCGAAGCCACATCGGCGCCTTGGTGTTGTTGGCGGCGGTAATGGCATCAAGCTGTTCTGGGTAGCTTTCGCGCAGCAGCTTGAGCAGCCAGCCCGGGTGGCCGTACAGGCCAGCATCGTGGCTGGTTGCCTGTTGGTCCAGCGCATCCTGCTGGCGTTGGTAATTGCGCAAGATGGCATTGATCAGGCCGCGTAGTTGGGGCTTCTTCAGGTTCTTGGTTGCGTTGACCGTCTCGGCTACGGCGGCATGGGCCGGAATACGCATATAGCCTAGCTGGTACAGGCCGACGAGGATCAGGTGGTGGAAGACGCGTTGCTTGCCCTTGAGCGGTTTGTCCATCAACTGCTGGGTGATGGATTCGAGGCGGGGCAGCCAACGCAGCACGCCATAGCAGATTTCCTGCAGCAGGGCCTGATCGCGCTCTTTGATATCTTGGTGGGCGGCTGGAAGGGCCGTCGATAGGGATTGACCCTGATCGACAACCTGATAGATGACTTTGGCCGCTGCGGCTCTTACGTTCATGCTGTTGTCCTGATAGTGCTGCCCGGCCCTGTGGCGGGGGGCATTCCGGATGGGTAAAAGAGTAGGGCCAGTGCAAGCACTGGCCCTGAAGGTCGCTTACAGTGTGCTGCCCGGCTCGAACCACTCTCGGCGGGAATTGAGCAAATCCTGTGCCGCCATGGCTTTTTTGCCCGGAGGCTGGAGCTCGACAAGGCGCAGGGCACCGTTGCCCGTAGCGACGAGGATCCCTTGCTTGTCGGCGGCAAGGATAGTCCCCGGCATCTTGCCGTGTTCGGTTGTTTCCACCTCGGCACGCCAAACCTTGATATTCTGCTCGGCGACGGTGAAGTAGCTCATTGGCCACGGGTTGAAAGCTCGGATGCAGCGCTCGATGGCAACGGCGTCCATCTGCCAGTCAATCAGGGCCTCTTCCTTGCTGAGCTTCTTGGCGTAATTGGCCTGCTCGTCGTCCTGCTTCACGGCGACGGCTGTACCGTTAGCAATATCCGCGAGGCAGTCGACCAGAGCAACCGGACCCAACTCGGCCAGTTTCTCGTACATGGTGGCACTGGTATCGGTCGGCTCGATAGGCAAGGTGGCAATTTTTAGCATGTCGCCGGTATCAAGGCCGATATCCATTTGCATGATGGTCACGCCGGTCTCGGCGTCGCCAGCCCAGATTGAACGCTGGATTGGGGCCGCACCGCGCCAGCGCGGGAGGATTGAACCGTGGACGTTGATACAGCCCAGCTTAGGCGTATCCAATACCGCCTGAGGCAATAGCAGGCCGTAGGCCACGACAACCATCAGGTCGGCGTTCAGATCGGCCAGATCTTGCTTGGCTTCGTCTGACTTGAAGTTCTCCGGCTGATACACAGGAATATCGTGTTCAAGAGCCAGCTGCTTGACTGGGCTCGCGGTCAGTTTCTTGCCACGGCCAGCCGGACGGTCAGGCTGGGTGTAAACGGCAATGATCTCATGCTCCGAAGACAACAACGCCGCCAGGTGACGGGCGGCGAAATCCGGAGTACCTGCAAAAACAATTTTCAAAGGTTTGCTCAAGGTAGCGTCCTTAAATAGGTTGGCTGTATTAGTTGTTGGCGTGCTTTTCGTTGAAGCGCTTGATCTTGGTGAGTTTGTCTTGGATGCGCTTGCGCTTGAGAGGCGACAGGTAATCGACAAACAGCTTGCCGGCCAGGTGGTCAAGCTCATGCTGGACGCAGATAGCCAGCAGATCATCGGCCTCGAAGGTGAAGGCTTCGCCGTCACGGTTGAGGGCGGTGACTTTCACCTCTGCCGCGCGTGGAACCAGTGCGCGGGCGCCAGGGACAGAAAGGCAGCCTTCTTCAATACCGTCTTCACCGTGTTTTTCGATGATTTCCGGGTTGATGAGAACCATTGGCTGATTGCGCTCTTCGGAGATATCGATCACCACGATGCGTTGGTGGATATCGACCTGTGTGGCAGCAAGGCCAATCCCTTCTTCGTCGTACATGGTTTCTAGCATGTCATCGACAATCTTTTGGATTTCGGGAGTCACGGCCTCGACCGGTTTCGCAACCGTGCGCAGGCGATCATCCGGGAATGTTAATACTTGCAATACAGACATAGGTTCTCGTTAAAAAAACAGTATTGATGAACAGGATATGGGGTTTGTTCTAATTCTAGTCATTTTAACCGGCGAATAACAGACCTAGCGACTGGGGATTGCTCTCCGGGTGGCAAGGTGCCGGAGGCTCGGAAGATACGAGCAAGCGTGTTGCAACAAGGACGGGGAAGAGTGAGGCGTGCCGAAAAGTCGGTGTCCGGTGATGAGAAACGCTAGACACTCGGTGGCCCCGATGACAGCCTGATAAATGGGTGCATGTTGGGCACCCATTTTAGTTACTAGGTCGTCATAATAGGGACATAATCATGTGGTTGCGAATCGTCTTGCTGGTGTTGCTCAGCATGGGGGGATGGGCTTGGGCTAAGGCGCCCCAGCTTAATGTTATTGATGGGGCTCCGTCTGTTTATACCGTCAAGAAAGGCGATACCTTGTGGGATATTTCTGGGCATTTCCTTGAGAACCCGTGGTTGTGGCCCGAGCTGTGGAAAGTGAACGACTATATTAAAAACCCGCATTTGATTTACCCGGGTGACAAAATCTATCTGGTATGGGTTGATGGGAAGCCCCAGCTTCAGCTTAAGCGCACGATGAAGCTCTCTCCGACCGTCAAGGTTGTGCGTGCACCGGTGACCACGCTGCGATCGTCATTGCTGCTACCCTACCTGAACCAAGACAAGCTAGTGACACCTGCCGCGTTAGACCGCCTGCCTCGGGTGCTAGGAAGCAGTGAGGCCAAGGGGTATATGTCGGCCGGGGATACATTGTGGGTCGATCAGGCGCTGACCGCCGGGGAGACATGGTGGGTTTACCGCCCCGATGTGACATTCGAACGCGAGGTCGCGGAAGGCGAAATGCCGAAAGTATTGGCGATGAAAGAAGTCGCCCGTGCCAAGGTTGTGAGCAATAACGGCGAGAAGAGCCGCTTGGAGCTGGAGATGTTCTTGCGAGAGGTGAAGCAGAACGATGTGTTGCTGCCAGCTCCGTTGCCAGCCGAGCGTTTGGCGATGAGCTTTTCCCCATCGCGCCCTGAGCCGACGCTGAGCGCGAAGGTACTTGGCTTGCTGGGTGGCGGCATGAAGTACATGGCGACTAACGATGTGGTGGTGATGGATATCGGTCATTTGGACAGTGCTGCAGCCGGTAACGTGTTCACTGTTTATCCCGAGGATGTTGAGGTGATTGAGCGAGGTGGCGAGTACACCTACGAAATCCCTAGCTATATCCGTGATGATGAGAAGGTATCGCTTGAAGCGATGCCGATTGGCGAAGTGATGGTGATCCGTGCCTATGAACATTTCAGCCTTGCTGTAGTAACCAAGGCCACTGCGCCGCTACCTGCAGGTGCAAAGGCTCTGCCGCCAGTGTATGAGTGATCTGCGTTACTGGCTGACGTTATCTGCGGTGCCGTCGCTTGGCGGCTTCCGCATCGGCAAGCTGCTCGGCAGGTATACCCCTGCCGAGCTTTGTCATATGGGGAGCGAGGAGCTGGCGGGAATAGGGTTCAAGCCTGCCCAGATCCGAGCGCTGCTGCATCCGCAGCAGGCGCGGATAGATCGTTGCCTGCAATGGTCGGAAATGCCTGACCAGACGATTCTTTCGCTGGCCGATCCCCGTTACCCTACCCTTCTGAAAGAAATCGCCTCCCCGCCCCCCTTGCTTTTTGTCCGCGGTGATCCCGCTTGTCTGAGTTTTCCCCAGATTGCGATGGTCGGCAGCCGTTCCGCCAGCTTGGATGGCAGGGAAAGTGCTTATGAGTTTGCCGCAGCCCTGGTGGCGGCTGATTATGTTGTGACTAGCGGCCTGGCTCTGGGGATTGACGGACAGGCCCACCAAGGGGCCTTGCGTAACGGTGGTACCACGGTGGCCGTGCTCGGATCCGGGCTGGACAAGGTCTACCCCGCCAAACATCGCGAATTGGCTGCCTTGATCGCCGAGCAAGGTGCTCTGGTATCGGAGTTCTGGCCCGACGAGGCTCCGCGTCCACAGAACTTCCCACGCCGCAACCGGGTGATCAGTGGCCTGTCGGTTGGCGTATTGGTTGTAGAGGCGGCACCTAAGAGTGGGTCCTTGATTACGGCAAGGTATGCTTTGGAGCAAGGACGGGAGGTCTTTGCTATACCAGGCCCGATCCAAAGACCCGGTAGCCGTGGCTGCCATGCCCTTATAAAAAGCGGTGCCAAACTGGTGGAATCACCGGTCGATATCTTTGACGAGGTCGGCGCACTGACCGAGTGTGCAAAAAACAATCAGTTAGATAGGCGACTCCCACAACCTGAAAATGAAAAATTGCCATTTCAAGCGCTGTTGGCTACCGTAGGCAGTGAGGCAACACCTGTCGATGTCGTTGCCGAGCGCAGTGGGCAACCAGTTCACGAAGTCATGATGCAGTTGCTGGATTTGGAACTGCAGGGGCTGGTCACTGCTGTACCCGGTGGCTATATCAGATCGAGGAGGGGCTAGTTATGATGGATATCCTTATGTACCTGTTTGAAACCTATATTCACAGTGATGCTGAATTGATGGTGGATCAGGATGAATTGTCCGAAGAATTGCTCCGTGCCGGCTTCCATCAGGAAGATATTTACAAAGCTTTGGAGTGGCTGGAGAAACTGGCTGCTTTGCAGGAAACGGAAGAGACCCCGTACATGAATAGTTGTGCGGTGACCTCTATGCGGGTGTATACCGCACAGGAAATGGTGCGTCTTGATACGGCCAGTCGTGGTTTTTTGACTTACCTTGAGCAGATCCATGTTTTGGGCGCAGATACGCGTGAAATGGTTATTGATCGGGTGATGGAGCTGGATACGACCGATTTCACTCTTGATGATCTGAAATGGATTATTCTGATGGTGCTGTTTAATGCACCGGGCAACGAGAGCGCCTACAGCCAGATGGAAGAGCTGCTGTACGGAATGGAAGACGGCTATATTCACTAAGCTGAGTGGATGTAAGAGGTAATCGCCTGTAATGTCAGGAAAAATTGACTCAGAATTATTCACCGCACATGCCCATGCACTTGACGGTTCCTGTCCGCAGTGTGGTGAGACATTGGTGATCCGTAACAGTAAGCGCGGTCCATTCCTTGGCTGTTCGGGCTACCCTGCGTGTGACTATATCAAGCCGATGGGCCAGAACGATGGTCATATCGTGAAATATCTGCAAACCCCCTGCCCTGATTGTGGTGAGGAGTTGGTATTGCGTCAGGGGCGTTATGGGATGTTTATCGGCTGTAGCGGCTATCCTGAATGCCACCATATAGAATCCCCTGAAAAAAAAGCACCGTCGACTGACGTTGCCTGTCCCGAATGTGGGCGTGGGCATCTGTTGGAGCGTAAATCGCGCTATGGGAAGGTATTTTATGCCTGTGATCAGTATCCCGCATGCCGTTTTGCGGTCAATGCCAAACCTGTGGTCGGTCGTTGTCAGCTGTGTGGGTTCTCCTTGCTGATCGAAAAGAAACTGGCCAGTGGTATTAAGTTGCAGTGTGCGGATCGTCGTTGCCATGCTTACCAGGAGCCGCAACAGAACTAGCGGACAGCAATGTGTCGGATGAAGAAAAGCCTGCCTGAGCAGGCTTTTTTTATGGCTGGAATATCAGCGCAAGGCGGGGAAGCTGGCAGGATCGAGGTAGTTTGCGATTGAGGCCAATGCATCTTTGAGCTCCGCCTGCGAGTTGGCACATACGTTGATGTGCCCCATTTTTCTCCCGGTTCGTTTTTCTTTGCCGTACCAGTGGATATGGCAATGCGGCTCTGCCAACAGGGCTTTGGGAAGGGTATCCTCCCCGAGGATATTGATCATCGCGGTGTGGCGTAGCAGGGCGGTCGAGCCCAGTGGCAGCCCCGATACGGCGCGCAGGTGGTTTTCGAATTGGCAGGTTTCCGCGCCTTGCTGGGTCCAGTGGCCGGAATTATGGACCCGAGGGGCGATTTCGTTGACTAGCAAGGTTCCGCCGACATCGAAAAACTCAATGGCCAGTACTCCGACGTAATTGAGCGATTCGGCCAGGGCCCGGAACATGCCTTCTGCCTGTTGTTGCAGCTCCGGGTTATCGGTGAGGGCCGTGGAGAGGCTGAGCACGCCATTAGTGTGAATGTTCTCGGCCAGAGGATAGACGGCAATTGTGCCGTCTTTGGCCCGCACCCCAACCAGTGAGACTTCGCGGTCGAACGGGACGAAGGCTTCGGCAACGATCGCTTGGTTGCTGGTTTGATCTAGGCATTGGGTTATTTCGTCCCAGATTGCTTCGAGATCGTCTCCTGGGCGAAGGCGCCATTGGCCTTTTCCGTCATAGCCGCCCAGCGAGCTTTTTAAGACCAGAGGCAGCCCGACGGTACTGATGGCCTGATCCAGATCGGCCCGTGTCGCGATGATTTGGTACCTCGCATTGGCGACCCCCGCATTGTCGAGCAGGCTTTTCTCCAGACGGCGATCACCGCCGGCCTTGATGGCTTGTGCTGATGGGAGGAGCTTGCCGCTATTGGCGCAGGTGTCGAGGATGTCATGGGGGATATGCTCGAATTCTGCTGTGATGACGTCGGCGTAGGTAATGGCGGTGTTGAGCCCCTTGAGCATCACCTGTTGGGTGAGAGGATGGACGACGTTGCCGGTGGTAACGTCGTAGGCAAAGACTTCAATGTTCAGCGGCGCACCGGCCAAGGACATCATTCGGGCGAGCTGTCCTGCTCCCAATACCAATACACGCATTTATGCTTCCTCTGCCGGGTCTGGCTGGCTCAGTACGGTGTCTGTTTGTGTCCGGCGGAATGTATCGATGGCCGCCATTATCTGGCTGTCTTGAGTACCGATGATCTGTGCGGCGAGCAGTCCGGCGTTGGCAGCTCCCGCCTCCCCGATAGCCAGAGTGCCGACGGCCACGCCCTTGGGCATCTGGACAATGGAAAGTAGGGAGTCCATGCCTTTTAGCGCTCGGGATTGGACAGGTACGCCCAGGACCGGCAGGCTGGTGAACGCTGCGGTCATGCCCGGTAGGTGGGCCGCTCCGCCTGCCCCGGCGATAATAACCGTGATGCCGCGACTATGGGCTGTTTCTGCATATTCCGCCAGCAGGTGGGGAGTTCGGTGGGCCGAAACGACCCGGGTTTCATAAGCAATACCGAAATGATCCAGCATGTCTGCGGCGTGCTTCATGGTAGGCCAGTCCGATTTTGAGCCCATAATGATTCCAACTTTCATCCGATCTCCTTTGCAGTTGCTAACAGCGGGTACCTCGACAGGTTTGCTGCATTATACGGAGAATTTATCGCAAGGAAAACGTTTGCGTCGGTGGATTTGCAACAATTGATAACGGGCATGGCGTTGTGGCTAAGGAGTGGTAATATACGTAAACAGAACGTTAAAACAGGCATGGGCCTAGTAAATAAAAGAGGCGTGAGTGGAGAACCTTGAGAATGTAGTGGCAGCGCTGCGTCAGGAGCAGGTGATTGCCTACCCGACCGAGGCTGTCTTTGGTGTGGGCTGTGATCCCGATAGCGAGCAGGCTGTTATGGCGTTGCTGGCACTCAAGCAGCGGCCTGTAGAGAAAGGCTTGATTCTGATTGCTGCGAATTTTGAGCAACTTAAGCCTTATGTTGATGATAGTCAGCTGAGCGACGAGCAAAAGCAGCGGATCGTTGATTCTTGGCCGGGACCGGTGACGTGGGTGATGCCGAAGAAGCCGGGTGTGCCGCATTTCTTGACCGGTCAGTTCGATACCATCGCCGTTCGGGTTACCGATCATCCTCAGGTTCAGACGCTGTGCGAGGCATTCGGCAAACCGCTGACTTCAACTAGCGCTAACCTGACTGGCGAGCCGCCGTGCCGAACGGTTGCTGAAGTCGAGCTGCAGCTGGGTGGAAGGCTGGCTGCGATTTTTGACGGGGAGACGGGCGGTCGCGACAATCCGTCGGAGATCCGTGATGCCGTTACCGGAAAGGTTTTCCGACAAGGATAAAGGCTTATGCATAGTGTTGATAAAGAGGCGGTAAAGGCGTTTTTACTCAATCTGCAGGACAACATCTGTTGCTCGCTTGAGCAGCAGGATGGCGGGGGCAGTTTTGTTGAGGACGCGTGGCAACGTGAACAGGGCGGCGGTGGCCGGAGCCGGGTCTTGCGAGACGGTAAAGTGTTCGAGCAGGCGGGGGTGAATTTTTCGCATGTCTTCGGCGACCAAATGCCGGCATCGGCGACGGCACACCGGCCTGAATTGGCTGGGCGGCGTTTCGAGGCTATGGGCGTATCGTTGGTGGTTCACCCTCGCAACCCCTATGTTCCAACCTCCCATGCCAATGTCCGCTTCTTTATTGCCGAAAAAGAGGGTGAGGCTCCGGTATGGTGGTTCGGTGGTGGCTTCGACCTGACGCCATTCTATCCTTTTGATGAGGATTGCCAGCATTGGCATGATACAGCCAAAGCACTGTGCCAGCCATTTGGCGATCATGTCTATGCCGAGCATAAGGCCTGGTGTGACCGCTACTTTTACTTGCCGCACCGTGATGAAACACGGGGCGTGGGCGGATTGTTCTTTGATGATCTCAATCGGTGGGGGTTTGCCCGGAGTTTCGAGTATATCCAAGCCATTGGCCAGGGATATCTGGATGGTTATCTTCCGATAGTCGCCAAGCGCCATACAACGGCGTATGGGGAGCGGGAGCGCCAGTTCCAGCTCTATCGTCGCGGCCGTTATGTGGAATTCAACTTGGTCTATGACCGTGGCACCTTGTTCGGCTTGCAAAGCGGGGGCCGTACAGAGTCTATTTTGATGTCGATGCCCCCGTTGGCTCGGTGGGAGTATGCATTTAGCCCTGAGCCGGGCTCGGCGGAAGCCAAGTTATATGAGTCGTACCTTGTACCGCGAGACTGGTAACGGGCATGGCTGGCAAGGTTATGCTGTTGTTACCCACAGATAGGATCATCAATGGGATATAACAATATGGACAGATACGTGGTGTTTGGTAACCCGATAGGCCAGAGCAAGTCGCCTTTCATACATACATTGTTTGCTCGACAGACGGGCCAGCAGATGGTTTATGAGGCGCAGCTGGTTTCGTTGGATGGTTTTGCCTCGGCAGCTACGGCATTTTTTGGGGCTGGAGGACGAGGTTGTAATATTACCGTGCCGTTCAAGGAACAGGCGTTTGCCTTCGCTGATAGGCTTACGGAGCGTGCGCTGCTTGCCGGGGCGGTAAATACCCTGAAGAAACTCGATGACGGAGTGATCTTGGGGGATAACACCGATGGTGCCGGTTTGGTTCAGGATCTGATCCAGCATAATGTACCGCTGGCGGGTAAGAGAGTGCTGCTGGTCGGTGCCGGTGGGGCTGCGCGTGGCGTGATTTTACCTCTGTTGGAGCAGAAGGTGAGCGAGTTGGTGATAGCCAACAGGACCCAGGATAAGGCCCAGCTGTTGGCGGGAAGTTTTGCGCAGCATGGCGCAGTATCGTCAATGTCTTTTTCCGAGCTAGGCGGTGAGGTTTTCGATGTCATTATTAATTCGACCTCCGCAAGTTTGAGTGGCGAGTTGCCAGGACTTCCTGCCGAGGTGATCCATTCTCAAGTCGCTTGCTATGATATGGTTTATGGATCAGAGCCGACGGTTTTCACTCGGTGGTGCAAGACTCATGGGGCGAGGGTTGCATTGGATGGTCTTGGTATGTTGGTGGGACAGGCTGCCGAGAGCTTTATGCTCTGGCGTGGGATCCGTCCGGGGGCGGGGCAGGTTCAGCGAGAACTTCGCCGGGTTTTACAACAATAGAGAGTGGCGATGAACCAAGATATTTTGTTTGCGGATATTCAATTTTGGAATAGCGAACGGCAGGCTGTGGGGTTTCCCGCACAGCAAGGCGGGGCGCTAATCCATTGCTGGGTTACACGTGCTTGGCTTGAAGGACAAGCCGGGCGATGTTTGGATGAGGAATCGGAAATCCTTTCTGTTTTTTCATCGCTCCGGTTTGATCTCGAAGACTTGGCTGAAGCCGCTATTGAAGATGAGTCTTTTGATGCTCAGGGTGAGATCGTGCTTGGTTAGTCCGTTGCCGGCATGATGTAGTCGTTTTTAAGTTGGACATAGTTGCTGGCTGATGCCAACAAAAAGGCGCGTTCATTATCTGTTAATGGGCGCGCTTTTTTAATGGGGCTGCCCATATAGAGAAATCCGCTTTCAAGCCGTTTGCCAGGTGGAACTAAACTCCCTGCACCTATCATCACCTCGTCCTCGATGATGGCTCCGTCAAGAATAATGCTACCCATGCCAATCAGTACACGTTGGCCGATAGTACAACCGTGTAGCATGGCTTTATGCCCAACCGTTACATCATCGCCAATAATAAGGGGGAATCCATTGGGGTGGAGCTTTGATGGACGGCTTACATGTAAGATGCTGCCATCTTGTATGTTGCTCCTGAGGCCTATATGGATATGGTTCACATCGCCGCGAGCGACGACGAGGGGCCAGATACTACTGTCTTCGGCCAATCTGACATCACCGATAATGATAGAAGAGGGGTCAACAAAGGTTGAGGGTGACAGTGTTGGATATATGCCTTTATAAGGACGATGGCTATTTTTCATAGAGAAGACCTAATTATATAAAATCATCTAATCAATAATTAGCTGATAAAATAGTCGATAACATCGAAAAACAGATGCTTTGTTTGAATTTTGCTCGCTTGAGGCTAAAAAACAAATTTATTTCTATTATCCCCTTGCTAATGTGATCGAACGCTCTATAATGCGACCCCACTGACACGGAAAACGGCAGCTAAGGCAGCCAGTGAATACGGTGTCGGTATTGTTCTTTAACAATTTGACCATGCAATCTGTGTGGGCACTCGTGAAAAGATTTAGTCAAAAGATT
>NZ_LDOT01000038.1 GCF_001029445.1 Photobacterium aquae
TGCCGTATTCCGTGTCAGTGGGGTCGCATTATAGAGCGTTCGATCACATTAGCAAGAGGCTATTGGAAAATATTTCCCACAAACCAACCGTTCGAGCAAAAAACGGACAGAAGTATTAAAACAGCCGATTAATAGTGCTTAAACCGGGCTGCAAAGGCCTCTACTTTCTGCCAATCTGTATATTCGACTTCTTTACTAGTATCTGTTTCCCCGCCAGTGATACGCATAATGAATTGAATCATGACACGATCAAACCATCCATACCGCGGATAGCGTAATGCCCCAGCAAATACTTCCTGCAACTTTGGACACCATGGAGACTTCTTCAAGAACGTTTTCATATACACGCTTGTCTCCGGCGTATTCTTACCTTCCTTACGTGCCGTAAGATTCACGCAGAAAAAACCCACCTTATTCTGGTCAAGCTCATCTCGGTACCTCTCGATAAACTGATAGAGCTTTTTATTTAGATGGCCGTAACGAATAGAGGCTCCGACCAATACCCGATCATAATCCGCAAAATCCACCGTAGGTAATGTGTTCAAATCAACCAATTCACACTGGTAGTCACCACCTAGCGTCGTTTCGATATGACGTAATATTTTGACAGTCTGGCCATCACTGCTTGAATGCAGCAACAAAACTTTTTCCATAACATCCTCCAGGAGATCTGTTGTTAATTACGCCAAAATGTCGGTGTAAAGAGTACCAACAATGTAAACACTTCAAGGCGGCCGAATAACATAGCGATGACCAGTACCCATTTGGCAGAGTCATTAATTTCACCAAAATGGACAGCCACCTGCCCCAGCCCCGGACCAAGATTATTCAAGGTCGCCGCCACTGCGGAAAACGCCGTCAGCTCATCCAATCCTGTAGCAATCAGTGCCAGCATACAGATAACAAATACCAAAGCGTACGCAGAGAAGAATCCCCAAACCGCATCGACCACACGCTGTGGCAGCGCTTTATTACCAATCTTAATCGTATAAATAGCACGTGGATGAACCAGACGCTTAAGTTCTCGTACCCCTTGAAGCATCAACAGCAGCATCCGGATAACCTTGATACCACCACCCGTCGAGCCAGCACATCCACCAACGAAAGATGAAAACAGCAGTAGTACCGGTAAGAAAAGCGGCCATTCAGAGAAGCTAGTCGTGGTAAAGCCCGCCGTGGTAGATATCGAAACCGTCTGGAACAGGGCCTGATCAAAAGCATCAAAATATGAATCATAGGAGTGATGCTTTAGCAACATCCCATAGCAAATCAACAATAAGATCAGCTGTGATGCCAAAAAAGCCCGAAACTCAGGATCACGCCAGTATGTCTTCAAATGAACCCCACCATTAGCAAAAGCAGCAAAGTGGAGCGAGAAATTACAGGCAGATATCAACAGGAACACAACGGTGATCATATTAATCGTCGGGCTGTTGAAATAGCCCATGCTAGCATCATGCGTCGAGAAACCGCCTATCGCCACCGTCGAAAAACTGTGAGAGATCGCATCAAAAACTGACATCCCAGCCAACCAAAAAGCCAGGGCACAACTGACCGTCAGGGCCAAATAGATATACCACAGCACCTTCGCGGTTTCGGCAATACGCGGCGTCATCTTACTGTCCTTTACCGGCCCAGGGATTTCAGCCCGGTACAGCTGCATCCCACCGATACCCAATACCGGCAATATCGCCACAGCCAGCACGATGATCCCCATCCCGCCAAACCACTGCAACAGCTGCCGATAGAACAAGATCGCCTTGGGCAAATGGTCAAGGCCAACGATAACCGTCGCCCCGGTGGTTGTCAGTGCCGAAAATGATTCAAAAAAGGAGTCAGTCACAGACAAGTCAGGGGTCTTGGCGAGGATAAAGGGGACTGCTCCGGCGCTGCCGATAACCGTCCAGAACAACACTACAATTAAAAAACCGTCGCGGGCTTTGAGCTCCCGGCGATAATGCCGATTAGGCAGCCATAGCAAGGCTCCGCCCGCAAACAGCAACATGAAAGTCACCACGAACGGGAAGCCCGCCCCGTCACGGTAGAATAACGCAACCAATGCCGGTGCCAGCATGGTTACACTGAATAGCGCGAGCAGCAGCCCGACAATCCTGATAATGGAACGAAATTGCATAGCCTTATCTGGCTCTCATCCTTTATATAGACAACACAGGGTTATGAAGACGAAACTTCAACATTGACCACTGCCGAGATTTGACCACCGCTTCGATTAAACAGGGTTGCCCTGAAGGCATCCGCCTTCCGGCAATCAAGAGATACCACCATCGCAACGCGATCGGCATAATCTGCATGTTGCTGCTGTCCACCAAACTCGACCAGCAATGCTTCGACCAGTGAGACCTGATTATACTCACAGCTCAGCTTTAGATCCGTGGTCAAAATCTTTTCTTTGGTTTGCAGCACACCGAGGGCTTGCTGTACACCACCACCATATGCTTTGACCAAACCGCCAGTTCCCAGTTTTATCCCACCTGAATATCGGGTAACGACTGCAGTGATCTCCCCCACACCAGAACCAGAAAGCTGCGCAAGGATGGGTTTCCCAGCCGTACCTGACGGCTCACCATCATCACTAAACCCCCACTTCATCGAATCCTCCGGCCGCCCAGCAACGAATCCCCAACAATTATGCCGGGCATCATAATGCTTCTCTTTAATATGCTGAACAAAGGCCTTTGCCGCCTCAATCGACGGAGTATGTGCCAGATAAGTAATAAAGCGGCTTTTTTTGATCTCTTCTTCAAATACCGCCGGTTCTGCCGGGACTTGATAGGGGTCTGCTGCTGTCATATCGCTCTTATTCAGATTGCCAAAAAAACGTACAGCGCGACAGAATACCACAACCCTTATCCATCAACGTCAGACTTATAGAAAGATAAAGATAAGAAAAAAGGGGGAACAACGCCCCCCTTATCAATCAACAATCACCCCGGTATCATTGTGGCCTGTTGAGGTTCCCCACCAACTCCAATTGTACTTGGCGAACCCGGTCGTCATGCTCAAGAGTCTCAATAACTGGCAACAAATCTTGTCCATCCAATGCTTTCAGCAAAACCATATCACCATGGCTAAAAACAAGCTCCAGCTGACTATCCTGTGCCAATTGCGCAGCATTTACCCCAACTTCCAGCCGTATGACTATCGCTCCACTCACTTTTGACGGTCCCTGACCAGAACCAGCCAACAGCAGTCTATCGCCAGCAAAGACCCCTTGCTCTGCAACAGGAGCCGGCAACACCCGCATTGTGCTTCTTTCGTCAGCAGGCAGCAACTTGGTATAACGCTCACCCGCAATGGCTATATCACCCACTGCAACCCACTGCTGCTGAACGGGCAAAGGAGAAAGATCGCTCACCGCAGCCTGGGCCGATACGACCATTGTGCCTGCAGCTAACAAACACCCCGCCAGTATTACATGCATCCTTATCTTCATAATTAATCCTCCCCATGTCCGAAGAAACGAATATCCCATGACTTCAAGATGCCATCCTGGGTGTTATTCGGTAATCCGACAGGAAAGACATTCTGCGGATCAAAATAAGCAAACCAACTTGCCGCCTCCTGGTTGGTATCCCGTACCACCAGCTTCCATTGGCCTTCAGACGATTCACCATAAAAATGGTGAGTCAGCAATAACTGCTGGCTAAAACCGGTAACAGCCGGTTCCAATGACTGGCTAACCAAACCAGTTCGCGGGGACAACAACACACTACGGGTACCCGACGGAGAAACCAACTCCATCGCAAGGTCATTGATTCTCTGATGGTCAATATTTACCTTAACCTGCACACTCTCGACCACAAAGTCATGATCAAGCTGAACAGCCGAGCTGGTACCAGAAATATCTGCATCAGGAATCGTCCTATCAGCTCTGGTTGTCATCCAATCCGTAATCGTAAGTGGCGGTAGCGGGTCGTTATAGTGCATTGCCATCATGACCGCCGAGTCGATATTCACTCGGCCAAAGCCATAGAAATTATGGAAATCATAACCTGCAGCATTGGTCTGCCAGCCCGGGATGGCATCATATGTGGCAAGATCGCCAGAAGACTGAGTAAATGCCAGCGGCACGCCCGTGTTAGCAGGATCCGTTTTGGTTGCCGTTGAGGCCAATATATGACGAATATCACGCCAATTCAGGGCCGGATTAGCCGACATGATCAGCGCTATAGCGCCTGAGGTATTGGGGGCCGACGATGAGGTACCATTCATCGTACCGCGAAAATCACAATTCGGATCGAGGGCCGTACCACCATGCAGCGTATTTCCGGTATGAGTGGCTGTATTCATGCCAGCCTCACACCCCGTAAGATCTGTTGTCACCATCGCCGGCGAGTCGACGCCGTATTCACCACCCGGTGCAGATACAAACACATTGGCCCCAACACTACTGTACGATGCACGCTTACCGTGGGCATCCAATGACGACACGGTCAAATTCCAATAACTGGCGTTCGTCGGTGTCAGGTTGCTATCTTGCATCGGCAAGCCATTATTCGCAGGCCCCTCTCGGTTAGCGTCGAAAAAATCCCCCGGCAACACATAGGCCGCCCCGAATGCCGTCCCTAACCATGCGCGGAAGTACTCATAGTTGTTTCCCGCCGACTTCACAAACACGCTACCCCGCCCCTGATGGGACTCTCGGGTCACCTGCTCATAGACCTGCTCTTCAAGTGCTAATTTTGCATCATTGGCCAAATCATAGGCTAACGGGTAAATAACCCCATAACCATAGCTTTGGTTGAACACCCGTACGTCCCGGGTCCGCTCCGTTGTCCCGTGCGCCATCAACCAACCTTCAACCGACTGGCTCTTGAGCCAATTATAACCTTTGAGCCCGGCCCGCGGTGCGACTCCTCGGCCACCGATACCGTTCCAGCCAACCGCCGCCGCTAAGCCCGCTACTGAGGTCCCATGAGTATCTGTCGGATTATCCGGCGTTGGGTCATCATCGCCGTTGACCAAGTCCCGAGAGCCCGGCCGGATATTGCCCGCCAAATCCGGATGTGCGATTTCCAGCCCATCATCAATGATGGCCACATTGACACCAACACCATGGATTCCCAAAAGATGGGTCAGCCACAAATTCATGTCCTGACCCGGCGTCCCCGCGGATTTCGAAAAAGCCGTCTGGCCGGTATTGCGCATATGCCACTGGTGAACAAACAGAGGGTCACCTGGCGGGAGATCCGGCACCCAGCTAAGGTCAATACCGGGCACATGGACAGGCTCGGGTTTCATCATCACCGCCTGGCCCACCGCAGGAACCAAGGCTGCTGCCAAAGCCGCCGAAACGAGTGTCAGCTTTATATTCATATCTCTCGATCCTTCGAATGGATAAGCCACAGCCCCATACCGTGGCTCCCCCCATTAACGATCGCTGATAATGAAATTACCAGTGCCCCCCCGATCCCTTCGAGCCACATCCCAAAACAGCCAATACATTGAAATACAGAACAAAAAACCTTTATCAGCTCGCAAATTTATGCATTCCACCTTGCATTTTTAATACCAACCACACACAAAAAGTTAAACAAATGTTTAAAATAGGTATTGTATTCGTTTCATCTCGGGTTCAGACTATAATTTAACCTGCTAACAGGTCAAACCAGTTAAATCAGATCCGGCAAAGACCGGAATTCATGGAGAGAGAACATGATTTACCAAGGTGAAACCCTAACCGTCCGCTATCTGGATGACGGCATCGCGGAGCTGTGCCTCAATGCTACCGGCGCCGTTAACAAATTCGATACCAAGACCCTGGAAAGTTTCAACGAAGCAATCAACGCCCTGTACCATGAAAGCGAATTACAAGGCCTGATCCTGACATCCGCCAAGGACGCCTTCATTGTCGGAGCCGACATCACCGAGTTCCTCGGCCTGTTCGCCCAGCCCGCCGAAGAACTCTCCCGCTGGCTAACCTACGCCAACGATATCTTCAACAAGCTCGAGGATCTCTCGGTCCCAACCCTAGCGGCAATCAACGGCCATGCCCTCGGGGGCGGCTGCGAATGCGTTCTGGCCACGGACTTCCGACTGGCCGATACCACAGCCCGTATCGGCTTACCCGAAACCAAACTGGGGATCATGCCGGGCTTTGGCGGCACAGTCCGCCTACCACGTTTGATCGGGGCAGACTCCGCGATGGAAATCATCACAGCGGGCAAGGATAAAAAAGCCGTCGATGCCCTCAAGCTGGGCTTGGTTGATGCCGTAGTAGCTCCGGATCAACTACGCACTGCCGCCATAGCCATGATCAACGATGCCATAACCGGCAGGCTCGACTGGCAATCTCGCAGAGCCCAGAAAAAAGCCCCGCTGGGACTAAACAGAACCGAG
This sequence comes from Photobacterium aquae, assembly GCF_001029445.1. Taxonomy (GTDB): domain Bacteria; phylum Pseudomonadota; class Gammaproteobacteria; order Enterobacterales; family Vibrionaceae; genus Photobacterium; species Photobacterium aquae. The sequence goes on from NZ_LDOT01000038.1 coordinate 6,361, forward strand.
GCCACGATGAGCTTCACCACCGCCAAGGCAATGGTTAGCAAAGTGGCTGGCCCCCACTACCCAGCCCCTATCACAGCGGTCCAGACCATAGCCGAAGCAGCGCACTGTGGACGTGACGAAGCCTTGGCCATCGAGAACAGCCACTTTGTCAGCCTCGCAAAAACCGATGTCGCCAAGGCCCTAGTTGGGCTTTTCCTCAATGACCAATACATCAAGGGGCTGGCCAAGAAAGCCGGTAAGAGCGGACAACCTACCGAGCGAGCAATGGTACTGGGCGCCGGGATCATGGGGGGAGGGATTGCCTACCAGTCAGCCCTCAAGGGGACGCCGGTACTGATGAAGGATATCGCCCAGGCATCACTTGATCTCGGGATGGGTGAAGCTGCCAAGCTCCTCAACAAACAGCTCGAGCGCGGTCGCATAGACGGGCTGAAAATGGCCAACATCCTTAGCGGGATCACCCCCAGCCTTCATTATACCGGGGCAGAGCAGGCCGACATCGTGGTCGAGGCAGTTGTCGAGAACCCGAAAGTCAAAGCTACCGTCCTGCGCGAAGTCGAGCAGCAAGTAAGCAACAGCACCATATTGGCCTCCAACACCTCCACCATTCCAATCAACCTGCTCGCCGCCGGACTCGAGCGCCCAGAGAACTTCTGCGGCATGCATTTTTTCAACCCCGTTCACCGGATGCCATTGGTAGAAATCATCCGGGGCAAACAGACCTCCGACGACACCATCAACCGCGTCGTCGCCTACGCCGCCAAGATGGGCAAATCACCGATTGTGGTCAATGACTGCCCGGGGTTCTTCGTCAACCGGGTTCTGTTCCCCTACTTTGCCGGCTTCAGCATGTTATTGCGCGACGGCGCCAACTTTGCCGATATCGACAAAGTCATGGAAAAACAATTCGGCTGGCCCATGGGCCCGGCCTACCTGCTCGATGTTGTCGGTATCGATACCGCCCACCATGCCCAGGCCGTTATGGCCGAAGGGTTCCCATCGCGGATGGCCAAGGATTACCGCGACGCTGTCGACGTGATGTTCGAGAGCCAGCGCTACGGCCAGAAGAACGGCAACGGTTTTTACACCTACAGCATTGACCGCAAAGGCAAACCGAAAAAAGCGGCCGATCCGAGCGTGGGCGAACTACTTGCCCCGGTGGCCAACCAGTCCGGTCAATACGATGCCGAAACCATCATTGCCCGAATGATGGTCCCCATGATCAACGAGGTGGTCCGCTGCCTAGAGGAAGGGATCATCGCCAGCCCGGCAGAAGCCGACATGGCTCTAGTGTATGGCCTTGGCTTCCCTCCGTTCCGCGGCGGGGTCTTCCGCTACCTAGACACTCTAGGACTAGCCAACTACGTCGCGATGGCCGACAGCTATGCCCATCTCGGGGAAATCTACCAGATCCCTGCGGGATTAAGGGAAAAGGCCGCCCAAGGCGAGAGCTACTACCCAGCCGCCTCATGTGCGTGAACCTGTGGTTTCAAGGATAAGGAAATAAGAAATGAATAACGTAGTCATTGTTGATTGTATCCGGACCCCGATGGGCCGCTCGAAAGGCGGCGCCTACCGCCATGTCCGCGCAGAGGATCTCTCCGCCCACCTGATGAAGGGGCTGATGGTCAGAAACCCGCAGCTCGATCCCAACAATATCGAAGATATCTACTGGGGCTGTGTCCAGCAAACCCTTGAGCAAGGCTTCAATATCGGCCGTAATGCAGCCCTGCTTGCCGGGCTGCCGCATACCATCGGGGCCACCACGGTTAACCGGCTTTGCGGATCATCGATGCAGGCGCTGCACGATGCCGCCCGCGCAATTATGGTCGGGGATGCAGAAACCTGCCTCGTGGGCGGTGTCGAACATATGGGCCACGTCCCAATGAACCACGGGGTCGACTTCCACCCTGGGCTGTCGAAATCCGTCGCCAAAGCCGCAGGCATGATGGGACTTACCGCCGAGATGCTGGGCAGGATGCACGGGATCAGCCGTGAGCTGCAAGATGCCTTTGCCGCCCGCTCGCATCAACGCGCCCATGCCGCCACCGTCGAAGGCCGTTTCAGCCACGAAATCCTACCAACAGAAGGACATGACAGCGAAGGACGCCTGATCCAATTAATCCACGACGAGGTGATCCGCCCGGATACCACTACCGAATCACTGTCGGCGCTAAGGCCGGTGTTCGATCCGGCCAACGGCACCGTCACAGCCGGCTCGTCATCGGCGCTGTCCGACGGCGCTTCGGCCATGCTGGTCATGAGCGAGAGCCGTGCCAAGGAACTGAGGCTGACCATACGTGCCCGTATCAAGTCGATGGCTATTGCCGGCTGTGATCCCTCTATCATGGGCTATGGCCCTGTCCCAGCCAGCCAAAAAGCCCTCAAGCGGGCCGGGCTGACAATGGGCGATATTGGTTTAGTCGAACTCAACGAGGCCTTTGCCGCCCAGTCGTTGCCTTGCGCCAAGGATCTCGGCCTACTTGATCACCTCGACGAGAAGGTCAATCTCAACGGCGGGGCAATTGCCCTCGGCCACCCGCTGGGTTGCTCGGGAGCTCGGATCGCCACCACGCTGATCAATTTGATGGAGCAACAAGATACCGAATTCGGCCTGGCCACCATGTGTATCGGCCTTGGCCAAGGTATCGCCACCGTCTTCGAACGCCCCTGATCAACGCTAGACCGACCAGCCCGCTTCGGCGGGCTTCTTTATTCATAGTCTCTTATGCGTCATACACATAGATAAAATGACAAAGATTCATTTTATTCATACTTGTTTCAGGTCTACACTCTAAACCACGCTAATTCAGACGCTTGTTTATTTCGGAGCATCATTATGTTTAAGGCACTGGTACTGAACCAAGAAGAGAAAAAAACTATCGCGACTATCGAGCAGCTTGATGAAAGCCAGCTGCCAGAAGGCGATGTCCTAATCGATGTCGACTACTCTTCCCTGAACTACAAAGATGGCCTGGCGATTACCGGCAAGGGCAAAATTGCCCGCCACTTCCCAATGGTGCCAGGTATCGACCTGACCGGTACCGTGCTGGAATCAGCTGATGAACGCTACCAAGCTGGTGACAAAGTTGTCCTGACTGGCTGGGGCGTGGGTGAAGGCCATTGGGGCGGGATGTCCGAACGTGCCCGACTAAAAGCAGACTGGCTGGTTCCGCTACCACAAGGCATTGATGGTAAGCAATCGATGATGATCGGTACGGCTGGTATCACGGCAATGCTATGTGTGCAGGCTCTGGTTGATGCTGGCGTCAAACCAGAAGCAGGGGAAATTCTAGTAACAGGCGCAAGCGGCGGTGTTGGCTCGGTTGCTGTCACCCTGCTTTCCCAACTTGGCTACACCGTTGCTGCCGTAACCGGCCGTGCCAGTGAAAATGGCGAACTGCTAAAAGCCCTTGGCGCAAGCCGCATCGTCGAGCGCAGTGAGCTGGAAGAACCGGCTCGCCCACTGGAAAAGCAGCTCTGGGCAGGTGCTGTTGATACCGTTGGCAGCAAGGTGCTGGCCAAGGTGCTGGCACAGATCGACTACGACGGCGCAGTAGCCGCGTGCGGCCTAGCTGGCGGTTTCGACCTGCCAACTACCGTCATGCCTTTCATCCTGCGCAATGTAAAATTGCTGGGCATCGATTCAGTGATGTGCCCATACGAGAAGCGCCAGAAAGCCTGGCAGCGACTGGCTGAGCTACTACCAGCCTCATACTTCGAGCAAGCCTGCCGCGAGGTAAACCTGGAGCAGGTTATTGAGTGTGCCGATGCGATTACCAATGGCCAGATCACTGGCCGTGTTGTGATTAAACTATAACTAAACACAACACCTGACTACCTTTTTGGCCTGCCCTGTGCAGGCCTTTTTTATCGCTGCGGCCCCTCAAAAATACTCCCTATCACTCTCCCAACCCCATATCGCGGATACGCTGGTTGATCAGCTTGCCGCACTCTTCCTTGATCAATTGACGCAACCAGATCTGCGGCGCCGAATGCTCACAACGCGGGTGCCAGATCAGCGAATACTCGAACGGCTTAAACTCGAACGGCAAGGGCTTGATCACCAAGTCATGCCTGTCGGCCACCAGATAAGCCAAATCCGCCGGCACCGTAATAATCAACGGCATCGACTCGACAATGGCCAGCGCCGCTTCCAAATGGTAGGCCCGCAGTGCCATCCACCGCGATGGATACCCCCTCAAGGCATCGTCAATCAGCGCCTTCACCCCATCGCTGATGGCAATCATCGCATGGGGATAGGTCAGGTAATCATCCAATGTCAGATCGGCATTGGCCAGCGGATGTTTACGCGACAGCAGGCAAAATACACTAACCGGCCCCAGATAATCACTGCACAGTGGCTCAACCGGGCCAGTCGGTCGACACAGTGCCATATCGCACCCGCCAGCGGTCAGTTGATTGGGCATATTATCATGCTGGAGCGGCGAGAACTCGAGCGAGATACGCGGTGCCTCGCTGTAGATCCGCGGCAAGGCAAACGGCAAGATAGTCTGCATCGCATAATCGGTGGTTGCGATGACAAACCGCTGATCGCAATCCTCGGGACGGAAGTTTACCGGCGTCAACAGTGTACGCATAGCCTCCAGCGGGGCATCGAGTTGCTCGCTAAGCTCCAGTGCTCGCTGGGTCGGCAACAGGTGCTGCCCCTGACGGGTAAACAGCGGATCGCCAACAAGACTACGCAGGCGACCCAGCACCCGGCTCATCGCCGACTGGCTGAGGTTCAGCCTCACCGCCGCTCTGCTGACACTGCCTTCCTCGAGCAGCACCTTAAGGGCTACCAACAAATTCAAATCACGGCGGTACACATCTTCCAGCTCCATAGGGCTCCTATCTGATATCGGCTTGCTTACACCACTACTTCTCTTACCCTGCCAATTATGTCGCGCCCAATAAAAAAAAGCCCGCCTAACAGCGGGAGAAGCCCAAGAAAACTGGGAGGATATAGATGGGTAACTGCTAGCTGTCGCTTTCTTCTTCAAGTTCTGGTGAGTTAGTTAGCTCAAACCAGAGACCAAAAGCGGCAGAGATGAGCCCGCCAAGGGCAAACAAACTCGTATCATTAGGGGCGCGCAGCATCAGCGAACAAAACGTAATGAAGCACAGCACACTGTATATGGTGAGGCGATCCGTCTGAGTCAGCATAGGTCCTCCTGATCCTTAGAAGACAAACGTTAACAAGATGTTAACCAAGTTACACCTTTTATTGGGATTTGCCAACCCTTATTGATTAATTCTTGCCCATCAGTATCATCGATACCCTCACAGCAAGATGTAATGATTATGACTGCAGAATTCGACAATCCAACCCACTGTCTAGAAGCACAAGGGCTACGCTGCCCAGAGCCGGTAATGATGGTAAGGAAAACAGTCAGGAAGATGGCGGAGGGTGAAACCCTGCTGATCACCGCAGATGACCCATCGACAACCCGGGATATCCCGAGCTTTTGCCGCTTTATGGACCATACACTGGTGGCGGCCGATACCGACACCCTGCCATACCGCTACCTGATCAAAAAGGGAAGCAATTAAAAAAGCCGCTCATTGTGAGCGGCTTTTTTATAAATATTGACCCTTACGACATCAGTCTTGGCTGTCCCTCAACTGGCGGCGGGCAAGATCCAGCTCATGGCGAAGTTCACGGATCTCTTTCTTCAATGGCTGGATATAGCGCAAACGTACCAGGGCATCCACCGACAAGTAAGTCGTTACAATCGCCCCGACCACCATTGGTAACCACATATCCGTTAGTACCATACCCAAAATATTGAGTGCCAAAGCAAAATTGAACAACCAAAATTGGCTGCGTGGTGATATTGCAAGAAAACGATCCATACCCCCTCCTCAACCTCCGCTTGCCGGAACTGTTTCCAACATAGCACGGTCATCCCCCCCACGCTGCCGTGATTGTCACACTTTATATTGCTGTCATTTCAATATCATTGGCCGATGTTCCACGTGAAACAATCACAGCCTCGATACCTACATTCCAATGGCTGCCGCTACAGCCAGACCAACGAACAATGCCGCCGTAATTTTACGGATCAGCGCAAGCGGCATCCGCTCGGCAGACAATTTTCCAATCAGCACGACCGGGACATTCGCCAACAACATCCCGATTGTCGTCCCCAACACGACCCACATCAGGCCATCATGGTACTTCGCCCCCAACATAGTGGTCGCAACCTGGGTCTTGTCTCCAATCTCAGCCACGAAGAAAGCAATAAAACTGGCAATAAAAGGCCCGCGGTTGGAGATAGATTCATCGTCATCAAGCTTATCAGGGATCAGGATCCAGCCGGCCATCGCGACAAACGACACCACCAATACCCATTTGAGGATATCGGGAGTTAAGTAGTCGGCAACAACCACACCAAGCCAAGCAGCCAGTGCATGATTGGCAATTGTCGCCAAGAAAATAGCAGCGATGATAGGTACAGGTTTGCGATAACGGCTGGCAAGCAGCAGGGATAACAACTGGGTCTTGTCGCCAATTTCGGCCAAAGCGACAGAGGTAATGGATATAGCTAGAATACTCACGACATGCTCTTCGGGGCAGGGATATTATTTTAGCCACAAGTAAACGCGCACGCCCCACCCCGGTTCATGCTGGTTTACCTATGGTCTTGCCAAACCAGCCCGGCACGGGTTGGTCACGAATGCCATGAAGATTTTGCTTCAATTATGTTGACACCCGTCTTGCCAGAGCAAGAGGCTACTCCCCAAAGGAACGCCGATTGTACGGATCTAGCCCTGTGGATTCAAGATCAAAAAAAGGAGCCCTGAGGCTCCTTTTCATAGGCTGGGATATAGCCCGCAACACATAGGATTAAGACAATGGCGAAAGCACAATTTCAACCCGTCGGTTTTGCGAACGCCCCTGCTCAGAGCTATTCGTCGCGATAGGATGGGCTTCGCCCATGCCTTTAGTTACAAGACGGTTGCTCTTGACCCCATCACGCATCAACTGATTGCTCACCTCGCTCGCACGAACCTGAGACAAGCGCAAGTTGTATGATGCAGAGCCGGTGCTATCGGTAAAGCCGTATACGTTCAACATAGTCTTGTTGTACTCTTTTGCCACCAGGGCAACATTGTACAAGGCACGCTTAGCCCGAACGCTGAGATCCGTTTGGTCTACCCCGAAGGTGATCGAATTGGGCATATTCAGAATGATGTTGTCGCCATCGCGAGTTACGCTGATCCCCGTCGACTGGAGCTGCTTGCGCAATTCAGCTTCCTGCACATCCATGTAATAGCCGATACCACCGCCCAGTGCTGCACCCGATGCTGCGCCAATCAACGCACCCTTGCCGCGGTCACTCTTGCTCGACGATGCCACGCCGATTGCCGCGCCAGCCAATGCGCCAATCAGCGCACCGCCCGTCGCCTTGGCCGTCTGCTCTTCACCCGTATACGGGTTTGTCGTTGAGCACCCGCTCGCCGCCATTGCAGTCAAAGATGCAAACACAATGTTTCTCACCCATTTGCCAGAATGGCCCAAACACATCAATTCCATATCCGTTTCCCATCAATGGCGGAACTGCCGCCTCACAGACTAATTAACTGTACAGTGTACGATTTATGCTTATCGAATAAGTGTAGCGATTTACCACTTCTGAATATCAGAACAATGTAAAAAATGTATACATGCCGATATCCGTTACGCGGCAATCCCAACTAATTTAAACAAATTCAGCATGGATGGGCAAAAAATAGTCACTGACTCTACTAGGGCAAGGGCTGGCGAGGTATACTGGATTGTTACTTTTTATCTCTTAATCCATTTAACACGCGAAGCTGACAATGCAGAAATTCGATATTAAAACCTTTCAGGGCATGATCCTCGCGCTGCAGGATTACTGGGGCCAACAAGGTTGTACCATTGTGCAACCTCTCGACATGGAAGTGGGCGCAGGTACCTCTCACCCAATGACATGTCTTCGTGCTCTGGGTCCAGAACCTATTGCAGCGGCGTATGTACAGCCATCTCGCCGTCCTACCGACGGCCGCTACGGCGAAAACCCAAACCGCCTTCAGCACTACTACCAGTTCCAGGTGATCATCAAGCCATCACCTGACAATATCCAGGAACTTTACCTGGGTTCGCTGGAAGCACTGGGTATCGATACTCAAATTCACGACATCCGCTTTGTTGAAGACAACTGGGAAAACCCGACACTGGGTGCCTGGGGTCTAGGCTGGGAAGTGTGGCTAAACGGTATGGAAGTAACCCAGTTTACTTACTTCCAGCAGGTAGGCGGCCTTGAGTGCAAGCCTGTCACCGGCGAAATCACTTACGGTATCGAGCGTCTGGCGATGTACATCCAGGGCGTTGATTCTGTCTATGACCTAGTATGGACCGACGGCCCGCTAGGCAAAGTGACCTACGGCGACATCTTCCACCAGAACGAGGTGGAACAATCGACCTACAACTTCGAGCATGCTGACGTAGACTTCCTGTTCACGTTCTTCGACCAGTGCGAGAAAGAGTGCCAGTCACTGCTAGCGCTTGAGACCCCACTGCCGCTACCTGCCTACGAGCGTATCCTCAAGGCCGGTCATGCCTTCAACCTGCTAGATGCCCGCAAGGCAATCTCGGTTACCGAGCGCCAGCGTTACATCCTGCGTATCCGCAACCTAACCAAACAGGTTGCTGAAGCCTACTATGCTTCACGCGAAGCACTGGGCTTCCCGATGTGCAAAACTAACAAATAAGGGATCGGCATGAGCGACAAGAATTTCCTAATCGAACTAGGTACCGAAGAGCTACCACCAAAAGCCCTTCGTACTCTGGCAGAAGCATTTGCCGAGAACTTTGAAGCCGAGCTTAACGGTGCCGATCTTGCCTTCCAGAGCATCAAGTGGTTTGCCGCACCTCGCCGCCTAGCACTGAAAGTCACTGCACTGGCTGCCGGCCAACCAGACAAAGTCGTTGAGAAGCGTGGCCCGGCGGTTGCTTCAGCATTCGATGCTGACGGCAACCCAACCAAGGCTGCCGAAGGCTGGGCACGTGGCAACGGTATCACCGTCGATCAAGCCGAGCGCATGGTGACCGACAAAGGCGAATGGCTACTGTACAAGCAGGAAGTCAAAGGCCAACCGGTCCAAGCACTGCTCCCTGAACTCGCAGCAGCGGCTCTTGCAAAGTTGCCTATCCCTAAGCCAATGCGCTGGGGCGACAAAGACACCCAGTTCATCCGTCCGGTGAAAACCCTGACTATGCTGTTGGGTGACGAGCTGATCGCGGGCACTATCCTGGGCGTAGAATCTGGCCGTACCGTTCGCGGTCACCGCTTCATGGGCGAAGCTGAATTCACTATCGACCATGCAGACCAATACCCTGCTCTACTTGAAGAGCGCGGCATGGTAATGGCTGATTACGACGCACGTAAAGCTATCATCCTAGCTGACGCACAGAAAGCAGCCGAAATCGTTGGCGGTAATGCCGATCTTGAAGACGACCTGCTAGAAGAAGTGACATCACTGGTTGAGTGGCCGGTTGTCCTAACCGCGTCGTTCGAGGAAGAGTTCCTGAAGGTGCCTTCAGAAGCCCTTGTTTACACTATGAAGGGTGACCAGAAGTACTTCCCAATCTACGACGATAACGGCAAGCTACTGCCTAAGTTTATCTTCGTATCGAACATCATCTCGAAGGACCCAAGCCAGATCATCGCCGGTAACGAGAAGGTTGTCCGCCCTCGTCTGGCTGATGCCGAGTTCTTCTTCAACACAGACCGCAAGCGCCCTCTGGTTGAACGCCTGACTGAACTTGACAGTGTCCTGTTCCAGAAGCAACTGGGTACCCTGCGCGACAAGACAGACCGTATCACCGCGCTGTCTGGCTACATCGCCCAGCAGATCGGTGCCAACGTTGAGCACGCAGAGCGTGCCGGCCTGCTGTCCAAGTGTGACCTGATGACGTCGATGGTATTCGAATTTACCGATACCCAAGGCGTAATGGGCATGCACTACGCTCGCCATGACGGTGAAGCAGAGGAAGTGGCACTGGCACTGAACGAGCAGTACATGCCTCGTTTTGCCGGTGACGAGCTACCAAGCACCGATGTTTCTGCCGCTGTTGCTATGGCAGACAAGTTAGATACCTTGGTGGGTATCTTCGGTATTGGCCAGGCACCAAAAGGCAGCGACCCGTTCGCCCTTCGCCGTGCGGCCCTAGGTGTTCTACGTATCATCGTTGAGAAAGGCTACGATCTTGACCTTGTTGACCTGATCGCCAAGGCACACGAACTACTGGCCGACAAGCTAAGCAATGCCGATGTTCAGGAAGAAGTACTGGAATTCATGCTAGGCCGCTTCCGCGCCTGGTACCAGGACGAAGGTCACAGTGTTGACGCGATCCAAGCCGTATTGGCTCGCCACCCAACCAAACCTGCAGACTTCGACAAACGCATTAAAGCGGTTAGCCACTTCCGCGCTCTTGATGCAGCCGAGTCTCTGGCCGCAGCGAACAAGCGCGTTGGCAACATCCTTGCCAAATTTGACGGCGAGCTAGCTGACACTATCAACCACGAGCTGTTGGTTGAAGACGCAGAGCAGGCACTGGCAAAAGATATCGATGCGATGCTGGCAACGCTAGCTCCAGTATTTGCCAACGGTGACTACCAGCAGGCATTGTCTGAGCTGGCCACCCTGCGTGAAGCTGTCGATGCCTTCTTCGATAACGTAATGGTTATGGCCGATGACGAACAACTAAAAGTGAACCGTCTGACGATGCTAAACCTACTGCGTAACGAGTTCCTGAAGGTGGCCGATATTTCTCTTCTGCAGAAATAATCGCCCAAAAACAATTATCCAACCCCGGCCCTGCCGGGGTTTTTTCTATGTGGCCGTTTCACGTGAAACATCCCCCCTTGGCAGTCAGCATATGGCCTCCCTCTCGCTTCCCACCAGCCACACTACACTAAAAGATATCCCTTTCATCCGGTGATGATTAGCCAGAGCAATACACAGCAAGGGCTTTCGCTCAGATCGAGGTTGAGGTATGTTGAGCCAAACACAACATAAACAACAACCACATCGCATACAAATCAGACAGCACACCGAGGTCAACAGTACATGGAGTTTTCTACCTTTGGCGACAAATTTGCCCGTTATTCCGGGATCACCCAGCTAATGGATGATCTCAATGACGGGCTCCGCAATCCCGATGCCATTATGCTAGGAGGCGGGAACCCCGCCCAGATCCCCGCCATGGTCGCCTATTTCAACCAGCTTTGCGCCCAAATGGCAGCCTCCGGCGAACTGACTGCTGCCTTGACCAATTATGACGGACCACAAGGGAAAAACACTTTTATCAATGCTCTGGCCGATTTGCTCAATGCCCGATACGGCTGGGGAATTTCAGCCCGCAATATCGCGCTGACCAACGGTAGCCAAAGCGCCTTCTTCAACCTATTCAATCTACTGGCCGGTGAATTCCCTGACGGAAGGAAAAAGAAAATCCTGCTGCCGCTATCACCGGAATATATAGGTTATGGTGATTCAGGGCTATGCGAAGACATGTTTGTCTCGTACAAGCCCGCCATTACCCTGCTCGACAACCAGATGTTCAAATACCATGTCGATTTCACACAACTGCTCATCGACGAAAATATCGGAGCCATTTGCGCTTCGCGGCCGACCAACCCAACCGGCAATGTCCTGACCAACGCCGAGATGGCCCACCTCGACCAGCTCGCACATCAGCATGGGATCCCGCTCATCATCGACAATGCCTATGGTATGCCCTTCCCGGACATCATTTTCGAAGACGTCACAATCAACTGGAACCCCAATACCGTGCTTTGCCTTAGCCTGTCCAAACTCGGGCTGCCCGGCGCGCGCTGCGGGATAGTCGTCGCCAATGAGGCTATCACCACGGCAATCGCTAACATGAACGGGGTTCTGAGCCTCGCCCCCGGCAGCATCGGCCCGGCGCTGGCACACAAGATGATCGAGCAAGGTGATCTCATCCCGCTGAGTGAAGACGTCATCAAGCCGTTCTACAAGGACAAGGCAGCGCGGGCTGTCGAGATGCTCCGCCAAGCCATCCCCGATCCACGGTTTCGGATCCACAAACCCGAAGGTGCTATTTTCCTGTGGCTCTGGTTTGACGGGCTTCCTATCACAACCTTGGATCTATACCAACGTCTCAAGGCCCGCGGGGTCCTCATTGTCCCGGGCGAATACTTCTTCATTGGCCTGGAAGGCGAATGGCCGCACCGCCATGAGTGCCTGAGGATGAACTACGTTCAAGATGATAAGGCAATGCAAAAAGGCATTGATATCATTGCCGAGGAGATCCGCAAGGCCTACCAACATGGCTAACCCTGCCACGGTGGTTTGTTTCACGTGA
>NZ_LDOT01000039.1 GCF_001029445.1 Photobacterium aquae
AGCCCCAGCATTTCTGCTGAAGCTTCGTTGTAGTGGCGGAACGGCTGGGCTGGCACTCCAGCGGGACTCATTCGACCGCAGGGCGAACTTAAATTCAACGCACACAAAAAAGCCCCAGCATTTCTGCTGAGGCTTCGTTGTAGTGGCGGAGCGGACGGGACTCGAACCCGCGACCCCCGGCGTGACAGGCCGGTATTCTAACCAACTGAACTACCGCTCCAATTCTTTATGAAACTCGGCTTTCGCCCAATCTCTAGAATGTGGCGGAGGGATAGGGATTTGAACCCTAGATACGCTATAAACGTATGCCGGTTTTCAAGACCGGTGCTTTCAACCACTCAGCCATCCCTCCGTAAGTGCGGTGAATAATAAGGGCTTCTTTGTATCCTGTAAAGTACAAATTTCACAAAAAAAGCCAACCGCACAATATCAAGCCACAATGATCACCAATGAAGCATCACTATCCCATGCAAATGCACCGGAATGCATTTATCACTGCCAGTAAACCAGCTTTTACCTGCCATATATAGTAACGGGGCTAAAATACCGGCTTGATCTTGCTACCAATAATTACCCAAACAACCAGGCCAGTAGCAAAACAAAGAGCAGCAAACCACCCATGGCTTTCAAGAGCAAGGCCAAACGGGTCGTTCCTCCCTTCGGTGCTTGATTACAACATCCCATAACTCCCCCTCTTTATTCTGTATCGCCAAAATAATGCTTCCAGCTACAGGAAGGTCAAGCCCGCTATCTCTGCCCCGGTTGTTTACCCACATTTATGCAGCCACAACAGAACATCATCATCCATAGACCACAATACAGGCAGAGTGATTAATAAGCGTACATATTGGGAAGATCGGCTATTTTTCGCTATTTACTGCTGGTGTAGAAAACTTGAACAAGATCCAACAGCATTTTCACTGGGGAGGAATCTTCAACACTACTCTTGTTTTATCCCTTCTCAAAGCAAGATTTCATTCATTTCTCACAATTATGGGACATATCACAAAGTCATCCGATAGTGCTTAACCACCCAAAAATCGTTTGATAAAGATAACGCAAGGTCGACGCAGGGTTTTATCAGGAGGTAATTGTGTCTATCAATTCTATCGACCATAGTGAAATTGCAGACGTGTCATCAAAATGGGACTTCAAAGACGAAACAGCGTCAAATATTTCCCGGAACAAACGCCAACAAGCCGAAGCACGACGTCGGATTGAGATGCTCCGAGACATCCGAGCCTGTGGCTTGACCATCGAAGAGGCCAAGGAACTCGGATTGATACACTAACCTCATAACCTTGTAATAGCAGAGCAAGGCTTGATAGAAATCGTCTATCACAACAATCTGTTATTCCTACTTTCCTAATACTTGGGTAGTCGTTACATTAGTGCGTAACAAAATAAAACGGAACGCAATTATGACTTCGATGACTACCCGCTGCCCTCACTGCAAAGCGATGAACCGTATCCCTACCGAGCGCCTAGATGATGTCGCGACATGCGGCGTCTGCAAAGAGCCACTGCTTGACGGCAAACCCGTTGAAGGGACATCAGATAACTTCCTGTCATTATTACAAGGTGACAAGCCTGTAGTTGTCGATTTCTGGGCACCGTGGTGTAACCCTTGTGTCGGTTTCGCTCCTGTTTTCGAAGATGTCGCCAAAGAACGTAACGGTGATGTACGCTTCGTAAAAATTGATACCGAAGCCCAGCAAGCACTTGCAGCCCAATACCGAATCCGTAGCATTCCAACCATCATGGTATTTAAAAACGGTCAACTCGCCGACACTATCAATGGCGCACTACCAAAAGGCCATTTCGATCAGTGGCTTGATCAAGCTCTGAGCAAATAACAGCCAGCAGCCCTAAAACAAAAAGAGCGCCTACTGGCGCTCTTTTGCTAAACAACAAACTTACTGTTTCTTCAACGTATAGTGATCTGCCAATTCACCAGTAACGCGATTGCCTTCGCGATCCAAACGGAACAGTTGGTTCTCCCCTACAAAATATTGAATCGGCTGATCGCTGATCCCCGGCAAAGCTATCGTATTACCGGCTGCATTCCAATTAAATGTGCCGTCATGCTCGAACGTTCCGTCTTTTTTACCCAGATAGACTTCCGTCAGGTTAAACGTACCATCCTGCCCGAGCACCAGCTCGGTTTTAATTCCCTCACAATCAGCACATGGCAAAATACCAGTATACGTTCCATTCCAGTCCAAGGCATTTTGAGCATTATGCGCGCCATCAACAACTGGCTGCTCGGCTTGCTCTGTTTCTGTTACGACAAGATCTACGGTTTCGCCCGCTCCATCCTCTACAACCGTCGTTTCAACCACCGCCTGGCTATCATTTGATTGTGCGGCAGGGTCATTTGCGCCCTGCTGATCACAGCCAGCCAAAACAAAGCCAGCAACTACCAGTGCAATAAAGGTTTTTTTCATGGTGTAATCCTTGTGAATACAATCTCAATGCGTGGACAAAATTATAGCGCGCCTTATGTTGGTATAGCGTCATATAAACGTAAGTATTACGTCAGAAAACCCAGACAGCCTGCGAATAAAGTACAACACCTTCTCACTACTACTGCATTTTTGGTCTGCCAGAAAAGAACGTTTCACATAAAGCCATGTCGAACAGTTAGCCAACACGGTCAAATAGACACCGCTTGATTTATTGCACAGAAAAAAACACGCATTATACCAATGCCATTCAACGCCAAGCCACATACCCAATAAAACCATTAAAAACAGTGTGATAAGTTTAATTTTTATTTCAACACTTTCATTTCAAGTAACAAAAATCGATAAAAGTCACATATTTTTGCAATTTGGTCTGTTTACAAGAATCAAATTTATAGTTAGTGTTGATTGGTCTGTTACTCAGACCTTTAACCGATCTTTCATTTTCCACGTCCATGCCTCACTTCTCGCCAAAGTCAGCTGCATCCTCAACGTAGAACAATGATCCCCCCCTTGCAGACATATGTTGCGAATGACTGCAAGCGTTGCCGTGAGTTAGGTGAGCTCCGGTAAACAATTAGGAAGGTTGTTGAGTAACTCAGCCCAATGTGATGATTACAAGGGCTGGTTTTGGAACTCGGTGTGATTCATTGCCTCTGGCTAAGAACGCACTGTTAATACTCAATTTATCCCAAAACACCTGCTCTAGCATTTAGCCAAGACAAGCACAAGGTGCCAACCGCAGGTAATGGGAAAAGGAAAACACCATGAATGCACAAACAGGTATTATTCGCAGCTTTAACCCAGCAAACAACACAGGCATGATTACCTGTGATCTGGGTGGCGATATCAATTTCTCAGCTTGCCAGATTACCAGCCTACAACAGCCTGAATCTGGTAGCATGGTTGAATTTACCGTGGATGATTCAAACTGCGCACTTGAAGCAGTAAACATCCGCTACCTATAAGCGTTATTCTATTACTGATACAGCAAGGCCGCGATGGCCTTGCTGTTTACCTGCCTTACCAACCACTTCACTTACTTCTTTCATCGTATCAACGGTCAATACGTCCTTCTTCAAGATAAATTTGTCCCCTTATCATCGAGCTCACATCTATATACAGAATTCAAAATAGACTGAATGTACTCAGATCCATCCTCAACCGTCGTTCCTGACAATAACTTACAGATAATTCTGCCTTTATGTAGAACTTTTTCCTCATAGACTTGTCAGAAAGCAGGTGCAGAATATGCGTGATGATGCTGATATTAACGTTGAGTATGTCAGATTTATGCTTATAACTTGTTTTCGCTCGTTTTGTCACATTGCGTGAATTGATGCAGTAAAAAACATTACACAGGTCACGTTTTTTACATATTTCGTGTACTAAAAGGTATTTTTCTGTGGTTTGCATCGGCTTTTTTACACAAAAAATTTCCTTGTATGGCACACTAGACTGAGTAAAAAGTGAAAAAATAATATCTTGATTGAATTTTTCAGTGTAACGCTCATGTGTATCATTTTGAGACGATACCGAAAATAGAGCCATTTTAGGCAATCAATCGTGCGATTGATAATTTAAAAGAATTTTGCAAGGAAGCAACCAGCATGAGTACAACGTACCTTCGTCATGCTTCCTTGCTAGGACGTATAGTACTGCGCACGTTTTACACAAAACGGTTAAACGTAACGTTGGAATTTGCCATCACGGACGGCAATCAACACCAAGCCAGTACTGACTAAACTAATAAAACGAAGAATGCCATGATATCTAACAAACCTTCAGTGCAATCCAAAAAGTGGATGCCGGCTACAATTTTGGGGGTTGCCAGCCTCTCTTTTATCACATTGGCCGTCTTGTTCAGTACCCCGTCGCAAACGGACCGCACTATCCCTCTGAATCTTGTTAGTTCTGCCCCGTGGGCACCGACTCAAAGCGATAATCCTACCCGTATTGAACAACCTCGTTTTGAATACACGATCAAAAAGGGCGATACCCTCAGTGGTATCTTTTCTCGCCTCCATGTGCCTATTGCCAGCATGCAACAATTAATGGAAGCTGATCTCAACCACCTTAAAATCGATACCCTTCAGCCAGGCAATAAACTACGTTTCTGGTTAGCCGATGGGACCAACCAACTTGAACGTCTAGAGCTTGAATTCAACCGAGCCCAAATCGTGGCCTACAAGCGCGTTGATGACAATGGCTTTGAAATTGAAGAAATCAATATTCCTGGTGACTGGGATGATCTTATCGCCACTGGGGAGATCCACGGCAGCTTCTCTGTCTCTGCCGAAAAAGCAGGCCTCAATGCCACCGAAATTTATGAAATCACCAATTTACTCAAAGACAAAATGAAATTTGCCCGCGATCTTCGTGCCGGTGACAACTTCGAAGTGGTTGTTTCCCGTCAGTCGGTAGACAAAGAGCTTACCGGCCAACATGAGATCCGCGCTATTCGCATCCACAACCGTGGCCAAACAATCTCGGCCTACCTACACAGCGACGGTAACTTCTACGATGCCAAAGGCGATAGCCTACAACGTGCATTCCTACGCTACCCTTATGATGCCAACCGCAAGTACCGCATCAGCTCAAGCTTCAACCCTAAACGTCGCCATCCGGTAACTGGGCGAGTTTCGCCACATAACGGCGTTGACTTTGCCACACCGAAAGGCACCCCAGTGTTATCCACCGGTGACGGTGTCGTGATCCAGACGGTCAGCCACCCTTACGCTGGGAAATATATCGTGATCCAGCACGGTACAAACTACCGCACCCGCTACCTGCACAACAGCAAGATTCTGGTTCATAAAGGACAGAAAGTCTCCCGTGGACAGAAGATTGCATTGGCTGGCGCAACCGGCCGTGTAACCGGTCCTCATATCCATTACGAGTTTCTAATCCGCAACCGCCCGGTCAACCCGATGACAGCCAATATTCCAATGGCCTCATCCGTACCGAGCAAAGAAAAACGCCAGTTTGAGGAAACGGTCGCCCTGTATGACCAAATGATGGACAAGCCTAACCAAGGTTTATTTACCCACACCAATACAAAAGCAAAGGAAAATGCGGTGCAATAAAAGGGCTACCGTTGTGAACAGCAGGTTACTCTAGTGAACTAACACACTCGATAACTGCGTAAAAATTCCAGCACATTGCGTTACCTCAAAAACAAAAAAGCCACCGAAAGGTGGCTTTTTTCACATAATAATCAGGTACTAACGACTCTTTAATGAGGCCCCATTGGTGGCAATTACCTGCTTATACCAACCAAAACTCTTTTTACGCATCCGGGTAAGCTCACCACTGCCGTCATCATGGCGGTCAACATAGATGAATCCATAGCGTTTACTCATTTCTGCCGTTGAATTGGCTACCAAATCAATCGGGCCCCATGATGTGAACCCCATAAGCTCCACACCATCCAATACCGCCTCACGAGCCTGAACCAAATGGTCATTGAGATAGGCGATACGGTAATCATCCTCAATCTCCCCCTGCTCATTGACTTCGTCACGGGCACCCAGACCATTTTCAACCACAAACAAAGGCTTTTGATAACGGTCATAAAGGAAATTCAGCAAAATCCGCAATCCTTTAGGATCAATCAACCAGCCCCATTGGCTTTTCTCTAGATAAGGGTTCGGCACGCTATCAACAATGTTTCCGACTTCTTTTTGCTTGGGATCAGCGCTGGCACACCCACTCGCATAATAGCTAAACGAGATAAAATCGACACTGGCAGCCGCAATCGCCTCCAAATCCCCCGGGGCCATAGTAATCTCAATACCATTTTCCCTAAAATAGCGCAGCATATAGCCCGGATAGCGACCACGGGTCTGAACATCCCCGAAAAACAACCATTTGTTGTTTTCATGCATAGCCGCAATCACATCATCCGGATTACAGGTATACGGGTAGTTAATCGCCCCCAGCAGCATATTGCCAATTTGGGCATCAGGGATCATCGCATGACAAAGAGACACCGCCTTGGCATTTGCCACCAGCTGATGGTGAATGGCCTGATAGATTTCAGCTTCTGATGCGGCTTCATCCAACCCGACCCCAGTAAACGGGGCATGAAGAGACATATTGATCTCATTGAATGTCAGCCAGAGCTTTACCTTATCCTGATAACGCTGGAACACCGTACTGGCGTAACGCTCAAAAAAACCAATCAAACGACGATCTGCCCAGCCACCATAGTGTTCAGCCAAATAGTAAGGCATTTCATAATGGGATAAGGTGACAAACGGTGTGATCCCATGATGGGCTAGCTCATCAAAAATCCGGTCGTAATACGCCAGCCCGGCCTCGTTAGGTTCTGCCTCATCGCCATTTGGGAAAATCCGGCTCCAGGCTATCGATAGGCGTAAGCAGGTAAACCCCATCTCCTTGAACAACGCGATATCTTCCGGATAGCGATGGTAGAAATCAATCGCCAAATCCTTGATCCCCGGCGTTCTCTCGTCACGGCTTTGATGCGGACTCAAAATACCATTAGGGAGCATATCTGACGTCGACAGCCCTTTGCCATCCGTCTCAAATGCGCCTTCGACCTGATTGGCTGCGATAGCGCCGCCCCACAAAAATCCGGCTGGAAAGGTTTTCATTGCGGTTCCTTCAATGTACATACCAGTAGAAGTATAGTTATACCCTAATCGCATGATCGCTACCGTGCGCGCAGACGCCATTTTACCGCTATCTAAGAACACACCACCCAGACGCTTGTTTTGCTTGCCAATCGCAGATGTTTTATCCAACTAGCCGAAAATAAACGCCTCTCGCCGCAGCAGCTTGGCCATTGCCAGCACCAGCAGTGCCGTTAGAGCCAGTGTCCCTCCAGCCTGAACTAATACGGCCACGGTGCTAATCTCTTGGCCTCCCACAAATTCAAGCAAGGTATAGGTCTGGCCGACCAACGGCCAATATTCAATGCTCCCGCCGGCAACATTGAACATCACCGCACTGATCGCTAGCATCGGCACAATCAAGGCAAACGTGACATAGGATTGGGCCTCTTTGAATGACTTGGCCAAAAATGACGTCAGCATCAAAAACGACGAACAAAGAAATGCCAACGGCAAGCCAATCACAGCCAGTACCAGTACCATTTCCGTTCCAATCTCAACCTTCATGCCCAGCTCATCCCACGGCGCAAACGGCAAGATGAACTTCGTTGATAACACGCTGAGCAAATAACCGATATAAGACATCAACGACACGCACAATACCTTGGCAATAATAATCGTCTGTGGCATGACCGGATGACTGAGCAATAACACCAACGTCTCTTTCTCCCGCTCGCCAGCGGTTGTATCAATGGCCATGCTCAAACATGAAATAAACAATGAATAGATGAATAAAAATAAAATCATCCCGACAAAAAGCGCGCCTTTATCCTGGCTCGACGAGATATCTTTGACCTGAATATCCAGCGGATTGATCACGACAGGGTCGACCCCCCTCGATAGCAGGCGCAGCGAGGCGACCTCCGCCGAATACCCCTGCAGCAAGGCTTGCACCCGCGACAATTTCCCCATCAATTTTTCATCCGAAAAATCCGCCACAATCGTCACCGTGGCAGGCTCTGCGATATGCATCTGCTCTGCATAACGATCGCCGATCACCAAGGTAAAATGGGCGTCATCCTCTGGGACATGCTCGATCTGATAGTTATTGAGAAATGCCACCAGATCCGGCGCCATGCCTTTCCCCACAATATGAATTTTCGTTGCCGAATTATCCCCTATCATCGACATTCCAAAAGAAAATCCCAACACCGTCAGAAGCGGCGCGCCGATGGCAAAATACAAACCTGCCAGCAACGTACGCGAACAGCGCGTGGCCTGCCTCCACTCTTTGACAAACAAGGCCCTGAGTATCGTCATCATGCCGCGATCCCCTCATCCGTACCGATAATCGAGATAAATGCCTCTTCCAATGTTTCCTTGCGGGTTGAGGCACACAGCGACGCGGGACTGCCACTGGCCACGACCTTCCCCTCGGTCATCACCACCACATGATCACAAAGTGCACTGACTTCCTGCATCACATGGCTTGAAAATACGATGCAGTGCCCTTGTCGCTTGAGGTTATTCAGCAACTGGCGCAACACACGGGTACTCATTACGTCCAGCCCTCGGGTCGGCTCATCCAAAATAATATTCTGCGGCCGATGGACGATAGCTTGCCCCAAGGCGACTTTCATCCTCTGGCCTTGGGAAAACCCCTTGGTTTTCCTATCTGCAATCGAATCCATATCCAGCTCGGCAATAACCCAATCTACGGCCGCCTTAACGTCCGCTGGCCGCAAGCCACTGAGCTGGGCATTGAATTCTAGATATTCACGGGTGGTCAGATGCTCGTAAAGGCTGAAAGGATCAGGAAACAGTCCCAACCGCTGCTTTGCCGCAATCGGATCATGATGAACATCGATACCATCAACATACGCCTTGCCCTCATCTTGCTTCAACAAGCCGAACATTGTGCGAAGACACGTCGTCTTGCCCGCACCGTTAGGCCCGAGAATACCGGTGATCTGGCCATCAGCCGCACTGAAACTCAAACCGTTAAGCGCCTGTATCTCACCGATGCGCTTGGTCAACCCTTCAACGTTGATCATGATGCGTCCTCCTTGTTGCGTTTTTTTTCTTGGGTAAACCGTGGCTCGGCACTGTTGGGGCTCAGCCAAAACTTACGTGGCTGGCGGTTGTCGATACAATCCGTATCAAGCTCATCGAGCTGCTGTTTATCAACAAAATCGGCAATAATGCCATTGGCACAGGTTTGCAGGGCAAGGCCGTGGGAAGAATACGGCGAGACGAGGTGCAAGGAGTTAGAAAAATCCGTTTCGAGCGGCTTCGCCCATTCTGGTGGGGTCACAGGATCATACCCACCAGATAGCATCAGAACCGGCACTTTCGATTCAAACTGTTCAAATTCAACCGGCTCAACCAAGGGGATCTGCCACTCGCGGCAAAAAGCCTGATACAGCGCCAACGACTGGCGAGCACCATAGTCATTATCGTGCGCCATCTGCTGGCGTACGGTGTCAGTTGCCCTTCCCCAGTCCTCCGCACAGACAACCGAGGCATGCATCCCCATCGACATGGTCAAATTCTGGTTCCATGAAGAAAGCAAACCAACAATGGCGCTAAATTGCTGCTTGGCGGCGCGGTCAATAACAAAAGGCAGCATCGCCCGCGATGAATCGGCATAGAGACCCGCGCGGATCAGACTCTCCCACTTTGTTTCCGTTAAACGTACGGTGCCTATCTCACCACTGATGGGATGCATGGTTTCGATATCAACCACTTGATCAGCCAATGAACGGCTGATGCTTTTGAGCTTGTTATCGAGATCAGGGAAGAAACGGTGACAATCAGGGTCCGCCGCACATTGTGCCAGCAGGCCGGATACACTTCGGGCAACATTGCCATCGCTATTCAATAAGCTTTTTTCCAGCGGCATCACCGCATCCAAGCTCACTGTCGCGACATGATCAGGGTACTTTTTCAAATAGAGTTGGGCGACACGAGTCCCGTAGGATACGCCATAGAGATGCAGTTTGCGGTACCCAAGATGCTGACGCAATGCGTCCAAATCCGCTACCGCATGTAACGAACCGTACTGGCTGACATCAGCTTTAATTTCCTCTCGGCACGCCTTGGCGAGGGCGGAATAATCAATGGCACGATCATCAAAACTCAAGTCGGACATCTCTTCGCCCGACTCGCAGTTCAAAGGGTTGGAGCGCCCCGTTCCCCGCTGATCCAGCAGAATAATATCCCGACTCTGGCGGATGGCATAAAATACCTTATCAAATACCCCAGCGTAATCCGACACCGCCTGGCCGGGTCCCCCAGCAATGATCACAAAAGCTTCGTCGGGAAATTTTTGCTTATGTGCTGGCAAGACCGAATACGAGAGTTCAATTTTCCGGCTCGTGGGGTCGCTGCGGTTTTCGGCAACAGGTAAGGTATTACAATGGACTTTTTCCCGGATACCCTCAAGATGGCAATTTCGCTCATAAGTCAGATCATTTGGCTGATCGCTACGGGCCAAAACCTGAAAACTGACCCAAGTCCCCCCCAGCAGCAGCGCTGCGCAACTTAGGCGGGCCAATGTACGTCGATATGCCTGACGCATATTTCATCCCCTAATTATGTGTAGGGAATGAAATATCACAAAACTAACCCAACCAGACAATGAACCTAGAATGTAAATACAGCCGACATCACAATGAAACAACCCGCATATAACCCAATTGCCTCACGATACCTCATTGAGATGTCGCTTAGGTCTCTGTGCACACGAATAATGACTCAATCCTCAGACCAAACATCCCTCAACTCCGGCCACCCCCACACATTGATTGCCACTCCTTTCAAAACATCATCAAAATTGAGCACTTGCTGATGATGAAATATCGGCAACAAACGACCATCGGCTATCAATGCCGTTGCTATTACCTCCAACTGATCAAGGTAGTCAGGTAATTTCTGGGTCTGGCGAATTCGGGTCAATTCACAACGCAGCCACTCTATTTCAGAAGAAGCCAAGCATTGATACAACACTGGATTAGAAAGCATCCACCGAAATGCCGAGGAGGGCCGGTTGTCATCAAAATTAAGGCTGGTGATCAGCAGATCCTCACGCAATGCACCTTCCTGAGCCATACGGCTGAACTCATCAAAGGCATAAACCGTAATATCACACTGCACACCCACTTGCGCCAATAAATGCAAAACCGTCTGTGCTGCCGCCTGCAACGCCTGCTGCCGATAAATACCAATACTGATCCGCGCCGGCAGCGAAGGCTCAACAAGGCAAGGACTGGCCACCTTCAGCCATTGGGGCAGCAAGTTATAAGCAGGCACGACATCAATGGCGCTGTTGGTATGCCTAAATTGATCCACTAACTCATCGCTGGCAAACAACTGGGCCAAATAGCGACGCTGCAGGACATTAAGATCTGCATGCCGGTTAACCAGTGCCAACAGGCAGCCATCTTCAAGCCGGCTTCGCTGACGATGATCCGGAGCCTTGCTGCCGCTTAGCGACAGATAGTTCGCACAGGTACCCCCATCACCCACCATGGCATCATCCAGCGTTGCTTTGCTGGCTGGCCCCTTGGTATCCTCGCGCCCCACCAAGGGGGCAGGCACCTGCCAAATTGACACCGTATCGGCCAACGCCCGATAACCGTGGTAAGACCCGTTGGCTTCCAGTTTTAACCGTTGCCCAGAGTGTTCCTGCACCCTAAACACCCCGCTTCCGACAATTGTCGGAGCCGCCTCAAGCTGGCTGACAGGTTGAATGGCATATCGGACATCCGCCAATAACCCAGCAAATCCCCAATCAGATTGATTGAGGGTAAATACAACACATTGAGAACTAACCGCCTCGATACTGACAACGTGCTCAAGTTCCTGCCGATAAACATCCCGCTGTTTCAAACGGCTAAACAACGCCGCAACAGTCGTGGCATCCAACTCGCTACCATCATCGAACACTAGTTGTGGCCGAAGATAGAAACGCCATTGCAAGGTGTTTTCATCAAAGGCCCAATGATGAGCGAGATCCGCAGTCACATTGCCAAAAGCATCGCATTGAGTCAGACAGCTATAGATCTGGCGAAGGAAAAACCGCTCGCTGTTTCTGGCCGCGTAATGGGGTAACAAAGGAGAAAACGCACGGGTATAGGTTAGCTGAATATGAAGGCGTCCCTCGCGACGATTAGTACCGGAGGTCTTTTTCAGCAGCTGGCCAAACAGCGCCTGATCATTGTCAATCAACGCCAAGGCTCTTTCATATTTTCCCTCAGCGATCATCGACTGGGCAATTTCCGCTTTAAGGGAAGGCAAAGAGTAATTCAAGTACAACCCGGAACGCTGATTACGACCAACCTTGGGAGACCATGCCAACCACCCCAACGCCTGCATCTCCCTGAGCAATGTCCGGCAATGCCGCGAGCTGGTAAACATCGCCTCGGCCACTTCATCCAGCGTGATCGCAATATCTTGCCGGACCCCAAGCACACACAACCGCGAATAATATAAAAACTGCTTATTCTTCAACAAAACCGGCACCTTTCAGCCCAAAGCTGTTCCCTGTATCAGCCAATTAGGGCTTATTTTGCCAGCTCACAGCCAAATACGGCAATTAATAAAAATATTCCGTCAGTTTTTCACTTCCTTGTTTTGCATGACAATACCTCTATAGAACGAGCCACAAGCCCTTCTCTTGTTATCGATTGGCAGCCATTAAGGAGGTTGTATGTTCAAAGGAAGTACCAATCAGACAAACATACGCATACAAGCCCGTGCGTTATCCAACTACTTTCAAGAGCGGTTAATCGCAAGCCGCAACGCGCTCGAAAGAGAGTGCATCATCTATACCCAAGAGCTACTGGCGTTATACCAATGGCCAGATGAAAACGCAGAGAAAGAGAAAAACAATGAAAATTGAACATATCGCTATTTGGTGCCGAGATCTGGAAAAGATGAAACACTTCTACCAGCACTATTTCAATGCCAGCAGCAATGACAAATACACCAACCCCAAAAAAGGGTTCTCGTCATATTTCTTGTCATTCCCGGAAGGGACGAGAATCGAACTAATGCATATGGCAGAGAGGACAACAGAAGCAGACAGTATTGAAGGACTCACAGGCTATGCCCACCTCGCCTTTTCCGTGGGTTCTGAAGCGGACGTCGAGCGGATGTCAGCCCAATTCGTCAAGGATGGCTTCACCGTGATCGACAGGCCACGCCGAACAGGTGACGGATATTACGAATGCGCGATTAGAGATCCAGAAGGCAATACCCTAGAAATCACCGTTTAACCCTTTGCTCATTTTTACCTTAGTCGGCAAGGCTTCTGAATACCCCCAAAAAGAAACGCCACATTCAAGGTACCGCTGTATTCCGTACAGCGGTTTTTTATTTTCGGTTGCCGATATGCCACCACATAAAACTCTCATCGTCATCAAAAGCAATTTTTACCGCCAAGGCCGCAGTTATACCCATTGGGAATTTAATTCAATACCGCTAATCCCTCCTCGTAAGAAAAACGATTGCACGTTCATTTTTTGGGCTAAATATCACACTTTATTACAATTTATAAGATCACTGAAAATCATACTTTGCGGTTATATTACGCCGCCCTTGCGTGTGCGCGATGGAATAGTCAGCCGGCAATGGTAAGCAGATATGGACAAAAACAAGAAGTGGCAATAAGAGTAAACAATAGAATGATACCTCTACGCTTAAAAGATATTAGCTTCCGCACATCCGTCATGCTGCCAAGCATCATGATGGCGGCATTGATTATGGCACTTTCATGGTGGCTCTACAGCGGCCACAAAAACAATGAGCGCCAATTCCAGCAACAACGCGCAACCGAAATCGAACACCTTAAAATTGCAACGGA
The DNA here is from genome assembly GCF_001029445.1 of Photobacterium aquae. GTDB lineage: Bacteria > Pseudomonadota > Gammaproteobacteria > Enterobacterales > Vibrionaceae > Photobacterium > Photobacterium aquae. Next base: position 13,908 of record NZ_LDOT01000039.1, read on the forward strand.
CTTTGCATCTCAGGCTTGGATTGCCCGAGTAACCTTTGTGACCACTTGGGCAAACCCACGGGATCTCAATGGCGTTGCCAAAGCAGAATCAGCGCTTAGCCAATTAGATGAAATGGCAAAATCGTTTGATGCGACAACCGAAGTGGGCCGTAAAATCAAAACGCTCATTCCTACTTATGTCCAACAAACTAAGCACATGTTCGACTATTACCGCTTGGTAGACAAAGCGGTAAAATACGGTGTGCTAGGTTCTGGTGATAAATTCCGCAAATTCGGCCAACATGTCGCCACCGCCAATTACTCCCAAGCATGGAAGCTAAAAGCGACCGAAGCATCACAAAATCTGATCACAGCGGGCCTGTGGTACAACGGTTTTGTAGCGGGAATGCGCATCAACTACCTAGACAATGCCCTTGAACAAATCACTTCCGCCGTTAATATCCTAAAAGAAAATCAAGCCGATCCCGCAACGGCTGAAGTCTTGGCTGCGGCAGAACGCTACCAAACAGCGATGCAAATGCTCGATAGCGGCATTGACCAATACCATACCGCGCTAAAAGCGGTAGTCGCGATGGGCGATGAGCTAACACCACTGCTGTCAGAGCTACAAAATGTCTTGGGTGAATTCGGCTATAACTTTGCCGATGCTAGCCTTCAGAAAACAGACGACAGTAACACGCTGACTATTCAAGTACTTATTGCCGGTCTTATCGCTGCCTCTATCGTTGCCACCTTGATGGTAAACCAGATGAGCACCCAGCTCTCTGTCACCATGAGATCAGCAGAAGCCATTGGCAACCGAGATTTGAGCCAATCAATTGTTGATGACGGCAAAAACGAATTCGGCGAACTTTCCCGCTCGCTGGACAAGATGCGCGTCAACATTCAAACCATGCTATCTCGCATTGTTGAATCCAGTGCCCAGTTGAGTACGGCCGCCGAAGAAGTGAGCGCGATCTCGGTACAAACCTCGGCAAATATGCAGGATCAGCAAAGCCAGCTCGATTCGCTGTCCGCCGCTATGGAAGAGATGCGCAGCACTTCGCTTGATATTGCCAACAATGCCGAAAACTCAGCAACAGCAACCAACAACGCGGCACACAATGCCAAAGTCGGTGGCGAATCAATCTCTGATTCAATCAACCAAATCCGTTTGGTTGAAGAAGAAATGGGTAACACGACAGACAGCATCCACCGCTTGGTAGAAGAAAGCCAGCGTATTGGCTCTATTGTCGATGTGATTAACTCTATTGCTGAACAAACCAACCTGCTTGCCCTAAACGCCGCAATCGAAGCCGCCCGCGCGGGCGATCAAGGCCGTGGTTTTGCGGTTGTTGCTGACGAAGTTCGTTCGCTGGCAACCCGTACCCAAGCCTCAACCGAAGAGATTGGCAACATCATCAAGCACCTGCAGGAGCAGGCGGTCGCTGCCGAAATGACGATGAACGAAAGCGTGGTGAAAATTGCCAGCGGTGTTGAATCCGTCAACCGCAGCGGCGAGGTTATCGAACAGATGAACCAACTGGTTTCCGAGATCTTCGATATGAGCAGCCAAATCGCCAGCGCCACCGAGCAGCAAACTGCCGTATCTGACGAGTTGGGGATCAACGTTGCGGGGATCACCAAGGCAGCCAGCGAAGTAACCGAAGGCTCAACCCAAACCTCGCGTGCCTGCGAAGAGCTATCGACACTGGCCAACAACCTGCACAGTATGACCTCGCAGTTCAAAATCTAAGGGAATCGCATCAGCGTTACACTCCCTTATAGCAACAGCAGGCAACAACGAACAAAAGCACCTTCGGGTGCTTTTTTATTTTCATCAAAAAACCCATCAACAATAACGTTTCGCTATCAAAATTATAAATTATGATAATTTAATTTTTGGCAGAAAAAGGCCTATCTTAGTGCTCATCAACGAGCTATCCCCTGCATAGTTCAGCCTTGAAATGCTACGGCATTTGGCCCGTTCAACATGTCAACGAAGGTTCGCCATGAAATTTCTGCACACAATGCTTCGTGTTACCGATTTAGATAAATCCATTGAGTTCTATACCAAAGTGCTAGGCATGAGCGTTTTGGACAAATTCGAAAACAGCGAATATCGATACACCTTGGTTTTCGTCGGCTACGAAGGCCACGACAGCGCAACCATCGAGCTGACCTACAACTGGGATACCGATCACTACGATCTTGGCAATGCATTCGGTCACCTTGCAATTGGCTGCGACGATATCTACGCAACCTGCGACGCTATCAAATCAGTGGGTGGCAATATTACCCGCGAACCGGGACCAATGAAGGGAGGCGATACCCATATTGCCTTCGTCAAAGATCCGGACGGCTACCAAATCGAACTTATCCAAGTCAGCAAATAAGAGGACCAGAGTATGAGCAATGCACTTTTCCGACCTATCACACTGGGTTCGCTATTACTGAACAACCGTATTGTTATGCCGCCAATGACGCGCTCTCGCGCCAGTCAGCCGGGCAATGTCGCCAACGATATGATGGCTACCTACTACGCACAGCGCGCAAGTGCGGGCCTGATTGTTGCCGAAGGAACCCAGATATCAGAAATGGGTCAAGGCTACGCTTGGACACCGGGCATTTACACCCAAGAACACATTGCCGGATGGAAAAAAGTCACCGATGCAGTACATGAAAAAGACGGGGCTATCTTTGCCCAGCTGTGGCATGTTGGTCGAGTGACCCACCCGGATAATATCGGTGGTAACCAACCCATCTCATCATCGGCACTGAAGGCAGAAAACGTCAAGGTCTTCATTGATAACGGCACCGATGCGCCGGGTTTTGTCGAGGTTGTCGAACCGCGCGAAATGACCAAGGAAGATATCAAGAAAGTCGTTGGCGAATACCGCCAAGCAGCACTCAATGCCATTGAGGCCGGTTTTGACGGTATCGAACTGCATGCAGCGAACGGTTACCTAGTGAACCAGTTCATCGATTCAGAAGCCAACAACCGTACCGACGAATACGGCGGCTCAATCGAAAACCGCCTGCGCTTTTTGGGCGAGGTCGTTGAAGCAATGACCGATGCCATCGGCACCGACCGTGTCGGTGTTCGCCTTGCACCGTTTACCTCGCTAAACGGCACGGTAGATAAGACGCCCGTCGAAACCTACACTGCCGCCGCGAAGTTGCTCGACGCACTCAACGTGGTCTACGTACATATTGCCGAAGTGGATTGGGATGACGCACCAGACACACCCGCCGAGTTCAAGCAGGCAGTACGCGATGCCTACAAGGGCGTGATCATCTATGCGGGTCGCTACAACAGCGACAAAGCGAGCGAAGCTATCGACAGCGGCTTAGCGGACATGATTGGCTTTGGCCGTCCGTTCATCGCAAACCCGGATCTGCCAAGCCGAATCCAGCACGGCTACCCGATGGCCGAGCATGATCCCAACACCCTGTTTGGGGGCAATGAGAAAGGTCTTCTGGATTACCCGGAATATCAAGCGAGCTAACTAGTTTAGCTCTAACGAAAAAGACAAGCTAAAAAGACAAAGCCCTGCCAGTTGGTATATCCCATCAAGCAGGGCTTTTTGATCCATTAAACAAGGCAAAGAACTCAGACAACCTGGCTGCGCTCAAGCAGAAAATCAATCAATACCCTAACCCGCTTCGCTTTCTGGGCATTTCTGTGAAAATAGATAAACACCCCAGGATAGGTATGCCAGAACGCCTCCAGCACCGGCACCAAATCCCCTTTGGCGAAATGCCCGGCAACTATCGGTTCGACAATTCGGCCGACACCAAGCCCATTCAGGGCGGCATCCACCATCACATCGGTATCATTGACCACCAGCGCATTGGCCATATCGACGGTCAGTGACTCGCCGTGGTTATTGAGCACCAACGGTGCCAACTGGTTAGACGCAATAAATCGATACTGGATCAGCCTGTGTTGTTTCAGATCAGCTGGCTGCAAGGGATTCCCCCAATGGGCCACATAACCGGGCGAAGCAAACAACGCCTCTTTCATCGGCGGAGTCAGCGGCCTTGCCACCATCCCTTCTTCGATACGATGACCAAAACGAATGCCCACATCAAACCCCTCTTTGAGAATATCAATGGCAGCATCCGAAATAGAGATCTCTAGTTCAATCGACGGATAACGCTGGCAAAATTCGGGATAAACCGGCTTGATAAGTGTTTGATAGACAAAACGCGGCACCGTCAGCCGCACCTTACCAGACGGACTCTTGCTAAGATCACTAATACTTTCAACAGCCACATTGAGCTCGGCAACCGCCCCCTTGGTACTTTCATACAGCAGCCTACCGGCCTCGGTCAGCTCAATGCGCCGAGTTGTACGGGTAAATAGAGGCAACCCCAACTCATTCTCCAACGCCTTGAGGGCATTGCTGACTGACGGCGAGGCAATTTCCAATTTCTGTGCAGCCTTGGTAATACTGCCTTCATTGACAATCGTATGAAACATTGTCAACTGATTAAATGTCGTTCCATTCATTCACGTATTCACCTAGGCACCGTGTACCCAGCACCACTGTACACACTTTATTATTAGCTAAAGACTAATAATGATTTAAAGAAAAGTCATCTAATCATTAGCTATTGGCTCACGTACACTGGCAACCACATCAACCGTTTTTAGATTTCATTGCAGGGCCCTACACCTGCAATAAGACCACCACATAGCTAGGAGACAGCACCATGAGCCATGTACTTGTGATTTCAGGCCACCCAAACCTTGAGTCTTCCAATACCAACACCGTGATCCTCAATGAGCTCGAACGCCGTATCGATAGCCTTGAAGTGCGTCGCCTAGACAGCCTCTACCCAGACTACCAGATCGATATCGCCGCCGAACAGCAAGCACTACTCAAGGCCGATATCATCGTGCTCCAATTTCCGTTCTACTGGTATTCCGTTCCGGCCCTACTCAAAAAATGGATCGATGACGTATTTAGCTACAACTTCGCCTACGGCAGTAAAGGCGACAAACTAAAAGGCAAAGATTTCATTTTATCCTTTACCATCGGCGGCCCAGCCGAATCCTATGATCCGCTCGGCTACAACCACTTCACCATCGAACAGATCATGCACCCGCTGCAGCAAACAGCCTATTTGGCAGGGATGAACTACCAAAAACCGGTTTACAGCCACCGCATGGTTTATATCCCAGGGGTCTATAACGAACTGACAGAGGTGCAAGACAGAGCCAAAGCCCATGCCGTTCGCCTTGCCGAACAGATCAATACTCTGGCCCAAAGCAGCGAAAACATTATCAAGCAACAGATCATCGAATGGTTCGCGACCATGGATAAACTACCGGAGAATACCGATAGCTTTACCGTGCATCTTGCCAATGATCTCATGATGGATATGCCCGAAGGCACTTTCAATGGCGTCAACGGTTTCCGTGACTGGTACGGTACAGCACGGAGCCTATTCAAGCCGGGATGCACCCATACCATCGAGCAAATCGATATTAAACCCAACGGCGATCGCTATGAGGCCGAACTTCGAGTGCGCCTACAGGCAGATACCCAAGCAACTTCGTGTTTCAACGGCGAAACCATCAATATTCTGGTCAACGAAACCTGGCAACTTTCTTTGAATAGCGAAGGGAAAATGATAATTCACCAATACCATGTCGAACCTGTGGCAGGCTAAGTGTCTCCACATACAACAAAAGGGACGCCAAGGCGTCCCTTTTGTGTACTATCAAGCAACCAGCTTGATGAGATCGGCTTTGTGCTCTTGAAGCCAAGCCTCGAAGGGTTGAGGCTGTTTTCCGGTAAGGGTTTCAAATGCCTCGCTGGTGCCATCTGAACACTGGGCGCGGTTATGCTGATCCATCGTCACGCACAAATCCACTATCGGTGCTGGCAGCCCGAATGATTCCAGCTGTGCTTGATAGTCCTCATCCGTCAGATGCACCATAGTGGTGGAAGTACCCAGCACCTTGTCGATTAGCTTGGCCATGTCGGCGTGGGTCAGTGACTGCGGGCCGTTCATCGCCAACGTCACCTTGCCCTGTGCTGGCTTAACAAGGGCAGACGCCGCTGCAAAGGCCAAATCTTTGCGAGACAGCTGTGCCACTCGGCCTTCTCCGGCAGAGCTCAGCCAATGCCCCGTTTGCAACACACTGGCGAAATATTCCGGCAGGTTCTCAAAATACCAGTTGTTGCGCAGGATCGTCGCGTTCGCGATGGCACTTTGGTTAATGGCGTTTTCCGTTGCGGCATGCTCATGGGCAAAAACAACCGGTGACGATTGCGCCGCCCCCATCGAGGTATAGACAATATGATCAACGCCGGCCTTTTCTGCCGCTGCCACGGCATTTAAGTGAGCCTGGGTACGCGGGCCCGTGGCATCCATGCTAATCAGCAACATACTATCTGCACCCTGAAAGGCATTTTCCAGTGATGCCGCGCTGAAGAAGTCAGCTTCGCGCACTTCGACACCTTGCGCAGCCAATGTTTGGAGTCGCTCGGCATTTCGCGTCGTCACAATCAGCTGGCTTGGTTTCACACCCAGATCCTTCAGCAGACTTTCAACCACTTGCGCACCCAATTTGCCTGAGGCACCCGTAACAAGAATTTTGCGATCTGACATATCTGTCTCTCCATCTATTGATGCTAAATAAGACAGCGATCCCCCTCATGCGCGGGCGTCTCGCTGTTGATGGAGACACTATATCGTTTGATGATTGATAGATAATTAGCCTTTGATTAAACTGATTGTTAACTAAAGCTAAACAATGCGCACTATGATCTCACTTGATGACATGATGGTTTTTGCCAAAGTCGCGGAACGAAAGTCGTTTACCTTAGCTGCCGAAGAGCTGGATATCGGCAAGGCACGGGTTTCCCAAATTGTTTCCAAGCTCGAGCAATCCTTGAATACCCGCCTATTGCACCGTACAACCCGCTCACTGTCGCTAACTGATGCCGGAGCCCGCTACTACGACAAATGTAAGCTGATTGGAGAGATCGCCCTTGAGGCCAATGCAGAGACGCAAGACACCAACCAGATCCCAAGCGGTATCATCCGGATATCGACCCCCAGCTCGGCAATGGTCGATATCCTGAGTGAATTTCTCCACCTCTACCCCAAGATCAAACTGGATATTGTTGAAAGCGACAGTTATAGCAACTTGATTGAATCACGCTGTGATATTGCGCTGCGTGCCTCTTCAGCCTTGGAGGATTCCAGCCTGTATGCGGTCAAGCTCGGCTACTTCCGCGATATGCTGTGCGCTTCCCCTGCCTACCTCGCCAAGGTTGCCCCCGTCACCAAACCGGAAGATCTGCTGCAACTTGATTGGATAAGCCATCACATCGTCCACGGCGACAAACAACTGACCCTGACCAACAACCAAGGGACGATTACCCGATTACCCCACAGCCCGAAAGTACAAGTTCGCACCTCCGCCACGGTGAAAGAGTTTGTCTTAAATGATCTGGGTTTTGCGATTATGCCCAGCTTCATGATGAAGAACGAGCTGGCAAGGGGAGAGCTAACCCGCCTTTTGCCCGATGTGCATGACTTGGCGATCCCTATCTATGCCGTATATCAGGAAAAGGCCCTGATGCCATTACGCGTCCGGACCCTGATTGAGTTCCTGCGACAAAAAGAAAGGGCATTCGAATAACAACGGATAATATCCCAATCCCCTTACAAGCCGGCATTCACCGGAAGACGAAGGCCCCAATTCAGTAGCTCAGTAGACGGTCGCAAACTTGGCCCAACAGCATACGATCATGGGAAATCACCAGTACGCCCAATTCCCTCGCCCGGCAATGGCCCAGCAAGGTTTGCCAAAGGTGCTTTTGGGTCAGCAGATCGAGCGGGGCCGATATTTCGTCACACAGCAGATACTGGGTTGACGGGATCAAAGCACGAACGACATTGAGCCGTTGCAGTTGCCCGCCGGACAACTGCTGCGGATAACGCTCCAGCCAACTCGGGCAAATACGGTAATCATCCAGCAAGGCGAAAAAATCCTCTGATCGCCAGCTCTCGCGTAACGACTGGCCCACGGTCAAATACGGGTTAAAGGCAAATTCCGGCTGCTGGGCCACCCATTGAACGGGATTCGCCTGCCCCTTTTGCCGCTCAGGAACCGACAATATGCCGCTGCTTAGCGGCTGGATCCCCGCCAGCACTTTGGCCAGAGTCGACTTGCCTACGCCACTCGGCCCGGACAATCCCACCACCTCGCCACGAGCCAGTGAAAGATCACACAGGGAAAGACGGTTTCGCTGATAGCAAACCACCCCATTACGCAGCATCAACATGGCTTTCCCCCCAGTTTTCCGGCAATGCCTCCCAAAGCGCCCGACTGTACGGGGCACAGTCCCCCCGCCTTATCGCTGCTGGGGTCGTGACATCAACCAACTGACCATGGCGCAGAACCAAAATACGATCGGCCCACGTCAGCAGCTGGCGCAAATTGTGCGAGATGATCAGCAGCCCAAGGTGTTCGCTATCGGCTTTATCGCGCAACTGACGGTAAGTACGCTGTGCGCCTACCTCATCCAAACCGGCGCAGGGTTCATCCGCCAGAATATAGGACGTGGACTGCACAAGTGCCTGCGCCAAGCAGGCCCGCTTGCCCATGCCGCCAGAGAGCTGATGACGGTAGCTACCCGCAATCTCAGGATCGATACCCAACGTGCTCCAGCGGTGGTGGGATGCCGTACTCTCTTCTTGGCAAGACGAACGCAACAGCCAACGTGACAGATGTTGTCTGACACTTTTGAGCGGATCGAACACCGACGCCGACTGGGCCGAGAGTGCCACCGAGCCGACACCTTGGATATCCCCCTGCAAACGGTAACCCTTGGGGGCATGACCAAGCATGGCATGTGCCAACAGGCTCTTGCCGCTTCCGCTCTCGCCAATAACCCCGACGATTTCTCCCTGCGCCAAGGTAAAGCTCAGCGGGTGGAGCAAATATGTTCCCCCATTATTGGCAGCAATGGCCAGTTGATTAACGTGCAGCATAATGATTCTCGGACAAAGACGAACGGTATAATGACAACGGTGAGCACTGCCCGCGGATCAGCAGGCTGACTCGCTGGGTCAGCAACGACAGCAACAACAAACAGACCACCAGCAAGGCACCGGGCAGCACGGCCAGCCACCATTCACCGGCAAGAAGATAACGACTGGCCTGAGACAATATCACCCCCATCGACGGTGTTGAGGGCTCAAGGCCAAACCCCAAAAACGTCAATCCCGCCATGTGTGACAGGGCCTGGGGCAACATCAGCAATGCCCCGGTCAGCCATTGAGGGGCAACATGAGGCACGATATGCCGGAGCAGCAAATGGGATCTGGGCTGACCAAACTGCTGGGCCAATTGATAATACGTCGAATGCGTCACGGCCTGCATATCGCACAACAGCAAGCGGGTCAGGCGCGGCCAATGACTCAGCGCAATGGCGGCCACCACCCCCGATGACGCGCCACCGAAGGCCAACGACAACAAAATCAAAAGCAGCAGGTGCGGCAAAGACAAGAAGACATCGACCAACAACTCAATACCACTGCCGATCCAACGATTTAACGTCGAGGCCAAAGCAAGCACCATCGCCAGCATACTGCTGATCACCACAGCCACAGAAGCCAGAAAAAGGCTGTTAAGCAAGCCCTTCAAGCTACGAGTCAGCATATCCCGCCCGAGCCAGTCAGTTCCGAAGGGGTGCAGCCAACTAGGCGGCATGTTGCGGGCCAGCAAATTAAGTTCCAGCCCAGACTGAGGCCACAGCGCCGCTATTACAACCAAGAATATCGCGCCCCACAGCGGCCACGCCATCAAACGTAACTTACGGAGACATAACACAGCACTCACCCCCGCACTCCCGGCGTTAACCCGGCGGCAAACAGCGATGCTGCCATATTGCCGACAAAAACAAGTACGGCACTGATTAGGGTGGCCCCCATGAACAGGGCAACATCGTTCGCCAATCCTGCTTTCACCAGCGTCTGCCCTAACCCCGGGTAATTGAAAATCGTCTCAGCCAAGATCGAGCCGCTGAACAACTCGGCAAAACAGGCCAGATGAAGCACAAGGGCTGGAAGCAGACTGTTTTTCACAACATGGAAGCGGATCTGCGCCATGACACTTTGGCCATGAAGACGCGCATATTGCACCGGGGAATCAGCCAATACATCGATGACCTTTTCCCGGGTATGCAATATCAGTGGAGCCATGTAGACCAATGCCAGCGTGGTCATCGGCAAGACCAGATGCAATAACATGCTGGCCATCCCCTGATCGCCAAAGCTGCTATGATACGGGGCGGCACAACACGCGGGAGCCCATTGGAGCTTCACCGCGAACAGGGCGATCATCACCATTCCGAGCCAGAACGGCGGAATGGCAGCCAGCACCCACGCAAAAGTGCGGATGATACTGTCGACCCAGCGGTAGGAAAAAAGACCGGCAAGCAAGCCCAACACATACCCCACCAACAGCGCAAGCAGCCAGCTTGATCCCATCAGCAGCAAAGAGAGCTGTCCCCGCGCCCACAGCACATCCAGCACTGGCTGACGGTAGAGATTAGAAAATCCCATATCCCCGCGAATAAGGTTCGCCAGCCACTGCGAGACCACCGGCCACCAGTGCACGCCACTAGACCCACCATCAGGCACACCACCAGACCCGCTCAGCCCCAACCGCTCGGCCAACAGCGCTTTCTGCGCCGCCGATGCGGCAAAGACATTGCCGTCAAGGTACTGGGTGACAGGATCCAACGGGGAAAAGGCAAGCAGCCCCCACGCCAGCACAACCACCAGCAGGAGCTGCAGCCCCAGCCTGATACTGGTCCTGAATATCGAAAACATCATGGCCGGGCCGAGCACTCCCACGTCCAGTCGGTAATATTATTCGTCAAGGGCCAGCCGTGATCGTGGGGTTCAACCATCGGCGAAGCCAGATTAAGGCAAGGATTGCCCGCATACAAATGCTGCAAATTCACCAGCCACGTCCAAGGGACATCCTGATAGACCAACTGCTGGGCCTGTTGGAAATGGGGCATCGCCTCCAGCCACGACGGCGATGACTGGGCCGCATCCAGCTCGCGGTCCACGGCGGGACGGCTATAATACCCGCTATTGTAGAAATCCACTCCGCGAAAACGGCTATGGTAGGTGTAGCGCATCTCGCTTGGCGACAGCGCCCCAAACCCGAACAGCACTGGGGAACGGTGCATCACCTTGCTGATATTCTCCCAACTTGTTCCCTTAGTCCTGACGGCAATGCCCAGCGGTTTGATCATCTGCGCCACGGCCAGCACCAGTTGCTCGCGAATACTGTCGCCGGATTTGTAATAGAGCGTAAACTCAGCCCTCACCCCGTTCTTGGCCCGAACACCGTCAGGCTGAACCTGCCAGCCAGCCGCATCCAGTTGCGCCTTAGCCTGATCCAAAGAGGTATGGCGGTGAACCGGTTCTGTGCTCCACGGCAGACCATCGGCTATCGAGTATGCTTGCCTCGCGTGGCCATCCAACAAGGCGCCGACCAGCAGCTTCCTGTCAATGATTCCATCGATCGCTGTCCGTATGGCCTTGTCACTGGTGACATCATTGCCAATACTATGGCCGTCATAAGGCACCATCGGCCAGGCGATCCCCCGGTTATCGACACTGGTGATACTCCATAACTTGGTCGTTCCCGGAAGATTACGTGCATATTGCGGCGGGATCGCAGCAAGATCGAGCTGACGGGCCAGCAACTGGGTGTAGCGGCTCTCCTCATCGCTAAAAACGATAATAAGATGGCGGAGATGAGGCTGGGGGCCGTAATACAGGGGATTGGCCACCAATTCGAGAAGCTGTCCCTTTTGCCAGCGCACAAACTGATACGGGCCGGAGCCAATCGGATGCTGCGCATAATCCGCCCCGTACGCATGCTGCGGCACAATAGCCAGCGAGGCCAGCGTATCCGCGAATAGAATATCCGCTTGCTTGAGGTAGAAGGTCAGCGATTCCGGTGAGTTAACCTCTATCCGGTCAAGGTTGCTCAAATCATAGAGCGTCGCGGCCGACTGGGCCGTACGATAGGTAAAGGCGACATCCTCCGCCGTCAGGGGCTTACCGTCACTAAATACCAAGCCGGGACGGAGTGTGACTGTCCACGCCTTCTTGTCAGGGGAGAGCGTCCAGCCCTCCGCCAAGTCCCCTTCCACATTCAGCTCGCCGTTGCGTTTGAGCAAAGCCGATTGGATCAAAGGATTATTGTATCGGCCCCAACCATAAATGGGATCGAAACCGGCCTCCGGCTCATCCCCCAGCGAAAGTGTCACTGGCTGATCATAACCGTCCGTGGCCTGCACAGAGGCTGCCGGATGATCCGATACCGCAGACCACGCAAGCGGGTGCCAAGCCGCACCGCTCAATAGCACCGACACAGAAAGGGCGGAGCACAGTGCCGATCGTCTTCTGGCCTGCGTCCCGTTGTTTTTTCGTTTCACCACGAATGGGAACGTATTATTGTTCATTGTGAATTCCATACCAGAGTTGGCCCAGCGCAATGCTGGCATCGTTGACCGGGAGTTGCCTGCAAGGCAGAACCGGCAAGCCCAACGCGATAAGTTGTTGCTGGCACAAGGCATACAGCAATTTGTTTTGAAACACCCCGCCGCACAAAGCGATACAAGGCTGCTCTTCTTTTTCCCCCCCAGCCCGCTTGGCTTGGGAATAATGTGCAACGGATAGCTGGCAAACAGCATCGGCCAGAGCCTGAATAAACCCCAAAGCAATAGAGGCCGTCCGTGCATGCGATAAGGGCTCCGCGTTGACCGCCGCGACGATCTGCCCAAACAACGCCTGCGTATCCCACACTTCACGCCCTTCAAACGCCACCAACGGCAATTCAAACGCCGCCCGTGCCTCTTCGCATTGGCCATTGCCATCAGCCGCGCCCACCAGTGCCGCCCGCGCGGAAAGCTTCATTCCGGCCTCCCCTTCAAACTGGGTCTGACCAACCAAGCCCAACAACCGGGCAACGGCATCAAACAGACGTCCCATCGAGCTACAGGCCACACAGGCCGCCTTGGATGCCCATAACCGGTGCAGGTTTCGTATCCAGCGAGGGTCTACGCCATCAAGAGCCTCCAACTCCATCGCGACAACCTCATCGGCGCTGAACCGCTCGAACAGCAGAGCCAACATCAACCGGGTCGGATCCTTGACTGCACTGTCACCGCCTATCAAAAAGAAAGGCTTAAGACTGGCGACACGCCGATAGCCATGAACATCGGCCACCATCGCCTCAGATCCCCACACACTGCCGTCATCACCCAGCCCGGTACCATCAAAGGCAAACCCCAGCACAGGCGCGGTCCGTTGGTTGATCGCCAACTGGCCGAGAATATGCGCATAGTGGTGCTGCACCGCGAGATGCGCCGCAGGAAACGCCTGAGCAATCTGGGTCGAGGCATAATCAGGGTGCAAATCGTGCACCGCGACTTCTGGTGTCAAACCGTAGCAATGAATAAGAAAATCGGAGACTTGGCGATAGTGCTGCTCACTGGCCAAGGTATAGAGATCGCCAATATAGGGGCTGACGAGAACCTGCCGCTCGAACGCGACAGCCAAGCTGTTTTTCTGCTGGGCCCCGGCTGCGTAGACCGTGCGGTCAACCGGTTCGGGCAGGGAAAAGCTCAACGGGGCATACCCGCGCCCGAGTCGGAGCACCATCTCCTGACCGTTGATGACCTGCACGACGCTATCGTCACACGGGTGCTCGATAGGACGGTCATGGTCCAAAATGCCGTCAACCACCTGTGCCAGCTGACCAATCACCGACTCATAATCAGTGAGAATAGGCTCCCCGCTGATATTGGCCGAGGTTGCCACCAGCGGCGTCGCCAAGCCTTCCAGAAGCAGGGTATGCAAGGGGGTATAAGGCAAGAACAAGCCAAGAGTGTCGATATCCGGCGCCACACTATCAGCCACCGCGCACACCGGGTGCGGCTGCTTTTGCATCAGGACAATCGGCCGACGGGCACTGCCCAGTGTCCGCCACTCATCGCTGTTACCAACGACAATTTGCCTAGCCATCGCCTCGTCCTTCACCATCACTGCCAACGGCTTGGCCGGGCGTTGCTTGCGAGCGCGGAGCAACTGGACGGCGGCATCATTGGTGGCATCGCACATCAAATGAAAACCACCCAATCCTTTAACGGCGATAATTTTTCCCTGTGATAACGCCGTGATTGCCTCGCTCAAAGCGGCCTCTTCTGAGCCCGTTACCGCGCCGTCGACTGTCAAATAGCGCAACTGGGGCCCGCAATGATGGCAGCTAATCGGCTGGGCATGATAACGGCGATCCAGCGGGTCATGATAGGCACGGGCGCAATCCGGGCACATGGCAAAACCCGCCATGGATGTCGCCTGCCGATCATAGGGTAGATGGCGAATAATCGAATAACGCGGGCCGCAGTTAGTACAGTTGGTGAAGGGATAGCGATAAAAACGGCTGGCCGGATCGGCCATATCAGCAAGGCAGTCCTCACAGGTTGCCATATCCGGCGACAGCGCAACGGTAGCCCCCGCAGAAGATTCATCACTTCCGATGATATGGAAACCGTCAACCGGTAGCCATTGGGCGAGATCCTCTACCGTACAACCGTCAATGCGGGCCAACGGCGGCGGATTGGCAATGATTTCCGCAACGCAAGCCTCAACCGATGCCGCGCTGCCATGAAGGTGAATCGTCACGCCCTGCGCGTTGTTCAGCACCGTGCCATCCAGTTCAAAACCCTTTGCCACGCGATAGACAAAAGGCCGAAAGCCGACCCCCTGCACAATGCCTTGGATTTTCACCTCACAATGGCGAATTGTTGTTGCTACAGCCATCGTGCTTATCTCCGGCGACGCTGCTTGAGCAACAAGGCACCGACACTAAGATTGCTGCCATCGAGCATCAGGCGACGGTTGGCGAACAGGGAGAAGTTCTTGCCAACGCGTACCGCGATACGCTGGGCAAGGCACTCGTTGCCCATTTCATTACCCGCCAGCACGACCTGCTCGATACCATGCTTGCCGTCGAGGTGCTCGATCCACGTAGCCAGATAGTCAGCCAGAGAATCCATGATCCCAAACGCCAACTTGGGCACTAGGCTGTCATCCCCGTTGGTGGCAAGCCGAAAGGCCATGATACTGGCTAGAGTCTGGTAGAAATCCAACCCGCTTACCGGCGATGATTCATCAAAGGCAAAATCAATACGGTGCGCATTCTTGCCACGGTAGGCCAACGCCGCCGCGACGACCCGATCGGCCAACTGCTGCTTCGACAACCCCGATGACGCCAGCCCCATCACACAGGCGGCTGCCGCAAACAAGGTGGTGAGGTTATCGCGCTCGCCCTGAAACAAGGTATAGGCCATCTCAGCCATGGCATCGGGGTACTCGGTGGTGAAGCGGCCAACCAGCTCGCTACGCCCCCGCGTCTCCAACTCGTGAAGCAACTGCTCCCCCGTTTTGGGCAATGGGCGCAGCATAAAGAATACCTCGGTATTCAGGCGGTGATCGAGAACGGCAAGCTGACCGGGGGACTGGTCGCTAAAATACACCACGGCACTATTGCGCAACACGCCCGATTCAATATTGCCACCATGAAGCGCGCACAGCGCATGGGTTTCCCGCCCTGAGGTGTCAGGGGTATGCGACGAAAACATCACCTTGCCCTTAACCTTGCCCTTGTGCCAGTCGGCACGCAAACCACGGATTGTCGCGCTGTCATGCAGCGGCTCCTTGATCCCGAACAGCGGGTTGGGCAACGGCATTTGCGAGGCGTAAGCCAGCTCACTCCACTGGCCGTTAACCCAAGCTACCGCCATCTTGGCATCGCTGGTGTGGTAAAAGAGATAGTCCATCCCCTGCTGGCGCAGCACCTCGGCCAAAACAGACAGCGCCCGGCTCCAAGCAAAGCGCACATCATATAGGGTATGCACCAATGTTTGGTGATCCTCCTTGGCACGCAACGCAACCCGCGGCTTTTCCAAGCTCGATAACGCCAAGACATGGTGGTGATCTGCCGCAAAATGGGCAGAAAGCCGATTGGGGTTGCACACCAGAACCTGCGCCCGCAGGCCATCGGCAAACGGCGTGGTCCGGAAATCATAGCGGTGCCCTGCCCAAATCAGTTTCGCCTCACCGCAACGGCGCAACTGGGCAGCCAGCTCCTGCAAGCCGCCCAGCGAAACCTCGCCGGGTACGTGCTTTTCACCATGACACAGCGGGCATTCCAGCGCCATTTGGCCAAACAGGGATGACTGGTTGTCGGAAAACTGCGGATGGCAATGGTTGCAGAACGGCAATTGCACCATGAGGTGGCTGAGAGCGCTGCGGCTGCCGATCCGCTCCGCGACCTCCTCCATCTTGGCATCCGTCAACCAGATTGAGTAAAGGAAATCCTTGGCAACCGACGCAGCCAACGCTTCCAACTGGCTCTGGTTGCCCTCTGCTTCGAGAATAAAGCAGCTGTTGTGCCAAGCGATGGTGACCTGCAGTTCAGGATAATCAAGGTAGTGGTTGCACAACTGGGCGTAGAACGGCACCTTGCGCGAACAGGCAAAAGAAAATCGAATTAGCTTCATAGGACACCTGACATTAGCCGCGTTTGAATGAATCGGGGATCAAGGCATTGATATCGACATCGGCAACCCGCCGACACTCAATACCCAGCGAGCCCATATGGTCGAGCAGGGCTTTTTCCATCACCGGGATCGCCGCCTGAATTTTTCCTGTCAGACCTAAATGCATAGGCTCCAGCACGGTCGGCACCACGCCGACAATCCAGGTATCCGGCCGATCGCCCACCATCTCCATCATGATCAGGGTCTGCAGCATTTCCACTTCGTGGGCGCTGCCCTGCCAGTCGATTTCCGGCGGCGCATTATCAAAGTTGAAGTAATAGACCTGACCGGGCTCGACCCCGGCGGCATTGACGGTATCCACCACAACCAAGTGGTCATAGCGGGACAGGATCGGCGTCAGCCCCTGAGCCAGCGTGCCGCCGTCCAAGGTGTCGATTTGGTGTTCGGGATGACTAAAGCGGTAATTTTCAGCAATATAATTGACGAAGTGTACGCCGACTCCTTCGTCGGCGTACAAGACATTGCCAATACCAAGCAGCAATATCTTCATTCAGCGTGATCCTTACGGACGGATTTGTAATCGTAACCGGACAGGATCGAGTCGGCCGAACCGTTACGGAAGCGGATCCCGGTCCATACCACCATGTAGATGTGCATAAACACAAAGATGATGAAGGCCCATGTCACGTAGTGGTGCCACAAACGAACATTCGCGAGCCCACCCATCAGGCGAGTCAGGTAGTCCGTCACCGGCAGCAGCAAGGCCGCCAGACCACCGTGATAAACGTTGTCATACAGCATCAACCCCGTTACGCACATGAAGATGGCCAATGTCGAAATACCGGCATACACCATCAGCTGCAACGGACCGTAGGCACCGTGGTGCGGCGGCTTGCCCATCCACAAATACGCCTTGATCTGCTGAAGCCAGCTCTTGGTGCTCAGGGCATCACTGATAGAACGTCGTTCCACATTGCTGCGGCTAAAGAAGAACAGGTAGACCCGGGCCATCGTGATTGCCACCAGCATGAAGCCAAACACCTCATGGGCAAAACGGATCCAACCATTGACCAGCACGTCACTGCTGTCCGGTGCGACCAAAAACGGCCACGAGATATAAAAACCCGTGATCACCAAGGCCGTAATCGCCAAGGCCCGCAGCCAGTGGCAGACGCGGATAACAACAGAAAAGACCCGCTCTCGTTTATAGAGAACTTCTTCGGTACTCATCGCGAACTCCTTACAGTGCGTTAGGATCGATACGGAACTGGCTCAGAGACTGGCCCTTGTAGTCCATCACGTGTACCGAACAGGCCATGCACGGGTCAAAGGAGTGGATCACCCGCAAAATCTCCAACGGCTTGGTCGGATCATCCAGTTTCAGGCCAACCAGAGAAGCCTCGTACGGGCCCACCTTGCCATTGCCGTCACGCGGGCCGGCATTCCATGTGGTCGGCACCACGGCCTGATAGTTCTCGACCAAACCATTCTTGATACGAATCCAATGGCTCAGCAGGCCACGCGGCGCTTCGATCATCGCAAAGCCCTTGTACTCCTTAGCTGCATCGAGATCCGGCGCAATGTAGGTCGAGGTATCAGACTGGATATTGGTGACAAGGGCATCAAAGGTACGGTTACCATGACGGGCCTGCACCAAGGTATGCAGCATACGAGCCGCAGTACGGCCCAACGTGGTAAACAAGGCTTCCTTCGGCAACCCGGTACGGGCCAAGAAGTCATCGACAACCTCGACGACCTCCGGCACACCACGGCCGTAGTTCACCAGCATGGCGGCCAGCGGGCCGACTTCAACCGGCTCTCCGGCATAGCGCGGGGATTTCACCCATGAATATTTGCCCTCGCCGTCAACCGTCGGCAGCTTGCCATAAACGGTATCGCGCTCGACAAACGGGGTATGCTCGGGGATCGTCGTTCCATCAAGCGGATGCTGCGGGTGCGCCGCGTTATACCAAGAGTGAGTGACATCCTCTTCGATCTTGTACGGGTCGATATCCTCGACATTGGCCAAGTCGCCGTTGCGAACAATACCGCTCTTGAACAGGTGCTGGTTCTGGCCAACCAGTACATCATCGGTCGACATGAAGTTGCGCACGTTGACACCGCCGAGCACCGAGGTCTCTTTGCCGTAGGCGTCAGCCGCCATGATCAAATCAGCCTGGTAGGCACGCTCGATAAACTCCACCACCGTGGCCCTGCGCTGTTCCCACTCCTGGAGCCTTGCTGGGTTGATCATGTCACGGACACAGGTGATCCCACCAACCACTACCGATTGCGGGTGCGGGTTCTTGCCCCCCCAAATCGCCATCATTTCGGCCACAACACGCTGAATTTCCAACGCCTTGAAATAGTGAGACAAACCAATCAGGTTCTGCTCCGGCGTAAACGAATACGACGGGTTCCCCCAATAGGCATTGGCAAATGGCCCAAGCTTGCCGGTATCGACAAACTTCTTCACTTTCTCTTGCACCGCACGCAGCTCGCCTTCACCGGCAGCCATCGGGGTATCGGAATACTTCATTGCTACCTGGGCGGCCTTGGCTGGATCCGCCTTCAGGGCAGAAACAACATCTATCCAGTCGAGGCCGTGCAGGATATAGAAGTGCACGATATGGTCATGCATGTGCAGTGCTTCGAGCATCATCGAACGCAAGTACTGGGCATTCATCGGAACGGCCGCGCCAATGGCATTTTCCACCGCCATGGTGCCGCACAGGTAATGCGAGAAGGTACAAACACCGCAGATGCGCTGAACCAACAAACCGACGTCAAACGGCGTACGGCCCTTGAGGATGATCTCCAGCCCGCGGAACAAGGTCGAAGACGCCCACGCCTTTTCGATCACATTGTTCTCGTCGACCTCGACTTCAATGCGAAGGTGCCCTTCAATGCGGGTGATAGGGTCAATTACAACACGTTTGCTCATTCTTAGTTGTCCTCATCGTTATACGTACCGGCAAAGAAGCTACCCACTGCGTGAGCGCCAATTCCTACCGCGGTCAGGCCAAGGGTGACGGCCCCAATAGTGTCCGCCGTCGCATCCAGACCATGCAACAGCTGGCGGCCCAGCGGCTTTTCGAAATCCGCCATGTCATCCCAAAAATCCGGCTCGGAGCAACCAATACAGCCGTGACCGGCCAAAACAGGCCAACTGGTATGGTTGTTGAAACGCACCTGCGGGCAGTTGTTGTAGGTGTAAGGCCCCTTGCATCCCATTTTGTATAGGCAATAACCGTTCTCTGCACTGACATCACCGAACTCTTCGACAAATTCACCGGCGTCAAAATGGCCGCGTCGTTCGCAGTTGTCATGCACTCGGGCCCCGTAAGCCCATTTCGGACGGTTGAAAGTATCAAGGGCCGGCAACTTGCCGAACATGATGAAATACATCAGGGTGCCGACAATGTTCGAAGAACTCGGCGGGCAACCACCTAGGTTGATCACCGGGCGGTCAACCACGGCATGGACACCTTTGGCACCAGTTGGGTTAGGCTTGGCGGCCTGTACCCCGCCGAACGACGCACAGGTACCAACCGAAATAATGGCTGCCGCCCCTGCCGCAGCCTCCTGCACCATCTCCAAGCCAGTACGACCTTTGCAGCCCAAGGTAAGGAAAGCCCCCCCGTTAGCGGTCGGAACAGCACCCTCAACTGCCAGCAGGTACTGGCCCTTGTAGTTGCGCATCGCCGCATCAAGGTTTTCTTCCGCCTGCCAGCCTGCTGCGGCCATCAAGGTCTCCTGATACTCAAGCGACACATGATCAAAAATCAGCGTGCTGACATCCGGGGTTGATGAACGGATCAAGGACTCTGAACACCCGGTACATTCGGCCATGTGCAGCCAGATCAAAGGTACCCGATCTGCCAGCTCGGCAGCCTCGGCCACCAACGAGCTAAAGGGCATAGGCAGTGCCAACGCGGCCGTCATGGTCGCGCTCCACACAAGAAATTCCCGGCGGCTAATACCATTTTCAGCCAAGCGCTCTTGCAAAGGCTGTTGTTTATTACTGGGGAGTTGGCGCAGCTGTTCTAGCCGGGCCTTACCCAGCTCGTAGAGGGCAGCATGTGTATCCATTGCTCATCCTTATTATTATGGGTTGGTTGTTTCTGTGGTATCGATGGCCGCCAGCCCGATAAGGCAGACGGCCCAAGGAATCTCATGCGAAAAAAAAGACGAGAGTAAACCCGTCATGTTGCAGGGCTCAGGTTTCCAGCTCCAGCTGCATCAGCAGCAGCTCCTCACCATCAATGACATCGGTATCCCGACTGTTACAGTGCGGGCAGATCACCTGCCGTGTCTCCATCACCGATTCATGCCCACATTCACGACAGCGGATCACCAGAGGCTGAATTTGCATCTCGAGCACGGCATCGCGGCATACCCCTTCTTGCTTGAACGTCTCAAACGCCGTCTCCAACAACGCAGGCTCCACGCCGCTAAGCTGGCCGACCTTGATGGCGACCCGTGTCACTCGGTTCGCCTGATTCTCGCGGGCATGGCGTTCACACTGGTCGATCAGCGCGCTGACAATAGAGTATTCATGCATCAGCAAATCCTCGGTAACAGCTCCCCCTGCGGGGCATCAAGGTAGCGCAGGCTGCCCCACGGGGTAGTCAGCAGAACCCGGCCAATCTGGCGCTGGTCCACACAGCCAATCACCGCCGCCTCTGGGCAACAAGAAAAATGACGCATCACGGCCAGTGCCACTTCGGCCTGCTCGGCTGGCAGGGCCAGAACGAACGTCCCTTCGTTGGCGAGATCAAACGGTTCCATGCCGTATAGCTCACACAGGCCCCGCACCTCGTCACGAACCGGAATCGCCTTTTCATCCAGCGTGATACCGATACCAGCGGTACGGGCCCATTCATTGACGACCGCCGACAGACCGCCCCGGGTCGCATCGCGCATGGCATGGATATCAATGCCCGCCGCAATCAATGCCTCGACCACCGGCCACAAGGTGGCGCAGTCACTTTGCAGATCCGAACTCAGTTCCAGCCCCTCGCGGTTCATCAGCACCGTTGCGCCGTGGCAGCCAATATCGCGCGACACGATAATGGCATCCCCTTCGCGGATCTGATGGGCTGAAATGCCCGGCCGCCGCAACTGGCCCAAGCCTGCGGTATTGATGAAGATGCCATCGGCACAACCGCGCGGCACCACTTTGGTATCGCCGCACACAACCAGCGCCCCGCTGACCTGAAGCTCTTTGGCCATGCTCTCGACAATGGTGCCGAGGGTTTCAATCGCCAACCCTTCTTCCAAAATAAAGCTGCAGCTGAGATAGAGCGGCTGGGCCCCCATCATCGCGAGATCATTGACGGTACCGGCCACCGCCAGTTTGCCGATATCGCCACCGTTGAAAATCAGCGGTGACACCGTAAAGCTATCGGTCGTGAAAGCGGTCTGGTTCGACAGCGACAATACCGCCGCGTCTTCTTCCTGCCGCAAGACCTCATTGTCGAACGCAGAAAAGAACATTCCCTTGATCAACTGGTTCATTTCTTCGCCGCCGCCACCGTGGCTCAGTTGGATATATTTATCTTTCATTCAGCACTCCTTGATATCGGTAATAGGCGTTGCAGGCTCCCTCCGAGCTCACCATACAGCTGCCAAGCGGGCGCTGCGGGGTGCATCCCCGGCCAAACACTCGGCAGTCTGCGGGCTTGGCAAGACCACGGAGAATATCGCCGCACTGGCACGCTTTGTGGTCGTCAATTTCGCGATCGGTAAGAACGGCACCGAACTGACGTTCGGCATCACGATGGGCATACTCGGGCTTGAGGCGAAGTGCGGAATGGGCAATGGGCCCCAACCCACGCCAGCGGAACGCGTCGCGGGTTTCAAAGTAAGTATTCACCAACTGCTGGGCTGGAACGTTCCCATCAGGGCTAACAGCACGGCTATACTGGATATCGACCCTCGCCTCGCCGGCCACTTTCTGCCGAACCAGACGCAAGACCGACTCCATCACATCGACCGGCTCAAACCCCGCCACAACCACAGGAGTGGCAAAGTTATCCACCAGCGGCTGGTAAATCTTCGCCCCCTGAATCACGCTAACGTGCGACGGGCCGATAAAGGCATTGACCTGCACTTGGGGATCATCCATTACCGCATTGACGGCAGGGGGCACCAAGACATGGTTGATATGGAACAGCAAGTTGGTGACCCCGCGTGACTCGGCCTGCTGCAACAGCACGGCAGTCATCGGGGTTGAGGTTTCAAAACCGATGGCAAAGAAAACGACAGTTTTGGTTGGGTTGTCCTGCGCGATGCGCAATGCATCGAGCGGATCATAGAGGGGGCGCACATCGCCGCCACGGGCGCGGCATTGGGCCAGACTCCCCTGCGAGCCCGGCACCCGAATCATGTCCCCCAGCGTCACCAGAATCACATCCGGCTGCATTGCCAGCGTCACGGCGTGATCAATCCGCTCTTTGGGCATGACGCACACCGGACAGCCTGGACCATGGATGAACTGGATGTTATCGGGCAGCAGCGCCTTGAGGCCAAACTTCATAATGGTATGGGTATGACCGCCACACACTTCCATGATATTGAGCGGGGCGGCAAGATCCTCGGCCTCATCCTTGATGGTACGCGCCAGATGACGCACCGTTTCCGGATTGCGGAAACCGTCATAAAGCTGCTTTATATCGAGCATGGTTCGTTTCCATCCTCGAGCTTATCAATCATTTCCTGATAGAGCGCAAGGCTTAGCTCGGCATCGGCCTTGTCGATCTTATTCATCACAAAACCGATGTGGATCAAGACATAGTCGCCGATCGCCAATGGCTCCATGTACAAATGACGGCTGACTTTGCGTTGCACCCCGAGCGATTCAACCGTGACGCTCAGATCATCATCGTCGATAGCGATAATTTTCGATGGCACTGACAAACACATAGTGCCTCCTCACTGAATCTGGCTGTTAAGCCAATCCACAACAGGGACCAATGTCTCGGGCTGTTTTACCGACACTTCAAGAACCACGGCGTTGGGGTTGAGCTTTGCAACCTGCTCGCGTGCTTCCTCGACACTGAAATCAAAATACGGCAGCAAATCGCACTTGGTCAGCAGAACCAGATCAGCACGGCGGAACATCACCGGGTATTTTTCAATTTTGTCATCGCCTTCGGGAACCGAAACCAAAACAATATTCTTATGGGTACCCACATCGTAACTGGCAGGGCAAACCAAGTTGCCGACATTTTCAACAAAGCAGATATCCAGATTATCCAGCGGGAGATGATGCAGCGCGCCGTGGACCATAAACGCATCCAGATGGCAGGCCGATCCGGTTTGAATTTGGTAGGCAGCAATACCCTGAGCCTGCAAGCGATCGGCATCGCGCGAGGTTTCCAAATCGCCTTCAATCACGGCATAACGTAGTGAGGTGTGTTGGTGCAAGTGCTCAAGAAGGGTCGTCTTGCCGCTGCCCGGGCTGCTCATCAAATTGAATGCCGAGACCCCGTGCGACTCAAAATGCTGGCGGTTGTGCGCCGCTTCGAGATCATTTTTATCGAGTATTTTATGGATAACTCTCAGCGTTTTCTTATCATTTAGCTGCGGATTTTGGACTATATCGTGGTGATGATGATCAGTTAAAGAACAACCACAGTCTTTGCACATAAATACTCCAAACACATTCTATTTATTAATTTACTTTTTTCAGTCACATTTAAAGAAATATAAATATTTCTATTTAAACTCAATAAGAATGTATAAATGGGAATATCTAAAAAACATGCAAGACCGCCCAAATATTATATTCAGACCCTTCAGTACAAAATCTTAAAGACAACACCCAACCGCATGGATCATTATCGGAAAAATAAGATCACATGCGCCACTTCAAATAAAGAGAGTTATTAATATGACTCTTATTGGCCATATTATTCCTGAGGAAATGCTCTATAAACACATAAAACATCAATCTAATATTGTATTTTTATGTCTTTATGGAATGAGATAAGCTGTTGATGAGAATGATTATTAAGTATAGAGAGAAATAGAAGGAGGCTCTTCAGCTCATAAAAACTGTCTTAAACACCATAATTTCCATGGAAGAACAGAGACGATATATAAATAAAAACCATAACTGCGCAGCTAAAAGTCATGAAAATCATGATTAAACTAAAAGCTCAACAAGACAAAAACATCGATAATTTATAAGAGGGAGAAATTAAAAACAAACATACCAAGCAACCTCATATCTTATTACTTGCGGCTCTTAAATAAGCCTCATAAATACGATGGTGCTTGGGTATATTTATCGTTTGAGTTGAAAGCTAATCATGCTGGTATAACAGCTTTGGGCACATTGCCCGCAACCATTGCACTTATCGGCATCAATAAACGGCTTGGCATCGTCTTGCCATATTAATGCCCCGTATTGGCAACTGTCTTCACAACTACCGCAGTAGCCGTAGAGGTTTTCGCAGCTATTGGATACCGTCGCCACCAACCCCGTACTGATCTTTTGGCCGGACAGCGCAAGCGTCGGGCAGGCCTGCTGGCACTGCCCGCACAAGTCACAAAAAGCATAGCTAATATCAATGGCTGCCACGCCCCCTGCCATTTCGATAATTTGATTGGGGCATGCCGCCGCGCACTGGCCGCAACCATCGCACAGGCGAACAAACATCGACTCCTCAACCGCAAAAGGCGGACGCGCGTTCATACGCGGCTCGCTTCGCGGTTGCACGGCCGGGCGGCAGAGCCCGAATAGCCGACGCTTGCTATGATCAATCACTTCAGAGTGCGGCATCCAGATAATCTCGCTTGGTTGGCACCACAACGTGGTAATGATCGCACAGTGCTCCCAGCACATCCGCCGTTACCTCAGCTAGTAAGGCATAAGGGGTCTGGGCGGCGGCAACCGCAAAACGCCGATTAAAAAAGCCGAACCATGTCATCAGGTGTTCGCCCAACAGTTCTCGGGCCAGCTCCTCGCGGCCCGACTCAAGCAACATCCCGAGCACCATCAGCATCAGCCCGATCTGGTCTTCAGGCTCACGCTGCGCCGAGTCCAGCACAAAGCCGCAACGCTGCAAAAAGTACCGGTAAACAATAGTGGATTCGCCAAACAGCACCGCTTCCCGATCCAAATACGCAGAGCCCCACGGCGGAGCAGGCATCTCGCCTATCCCCGAAAACAAACGGTCGTGTTCGAGCTGCAACATGGATAGATCCTCAGCAGAAAAACGGGCAAGCACCTCGTTCAACGCAGCAACAGGCGTATCGACACTGTGGAGCAGCGCATCCAGATTAGCCGCAGCATAATCTTTGGGCTGGTAGTAAAACAACGCCCCGAACAATTTGAGTACAACGCTGAGATCTTGTTGTTCAAGCTGGCTAATTTGCATGACGTACCTTTGATGTCTGGTGGGTAATATCAAAAAAATCGGGCGGAATAGCACCGCTACCCCGCCCGCTCATGGCTGTTAGTACAAGCCAGAGGTAAAGTGCATACCATAGAACACGTTGCGGCCAAGGATCTCGGCTACGAACAGCACGACAAAGGCCATGACCACGAACAGGTTCTTCTGGCGTTCCGGCGCAGCAAACAGCTCGGCATACAGCCATAGCGCCGCGGCCGCAGCCAACAGCACTACATGCCCGGCAACGTAGCCTGATAGCTGGGTGATCTGCTGCAAGCCGCTGTGAATAGCCGTTGAGATCCCGGCAAAATACAAGGTATGCATCACGGCAAACGCAATGTTGAGGGCGATCAGCGTTACGCCAGCCCACATCATGCTGCGGTTGATCCCTTCTGCCGACACATTCAGAACATTAAGCAGGGTGTAACCAAACATCAGGCCAGAGGTCACCACGGTGAACCAGAATGCCACCGTGGTCATCGACGTGTACCAAGCCGGTACGGTTTCGATCTGGTATACGTTCGCCATCGCAAACATGAAAACCACACCGACAACAATCGACAGACCGTTGATGCTCTTGCGGATCCCCTCGCTACCGATCTTCAGTACCGTCATCAACCAGTACAACCCCGCCAAAGAGAGGAATCCCGCACCGGTCAGGATCTCGTTGGACAAGGCGGCACTGCCTACTCGGTTAAGAGCATTAAAGGCGCGCAGCGGGCTGCCCAGGTGCGTGGTGGAAAAGATGAACCCCACCCCCATCAGAACCAACACCGCAAAGCGGGCGATATTCATCCTCGCTTCAGAGATAGAAGGCAATTTGCTGAATGTCTGGAACCCGTTCATGGTCAAATGCGCACCGACCGCAGTTTGGGCCAGAACCGTAAAGGCGACTAATGGCGCTTCGTATAACATTATTTCACCTCTCTTGGATTCTGGAGGAAACCGGTACGGTCATTGGTTGGGCGACCATTAGGGTTCAGCTTAACAATCAGATTCGGGCTGGTAATGCGAGAGTCTGGCAGAGGTGCCACATCGGCATTGGAGCCGTACTTCGCACGCAGCTCATCAATTGGGCCGAATTCGATCGCACGCAGCGGGCAGCTATCGACGCAAATAGGCATCAAGCCTTCTGCGACACGCTCGTAGCAGCCATCGCACTTAGTCATGTGGCCTTTTTCCTCGCTGTACTGCGGCGCACCGTAAGGACACGCCATATGGCATGACTTACAGCCGATGCAGACGCTTTCGTCAACCACAACAAAGCCGTCTTCCTCGCGCTTGTGCATCGCCCCCGACGGGCAGACTTTGGTACAGGCCGGGTTCGAACAGTGGTTACAGGAAATCGACAGGTAGTAGGCAAACACATTCTGGCGGAATGCCCCATCCTGCTCGGTCCAGTTACCGCCTACATACTCGTACACACGGCGGAAGTTGCGGTCGACGCCAAGATCTTTGTTGTCCTTGCAAGAAAGCTGGCATGTTTTGCAACCCGTACACTTGCTGGAATCAATGTAAAAGCCATACTGCTTCGCGGTGCTCATTATTTGGCCCCCATTTTCTTAATTAGCGTCACTTCAACGAGGTTGGTATGGCTTGGGTTGGATTTCGCCAACGGGCTAGGACGCTGCGTGGTCAGCACGTTAATCGAGCCAGCTTGGTCAACACCTTTGGCATTCGGTGCATACCATGCCCCCTCACCCAGACCGACAACATGCGGCATAATGCGAGGCGTGACTTTCACGCGAACGTTCATCTCGCCGAACTTGCTGCGTACGCTGACCAAATCGCCGTTTTCAATACCGCGCTCGGTGGCGTCTACCGGGTTGATCCACAATTCCTGTGGAGCAGCCGCTTTCAGGATATCGACATTACCGTAGGTCGAGTGGGCACGCGCCTTGTAGTGGAAACCGGTAAGCTGAAGCGGGTAAGTCTTGCGATCCGGCGAATCCCAACCGTTGAAGGTCGAGACATATTCCGGCAGCGGGGTGATCGACTCATCCGGGTCAAGCTCCCACTCCTCGCTGATTTTGGCCAGCGTCTCCGAGTATATTTCGATCTTGCCCGATGGTGACGGAAGCGGGTTGGCCTCCGGATCACGGCGGAAGTCCTCAAACGCCACATGCGGACGGTCGAATTGCTTCTTGTAGATCCCCTGCTTTCTCATCTCGTCGTATGCCGGCAAGTTAGGATCGTTATTTTGCTTAACTGTTTCGGCGTACATCCATTGCAGCCACTCTTCCTGAGTGCGGCCTTCGGTGAACTCGTCAAACACACCCATGCGTTTGGCAACGCCGGACATGATCTCGTAAATTGGCTTGCACTCGAAACGCGGCTCAATCGCCTGGCTGGCAAAAATAAAGTAAGGCATAGATGCCGCAGCACCGTCCATACAGAAGTCAGACTGCTCTGAGGTGGTGCAGTCCGGCAGCACGATATCGGCGTATTTGGCTGATGACGTCATGTGGTTGTCGATCACCACAATCATTTCACACGCTTTTTCGTCTTGCAGAATATCGTGAGTACGGTTGATATCAGAATGCTGGTTGATCAGGCAGTTACCTGCGTAGTTCCAGATAAACTTGATATTGTTGTTTAGCTTCTTCACCCCTTTGATGCCGTCAGTCAGATCGGTCATCTGGGTGCCACGGAAAATCGCATCGGTCCACAGGAACATAGGAATAGACGCGGTGATCGGGTTCGGCACTTTAGGGAAGCGCTGGAACGGGTAGGAATGGTTACCTTCGCGGGCACCAGTACCACCGCCTTGCAAGCCAACCTGACCGCGAAGCAGCGACAGCATCATGATTGCCTTACAGGCTTGTTCGCCGTTAGCTGAGCGCTGCAGGCCCCAACCCTGTGTGATGTAAATACGTTTAGCATCACCGATTTCAACTGCCAGCTTGGTGATCACATCAGCCGGAATACCGGTAATTGGCTGTGCCCACTCAGGCGTTTTGGCAATACCGTCTGGGCCCGTGCCCATGATGTAATCTTTGTAGCTGCCATTTTCCGGCGCCGAGGCCGGTAGCGTTTTGCGGTCGTAGCCGACACAGTAGCGGTCAAGGAAGTCCTGATCGACCTTGTCCTTGCTGATCAAGACATGCGCGATTGCTGCCACCAAGGCCGCATCGGTACCGTGCTTGATCGGGATCCACTGATCTTCTCGGCCTGCCGCCGTATCCGTGTATCGAGGGTCAATGCAGATCGTACGTGTCTGGCTGATATTCTTCGCGTCCACATAGTTGTGGACTTGGCCACCACCGGACATCCGTGTTTCTGCCGGGTTGTTACCAAACATCAGGCAAAGATCGGCATTTTGGATATCGTCAATCGAGTTGTTATCGACCCATGTACCGTAAAAGTACTCAGACATACATTCGATGTTAGCCGCAGAGTAATCACCATAATGGTTCAGGTAACCGCCGCACAGGTTCATCATCCGGGCAACCAGTGTTGCACTTGGATCCCAGCTCTTGGTCACGGTACCGCCCAGCGTACCCGTACCATAGTTCAGGTACACGGCATCGTTACCGTAATCCTTGATGATACGCTGCAGATTATCGCCAATCAGATCATAGGCTTCATCCCAGGTAATACGCTTGAACTTGCCCTCGCCACGCTTACCTACACGAAGAAGTGGGTATTTTAAACGGTCTGGCGCGTAAACACGGCGGCGCATAGAACGGCCACGCAGACAGGCGCGCACCTGATGATTGTGGTTATACACATCATCACCTGTGTTATCGGTTTCCACCCACTTGATCTCACCATCAACCACATGCATGCGCAGCGGGCAACGAGAGCCGCAGTTCACCGTACATGCCGACCAGACGATTTTCTCATCTGGCTTGGCTGGGGTTTCTTTCGCTACAGCCTTGGTTGCGAAAGGCAAAGACAGCGCGTTTCCTGCCAGCGCCAATGCACCCAGTGCAGAGCCGCCCTTTAATGCATCGCGCCGCGTAATATTTAACTTACCATTTTGGCTCATGGTTTTTCCTAATTTCCGGTTTGAATTAGATAGTGGCGCTTAATTAATAGCTTTAGACAGGAAAGAACACGGATAAAATAAGCAAGCCATAACTTATTGTTATGTATCACTTACAAAAGCTATCAATTAAGCAAGCTCGCCAAGCCAAATAACAAGGCTCAACAGACAACCACTACTGACAACTCTATATGTGTTACAACCCACTGTGTTGACCACAATCAATTTATAAAATGACACTAGGTGGAATCTTACATTCCATTTTGGCATTTATTATTAATGGGATATTAATAACACAATCAATGGTAATAATAATCGTTACCAAACACTCATAGATATATTACAAGCAGTTGTTTTTAAAGGTGTTTATATAATGGTGATTTATTGTAAACACAAAAACAAAATTCGACACCACAAAGCAAAGCCATATATTACTCATACCAAGAAGAAATAATCGAACGAAGAATAGAAGCCATTTTATGCGCCTATTTTGATTATGGATTAATCAAGTCAGTAAAATAACAATAGACAGCAAATTATAATGACATTGCTAGCATTATTTAGTCTCCGACTTCATTTACTTATTGATATATAGATATTTTAGCCATACTATCCATTATCTTTTTATGACATTAAAAACACGAATGATAATATATAAAATTTTCAAAAATAATGATGTGATTGTATGTATTGACTCCGCAGATATCAATGCTGAAAAACAATCTGATGATTTACTTAAAAATGGATATGATTATTGTTACAAAGTAAACGCCAGCACTGAAAATGAAGCCATTATAAAATTCAAAGAAAAAGAACGATTGAAAAAAATATCTATGATAAAGGGTGTCGTTCTCGGATTGCTCGCATTGTTTCTGTGGTACATGCCCATTGCCTACGAGATCCCCCAGAGCTTCGACTCCACATGCAGTTTTTGGAAGGTTATGTGGTATGAGGGCATATTTTCCCCATCGCAACATTACTACAACTACTACACATACCCAGCCGAATCATTAGAGGAGATAACACCCTTTTTTGTTATCTCTGTCGTGCTGTTTATCCTCTCGGCATTAGTGAGAACAAAAGCATTTGCCATTATCTCATCACTCGCCTTCTCCGCCATCATCGCCATCACTGCGCTTGATGTTTATTACCACGTTAATGGTTACTGTATCTACTGGGGCTACTATGGCTTGGTGTTAGTTTCACTATTGAGCTTGAAATATAGCTTATCTATGAAGACAGAAAGTCAATAATATTTTATGCCAGCTAATTTCGTATAAGCGCATTAGCTGGCAATTTTCATTAAAACGATCAATCTTTCTTTGCCCATTGTGATTTGAACACAAAAAAGAAAAACAGCATGAACACAAAATCATTGAGCCCGTAGATGGTATAGAAAATGCCCGCAAACAAATCGGCATCATAGACAGCAGAAAGGCTATTGGACGCTATCCATTTTACCCAAACGACAACATACACCAGCTTCTCTAAGGTAAATGCCCCCGCCAGCCATGTGATATTGGCTTTTATCGTCGCCGCCCCCAGATAGGCAAGCCCCCATACCATAATCATCAACAAGCCAAAATTAGACATCACAACAGGGTCAAACTCGTTGATCACACTATTGCTCAAGGCCCGCGAAAAGACTAACACCCCACCTATATTCATTGCCGCCGCAGCAGCAAGTCCGAGCCTCACGGTATTTATGTTCATTGTTTACTCCTACAGAGCCAAGAATCTGGAAGTCTGGCAAGATACTCATCGCTTACACACAAATTGTTAGTATACAACCAACGCGCAGTCCTCAGCCCCACAACAAGCCATCACAAACATGTACTTCTGAGATAGAAACTTAACTCGCTGTTCGCACAGTCATAAGGTAAACGTATATACCCAATTAGACATAATTTGGATATAAAAAACCAACAGCTAAGTCGGCTTTTTAAATGTGCGAGGCTGGAACGTATGCAACGAAAGATGGTAACCAGCAAGAACTGTCTCTTTGCTCAAGGGAAGCCTGTTTAAGGTCTACAGGCTATCTTTTTCAATGAGCAAACTCAGGTTTGGACATAACCTTGTCAGTGGCTTTGCTAATTTAGAAGAACATGAATTAGCTCAAGTATGGTAATCCTCTAGTTTGCTGACCAAATTCATCTTTCCACTACACTTTCAAATTCACTGAAACTACAATAAATCATGGTTTGTTCACAGTTTTAAACAAGAGTTAAGTCCCCATTTAATGACTCATAAATCGCTCAAAAAGCGTCACAAACTTTCAATC
>NZ_LDOT01000040.1 GCF_001029445.1 Photobacterium aquae
TCACGTGAAACAAACCACCGGTCCCCCCAAAACAGCAATAAAAAAAGCCAGCAGATGCTGGCTTTCACTACTCTATCGGCAGGGGCTAAAACTCGCCTTACTCGCTTTCTAGCAAACGAGTACCATTAATCGCAATCTTGCGCGGCTGCTCCGCTTCTGGGATTTCTCGCTCAAGATCGATATGAAGCAAACCGTGCTCCATCTCAGCGCCAATCACCTTGACGTAATCAGCCAACTGGAACTTGCGCTCGAAGTCACGCTCGGCAATGCCCTGGTACAGGTATTGGCGTGATGCATCGTCTTTGGCTTCGCGGGTACCACGGACAATCAGCTTGTTCTGCTGCTGGGTGATATCCAGCTGCTCTTCGCCGAACCCGGCAACGGCCATCGTGATGCGGTAGTGGTTCTCATCCTGCTGCTCGATATTGTACGGAGGGTAACCGGCATTGTTGTTGGCGGCTGACTTCTCCATTTGGTTGAACAAACGGTCAAAGCCAATAGCAGAACGGTATAGAGGAGTGAAATCTAGGTTACGCATAACATTATCCTTCTTTGAAGCAATATATATAACGATGTGATAGGTGAAGCGGCTTTCCCCTTTGGGACAAGACCAACGCCGGCCCGCATTGCGGCACCTTGCTCTTCATTACTAGATATAGGGATGCAGAAAACAAATTCCAAGCCCCTGGGCAAAAAAATTTTCACCCTTCCCCTAAATAAAAAAAACGCCGCACTGTGTGCGGCGTTTTATCTGCAAACTTGATGCAACTCAGACTTATACGTCTAAGTTTGCGTTCAGGGCATTTTCTTCGATGAAGTGACGGCGAGGCTCAACCTGATCACCCATCAAAGTCGTGAACAGCTCATCGGCCGCTACTGCATCGTTGATGGTAACCTGCATCATACGGCGAGATTCAGGATCCATCGTGGTCTCCCATAGCTGCTCAGGGTTCAT
Organism: Photobacterium aquae; assembly: GCF_001029445.1. GTDB lineage: Bacteria > Pseudomonadota > Gammaproteobacteria > Enterobacterales > Vibrionaceae > Photobacterium > Photobacterium aquae. The sequence continues at coordinate 956 of NZ_LDOT01000040.1, forward strand.
CTCACCCAGACCTTTGTATCGCTGTAGCGACAGGCCACGGCGCGATTCCTTGATCAGCCAATCCAGTGCTTCCTTAAAGCTCACCACCGGCTGCTTGCGCTCGCCACGCTGAACATAAGCCGATTCGTCGAGCAGCTCATTCAGTGCTTCAGACAAATCAGCCAGCTTGGCGTATTCCTTCGAGTTAAGCAGATCCACGCTCAGCGGATACTCGTGATCAACACCGTGAGTACGGACGGTCACTTTAGGTACCCAGACGCTATTTTCTTCATCCTTGACTAAGCTGAAGCTGTACTGGCTCTCGCCGGACTGCTTGCGATTCAGGGCTTCAACCAAGGTGCCAGCCCATGCCTCAACGCCAGACTCATCAGCCAACATATCGGCTGTCAGGCGCGGCTGGTAGACAAATTCGTTCAGTAGCAATGACGGGTAACGGCGGCTCATACGAGACACCAGCTTCATTGCACCGTTGTATTGTTTTACCAATGCTTCCAGAGCCGAGCCCGAAATTGCCGGAGCGCCTTCAGCCGTAAACAACGCCGCGTTATCCAGTGCCAGAGTCACCTGGTACTGGCCCATCTCCTCGTCATCCTGGATGTACTGCTCCTGCTTGCCTTTCTTCACCTTGTACAGCGGTGGCTGGGCAATGTAAATGTGGCCGCGTTCAATCAGCTCAGGCATTTGGCGGTAGAAGAAGGTCAACAGCAGCGTACGGATGTGCGAGCCGTCGACGTCGGCATCGGTCATGATGATGATGCTGTGGTAACGCAGCTTATCCGGGTTGTACTCATCTCGGCCGATACCACAGCCCATCGCGGTGATCAGGGTGGCAACTTCCTGCGATGACAGCATCTTGTCGAAACGTGCTTTCTCGACGTTAAGGATCTTACCTTTCAGCGGAAGAATCGCTTGGTTCTTACGGTTACGGCCCTGCTTGGCAGAACCGCCCGCAGAGTCACCCTCCACAATGTAGAGTTCAGACAATGCTGGATCTTTTTCCTGACAGTCTGCCAGTTTGCCCGGCAGGCCAGCCAGATCCAATGCACCTTTACGGCGGGTCATCTCACGGGCCTTACGTGCAGCTTCACGGGCGCGGGAGGCATCGATAATCTTGGTACATACCGTTTTTGCGTCGCCTGGGTTCTCAAGCAAGAAGTCACTCAGTTTCTCACCCATCGCCGATTCGACAGCAGGCTTCACTTCGCTAGATACCAGCTTGTCTTTGGTCTGGCTGGAGAACTTAGGATCAGGCACCTTGACCGATACAACAGCAGTTAGGCCTTCACGCGCATCATCGCCGGATGTCGCCGTCTTGGCCTTCTTCGAGTACCCTTCCTTTTCCATGAAGTTGTTCAGGGTACGGGTCAGCGCACCTCGGAAACCCGCAAGGTGGGTACCGCCATCGCGCTGCGGGATATTGTTGGTAAAGCAGTAGATATTTTCCTGGAAGCCATCGTTCCACTGCATCGCTACTTCAACACTGATACCGTCTTCGCGGGTAGACTCGAAATGGAAGACCTTGCCGTGGATCGGCGTTTTGTTGCGGTTCAGGTGGGCAACGAACGCCTGGATGCCACCTTCGTACATGAAGTGGTCTTGCTTGTCTGCCTCGCGCTCGTCAATCAACTTGATAGACACACCCGAGTTCAGGAAAGAGAGTTCGCGCAGGCGCTTGGCCAGGATCTCGTAATGGAATTCAATATTGCTGAACGTTTCGGCACTCGGCCAGAAACGGATACGGGTACCGGTACGGTCGGTATCGCCGATCACAGCCAGCGGAGCCTGAGGCTCGCCGTGGCGGTAAACCTGCTGGTGAATATGGCCACCACGATGGATAGTCAGCTCAACTTTCTCAGACAGGGCGTTCACAACAGAAACACCCACACCGTGCAGGCCACCTGATACCTTGTAAGAGTTATCGTCGAACTTACCGCCTGCGTGCAGAACGGTCATGATCACTTCTGCCGCCGATACTCCCTCTTCAGGGTGGAGCTCTGTCGGAATACCACGACCATCATCGCTAACCGACACCGAACCATCTTCATGGATGGTGACGACGATATCTTCACAGTGGCCAGCAAGAGCTTCATCGATAGAGTTATCGACCACCTCAAAGACCATGTGGTGCAGACCAGTGCCGTCATCAGTGTCACCAATGTACATCCCTGGGCGCTTACGTACCGCATCAAGGCCTTTTAGTACCTTGATACTTGATGAATCGTAGTTGTTGGACATTGAGTTACTCTCGCTTAATTTATCCTGCGGTTATTTTACCGTTTTCCACATGAAACATCTTGCCATTTTCATCATGCATATCGGCTATTTGGTCATAGCTGATCGCACTAATGAAGACCTGGGCGTCGGTTTCCTTTAACCGTTGCGCTAGCAGCGCACGCCGCTGGCTATCCAGTTCGGAAGCAAAATCATCAATTAAATATATACACGGCTTGCCCGTGGTTTCCGTCAGATGCAGCCCCTGCGCCAAGCGCAGTGCACACATCATCAATTTCAACTGGCCACGGGACAGCACGTCCTCGACCGGCGTACCGGCAACTTTTATCCGCAAGTCAGCCTTATGCGGCCCGCTTGCGGTATAGCCAAGCTGCACATCACGCTCGAAATTGCGCCGCAACAGCTCGGCATACGGGGTTTCTTTCTCCCAACCACGGTAGTAACCGAGTTGGATGTCGAATTCTGGTAGGAAACTCTGGCAAATCTCCTCGGTTTTGCGCTTAACGGCATCGAGGTAGTCTTGGCGCCAGATATTGATATCTTCCGCCAGCACGGCAAGCTCCTGATCCCAATAACTGAGCTCACGGTAGCCACGCGCCGTTTTGAGCAAGGCATTGCGCTGCTTGGTCAATCGCTTGATGCGAGACCAAGCATGGTAGAACTGGGGTTCCACGTGAAACACCCCCCAGTCGATAAAGGCTCGGCGGAATTTAGGGCCGCCCATCAACAGTTCGAACCCTTCGGGGGTGATCAGCTGCAATGGCAAGATCTTGGCAAGCTGTGCAAGCTTCTGGTTGCCTTCCCCGCCAATTTTCAGCTCGGTAGAACCATCGCGCTTCTTGTTGATCCCAACCGGCAGCTCCATCGCCGATCCGGACTGCAGCCGGCCATGGATAAACAGCTCAGATTGGTCATGGCGGATCACCCGCCCGGTCAGGTGGCTGCGAAAAGAGCGGCCATGGCCGAGATAATAGACGGCTTCCAGCACACTGGTCTTGCCGCTGCCGTTGGCACCCACCAAAAAGTTGAAGCTTGACGACAAGGATAAGTCGCAAGCTTCAATATTGCGGAAGTCTTTTACAATAAGACGGGTCAGAGCCATGCTTTATAGCCTGATCGGCATCACCACATACATGGCATTGTCACTGGCTAGATCTTCTAACAGTGCACTGGCATTGGCATCGGTCAGTGACCAGCGTACCTGTTCACACTTCAGGGTATTGAGGACATCTAGCACATAGCTGACATTAAACCCGATTTCCAACGGCTCGCCGTCATAATTCACATCCAAAAACTCCTCGGCCTCTTCCTGCTCTGGGTTATTGGCGGTGATCCGCATCTGGCCTTGCGACAAATTCAAGCGCACACCGCGGAACTTCTCGTTAGACAAAATGGCGGCACGGGTAAAGGCCTTGCGCAGCTCATCACAGTTGGCTTCGACAATCTTGGTGCTGCTTTTCGGCATCACCCGGCGATAATCAGGGAAACGGCCGTCAACCAGCTTGGAGGTGAAGATGAAATTGTTTACCTGGGCACGGATATTCGAGTGGCCGATCTGGATCCGAACATCGGCATCCGGCGTATCCAGCAGGCGCATCAGCTCCATGACCCCTTTGCGTGGGACAATAATCTGCTTGTCTGGCATCGCATCGGCAAGTTCGATACTGCATACCGCCATTCGGTGGCCGTCAGTGGCAACCGAGCGCAACGTGGTACCGCTGGTTTCAAACAGCATGCCGTTAAGGTAATAACGCACATCCTGATGGGCCATCGAGAACTGGGTGCTCTCGATAAGCTGGCGCATCTGCCCTTGCGGCAACACCAGCTCCACGTCGCTCTGCCAGTCTTCGATATTCGGGAAATCGGCTGCCGGCAGTACAGACAGGGTGTATCGGCTTCGGCCGGAGCGGATAATAACCCGGTCGCCTTCCAGCGATACAATGATATTGGCACTGTCCGGCAAGCCGCGGCAAATATCGAAGAACTTGCGTGAAGGAACGGTCACGGCTCCGGCTTCAAAGTCGCCTTCCAGCGCCAGATTGGCAACCATTTCCACTTCCAAATCCGTCCCCGTCATCGACAGGCAGCCATCGGCAACCTGGAGCAGGATATTGCCGAGGATCGGCAATGACGGACGGCCGCCCAATGCACCAGAGACCTGCTGCAGCGGCTTTAACAAGTGATCGCGGGATACTGTAAATTTCATATTAAGATGACAATGTTCTAATTAGGTTTGAATAATCTTCTTTGATGTCATGGCTTTCTTCACGCAACTGCTCGATCTTGCGGCAAGCGTGGAGCACCGTGGTATGGTCGCGGCCACCGAAAGCATCACCGATTTCCGGCAAGCTATGGTTGGTCAGCTCCTTGGCCAAAGCCATTGCCATCTGACGTGGACGAGCCACCGAGCGCGAACGGCGCTTGGACAGCATATCAGCCATCTTAATCTTATAATACTCAGCCACGGTCTTCTGGATATTATCGATCGTGACCAATTTTTCCTGCAAAGCCAGCAAGTCACGCAGTGCCTCGCGGACAAAATCAATGGTAATGGCACGCCCGGTAAAATTGGCGTTGGCAATCACCCGGTTCAGAGCCCCTTCCAGCTCCCGAACGTTTGAGCGCAGGCGCTTGGCAATGAAAAAAGCAACCTCGTCAGCCAGACGGATATTGTGATCCTCTGCCTTCTTCATCAGGATAGCAACCCGGGTCTCAAGCTCAGGCGGCTCGATAGCCACTGTCAGGCCCCAGCCAAAACGGGACTTGAGGCGATCCTCCACCCCGTTGATTTCGCGCGGGTAGCGGTCTGATGTCAGGATAATTTGCTGGTTGCCCTCAAGCAGCGCGTTGAAGGTGTGGAAAAACTCCTCCTGCGAGCGCTCCTTGTTGGCGAAAAACTGGATGTCATCGATCAGCAGGGCATCGACACTACGGTAGTAACGCTTGAACTCCTCGATGGCATTGTTCTGCAGCGCCTTGACCATATCCTGGACAAAACGCTCGGAGTGCATGTACACCACTTTGGCATTGGGCTTGCGATCGGCAATCGCATTCCCTACAGCATGGAGCAAGTGGGTTTTACCCAAGCCGGTACCGCCATACAGGAACAGCGGGTTGTATGCGGCCCCCGGGTTGTCCGCCACCTGGCGGCAGGCAGCCAGACCCAGTTGGTTCGATTTACCCTCAACGAAGTTGTTGAAGTTGTGCTTGGGGTTAACGTTAGAACGGTAGCCACCACCCTGACTTTCGGGCTGAACCGGCGAAGGAGCAGGCTCCCAGACTCGCGACGGAATATCATCCTCGACCGGAGGCGGTGCCACCCGGGTCGGCGGCGGGGTGAGCACGGTAGGCTGCGGCGGCGGGGCCGCAACAGGACGGCTGCCGACCTCAAAACGCAGGATCGGCATATCGTTACCGCAATACTCATTAAGCAAGCGATTGATATTATTCAGGTATCTGTCGCGTACCCAATCAAGCACAAATCGATTAGGGGCGAACAAGGTCAGCGTATTATCGTTCAGCTCGGCCTGAAGCGGACGAACCCACATGCTGAATTCTGTTGCAGGGAGTTCTTCCTGAAGGCGTTGAAGGCACTGCAACCAAAGCGAAGATGACAAGCTCGACTCCACACAGAATAACTAGAAAACACAAAAGGGATGCAATTTTATACCCCCCAGCCGAGGATCGCCAGCAAAGAGATCGCAGATCCAGTGAATAAGATCCGAGTTATTCACATAGATCACACAGCAAAATGGAAGATCAGCACAATTTTACCCCCGCTTACCCACAATTTCATAAACATGATCCGGTTTTCGGCCAAACTCGCAGTTATTTCAAATAACCGATAGTTATTTAAAAAACGCCGTATGTTCCAGCTAGGATAGCCAGACGAAATACAGCAGAACATAACAGCAACCTGAGGAGTTAACAGGATGAAACGCTGGATCACTACCGCTTTTGCCGCCATTGCCCTGACAATAACCACCACACACACAGCAATCGCCGCCACAGACGTCAAAGTCGGCATGTCCGGCCGCTATTTCCCCTTCACCTTTGTCAAGCAGGACCAGCTCCAGGGTTTTGAGGTTGATCTGTGGAACGAAATCGCCAAGCGCAACGACTACAACGTCGAGTTCGTCACCGCCAATTTCTCAGGCCTGTTCGGCCTGCTCGAAACCGGCCGCATCGATACGATTTCCAACCAGATCACCATCACCCCGGAGCGCGAGGCCAAATACCTGTTCTCAGCCCCCTATGTCATTGACGGTGCCCAACTCGTCATTCGCCGTGGCAACGACAGCATCAAGGAAACCGCCGATCTGAGCGGGAAAACCGTCGGGGTCAACCTCGGGTCGAATTACGAACAGCTTCTGCGCCAACTCGACAACGCCGACCAAATCACCATCAAGACTTACGATACCGGAATCGAGCATGATGTAGCCCTCGGCCGAACCGATGCCTTCGTGATGGATCGCCTCTCGTCGCTAGCGCTGATCAAAAAAGCCAATCTGCCGCTGCAACTGGCAGGAAAGCCCTTTGAGCGCATCGAAAATGCCTGGCCGTTCCGTAACACCGAAAAAGGGCGCATCCTGCAAGGCGAGGTCAACCAAACACTCGAGGCCATGCGCAAGGACGGTACCCTGACCGAGATATCCCGCAAATGGTTCGACGCCGACATCACCCGCTAAGCCAGCTATCCTTCTAGCAACCGGGCCCGATACTGGGCCCGCTGTTTTTCTGCCTATCGATACGAGTTCTGCCATGGCATTTGACTTCAACTACATGCTTTCGCTGCTGCCGATCCTGCTGCGCTACCTGGGTACCACGATGAGCATGGCCCTGTGGGGCCTGCTGTTTGCCCTGATATTGTCGCTACTGCTCGCCCTGCTCCGGACCTACAAGATCCCGCTGCTTGACCAGCTGAGCCAGCTTTACATCAGCTTTTTCCGCGGCACTCCGCTGCTGGTCCAGCTGTTTTTGCTCTACTACGGCCTGCCGCAACTGTTCCCGGTATTCATCGGGATGGACGCCTTCACGGCGGCGGTGATCGGCCTGACGCTGCACTTTGCCGCCTACATGGCCGAAAGCATCCGCGCCGCCATCAGCGGGGTCGACCGCAGCCAGCGCGAGGCCAGCCTGTCCATCGGGATGACCGAGCTGCAGGCGATGCGCCGGATCATTCTGCCGCAGGCCACCCGCATCGCCCTGCCTTCGCTGATGAACTATTTTATCGACATGATCAAATCGACCTCGCTCGCCTTCACCCTCGGGGTCGCCGAAATCATGGCCAAGGCCCAGATGGAAGCATCGTCGAGCTTCAAGTTCTTCGAGGCCTTTCTCGCCGTCGCCCTTATCTACTGGGCCATAGTACTGGTGCTCACCCGCGTGCAGCACTGGGCAGAACACAAACTCAACCGGGCATACACACGATGATTTCGATTACCAACCTGACCAAGCGCTTCGGCGACAGCACGATTTTTTCCGGCCTCGACCTGACCATCAACCACGGCGAGATCGTCGTGGTGATCGGCCCGTCCGGCACCGGCAAGTCTACCCTGCTCCGCTGCATCAACGTCCTTGAGCACGCCGACAGCGGCCAGATCACCATTGGCGAGACCCATTTTGATTCCACGCAGCCCCGCCAGGCCGATATCCTGGCCCTGCGCCGGAAAACCGGTTTTGTATTCCAGAACTACGCCCTCTTTGCCCATCTCACCGCGCAGCAGAACATTGCCGAGGGGCTGATCACGGTCAAGGGCTGGAAAAAAGAAGCCGCCTACCTGCGAGCCCAGCAAATCCTTGACGATATCGGCCTGGGGGACAAAGGCGGCCATTACCCGGCAGCCCTCTCCGGCGGCCAGCAGCAACGGGTCGGGATCGGCCGGGCGATGGCACTCGACGCAGAGCTGCTGCTGTTTGACGAGCCAACCTCGGCGCTCGACCCGGAGTGGGTCGGCGAAGTCCTGACCCTGATGCAAAAATTGGCCACCCGCCACCAAACCATGCTGGTTGTTACCCACGAGATGCAGTTCGCCCGCGAAGTCGCCGACCGGGTGATCTTCATGGCCGACGGCGAGTTCGTCGAACAGGGCACGCCGGATCAGATCTTCACCCAACCGCACGATCCTCGGTTAAAAAAGTTCCTGAATAAGGTCGGGATCCAACAAGGATCCTTGCACTCCTCGTCACAAAACGTATAATGCAGCGCCCGTGATGGTCGACGGGTGAAATGATTGACTAATTTCGAGTCAATGATTACAATTCCGCCTCTTTGTTTAGAGGCTACGTCTGTTCGCAGACGGAAACTCTGACCATACTTAAAAACTGATCAGTTAAATTTTTAAGGTAAAAAGCATGAAACGCACTTTTCAACCTTCAGTTCTGAAGCGCAAGCGTACTCACGGTTTCCGTGCTCGCATGGCGACTAAGAATGGCCGCGCTGTAATCAATGCACGTCGCGCTAAAGGCCGTAAGCGTCTTTCTAAGTAATCTTTGATTATTTTGAGTAAGTACGCTTTCTCTCGGGAGTTACGTCTGCTAACTCCCGAACACTATAAAAAAGTCTTCCAGCAAGCTCACCGTGCTGGCTCTCCTCATTTAACTATTCTTGCCCGTCCCAACAATCTTGACCATCCGCGTCTAGGCTTAGCTGTACCCAAAAAACAGATCAAAACTGCCGTGGGCCGCAACCGCTTCAAACGTATCGCACGTGAGAGCTTCCGCCTAAAGCAAAATGACCTGCCAGCAAGCGATTTTGTTGTTATCGCCAAGAAAAGTGCCAGTGAATTGAGCAACGAAGAACTTTTCAAGTTGCTAGATAAATTATGGCATCGCCTGTCTCGCCCTTCGCGTGGCTAGTCGTAAGACTAGTCCGCTTTTACCAACTGGCAATCAGTCCGCTCATCGGGCCCCGTTGTCGCTTTACCCCAACCTGTTCCCAATACGCCATTGAAGCTGTCAAAGCGCATGGAGCAATAAAAGGTGGTTGGTTCGCAGCGAAACGTCTATTAAGATGTCATCCTTTAACCGACGGTGGTTACGACCCCGTTCCGCCAACCAAGCATAACGACAGAGATAATTAACGATGGATTCCCAACGCAATATTCTGTTAATTGCCCTACTGTTTGTCTCGTTCCTGCTTTTCCAACAATGGAACATGGACAGCAATCCTCAGCCTCAGGGCCAGGGTGTAGCGCAACAAGCAAACATCAGTGGTGATGTCCCTTCACACTCCGGTGATGGCCAGCCAATTACTGACCAAAGCTCATCCAATAACCTGATCACCATCAACACCGATGTACTCGCGCTGACTGTCGATACGCTAGGTGGCGATATCATCGAAGCCAAATTGCTGGCTTACGACAACGAGCTGGACTCAACCGACCCGTTCGTCCTTCTGAAAAATATTCCTAACCACGTCTATACTGCCCAGTCAGGCCTGATCGGCGCCAACGGCATCGACTCAACAGCAGGACGCGCCCAGCTAACCGCAAGCGCTGACAGCTTTACCCTGGCAGAAGGCCTGAAGGAACTACATGTTCCGCTGACCTACCAGAAAGACGGGATCAGCTACACCAAGACCTTCGTCCTTGAGCGCGGCAGCTACGCGGTCAATGTTGACTACACCGTCGACAACCAGAGCGACAAGCCAGCCTCTGTCCAGATGTATGCCCAGCTTAAGCAGAACCTGATGGACGACGGCAGCAGCCTGACGATGCCGACGTACCGTGGCGGTGCTTACTCTGCCGACGACGTCAAGTACAAGAAGTACAGCTTCGAAGACATGCAGGACAAGAACCTGTCGCTGGAAATCAAAGAGCACGGCTGGGCTGCGATGATGCAGCACTACTTCGTCTCTGCATGGATCCCACGCGGCGAAGGTACAAGCCAGCTTTATACCCTGACCAACAACGGCCTGGGCTTTATCGGCGTACGCCTTCCTGTGACCACGATTGCTCCCGGCCAGCAGGACACCCTGAAAACAACACTGTGGGTAGGTCCTAAGCTGCAAGAGCAGATGGAAGCAACGGCACAGAACCTGAACCTGACTGTCGACTACGGCTGGCTATGGTTCATCGCAAGCCCGCTGCACAGCCTGCTTTCGTTCATCGAAGGCCTGGTTGGCAACTGGGGTGTCGCGATCATCATCCTGACCTTCATTGTCCGTGGTGCGATGTACCCGCTGACCAAGGCGCAGTACACCTCAATGGCCAAGATGCGTATGCTTCAGCCTAAGCTGCAGGCAATGCGCGAGCGTCTAGGCGACGACCGCCAGCGTATGAGCCAGGAAATGATGGAGCTGTACAAGAAAGAGAAGGTCAACCCGTTGGGTGGCTGTCTTCCAATCTTGCTGCAGATGCCTATCTTCATCGCCCTGTACTGGGCACTGATGGAATCTGTCGAACTGCGCCATGCACCGTTCTTCGGCTGGATCCATGACCTGTCGGCCCAGGACCCGTACTATGTACTGCCGATCCTGATGGGTGCGACCATGTTCATGATCCAGAAGATGAGCCCAAGCACAGTCACCGATCCGATGCAGCAGAAGATCATGACCTTCATGCCGGTTATGTTTACCTTCTTCTTCCTGTTCTTCCCTTCAGGTCTGGTTCTTTACTGGTTGGTATCGAACATCGTGACCCTGATCCAGCAGACGCTGATTTACCGCGCGCTGGAGAAGAAAGGCCTGCATACCAAGTAACACCGTGCAGCACTGAAAAAGGCGACCTCAGGGTCGCCTTTTTTGTAAGCACGATTTCTTACTGCGACCATCGCTGGGCAATCCGCCCGACTCTGTTTACAATTACAGCGTATTTATCAAGCAAAGCTAAAATTATGATCGAACATACAGATACCATCGTTGCCCAAGCCACCCCACCCGGACGCGGTGGTGTGGGTATTATCCGAGTTTCCGGGCCAAAGGCGGCCGACGTCGCCCTGACCGTGGCCGGCCGCGAGCTCAAACCCCGCTACGCCGAATACCTGCCGTTCAAAGACGAGCACGGCAACGCCCTCGACCAAGGTATCGCCCTGTTCTTCAAAGGACCGAACTCCTTCACCGGCGAAGACGTCCTCGAGCTTCAGGGCCACGGTGGCCCAGTGCTGATGGATATGCTGATCCGCCGCATCCTGCAAATCGACGGCATCCGAACCGCCCGCCCAGGCGAGTTCTCCGAGCGCGCCTTCATGAACGACAAGCTGGATTTGGCGCAGGCCGAAGCGATTGCCGATCTGATTGATGCAAGTTCCGAAGAAGCCGCCAAGAGCGCCTTCAAATCGCTTCAGGGCGCGTTCTCGACCCGGGTCAACGAACTGGTCGAGTCACTGATCCACCTCCGTATCTACGTCGAGGCCGCCATTGATTTTCCCGAGGAAGAAATCGACTTTCTGTCTGACGGCAAGGTCAGCAACGATCTGAACTGCATTATCGAGCGCCTTGATGCAGTACGACGCGAGGCCAATCAGGGCGCGATTATGCGAGAAGGGATGAAGGTAGTTATCGCCGGCCGCCCTAATGCCGGCAAATCCAGCCTACTCAATGCCCTGTCGGGCAAGGACAGTGCCATCGTTACCGACATCGCCGGCACCACCCGCGACGTCCTGCGCGAGCATATCCACATTGACGGCATGCCACTGCACATCATCGATACTGCTGGCCTGCGCGAGGCCTCGGATGAGGTCGAAAGAATTGGTATCGAACGCGCCTGGGACGAAATCCAGCAGGCCGATCGCGTCCTGTTTATGGTCGACGGCACCACCACTGACGCCACCGATCCAGCCGATATCTGGCCGGAATTCATCGAACGCTTGCCACAGGGACTCGGTATCACCGTCATCCGCAACAAGGTCGAGCTGACCGGGGAAAGCGCCGGGATCTGCCACGTCAACAACCCAACCCTTATCCGCCTCTCCGCCCGTACCGGCGACGGTGTCGACAGCCTACGTGAGCACCTCAAGGAGTGCATGGGCTTTGCAGGGACGACCGAGGGTGGCTTCATGGCCCGCCGCCGCCACCTGGATGCCCTGGAACGCGCTGCCAGCCACCTCGAGACCGGCAAAGAGCAGCTTGAAGGCTTCATGGCCGGGGAAATCCTCGCCGAGGAGCTCCGCCTCGCCCAGCAACACCTAAGCGAAATCACCGGGGAATTCACCTCGGACGATCTGCTTGGCCGGATCTTTACCTCTTTCTGCATCGGAAAGTAGTAACGATCACCTTCGCGATCTAAATGCCAGCCTGTTCCGATCCTAGGGACAGGCTGTGTATAACCCCTCCCATGAAAGATCCTCAATCCGCGGATCCCCCCTTTCCTCCTGCGTTCAAGCCAGTAAAATAGCTGTGTACAGAACCACTGTGCACAAATGGCAAACAAGAGAGGACACAATGAGCCATATCACCCTAATCACCGGCAGTACCCTCGGCGGTGCCGAATACGTTGCTGACCACCTCAGCGATCTGCTAGAACAAGCCGGCCATAACACCGATATCGCCAACCAACCCGATCTGGCACAGCTGGCGACAGATACTATCTGGCTGGTGGTATGCTCAACCCATGGGGCCGGTGACTATCCGGACAACTTCCAACCTTTCGCCGCCCAACTGGCCTCCCAACAGCCCGATTTGTCGGCTCTGAAGTATGGCATTATCGGCCTTGGCGACAGCAGCTACGATACTTTCTGCGCCGCTGCGAAAAATATCGACAAGCAACTCGCCCAACTGGGGGCAATCCGCCAGGGAGAGCGACTAGAAATCGATGTTTCGCAAGATCCGGTACCGGAAGATCCGGCAGAAAAATGGTTGGAAGACTGGGAAAAGCTGCTGGATCGATAGTAAAACCGGCGATATTTTTTCCAAAAAACGATCGATTTTAATATTTTTTCTGTGGGTAACTATGGATCTAAACAGTGATCAACCCATAGTTATCCATTTAATAACTTTATCCCCAAGGTGGGGCTGTTGATAAGTCGCCATTTTGATCCCAGCTAATCCTCATAGAGATCCATGCTCCCCCACAGGAAATGATCCTCTATAAAACCATGATCATTAAGATCATTTAACGCTTATCCACACGATCGCCGGATCTAAATAATAGATCCAGTAGAAGATCTTTAAAAAGATCTTATATATATTTAATTCTCTCTTCCCTCCCAAGATCAAATGATCTTCATGAAAGATTCTCTCTTTTCCTGAAACAGGATAGAATGATCAACCTTTGCTCAAAGATAACTCACTGGCATTTTTGAATACCCGAGGTAGTTCCATGTTTTACCAGGATAATTTTGATGTCATCGTTGTAGGTGGCGGCCATGCAGGTACTGAAGCCGCACTTGCTGCTGCCCGAATGGGACAGAAAACCCTACTACTGACACACAATATCGATACGCTAGGCCAAATGTCATGTAACCCGGCGATCGGCGGGATCGGGAAAGGACACCTGGTTAAAGAAGTTGATGCCCTGGGTGGTCTGATGGCACGTGCCATTGACAAGGGCGGGATCCAGTTCCGGACCCTGAACTCATCCAAGGGCCCGGCCGTACGTGCCACTCGCGCCCAGGCCGACCGTGCGCTATACAAGGCTGCTGTCCGCCACGAGCTGGAAAACCAGCCAAACTTGATGTTGTTCCAACAGGCTGTTGACGATCTGATTGTCGAAAACGATCGTGCAGTCGGTGTCGTGACCGAAATGGGGCTGAAATTCCGCGCCAAAGCGGTCGTTTTGACCGTCGGTACATTCCTTGGCGGTAAGATCCATATTGGTTTGGAAAACTACAGCGGCGGCCGTGCTGGTGATCAACCATCGATCGCCCTGGCAGCGCGCTTGCGCGAACTGCCTTTCCGCGTTGATCGTCTCAAGACGGGGACACCACCGCGCATCGATGCGCGCAGTGTGGATTTCAGCCAACTGCAGGCCCAGCATGGTGATAACCCGACCCCGGTGTTCTCGTTCATGGGTAAGCAGTCGGATCATCCGCGTCAAATTCCATGCTTTATCACCCACACTAACGAGCGCACCCACGATGTGATCCGCAATAACCTGGATCGCAGCCCGATGTATTCCGGTGTGATCGAAGGGATCGGCCCGCGCTACTGTCCGTCGATCGAAGACAAGGTGATGCGCTTCTCCGACAAGGACAGCCACCAGATCTTCATCGAGCCGGAAGGCCTGACAACGCATGAGCTGTACCCTAACGGGATCTCTACCAGCCTGCCGTTTGACGTTCAGATGCAAATTGTTCGCTCAATGAAGGGCTTCGAGAATGCCAATATCGTCCGTCCGGGCTACGCCATCGAATACGATTTCTTCGATCCGCGTGATTTGAAGCAAACATTCGAAACCAAATTTATTGCAGGCTTGTTCTTTGCCGGCCAGATCAACGGCACGACAGGCTACGAGGAAGCTGCCGCACAAGGCTTGCTTGCCGGTATGAACGCTGCCTTGTTGTCGCAGGACAAAGAAGGCTGGAGCCCGCGCCGCGATCAGGCCTACATGGGCGTGCTGATTGACGATTTGTCGACAATGGGCACCAAAGAGCCATACCGCATGTTCACTTCGCGTGCTGAATATCGCTTGCTGCTACGTGAAGACAATGCCGATCTGCGCCTGACTGAAATCGGCCGTGAATTCGGGTTGGTTGACGACGAGCGCTGGGCGCGCTTCAACCAGAAAATCGAGAACATCGAACTTGAGCGTCAGCGCCTGAAAGGGATCTGGATCACCCCGACCTCCGAGCAGGTGGACGAGGTCAACGCCATTATCAAGTCGCCGATCGTTCGCGAGGCCAGCGGCGAAGATTTGCTGCGTCGCCCTGAAGTGACTTATGCACAGCTGACCGCTCTGGAGAAGTTCGGCCCGGCCCACGAGGACGAGCAGGCGAGCGAGCAGGTGGAAATTCAGGTTAAGTACCAAGGTTACATCGATCGCCAGAAAGACGAAGTCGAAAAATCACTGCGCCACGAGAATACCAAGCTGCCGCTGGATCTCGATTACAGCGTGGTGAAAGGTCTGTCCAACGAGGTTATCGCCAAGCTCAACGACGCCAAGCCTGAAACTATCGGGATGGCATCGCGTATCTCGGGGATCACCCCGGCGGCGGTATCGCTGCTACTGGTATACCTCAAAAAACAAGGCATGCTGAAGAAAGGCGAATAGGAGTTACTGTGAAACAACGTTTGCTGCAGCTGATAGCAAAAACGGATCTGGTGGTCTCTGACCACCAGGTAGACCAGCTGGTTGGTTACGTCGCCATGCTGGACAAATGGAACAAGGCCTACAACCTGACCTCTGTCCGCGATCCTAACGAAATGCTGGTTAAGCACATCATGGACAGTATCGTAGTAAGCACTCACCTTGACGGTGAGCGCTTTATCGATGTCGGTACCGGCCCTGGCCTGCCGGGGATCCCGCTGGCTATCATGAACCCGGACAAGGCGTTTACCCTGCTTGACAGCTTGGGTAAGCGGATCCGCTTCATCCGTCAGGTAACGCATGAGCTGGGGATTGAGAACGTGACCGCGGTGCAGAGCCGAGTTGAGGAGTTTCAGCCGGAAACAGGCTTCGACATGGTGCTGAGCCGTGCCTTCGCCTCGCTGACGGACATGGTGTCTTGGTGCCGCCATCTGCCTACCCAGCAGGGCTGTTTCATGGCCCTGAAAGGACAGTTCCACCAACACGAGGTTGATGAGCTACCTGAATGGTGTTCTGTGACAGAGGTCAAATCTTTGCAAGTTCCTGAGTTAGAAGGCGAGCGCCATCTAGTAATCTTGGCAGCAAAGGATTAATGGACGAGGGATTTTCGTGGGAAGAGTCATAGCGGTTGCCAACCAGAAAGGTGGCGTGGGTAAAACCACAACATGCGTTAACTTAGCGGCGTCACTGGCTGCGACACAGCGTAAGGTGCTGGTGATTGATCTCGATCCCCAGGGCAATGCCACCATGGCAAGCGGTGTCGACAAATATCAGGTTGATGCCACTGCCTACGATCTTCTCGTCGAGGAAACCCCGTTCAACGAGGTGGTGATCACCGAAACCACGGGCGGCTATCACCTGATTGCCGCCAATGGTGATGTGACTGCGGCGGAAATCAAATTGATGGAAGTCTTTGCCCGCGAAGTCCGCCTGCGCACCGCGCTGGCGGCAGTTCGTGATAACTATGATTTCATCTTTATTGATTGTCCTCCGGCCTTAAATCTCCTTACAATCAATGCTATGACTGCAGCTGACTCGGTCTTGGTGCCGATGCAGTGCGAATATTTCGCCCTTGAAGGCCTAACGGCGCTGATGGATACCATCAGCAAGCTGACTGCTGTTGTAAACAGCGATCTGAAGATCGAAGGCTTGCTGCGGACGATGTACGATCCGCGCAACCGACTGGCCAGCGAAGTATCGCAGCAGCTCAAGAAGCATTTTGGTGACAAGGTTTATCGAACCGTGATCCCGCGTAATGTCCGTTTGGCCGAAGCGCCAAGCCACGGCCGCCCGGCAATGTACTACGACAAGTACTCGAGCGGTGCCAAGGCGTATCTGGCATTGGCCGGGGAAATTATCCGCCGGGACGAGCTTGCCTATCAAGGCAGCGCTGCGGATGCTTAAGGGTCAACCATGAATATGAACAAACGAGGCCTTGGAAAGGGCCTTGATGCATTACTGGCTACCAGCTCGGTGGCCCAGGCCCGGCAGCAACAGGCTGTACAGGCCCAGTCGCTGACTGCTGAAGGTTCGTTACAAGAACTGGCGGTCGGCTTGCTGGTACCTGGCCGTTACCAACCGCGCAAGGATATGTCCGATGAGGCATTGGCCGAATTGGCCGATTCAATTCGTGTCCAAGGTGTGATCCAGCCTATCGTGGTGCGCAAGACGGCTGGCCAGCAATACGAAATCATCGCCGGCGAGCGACGTTGGCGGGCATCACGTCAAGCTGGGCTTCAGAAAGTCCCTTGTATTATTCGTGATGTGAGCGACAAGGCCACCGTGGCGATTGCTCTGATTGAGAATATCCAGCGTGAGGATCTCAATGCTATCGAAGAAGCCGAGGCGCTAGAACGGCTGATTGGTGAGTTTTCACTGACTCACCAGCAAGTGGCCGAGGCCGTCGGTAAATCCCGGGCGGCGGTATCGAATTTGCTGCGTCTCAACCAGCTTGAAGTACCTGTTAAGCGGTTGGTTGAGCAGCGTAAAATTGAGATGGGCCATGCCCGTGCCCTGCTCGCTCTTCCTGCCGAAAAGCAGTGGGATGCCGCTCAGGAAATTGTCACCAAGATGTTAACGGTTCGTGACGCCGAGCGACTGGTCAAGAAGCTGTTGGCCCCTGTCGAAGAGGTGCCTGCCAAGCCGGTTGATACCCGTCTCGCGGTGGCAGAAACGCAACTGAGTGAGCGGTTTGGTGCGCAAGTGGCTATCAGCCAACAAAAAAATGGTAAAGGCAAGATCGTTATCAGTTATGATGAAGCTGACAAATTGACGCAACTCCTTGAAAAACTTGGTTACGAAGTGTGATTTTTGCTGTGTTTAAAATGTTGCAAATATTACGCGCATGTGATCAGGTTATTGTGTTGTAAAATCTAACACTTTTTTTTGCTGCTATTCGATTGCTTTCAATCTGATGAACCGTATAATTTTCGCTGTTTTCCCTGCACACTGAATGTGCCGAGGAACGGACTCGAGGAACGAATACATGGTATCGGCGCTAGTTAAACCGGGACGCCAATTGGCGAAACGGATGTTTTTGTTACAATCTGGCGTCGTGTTGACAACGGCAATTCTGTCAGTTTTTGCTGTCAGTGTTGACTGGGGAATCTCTGCACTTATCGGTGGCGGTATCTTTATTGTTGCCCAAGCTGTCTTTGCTTGCTGTGCCTTCCTGTTCAGCGGTGCCCGCAAGGCCCGTCTGATCATGGCGTCATTCTATGGCGGTGAGGTACTGAAAATTCTCATCACAGTCATCCTATTTTCCGTTGTTTACCTGTATACCGAGGTGGAACTTGTTCCCCTCAAACTGGCCTATTTGCTGGCTCTTGGTATTAATATCTTTGGGCCGGTTTTATTCATTAACAACAACAAATAGGATGAGTTATGGCTGCGCCAGGTGAAGCGCTAACGCCGTCGGGCTACATTACTCACCACTTGACCAATCTGGCAGTGGGTGATGGAAGCTTTTGGACGGTTCATATTGATAGCCTGTTTTTCTCAGCCCTGACGGGACTACTCTTTCTTTGGGTATTCCGTAAGGCTGCGAAATCAGCGACATCAGGAGTCCCTGGAAAACTACAGTGTTTTGTGGAGATCTTGGTTGAGTTCGTTGACACTAACGTCAAGGATACCTTCCATGGCCGCAACCCGCTGATAGCTCCTCTGGCTCTGACCATTTTCTGCTGGATTATGCTGATGAACATCATGGACTTAGTGCCAATTGATTTTCTTCCGTATCCTGCAGAGCATTGGCTGGGTATTCCTTACCTCAAGGTGGTACCAACGGCTGATGTCAACATCACCATGGCAATGGCACTGGGTGTTTTCGCATTGATGATCTACTACAGCATCAAGGTGAAAGGACTGGGTGGCTTTGTTAAAGAACTGGCTCTTCACCCGTTCAATCATCCGATCATGATCCCGTTCAACCTGCTTCTTGAAGTGGTATCGCTACTGGCGAAACCTATTTCACTGGGTATGCGTTTGTTCGGTAACATGTTTGCAGGTGAGGTGGTGTTTATCCTTATTGCGGCGCTAATGCCGTGGTGGGCTCAATGGCTAGGGTCGTTACCGTGGGCAATTTTCCACATCCTGGTCATTACAATTCAAGCATTCGTGTTTATGATGTTGACTATTGTGTACCTGTCTCAGGCGCATGAAGACAATCATTAACGATTATTTGTAAATTATTCAATTTTTACTGGCACTTTAGCCGACAACAATAAACTGGAGATAGTGATGGAAACTTTACTTAGCTTTTCTGCAATTGCCGTGGGCATCATTGTAGGTCTTGCTGCACTGGGTACAGCGATCGGCTTCGCACTTCTAGGTGGTAAGTTCCTTGAAGGCGCTGCGCGTCAGCCTGAAATGGCACCAATGCTACAAGTTAAGATGTTCATCATTGCGGGTCTGCTTGATGCGGTTCCAATGATCGGTATCGTAATCGCTCTGCTATTCACATTCGCAAACCCATTCGTTGGCCAGCTAGCTGGTTAATTCAAACTAACGAACGGATCCATAGCAACCCTTTTTAAGGAGATGCGTTGTGAATATGAATGCAACTCTGCTGGGGCAGGCTATTGCTTTCTTCATGTTCGTCGTGTTCTGCATGAAATATGTATGGCCACCGATCATGGAAGCAATTGAAGAACGTCAGAAGAAAATTGCTGACGGTTTGGCAGCGGCTGATCGCGCTGCCAAAGACCTGAACCTGGCGCAGTCGAATGCAGCTGACCAACTGAAAGATGCAAAACGTACTGCAACAGAGATCGTAGAGCAAGCGAACAAGCGCAAAGCTCAGATCATCGACGAAGCGAAGGCGGAAGCCCAAGTTGAGCGTGAGAAAATTCTGGCCCAAGGTCTTGCTGAGATCGAAGCCGAACGCAACCGCGCACGCGATGAACTAAGAAAACAAGTTGCAACTCTGGCCGTGATTGGTGCTGAGAAAATCATTGAGCGTTCTATCGATAAAGATGCGCACGCTGATCTTCTTAACAAAGTCACTGCAGAACTGTGATTAAAGGGGCACGCACATGTCGGATATGACTACTATCGCACGCCCCTACGCTAAAGCAGCTTTTGATCTTGCGGTTGAAAAAGGCGAGCTGGGCCCTTGGGCCGAAATGCTCTCCTTTGCTGCCGAAGTCACCCGTGACGAGACTATTCAGGACATCCTGGATAGCGGTTACGCGGCGGACAAGCTGACAGAGATTTTTCTGACAGTATGCGGTGAGCAACTCAACGAATTCGGCCAGAACCTGATTAAGGTGATGGCCGAGAATGGCCGCCTGAAAGCCCTTCCTGCTGTTTGTGATGAGTTCATGGTCCTGAAAAGCGATCATGACAAGACCATCCAGGCGACAGTGACTTCCGCGATTGCGCTGGATGACACTCAGCTTGAGACAATTAGCACGAAGCTGGAAGCGCGCCTTGAGCGTAAGGTTAAGCTGAACTGCAGTGTAGACGAGACCCTGATTGCTGGGGTTGTGATTAGAGCTGGAGACTTGGTTATCGATAATTCAGTACGCGGCAAACTAGACCGCCTGAGCGATACCTTGCAGTCTTGATTTGGGGAATTGGAGCATGCAACTTAATTCCACGGAAATTAGCGCACTGATCAAGCAGCGTATTGAAAATTTCAATGTTGCGAGTGAAGCGCGTAACGAAGGTACTATCGTTTCTGTAAGCGACGGTATCATTCGTATCCATGGCCTTGCTGATGTAATGCAAGGTGAGATGATTGAACTACCGGGTGGCCGTTACGCCCTGGCACTAAACCTTGAGCGTGACTCGGTTGGTGCGGTTGTAATGGGCCCGTATGCCGACCTTCAGGAAGGCATGAAAGTAACAGGTACCGGCCGTATCCTTGAGGTACCGGTGGGCAAAGCCCTACTTGGCCGTGTGGTTAACACCCTGGGTGAGCCTATCGATGGCAAAGGTCCAATCGAGACTGAGACATACTCTCCAGTTGAAGTGATTGCACCGGGTGTTATCGACCGTAAATCGGTTGACCAGCCTGTTCAGACCGGCTACAAAGCCGTCGACTCGATGATTCCAATCGGCCGTGGCCAGCGTGAGCTGATCATCGGTGACCGTCAGACGGGTAAGACCGCGATGGCGATCGATGCCATCATCAACCAGAAAAACTCTGGTATCTACTCTGTTTATGTCGCTATCGGCCAGAAAGCCTCTACTATCGCTAACGTAGTACGCAAGCTGGAAGAGCACGGCGCGCTGGAAAACACCATCGTGGTTGTTGCCTCTGCGTCTGAAGCGGCTGCCCTGCAGTACCTAGCACCATACGCTGGCTGTGCGATGGGTGAGTACTTCCGCGACCGCGGTGACGATGCCCTGATTGTATACGATGACCTGTCTAAGCAGGCTGTTGCTTACCGTCAGATCTCGCTACTGCTACGCCGTCCGCCAGGCCGTGAAGCCTTCCCTGGTGATGTTTTCTACCTCCACTCTCGCCTTCTAGAGCGTGCAGCGCGTGTTAACGAGCACTATGTAGAGAAGTTCACCAACGGTGAAGTGAAAGGCCGTACCGGCTCTTTGACTGCCCTGCCTATCATCGAAACGCAAGCGGGTGACGTATCGGCATTCGTACCGACTAACGTTATTTCGATTACCGATGGTCAGATCTTCCTTCAGACCGAACTGTTCAACGCTGGTATCCGTCCTGCTGTTGACCCAGGTATTTCGGTATCGCGTGTTGGTGGTGCGGCTCAGACCAAGATCATCAAGAAGCTGTCTGGTGGTATCCGTACCGCTCTGGCTCAGTACCGCGAACTGGCTGCATTTGCTCAGTTCTCGTCTGACCTAGATGACGCGACGAAGAAGCAGCTTGACCACGGTCAGAAAGTAACCGAGCTGATGAAGCAGAAGCAGTACTCGCCAATGTCTGTATTCGAGCAGGCAGTGGTGATCTTCGCTGCGGAGAAAGGCTTCCTGAACGATGTTGAGCTGGCTAAGCTGGCCGACTTCGAGGCTTCGCTACTTTCTTATGCCAAAGGTCAATTTGCTGAGCTAGTGTCTCAGATTGATGAAACGGGTGCGTGGAACGACGAAATCGAAGCTCAGTTCACCAAACTGATGAACGATTTCAAAGCGACCCAGACTTGGTAATTGGTTGGTGGTCGCTTGCGATCACCTACTAACGGAGAGTAACGATGGCCGGCGCAAAAGAGATTCGTAACAAGATCGGTAGTGTTAAGAACACTCAGAAGATCACTAAGGCGATGGAAATGGTGGCAGCGTCCAAAATGCGTAAAACGCAGGACGCTATGGAGTCATCACGTCCATACGCAGAAACTATGCGCAAAGTGATCGGTCATATCGCCCTTGGTAGCCTTGAGTATAAGCATCCTTATCTTGAGGAGCGTGAAGCCAAGCGCGTTGGTTACATCATTGTTTCGACTGACCGTGGTCTGTGTGGTGGCCTGAACATTAACTTGTTCAAGCAAGCCATTACAGATATCCAGACATGGTCACAGCAAGGTGCGGAAGTAGAAATGGCGCTGATTGGCTCCAAGGCGACCGCATTCTTTAACAGCTATGGCGGTAATGTTGCCGCTCAGGTGTCTGGCCTGGGTGACAAGCCATCAGTGCACGAGCTGATCGGTACCGTTGGCGTAATGCTGAAGAAATATGATGAAGGCCAGTTGGATCGCCTGTACCTGGTGTACAACAAGTTTGTTAACACCATGGTCCAGGAGCCAGTGATCGATCAATTGCTGCCTTTGCCGAAGTCGGAAGACGAAGACATGCAGCGCAACCATTCTTGGGATTACATTTATGAGCCCGAGCCAAAAGTTCTGCTAGATACCCTGCTGGTCCGCTATGTGGAGTCACAGGTCTACCAGGGCGTGGTCGAGAACCTTGCCAGTGAGCAGGCAGCTCGAATGGTCGCGATGAAAGCAGCCACAGACAATGCAGGTAACCTGATCAACGATTTGCAGCTTGTGTACAACAAGGCCCGTCAGGCCGCGATTACACAAGAGCTGTCTGAAATCGTTTCTGGTGCAGCTGCTGTTTAAGGCAAAGAATAAACAAGTTTAGAGGATTAACGATGGCTACAGGTAAGATCGTACAGATCATCGGTGCGGTAGTCGACGTAGAGTTTCCACAGGACTCGGTACCGCAGGTATACGATGCCCTTCACGTTGATGCAAAGGAAAACGGCACCCTTGTGCTGGAAGTTCAGCAGCAGTTAGGTGGCGGTGTTGTTCGTGGTATCGCAATGGGTAGTTCTGACGGCCTGCGTCGTGGTCTGTCTGTTGTAAATACAGGCCGCCCAATTGAGGTGCCAGTTGGTACAGCAACCCTAGGACGTATCATGAACGTTCTGGGTCACCCAATTGATGAATGTGGTGAGATTGGCGAGCAAGAGCGCTACGCGATCCACCGTGAAGCACCAAGCTACGAAGAACAGTCGAATACAACCGACATGCTGGAAACTGGCGTTAAGGTTATCGACCTGATTTGTCCATTCGCCAAGGGTGGTAAAATCGGCCTGTTCGGTGGTGCGGGTGTAGGTAAGACCGTTAACATGATGGAGCTTATCAACAACATCGCAATCCAGCACTCAGGTCTGTCAGTATTTGCCGGTGTTGGTGAGCGTACCCGTGAGGGTAACGACTTCTACTTCGAGATGCAGGAAGCGGGCGTTGTAAACGTTGAGAATCCAGAGCTTTCGAAAGTAGCAATGGTTTACGGCCAGATGAACGAGCCACCAGGTAACCGTCTACGTGTTGCACTGACTGGCCTGACTATGGCTGAGAAGTTCCGTGATGAAGGCCGTGACGTACTGCTGTTCATCGATAACATCTACCGTTATACCTTGGCCGGTACAGAAGTATCAGCCCTGCTTGGCCGTATGCCATCTGCAGTAGGTTACCAGCCGACACTGGCTGAAGAGATGGGTGTTCTTCAGGAGCGTATCACATCAACTAAGACGGGCTCTATCACGTCTGTGCAGGCCGTTTACGTACCTGCCGATGACTTGACTGACCCATCTCCGGCGACCACGTTCGCCCACCTTGATGCGACCGTTGTACTGTCTCGTCAGATCGCATCTCTGGGTCTGTACCCAGCGATCGACCCATTGGATTCTACATCACGTATGCTGGACCCATTGGTTGTTGGCCAGGAGCACTACGACATCGCGCGTGGCGTGCAGTCTATCCTTCAGCGCTACAAAGAGCTGAAAGATATCATCGCTATTCTGGGTATGGACGAGCTGTCTGAAGACGACAAGCTGGCTGTATCCCGTGCGCGTAAGATCGAACGTTTCCTAACTCAGCCTTACCACGTGGCAGAAGTATTTACCGGTCAGCCTGGTATCTACGTATCTTTGAAAGATACGCTGCGTAGTTTCAAGGGTCTTCTAGCTGGCGAATACGACGATATCCCAGAGCAGGCATTCATGTACTGCGGCGCGATTGAAGACGTATTGGAAAAAGCTAAGACGCTATAAGCTAATTAGGAGGCGACATGGCAGCGATAACCTTCCATCTGGACGTCGTCAGCGCCGAGAAGCGTCTTTTCTCTGGCCGTGCTGAAAACATTCAGGTGACCGGTAGCGAAGGTGAACTGGGTATCCACGCAGGTCACACCCCGCTGCTGACCGCTATCACGCCGGGGATGATCCGCATCGTGAAGCAGCATGGCGGCGAGGAGGTGATTTACCTTTCTGGCGGCATGCTGGAAGTGCAGCCGGGTACTGTGACGGTACTGGCTGATACGGCTATCCGCGGTGAAGATCTGGATGCAGCGAAAGCGGCAGAAGCGAAACGTCAGGCTGAGGAGCGAATCCACAACCAGCATGGCGATATCGACTTTGCCCAGGCGGCCAGTGATCTGGCTAAGGCGATTGCTCAGCTTCGTGTTATCGAGCTGACAAAGAAAGCCCGCTAACCAGGCAGCAGGACAAAAAGCGACCCATCGGGTCGCTTTTTTTATGCCTGAAGATAGCCAGCCCAGTTATGGCCTGATGTTAGGGGTTAGTTATTACTTGCCGAAAATTAATGCTTTTGCTTAACCCCCGGCGACTGAGCCGATAGAATGCAAAAAGATAAATTTGATAATGCGCATCAAGAGGGATTGATTATCATGAGTTTCAGCGCTGTGATTCTGGCTGCGGGTAAGGGTACCCGTATGTATTCGAACATGCCGAAGGTTCTGCATACCTTGGCAGGCAAGCCGATGGCCAAGCATGTCATCGATACCTGTGCTGGCCTCGGTGCAAGCAACCTTCACCTAGTTTATGGCCATGGCGGCGAGCAGATGAAGGCCGCTCTGGCCGATGAGCCGGTCAACTGGGTCCTGCAGGCCGAGCAGCTGGGCACCGGTCATGCCGTTAACCAGGCCGCCCCTGAAATCGCCGATAACGAAAAGGTGCTGATCCTGTACGGTGATGTGCCGCTGATCAGCAGCGAGACGTTGGAAAACCTGCTTGATGCCCAGCCTGCGGGCGGCATTGCCTTGTTGACCGTTGTGCTTGATGACCCGACGGGCTACGGCCGTATTGTGCGCCGCAATGGCCCGGTAGTGGCAATCGTCGAGCAGAAAGACGCGAGCGAAGAGCAGAAGCTGATCAAAGAGTGCAATACTGGGATGATGGTGGTTGACGGCGGCGATCTCAAACGCTGGCTGGCGGCGCTGAAGAATGACAATGCCCAGGGCGAGTACTATCTGACTGACATCATCGAGATTGCCCACAATGAAGGCCGCGCGGTAGAGGCTGTGCACCCAGTTCGCGCGATTGAAGTGGAAGGGGTCAACAATCGGATCCAGCTGGCCAAGCTGGAGCGTGCCTATCAGTCAATGCAGGCCGAGCGTCTGCTGGAGCAGGGCGTGATGCTACGTGATCCGTCTCGCTTTGACCTGCGTGGTGAGCTGCAGTGCGGCACGGACGTCGAAATCGATGTTAACGTCATCATTGAAGGCTGCGTATCGCTCGGCAATAACGTGGTGATCGGTGCTGGCTGTATCCTGCGTGACTGCGAAATTGACGACAATAGCATTGTCCGCCCTTACAGTGTGATTGAAGGCGCGACCGTTGGTGAAGATTGCACCGTGGGGCCGTTCACCCGCCTGCGCCCTGGTGCTGAGCTGGCCGGTGATTCCCATGTCGGCAACTTCGTCGAAATGAAGCAGGCCCGTCTGGGCAAGGGCTCAAAGGCCAACCACCTGACCTACCTCGGCGATGCCGAGATCGGCGATCGGGTCAATATCGGTGCCGGTACGATTACCTGCAACTATGACGGCGCCAATAAGTTCAAGACTGAGATCGGGGACGATGTATTCGTTGGCTCGGACTCCCAGCTGATTGCCCCTGTGAAGGTGGCCAATGGGGCGACAATCGGCGCCGGTGCGACGATTAACCGCAATGTCGGCGAGGGCGAGCTGGTGATCACCCGTGCCCCTGTGCGCACCATTAAGGGCTGGAAACGCCCGGTAAAACAAAAGTAATAGGGCGTGATACGCTAATCACAAAGGCAAGGGATCCCTTGCCTTTGTTGTTTCTGGGGTAGCCTGCCCCTGCCCCTGCCCC
>NZ_LDOT01000041.1 GCF_001029445.1 Photobacterium aquae
CATAATGCGCACTAAGGGGTTTGTGTTAGAGATCCTTCAATGGACCTTTGTTTTATGACTACCTTGAGCTCAATCTCTTGAATCATATCCTCAAGCTGCTGGGCTTTGTCCTGCAATACCTGAGAATACTCAAATAAGAAATTGGCCGTGAACGGTTCATCGCTCCAGACCACGCTATTCTGGAACGCCGCCAGTTCCTTTACCGCTGTGGCTAGATTAAGAATGTCAGTCATGGAATAATGTGTATCAGTCATCATCAACTCTCTACTAGTTGGTTATGGTTAGAAGCCCGCAGTTGCTACAACAATTGCGGGCTTTGCTTGTTTATATAAGTGGATGTTTTTCCGTTAATTTCCGAACGTTTGATGCACAGCTCGGGCACTTGGGCAATTCACCGATAACGCCAAAATCCAAATCTTCATCGAACCAAGGCTTGTAGCAAACCGTGCATTGATATGTCGGGTCATCCTCTCTCATCACCATCGCAACGCCACCCTTATAGACAATCGCACGTGTTGGTAAATTCCACATCAGATCTCAACCTCCATCGGTGTAATCACTTTGCCGAATTTCTTCAACTCAACATTGCCGAAATTATTAACGATATAGCTAGAGCCATGAAAGGTATAAAGTCCGGCAGCATATGGTGGTTGTCCATCCTCAAGTGATACTTTCATCAGCGTTGGGAACTTGCCCTCGCAATAAATATACGCATCCTGCTCATAGATAGTACGTGGTGGTTTGCCATCTTTACCAGGCATGGTGCGAGAAGATACTTTTACATCCTCAGCGAAAATTTCGATTTTTGGCATGGTTAGTTTCCTTATGCGTAAGCTCTAAACGGAAGAATATTAGATTCAGCGACAACGGGTAGCTTGTACCAGCTAGGAACGGGAAGCGGATTTACCTCGATAACCTCAGAGCGTTTCAACGTTGGACACATCCGGCTAACATCGAATTGCTGGCCAATATCAATACCGATAGCCTTGAGACGAGCTTTGTGCTCATAGAATTGACGCTCAGAAAGGATTTGTCGCAAATTCATACCGCTTTGCCACATAATGGCGTAACTCTGCGTAGCGTTAGCTGCTTGCCGGCTTTTTACTGCATTAAAAGCAAGAAGTTGATCTGCGATACTCTGATGTTCATCGTGTGATATATGTATTGTTTTCATGGCATTCTCAATAACTTGTAGGTGCTGAATAAAATCTTGTTCAGTTACATTGCCGTAAAATTGTAAGTTGTGTCGTTTAAGTAATGTCTGTCTTAAGCTATGCTCTTCTCGCACTACACCAAACTCCTGACAGTAAGCTATCAACTTATTGATGTACGATGATATTTCTGATGGAACACCTCCTTTCTTACGTTCTGATTTTGCCAATTGGCGATGCAATTCAGCCGCTTTTGCATATAGCTTATCCATTTGCCATGTTGAGCCCTCACCCCAGTTACACGTATTACCATCAGGGTAAAGTTTGGGTTTTCGTCCTCGACCTATTTGCATCGAAGACAAACCTCGAATAAATGATTGCTCTCTCCCCTTGCCCACCGAATGATTTCGAGTCCAATCAATCAAGGTGATTTCCGCGCCATTACCAACCAAAGACGATGATTTGCCATCGGGTGACTGCCGATGGGCAAAACGGGTATTCTTCGTGAACGGCGGTAAGTCATAAAAAGATAAAACGTGATTGTAAATATCTACACATTCATCAAGTGTCCGCAACCCGAAAAGGTTATCAACACGTTGCCAGCGCGATGGATTTCCCTCAACTCGAACCCGAGTACCATCGCAGCGAATGGTTAACTTTGTACTGAAAGAACCCTCAAGAACTTTTTGATTCACTGAAGGAGGCAATTTCTCTCCAGTTTCTAAATCCACCCTTTCAATCACGTGACGCCCCACAAGTGGCAAGTTGCCCTCGTGGTGATCTTGTTGCATGAAAAGCTGGTCAATAAAGTACAAGCAAAAACCCTGTCAATAATCTTATGGGATAAAAAAAGCTAATCCCGTAGAATCAATTTATCGTGGAAGGTAAATATATAGGGTTAAAATTAAGTTCACAAGATAAAAAATGAGGAATTATTGTGTCTATAGGTGAAAATCTAAAAAGGCTAAGGCGCGACAAAGGGTGGACTCAAGGAGAACTGGCTGATAAGTGTGGTATCCGGTTTGGGCAAATTTCGAAAATTGAAAGAAATGAAACAGACCCTAAGTTGAGCACAATATACGCGCTAACACGTGCGTTGAACTGCACTCCAAATGCATTATTGATGGATATGTCAGAAATCAGCATTGATGCGATAATGGCGGTTGCCCTTGAAAGGGTTCAAGGTTTACCTGATGAAGATAAAGACCATCTATTAGCAGTAATTGATAAATACTGTATTGCTAAGAGCTTACAGCACCTCATTGAGCACAATACTCTCCTTGGAATATCAATTTTTGATGGTAAGACTGAGGAAATGAAAAAAGAGAAAAAGCCCTAATACTGAAGCCTCATTGGGAGTGTTAAGAATGAAATGTAGCCGACCTTTAGTCCGGCGAACATGCGGATGTCCGCAGTTAGTTGGGGTGTTACAGGAACCCCAACCTATTTTCACGTGACCGCATCACCAAACAAGACACCCGGAGGCGTTCGCGATGCCTCCATTTTTTCCCGCATTACTTCTCCTCGCTCAGCTCTCGCTCGTCGGCGTTCTGCGGTCAAAAATCATCGGGAAAACAAAACGCCATAAGTCACGGCGTCTCCGACAATGAGCTGCAACGAATTAAAAAAGCACCGGCGCACCCCATAAAAGCAAGAGCGGCCTAACAGGAAGAAGGGATTGGAGGTTTTTTGAAGGCTGTCGGGCTCGGCCAGTCACGGCCTGCCGATAAATTGCAGTTTGGCGCAGTGGCCTTGGTATGCCTACGGCATGAAAAGCATCCCGCTATAGTACGCATTATACGGGATTATGTTACGGGCTAACCTCTACCGACGATTCTCACGATGAGCAATCAGAGCGCCAGCAAGCTGCCGCCCGATATAGCATATCCCTCGCCCACGCAGCTATTCGGCTAGGCAAAGCAAACCCTCAACATAATCCCGCACCACATAATGCGCACTAAG
>NZ_LDOT01000042.1 GCF_001029445.1 Photobacterium aquae
AGGCTCATATGTGTTATAAAAGAGCTTACTGCGTATTTTGCAATTGGCTAGCTAACTGATCCGGATAGGCCGTTACAAGCTTCGTTTGTACATTTAGCTCTTCTAAGTTTGTTTTTATGCTATTGATAGTTCGAGGGATAAATTGACTTGAATCACCCATAATTCCTCGAACTAAATCCTGACCTAAATTGTCCAAGCCGCCCGATTCAATTTGAAATTGAGTATAAACATCTACATGATAACCATCTTTATATTGCCACAAGCATGTATAGAACTGGGTATTTTCTCCATAAGAAGACATCGAAGAATCAACAGCTTGAGCATATATTAATGCGCCTTCACAAGTCGGAATTTTAATGCCTCCAGCTAATGCTGACATTGCAGAATTTTTACCGAAGGGGTTAGTCAATTGGAACCGTGGGGCTTGTTCTGGAAGAGGGTATGGTGGTAAATCTTCCACAATTGTTACAGACGAAGTATTTGACTGTAAGGCTCTTTTTATAGCACTACTCATTTGAGTAGGGGTGACTCCATCTGTAACTTGTATGTCGTAGATCACATAGCTTTTCTTTGTTTCTTTTGTTTGAGTCATTGAGGTTGATTTACAACCAAACATAGCCAAAGCTGAAAGCAATGCAACCGCAACATTTTTATAGTTCATTATTTAATCCCTTAATAACAATTAGTTAGGAAGCCGCAATCCTATCAACTTCAAAACAAATGCGCAATCAATTGCACATTAAGTGTAATATGACTTTTATAACAGTGTATTAAACAGCATGCTCGCTTTCCCTAGCATAATACACGCTTAATTGCGTATGATTTTCTTATCAGTATCCATTTAAGTCAATAACTTGCATAAAATTATCGTTGCTTAATGGCTGTTTTCGCTTGGGTAAAGCGAGCATTTGAGGTCTCGTTATTAGCTGGTCAATGCTGGTCATTTTTAGCGAGTTATCGCTAGGCTTACCAAAAGGTGGAGTAGGGCTGGGGATTGATTTTGTTCGAAATAAAAAGCCGGACAGTGTCATGTCCGGCTTTGCTATGAGTGGATTTTCGTTGCTCAGTCGTTAGTGCTTAGTGTAAGTACACCAGCATTTCTACCTCATCCCCTTTCTGTGATTCACGGTGATCGGGCCGCCATTACCAATATCGGCAACAAGACCGATCGCCTCAGCCTATGTTGCAAAGGGCTTGTCGAGAGGAGCGGCCTAAAACGGGCGATTGTGGCACTCGCGGCCAAGAACGCCCGTATCTGGTCGCTACTGCGCAACGATACGGAATACCAAGTCGCTGTTTAATCACCAAGCGTAAGAGCAATACACCTTCACCGGGTCAATGCAATAGCCAATGATGAAATAGGGTTAAGACCACTTGCGGGAAAACCTGATATGCAGGCGGGCACTTCAGATGCCTTCTAACGAATGAGGAACCGCTACCGCGTAGTGTCATCAGGGTCATGGCAAATAAGCCAATAAACAGACCGAATTTAGAGCGGCAGTCCCAAACCGTATCTTATCGGCAGCTATTGTTGACAACCGGGGGAGTCCATGTAGCCCTGTTATATCATCGGTAGCTCAACCCCCCAAAATCTTGCCACTACCTTAATAAAAACAACTGTCCACGTAGTGATAAACAACAACATAATGATGGAATAAAGCGCACTTTGGCTTCCGTTTTGATGTTTGATGTTTGTGTGTTGAACCAATCCGAGTTCCGCTTCTAATTCTTTACAGCGAACGTATTTTTGATTACGTATACTTCTGAACTGACGAGCAAACAACCAAGAACATAAAATCAAAAACACCCCAATCAAACAAAACAGCAGTATGATTACTCCCAATTCGTTGTCAGTAATGTTATTTAGTACAAAACCAAGGAGTACCGAACTAACGCCCCAAGTTAACGTTGATACCGACCAAACTAAGTTATCATGATGTTCAGCAGAGTTTTGTGCCATCTCATATTCCAACAGCTTGTTCTCATTATTTACTCTCTTAAACCTTTTCAAAATCTCTTTCTCAAATAGATGATAGCCACGTTAAGTAGTGAGCAACGCTAACCACCTTACCTAATCCATTGTGCCGTAATCATTAAAGCCAAATCAAACCGCAAACGCCAAGCGTTGGGAATCTGCCTTAAACGCTTGTATGGATAATAAGCTTGTCATTTGGGTAATGTGAGACCTAAGCTTTAGCTGCAACTAAAGCTTCTTATGCGGTAGTTCGTTTGAACGCTGGCTCCTCTATCGAGAGACCGATAACAAACATGAACGCCGCATAGGACTCCAAGCATCAACCTCGAATAGTCGACTGGGTCTCGAATCCGCATTTCGCAAGCAAGAGTTAGCTTATTATGAATACAAGCACACATCAAAACATTCATGTCGGTGTTGATACAGGTAAGTCACAACTAGATATTTTTATTCGACCACTTGATATCTTTTTTACTGTTAACAACAACGAGAAAGGTATCAAGGAGGCCATCAAAACAATCAAACAACATGTCTCACAGCGTGTTGTTGTCGAAGCAACTGGACGTCTTGAAATGCCGTTCATCATTGCTTGTTCAGAAGCAAAACTTCCCTTTGTTATTGCCAACCCCATACATATAAAACGGTTCGCCGGAGCCATTGGTCAGTGAGCTAAAACAGGAAAATTAGATGCTAGACTCATTGCTTACTATAGCGAGGCCATTCAACCTAATCTGACGCAACTGAAACCTGAAAATATGCGTTTAATGAGTGATTTAGTAACTCGCAGTCATCAACTGCTGACCATGCAAACCATGGAGAAAAACCGATTACAATCACTTCCCAAACATATTGTGAGCACCATCAAACCTGTGCTCACGACCTTTAAAAATCAGATAGAAAAAACTGAGCAAAAAATCCTATCTCTTATTGAATCACGCCCTGAGTATCAAAACAAAAATCGTCTTCTGCAGAGCGTTCCCGGCATCGGAAAAGTCGCAGCTGCATCCATCATTAGCAACGTTCCTGAGCTTGGGTTTGTTAGCAACAAACAAGCCGCCGCACTGATTGGCGTTGCCCCTATCAATCGAGAAAGTGGACGTTATAAAGGCAAGCGAGTCATTCAGGGGGGACGATCACAAGTACGCACCGTACTCTACATGGCTATGATGTCTGCGATGCAATGTAACCCTGTTTTTAAAGCTACTTACCAGCGATTTTTAGATGCTGGTAAACCGAAAAAAAGTCGCCATTATTGC
>NZ_LDOT01000043.1 GCF_001029445.1 Photobacterium aquae
GACTTTCAGCAGGGCAAAAGCCCGGCCTGTCACGCCGGGGGTCGCGAGTGCGAGTCCCCACCGCTCCGCCACTACAACGAAGCCTCAGCAGAAATGCTGGGGCTTAATTATATGGTCCGCCTCACTCTCAAGCCCCTACGCTTTGAGTAGGCACATTGAAAGAGGCGAACCATATGTCTTCCTTACACATTCTTGGTATAGATCTCGGTAAACACTGTTTTCATCTTATCGGCCACGATAGTGCTGGCAGAGAGCTGTTACGTAAAAAGTTTAACCGAAACCAACTTATTTTGTTTCTTTCCAAGCTATCACCAACAACAGTTGCCTTTGAAGCTTGCGGTGGCGCTCACTGGCTTGCTCGTAAATGCCTTGAGTTCAATCACCAGATAAAACTGATCCCACCTCAATACGTAAAGCCATATGTCAAAAACAACAAGAATGATTTTATTGATGCCTCAGCCATTGCTGAAGCAGCTTGTCGGCCTTCAATGCGGTTTGTCGCAGTTAAATCTGAAGAAGCCCAAGTGATAGCTTCTATACATCGGGTACGTGATGGGTATATCAAGGAACGCACGGCCTGCATGTCTCGTATTGGTGCAATGTTATTAGAGTTCGGGCTGAGCCTGCCGACAGGACATGCCAAAATGAAAGGACTGTTTCAATGGCTAGCAGAGCAAAATCAACCCCTTCCAGCCCTTTTCATTCAGGAGCTACAAGGACTGCATGAATACTACTCATATTTGAATGAACGAATTAAATCTCAAGATAAAAAGCTCCATCAGGTTATTGAGCATAATGAACTGGCGCTGTTGCTAAAAACTATCCCAGGGGTAGGAGATTTGACCGCTACCTTATGTTTGGCTGATATCAGTTCACCTGCAAATTTTACCAACGGACGGAATATGGCTGCCTGGCTCGGACTTGTTCCTCGACAATATTCTACTGGTGGAAAACCAAAGTTGCTTGGTGTCAGCAAACGAGGAAACAAGCAACTCCGAACCTTATTTATACACGGAGCAAGGGCTGTGCTATCGAAACCAGACAAAACAGGAAAAGTTTTTGGGCAGTGGCTTATTGATTTAAGAGCTAGTAAACCTTTTAACGTCGCTGTTGTTGCGCTAGCAAATAAGCTGGCAAGAATAGCTTGGGCGGTCATGTATAACCGCCAAGCTTTTCGTATGACGACGATATAACCGGATTTGCAATGTCAATGATGATGACGAAAACGGTCTATCGGCCAGATTAAGAACCTGACACAAAAAACAGCATATAAATGCTTTGGGCTTTTTAAAGGATAATCTGGCGCGGATATCATCGTGGAGCTGGGATGCGAGAGCACCCAAACGTGACTCCGAATACATTAGCGCAAACCAACCCCGTCATTAGAAATTGTAGTTGCAATAACGGGGCGGACCATACATTTTTGTATTTGAATAATTTTGAATGTCCGTCCTTCGGCCGGATAGCCCCAGGCTAGG
>NZ_LDOT01000044.1 GCF_001029445.1 Photobacterium aquae
TCGGCGTAGCCGAAAGGGCTTAACCACAGAGCTTGCGACGTCCTCCCTTAAGGCTATTTCCGTTTTTTCTTTTTTTTAGTGAAGCATGAGCGTGTCCGAATTGGGGCACGAACCCGTGACATCACTTCACTATCACTCATAGAAAAAACTTCACGGTAAAGTTCTGGATCTTGTTTGTAACGAGCAATCAGACCTTTCACATGCTCAACCAAAAAAACAGGAACACGGATAACCTCGGTAGGCTCCCCTTTTTTCCTGCCCGCACCCTCACGAGCACCACCACGTGACATAGCACTGACCTCTATTGAAATTGATTTATGAATACCGTAACACAATTCAAACGTGATGGGCTATGAAAGTTGTTACGGAAATCATATGGGTGTTTCAGTAACGCATTAAGCTGATACGTTGTGCAAACCAAAAGAAACCAGGACAAGCGCTGATAGGCTTCAAAGAGCGGCGAACCCTGCAATATTGTCGTAATAACCCCCGTATTACTGAACGGGGGTTCACTCATTCGATCGCCCCCGAAACTCTTTACGCTCAGCATCGCTCAATCGTTTCGGGGGCTTCTTATTCGTTTCGGTTAGTCCACGGCAAGAATGCCTTCCTGATTGTGTTCGTTTTCAGTTTTAAAGCGGCTTAACAGGGAGAAGGGAGAGGCAATTTTGACCTTGTCGGGCTCGGCCATTATCAGATGGTCGGTAAATTAAAGATTAATCAGTGGCCTTAATATGCCTGCGGCATGGATCGCAGACCGTTCAAGCTTGGCGTTCGTCACTGGAATGTCGAGAATTGAAGTTTTAGTTAAATACCGGTTTGGCCGGCGATTCGGGATCAAAAAGTTTTGGCTGGAATGGCCCTGTAAATCGCCGTGAAAGCGTCACAAACTTTCAATCGGGTTTATGGGTATATCGGCTTGGGTTGAGGTGAGAAATGCACGCTACGGCTTTTCTGAGCGTTCTGAGGGCTGTTTTGAATGCCAAACTGAGCCATTTAACATAATGGGCATAACAGGCACTAACAAACAGAGAGAGGCCGCATAGGAGGTTTTTTGGTTACCGGTTTCTGGTAACACCTAGAACACTAGTGTTCTAGGTTTAGCTCGGCGTGATCTGTTACTCCTGAACCTTTGGTAATATCTGGAACACTAGTGTTCTAGGTTTAGCTCAACGTGATCTGTTACTCCTGAACCTTTGGTAATATCTGGAACACTAGTGTTCTAGGTTTAGCTCAACGTGATCTGTTACTCCTGAACCTTTAGTAATATCTGGAACACTAGT
>NZ_LDOT01000045.1 GCF_001029445.1 Photobacterium aquae
GTTGAAATGGTAATGCCTGGTGATAACGTTTCTATGACTGTTACTCTAATCGCTCCTATCGCGATGGACGAAGGTCTACGTTTCGCTATCCGTGAAGGTGGCCGTACTGTAGGTGCTGGTGTTGTTGCAACTATCATTGCTTAATAGCAATTAGTGCATAACTAAGTACAGAAAAAGGGAGCTTCGGCTCCCTTTTTTTATCTGTTGTTTCGTATCGCATCCCTTCCTCGTGCACTCCCATAGCTATTAAACGGGCAGCCCCATAGTCTGTGCAATAGCCTGTCTTTGCTTACACTGCTGTATTTATATTTGTAAATCGTATATATAGCTCTATCACTAATGCCTAATTGGTCTACATAAAGAGCTCACGCGCGATGGTAATGAAAAGGATTCTTGTTTATATTTACATCGTGTAATCAAGGTAAGAATCGTATGTTTGTCTGTCTGTGTTATGGGATCTCCGATAAGAAAATTGTCAAACTTGCTCAGCAGCAAGGGATTTTTGATATTCGCGGCCTTCGCCAAATCACCCCGCTGGGCTCGCAGTGCGGCAAGTGTATTCGTCAGGCAAGACAGATCCTCGAAGAAACCGTCGTGGCTCAGTACCAAAAAGCCAGCTGACCCCGTCCTATATCGACCATGCTTGTTTTTGACAGGCTCCTGATCGCTTCTATGCTTTATGGAATCGATAGAGGAGCCATGTGCTATGAAAGCCGATCCAAAGATAATCCAACACCTCAATAAAATCCTCGGCAATGAGCTTGTTGCCATCAATCAGTACTTCCTCCATGCCAGAATGTACAAGGACTGGGGGCTAAAGCACCTTGCGGACAAGGAGTACCATGAGTCCATCGATGAGATGAACCATGCCGATCACCTCATCGAACGTATCTTGTTCCTCGAGGGGATCCCTAACTTGCAGGATCTCGGCAAGCTCAATATCGGCGAAGATACCCAAGAAATGCTCGAATGCGATTTGGCATTGGAAATGGCGGCAATCCCAGATCTGCGCGATGCGATTGCTTACGCCGAAGATGTCCACGACTATGTCTCCCGTGATTTGTTCCAATCCATCCTTTCTGATGAAGAAGAGCACGTTGATTGGCTCGAAACCCAGCTTGGGCTGATCGAGAAAATGGGGATAGCCAATTACAATCAAGCCCAGATTGTTGACGAAGATGACTGAGTTTCGGTAGCTGCTGTGGCAGGAAAGGGGAGGGCCGAGAGGACGGGATCCCATACCTTGTTGCCTGCCATTCGTGACAAAAAAACTTCCGTGATTATTTTTCCAACAGGGCTTGCGCTTAAAACTGTGATCTGTATAATGCCTCCCACTGCCCGAGGTTAACCTCGTAAGCGCAGTTGTGAACCAATGAGCGTTGAGGAAGGGTCGCTTAGCGATCTGTTAATGTACACTCTGACTTAAGTTCGCAGTCATTAAATTGACTGACAATGTATCCAATCGGGATGCTACGTTCACATAAATCAATCGACATTCTCTCGTCCTGACGGGTTTGAGTGGCGATATTGTTTGTGTAAAATTTTTGAATTGGAGCTCTGTCTAATGCAGAACCAACGTATTCGTATCCGCCTAAAGGCTTTCGATCACCGTTTGATCGACCAGTCTACTGCGGAAATCGTAGAAACAGCTAAGCGCACTGGCGCGCAGGTTAAGGGTCCAATCCCACTACCTACTCGTAAAGAGCGTTTCACTGTTCTTATTTCTCCTCACGTTAATAAGGATGCACGTGACCAGTACGAAATCCGTACTCACAAGCGTCTTATCGACATCGTTGAGCCAACAGACAAAACTGTTGACGCTCTTATGCGTCTAGACCTAGCTGCTGGCGTTGACGTTCAGATCAGCCTAGGTTAAGGGGAGATAAGAGAATGATTGGTCTAATCGGTCGTAAAGTGGGCATGACCCGCGTATTTACCGAAGATGGCGTTTCTATCCCAGTAACTGTGGTTGAAGTTGAAGCGAACCGCGTTTCACAGGTTAAATCTGTTGAAACTGACGGCTACAACGCAATCCAGGTAACTACTGGTACTAAGAAAGCTAACCGTGTTTCTAAGCCAGAAGCTGGTCACTTTGCGAAAGCAGGTGTTGAAGCAGGTCGCGGTCTTTGGGAATTCCGTCTAGAGAACAACGAAGAGTTCGCTGTTGGCGCTGAGCTAACTGTTGAGCTATTCAACGAAGTTAAAAAAGTAGACGTTACTGGTACATCTAAGGGTAAGGGCTTCCAGGGTGCTGTTAAGCGCTGGAACTTCCGTACTCAAGATATGACCCATGGTAACTCCTTGTCTCACCGTGCTCCTGGTTCTATCGGTCAGTGTCAGACTCCAGGTCGCGTATTTAAAGGCAAGAAAATGGCTGGTCACATGGGTGCTGAGCGTGTAACGACTCAAAACCTAGAGATCGTACGTGTTGACGCTGAGCGCAATCTGCTTCTTATCAAAGGTGCAGTCCCAGGTGCTACAGGTGGCAACGTGATCGTTAAACCAGCTGTTAAAGCGTAACGTCGAGGAGTTAGTAATGGAATTGGTAGTCAAAGGTGCTAACGCACTAACTGTCTCCGAAACTACTTTTGGGCGTGACTTCAATGAAGCGCTTGTACACCAGGTAGTTGTTGCTTTTGCAGCAGGTGCTCGTCAAGGTACTCGTGCTCAGAAGACTCGTTCTGACGTTTCTGGTGGTGGCGCTAAGCCATGGCGCCAGAAGGGTACAGGCCGCGCTCGTGCTGGTACAATCCGTAGCCCGCTATGGCGTACCGGTGGTGTAACTTTCGCTGCTCGTCCACAGGACCACAGCCAGAAAGTTAACAAGAAAATGTACCGTGGTGCGATGAAGAGCATCCTGTCTGAGCTAGTTCGTCAAGAGCGTCTAATCGTTGTTGAAGAATTCTCAATCGAAGCTCCAAAAACTAAAGCACTAGCTGCTAAGTTGAAAGAGCTTGAGCTGACAGACGCACTGATCGTAACAGGCGAACTAGATGAGAATCTATTCCTTGCTGCACGTAACCTATACAAAGTAGACGTACGTGACGCGAAGGCAATTGATCCAGTTAGCCTGATCGCTTTCGATAAAGTTGTTATGACTGCAGCAGCAGTTAAAGCAGTTGAGGAGATGCTAGCATGATCACTGAAGAGCGTATTCTAAAAGTTCTACGTGCTCCGCACATCTCTGAAAAAGCAACCATGGCTGCTGAAAACGGTAACACTATCGTTTTCAAAGTAGCGATGACTGCAACTAAGAAAGAGATCAAAGCAGCAGTTGAAAAACTGTTCGAGGTTGAAGTTAAGTCTGTAAATACTCTTATCACTAAGGGTAAGACCAAACGTCAAGG
Source organism: Photobacterium aquae (assembly GCF_001029445.1). Taxonomy (GTDB): domain Bacteria; phylum Pseudomonadota; class Gammaproteobacteria; order Enterobacterales; family Vibrionaceae; genus Photobacterium; species Photobacterium aquae. The sequence continues at coordinate 3,348 of NZ_LDOT01000045.1, forward strand.
TATGCGCCAAGGCCGTCGTTCAGACGTGAAGAAAGCGTATGTAATCTTGAAAGAAGGTCAAGACATCGACTTCGTTGGCGGTGCAGAGTAAGGCTAGGAGCAAAGAAGAATGGCTATTGTAAAATGTAAGCCGACTTCCCCAGGTCGTCGCCACGTAGTTAAAGTGGTTAACTCTGACCTGCATAAGGGTAAGCCGTACGCAGCACTAGTTGAGAAGAAATCTAAAACTGGTGGTCGTAACAACAACGGTCGTATCACAGTACGTCACATCGGTGGTGGTAACAAGAATGCTTACCGTATCATCGATTTCAAACGTACTAAAGACGGTATCCCAGCGAAAGTTGAGCGTCTAGAATACGATCCAAACCGTAGCGCAAACATTGCTCTAGTTCTGTACGCAGACGGTGAGCGCCGCTACATCATCGCACCTAAGGGTCTTCAGGCTGGTGACGTAATCCAGTCTGGCGCAGATGCTGCTATCAAAGTTGGTAACACTCTACCAATGCGCAACATCCCAGTAGGTTCAACTGTACACTGTGTTGAACTTAAGCCTGGTAAAGGTGCTCAGCTGGCTCGTTCAGCTGGTGCATACGCTCAGATCGTTGCACGTGCAGGCGCTTACGTGACTGTTCGTCTACGTTCTGGTGAGATGCGTAAAGTTCTTTCTGAAGGTCGTGCAACCATCGGTGAAGTTGGTAACGCAGAACACATGCTACGTGAACTAGGTAAAGCTGGTGCTTCACGTTGGCGCGGTGTTCGTCCAACTGTACGTGGTGTTGTAATGAACCCAGTTGACCACCCACACGGTGGTGGTGAAGGCCGTACTTCTGGTGGTCGTCACCCAGTTACACCTTGGGGTGTTCCAACTAAGGGTTACAAGACTCGTAAGAACAAGCGTACCGACAAGTACATCGTACGTCGTCGTAACAAGTAATTTATATCAGAGGATAAGCCATGCCACGTTCTCTCAAGAAAGGTCCTTTTATTGACCTGCACTTGCTGAAGAAGGTAGAGAAAGCGGTGGAAAGCGGTGACAAGAAGCCTGTTAAGACTTGGTCCCGTCGCTCAATGATCATCCCTCAGATGATCGGTTTGACCATCGCTGTCCATAATGGTCGTCAGCACGTTCCTGTTTTCGTTTCTGAAGAAATGATCGGTCACAAGCTAGGCGAATTTGCACCAACACGTACTTACCGCGGTCACGCTGCGGATAAGAAAGCTAAGAAGCGCTAAGAGGAGTATAGGTAATGGAAGCTATCGCTAAACATCGCTTTGCTCGCATCTCACCGCAGAAAGCACGTTTGGTTGCTGATCAACTGCGCGGTAAGCCAGTTGCACAAGCACTAGAAATTCTGACTTTCAGCAACAAAAAAGCTGCTGATCTAATCAAGAAAGTTCTAGAGTCAGCTATCGCTAACGCAGAACACAACGAAGGCGCAGATATTGATGATCTATCAGTAGCTAAAATCTTCGTTGATGAAGGTCCAGTCATGAAGCGTATTATGCCTCGTGCTAAAGGCCGTGCCGATCGCATCTTGAAGCGTTCTAGCCACATCACTGTTGTTGTAGCAGACCGCTAAGAGACTAGGAGAGAAAGCAATGGGTCAAAAAGTACATCCTAATGGTATTCGTCTTGGCATCGTTAAGCCTTGGAATACCACTTGGTTTGCTAACAGCCAAGATTTCGCTGACAACCTAGACGGCGACTTCAAGGTACGTCAGTTCCTTACTAAGGAACTAGCAAAAGCTTCACTATCACGCATCGTTATCGAGCGTCCAGCGAAGAGCATCCGTGTAACTATTCACACTGCTCGTCCAGGCGTTGTAATCGGTAAGAAAGGTGAAGACGTAGAGAAACTACGCGCTCGCGTTGCTAAGATCGCTGGTGTTCCAGCTCAGATCAACATCGCTGAAGTACGTAAGCCAGAGCTAGACGGTCAACTAGTTGCAGACAGCATTTCGTCTCAGCTAGAGCGTCGTGTTATGTTCCGTCGCGCTATGAAGCGTGCAGTTCAGAACGCTATGCGTCTTGGCGCTAAAGGTATCAAAGTTGAAGTAAGCGGTCGTCTAGGCGGCGCTGAAATCGCACGTACTGAGTGGTACCGTGAAGGCCGTGTGCCTCTACACACTCTTCGTGCTGACATTGATTACGCAACTTCTTCGGCTCACACCCAATACGGTGTTATCGGCGTTAAAGTTTGGATCTTCAAAGGTGAAGTTCTAGGCGGTATGCCGGTTGAAGAGCCAAAGGCTGACAAGCCTAAGAAGCAGCGCAAAGGCCGTAAATAAGGAGTTTATTGATGCTGCAACCTAAACGCACTAAATTCCGCAAGACTTTTAAAGGTCGTAACCGCGGTCTAGCGAACGGTACTGATGTAAGCTTCGGTACATTTGGTCTTAAAGCTGTTGGCCGTGGTCGCCTAACTGCTCGTCAGATCGAAGCGGCACGTCGTGCTATGACTCGTCATATCAAACGTCAGGGCCAAATCTGGATTCGTGTATTCCCAGACAAACCAATCACATCTAAGCCTCTTGAAGTTCGTCAAGGTAAAGGTAAGGGTAACGTTGAGTACTGGGTAGCACAGATTCAACCAGGTAAAGTTCTATACGAAATGGATGGTGTTTCTGAAACACTAGCTCGTGAAGCATTCGATCTTGCTGCACGTAAGCTACCAATCAAGACAACATTCGTAACTAAGGCGGTGATGTGATGAACGCACAAGATCTGCGCGCTAAAAGCGTTGAAGAACTGAATGCTGAGCTTGTGAACCTGCTACGTGAGCAGTTTAACCTGCGCATGCAAGCTGCAACTGGCCAGCTTCAGCAGACTCACACTCTAAAAGCTGTACGTCGCGATATCGCACGTGTTAAAACCGTTCTGACTGAGAAGGCGGACGCATAATGAGCGAGAAAATTCGTACTCAGCTTGGTCGCGTAGTAAGCGACAAGATGGACAAGTCTATCGTTGTTGCTATCGAGCGTAAGGTGAAACACCCAATCTACGGTAAGTACATCACTCGCACGACTAAGCTTCACGCGCACGACGAGAACAACGAGTGTGGTCTAGGCGACACTGTTGAGATTCGTGAGTGCCGTCCACTGTCTAAGAACAAATCTTGGACTCTGGTACGCGTTGTAGAAAAAGCTCGCGGTTAAGCGAACTTAACTACGATATAGCACAGCGGCCCCGAAAAAATTTGGGGCCGTTTATTTTTTGTCTATTCAATCGGCAAAAAGAGTGTTATCATTCGCCGCCTTTGTTAAAAAGGCAAAGCGACCCGTGATGGGTCTAGATGTTTAAAATTAGCGGAGCACTAACATGATCCAAATGCAAAGTATGCTTGATGCAGCCGATAACTCCGGCGCACGTAGCGTAATGTGTATTAAGGTTCTGGGTGGTTCACACCGTCGCTATGCACATATCGGTGATGTCATCAAAGTTACTGTTAAGGAAGCAATTCCTCGCGGTAAAGTTAAAAAGGGTGATGTACTGAAAGCGGTGGTTGTGCGCACTCGTAAAGGCGTTCGTCGTCCAGACGGCTCTGTCATTCGTTTTGACCGTAATGCTTGCGTACTGTTGAACAACACAACTGAGCAACCAATCGGTACTCGTATTTTCGGCCCTGTGACTCGTGAGCTTCGTGGTGATAAGTTCATGAAGATCGTTTCACTAGCGCCTGAAGTACTGTAAGGAGTAATTCAAATGGCAGCTAAAATCCGTCGTAACGACGAAGTTATCGTTCTTACTGGTAAAGACAAAGGTAAGAAAGGTAAAGTATCTAAGGTTCTAGCAACCGGTAAAGTAATCGTTGAAGGTATCAACCTTGTTAAGAAGCACCAGAAGCCTGTACCGGCTATGGGCATCCAAGGTGGCATCGTTGAAAAAGAAGCAGCAATTGACGCTTCTAACGTTGCAATCGTAAACGGTGAAGGTAAAGCGGACCGTGTAGGCTTCCGATTTGAAGACGGCAAAAAAGTTCGTTTCTTCAAGTCGACTGGCGAAACTATTAAGTAATTTTGGAGTAGTACTATGGCGAAACTGCATGATTACTACAAAGAGTCTATTGTAAGCGAGCTTTCTGAAAAGTTTGAATACAAGAGCATCATGCAAGTCCCAAGGATCGAGAAAATCACACTTAACATGGGTGTGGGTGACGCGATCAACGACAAGAAGCTTCTTGAGAATGCAGCAGCAGATATGGCCGCCATTTCTGGCCAAAAGCCGCTGATCACAAAAGCTCGTAAGTCTGTTGCTGGCTTTAAGATCCGTGAGGGCTACCCTATTGGCTGTAAAGTGACTCTACGTGGCGAACGTATGTGGGACTTTTTCGAGCGTCTAATTTCAATTGCTGTACCTCGTATCCGAGATTTCCGTGGTCTAAACCCGAAATCATTCGACGGTCGTGGTAACTACAGCATGGGCGTTCGTGAGCAGATTATCTTCCCAGAAATCGATTACGATAAAGTTGATCGTGTACGTGGTCTAGACATCACAATCACGACTTCTGCGAAATCTGACGAAGAAGCTTGTGCTCTGCTATCTGCTTTTAACTTCCCATTCCGTAAGTAAAAGTAAGGGTTACTAATGGCTAAAGAATCCATGAAGGCACGTGAAGTAAAACGTGCAAAGCTAGTAGCAAAGTTCGCTGAGAAGCGTGCGGCGCTTAAAGCTCTAATCAAAGACGTGAATGCGTCTGAAGAAGATCGCTGGAATGCAGTGCTTAAACTTCAGTCACTACCACGTGATTCTGCTAAGTCTCGTCAGCGTAACCGCTGTAACCAGACTGGTCGTCCACACGGCTACCTACGTAAGTTCGGTCTATGCCGTATCAAGGTTCGTGAAGCTTGCATGAAAGGCGAGATTCCGGGTCTGCGTAAAGCTAGCTGGTAATTTGTTACCCAATTAGAATCACGGAGTAATTGACTTATGAGCATGCAAGATCCGATTTCGGATATGCTGACCCGCATTCGCAACGGTCAGGCAGCGAAAAAAGTTGCTGTAAAAATGCCATCTTCTAAGCTAAAAGTTGCTATCGCAGCACTGCTTAAAGAAGAAGGTTACGTGGCTGACTACACCATCTCTGGTGAAGTTAAGCCTGAGCTAGAAGTTACACTTAAGTACTTCGAAGCTAACCCAGTTATCGAGCAAATCCAGCGCGTTTCACGCCCTGGCCTACGCATCTACAAGAAAAAAGATGCGCTTCCGTCAGTTATGGGCGGTCTAGGTATTGCTGTTGTGTCCACTTCCAAGGGTCTGATGACCGACCGCGCTGCTCGCAAAGCGGGTCTTGGCGGTGAGATTATCTGCTACGTAGCATAATAGGAGTAGGAAATGTCTCGTGTTGCAAAAGCACCTGTAGTAATTCCTGCCGGCGTAGAAGTTAAGCTTAACGGTCAGGAAATCACTGTTAAAGGTGGAAAAGGCGAACTAACTCGCGTTATCCATGAAGCAGTAGTTCTTTCCCAGGAAGAGAGCCAGATCACTTTCGGTCCTCGTGAAGGTTTCGAGAAAGCTTGGGCGCAAGCAGGTACTGCTCGTGCACTAGTTAACAACATGGTTGTTGGTGTTACTGAAGGTTACACTAAGAAGCTTGTTCTTAAGGGTGTAGGTTACCGTGCTGCTATCAAAGGCAACGCTGTAGCTCTGACTCTTGGTTTCTCTCACCCAGTAGAGCACGAACTTCCAGCTGGCATCAAAGCTGAGTGCCCAACTCAAACTGAAATCGTACTAACTGGTACTGATAAGCAGGTAGTTGGCCAAGTAGCTGCTGACATTCGCGCTTACCGTAGTCCTGAGCCTTACAAAGGCAAAGGTGTTCGTTACGCAGATGAAAATGTGCGTACTAAAGAAGCTAAGAAGAAGTAAGGTAACACTATGGATAAGAAAGCATCTCGTATCCGTCGTGCGACCCGTGCACGTCGTAAGATTGCTGAACTGGGTGCAACTCGCCTGGTTGTACACCGTACTCCACGTCACGTGTACGCTCAGGTTATCGCACCAAACGGTTCTGAAGTAATCGCAGCCGCTTCTACAGTAGAAAAAGCGATCCGTGAGCAAGTTAAGAGCACCGGTAACAAAGACGCTGCTGCAGCTGTAGGTAAAGCTATTGCTGAGCGCGCGATTGAAAAAGGCGTTTCTAGCGTTGCATTCGATCGTTCTGGTTTCCAATACCACGGCCGTGTGGCTGCACTAGCAGAAGCTGCTCGTGAAGCTGGTCTGAAATTCTAAGGTAGGCGGAAGATGGCTAACGAAAAAACTCAATCAGATTTGCATGAAAAGCTGATCGCTGTTAACCGCGTATCTAAGACGGTTAAAGGTGGTCGTATTTTCAGCTTTACTGCACTAACTGTTGTTGGTGACGGTAACGGTCGCGTTGGTTTCGGTTACGGTAAGGCACGTGAAGTTCCTGCTGCGATCCAAAAAGCGATGGAAAAAGCACGTCGCAACATGATTAATGTTGCACTGAACGAAGGTACTCTACACCACGCTGTTAAAGGCGCACACACTGGTTCTAAAGTGTACATGCAGCCTGCTTCAGAAGGTACTGGTATCATCGCCGGCGGTGCAATGCGTGCAGTACTAGAAGTTGCGGGTGTTCGCAACGTTCTAGCTAAAGCATACGGCTCTACAAACCCAATCAACATCGTTCGCGCGACTATTGATGGTTTGAGTGGCATGAACTCTCCAGAAATGATCGCTGCGAAGCGTGGTCTTTCTGTTAAAGAAATTCTGGAGTAATCGACATGGCTAAGACTATTAAAGTAACACAGACAAAGAGCTCTATCGGTCGTCTACCGAAGCATAAAGCTACTTTGCTGGGCCTAGGCCTTCGTCGTATCAACCACACTGTTGAACTTGAAGATACTGCTTGCGTACGCGGCATGATCAACAAAGTTTACTACATGGTTAAAGTTGAGGAGTAATCAGAATGCGTTTGAATACTCTATCACCGGCTGCGGGTTCTAAGCCTTCTGCGAAGCGCGTAGGTCGTGGTATCGGTTCAGGTCTGGGCAAAACTTGTGGCCGTGGTCACAAAGGTCAGAAATCACGTTCAGGTGGTTCTGTACGTCCAGGCTTCGAAGGCGGTCAAATGCCTTTGAAACAGCGTCTACCAAAATTCGGTTTTACTTCTCGTAAGAGCTTGGTAACAGCTGAAGTTCGTCTAGCTGAGCTAGCGCGTGTTGAAGGTGACGTAGTAAGCCTAGAAACTCTTAAGGCTGCGAACATCATCACTAAGAACATTGCTTTCGCAAAAATCGTTCTTTCTGGTGAAATTGCTCGCGCTGTAACAGTTAAAGGTCTACGCGTGACTAAAGGCGCTAAAGCTGCTATCGAAGCTGCAGGCGGTAAAATCGAGGAATAATTAACTCGAGGATGAGGTACAGATGGCTAAACAACCAGGACAAGATTTTCGTAGCGCCCAAAGTGGACTAGCAGAGCTTAAGTCTCGCCTACTATTCGTATTAGGTGCGATCTTAATTTTCCGAGCAGGCTCCTTTGTGCCTATTCCTGGTATTGACGCTGCTGTACTTGCCGATCTGTTCGAACAGCAAAAGGGCACCATCATTGAACTGTTTAACATGTTCTCTGGTGGTGCACTTGAGCGTGCTTCCATTTTAGCACTGGGTATCATGCCGTATATTTCGGCATCGATCATTGTTCAGTTGCTGACGGTTGTTCATCCGGCACTGGCCGAATTGAAGAAGGAAGGGGAGTCTGGCCGTCGTAAGATTAGCCAGTATACCCGTTACGGCACGCTTGTTTTGGCAACCTTCCAAGCAATTGGTATTGCAACAGGGTTACCAAGTATGATCCCAGGCCTTGTCGTTAATCCTGGCCTAGGATTCTACTTCGTTGCGGTTGTTAGTTTGGTTACCGGTACCATGTTCCTGATGTGGTTAGGTGAGCAAATTACAGAGCGTGGCATAGGTAACGGTATATCTCTGATCATCTTCACAGGTATTGTTGCAGGTTTGCCGCCGGCTATTGGACAGACAGTGGAGCAAGCGCGTCAAGGCGAATTGCATGTTCTTCTTCTACTGTTAATTGCAGTTATTTCGTTTGCTGTAATTTACTTTGTTGTGTTTATGGAGCGTGGTCAGCGTCGTATCGTTGTTAACTACGCCAAGCGTCAGCAGGGCCGTCGTGTCTTCGCTGCGCAAAGCACGCATCTGCCGTTGAAAATCAACATGGCAGGGGTAATTCCAGCAATCTTTGCATCTAGTATTATTCTGTTCCCGGGTACACTGGCTCAGTGGTTCGGTCAGAATGACAAGCTAACTTGGCTAAGTGACATTTCATTGGCACTAAGCCCAGGTCAGCCACTGTATGTAATGCTTTATGCAGCTGCGATTATCTTCTTCTGCTTCTTCTATACGGCGCTGGTTTTCAACCCGCGTGAAACAGCAGATAACCTGAAGAAGTCTGGTGCGTTCGTACCTGGTATTCGCCCGGGAGAGCAGACCGCAAAATACATAGATAAAGTGATGACTCGCCTAACTTTGGTTGGTGCTCTGTACATTACCTTTATCTGTCTGATCCCCGAGTTTATGATGATTGCATGGAATGTCCGCTTCTATTTTGGCGGTACTTCACTACTTATCGTAGTTGTAGTCATTATGGACTTCATGGCTCAAGTTCAGACACACCTGATGTCTCAACAATATGAGTCTGTGTTGAAAAAGGCTAATCTTAAGGGCTCTGGCCGTTAAGATCCCATTTACGGAGTTTAGCAATGAAAGTTCGTGCTTCCGTTAAGAAAATCTGCCGTAACTGTAAAGTTATCAAGCGCAACGGTGTTGTGCGTGTAATTTGCAGTGAGCCAAAGCACAAACAGCGCCAAGGCTAATTAGCAGAAATATTTCTTGCAAATTTAAGGTAGGTTGGCTAAATTAGCCAACCAATCTTTTGTGTGTGCAAAAGAATTGTTCCGCCGCTGCGTATCCTAGACGGGCTTTGCAGTGGTAATTCTTGAAAAGTACTAGGAGTGAATAGTGGCCCGTATTGCAGGCATTAACATTCCTGATCATAAACATTCTGTAATCGCTCTTACTGCGATTTACGGTATTGGTAAAACTCGCTCAAAAGCTATCCTAGCTGAAGTGGGTATTGCTGAAAGTGTTAAGATCAGTGAACTAACTGAAGAGCAGATCGATCTACTGCGTGATGGTGTAGCTAAATACACTGTAGAAGGTGATCTACGTCGTGAAGTTTCCATGAACATCAAGCGCCTAATGGATCTTGGTTGTTACCGTGGTCTTCGTCATCGTCGCAGTCTACCACTACGTGGACAGCGTACTAAAACCAACGCACGTACCCGTAAGGGTCCGCGCAAGCCGATCAAGAAATAATCGGAAGGTAGAGTACAATGGCTAAACAACCAACTCGCGCTCGTAAGCGCGTACGCAAGCAAGTAGCTGATGGCGTTGCGCACATTCATGCTTCTTTCAACAACACAATCGTGACCATCACTGACCGTCAGGGTAACGCTCTGTCTTGGGCTACTGCCGGTGGTTCAGGTTTCCGTGGTTCTCGTAAGTCTACTCCGTTCGCTGCACAGGTTGCTGCTGAGCGCGCTGGCGAAATGGCCAAAGAGTATGGCGTTAAGAACCTAGAAGTTATGGTTAAGGGCCCAGGTCCAGGTCGTGAGTCTACTATCCGCGCGCTTAACGCTGCGGGTTTCCGTATCACTAACATTGTTGATGCGACTCCGATCCCTCATAACGGTTGTCGTCCACCTAAGAAACGTCGCGTATAACGTTTCTAGGAAAACTGGAGAAAGAACATGGCAAGATATTTGGGTCCTAAGCTGAAGCTTAGCCGTCGCGAAGGCACTGACTTATTCCTTAAGTCTGGTGTACGCGCGATTGATACCAAGTGTAAAATTGATAATGCACCTGGCATGCACGGTGCTCGTCGCGGTCGTCTATCTGACTACGGCGTTCAGCTTCGTGAGAAGCAGAAAGTTCGTCGTACTTACGGCGTACTTGAGAAGCAATTCCGTAACTACTACCAAGAAGCGGCTCGCATCAAGGGCAACACAGGTGAAAACCTGCTTCAGCTTCTTGAAGGTCGTCTAGACAACGTAGTTTACCGCATGGGCTTTGGCGCAACTCGCGCAGAAGCACGTCAGCTGGTAAGCCACAAAGCGATTCTAGTTAACGGTCAAGTCGTAAACGTTCCTTCTTTCCAGGTAGCGGCTAACGACGTTGTTAGCGTTCGCGAGAAAGCTAAGAACCAAGCACGCATCAAAGCGGCTCTTGAAGTTGCTACTCAGCGTGAACTACCGACTTGGGTCGAAGTAGACAACAGCAAGATGGAAGGTACTTTCAAGCGTCTTCCAGAACGTTCTGATTTGTCTGCCGACATCAACGAACACCTGATCGTCGAGCTTTACTCTAAGTAAGGCTACAGTTAAGAGAGGACACAATGCAGGGTTCTGTAACAGAATTTCTTAAGCCGCGTCTTGTTGATATTGAACAAGTTAGCAGTACGCATGCCAAAGTAACTCTTGAGCCACTAGAGCGTGGTTTCGGCCACACTCTTGGTAATGCGCTACGTCGTATTCTTCTATCTTCAATGCCGGGTTGTGCCGTAACTGAAGTAGAAATCGATGGCGTGTTGCACGAGTACAGCACCAAAGAAGGTATTCAGGAAGATATCCTTGAGATCCTTCTAAACCTTAAAGGCCTAGCCGTTAAGGTTGAGGGTAAGGATGAAGTAATCATTACTCTGAATAAATCTGGTGCAGGCCCTGTTGTTGCAGGTGACATCACCCATGATGGTGATGTTGAGATTGCGAACCCAGAGCACGTAATCTGCCACATTACTGATGACAATGCTGATATCAGCATGCGCATCAAGGTAGAGCGTGGTCGTGGCTACGTACCGGCGTCTGCTCGTATTCACACAGAAGAAGACGAGCGTCCAATTGGTCGTCTACTGGTTGATGCAACATTCAGCCCAGTTGACCGCATCGCTTACGCAGTTGAAGCAGCACGTGTTGAACAACGTACTGACCTTGACAAGCTTGTAATCGATATGGAAACCAACGGTACTCTTGACCCAGAGGAAGCTATCCGTCGTGCAGCTACTATTCTAGCTGAGCAATTGGATGCATTCGTAGATCTTCGTGATGTACGAGTTCCTGAAGAGAAAGAAGAGAAGCCGGAGTTCGATCCGATCCTACTGCGTCCTGTAGACGATCTTGAACTAACTGTTCGCTCTGCTAACTGTCTGAAAGCAGAAGCGATCCATTACATCGGTGATCTCGTTCAGCGCACTGAGGTTGAGCTTCTTAAAACGCCTAACCTTGGTAAGAAGTCTTTGACAGAAATCAAAGACGTGCTGGCTTCACGTGGTCTGTCTCTAGGTATGCGCCTAGAAAACTGGCCGCCAGCATCTATCGCTGAAGATTAATAGTTACTGATATCTAGTTAGAAGGATTAGGTCATGCGCCATCGTAAGAGTGGTCGTCAACTCAACCGCAACAGCAGCCACCGCAAGGCTATGTTTAGCAACATGGCTAGCTCTCTGGTACGTCACGAGCTTATCAAGACTACCCTGCCTAAGGCAAAAGAGCTGCGTCGCGTAATTGAGCCATTGATTACACTAGCTAAGACTGACAGTGTTGCTAACCGTCGTCTTGCATTCGCACGTACTCGTGACAACGAAGTTGTTGCGAAACTATTTAACGAACTGGGTCCACGTTTTGCTCAGCGTCCAGGCGGTTACACTCGCATCATGAAATGCGGTTTCCGTGCTGGCGATAAAGCCCCTATGGCTTACATCGAGCTAGTAGACCGTCCTGAAGCTCAGGAAGAAGCTGCTGCTGAATAAGCAAAAGCTCGTTAAATAAAAAAGAAGCCGAGTCGTAAGACTCGGCTTTTTTTATGCATTGATTTTCTTGTTTCCTAGATTAACAAGAGAGTGAGTGCATGATTTACCTGCTCGTCGATAGTTCTGGGTTTGGCGGTGTTGAAAGCCATATCCAGCAATTGGCAATGCTGCTTCAATCGCAACAGGTTGAGGTTGAAGTTGTATTTCTCCAGCACTACCCATCACATCCACAGTACGTTCAACTCAAATTACACCGTATTCCCTATCGCTTCCTGTCTGATTCCTCTGTAACTGGTTTTTTCCGGCGTTTAAAAGGCTCTGATGTCGTTCATGCCCATGGATACAAAGCCTCTATCATCTCTCGCTTTTTTTCTCTATTTGCCCCCTTTCATGTTGTTACGACTTTCCATGCGGGTGAGCGGTTATCTGGCCGGCTTGCTTGTTATGAATGGATCAACCGCTGTACCGCAGGTCTTTCCGATAACCTCGCGGTTAGTGAGCAAATTAGGAAAGCCCAGTTATTCCCTTGCAAATTGCAGCGCAATTTTGTTCATTGCCAAAAAGAAATGATAAAACGGGAGCGTCATGCCACTTTGCAAGTAGGATTCGTCGGGCGGCTTAGCCATGAAAAAGCCATTGATCGTTTCGTCTTGCTAAGCCACCAATTACCCGATTGTGAATGCCATGTTTTTGGTGATGGTGAGCAAGCTCATTTATTGGAGGGCGAAGCACTGACATGGCACGGTTCAGTGCCATCGATGGCGTCGTATTGGCAACACCTGGATGTCTTACTTATGCCATCGCGGGCTGAGGGAATGCCGATGGCTGCACTAGAGGCGATGGAGAATGGCGTTGTGGTTTTATCGACGGATGTTGGCGAGATGCGCTCTTTGCTGAAGAGCGATTGTATCGTTGCAGAGAGCGACTGGCTGTCACTGAGCACAAGGGTTATAGATCTTGAGCGCGAAGGTAGTGGGTCATGGCTGGCGTTATCACACTATCAGCAGCAGAGAGTGAAAGCACATTTCAGTGCCGATGCGTGTTGGCCGGAGCTGGCGAAGATCTACCGCTTGGCCTAGCTGTGATTATCTCCAAACGTTTAGCCGCTATAGCTTAGGGTGATTAAGGTGCGGTCATCCGCATTGTTCTCGGGGCTGCGTTGCCATAAATATTGATGGCGTTCTGTGATCGACATGCGTACAAGGTTTTGCCGTTCTTGCTCGGGGAGCACAGAGTCTAGCAAGCCGTCACTGTAACTATGCAAGCTGCCATTAGGCCTGATTGTTAGCTGGCTGCTTTCCATTTGCAATGTATCAAACAACCCTAAAAGCCCCATACTCTCATCGATATGCTGGCAGGTACTCTCACAGATGATGGGTTTTGGCATTCCTGCGTTGTAGAGGGTAACGGTATTTTCCATACTGATATGAATAACAAGCAAGCATACGAGGCTACTGGGCAGGGTGTGGTAGAGGTACTGGTTAAGCTGTTTGCACAATTGCTTTGGGGTTTGGTCGGGGTTGAGCAGCAGCCCTTGGAGCAGTCCGTAGCAAATTCCGCCGTTGGCTTTGGCGACGATGCCATGCCCCATGAGATCGCCAAGGATCATGATTTCTGATTTATCTGCAAGCGTTTGATTTATAAAAAAGTCACCGCTGATCTGCGGTTGCTGGCTTATCTGGACGTTGAGTTTTCCCACAGTGATTGATGTTGTTCTGTGTTCATCCCTTGGTGGCGCTGTATTTTCGAGTTGCTGCAATAGGTTGTCTTCAAACGCTTGCTGTAGATGGTGATGTCGATTGAGTACCCTATCCAATACTTGTAGTAGGTGCCGCTTGTTGATGGGCTTGGTCAGGAAGTCATCAATTCCTGACAGGGTGACCGCCGTTATGGTTTCTGCCGAGGTGTCGCCTGAGAGAAAAATAAAGGGTAATAAACGGTGGTGGCGGAGCTCCCCCACCTGCTGTCGAAACTCCAAGCCGTTGATATTCGGCATCCATAAGTCGGTGAGGACTAAGTCACAGTGATTGGCCTCCAACCATTTCAACGCATCATCTGCCTGACTGAAAATAGAGAGCTGATAATTTTTATCAAGGTAGTGCGTTAGCATGGTGAGTTGGCTGAGGCTGTCATCAACAATGACCAGATGTTTGCGGGAGGATGATAAAGGGAGTGTAAACTCAATTTTGTTGTGATCAGGTAAGATTTGATAGCTAAATTCAGGGAATGTGGCCTTTATTATGGCAAGTCCCATTCCTGATTCACACGGGAGATCGGGTAACTCGGCCTCTGATAGGTACTGGGTTTGCTCAGGCCAGGGCGAGCCGTTATCGTGAATGGCGAATCGGTATTGACCGGAAAACTTGCCGTAGCTGAGGGTACATCGAGTTGCCGTTACTTCTTGGTGATCAAGCAAATTGGTGCAGTACTCGCTGCAGACTAGTTTGATACCTTGGAGCTGATCGGGGGAGAGGTGAAGCAAAGAGGCTCTTTCATCCAGTGTCTGGCGAATGTGGGCAAGGTTCTCGTAGCTCAGATCAAACTGTCGTTGGAATAAAATCTGATTCATGTCGGCTCATCCTGGGTGGGGTCTGCGCTATTTGCGTTATTACTGGTATTTTCCTTGTAATAGCGGGCTATTTTGCAAGTAATTGATGAGTTTACGTTTTAGCCGCTGTGGTACCCATCGCGCTTTTCCATTCAGCACTCGGATTATTTCTTCTGCGAGTGACGGGTTGGATTGATCATTGATTAGCGTGCCCAGCAAGGAAATGCCGTTTTGCTCAAGTTTGCTGATGCAGGTCAGCAGCTCACTTTCGGTCGTTTGGGCCGCGGCAAGGCAGAGGATTGTTGCATCGCTAAGTGCATTGATCGGCATGTTTCGCCAATTACCATGGGCAATGGTACCGACATCGCAAAGGATGTAGTGGTAATCCTGCTTCCAGCGGTTAAGAGCTTGTTGGAATGACGTCATTTGGCGCAGTTCCAAGATGGTCTGCGCCTCGCTTGGACGCGGCAGTAAGTCTAGTTTTTCGGTCAGCTGGATGACGGCATTCCCATTGCTGTCCCACGGTTTGGATGAATAGCCTTGGCCGGATCCGGTAAGATCAAGGTCGATCAGTAATACCTTGTGATCTTCGGCACAGCGACGGGCTAACCAGTTGCAGTGGGTGGACGTGCCGCAGTGGCTTGAGGCGCCAGCGAGGGTGATCACCCGCGCATTGTGCTGATGGAGCTGGTGAAAGAGTTGATCATATTCCCCACTGAGCCACGGTTTCATAATGTTGTCCCCAAGGCGATTAAAGTGACGATACCCAATACATCTCGCAGGCCCTGGCGCCATTTTTCGCCGACGGAGTCATCGAGGTTGGGGACATAGACGGTGTCGCCTGCCCGCAATAGCGGTAGCGGGTAACGGGCTGGGTCGATGACATAGTCACGCAGGTTGAATGTCTGGGCTTTGTCACCACAGCAAGAGGTATTGACGATCATGATCCGCTCGATATAAGCGTTATCGGTTGGGCCTCCGGCTTCTGCCAGTAAATCGAGAATATTCATCTGGCTGTTGAAGGGGTAGCGACCGGGTTTATTAACCGAGCCCATTAACCGCACGACTTGCCCGGCAGGCTTATCGAGCCAGTTCCCTTCCAGTTTCGGCACATAGATAACATCGCCGGGCACGATTTTCGGGATGAGGGTTTCGTCGCCGGTTTCAAAATACAGGGACAGGTTGAGCCGGGTCACCCTGGCCGTACTGTCATTCCGGTGGCTGATCCGGATTTGGCGAAGGTCGGCATCGCCATTGGGGCCATCCGCTGCCGAGAGGATATCAAGGAAGCCCAGCTCGCGGTTGAAGGCATAGCGTCCCGGTGCACCGACCTGACCGAACACATAGATGGAATCATCGGCCGATTGGCGGATCCAGCTGGATTTGTTGTCAGTCGGGTCGTGAGGCAGCTCGTCGATGACGATGGTATCACCGGCCGCTAGCCGGGGCAGGGCAGTAAAGCTGCCGCCTTCATTGATAAAATTGTCGAGGTCGAAGTACAGCACGTTGTCTTGCGACTGGCGGTTTTCCTTGATGATACGGATATTGGTGATATTGGCCTGCTGCAGCGGCCCGCCCGCCATGGCGAGTACATCGAGGAAGGTCATGCTGACATTCCAGTTGAAGCGGCCGGGGGATTTAACCGCCCCCATAACCTTGACCGCTTCCGTGTCGGCGACGGTATCTACCTGCGGGACAAAAATCACATCGCCGGCAACAACCTTCGGCAGCAGAGCCTCATTGCCGGTTTTGAAATAACGGGCGAGGTTGAAACGGGTTACCTTGGTGGTCTTGCCGTTACGGTGGGTGATCAGCACATCTTGTATATCGGCTTCCCCGGTCGGGCCGTCGGCAGCGGACAATATATCGAGGAACCCTTGTTCGCCGTTGAATGCATAGCGCCCCGGCGCACCAACTTGGCCGAAGATATAAATGGAGTCCTGGGCAGATTGGCGAAGCCAGCTGGCCTTATTGTCAGTCGGGTCGTGGGGGAGCTCATCGAAGATGATGGTATCGCCGGCCTTTAATTGCGGTAGTTGGTTTTGTGGCTTGCCCTGTTTGGTGAATGCTTCGAAATTGAACGTGGTCACCCGCTCTTCGTCGCTGCCGGCCCCTTCGCGCACAATACGAATGTTCGACAGGTTGGTTTGCTGTTTGGGACCCCCGGCATGGGCTAGCAGATCCATAAAGCTCATGGTGTCATTCCATTCGAAGCGGCCAGGGTTATTGACTGCGCCGATGATTTTTATTGCCCGGTCATTAGTTACTTTCAGCCACGACTTTTCATTGAAGTCGATTTTTTCCGGAATGAAGATGACATCGCCCGGCATCATGTCAGGCAGCGGGTAAAGTGCCGGTGTCTGGGTATATTTGACAAGGTTGATACTCATCGCAGCCTTGGTGTTGCTTAGCAGCTTGATTTGGGTGGTATCGGCAAAGCGGGTCGGCCCGCCGGCGTTGGCCAGAACATCGATGAAGCCGGTGCCCGGCGAGCTTTCGTAGGCACCGGGTGATTTGACCTCACCCATGACATACACGGTACGCGAGGTGGTGTTGATGTCTTCGACTTCTATCGGGGCGAAAATGGTGGTACCGGGCTTGATGGGCGGCAGGTTGCTGGTATCACCGCTGTCTAGGTAAGCCTTCAGGTCGAATTGGTAGGGGATATTGTCAGTGATCACCCGGATCTTGGTCACATCCGCGTACCGGGTGACCCCCTCGGCGCGCATCACGGCATCGACGACTGTCATGCCCGGTTTAAAGCTGAAGGTTCCGGGATTGCGTAATTCACCGAAAATGGTGATCCCTTGCTGTTCGTCGGCATCTCCGCCTTTGGTCAGCGATGCGGCATCAAAATTTACCTCGACATTGCCGAGCAGCGGCGAGGAGGGGACAAAAATCGTATCTCCGCCCTGCAACGCGGGTAGCTTGGCCGGGTCGCCATCGTCGAGGTAGGCTTTGTAATTAAATTGCAGGGGGCTGCCGTTTCGGATCAACTTGAATTGATCGAGCTGGGCACCGGGCCGGGCTCCGCCAGCGGCGGAAATCGCCATTTGGACATTGGCACCGGGTTTTAGCGATATCATCCCGGGCTCCTCGACATAACCGAGAACTTGCACCCGCAGGACTTGCTCGAGGATATTGAGCTTGAACTCGTCGAGATTGCGATAAACGGTCGTGAGCCTTTCGCGCAGGCGTTGCTCGGCTTGTGGCTGGGTCAACCCCTCGATGGGGACCAGCCCGATTTCAGGCAGTCGGATTTGGCCCTGATCATCAATGGTGAATGGTTCGTCGAAGTCGCGTTCCCCGGGTAGCTGGATAAAGACCCGGTCGCCGGGTGTCAGGGTATCTCCCCATACCGGGGTGACAATGAGTGTACTGAGTAAGAGCAGCAGCAACCGGATCATAGCGAGCCTGGGGTTAACTGTTCTTTGACGGCATGCCAGTCACTGAGGGAATACACCCGGTGTGGGGAGCGAGTATGGTGGTCAACCAATACTCGGGCTTCAACCTTGCGGTTGCTGAGTCGCTGGGTACGTGAATTGGGATCTTCGAACGACTCTTTTTCACCAGCACTGAAAATGGAAATTTGGTGCGAGTCGACTCCCTGTTCAATCATGTAGCGCCGCACGGTATCTGCCCGGCGCATGCCCAGTTGGTAGTTACTCTGCTCGGTACCTATGGTGTCGGTATGGCCGGTTAGCTCTAGCTGCCAGTGCTCTTGGCGTTTTAGGATTGCAGCAGCACGTCGCAACGCATTTTGGTAATCGGGAAGCAGCTTAACCCGGTTGAAGGCAAATTGGTTGTCGACCCGCATCAAGAGCAGGAATTGGTCCCGCAGCTGGATCTCAGAGTAACGGGTATCCAGACACTCGGTGTGGTGCTCGAGCCAGTCCATCTGGCGTTGGATTTTGGCAAACTGGGTTTGGTAGGTCAGCAGGGTGATATCGGCATCATCGGTAAAGCCTGCCTTGTGTTCTTGGCCGGCTTTGTCATGGAGGTTGGCAAGCCGCTGGTATTGCCCCGGCAGGCAAAGCTTGGCGCCCCGGGTTGCCAGTAGTTGGAGCTCGAAGCCATGGTGTTCAAGCTCGTGCCATTGATCAACGTCCGGTGCAGAATAAGGGGTGTCACTGGTTGTCGGCCATGTGGCGCAGCTGCTCAAGAGGAACATGATTAATAGGCTTAAGAGTTTTCCCATCCCGGTGTTACTCCCCTGAGGTGATCAAAGGGATCACCTTGTCGATCCGCAACATTTTCATCAGCTGTCGGGGTTGGCCGTTCACATTGAGCAGGCTCAATGGTTTCCCCCTGATCTTTAACCGTTTGTAAAGGAATACGATGGCCCCGATGCCGCAGGAATCAATAAATTGTACCTGCGTCATATCGATGATCAGCTCATTGCTATCGGTTTGGCTGAGCGCTTCAAACTCGGGTTCCATCTGTTTGGCCAAGTGGGCATCAAACTCATTTGGCAGTGTTAGACCTATGTTGGCGTTATTTATGGCTGGCTTCATAACGGGCCTTTTGGGTTCGTGATGTTTTTCTTCTATTAATACAAGTGCTATGCCAATTATTGCCCACGTTTGCTCACCATGATGTAAATAGTTTTGAAAATGATGAACAGATCCATTTTGATCCACTGCAGCGGAGAGCTAAGCGCCAAGGCATAGGCGTGATCCCAGATAATCTTGTTTTTGACGTCATCTAGGCTGGCATCATAATTCTGATTGACTTGAGCCAGCCCCGTTATCCCTGGTTTTAAGCCTGCCGTTCTCTCGAGGTAAAATGGCAATGCATTTTGCAAAGTGCCACAGAATTCAGGCCGTTCCGGGCGAGGACCGATGAGGGCCATATCCCCTTTGATGACATTGATGAACTGCGGGATTTCATCCAGTCGGGTGGTACGGAGAAAGTTGCCGATGCGGGTTATGCGGGGGTCATTCCGTTGTGCCCAAATAGCGCCTGATTTTGATTCTGCATTGTGGGACATGGAGCGAAACTTGATGACCTCAAACAGTTCGACCTGATCCTCACTGATCCTGCCCACCCGCATTTGGCGGTAGAACACCGGACCGGGAGAGTCGATTTTGATCAATAAGGCAATTAGCGGCCATAGCGGTAAGGTCAAGACGATACCAGCGGTGGCCAGCAAGAGATCACTCGTACGCTTGAGGAGTTGGGTGGAGAGGGACTGATAGCTAGATAATGGCGGCAGGTGACGCCAGCCATTGTTAAAGTGACCCATGCAATAACGTATCATCCCGATCAACGACGCGGCATAACTGCTGACAAAGTAATGCAGTTTATCCGTCACCTTGCTATGCAGGCCGAACAGGGGCAGGGCTGCAGCCATGTAGCCCGTTGCCTGTATGGCTGTTAGCCACAGGGCAACCGCTGAGCCCTTGAGCGCCAAGGTGAAAGATAAGAGGAAATAGCTGATCAATATAAATGGCATGATCGTTCGCAGCGCCTTGCCCGAGGTAAATAGCCAGCGCGCACCATGATAGGTGCGACGGAAAATGAAACGGCAGCGGAGTAATTGCTGCAGGTTGCCAGCACCGATGCGCTGCCGGCGTTGGTAGGTATCTTGAGCGGTTGACGGAGAGAGTTCGACGCTATTGATATAGCGATTAAATTGAACCTGATAGCCTTGTTTGATTACCAGCATCGTTTGTATGAAATCATCATTAATGGTATCTTCCGGCAAGGTGGAAAATAGCGGTGCCCGGACAATATAGAAGGCTCCGTTGCCCCCCATGACGCTGCCGAGCGTCGATTCGGTTTGGCGAATTGAGTTTTGCCAGTGCCAGTATTGCTGCTCACCGTCGGTAGCTTCGGCCAAGAGGTAGTTACAGGCCAGAGCCCCTATTTGGGGGTCAGTAAAGCTATCGGCGGCTTGGGTCAGGGCATCAATGGAAATCAGTGCAGAGACGTCGGACATGGCGATTAAATCCACCTTGCCTTTCACTAGGCCGAGAAGCTGATTGATACGTACTACCTTGCCTTTATTGTCAGCCTCAACGATGCATTTCAGTGCAATACCCGCGTTGGCAAATTTGTTCTCCCACTCTTTGATTAGCTCTGCGGTATTATCACTGCAGCCATCACAACAAATCCAAATAGAGAGCTTTTCGGGCGGGTAATCCAGCATCAATAAGTTGGCCAGCTTGGCTTCGATAAAGTTGGCTTCGTTGTGGGCTGGGATGAGAATTGCGACAGAGGGAGATTCAGATGATCCTGCTGGTGGTGAGGGCTCTTTTCGTCCGAGAAAGAGCATCAAACCGGTATAAATGACATGGTGGTAAATTATTACCATGGTCATTGCGATTAATATCATCCAACTGATAGTCATGGTGACCCCCATTATCCTGATCGTTTAGCGAGCGATTCATAGGATGCCGTC
This sequence comes from Photobacterium aquae, assembly GCF_001029445.1. Taxonomy (GTDB): domain Bacteria; phylum Pseudomonadota; class Gammaproteobacteria; order Enterobacterales; family Vibrionaceae; genus Photobacterium; species Photobacterium aquae. Next base: position 24,138 of record NZ_LDOT01000045.1, read on the forward strand.
ATCTTCCGAACATCGGCGATGCGGCGGATATAGTGGGCAGTTTGTTGGCAGTCATGGATGGGCACGCGAAGTTTGTCGAACAAGGCCCGGGCGAGCAGTGTGGGATGTCCCGCAGGGATCAGGCGGCCACTGTGGGGGCAGATCAAGTCGGGAATGGCGCCAACATCAGAGGCAATCACCGGTTTGCCACAGGCTTGGGCTTCGAGCAGTACCAAGGGGAGCCCCTCTTGGCGGGATGGCATACAGAGCAGATCAATCGCACGGTAGAAGTTCAGCATATTGTCACAGTTGCCCAGCCAATGGACACGTTCGGAAAGCCTTAGCTGTTGTGCGAGGTGTTCTAACTCACTTCGTTCCGGACCGTGACCGGCGATGACGACATGGTAATTCTCGGGTAATGCCACCAGTGCCTCAAGTAGGGTGTCGATCCCTTTTTCCGGTACTAGACGACCGGCACATCCAATTATCAGCTTATCGGGCGGGAGCCGAAGGTGTAGCCTTGCTTGCGCCGCTTGTCCCGGCGTATAGCGCTGTGTATCAATCCCATTGATAATGACGTGATCGGTGGTGATCCCATGGGCCTTGAGATGATCGGCAATACGCGGTGCGTCAGCGATAATTAGGATCTTACTGCCAGCCAGAAGGAGACGGGTGAGTAGGCGCTGTTTAGGATCCTCCAAATGCCAGCTGTCATGCTCGGTTTGGATATGGGTGATCCCCCTTAGTCCTAAACTGGCAGCGCGGCTGTACAGTAGCGGACCAAGATGGTGGGAGTGAATGACGTTGGCATTCAGCGATTGGATAAGGCGTCGCAATTTGAAAACGGTTTTCATATCACGGCCGTGAGGTTTGCCGAGGAAATACAGGCGTTCTGAAAGTGGCGCTAATTCGGGCCATTGTTCGATGGCTTGTTCTTTATCGCCTTCTAGCGCAACCACATATACCTGATTATCAGGGGCTGCGAATCGCACGAGGTTGAGTACAAGTCGTTCAATCCCCCCCGGACGTAAATGCTGGACAACCTGTAAGGTAGTGGTAGTCATAATCTTTCCTCGGAAAAGTAAGGGATCCGAATTAATACCGGAGCGTTGGCTAAGCGGATAATGTGTTGGCTTTGATACAGGCGGGTATCGAGTAGCTGCACGGCGCAAATCAGTGACAGCCCAATCCCTAGGCCGGCAAAAATACCTGTCGTGAAATTGAGCCACCAGGGCCAATTCAACGGTTGGCTTGGAATACTGGGGCGGGAGATGATCTTGAGTTTGTTCGGTTCTTCGAAACGCCCTAGCTGGCCGGTGACCTTCGCCATTTCGTAACGTTCTAGCAGCTGGTTATATATCTTGGCTTTGACGTCATAGTTGCGTTGCAACACGGTCAGTTCTTTCTCTAGCTGGGCAAATTCGGCCCGCTTATTTTGCAAGCGTGATGCCTGAGACTCTAGTAACTTGAGCTCTCCTTCTAGCGAATGGATTAGGCTCTCTGCCTGCTGTAGCTGCTCGAACTGGCTGATTAGGATCGGCTGGTTGGTATTCTCGAGTTGCTGAGCATTGCTGGCGATACGTTGCCAGAGTTGGCTAATCTCCTGAGCATTGAGTGACTGCTGCTGATCAACGAGGTTAGCGCGTTCTTGTTTGAGGCGGTGTAGTTGGCGAAGCACGGCTTTTACCGAGGAGTGACGGTCGGTATAGCTGGCCCTGAGTATGGCCAGTTCGGCCTCTGCTTTGACAATTTCTGTTTCAAGCATGCCGATAACAGGATTGGTGCTGGCTAGGCGGTTATAGAAGTTATCCCGTTGGGCTTTGGCATTGAGTAGTTCAAGCCGTGTTTCTTGGATCAGGGTGTTTATTTTGGCGTAATTTTGGATCCGGCTTCCCTGTAGCTGGGGGAGGTTCCCGGCATTGTTTGATTTAAATGTCGCCAAGGCACTTTCGGCATTTTCCAAATCGATTAATGTCGCTTCGAGTTGCTGCTGCAGAAAAAGCTCAGAGCCATCTATCGACGCTCGGCCCGGGGCCCGGAGTTTATCGAGGAATAGCTCGGAGAGTTTATTGAGAATTTCAGGCATCTCTTTCGGGGTGTGCCAGTTCAGTCCCAGTTGCACTAAATCATTACCAATCAAGTTGACGCTGAGATTGCTATTGAGTTGGCTGACAACGGTATTGAGCTGGCTAGGGTTATGGGCCGATGCGAGCTTGAGTTCCAGTACGACCTGCTCGAGGACGAACTGGCTGTGGAGCAAAACCCGTAGTGCCTTGATGCGCTTTTGCAGATTCATCGAGATCGATAAATCTTCCAAGAACGGGTTCAGCATCGCGGCTTCCTGTACCAGAATCGTGGTTTGGGCATAGTAGCGCTTGGCTTTTAGCGCCCCGCCTGAGGTCATGAGCAGTGGCATGATAAGCACGGGGAGCAAGAGCAGGTAGCGATGATTCCACAAGGCCTGTAGTAGGGGGTACAGTTTGGCGAAGAGGCTGGCTCTCATGGTGATTGCCTTTGCAATATCAGGGTATCGACAGTCTGGTTAGGCGCATAGTCCAGATGAAGGGGGATATTCTGGCTGTTCGATAGATTGCTCACTGCCTTAATACGCTTTTGCCCCTGTAGTAGGGCATCAAAAGGATTGGCCAAATTGGCCGGGGCTACTTTGGCGACAAGCTGGTGGTAGGGGTTACTGGCTAAAAATTCACTGATCTTACGTTGTTGCTCAGCTGTCAGAGAGACTTGTTCGGGGCTGAAAAAAAGCGTCAGAGTCGTTTGCTTTGGCTGTGATGCACAGCCAAATATCCATAGGCAGCAGATGACTATTATTATATTCCTCATTATTTTCTCGGCCTTTTTCAATTTGCAACATTATGTATATGTAGCAAAAAAAGTGCCCGAAGTTAGATAAGTTGTCATCTTGCGTCTGAAATAATTGGCATGGTAACCGGCCGGATTTTAGCGGGACAGGCGACTTTTAATAATCTCAATGGCTTGCGAGGCTCGGTATTCCCAACGTTCATTGGCCACGGCTTGATAGGCGCGCTGTGAATAGTTCTGCCTTTGTGAAGGCGTCCATTGGCTGTAGTGGTCAATCGCATCTAGCCACTCGGCTGTACTGGTGGCAGTGGTTATCACTGATTTGTAGGGGGTGGTTGCCGGGAAGTTGCTACTGATAACGGGGCAGCCTGCAGCCAGGTATTCCCGGAGTTTGAGCGGGTTACATGCCCGGATCTGCGCATTATCAACAAAGGGGAGGACTGCCATCGTCCAGTGTTGCAGGTAGCTGGCTAGCTGGTGGTGGGGTTTTGCTGGTAATAGGATGATATTGTCTTGTTGGCGAAGTATTTTTGTATCGCCATCTTGGCGTCCAATGAAGTAGAAGTTGGTATTGGGCCGAGCCTGCGCGAGAGTGGTAATCAGCCCTTGATCAAGCCAGTTGTTCAGGCTGCCGTAAAAACCAATACTCGGTCGGGATGGGTCTATATCGTCTGGACAGGGGGACGGTTTTGCAAATTGCGACAAATGTACACCATGCGGTAGCAGAACGGTTTTACTGGCGGGAAATTTTGCTTTTAGTGTTGGGCTGCAGGCAAAAATGATATCGGCCCGGGCGATGAGACGTTGCTCGGCGTTGATGGCCAGTTGATGATCTACCCCTGCCAGTGCGGCAAAGTCATCCCCGCAATAATAAACCACTAGATCACTGTCGCAGATATCAAGGTAATCTATAGCACTGGGCAGCGCCGCCCATACGATACGTTGGCATGTCTTTGGGGATAGCTGTCTTTTCAAGAGATGGCTGTTAAGTGCTTTGAGTATTGCGTGTTGCGCCATTGGCCATACCAATGGCTTGATGACAGTGGTGGGTTTTGCGGTATGTGTGTTTTGCCCTGTGTCGGTATGGCGGCTTCGAGTTGTCACTTTCTCCCAGATTCGTTTGAGGTCTCGGAGGTTAAGGGTTGGCTGGCGCAAGCCGATGGAGTTGATCCAGTGAACATCATACCGCTGCACGATAGCCTGTAATAAATGTTGGCTGCTGGACGGATGGCGTCCCCAGTCTTCGCCGAAAACGAGAAATTCCATTTTAATACCCTAACTGTTTGATGATTTTCGCCGGGTTGCCGCCTGCCAATACACCGGCGGGAATATCTTGGGTTACCACGCTACCTGCGGCGATAACGCTGCCTTCCCCTATCGTGACGCCGGCCATGACCATCACGCCGGTACCGAGCCATGCATTACGGCATAGGTGGATATCCCCGACTTGTTGCTCGGTATCCGGCTTACCTTGGGCCCGGGCGATAGGGTCTAGCGGATGGCCGGGAAATCCGGCGAGAAAAACTTTACTGGCCAGCCTGACGTTGTCGTCGATGCGGATGGTACCGCCAACCGCGAGGATGTTCTGCCAGCCAATATCGACATTGTTACCGACGATGAGCTGAGGTGTTCGATTGCCCCACGAACGGCCGCAGTAAGTTGCGATACCTGACAGTCGGCACTGTTCGCCTAAATAAATCTTCAATGGGCCAAGGATCTGAGGCATGCCACAGTCTAGTTGTAGGTGGCGGGGACGGTTAGCCAAGCGTGAGATAAACATCGGGGTGAAGTAACCTTTTTGCAAAATGCAATGAAGGCTTTTTTTCACGGTTAGATGGAGGTGGTACAAACTGTGATGAAAAAGCGGGATACAAGGTATGTAGCTGCCGCGAAGTCGTTGCACGGTGTTTTTCAAGATGGCGAAGTGGCTGGGCGGCAGAAGGGCCTTAACAAGTGCGCGCATAATTTGCCTCCTTATTCAAGGTAAGTCGGTCTAAAGCCAGTAGCAGCCCGATCAAAATGTACAGGGGCCAGGTCGTACCTTGGGTTAGGAATGTACCGCTGACACAGAATGATAAAGTGCCGAGCCACAGCCCTTGTGCCAGAGGTTTGATTTTATGATGCTCAAGCCGCTTGAGAAGCCGGTAACTGACTTGCAGGGCACCAATAACCATAAGCAGGAATAGTACCAATCCCACGAAGCCTGTTTCAGAAAGTATTTGAAGCCAAGTACTGTGTACCGCGTGATTCTTGCCGTCCCAGTGCGGCGAATAAAAATAGTAGTTGTAATAGAAGTTGTTGAGGCCTACGCCTGTGAACGGGTTACTGATCGCCATGTTCCAGGCTGCTTGCCAGGCATAAATTCTCCCCATTGCGGACTCATCAATCCCAGACTCAGCCGCGCCACCAGAGCTCCGGTCGCTGATCCCTGCCAGGACAATCAAAGCCAACAACCCAATTCCACTGATAATCGAGGGCAATACAATAGAGCGGCTTTTCATTAGGGTCATCGCAAAGAGTACGCAGGCGATACCCAGTAATCCCCCTCGGCTTTGGGTCGCCAGTACGCTCATTATCATGATAACCAGTACGGAAACAGATAAGGCTCTTTGCCATTTGGGACCGTGGAAGCTATAGGTCATGGCAAAGGAGACCGGAAATAGAAGTACCAATGCCAAGTCATTGGGATCGCCGAGCATTGATCCTATATCCCTGCCGATAGTGACTCTCGTCCCTTCGACAAGGCCGATACCATTGGCTTTATTGAATAAGGCCAAGCCCCCGATCAGAAGCCCGCTGAACAATAAAAGGTAAGGGATGATTGTGAGCTGAGGCAGTCGTTGTGGTAGCCAGCTGATAGCGAACACCATAATCACAATTTTAATAAAGTTGCCATTGAAGCTGGCGAAGGCTTCGGCACGGTTACTCGCGAAGAGGCAAGATATCAAAACCCAGAAGCTGAACAGCAAGAATAAGGTTTGCAATCGGTGCCAATTGATCGTCTCTCTTTGCAGCCAGAGTTGCCAGCCCAGCCCAGCTAGGCTCGCCAGGGCCAAGAGCTGGGGGATTTTCAACGGTATCAACAGAGGAAAGGCTTCATGGATTCTGAAATAGGAGAAAATAATAAACCCAACACAAATGAGAAAAGCCTGGTTGATGATAAGGGGTAAAGCAAAGAGCAGGCTCACCAGTAGCACAAGGTTGCCTTGATACATCCAGAAGCAGAAGATGGTGCCGCAACTGCCTAGAGCGAGGAGCCACTGTTTATGCTTGTTCATCCGGCTCACCCCGTCTTTAGTGAACTATCAATTTTCTTTTGTCGATTATTTGCTAGTTTTTCCCGTCCTAAAGGCCAGCTAATTTGGACGATCAATAACAGTATGCATAGCACTTCGTAGACAGGAGACAATAGGTAATAAGCTGTCAGCAATAGAATGATCAAGCTGTAGCTAACGGTTAGCCGACGCAGAGGGTAGGGCAGGGGCAGGTAAGATTGGCTGAAATAATAAAATAAGCCTAGGCGTAATAGCTGAAGCCCTATACCTGCACCAATAAAAGCATAGAGTCCGTATGAAGGGAGGATGAATAGCAATATCCCCACTGCGCAGCAGGCGCTGAATATACCGATAAGTACCACACTTTTGCCGTCTGTTTGATGATAGCAACCGATGTTGAGCAAGGTGCTGGCATGTTTGAACATCATCATGATTCCAAGCAATGGAAGCATGTCGGCACTGGCGTGAAAATCGTTAGGAAGCCACCAAAGCAAGAAACGAGATCCGACCGAGATGATCCCTGCGGCAACCAGGCAGCTTAGCTGGCAGCCTATTACGCTGATGGTGGCAGCTTGTTGACGCTCGCTTGCTGTGCTGACTAAGCCAAAGCGCTTGGGATACCACCATAGGCCAAAAGGTTCGAGTAACAGGCTCGCAGCAATAGCCCATTGCATGGCAACGGCATACGGTGCCAACAAGCTAAGGCCTAATGTATCAGCAATAGCCCAGCGCTCAGCGCCGATGACAACAAAACTAAGTACGCCAGAGAGTGTAATAGCCCGCCCATACCGAAAGAAGAGTGTGAGGTGACCCAGTTTTGGCGTGGGGAAATGTCTGGCTAAGATGGCAACTTGCACTATCTGTGCGATGAGACTGGCCGCCATGACCCCATTAACCCCATAGGGCCGGGCCAAGATCACGATACCTAAGCCTTGAGTAAGGGTGAAGATGACTTGTGCGCCAACAAAGAGTTTGGCCTGATTACGGATCCGTAAAATGGCCAAAGGAACACAGCATAGGGTATTGATAAACAATGAGGCTAGTAAGCAGTGCAAGGCAAATGACGGTGGTTGGCCGGGAAGGAGTTGCTGTAACCAAGGTACTGATAGCTGGGCGAGAACAGTCAGTCCGCCAGCGATAGAGAGCAGAAGCCCCAGCGCACTACGGAAAATCTCATTTTGATCTGGCTGGTCATGAGCAAAACGATAAATGGCATCACTGATCCCAAAAGACATGATGATTGTCAGTAAACAGCCCAAGGTGATAAGCACATCGAGTCGGCCAAATTGCTCCGGGCCCAACCATTGGGTCACAAAAGGTTGCAGAGCTAATGCAATAAGCTTGCTGCTTATCAGGCCAATAGCGTATACCCCCATTGTCATCGCTGGGGTCATAATGCATTCACCTGAGCCGAGAGTTTTTGGGCCTGGGAATGGGCGGTAAATTGTGCCATGACTTGGTTAAAGGCTTTTTCTCTGAGCGAGGTGAGCTTGTCTATTGGTTCCAGTCGGTGAGCTGTCATCGTCTGTGCCAAAGAAGTGTGATCGTCCATGGGGACCTGATAGCCATATTGGTTGGCAAGAATTTCACTACAGCCAGCCAGATCTGTCGTGATGACAGGCAGCCCCAGAGCCATCGCCTCTTTGATAACCAGTGGGCCAGTGTCTTTGTCACCGTTGGGGGCGACAGTAAAAGGGACAACTAACGCTTTATAATTATTGGCATGTTGCCTGTACCATGCAGCATCTTGGCTGCCTAAAAAGTGAATCTGCCGAGTGACTCCCTGTTGCTGGGCCAATTGCTGTAGCTGAGAGCGTAACGGGCCATCACCGACAATGTCCAAGGTGGTATCGGGGGGCAGTAGGCTTAATGCTTTGATCAATGTGTCTAGCCCTTTTTTTTCTACTAATCGCCCGATAAACAGAAAGTCTTTCTTGGGGGCCCAATCAGGTGCTAGAGGTGGGTATAAGGCCGAATCAATTCCGCAGGGGATGTGCAATACGGGACGATCTGTTGCAGCTTGCAGTTCAATTTGCATTTCTTTGGTAACCGCACAGATGAAATCGGCTGCCTGTAACTTGCTGTCAATGTCTTGTGGCGAGGCGTAGATATCTGCGCCGTGGCCAACAAAAGAGACGGGAATGTCGAGCAATTTGGCTGCCACGATGGCTGTTGCGGCACTGTGCCAGGCAAAGTGGGCATGAAGGTGTTTGCAGTTGTCTTTTTTGGCTAAATGAGCCAACTGTAATCCTTGCCTAAGTAGTGATAGGTAGTTAAATCCATGTTGTTGCGTGATGAATTTATGGCATCGGAAAAAATTCCAGAGTTTTCCCATTGGGTATTTGGGGGCGGATGACAGATAGCGGCAGTGCTGTTTAAGTTCCTCGTCAGCTGTTTGGTAATATTCTCCCGAGTTGAAGGCGTAAGGCTGGACAGAGTGTCCCAATGCTTTCATTGCTCGCATTTCTACCCCAATAAATGTTTCGGATAACGTTGGGAAGATAGGGATCACATAACCAATTTTCTTCATTGTTCCAACCTCACTGCTGTTTCTAACAAACGTATGTAGTGATGCGTCGCATTCTGTCCGAGTGTTTCTGCTGTACTTATCTATCCAATATTTCTATCCAATATTGATGCCAACACGTATTGGCGTGTGGATTGCATCTGAGTCATGTGAGAGATGATCTGATGGTGGATGTGATGAACTCAAAAACAGAAGTGAGTGTGGTGATCCCGAATTTTAACTGCCTACAAACGTTGCCGAGGGCACTCGAGAGTATCCGGATGCAAAATGTGCCGGTCGAGATCATTGTGGTTGATGACGGTTCTAATGATGGTTCGCGAGGATGGTTGGCACAACAAGCCGATGTCAAATTACTCTTTACAGAACGGGCTGGGGTATCGAAGGCAAGAAATTATGGGATTGAATACTGCTCTAATGCGCTAGTCGCTTTTCTTGATGCTGACGATTACTGGCTGGAAAACAAATTATCCCAACAGATAGCGTTACATCAAAAATACCCAGCGTTGGTATGTAGTTTTACTGATTACATGCACATGACAGAAGAGGGGCAACCTATTATTGGGTGTTTTGAGTACTGGCCTCGTTTTCGTAAAAAACTTCTTAGTGCTGAATCGTCATTTGTATTTCCTTTCTTCATGCCTTTGCTGTATGCCGAAAATGTGGTGGGTACCAGTACCGTTATGGCGAAGAAGCAAGCCTTATCCGATGTCGGAGGATTTGACCCCCATTTGAAGTCTGCTTCAGATTGGGATTTGTGGTTAAAATTAGCGGATAGAGGGGAAGTAGGAGGGCTGAATAGTAAATTATGCCATTACATCTCGGATAGAGGAGATGCCATCAGCCGGGATCATGACAAGCGTCTTAACGCGATGAAGCTGATTTTGAATAAGCATCGCCCGAAAATCCGTCACTACCCAATAGCCATACTAGCTGGCTACTTACGCTGGCTGACGGGAAAGGCTGAATATAATCGCCTGAAAAAATCCTATTACGTATCGGCATGCCAGGAGTTAGTTGTGTTTTGCTTGCAACCCAGCAGCCGACGGATAAAGGCGGTCTACCGGGATATATTAAGTATCGTGCTTTAAAAATAACCCGCACTTGTGGTGTTGGGTTGTATTTTGTGCGGTTGATATTTTTTTTGTTTTTTATGCTTGCCAATAATTATTCTCTCCCTATAATGCCGCCTCACCGACACGGACAACGCAACAAGATGACTGGTCGGCAAGGTTGAAAAAGCAGAGTGAAAAAAGTGTTTGACACATGATTTTGGTTTGCTAAGATAGTCAGCCTGTTCAGCGAGATAATCTTTTGAATATAAAGGGTTGGCTAGTTGAAAATATTGTTCTTTAACAATTTGACCATGCAATCTGTGTGGGCACTCGTGAAAAGATTTAGTCAAAAGATTTAAATCAGTGAACTGAGTGACCAAATCGGTAGCAATACCGGCACAGTCA
>NZ_LDOT01000047.1 GCF_001029445.1 Photobacterium aquae
CGGACCATATAATTAAGCCCGGGCAACCCCGGGCTTGTCGCTGGATGATGAATACGCTCGTTTCTATGCTTTCAGCGCCCGCTCACCGCGGGCTATCCCGACCACCCCACTGCGGGCGACCTCGATAATCTCTGTTGCCTCGCCGACAGCGGCAATAAATGCATCGAGCTTATCACCGGTGCCCGCCAGTTGAATGGTATAGATCTGGCTAGTGACATCGACAATCTGACCACGAAAAATATCAGCCGTCCGCTTGACCTCCGCCCGGGCAAAACCACTGGCCTTGACCTTAACCAGCATCAATTCACGTTCAACATGCTCACTTTCAGTCACATTGCACACCTTAAGAATATCAATCAGCTTATGCAGCTGTTTTTCTATTTGTTCCAAGGCGGCGTCATCCTCAACATTGGTTGTGATATTGAGACGGGACAATGTCTGGTCATCGGTCGGTGCCACAGTCAACGACTCGATGTTGTAGCCTCGCTGGGAGAACAACCCAACAACCCGGGATAACGCCCCCGGTTCATTTTCCAGCAATACCGATACGATCCTACGCATTATGTTCTCTCCGTTTTGCTGAGCCACATTTCGCTCATTGACCCGCCCCGAACCAGCATCGGGTAAACATGCTCTGTCTCATCGACACTAATATCGATAAATACCAGGCGGTCTTTCATCGCCAAGGCTTTTTCAAGCTGCCCTTCCAGCTCTGCTGGATTGTCGATCCGCATCCCGACATGGCCGTAGGCCTCAGCAATCGCAGCAAAATCAGGCACCGAATCCATATAGGAATGGGAATGGCGTCCCTGATAGATCATGTCCTGCCACTGCTTCACCATCCCGAGAAAACGGTTGTTGAGGTTAATAATCTTGACCGGGATATCATATTGCAGCGCAGTGGAGAGCTCCTGGATATTCATCTGGATACTGCCATCTCCCGTGACACAAACAACTTCAGCATCCGGCAACGCGAATTTAACGCCCATTGCGGCAGGCAGGCCAAAACCCATCGTGCCAAGCCCGCCGGAATTGATCCAGCGGCGCGGCTTGTCGAATGGGTAGTAGAGTGCGGCAAACATCTGGTGCTGGCCAACGTCCGACGTCACGTAGGCATCCCCACCCGTCAGCTTATGCAGTACTTCAATAACCTGCTGTGGCTTGATCCGCTCACTGTCAGCCTGATACCCGAGGCATTGCCGAGCACGCCAGCTCTCTATTTCCTCCCACCAAGAGGCAATCGCCTCGTTATCATTGCCCCCGTCCATCTCGCCGAGCATCTTGAGCATGTTGCCGAGCACGGTGTCCGCCGAGCCGACAATAGGAATATCGACGGCAATAGTCTTGGAAATGGAGGACGGGTCGATATCAATGTGCATGACCGTGGCATTAGGGCAATATTTAGCCACATTATTGGTGGTACGGTCATCAAAACGAACGCCGATCCCAAAGATCAAATCCGAATTATGCATGGCCATATTGGCCTCATAAGTACCGTGCATCCCCAGCATACCCAAATTCTTTTCATGGCTCCCCGGAAAAGCCCCCAACCCCATCAAGGTATTGACCACCGGCAAATCAAGCTGCTCAGCCAAGGCCAGAAGCTGCTCGCTACAATCAGCCATGATGGCACCGCCGCCGACATACAAAACAGGCTTCTTGGCAGCAAGCAAGGCCTTGAGCGCGCGTTTAATCTGCCCCTTGTGGCCGTTAGTCGTGGGGTTATAAGAGCGCATCGCAATGGACGCTGGGTACTGATAAGGATATTTATCTGCGGGGTTGAGCATGTCTTTCGGGATGTCAATGACCACCGGGCCGGGGCGGCCGCTGGATGCGATATAGAATGCCTTCTTGATTATCTCAGGGATCTGCTCGGGATTTTTGACCAAAAAGCTATGCTTCACGACCGGACGGGAGATCCCGACCATGTCACACTCCTGGAAGGCATCGTTGCCGATGAGATTGCTCATCACCTGGCCAGAGAGCACAACCATGGGAATGGAGTCCATATACGCAGTTGCAATCCCAGTGATGGCATTGGTCGCACCCGGTCCAGAGGTAACCAAGACCACGCCCACTTCGCCCGTGGCACGTGCATAGCCGTCGGCCATGTGTACCGCTGCCTGCTCATGTCGAACCAGAACATGCTCGATGTCACTCTTCTCATGCAGGGCATCGTAGATATCCAATACCGAACCGCCGGGGTATCCGAAGATATGCTTCACGCCTTGATCGATCATCGAGCGGACGATCATCTCAGCGCCGGACAACATTTCCATATTTCTGCCTCCAGGTCGCGTCTGCCCCCGTACAGCCATTCCAACTCCGTTGCCTACTCGAACACGGAGTCAGAGCCAGATACCGACAACATCCGACGTCCGGCATCTATGCTGTGCTATACAGATCAGCAGTACATAGTTAGGGCTTATTTTTAGCCTAAGAATGAAATACACCGTACTTCACTATGTGGCTGCCTGACGTCATAACGCCAAACAGCGAATCGCAACAACTGTAACGCTTTTTTAGCAAATATGTCTATTGGTCGCCATCAGTTAACAACTTTGTCCTGAAATGAGCAAATATTCACCGGATTCGTCACACCATGCACCTCGTGAATAAGATCTTCCTCCGGTTATCCTTGAAATACGAGGATATCGCGCTAGCTGATAGTAAAATCCCCTCGCCATGATGCCGGTTCATAACCCGCAGACAAAAAGAAAGGGAGCCGAAGCTCCCTGTCATAAATCATGATTGGCACATAGCCTGAGATTAAGCCTTCTTATGGCTCTCCTCATACATGCGCTCGATTTCCTGATGATAGCGATCCTGAATTACCTTGCGGCGAAGTTTCTGAGTCGGCGTCAGCTCACCATTATCCATCGAGAACGCGCTCGGCAGCAGGGTAAACTTCTTCACCTGCTCGAAACGGGCCAGATCCTTTTGCAGCTCCACAACCCGCTTTTCGATAAGCTCGATGATCTGGTTGTGCTTAATCAGCTCCAGGCGGTCCTGATACTTGATATTCAGCTCACGGGCATGCTCTTCAAGCGTTTCGAAGCACGGTACGATCAGAGCCGACACAAACTTGCGGGTATCGGCAATCACCGCGATCTGCTCAATGAAGTGGTCCTTGCCGATGGCTCCTTCGATCACCTGTGGGGCAATGTACTTTCCGCCCGAGGTTTTCATCAGTTCCTTGATGCGATCGGTAATGAAAACATTGCCATTTTCGTCGATATGGCCAGCATCACCGGTTTTCAGGAAACCATCCTCAGTGAAGTTATTGGCCGTTTCTTCCGGCATGTTGTAATAACCGCGCATGACCATAGGGCCACGTACCAGAATCTCGTTATTTTCACCAATCTTCACCTCGGCTCCCGGCATCGGCATACCGATGGAGTCAGGGTTGAAGCAGCGATCATCCCAGCATGATACTGTCGCCGTGGTCTCGGTCATGCCGTAACCCAGCTTGACGTTGATACCAATAGCGTGGAAAAAGCGACCGATGCTCTCGTCGAGCTTAGCACCGCCACATGGCATGAACTTGATGTTGCCCCCCAACAGCGCGCGCAGCTTGGACAGCACCAGCTTGTCTGCCAAGGCATAGCTCTTCTTGAGCATGAACGATGGCTCGCGGCACTCCTGACGCGCCAACGCCATCCGCGCCCCCATATTGACCGCCCAGGTGAAAATCACCTTGCGATGGAACGGGGCCCGGGCGACTTTATCGTGTACCGCCGAATAGATTTTCTCATAAACGCGTGGCACCGCCGACATCACGTTCGGCTTCACTTCTGCCAGAGCTTCCTTGAGCAAATTGGTATCAGACAGGTAGCAGTTGATCCCGCCACGATGCAGGACGTAGAAGGTCCATGCACGCTCGAACACATGCGACAACGGCAAGAAACATAGCGATACATCGCCTTCAGCCAATGCCAGCTTCTGATCATGGCCTTCGATCTGCGAGGCTATATTGGCGTAGTCAAGCATGACCCCTTTCGGCGTACCTGTGGTACCAGAGGTGTAGATCAAGGTCAGCAGATCATCCATCGCCGTGGCATCCAGACGTGCCGCCAGCTCTGGCTCACAATCTACCGAGGCCTTGGCAACAAAATCGTCATAGCTTATTACCAACGGATGCTCAGGAAGCGTCACCCCCTCGGCCATCACGATAATACGCTCAAGACGCGGGCACTCATCCGCAATCTGAAGCGCCGCATCCAACTGACTCTTACCGCCGACGAACAGAATACGCACCTCAGCATCATTGATGATATAGGCAGACTGCTGTGGCGTGTTAGTCGGATAAATCGGTACCGTAACCGCTCGGTTGTACAACGCTGCAAAATCCGCCACTGTCCAGCGCGGCATATTGTTAGAGAAGATACCAATCTTATCTTGGATGTTCAGGCCCTGGCCCAGCATCGCCAGCGCCAACTGGTGGATTTGCTCACCAAACTCAGTCCAGCTGATATCCTGCCATGTACCTTCCACCTGATGACGCAATGCAACCCGCTCACCCAAACGTTCAATCTGGGCACGAAGGCGGTTTACGATATGAAATTCACGTTTAGCCATAACTACTCTGCCAATTTAGCTTACACCTGTAAGCCTAGTACGCACGGGAGTCTACCTACCATGCTGAAAAAGGCAACTCTGCATCATCACAATTTCATCATTATTCTGGTATGACCTCTATAAAAACCCCTGCAAATACAGGGGGAATAACATGTTCAAATAGCCACTATGCAAAATGTAAGAAAATACGTCTGACTATCTAGGCTGGCAAGCTATACAAATTATCACCAAGCCACTATCACACTGTTCTACAACAGAATATAGCCAGACATACCTAATGATCAGACAGATTCGGTATCAAAGCCTCGTGCCGCTGAACAAGATTGAAATCAGCAAGGATCACGTAGGCGGCCGGGATCATGAACAGCACCAACAAGGTAGAGGTGAAAATCCCGAACACAATCGAAATCACCAACGGCTTAATGACCTGCGCCTGCAGGCTAGTTTCGAGCATCAGCGGCAACAAGCCTGCCGCCGTCGTCAACGACGTCAAGAACACCGCCCTGAAACGCTCGCGGCTGGCCAGCACCACAGCCCGCTTGATTTCGTCGCCCTCGTCGAGGTGATAACGGATATACTGCACCAACAAGATAGAATCGTTGACGACGACACCTGCCAGCGACACAAAGCCCATCAAGCTCGGCATACTGAGCGGGTGGCCGAGTAGCACATGCCCCCACAACACTCCGATCAATGCCAACGGAATCGCCAACAACACCACGAAAGGCTCAAGGTAACTCCGGAACTGGAAACTTAGGATCACAAAGACCCCAAAGATCCCTAGCGCGAACCCAACAGCCATTGATTGCCCTGTTTTGGCGGTATCCTTGGCCGCCCCCTCAAAATCAAACCTCAGGCCCGGATAGTTAGCCAGCAAACGGGGCATCAGTTCGCTACGAAACTGGCGCAATACTTCGGTCGAGCTGATCACGCTCTCTTGCAAGTCAGCATAGACACTGAGCGTTCGCATCCCGTTGATACGCTGGATCCTGACATAATTGCGCTGGTGCTCCAGCACAGCCACCGATGCCAGTGGAATCTGGCTACCGTCAGCCAGAATCACCGGGAAACTTGCCAGTGCCTGCAAGTTAGCCGCCCGTCCTTTGTTGAGCATCACCTCAATCTCGATATTCTCAGGCCCTACCTGGATCTCGTCTGCGGTCTGGCCAAAATAAGCAGCACGCAGCTGGGAAGCGATCATCTGGCCATCAATACCAAATGATTCGGCGCCGGGACGCAGCGTAATAAGCACCTCGGGTTTCCCCATCCGCATATCGTCCAGCACCCCGGAAACACCGGCAAACTCATTGAGAAACTGACGGGTATCAATGGATGCCGCCTTGAGCATAGCCAAATCATCATGCTGCATTCGGATCTCGATAGCCCGTCCCCCCGGCCCCATCGCCGGTTGCTTGAACACCAGAGCTATCGGCATGGCCAGTTCCCCGACCTTGTCACGCCATGCCGCAATGAATTCGTCAATCAAGCTGGTGCGGATCTCGGCACTGAGCAGATCCAACCGCACTGTCGCCACATGGGGGCCACTCTCATCGGCATCGGCGTTGAAGTTGTAATGCTCGGTAATATTGCGAACCAATGGCTCGCCACCTTCATTGCGGACACTCCACTCACGATCAAGCGCTACCGCCGCCGCGACGATTTCCGCCACGACCGTCTCGGTCTGCCCCAACGTCGACCCCGGTGGCAGAATAATCCGCGCCTCGGCTATATCCCCGTCCAACTCAGGAAAACCGACAAACTTCAGCACACCGCCGGCCAGCAAGGCAAACGAGGCAAACAACAGGCCGATCACCGCGCCGACGAACAGGTAGCGCCATTCGACCACACGGCCGACCCAGCGGACCAAGGTACCGTTGCGGAAATGGTCAAACCGAGCCAGAAAGCGCTGTTTCCACTGCGGGGACCGCCGCTCCGCCGACTGGCGCTGTAACGAATGGCTGAGGTGGTTAGGCAAGATGAGAAAGGCCTCAATCAAACTCAGCGTTAACACCAGGATCAATACCTGCGGCACAACCCGCAGCACCGCCCCCATTTCCCCCTCGAGGAAAATCAGGCTGCCGAAAATACAAATCGTCGTCAGAAAAGACGACACGACGCCCGGCATCACCTTACGTACCCCGTTGTAAACGGCATCCTGAATTTTCTGGCCGCGATCCAAATGCGAGGCGATCGACTCTGAGATCACAATTGCGTCATCCATCATGATCCCAATCGCCATCAGCAAACCAACAAGCGACATAATATTGATCGACAGGGAAAACGTTGCCATCAGATACAGGCTGCCAAGAAAAGCCACCGGCAAGCCCGCGGCAATCCAGAACGAGTAGCGGAACGAGAAGAACAACCACATCACGGCGAAGACCAAGCCCACCCCCTGCCAGCCATTCTTAACCATCATGGTCAGGCGGTCCCACAGCAGCGAGGAGAGATCATTGGTCAACGTCAACGTGACGCCCGTCGGAGCCCGTTGATTTTCGGCCTCGACAAACTCAACCACCCGCTCCTTGATCCGCAGGGCATCATCAGCTTTGTTTTTGCTGATCCGCAGCATCGCCGCCGCCTCACCGTCGAACAGTACCTTTTGCTCATCGAGAGCAAACCGATCGGTGATCGTCGCGACATCCCCCAGCCGAATCACCCCACCCTGACTATCTGCCCCGATCACGGTCAGGGCCAGAGTTTGGGGCGTTACCTTCTGCTCGTCGAACCGTAACAGGAAGTTACGGTCGGCCAACTCCAGATTGCCACTCGGCAGTTTGACGTTCTGCCGGCTCAACTTGCTGGCAATATCATTGATACTCAGGCCAAGCTGGCGCAGGGCCACCTCATCGATTTCAACCCGGATCTGGTGATCTGAGAACCCACTGACCTCCACCAGCGACACGCCGTAATCCAACTTCAACGTTCGCTTCAACTGCTCGGCATAAGCCTTAAGGTGCGGCAGGCTAGTCTCAGCCTTGATCGCCACATCCACCACCGGCTCGTTCCAATCCAGCTCACGAACAATCGGGGACTCAATTTCGGCAGGGAAATCATTAATCGCATTGATCTGGGTCTGAACATCCACCAGCATCCGCGATACCACCTCGCTGCTATCTAGCTTGAGGATCAGCGATGCGGCCCCTTCAACAGCTTCACAGCGGGTTTCGACAATATTGGCCAATCCATCCACCGCATCTTCGAGCCGCATGCAGATGCTCTCTTCAACCTCCTGCGGCGTCGCCCCGGGGTAGGCGACCGAAGCGATAATGTAAGGGGGGGCAAACTCGGGGAAGGTTTCGCGCTTGATCTTGGGCAAGGAGACAATACCAAACAGGATCAACGCCATCATCAGCAAATTGGCGGCGGTAGGATGGCGAGAAAAATAACGGATCATGATTCCGGCTCCCCGCTATCATCCACCGAATGCCCGTCACGGGTAACGACATGCAGTGCCATTCCGGCCACTGCCGGCAATAAATCATTGGCCACCAGTAACTGGCCTGCCGCTAGATCACCGTCAATGACAACGAGACCATCACGGCGAAACAGCACGGTGACAGGCAGGATCTCCAACCGGTCGCCCTCTCCTAGCCGGTACACGCTACCACCGTGGACAACCCGCTCCGGCACCACCCAATGCGAATTAGCCTGACCAACAATCCGAGCCTCGACAAACATCCCGTTGACCAGCGGCGGAGCCGACTCCGGTGACAGCTGACTGTAATCCTGATCGACCTCGAGGATTACCCCGACGGTGGCCTGATTGGCGCTGACCGTGTCGCTGATCCGTGCCACTCGTGCCGGCCAACGCTGACGAAAACTACCACTCGACAACTCAATACTGGCGACGAGATCCAACTGGTCGGCACGGGGCCTACCGTCGGTATGGGCGGTGTATTGGGTCAGGCTCGATGCCAGTACCTGCATATCATGGAGGGCAACCTGAGCATCAATCTCGACCGTATCAATACCGTGGGCCGTCACCATCACCTGCTGGGTATTCACGACCTGATCCTGCTCAATCTCAACACTCGAGATCCGCGCATCAACCGGCAGGGTGATCACCGTTTTATCCAAAGACCGCTTAGCCTCGGCCAGCCGAGACTGGTTTACATCCAACTGGGCTTGGGCGACCTTGATTTCATTGGGCAGGACAACCAACTGATTTTCAATATCCTGCACCACTTTCTGGTTGGCCAGCATCGCCTGCTGCTCCAGATCCACCGCTGACTGCGAAGTCAGCCCCTTTCGCCTAAGCTCTTGTTTACGGGCAAGCTCCTTTCTCCCCAGAGCCAGACGGTTTTTCTCAATCTTCAGGGTGGTCCGGAAATTATCGCCTTCCTGGGCGAGCTTGGCGAGCTGAGCCCGACTGGAGCTGATATCGGCCTCGGCCTGAGCCAAGCGCAACTCATAATCTAAGGGGTCGATTTTCAACAATATCGTTCCGGCATCCATCACCCGCCCCTTGGCCAGATCCGGGTGACGGTACACCACCTTGCCCGTCACCTCGGCGACAGCCTGCCATTCCACTTTGGGGGCAACCCTACCGAACCCTACCGCCTGCGGTGCCAGAGGCTGCTGCTGCAAGGTGATCACATCGACCGCCTTGCTCCTGCTCCCAACCGACTTCACCTCCGGTGACGGGCGAAGATTCATCGCCAGTAGTAAAACAACCACACCAGCCAACACTGCCGGGAGTATCAAACGCTTCTTAGGTTTTAGCATCCAGACCACCATCCTCTGGTATCAATATCCACGGGTTAACTGTTTTACGTTGTTCTCGGCCAATTCGGTCTTCCTTCCGGCCTCAGTGTAATTAAAACTATGATTAATTTTAGTGATCCTCTCCGTTCTTCCCAGACGCCCAACGCAAAAAAAACAACACAACCGCAACATTGCACAAGCCGCACCTGACCATACACCAAGCTCTAACGGCCTCTCTTAATGTGCATATCTCTAGCCCGTTTTGTCCGCCTATAGCCATACTCTGCTATTGAATACCCAAAAAAGAGCAATAAACATGCAATTTGAGGTTGACGGCGAAGCTGTCTATTTGGTATTCATTTGTTAATGAAGTTTGTGGATATATTTCAATTATGAAAATACGTTTCTCATCACTCCTCCTAAGCCTCCTCCTTATCGTGACCAGTTCGCGCGGGTAGCTTATGGGTGAGAAACACCACTAAGAATTCAAAAACCCGCGCAATATGCGCGGGTTTTTCATATCAAGGCCGGCGCAAGCGGATGCAGACAATGCCTAGACAGGCAGGCCAACAAAAGGATGTAGCAATGAAAGATCAGGTCATCATTTTCGACACCACCCTGCGCGACGGCGAACAGGCGCTGCCAGCCAGTCTAACCGTCAAAGAAAAGCTGCAGATCGCCTATGCCCTCGAACGTCTGGGTGTTGATGTTATCGAAGCGGGTTTCCCTGTATCGTCGCCGGGCGACTTCGAGTCCGTCCAGACCATTGCCAAACACATCAAGGACAGTCGGGTCTGCGCACTGTCGCGAGCCGTGGCCAAAGATATCGACGTGGCCGCCGAGTCGCTGAAAGTCGCTGAAGCCTTCCGGATCCACACCTTCATCTCGACCTCGACCGTCCACGTCCAAGACAAACTGCGTCGCAGCTACGATGACGTTATCGAGATGGGGGTGGCGGCAGTCAAACGCGCCCGCAACTACACCGACGATGTCGAGTTCTCCTGCGAGGATGCCGGCCGCACCCCAATTGACAACCTATGCCGGATGGTCGAAGCGGCAATCCGTGCCGGGGCCAAGACCATCAACATCCCCGATACGGTCGGCTATACCCTGCCCAGCGAATTCGGCGGGATCATCAGCCAGCTATTCGACCGGGTCCCCAACATCGACCAAGCCGTTATCTCGGTCCACTGCCACGATGATCTGGGCATGTCGGTCGCCAACTCCATGGCTGCCGTACAGGCTGGGGCACGTCAGGTCGAGGGCACCATCAATGGCATCGGCGAGCGCGCCGGCAACTGCTCGCTCGAAGAAATCGCAATGATCATCAAAACCCGGGCTGACTTCCTCGGCGTAGACACCAATATCAAACACGAGGAAATTCACCGCACCAGCAAACTGGTCAGCCAACTGTGCAATATGCCGGTTCAGGCCAACAAGGCCATCGTCGGGGCCAATGCCTTCAGCCACTCGTCGGGGATCCATCAGGACGGGATGCTCAAGAACAAGAATACCTACGAGATCATGACCCCGGAATCCATCGGGCTGAAGAACCAGGTTCTGAACCTAACCTCCCGCTCCGGCCGCGCCGCCGTCAAAAGCCATATGGATGCGATGGGCTACACAGAGCAAGAATATGATCTCGATACCCTGTACACAGACTTCCTCAAGCTGGCTGACCGCAAAGGGCAGGTCTTCGACTACGACCTCGAGGCCCTCGTCCACTTCGTCAACCTGCGCGAGGAAGACGATTACTACAAACTGAACTACCTCAGCGTCCAGTCCGGCAGCGTCATGGCCACGGCCACCATCAAGCTACAGTGCGGCGAAGAGGAAGAATGCGAGGCTGCTGTCGGCAACGGCCCGGTAGATGCCCTATACCAGTGCATCTACCGTCTGACCGGCTACGAAATCGTGCTGGACAAATTTGACCTGACCGCCAAGGGCGAAGGCGAGGACGGCCTCGGCCAAGCCGACATCATTGCCAATTACAAAGGGCGCAAGTACCACGGAACGGGCTTGGCGACCGATATCGTCGAAGCCTCAGGGCAAGCCCTGCTGCATGTGATCAACAGCATCCATCAAGCAGACCAGATTGCAGAAATCAAACAGAAATCAAAAATGGAGACAGTATAACCATGGCAGGTACATACAAGATTGCCGTTCTACCGGGTGACGGTATCGGCCCGGAAGTCATGCAGCAGGCCGAAAAGGTACTGGCTGCGGCACAGGAAAAATTCGGCTTTGCCCTGATCTGCAACGAATATGATGTCGGTGGTATCGCCATCGACAACCACGGCTGCCCGCTGCCAGAGGCGACCCTAAAAGGGTGCGAGGACGCCGATGCGATCCTGTTTGGCTCGGTCGGCGGCCCCAAGTGGGAGCACCTCCCCCCCAATGACCAGCCCGAGCGCGGTGCCCTGCTGCCGCTGCGCAAGCACTTCCAGCTTTTTTGCAACCTGCGGCCGGCGCAGATCCACAGCGGCCTTGAGGCCTTCTCGCCGCTGCGTGCCGACATCTCCGAGCGAGGATTCGATATCGTGGTGGTCCGCGAGCTGACCGGCGGGATCTACTTCGGCCAGCCCAAGGGGCGCGAGGGCGAGGGGCCGCAGGAGAAAGCCTTCGACACCGAAATCTACCACCGCTACGAAATCGAGCGGATTGCCCGTATCGCTTTTGAATCGGCGATGCTGCGAAACAAGAACGTCTATTCCATCGACAAGGCCAACGTCCTGCAGAGCTCAATCCTGTGGCGGGAGGTGGTCGAAGAGGTCGCCAAAGACTACCCGGACGTTACCCTCAACCATATGTACATCGACAACGCGACCATGCAGCTGATCAAGGATCCCGCCCAGTTCGACGTCATGCTGTGCTCCAACATCTTCGGTGACATCATCTCCGACGAATGCGCGATGATCACCGGCTCTATGGGGATGCTGCCCTCCGCCAGCCTCAATCAGGACAAGTTCGGTATGTACGAGCCGGCGGGCGGCTCGGCACCGGATATCGCTGGCAAGAACATCGCCAACCCGGTTGCCCAGATCCTCTCGGCAGCCCTGATGCTTCGCTACAGCCTTGGCGAAGAAGATGCAGCCCGAGCCATCGAACAAGCCGTCTCACAGGCACTGGAAGCCGGTGAGCTGACGGCAGATCTAGCCGGTGGCGGCAAGGCGCTGTCCACCAGCGAGATGGGTGACAGGATCGCCCAGTATATCCGCCAAATCTAACCCCGCAGCAAGGAGCAAGAGCAATGTCGAACAACAAAGCGCCCAAGACGCTATACGAAAAAGTCTATGATGCCCATGTTGCGGTGGCGGCGGAAGGCGAAACCCCTATCCTGTACATCGACCGCCATCTGGTCCACGAAGTGACCTCGCCGCAGGCCTTCGACGGCCTGCGCGAAAAGGGCCGCAAGGTACGCCAGATCGGTAAGACCTTCGCCACGATGGATCACAACGTCTCGACCCAGACCAAGGACATCAACGCCAGTGGCGACATGGCAAGGATCCAGATGGAAACACTGGCGAAGAACTGCGAGGAGTTCGGCGTGACCCTCTATGATCTGAACCACAAATACCAAGGTATCGTGCACGTCATGGGGCCTGAGCTCGGCATCACCCTGCCGGGAATGACCATCGTCTGCGGCGACTCGCATACCGCCACCCACGGGGCCTTCGGCTCACTGGCCTTCGGGATCGGCACCTCTGAGGTCGAGCACGTACTGGCAACCCAGACCCTCAAGCAGGCCCGGGCCAAGACCATGAAAATCGAGGTCCGGGGCAAGGTTGTACCGGGGATCACCGCCAAGGACATCGTGCTGGCCATTATCGGCAAGACAACAGCAGCCGGCGGCACCGGTTACGTGGTGGAATTCTGCGGCGAGGCGATCACCGACCTGACGATGGAAGGCCGAATGACGGTATGCAACATGGCCATTGAGCTGGGGGCAAAAGCCGGGATGATTGCGCCGGATCAGACCACTTACGACTACATCAAAGGCCGTAAATTCTCGCCACAAGGCGACGACTTTGATGCCGCAGTGGCGTACTGGAACACCCTGAAAACCGATGATGACGCACAGTTTGATCATGTGGTGACCCTTGATGCCAAGGACATCAAGCCACAAGTAACCTGGGGAACCAACCCGGGTCAGGTCATCGCGGTTGACCAACCCATTCCGTCACCGAGCGACTTTGCCGATCCGGTCGAGCAGGCATCGGCCGCCAAGGCGTTGGCCTACATGGGGCTGGAAGCAGGCAAAACCCTGTCCGACTTCAGTGTCGATAAAGTGTTTATCGGCTCGTGCACCAACTCGCGTATCGAAGACATGCGTGCCGCCGCCGCCATCGCCAAAGGGCGCAAGGTCGCGGCCAATGTGCAGGCGCTGGTGGTGCCGGGATCGGAGCAAGTAAAAGCACAGGCGGAAAAAGAAGGGCTGGATAAAATCTTCATTGAAGCGGGGTTTGAATGGCGCCTGCCGGGCTGCTCCATGTGCCTAGCAATGAACAATGACCGTCTGGGGCCGCACGAGCGCTGCGCCTCCACCAGCAACCGCAACTTTGAAGGACGTCAGGGCCGTGACGGCCGCACCCACCTCGTCAGCCCGGCCATGGCAGCCGCAGCGGCCTGCGCGGGACATTTTGTTGATATCCGAGAACTTGAACCCGCTGCCATTCAGGCCTAACAGAAGGAACATACCATGACAGGATTCAAACAACATACCGGCCTGGTTGTTCCGCTGGATGCCGCCAACGTCGATACCGATGCCATAATCCCCAAGCAGTTCCTGCAAAAGGTCAACCGGATCGGCTTCGGCAAGCATCTGTTCCACGACTGGCGCTTCCTCGACGATGCCGGCCAGCAACCCAACCCGGAGTTCGTGATGAATGCCCCCCGCTACCAAGGTGCCAGTATTCTGCTGACCCGGGAGAACTTCGGCTGCGGCTCATCACGCGAGCATGCCCCATGGGCGCTGGCTGACTACGGCATTCAGGTTATGATCGCACCGAGCTTTGCCGATATCTTCTACGGCAACAGCATCAACAACCAAATGGTACCAGTCCGGCTGACCGAACAGGAAGTCGATGAGCTGTTCGGGTTTGTCGATGCCAACGAAGGCGCAGAGATCACCGTGGACCTCGAGGCAATGACCGTTACGGCCAACGGCAAACAGTACCGGTTCGAGATCGACGAGTTTCGCCGCCACTGCCTGCTCAACGGGCTGGACAACATCGGCCTGACCCTGCAGCACGAGGATAAGATTGCCGCCTTCGAGCGCAATATCCCCGCGTTCTTATCCTGAACCGACCCAAGCTCCGGCCATCGGCCGGAGCTATACCCCGCAATTTTGCCCCAAAAGCCAATACCTTGAACAAAAACGAAAGCAATCTGCCGCCAGAGCGGTCTGCTAGGAAATAGCACTCTACTATTGACCAAGGATCCCACATGCGCCCGCTTCTCTTGATGCTAATCCTGCTACTCCCTGCCACCACTCTCGCCGCCCCGAAGGCCAACCTCTGGCCCTACTGGCAACAGGCCTCAGCCACCAGCCAAGTCCGGGTCGACCATAGCCGCTGGCAACGCCTGCTCGACAAATACCTTGTTGCCGCCCCGCAGCAAACTCTTTTCCGTTACGGGCAAGTCAGCGCCAGCGACAACTACGAGCTCGACCGCTACCTGCGCGATCTCGCCAAACTCGACCCGCGCCAGCTCAACCGGCGCGAGCAGTTTGCCTATTGGGTCAACCTCTACAACGCCCAGACGGTCAAGCTGATCCTCGATAACTATCCGGTCAGCTCGATCACCAAGCTCGGAGGCCTATTCAGTTTTGGGCCGTGGGATGAGCAAGTACTCACAATTACAGGCCAGCCACTGACCCTCAATGATATCGAACACCGGATCCTACGACCGATCTGGAAAGACCCCCGCATCCACTATGCGGTCAACTGCGCCAGCCTCGGTTGCCCCGACCTACTGTCAAAAGCGTTCACGGCCAATAACAGCGAACGGCTACTTGAACAGGCCGCCACCCGCTTCATCAACAGCCGCAAGGGGGTCGCCGTATCGAGCTCCTCGACCACCCTTTCATCGATCTACGACTGGTATGGCAGTGACTTCGGAGACAAGGCTGCTCTGACCAAGCACATCAACCACTACCGCGATGGTGCACCCATTTCACTGGGCAAAATCAAATACGAGTACAACTGGTCGCTCAACGATGCCAAATAGTGCCCCCAGAGCCATGCCTTGCATGCAGAACCTAGTATCTGAAACTCGCTTGGGTATACAATAAGAGCCGTTCTCATTGGGGAGCCTGGGCAAATGCACCGGGCTGAGATTGCCAACGCAAGACCCACTGAACCTGATCCAGTTAGTACTGGCGTAGGAATTGAGACCACGATAATTTGCCGTATCACCTCCAGCACGATGCTGGTGGATCTCAAACCCTGTGCCCCCTTCTTCCCTCTCTTGCCGGATGCAAGAGTACCAGGAGCGCATAGTGAACAACGTAACAAAGCTACTTCCGATTTTAACTCTGTCGTTGGCAGCGGGCTCAGCCTTCGCCGCCGATAACACCCTGACTGTCTATACCTATAGTTCGTTTGCTTCAGATTGGGGCCCAGGCCCAACCATCGAGAAGGCCTTCGAAGCCCAATGTGGCTGCAACCTCGAATTCGTCGCCCTTGATGACGGGGTCTCTATCCTCAACCGCCTCCGTCTGGAAGGAAAGCGCAGCAAAGCCGACGTCCTGCTCGGCCTTGACAACAACCTGATCAGTGAAGCGAAAAAAACCGGACTACTGGCCCAACACAACGTCGATACGAGCAAGACCACCCTGCCGGGCGGCTGGTCGGATACCACCTTCGTTCCCTATGATTACGGCTACTTTGCCTTTGTCTACGACAGCAGCAAACTGGCCAATCCACCCAGCAGCCTCAAAGATCTCGTCAACCGCGACGATCTGAATATCATCTACCAAGACCCTCGTACCTCTACACCGGGGCAAGGCCTGATGTTGTGGATGAAATCCGTCTACGGCGACAAGGCCGCCGCCGCTTGGCAACAACTGGCCAAGAAGACCGTGACCGTGACCAAAGGTTGGTCCGATGCCTACAGCATGTTCCTCAAGGGCGAATCGGATATGGTCCTGTCCTACACCACTTCGCCAGCCTACCACTTGATCGCCGAACAAGAGGACAAGTACAAAGCAGCGGATTTCAGCGAAGGGCACTATATGCAAGTAGAAGTGGCCGCCAAGCTCAAGTACAGCCAGAACAGCGCGCTGGCAGACCAGTTCCTGAGCTTTATCCTAAGCCCAGCCTTCCAGCAGGCAATCCCGACCGGCAACTGGATGTATCCGGTGACCGCGACCGAACTACCTAAAGGGTTCGAGCAGTTGAGCGTGCCGAGCAAGGCCCTCGAATTCAGTGCCGACGAGGTCGCTCAGCAGCGCCGGGGCTGGATCCGAGAATGGCAACAAGCCCTAACCAAGTAGTAGGCACTTACTTTTGACAACCACCAATGTAACAAAGCCCGGCGTACTTACCGCCGGGCTGATTGTTTGCGTCGTATTCGGCGCGCTACTGGCACTGGTCGGCGAGGCCAGCATGCTGGATATCCCGGCCATGTGGCATGATCCATATCTTCGCCATGTAACGGCCTTTACTTTCAAGCAAGCCACCCTATCCACCCTGCTCAGCCTGCTGCCAGCCATCCCGATGGCCTATGCCCTATCGCGGCGCAACTTCCCCGGCAAGCCACTGCTATTGCGGCTCTTTGCCATGACGCTGGTCCTGCCGGTACTGGTTGCCGTATTCGGCCTGCTGGCTATCTACGGCAACAACGGCTTGCTCGCCCATATTGCTGCCGCATCAGGCTCGGCAGAGATACCGTCGCTCTACGGCCTGCAGGGGATCTTGCTGGCCCATGTATTCCTCAACCTGCCGCTGGCAACACGCCTGCTCTACCAAAGCCTTGAGGGGATCCCGGCCGAACAACACCAGCTGGCAACCCAACTCGGCCTGTCGAGCTGGCAAGCCTTCCGCTTTGTGGCTTGGCCGAGAATGCGCCAGCAACTCCCCCATGCCGGCGGACTGATTTTCATGCTCTGCTTCACCAGTTTCGCCGTAGTCATGGCTTTAGGTGGCGGACCGAAAGCCACCACCATCGAGCTGGCGGTTTACCAAGCCTTGCGCTACGACTTCGATCTTGCTGGCGGAGCGCTTTTGGCCCTGTGGCAAATGCTGCTCTGCGCTTCGCTGGTGCTACTGACCCAGCGTTTTGCCAAACCCCTGGCGACAGCCAGCCACAGCACCCCACAGCCTCGCCAAGGCCAATTCGACACACCAGCCAGCCGCTGCTGGGACTGGCTTTGGATCTCCGCCGCCGTCGCGCTCGTGCTTCCCCCGCTATTGGCTGTCTTTGTGTCGGGGCTCAACCCCAAAGCCCTCGCGCTGCTCGGTGACAGCAGCCTATGGCAAGCTGTATGGCACTCTCTTCAGGTTGCCGTGCTCTCGTGCCTGCTGGCGCTGGGCGGCGGGATCGCCATCTTGCTGACCAGCCGCCAGTGGCGGCTGCAAAAAGCCCGCTGGCGGGCCGATGGCATCGAGCTTATCGGGACGATCATTCTGGTTACGCCAGGGCTGGTCCTGAGCACCGGCATATTTCTGCTGCTGCGCCAGTTTACCGATGCCTTTGCCGCCGCCTTCTGGGTAGTCGTCACCGTCAATGCCCTGATGGCTCTGCCCTATGTGCTCAAGACCTTAAGCCAGCCCATGCTCCATATTGCCCAGCAATACGACCCGCTGTGCCAGAGTCTTGGGATGCGCGGCCTTCGCCGCTTGGTGCTAGTAGAATGGCGGGCCATGCGCGGGCCGCTGGCTCAGGCTGCCGGGATCAGCACCGTGCTGTCACTAGGGGATCTCGGAGCAATAGCCCTGTTTGGCAGCCAAGATTTCCAAACACTCCCGCTCTACCTCTTTCAGCTGCTCGGCAGCTACCAAATGGACGCGGCTGCCGTTGCCGCCCTGTTACTCTTGGTACTCAGCTTCGGCCTGTTCGCTGCCATCGAGTACCTGCTAAACCGGAAACCATCATGCTGACACTGACCCAATTGAGCCACAGCTACCCACACCCGACCCAGCGCGGTCAGTCGACCGAGCTGTGTTTTGATCTCGACCTTCAACGCGGCGACATCGTCGCCCTGCTTGGCCCGAGCGGGGCCGGGAAAAGCACGCTGCTGGCGATGATTGCCGGTTTCCTCAAACCACACAGCGGCGAATTGCAGATCGACGGCAAGCGGATCGAGGCATCCCTTGCACCCGCCGAGCGGCCGCTATCCATCCTGTTTCAGGAACACAACCTGTTCCCCCATCTGAGTGTCTTCGAGAATATCGGACTCGGACTGCATCCGGGCCTGTCACTCAATGACAGTGACCGTGAGCAGGTCAAGGCCGCCGCCGCCAAGGTCGGCCTCGATACCTATCTCGACCGCCTCCCCGAGCAGCTCTCCGGCGGCCAGCGCCAGCGGGTCGCCCTTGCCCGGTGCCTGTTGCGCCAACGGCCATTGCTGCTACTGGACGAACCCTTCTCCGCCCTTGACCCGGCCCTGAGGCAAGAAATGCTGATGCTGGTGCAACAATTGGCTAGCGAGCAGAAGACGACGGTTCTCATGGTCACCCACAGCCCGGAGGACGCGCGGAAGATAGCCAACCGCTGTGCGTTTATCGAGGAGGGCAGGGTCAAGGTATTCGGGGCGACAAGCGAGCTGCTGACCCGTCCAAGCGAGCCGGCGTTGCGGCGCTATCTCGGCATGGCACAAGACAACAACGAATAAATAGCGGCAGATAATGACAAAGGGCCAAGCGGAGAGCTTGGCCCTTTGTATATTCAGGCGTTAGAGGTTTTCTTCGGCGAACTCCGCCAAGCGGCTGCGCACAACACCATTGAGGTAGACATTGGCACTGCCCTCGAAATGCTTAAAGCGTTCGACAATATAGGTTAGCCCCGATGTGACCGGAGACAGGTAGCTGGAGTCTATCTGGGCAAGGTTGCCGGAACAGACCAGTTTGGTGCCTTCTCCGCAGCGGGTAATGATGGTCTTGATTTGGGAGGCAGTCAGGTTCTGGCACTCGTCGAGCAGCACAAAGGCATTCTGGATCGAGCGCCCGCGCATGAAGTTGATCGACTTGAACTGGATATTGGCCTTCTCAAAAATATATTTCATCGAGCCATCGGTACAGACGTCATGTTTGTGCAGGGCTTCCATGGTATCGGTCACCGCCGCCAGCCACGGCATCATCTTCTCTTCTTCCGTCCCCGGCAGGAAGCCGATCGACTCGGCAATTTCCGGCGTGTTTCGGGTCACGATGATCTTGTCGTACATGCTTTTCTCGATAACCTGCTCCAGCGCCGCGGCCATCGCCAGGATCGTCTTACCACACCCTGCGGGCCCGGTCAGGATAACCAAATCGATATCCGGATCCATCAGCGCATCGAGGGCCATCCCCTGATAGATGTTCTTAGGGTGGATCCCCCATGCCTGACGGTGCATCATCCGCTCATGGCCGATATCCTTGAAGGTCAGACTATCCCCTTCCAGCGACTGGATCCGCCCGGCGAAATCACTGCCCTCGTCAATCAGATACTGGTTGATATACGGCGCCTCAAACAGCTCGACCGGCAGGGTGTGCAAGGTGGCCCGGCCCTGTTTTTCCGAATGGCACACCCCGACCCGCTCCCAGAAGCTGCCAGGGAACTGGTAGTACCCTTTGGTCAGCATCCGGATATCGTCGATCAGCTGGTCGCTGCGGTAGTCATCGACATGATAAACCCCGGCCCCCTTGGCCCGCAGGCGCATATTGATGTCCTTGGTGATCAGCACCACTTCGCGCGGGGAATAGTAGGCCTGAAGGTAGAGCACCCCGTTGAGGATCCGGTTGTCGCCCGCCTTGTCGGCGAAGGCATGGACGGTTTCGGTAATTTCGTAATCGGCAAAGATTGAGATTGAGCCACAGGCCTCGCCTGCCGCCGTGATGGGGATCCCCCCGGCAATTTGCTCGGGGGTGGCATCATGGAATATATCCTCCAGCGCACGGATGGCGACCCGGGCATCACGGGAGACATCGCGCTTGCTGTCCTTGATTCGGTCGAGCTCTTCGAGCACGGTCATAGGAATAATTACGTCATGCTCCTTGAAGGAGTAGATGGCGAGGGGTTCATGCAGCAGAATGTTCGTATCAAGTACAAAGACTTTCCTACCTGCATCATCCATAAGTACCTCCTTGGTATCAAAATAACGGTGCAACCACCGCAATCTTTCTGTGTCTGCCAGATTAGGGAAAAAGCAACTGCGTACTTCTATTTAGACCGGAGATAATGAAACAAATGTGACACTTAGATATTACGCTCCGGTTTACAGTTTGCCCGTGACCTTACTCACGGCATGCAGTAACATTACTCCCCTTTTTTACCGGTGCGGATTCTGGCTTACACTTAATACCGATTGACGCTTTGCCGACCCGCAAGGGCCGTGGCCAAGTTATGGTATTACTTTGAGTGTAGTTCAAAAACGCTAGAGCACCGACTTAGCATCTCCCTTAATTTCAAAGAATTAGAAGGTTTTAACCACTATGCCATTTGCTTTGGGTCAACGTTGGATCAGTGATACTGAAAGTGATTTGGGTTTGGGTACCGTTGTTGCCCTTGACGCCAGAACTGTCACCCTGATGTTCTCCGCCTGCGAAGAGAACCGTCTCTATGCCAGAAACGATGCCCCTGTAACACGCGTCATGTTCAACGTCGGCGACGTGATCGAAAGCCATGACGGCTGGTCGCTGAATGTTGAGCAGGTAGACGAAGACAATGGCGTGTTCACCTACATCGGGACCCGTACCGACACGGGCGAAGAAGGGGTTGTGCTCCGCGAGATCTTCCTGAGCAACCAGATTCGTTTCAACAAACCACAGGACAAGCTGTTCGCCGGTCAAATCGACCGTATGGACCGCTTTGCCCTGCGTTACCGCGCCCTGAAAAACCAGTATGAACAGCACAAGAGCGCATTGCGCGGCCTGTGCGGCATGCGGGCAGGCCTGATCCCACACCAGCTTTTCATCGCCCATGAAGTCGGCCGCCGCTATGCTCCACGCGTCCTGCTGGCCGATGAGGTGGGTCTGGGCAAAACTATCGAAGCCGGTATGATCATCCACCAGCAGGTTCTTTCAGGCCGTGCCGAGCGGATTTTGATTCTGGTTCCGGAAACCCTTCAGCACCAGTGGCTGGTCGAAATGATGCGCCGTTTCAACCTTCACTTTTCCATCTTCGACGAAGAACGCTGTGTTGAAGCCTTTGCCGATTCTGCCAACCCGTTCGATACCGCCCAGCTGGTGCTGTGCTCGCTGGATTTCCTGCGCAAGAGCCGCCGTCGCTTCGAGCAGGCATTGGATGCCGACTGGGATCTTCTGGTTGTCGATGAGGCCCACCACCTAGAGTGGAGCGAGGACAAACCAAGCCGCCAGTACCAAGTGGTAGAAGAACTGGCCGAGAAAAGCCCGGGCGTGCTGCTGCTAACAGCAACCCCAGAGCAGCTTGGCCACCAGAGCCACTTTGCCCGTCTGCGCCTGCTTGATCCTGATCGCTTCTACGACTACGAGGCATTCGTCGAAGAAGAGCGCCAGTACGCCCCTGTGGCCGAAGCCGTATCGAACCTATTGTCTGACGAGAAACTCGACGACAGCGCCAAGAACATCCTGACCGAGCTGTTGTCCGAGCAAGATATCGAGCCTGCCCTGCGGATCATCGAGGCGTCCGACGTCGACAGCGAGATCAAGGCATCAACCCGTGCCGAGCTGATCGACAACCTGATGGACCGCCACGGTACAGGCCGCGTGCTGTTCCGCAACACCCGTGCCGGTGTTAAGGGCTTCCCGCAGCGCCATCTCAACATGTACCCGCTCGCCCTGCCAACCCAGTACCAGACGGCAATGCGTGTCGCCGGCATGATGGGCGGCAGCATGAGCACCGAGCAAAAGGCGGTGAAGCTACTCTACCCTGAAGATATCTTCCAAGAATTCGAAGGTGAGTCGGCAACGTGGTGGCACTTCGACCCACGCGTCAATTGGCTGCTGGACATGCTAAAAGCCAACCGCAATGAAAAAGTGCTGGTGATCTGTGCCCGGGCCCAGACGGCCCTGACCCTTGAGCAGGCACTGCGCGAACGTGAGGGGATCCGTGCCACCGTGTTCCACGAAGGCATGTCAATTATCGAGCGCGACAAGGCCGCCGCCTACTTCGCCCAAGAAGAAGACGGCGCGCAGGTACTACTGTGTTCGGAAATTGGCTCCGAAGGCCGCAACTTCCAATTTGCCAACCAGCTGGTCATGTTCGACCTACCGAACAACCCGGATCTGCTGGAACAGCGTATCGGCCGCCTTGACCGTATCGGCCAGAAGCGTGATATCGAGATCCACGTCCCGCACCTGCAAGGCACCTCGCAAGCCCTGCTGGCACGCTGGTATAACGAGGGCCTTAATGCCTTCGAGGAAACCTGCCCGACCGGCCGTGCCATCTACGACGCCTTCAGCGACGAGCTGATCGCCCTGCTTGCCAATGACAAGCCGGAAGGCGAGCAACTAGAAAGCCTGATCGAAAAAAGTGCCGCGATGCACAACGAGCTCAAGTCCAAGCTGGAACAAGGCCGTGACCGCCTGCTGGAAATCCACTCCAACGGTGGCGACAAGGCACAGGCACTGGTCGAGGAAATCAGCGCCAAGGATGGGGATACCAACTTGGTTACGTTCGCTCTTGGCCTATTCGATACCATCGGACTGAACCAGGACGACCGCGGTGAAAACGCCATCGTGGTGACGCCTTCAGAGCACATGATGGTGGCCAGCTACCCGGGCCTGCCTTACGACGGCTGCACCATCACCTTCGATCGT
Source organism: Photobacterium aquae (assembly GCF_001029445.1). Lineage (GTDB taxonomy): Bacteria > Pseudomonadota > Gammaproteobacteria > Enterobacterales > Vibrionaceae > Photobacterium > Photobacterium aquae. The sequence goes on from NZ_LDOT01000047.1 coordinate 23,223, forward strand.
GATACCGCGCTGTCTCGTGAGGACATGCACTTCATCAGTTGGGAGCACCCGATGATCCAGGGCGGCATCGATTTGCTGCTGACTGAAGGGGTCGGCACTACCGCCGTATCGCTACTGAAAAACAAGGCATTGCCAGCCGGCACCCTGTTGCTGGAACTGGTCTACGTGGTCGATGCTCAGGCTCCGAAGCAATCAGGTATCAACCGCTTCCTGCCGAAGACACCGATTCGAATCCTATCGGATGCCAAGGGCAACAACCTAGCGGCCAATGTCGAATTCGAAGGCTTCAACCGCCAGCTAAGCCCGGTCAACCGCCACCTAGGCAGCAAATTGGTCAATTCGGTGCAGAAGGATATCCATACCCTGATCGAGTTTGCCGAGAAATCGGTTATCGACGAAGTAGCAGCCATCCGCACCAATGCTCAGGCTGAGATGGAAGCGACCCTGCGCAGCGAACTTGACCGTCTGCAGGCGCTCAAGGCCGTCAACCCGAATATCCGTGATGATGAGCTTGAGTTGCTGGAAAGCCAGATCACCGAGCTGACCGGCTACATCACCAAGGCTCAGGTCCAGCTCGACTCCCTGCGCCTGATCGTCGTTAGCCACGGCTAACCATCCCGCCTCATAAAAAGCCGCCAAACTCTGGCGGCTTTTTTTCGCCTGACCACCAGCCCCGGCTGGTATCTGCTGCCGTTGGGAGACACCGGCAAGTGTGCTATCATCGCCGCCCCTTATGACGACAGCGATGACAACCAGGCACGCAATGAACAGACTGCCCGAAATCGACTACAACCCACCCAAGGATCCATGGCTGGATATCCTCTATCAGGATGACGATATTATTGCCGTCAACAAGCCCTCTGGCATGTTGTCCAATCCCGGTCGCGATCCGGCGTTCCACGACAGTATCTACGCCCGGGTTCTGGCCGATTTCCCTGATTCGCACATTATCCACCGTCTTGATATGGCAACCTCAGGGCTGATCGTTCTGGCGCTCAACAAAAATGCCGAGCGCCACCTCAAGGCTCAATTCCGCGATCGCAAGACCGAGAAAATTTACTACGCAAGGGTGTGGGGATGTGTCGAGCAAGACAGCGGCACCATCGACCTGCCGTTGATCTGCGACTGGCCGAACCGCCCCAAGCAGAAAGTCTGCTTCGAAGACGGCAAACCATCGGTCACCCACTATGACGTGATTGCCCGCAGTGCCAATAGCAGCTTGGTTCGCCTACGCCCGATCACGGGCCGCTCGCACCAGTTGCGTGTCCACCTGCAATCGCTGGGCCACCCGATCCTCGGTGATAAGTTCTATGCCGGCGAAGAAGCCATCGCGATGGCACCGCGACTCCAGCTACATGCCGCCGAGCTGAGCTTCTTCCATCCGGGCAGCAACGAGCCGATGCATCTGTTTGCCCCGTGCGAGTTCTTCCCGGAAGCCAGCCCGAAAACGTTGCCTGACCGCTACTCAAAGGCATAAGAAATTAAGAACATAAAAAAACGGACGCCAAGGCGTCCGTTTTTCATCAACTCTGAGTCTATTTAAATCCGTTGGTCTTACGAATCAAATCATAAGCAGCTTGCAACTGCTGCGTCTTCTGTTTGGCCAGCTCCATCATCTCTGGCGGCAGCCCCTTGGCAGCCAGCTTGTCAGGGTGGTGCTCGTTCATCTGCTTGCGATAGGCGCGCTTGAGCTCCTGTGCTGATGCCCCTTCCTTGATCCCCAGAACCTCGTAGGCATCGGCAAGCTGATCACGGGTCGGCGCCTGCTGGAACTGCCCCTGCTGCTGGTATTGCTGATGGAAGCCCCCTTGCTGGAAGCGGAACGCCGCCTCTTGCATATTCAGGCGTTGCTCAAGCTGCTGCGGCGAAAAGCCGAGGATACGGGCAATCACATGCAGAAGCTGGCGCTCGCTAGGATGCAGCGAACCATCAGCAAACGCCGCCTGAATTTGCAGCTCGAGGAAGAACTGCAACAAATCGGCACGACCGCCACTGCCTCGACGGATCTGCATTAAGGTCTCTTCGAGCGGGAAGTCTTCTGATTTACCGTCACGGAACGCATTTTGAGCTTGGCGACGCGCCTCGCCCTGCAGCCCCATTCTATCCATGATGGTGCTGGCGACCCGGATCTCGTCCTTGGTCACCCGACCTTTGGCCTTGGCCACATGCCCCATTACCGAGAAGCAGGCATTAAAAAATGCCGATTGCTGCTCGGCGGCATTGCTACGGGATCCGGAAAAACCGGTGTAATAAATATTTGAGCGCGCTTTATCGAACTTATGGCCTAAAAAAAGACCTAACAACAAACCAAATGGCCCACCAAGGAGGAATCCGAAAAATGCCCCTAAGATTTTGCCCCAAACCTGCATTCGCGACTCTCTGGTAATTTGCTAAATTAAAATTATTTCTTCCGCGTTGTCCCAACTTATTGAGAGAACGTGAACATATTGCCCGATACAATCACAGCCAAAGGATGCTGTCGGGTCGAATTTGCATTATCATAACTGGCATTGACCGTGAAATCATATAAAAACCCGGCCAAGACCCACAAACAAATAATAACTTCAATTACAGGAACGTTTAGTTAGATGTCATCAACCTCCCGCAGCTTATTGGCAACCATGATCAGCTTGGCCTTGTTCGGCCCATCCGTTGCCCATGCAAATCCTGCGACTCCCGAAGAAATCCATGATAACTCTGCGGCCAGTGATGAGACTGATGAACTGGCAATGGTCCGGGGTGTCTGTATTGCGCCCAAGGATATGCCAGCAGATCCTAATAATGAACCTGTCAAAGTCACGGCAGACCACGCCGAGGCGATGAACGACAAATCGGTGACCTATTCGGGCGACGTCGTTGTCCGTCAGGGCAACCGTACAGTCGCAGCCGATACCGCCACCTTGCGCCAGCCTGAGAATATCGTCACCGCCGAGGGTAATGTCTACTTCCACGACGGTACCATCGAGATCCTCTCAGACCGCATCCAGAGCAACCTCGATACCGAGGACTCCGAATTGGACAACGCCGTCTACAACATGACCTGTGAAGCAGGCCGTGGTGAGGCAGAGCGCGTCATCAAGAACGGTATCGCCTACTACCGGCTGAAAAACGGTACCTATACCACTTGTCCGAAAGGCGACCAGAGCTGGCGCTTCTCGGCAACCAGCATCGAGCGCGAGAACGACTCGCCGTTTGCCGACCTCTACAATGCCCGTTTCGAAGTGGCCGACGTACCGGTGTTCTACATGCCTTACCTTCGGGTTCCCGTTGGCAAAGAGCGCCTGACTGGTTTCTTGTACCCGTCTGTCAGCTTCGGCTCGCGTGACGGTTTCGAACTGGAAACCCCGTTCTACTGGAACATCGCCCCGAACTACGACATGACAATTACGCCGAAGTATATGAGCAATCGCGGTCTGCAGCTCAATACCGAATTCCGTTACCTGTCGACGTGGGGCGAAGGCAGCCTGAAAGGGGAATATCTGGGCAACGACCAGAAATTCGAGCAGTATGACTCGCGCTGGGGCTTCAACTGGTCGCACACCGGCCGTTACGGCCCGCACTGGCTATTTGATGTCGACTACAGCAAGGTCAGCGATGCCACCTACTTCTCCGATATCGACTCGAGCATCGGTGAGCGCGAAGACAACAACCTGCTGCAAACGGCGGCCGTCTCCTACCGCGATCTGAACTGGGATTCGACCCTGCGGGTACGTAATTTCCAGCCGCTGACGCTGGGCGTCTCCTCCAACTACCGCCTGATGCCACAGCTCGAGGTCAATTACTACCAGACCGATCTGCCGTATGACCTGGACTTCAGCCTGCTGAGCCATATCAGCCGGTTCGAGAACGATGACCCGAACAAGCCAGAGGCCGACCGAGTCCACCTCGAGCCGACCCTGACCCTGCCGTATGCGACGCCGTGGTGGTCAATCACCAGCGAAGCCAAGCTGATGTACACCTACTACAATCAGCAGTTCGACCCGACAGTTGCGGAACTGAGCAACCTCGAAGAGAACGTCTCGCGTACCGTACCGAGCATCCGGATCCACAGCGGCCTGTACCTAGAGCGTGATACCTCGCTATGGGGCGAGAGCTATACCCAGAGCCTTGAGCCGCAGATCCAGTATCTCTACGTCAAGGATGTCGACCAGAAAGGGATCTACAACGCCTATGACACCACGCTGATGCAAACCGACTTCTACGGTTTGTTCCGTGACAAGCGCTATTCCAGCGTCGATTTCATTGCGGCGGCCAACCAGTTTACCGTCGGGGCGACCTCGCGCTACTTCGACAGCGAGTTTGTCGAGCGCTTCAACGTGGCGATCGGCCAAATTTTCTACCTCAACGATGCCGGCCGTAACCAGGTCGACGGGGAGTCCTCACCGAACTACTCGGCGACCGCCCTAGAGTCCGACTTCAACTACGACGACTGGCTGTTCTTCCACGGCGGCGTGCAGTATGACGCCAACAAGAGCGATCTCCAGTTCATCAACGGTGCTATCGAGTACCGCGAAGGCTCGGTCTTCAACCAGCTGAACTACCGTTACATCTCAAAAGAATACCTTTCTGAGAACCTTAACGATGAAAACCAGCTCAACAGCTACACCGAAGACGGGATCTCGCAGCTTGGCTTCTCTACCGGCTTCCCGGTCCATGACAACGTCAGCCTGCGTGCGGACTACTACCATGACCTGACCGAGAACCAGATGCTGGAGGGGCAAATCACCCTCAACTATCGCACCGCCTGCTGGATGATCAGCCTCGGCTACAACAAGTACCTCGAGACCCGCGGCAATGTGACCACCGACCCGGCCAAGTACGAAGAGAACTTCAGTATCTCCTTCTCGCTACTCGGCCTGAGCGGCGTCGCGCCGTTTGGCTCGACGGACAACACTGCGATTGGTTACGGACGCCCGTTCTACCTTAACAACTAAAGCGCGATAGCCTGGCTATCGCGCCCTAAGTAACACAATGCGCGACAGCGCCAAATGGAAATATACGATGAAAAATTGGAAGTCTAGCCTCCTTGGCATGGTTCTGATGGGCTTGGCAGCAGGCAGCTACGCCGCCCCTCAGGAAATGGATCGGGTTGTCACGATTGTGAACGACAGCGTGATCCTGCAAAGCGATGTCGATGCCATGTTGAAAACTGTCCGTATGAATGCAGCTGGACAAAACCAAGGCTTACCGCCGGATGAGGTGCTGTCAAAACAGATCATGGATCAGCTGATCATCGAACAGCTCCAGCTCCAGCAAGCGGCACAGTTCGGCATTCGTATCGACGACAACCGTCTTGACCAAGCAATTAACCAGCTTGCCACCGAGCGCAAAATGACCCTAGCCCAGTTGCAGCAGCAGTTGGCCAGCTACGGGATCAGCTACCCGATGTTCCGCGAGCAGATGCGCCGCGAAATGACCGCCAGCGAAGCCCGCAACATTCAGGTTCGCCGCCGGATCAACATCCTGCCTCAGGAAGTGGACAACCTTGCCAAACAGCTAAGCCAACAAGAGCAGAAAGGGGTGCGCTACAATGTCAGCCACATCCAGCTACGCCTTGAAGAAGGGGCCTCAGCCCAACAGCGCGAAACGGTTGCCAAAGAAGCCCAACAGTTGGTTAACCAACTGAAAGAAGGGGCTGATTTCGCCAATATGGCCTATAGTTATTCCAACGGTCCTAAAGCCCTGCAGGGCGGTGAATGGGGTTGGATGCGCAAGGAAGAGATGCCGACCATCTTTGCCGATCAAATCACGACGCAAGGTAACGGTGCCATTATCGGCCCATTCCGCAGCGGCAGCGGCTACCATATCCTGAAGATCAACAAGGTTGAAGGGTTGGAAACCGTATCGGTCACCGAAGTCAATGCGCGCCATATACTGGTTAAGACCTCGTTGATCCTCAGTGATGACGCGGCCCGCAAGGAGCTGATGGAAGCCCGCCGTCAAATCATGGCTGGCGAACGCACATTTGCGGATGTTGCACAGTCTTTGAGTGCCGATCCCGGCTCAGCAGTCAATGGTGGTGATCTCGGCTGGCAAACACCCGATATCTACGTGCCAGAGTTCAAAGACAAAATTGAGAGCCTGCCACAAGGCATGATCAGCGAACCGTTCCAGACAGTACATGGCTGGCATATCGTTGAAGTGATGGGCCGCCGTGACGTCGACCGCACCGATGCGGCTGTAAAAAATCGCGCCTATCGCATCCTGTTTAGCCGCAAGTTCAACGAAGAAGCCCAGGCCTGGCTACAGGAACTAAGAGCCGGAGCCTTCATCGAGAAACCGGAACTCGCCGATGAACAAAGTTAAACGTATTGCCATCACCCCCGGCGAACCCGCCGGGATTGGCCCAGATTTAGTCCTGGCCCTCACCCAACAAGCGTGGCCGCACCAACTGGTTGTTTGTGCTAACGCCCAGCTTATGGTAGAACGTGCAGCCTTATTGGGGATTGACGTCCGTTTGGTCAGCTATGATCCGAACGTGCCAGCACAGCCTCACCAAGCAGGGACACTGGTTGTTGACGACCACCAGCTTGGCGCCGCTGTCGCACCCGGGCAGCTTAATGAGCAAAATGGCCACTATGTTCTCGATACCCTAGCCCGCGCGGCGCAAGGGTGCATGAGCGGCGAGTTTGCCGCCGTGGTCACAGGCCCGGTACACAAAGGTGTTATCAACCGGGCTGGCGTATCGTTCAGTGGCCATACGGAGTTTTTTGCCCAGCAGTCAGATACCGCCCAGGTAGTCATGATGCTGGCCACCGAAGGATTACGGGTTGCCCTTGTGACAACCCATATTCCACTGGCCTGTGTATCCAAGGCCATCACGACCGACCGTCTGCAGCAGGTGATCCGTATTCTGCATGACGACCTGGTCAGTAAGTTCGGGATCCCTGAGCCAAAGATTTATGTCTGCGGCCTCAATCCCCATGCCGGCGAAGACGGTTGCCTAGGCCGAGAGGAGATCGACGTGATCACTCCTGCCCTTGACCAGCTTCGTCAGGAGGATGGGATGCATTTGGTTGGCCCATTGCCGGCCGACACCATCTTTCAGGAAAAATACCTTGCCGATGCCGATACGGTATTGGCCATGTATCACGATCAAGGGCTGCCAGTACTCAAGTACAAGGGGTTTGGCAAATCGGTCAACATCACGTTGGGACTGCCCTTCATCAGAACATCAGTAGATCATGGTACCGCACTGGAATTAGCCGGTACCGGACAGGCGGACACCGGTAGCCTTTGGACAGCGCTATCGCACGCCCTCGAATTGGTAGAAAAACAAACATGAGCAGCGATCAGGTCCACCTCGGTCACCGCGCCCGTAAGCGCTTTGGCCAGAACTTTTTGAATGACCCATACATCATTGACGGCATTGTGTCGGCAATCAACCCACGCCCAGGCCAAAACCTGGTTGAGATCGGCCCAGGTCTTGGCGCGATCACCGAGCCAGTCGGCAAGCAGGTAGACAAGTTCACTGTTATCGAGCTTGACCGTGATTTGGCTGAACGCTTGCGCAACCACCCAGATCTAGCTGACAAGCTGACTATCCACGAAGGCGACGCCATGCGCTTCGACTTCACCCAGCTGATCAAAGAAAACAACAAGCTGCGTATTTTCGGCAACTTGCCATACAACATCTCAACGCCACTGATGTTCCACCTGTTCACGTTCCACGAACATGTTCAGGACATGCACTTCATGCTGCAAAAAGAAGTTGTTAACCGTCTTGCAGCTGGCCCTGGTAGCAAAGCCTATGGCCGCCTAACCGTAATGGCACAGTACTACTGCCGTGTTATGCCGGTACTGGAAGTGCCGCCAACAGCATTTAAGCCAGCACCTAAGGTTGATTCGGCGGTTGTTCGCCTGACCCCTTACGAGACGCTGCCGCACCCATGTACCAACCTGAAGTGGCTGGACCGTGTCTGCCGCGAGGGCTTCAACCAGCGCCGCAAGACCGTACGCAACTGCTACAAAGGTCTACTGAACGACGAACAGCTTGAAGCTCTGGGCATCAACCCTAGCCTTCGTCCGGAGAACCTGACTCTGGAACAGTTTGTCGGCATGGCCAACTGGCTGGATGCCAACCACGGCAAATAACCGGCAGCATATCGCCAAGTTGCCGTTCTAAAGGGGGTGGCCTGCCACCCCCAGACTGAAAGGATGCTTATTATGACAACGAATGCGACGCCAACCATCAAATGCCGGGTGATCACCCACTACCTCGACGACCAATCAGAGCCTGACCAACAGCGCTATGTCTTTTCCTACACCATCACTATCGCCAACCTTGGCAATGGCTCGGCTCAGCTGATCAGTCGACGCTGGCTCATTACCGATGCCAATGGCAAGAAATTGGTGATCGAAGGCGAAGGTGTGGTCGGGGAGCAACCCGTGATCGCCGCCCATGACGAATATACCTATACCAGCGGCACCGTCATCGAAACGCCTCTCGGTGTCATGCAGGGCCATTACGTCATGACCAACGAACAGGGCGATGAGTTTATTGCCGAAGTTTCCCCGTTCCGGCTCTCCATTCCCAATATTCTCCACTAAATAAGGGCGCACATGTCGACATACCTCGTCGGTGATATTCAGGGCTGTTTCGACGATCTCTGCCAACTTCTCGAGCAAGCCGGTTTCGATGCAGAGCACGACGAACTGTGGCTGGCTGGCGACCTCGTCGCGCGCGGCCCGAAATCCCTCGAAACGCTCCGTTTTGTCAAAAGCCTTGGTCCACGGGCAGTCATCGTACTCGGCAACCACGACCTCCATTTGCTGGCCGTTGCCAACGGTATCGCCAAGAGCAAGCCTAAAGACCTGCTCCAGCCCCTGCTGGATGCGCCTGATTGCGATGAGCTGCTGGACTGGCTTCGCCACCAACCCTTGATGGCGGAGCATCCGACACACCCATTCGTGATGGCACACGCCGGGATCACACCGCAATGGAGCCTTGCTGAAGCACGCCAGCAGGCGCGTGAAATCGAAGCACAGCTACAAGGCGATAACTGGCTGTGGTTACTAGAAAATATGTATGGCAATGGCCCGGACAGCTGGGATCCCGCACTGAGCGGGATTGAGCGCTACCGCTTTTCCATCAATGCCTTTACCCGGATGCGCTTCTGCTACCCGGACGGCAGACTCGACATGGCATGCAAACTGGCTCCGGCCGACATCGATGACTCGTCACTGCGTCCTTGGTTCGAACTGCCGCGCGAGCCACTCGGAAAAACAGTGATCTTCGGCCACTGGGCAGCCTTGATGGGCCATCAAGACGAGCATACTATCGGCCTTGATACCGGTTGTGTCTGGGGCAACAGCATGACCCTGCTGCGCTGGGAGGACGGACACAGGTTTAGTCAGCCATGTCCTCTCCATGCCCAATAACCCGCAATAAAAAAGGGCTTGCCGATGGCAAGCCCTTTTTGTTTTGTATGCTCCAAGCCACTACCGCTCGAGGATCACAAACTGCATATCATGGGCATTTTTCTCGTCGGCAGTATAGGCCTCCCGGTAAGTCTCTTCCCACTCACTGCCCCATTGCGGAAACTGGGTGTCACCCTCGACCTCCAGATCGATAAAGGTCAGGTAGAGGCGATGCGCCTCGGGCAGGCAAGCCGCGTAGATACTCCCCCCGCCAATCACCATTAGCTCTTCGACATCCCCCGCAGCCACTTTGGCCTCGGCGATATCCGCCACCACAGTTACGCCTTCAGGGCGGTAGGCGGGGTTACGGCTGATAACGATATTGTGGCGCCCCGGCAAGGGCCGGCCGATAGACTCAAACGTCTTGCGCCCCATCATAATGGGCTTGCCAAGGGTGGATCGCTTAAACCAGGCAAAGTCCGCCGGCAGATGCCAAGGCATCGCATTATCCTTGCCTATCACCCGATCCTGCGCCATTGCCGCAATCATGCTGATAATCATAATTATTTACCCTGCTCGATATCTTTCCGTAGTTATACCACAGCGTTAGCCCCAGACACAGGCTCCCTCTATATGACGGGGCGACGACGATAAAACAGCAAGCCGGGCATCGCCAGCCCTATCGCCAACGAAGCGACGATGAAAATAGCCTTGATCAGGTTGTCGACCATTACCCCCCAAAGCTCGGGGCTATAGCCGACATGGTTTATTTCGACCAGTGCGATCATCGCCTTGAAGGCAAAAACCCCGGGAACCATAGGGATCAGGGCCGCCACGGTGAACACCTTGGGATGGGCAAGGAAACGGTGCGACCAATGCACGCCTATCATCCCCACCACGGTTGCGGCGCACAGACTGGCCCACTCTACCGACAGGCCATAGTGCATCAGGGCAAAGCGGCAACCATGACCCAGCGCCCCGCCTATCGCACAGTACTTCAGCGCCTTGTGCGGCACATTGAAGACCAGAGCAAAACCGACTGCCGGCACCGATGCCAACAGCATGTCCTCAAGTAGCGCCAACAGAAAATCTACCGTAGGCATCATAGCCACCCCCACACACCAAGTACGTTCATCGCTGCGACAATCCCCATGCTGGTAGACAGCGTCAACAGCGTTGCCATTGTCCAGCGGGCAATCCCCATATTGGCAAATCCCTTGACCATATCAGAGACCGCATTGATCAGTGGAAAACCGGGTACCAGCATCAGTACCGATGAGGCCATTGCCAAAAATGGCGTCTCGCCGATCTGGTAGACCTGGCCGAATCCCGAAATCAAGGTCGTCACAAATGCCGTTACCCCAAAATTGAGTAACGGGTTGAAATGGCAATGGGCAATTTCCTGACGGACAAACATCCCGACCGCAGAGGCAACAAAGGTCAGGGCAAAAACAGGCCAGTCCCCACCGGCCAAGCGGCTGAAGCAGGCACAGGATAAACCGATCATGAAAATAACCAGCCAGCGGTTGTAACGCAGCGGCTGGATCTGCTCTAGGCGCTGGTGCACCCCATCGATGTCGAGCATCCCTCGCTCGGCCAGAATACAAACGCGCTGGATTTCGGTCACGACCTGCATGTTGATCCCGCGATCCTGACAGCGGCGAGTTGTGGTAATACAACGCTCGCTGCTCAAGGTCGTGATAACCATCGAGCTGGCGGACAGGGACACCTCAACACTATCGGCGCCGAGAGCCAGCCCCAACCGGCGGGTCACATCCATCACCAAAGTACTTTCAGCCCCATGCTGGAGCAAGCGCTGCCCCGCCGATGCTGCCAAGCGTGAAATCTCCCTTTGTACGGGCTCCGTAAGTGGTGCCTCTCCTACCTGCATCAGCGCTCCTTTTTGCTGTTTTGTGATGTGGGTGATGGATTATCAGTCAAATTCGCACTTTTTGGCTTGATAAATAACAAAAAAGCCGCTCATATGAGCGGCTTTTTCTATTCAGAAAGATAACTGAAAAATTACGGCTTGTAGATAATCTCTACGTCGTAATCATCTTCGTTCCAGTCTTCCCAATCATCGTCGTCGTCTTCGTCATAGCTGCTTTGCTTGACTTGCTTCTCGTGATAATCGTCCCACTTGAACTCGACTTTCTTCTCTTCAGTCTCTTCTTCCTCGACACGGTAAAGATCAACCGGCATCGATTCAATCTGCTTCATAAGATCGTAAGTCAGCTCTTTGGTACCAGCGCGGTTCAAGGCAGAAATACAGTAGTAGTCACCTTCCCATGCCAGTGCATCGAGTACTTCGTCAATCTTCTCCTGAGCTTCTTCCTCAGGCATCAGATCAACTTTGTTGAACACGATCCAGCGTGGCTTGCTCGCCAGCTTCTCGCTGTACTTCTCAAGCTCGTTCAAAATCGTAAAGGCATTCTCGATCGGATCCGAGCCGTCAACCGGCATCAGGTCGATCATGTGCAGCAACACACGACAACGCTCAAGGTGCTTCAGGAAGCGGATACCCAAACCAGCACCGTCTGCAGCACCCTCGATCAGACCAGGGATGTCAGCAACCACGAAGCTGCGCTCGTTATCAATGCGCACAACGCCCAAGCTCGGCACCAAGGTCGTGAACGGGTAGTCAGCCACTTTAGGCTTCGCCGCAGACACTGCACGGATGAACGTCGACTTACCGGCATTCGGCAAACCTAGCATACCAACATCGGCCAGCAGCAACAGTTCAAGGCGAAGATGACGCACTTCACCTTTGGTACCCATCGTCTTCTGACGCGGCGCACGGTTAACTGATGATTTGAAACGGGTATTGCCAAGACCGTGGAAACCACCTTTGGCAACCATGATCTTCATGCCGTGATCAGTTAGATCGGCAATGATCTCACCGGTTTCTTCATCCACCGCACGAGTACCAACAGGCACTGACAATACGCAGTCTTCGCCACGCTTACCAGTACAGTTACCGGCACGGCCGTTTTCGCCACGCTGTGCAGCATGGAATCGTTCAAAGCGATAGTCGATCAGGGTATTTAGGTTTTCATCAGCCAGCAGGTATACATCACCGCCGTCACCGCCGTCACCGCCGTCAGGACCACCCTTCGGCACATATTTTTCGCGGCGGAAGCTTACTGTACCGTTGCCACCGTCACCAGCATCAACGCGAATTACCGCCTCATCTACAAACTTCATCTCTTTCTCCGCACTGTGGCGTTAAAACTCTTCATCCGGCGGCAGCGGCCACCCAGGATGCTATAAACCTATTGTACACCAAACATCGTTTGGTTCTGGCCTTTTCGCCTTTCACGCCCCTGCGGGTTCACCCTCAACGACGGCGCATAAGGCGATGGCCAATGGCACTGAACATCGCGCTACCAACCACGACGCAGGCCCCAAGATACCCCAGGCCATTGAGCTCTGCCGGTACGACATATGCCGGCCATACGAGGCTGGCCAAATCGACAAACACAATGGTGAACAACGGGGCCAATGTAATCACGGCACTGACCTGCGATGCCTGCCAGCGCGCCATTGCCTCGGCGAACGCACCGTATCCAACAAGGGTATTGATACAGCAAAACAGCAACATACCCAGCTGGCGCGTATCCATCAGCAGTATTTGCTCGGGGCTAGCTGCCGGGGTTAGCATGATCGCACAGATCATATAGATCATTAACAGGATCTGGGGTGAATTATACTGCCTTAACATGCGCTTCTGAGCCAGGGCGTAAACCACCCATACCAGTGCCGCCATCACGGCAAGCAAGACACCTGTCGTATAGCTACTCAGGCTTGTAAAAAGCTCTAGCAACCGCTCATTGAAAAACAGCAGCAAGCCCGTCAGCAAGCCGACAACACCAAGGATCTGGTGTCGCCCTAGTGATTCTTTGAATAGCCAGGCACTGGCCAACAAGAGCATAACAGGAGCCAGCTGGATGATCACCTGCACCACAGGGGGGTTAAGGTACTCCAGCGCGCTGTTAAACAGCACGAAGTTACCGGCAAGGCCGATACTGGCTATCAGTAGGATCACCGCTCCTAGGCCCCCTAGCCGCGACACAGCGGGTAGTTGGCGGCGGAACCCTAACCATAGCCCCAAACCTATCGAGGCCGTCAGAAACCGATACCAAACGATGGTAAACGGATCCATCACCTCAACAGCCTGTTTCATGGCTATTGGCAAGGCTCCCCAGAAAACCGCTGTTATCAGTGCCAGTGACATTCCCAATGCGGGATTTTGCTGTGGCATAACGGTCTCCCATAAACAAAAAGCCCCGCCAGTTGGCAGGGCTTTAGTATTCGTTACGAATCTGAATTATTCAGCTTCGATAGAAACGAATTTACGGTTCTTAGGACCTTTAACTTCGAACTTCACTTTACCGTCAGATAGAGCGAATAGAGTGTGGTCTTTACCGCAACCTACGTTGTTACCAGCGTGGAATTTAGTACCGCGCTGACGAACGATGATGTTACCTGCTAGTACAGATTCGCCACCGAAACGCTTAACACCTAGGCGTTTGCTTTCTGAGTCACGGCCGTTACGAGTAGAACCGCCAGCTTTTTTGTGTGCCATCTTTAAATTCTCCTGTTATTAAGCGCTGATGCCAGTAATCTTGACTTCAGTGAACCACTGACGGTGGCCCATTTGCTTACGAGAGTGCTTACGACGACGGAACTTAACGATTTTAACTTTATCGCCACGACCGTGAGTAACTACTTCTGCAGTTACTTTACCGCCAGCTACGAAAGGTGCGCCTACAGTTACTTCTTCGCCGTTAGCTACTAGAAGTACTGAGTCAAATTCAACGCTAGCGCCAGTTTCAGCGTCTAGTTTTTCTAAGCGAATGGTCTGGCCTTCGCTTACACGGTGTTGTTTACCACCACTTTGGAAAACAGCGTACATGTCTTACTCCGCTTGTCCGCATAGGCCATATGCCAGGTATATTTTAGGCATTGGGTATGCGCTTAATCTTGTCATCAATAGGGCGCGAATGTTACGCGAAAAGACTGCTTCTGGCAAGCTATTGTGCAAAGAAAATTGGCGAAAAGCTGCTCAGGAATAAAAGCTCCTGATTTAAACACAATCGAGGTTATGAAGATCGCTGACTTTTAGTGTAATATTCGATAATTAATTTTAGCTGCTGATTAACAACCCCCCCTAACTATGCAACCTTGTGTATTTGCGGTGTGAAGCACGCGGCAATACGCCCCAAGGGCACAGTGAGGCGGCCAAGTCATCAGCCGGCAGGCTTAAACCTCCCGCGCTACGCGGTACACTATTTTGCTGGATGTACAATGGATTTCAAAGCTATCCAAGCGCTCACGGCCCAAGACATGGCTGAGGTCGACGCGAAGATACTGGCTCAACTGAACTCAGATGTAGCCCTCATCAATCAACTAGGTTTCTACATTGTCAGCGGCGGTGGCAAACGCCTGCGTCCAATGCTGGCCGTATTGGCAGCCCGAGCCCTAGGTTACGATGGTGACAAGCACACTACCGCTGCGGCATTCATCGAATTTACCCACACAGCGACCCTCCTCCACGATGACGTGGTCGACGAGTCTGACATGCGCCGCGGGAAAGCAACTGCCAATGCGATGTTCGGCAATGCTGCCAGCGTATTGGTTGGGGATTACATCTACACACGTTCTTTCCAGATGATGACCAGCCTAAGATCCTTAAGGATCCTCGATGTAATGAGCGAGGCAGTCAACGTGATCGCCGAAGGCGAAGTGCAACAACTGATGAACTGTAATGATCCTAACACCACCGAAGAAAGCTACATGCAGGTGATCTACTCCAAGACCGCTCGTCTGTTTGAAGCCGCTACTCAGGTTGCCGCAATTCTCGTCGAAGCCCCACAGGAGATCGAGACGGCACTTCAGGATTATGGCCGTTATCTGGGCACCGCTTTCCAGCTGATCGACGACATCCTCGACTACACTGCCGATGGCGACGAAATGGGCAAAAACGTTGGTGACGATCTGGCCGAAGGTAAGCCTACCCTGCCACTGCTACACGCTATGCATCATGGTACCCCTGAGCAGGCAGCGATGATCCGCGAAGCAATCGAGCAAGGCAACGGCCTGGACAAGCTTGAGCCTATTCTGGCCTGTATGCACCACGTTGGTTCTCTGGAATACACCCAGAAACGCGCCGAAGAAGAAGCTGAGAAAGCGATAGCCTGCCTTTCTGTGCTGGCAGAGAGCCCTTACAAGGAAGCTCTTGTGGCACTGGCCCACATGGCGGTACACCGCAATAAATAATAAGCATCACAAGTGCTCCTCCCGCAAAAGCCTGTCTTCGCACAGGCTTTTTTGATCCTAGCCCTCCTCCAGCTCGTTAAGATTTAGGCAGAGCAATCCATCAGCTATATTTTAGACAATGAGGGATCTTCCAGATCCGCATGGGAGGGATATATGCAAGCAAGAGATCTCAAACGAGGTATGTGGGTAGAATACCACCATAGCGTAGCCGAGGTGGTCGACATTGATCCTGACAACAACACCGCGATCATCGAGAGCACAACAGATCACCGCAGGATCAATGTTAACTGCAACGATCTTGCCGACCAGCCCCAGCTCCACACAGGGTGCGATCATTACTACTGAATGATCACAAACAACAAAAAAGCGGCCATAAATGGCCGCTTCACAGATTATGGGGAAAACGTCACGACTTATTTAGCGAACTCTTCGCCAGTCAAGATATCACCGCGCAGCGTCTCTAGCATGCCTTCCAATGCAGCCTGCTCAAAGTCGCTCAGCGAGCCGTAATCCATCACTTCCTCAACGCCTTCCTTACCTAACAGTATTGGTTGGGCAAAGAAACGGGCATGTTTACCGTCGCCTTCAACGTAGGCGCACTCGACAAGACCGGTTTCCCCTTCAAGGGCGCGCACCAAAGACAGGCCAAAGCGACATGCTGCCTGACCCATAGACAACGTCGCCGAACCGCCACCCGCTTTCGCTTCCACCACCTCGGTGCCAGCATTCTGAATACGCGGGGTCAGCGCTTCGATTTCTTCCTGAGTAAACGTCACGCCTTCTACCTGAGAAAGCAATGGTAGGATTGTAACACCAGAGTGACCACCGATGACTGGTACACGTACCTTACCGGGATCCAGATCCTTAAGCTCAGCAACGAACGTTTCAGAGCGGATCACGTCAAGTGTCGTGACACCGAATAGTTTACGCTTATCGTACACACCGGCTTTCTTCAGTACATCCGCAGCAATAGCCACAGTGGTATTGACTGGGTTAGTAATGATACCTACGCATGCCTTTGGACAAACAACGGCAATTTTCTCGGCTAGCGATTTAACAATGCCCGCGTTCACATTGAACAGATCAGCACGGTCCATACCCGGCTTACGAGCAACACCAGCAGAAATTAATACGACGTCAGCCCCTTCCAGCGCAGGAGTTGGATCTTCACCGCTAAACCCTTTTACTGAGACAGGAGTAGGGATATGGCTGAGATCTGCCGCCACCCCAGGGGTGACAGGCGCGATATCATACAGGGCCAAATCAGACCCTGCTGGCAGACGGTTCTTCAGCAAAAGCGCCAGTGCCTGGCCGATACCACCAGCCGCACCAATTACAGCAACTTTCATCTTCGTTCTCCTTTACGATAGAAGTTATAATTTTCAGACCTAATTATATGAAATCACGACATATTGCTATACCCAAGACAACTCCCCCACAGGAAGGATGCCACACGGCGACTCCTTCATCTTGAGATAACTTGGGTATAGCCACTATTTTATATCACCGTGCAGCAATGACGTTATAGCAAGCGTACGCCAAATACAATCTCAAGCAGCTAGCTTTGGGATATTGCGCATGGGCAAGAATAAAACGTGCCACATAGATTTAACATTCGTCATATTCAGTCATTTATGGCCATTGCAAAAACTCAACATAAAATAAAATAATTATGCACTTATCTGTGATGGAAGCGAGATACAGCCATCACTTCTACTGAACACTGTTTGCCTGCAACCAAAAGGTTATGCCAGAATACAGCTCCTCGTCCCTGCATGATAAACGTTACCTATGCGAAATTCAGATAAACAAGAACGCTTAGTCAAAGCGTTCAAAGCTATTCTAAAAGAAGAAAAATTCAGCTCTCAAGGCGAGATCGTCGATGCACTGAAAGCCCAGGGCTTCGACAATATCAACCAGTCCAAAGTTTCGCGCATGCTGACCAAGTTCGGTGCGGTTCGTACTCGTAACGCGAAAATGGAAATGGTGTACTGCCTACCTGTAGAGCTAGGTGTTCCAACCACCAGCAGCCCGTTGAAAGAACTGGTTATGGAGATTGGTTTTAACAGCGCACTCGTTGTCATCCATACTGGTCCTGGCGCAGCGCAGGTTATTGCCCGCCTGCTCGATTCACTGGGCAAAGCCGAGGGTATCCTTGGTGTTGTTGCTGGCGATGATACAATTTTCATCACCCCTACCAATGCTATTTCAACCGAAGAACTTTTCGACTCCGTTTGCGAATTGTTTGATTACAGTAAGTAATCTGGCATTTCTATACCAGGCTGGCATTTCCCCTGCAGCCTGGTGTAGATGAGAAATAGATCACATTAACACGAACTTTCCCCGCCTCTTTGTTTCACTCGCAACCTATTGATTGAACTAAATAAATATTCCATCCTCTCATCCTGTCAGTATCTATTTCCACTCACCTAATAGCCAAAATAATTAACATAATTTTAAATTTATGTTCTATTTTTGCTATCATCGGGCTGATTTGAAACTATGCCTTTTCCACCGAAGGGAACTATTTCCTCTGGAAATTACAACAACTAGGAAGGGACAAACATGGCATTAAAACAACTCATTACAGTGAGTACGCTGGCTGCAGCGTTCATGGTTTCCGGGGCGGCCTCCGCCCAAAACTTCGTAACTATCGGCACCGGCTCAGTAACCGGCGTCTACTACCCCACCGGCGGCGCCATTTGCAAACTCGTCAACAAAGACCGTAAGGTTCACAATGTTCGCTGCTCGGTAGAATCAACCGGCGGCTCGATTTACAACGTCAATACCATGCGAGCCGGTGAACTGGACTTTGGTATCGTCCAGTCAGACTGGCAGTACCATGGCTACAACGGCACCAGTAAATTCAAAGAGCAAGGGCCCTATAAGAAACTGCGGGCTATTTTCTCCCTCCACACCGAGCCATTCAACGTCATCGCCCGTACCGATGCCGGCATTAAAGGCGTCGAGGATCTCAAAGGCAAGCGAGTGAATATCGGCAACCCAGGCTCAGGGGATCGCGCCACAATGGGCGTCGTCATGGATGCTCTCGGGTGGGAGCAGAGCGATTTCAAACTGGCTTCCGAGCTAAAGGGATCAGAACGCTCACAAGCGCTGTGCGACAACAAAATCGACGCCTTTGTCTATGTGGTCGGCCACCCGAACGGTTCCATCAAGGAGGCTACCACCTCATGCGACGCCAAGCTGATCCCTGTAACCGGGGCGGCTATCGACAAGATCATCGCCGACAACCCTTACTATGCCAAGAGCACCGTCCCCGGTGGCATGTACAAAGGGACGGATAGCGACGTGAATAGCTTCGGTGTTGCGGCCACTCTGGTCTCATCCACAGACGTATCCGACGAAATCGTCTATGCCGTCGTTAAATCGGTCTTCGAGAACTTCGATACATTCAAGAGGCTTCATCCGGCATTCGCTAACTTGAAGCCAGAAGACATGGTCAAAAGCGGCCTGTCCATCCCGCTTCACCCAGGGGCCGAGAAGTACTACAAGGAAGCTGGCTACCTAAAATAACCCGATGGGTTTCAATGATATTGGCTCTACAAGCGCCGCCACCGCGGCGCTTGTTCTTTCCCCCTCGAAACAACGACATCCTATACCCATTACCAACAACCACACCTCGTCCATCGAAGAAGGATAATGCATGACGAAGACAGACCAAACGTCAGCCGATGTGCAAGATATGGTAGCCAAGGCCGATACCGGGGCAAGGAGCCCGAAAGGATTAGCCAGCAAGGTGCTGTGGATCATCCCTCTGTGCTGGTCGCTATTCCAGCTCTGGTATGCCTCTCCGCTCCCTTTCATATTCAATATCGGTATCATCAACGATACCGAGGCCCGCTCGATCCATTTGGCATTTGCCGTATTTCTTGCATTCACAGCCTATCCCGCCCTCAAGAGCTCACCCCGCGATAGGATCCCTACGGTAGATTGGCTCCTTGCCCTCACCGGTAGTTTTTCGGCCGCATATCTCTATCTGTTCTATACCGAACTGGCCAGCCGCTCGGGCGCACCAACCCAGATTGACATCATCGTCGCGGCCAGCGGAATGCTGTTACTGCTTGAGGCGACCCGACGCGCGCTCGGCCCTCCTCTGATGGTGGTTGCGATGGTGTTCCTGATTTACACCTTCGGCGGCCCCTACATGCCCGATGTCATCGCCCACAAGGGGGCCAGCCTCAACAAGGCCATGTCCCACCTCTGGCTGACAACAGAAGGGGTCTTCGGGATCGCGGTCGGCGTATCGACCTCATTCGTATTCCTGTTTGTACTGTTCGGCGCCATGCTGGAACGCGCCGGGGCCGGGGCCTACTTCATCAAAGTCGCCTTCTCGCTACTTGGCCACATGCGAGGAGGCCCAGCCAAGGCTGCCGTGGTGGCTTCGGGCCTGTCGGGATTAGTCTCGGGGTCTTCCATCGCCAATGTCGTCACCACCGGTACCTTTACCATCCCCCTGATGAAAAAAGTCGGATTCCCCGGTACCAAGGCCGGAGCCGTAGAGGTCGCCGCCTCCACCAACGGCCAGTTGACCCCTCCCATTATGGGGGCAGCCGCGTTCCTGATGGTGGAATACGTTGGGATCTCCTATGTCGAAGTCATCAAGGCCGCCCTTCTCCCGGCGCTAATTTCCTATATCGCCCTGATATATATCGTCCATCTAGAAGCCTGCAAGGCAGGCATGGCTGGCCTAGAGCGTCATTACAAGCCAACTCTGACCCAAAGCCTGCTATCATTTACCACAACCATAGTCGGACTGATTGTCCTGAGCGCTATCATCTACTACGGGGTCGGCTGGACCAAAACTGTCTTCGGTGATATCGCCACCCTGATCATTGCCGGGGTCATCCTGATTGCCTATGTTGCCCTCATCCGACTGGCCGCTCGCTATCAGGACCACCTGCTCGAAGATCCAAACGCGGATATCACCGAAGTTCCGGATCCCGGCCCTACCTTAAAGTCCGGACTCTATTTTCTCCTACCGATCGTCGTGCTGGTCTGGTGCCTGACTGTCGAGCGTTTCTCTCCGGGGCTGTCAGCCTTCTGGGCAACCATGTTCATGGTCTTTATCCTACTAACTCAACGCCCCCTGCTCTCATTCTTCAACCATGAACAAAGCCTGTTTGATGCATGCCGACAAGGTGGTGTTGATTTACTGGAAAGCCTGGTGTCCGGTGCCCGTAATATGATAGGTATTGGGGTCGCAACGGCTGCCGCCGGCATCGTCGTCGGGGTAGTAACCCTAACTGGGATCGGTCTGGTCATGACTGAATTCGTCGAGTTTATCTCTGGCGGCAACATCTTCCTGATGCTGCTTTTCACCGCACTGATCAGCCTGATCCTTGGAATGGGGCTTCCAACAACGGCAAACTACATCGTAGTATCAACCTTGATGGCACCGGTCATCGTGACCCTTGGAGCCCAGCACGGTCTGATCATCCCCCTGATTGCCGTCCATCTCTTTGTGTTCTATTTTGGCATCCTTGCCGATGACACACCGCCGGTGGGGCTGGCTGCATTTGCGGCGGCGGCTATCGCCAAGAGCGATCCGATCCGAACCGGTATCCAAGGATTCACCTACGATATCCGTACCGCGATTCTGCCATTCATGTTTATTTTCAATACCCAGCTACTGATGATGAATATTGATTCCTGGTGGCATTTGCTGCTGACGGTATGCTCTGCCGTGATCGCCATGCTGACTTTCTCGGCTGCAACCCAAGGTTGGTGGTTTACCCGCACCCGGTGGTGGGAGGTTGCCCTGCTGCTGCTGATCACCTTCTCGCTATTTCGTCCCGGTTTCTGGTGGGATCATATCTATCCCCCAAAACACGATATGCCGGGGATCCTCATCGCCGATGCCGCTGACAAACTGGCGATAGGCCAACCACTGGAACTGCAGGTTAGCGGGGAGAACCTCGAAGGCAAGTTCGTCTCGAAACATGTCCGGCTCCCCTTTGCCGAAGAGGCTGTTTCCCCCGAGGAGCGCATCGCTTCAACAGGTCTTATCCTCCGTCAGGACGGTGAAAAAATGCTGGTTGATATGGTTGAGTTTTCCAGCCCGGCCGAGCAAGCCGGGATTGATTTCGACTGGGAGATCACCTCCGTCAGCTTACCCGCCGTCAGGCCGATGAAGGAATGGGTCTTCGTGCCGGTACTGCTATTGCTGGCCGTACTCGGCTGGAATCAAAAGCGCAGGGCCCGCCGTCTGGGCCATCTCTGAGCCCGGCCAACGCTATTATGAGCCCCTCCCTCCAAGGAGGGGCTTATACTTATAGCCATAAGCCCTCCTATCAACAGAGAGCGCATCATGTATAGAAAGATATTGGTTCCCGTTGATCTCAACGAACCGGGGTTTGCCGACCAAGCTGTAGAGGTTGCCGTTTGGCACGCGAGGCAATCCAAAGCCGACATCCACTTGCTCACCGTCCTACCCGGTGTCCATATGGCCATTGTCTCAAACTACTTCCCCAAAGATGCCGCGCGCCAAATGCTTCAGGATGCCCAGCTAACGCTAAAGACTTTTGCCGAAACGCACATCCCCCCGGAAATCGCTCGCTACCAGTGCGTTACAGAAGGCAAAACCTGGACGACAATCCTCGAGTACGCAGAGAAGATCAACGCAGATCTTCTCATTATTCCAAGCCACAAGCGCTCGGGGCTGGACAAAGTCATGTTGGGATCGGTGGCGGCCAAAGTCGTAGAAAACGCGCCGCTCAATGTGTTGGTGATCAAGCCACAAAGTCATCAGGACAAATAACCGATAAAACAAAGCCCGCCGAAAGGCGGGCTGGCAAACATAAGAGGCTATCGCAGGCTAATCACGGTGATCGTATCCCCAACGAGGCACCAAGCCCTGCTCGACACCGAGATGATCGAGAATTCTGGCGACCATGAAGTCAACCAAATCATCAATAGATTGGGGTTGGTGATAAAAACCGGGAGCCGCCGGCATGATCGTAACCCCCATTTGCGACAACTTGAGCATATTCTCAAGATGCAAGGTCGAGAACGGGGTCTCACGCACCACCATCAGCAGCTGGCCCCGCTCTTTAAGTACCACATCGGCTGCCCGCTCCAGCAAGTTATCGGACATCCCATGTGCAACCGATGCCAAAGTCCCCGCCGAACACGGACAAACGACCATTTGCTTTGGAGCAGCAGAGCCGGAAGCAACAGGGGAGAACCAGTCTTCCTTCCCACATACCTCTAGCTTGCTGGCATCACACCCCAAGTGTTCGACCAGCGCCTTTTTCGCCGCATCAGGTCCCGATGGCAATTTGAGGCCGTGCTCAGTTGCCAGAACCACCCGCGCCGCGGACGATACCAACAGATATACCCGGTAATCAGCCGCCAGCAGACACTCCAGCAGTCGAAGGCCATATGGCGCCCCCGATGCTCCCGTCCAAGCCAGGGTGATCCGCTTCTCGTTACTGTTCGCTACCACCCTTGGCCTCCAGCGCCGCGAGGATCTTGCCGTGGATCCCGCCAAAGCCCCCATTGCTCATCACCAGAATATTATCCCCCGGCGTGGCGGCGTCGCATATTTTTGCCACCAGCGCATCAAGGTCTGCATCTGTGGTGGCAGGTTGAGGGCACTGCTGGGCAATCTCATCCACCGACCACGGAATATTATCAGGCTGGTAGATGAACACTTCATCAGCCGCAGCCAGTGCCGGGGCGAGATCGGCCTTGTGAACCCCCAGCTTCATGGTATTTGAACGGGGCTCCAGCACCGCCAGAATCCGGGCTTCCCCGACCTTGGCGCGCAGTCCACCCAACGTCAATTCGACCGCTGTCGGGTGATGGGCGAAATCATCAAACACACGCACGCCATGCTGCTCCCCTTTGAGCTCGAGACGACGCTTAGTATTGATGAAGCCCGCCAAGGCTTCGCAGGCCAAATCAGGCGTAACGCCTACATGGCGTGCCGCGGCAATAGCCATCAGGGCATTGTTGACATTATGATCCCCGATCAATGCCCAATCCACCGTTCCCACTGCCTTGCCATCAAGGAACACCGTAAAACGGCTACCGGCCTCATCAAGTTTTTCTGCCCGCCAGTGGCCATCGTCACCGATGTACTCAAGCTCGCTCCAGCATCCCATCTCAAGAGTCTGGTCAATCGCAGTAACCCCTTTCGGAGCTAGAATCCGGCCGTTGCCCGGCACTGTCCTGACCAGATGGTGGAACTGGCGCTGAATCGCTGTCAGATCATCAAAAATATCAGCATGGTCAAACTCCAGGTTGTTCATCACCAACGTCCGCGGGCGGTAGTGGACAAACTTCGAACGCTTGTCAAAAAAAGCGCTGTCATATTCGTCAGCTTCTACCACGAAGAACATACTTTCGCCCAACCGAGCCGATACCCCGAAGTTACCAAGCACCCCGCCAACCAGGAAACCCGGTTGATAGCCACAGTCCTCGAGGATCCACGCCAGCATACTTGCGGTTGTCGTCTTGCCATGGGTACCGGCAACAGCCATCACCCAGCGATCCTGCAGCAGGAACTCTTGCAGCCACTGCGGACCCGATGTATAGCGGAGGTTGTTGTTAAGCACGTACTCAACACAAGGATTGCCGCGACTCATCGCATTACCCACCACCACCAAATCAGGGGCAGGGTTTAGCTGGGATGGGTCATAACCTTGAATAATTTCAATTCCTTGTGATTCAAGCAAGGTGCTCATTGGGGGGTAGACATTGGCATCGCAGCCCGTCACCTTATGGCCAAGTTGGCGGGCAAGGATTGCCGCACCACCCATAAATGTGCCGCAAATTCCGAGAATATGGATGTGCATAACAGTCAGCTCACTCAGTATGTTTTTTGGTCGCCTCACGCTTCTGCGTTACTTCGTTACCCTAAAAAAGATCTTTATATACAATTCGTTATAGATAAGTAGAGCACACACAATATAAAGCGTCTAACTAACTATTGGTATGAAAATTGTCCGTTAGAGACATTGTACCTAACTTAACAGCCCCAATGACAACATGATGCAAGGATTGTATATGTCCGATATTAGAACCCTTGGCGAGTTCATTGTCGAGAAACAAAACGACTTCCCCCACGCCAGCGGCGAGCTATCTTCCCTGCTCGGCTCCATCAAGCTGGCGGCCAAAATCGTCAACCGCGAAATCAACAAGGCTGGCCTTGTCGATATCACAGGAGCGGTCGGCGGCCAGAACATCCAAGGTGAAGAGCAGCAGAAACTCGATGTCTACGCCAATGACAAATTCAAAGCCGCCCTCGAAGCCCGAGATCAAGTGTGCGGGGTAGCTAGCGAGGAAGAAGACGAAGCGGTGGCCTTCAACAAGGAGCTCAACCGCAACGCCAAATATGTCGTCCTGATGGATCCGCTAGATGGCTCGTCGAATATAGACGTCAATGTCTCGGTCGGGACGATCTTCTCTATCTACCGCCGAGTATCCCCCGTCGGCACACCAGCCACCGAGGAGGACTTCCTCCAGCCGGGCCACCGCCAGGTCGCCGCTGGGTATATTATCTACGGCTCGTCCACCATGCTGGTATATACCACGGGCAACGGGGTTCATGGCTTTACCTATGACCCGTCACTCGGGGTGTTCTGCCTCTCCCACCAGGGAATGACCATCCCCGAAGATGGCCGAATCTACTCCATCAACGAAGGGAATTACATCCGCTTTCCGATGGGCGTAAAAAAATACATCAAGTATTGCCAAGAAAACGTGCCGGAGGACAACCGACCCTACACCTCGCGCTACATAGGTTCACTGGTCGCCGACTTTCACCGCAACCTGCTAAAAGGCGGGATCTACCTCTACCCGAGCACGGCCACCCATCCAAATGGCAAGCTGCGGCTGCTCTACGAGTGCAACCCAATGGCCTTCCTGATCGAGCAGGCTGGCGGCGTCGCTTCCGACGGTTGCCGACGGATCATGGATATCCAGCCGACAGAGCTCCACCAGCGAGTGCCGTTTTTTGTCGGCTCGACCAACATGGTACGAAAAGTCGAACACTTCCTCGAAACCTTCCCCGACGAGGAGGAATAACCCACTCAACAGGCTGCCCAAGGCAGCCTGTTCACTTTGATACCGATCCTTTCCCGGTCAATGTGCACCTGTCGATTAGACAATGAATTAACGATATTGCTATTATAATTTCAACATCACCAACATCTGGTTAACTTAACAAAAGGAAGAGACAATGAGCCTCAATCAGGTCCCCGCAGGAAAGGACATCCCGGAAGATATCTATGTGGTTATCGAAATCCCCGCCAATGCCGATCCCATAAAATACGAGGTCGACAAAGAATCCGGGGCTGTTTTCGTTGACCGCTTCATGTCGGCACCGATGTTCTATCCGTGTAACTATGGTTATGTGAACCATACCTTGTCCCTTGACGGCGATCCGGTTGATGTCTTGGTTCCCACCCCCTACCCGTTATTCCCAGGTTCAGTGATCCGTTGCCGTCCCGTCGGGGTTCTGAAGATGACCGATGAATCAGGGGAAGACGCCAAAGTAGTTGCTGTACCGCATAGCAAGCTCACCACGGAATACGACCATATCAAGGACGTCGAGGATCTCCCCGAACTTCTCAAGGCTCAAATCACACAGTTCTTCGAACGCTATAAAGAATTAGAAGCGGGCAAGTGGGTCAAAGTGGATGGCTGGGCAGATGCCGAGGCAGCCAAGGCTGAAATTATTGAGTCTTTCGAACGCGCCCAGAAAAAATAATTGCTGATCTCTCCCATCCCGGATATCACCTATCCGGGATGGCTCCAAGGCACACTCGCATGTTAAAACAATTTTCCATACTGACCGTCCTCGCCGTTAGCCTCGTTGCAGGCACAGCCGATGCCGAAACCGTCTCGGCCCACCAGTTCTGGCAACTACACCGTTCTGCCGAAACTGGCAATCCTATGATTGTTGACGTGAGGAGCAACGAAGAATACCTCGCAGGCCACTTACCCAATGCCGTCAATGTCCCCTATGACGAAATTAGCAAACTCATCAAAATAGCCCCGGACAAATCGCAGGCTATTTTTCTCTATTGCCATTCCGGACGCCGGGCTGTCATCGCAGAAACCGAACTGTCAAAATTAGGCTATAGCCAGTTATACAACGGGGAAAGCTACCAAAAATTGCTCTCAGCGATGCCCAGCCAACCCTATACAAAAAACTAGCGCATATAAAAAAATCCCCTTCCTAAAAGGAAGGGGATTTTCACTATCCGCTACGCTGGCACCAATCTCCGCAGGGGATCAACGGAGCGCCATCGACTGGCGGGGCATAATGATATAGCCAAGCCTCCCCAAATGGCGTCGCAATCAGGATCCTACCGTACAGGCGGGGATACTCTTCCAACTCATCGAGTAATGCCAATGTGCTGTCATCAACCTGATAGACCTCTCCCATCAATGCCCCGCCATCCGGTCCGGTTACCACTGCCGGATAACTCCCCATATGGTAAAGCAAATAGCTCCCCGGCAGGCGGCACTCTCCTAAACAGTCAGCGCCTGCCAACCAATGATGGTTTGACTCTCCCTGTCGCAAGGTGCCGTAGACAAAAACGTTGTGCACCATTTCTCCTTAGTTGAATTCGAACTGGTAAAGCAAGTCGACCGCACTATCCAATCCCGATACGACCTCAACATAGAGATCTTTCATCAGGCGGTAACGCACGGTGAACTCACCAATCGAATTAAATATTCCGACACCGTATTTGACCTGTAGCCCCGGGGCAATATAACCGCTGATCGTCACCTGCGAATCCTGCCCTGAACCCGCCGTATCCAGCGCCAAATCCTGAATACCGAACGCTTCGCCGACATCACCAACTAGCTGGCCACTTTGTGCCAAGCCCATGCTGATTAGTGCCATTGTCATGGCATCACCGCTGTCTGATTCGCTGTCCAGATCGCGCCCACGCAGAATATAAGACAGGGCATTTTGCTGCGGCATGACCGGATCCGAGAAAATATCGACCTTCGGCTCATCCGCAGGCCCCGTTACCCGGATCCCGGCAATCACATCATCTTCGATATTGTCAGGGTCGCGAATCGCCTCAATCGACAAATAAGGCTGATCCGCAGGACCATTGAACAATATCTGCCCTTTGCGGATCACCAGCTCTTGGGCAAAGGAACGATAAGTACCGTCACGCAAGTTGATCTCACCGTACACCAATGGTCCCTTGTCGTTCTGACGGACATTCAGATCCCCCACCAGCCCAGATTTAAGGCCGAAAGCGGAAAGCTTCACATCATCGCCAATCCTAACCAGCACATTGGTTTTGATCTTAAACGGCATCGTGCTTTGGGTATCAACTGGCTTCAGGTCCGGGCCGAGGATAACCTCGTCTTTTGACACCGACACGGCGGATTCCGGCAACTGATCTACCGTGATCCGCCCCCACGGAATTTCAACCTTGCCGGTGATCTCAGCTTGCTTCGGCTGGGCGGTAATCGTCAGATCCGGTGAAACCTTCACGGCAACCATCGGTGGGACATTCACTTCCAACTCTCGCCCATTGACCCGCAGCTTTGTCCGCCACGCTTTGAGATCCTGCCAGTCGCCTTCACCGCTCAGTGACAGATCGCCATCTGGCGTCACGACTTTGCCCTGTAGCCGAGCCTGATAACCTGCGAACGTCGCTGTGATATCGGCCTTGTCTACATCCAATGGCACCGTCTTACCCTGCGCCTTGACATCGGTCACCTTGAGCAAACCGTTGACTGCAGGATGCAATATCGGACCGCTAACAGACAAATTGGCATCCACCTGACCGGCAAAATCATGGTAATCCGCAAGCAGCGGCTGCAAGAAACCCAACATGAAACGATCAAGTTTCACATTACCTTCAATTTGCTTGTCACCGGTCAGTTGGGTCACCGTTGCCCGGCCGGAGAAATCACCATTGTCCCGAACAGCAACCAACCAATCGGCATTGAGGACATCATTTTGCATCAATGCATTAAGCGTCACTTTATCCCAGCCCAGACGAACCGGATCGGCCTCAGGATCCAATTGCTGGGTCAACGAACCTGGCGGCATGCTCACCTGCGCGTTGAGGTATGGCGCTGAATCCGGAGCCCACACGGCCTCGACATTGGCCCCGACCGCTCCCTTGAGGGCGACGTCGGAAGGCAGGTACGGCTTGATTAAATCAAACCCGAATCCCTTAAGGGCGACTTTGGCCCGCCCACTGGCACCGGCAGACAAATTTTCCTGCAGGCACAAGGAGGCACGGTCTTGCTGCCAGCAATGGGCAGCAACTGTCGCAAGCTGAGAATTTAGCTGATAGCCGATAGCTGTTGGTCGGTTCAATCGCCAAGGGCCAATAGGCGTCTCAATTTCGCCCTGTTGCAGTACCCCCTGCCAGCCTTGCTTGGGATCGAATACCCCCGCCAACTTCAGTACCGTACTCACAGGCTCAGCCTGCATGTCCAACACTAACTGATGACTCGCTTCGGTTCCGGAAAACTGCAGTGCCAGAGTTTTCAAGTTAAAAGTCTCGTACTGACCCTTGGCAGCCCTGACGGTAAGATCTGCATTCAGAACAGGCATCGGTGACACTTTGCCTGAAATTTCCAGCGATGCCAGAGAAGCCAAATCCTGCCAACCTAATTGCTTGCCATCCAAAACCAGATCAAGCTCCGGCTCTGCCATTTTGCCTTTGACCGATACCGTACCGGCCACTTCACCTTTCAGGCCGGGTACCGACTGGCTGAGATCGGGAGCATTGATGCTTGCCGCCATGTCCCAATCACCGTCCAGTTGCCCTTTAGCCGTCAATCCGTTAGGACCATGCTTTAGAGACAAGCCTGTAGTACTCAGGGCCAGTTTACCCTTACCGCTCAAGTCTTTGGCATCTAACTGACCGACCAAATCCAGCGGTTGCGACATCACAATCCCGTCGACCGCCAATTCGGGAAGTTGAACATACCAGCCACCTTTTCGTGTTAACCCTCCCGAAGTCTTCAGCTTACCGCTTAAATCCCCCGGTACATCCGGCCATTCTAAGCCCGGCTGAATATGGGAAAAGGCCAACTGCCCCTGCCAATTGACGAGATCCTTCCAACTGGCACTGGCTTGCCCGGTCACGGTTCCCCCCAAGGTTTCAAGCGCTAGCTTACTCAAAGAGACATCATCCAATGAGCCCTTACCCACAAGGCGGGCCTTCACCTTAGGCATAGGTACACCATCGACCGTACTGTCGAGTTTGAAACGGTACCCTTTTAGATCACCACTGGCCGTCAGAGCCGAGGCGTTCAGGGTAAATTCCGGCTTGTTGGTAAGCGGCCATTGTAAATGCTGGCTTTTCAATGACAGATCAAACGGCAGCTCAGGATCAAGCGGTGAGAGTGTCCCCTTTAACAAGGCATCGAGGGTTCCGCTCAACCGGGCATCCAGGACCAGCGTTTTAACGCTCCCCGATGCCTTTACATCAAGATGATGGCCCGACAAGGGCTCCATGGCGACATCAAGGCCAGCCTTGAGCTGCAACGGATAATCCCCCGCCAGTTGTATCTTGGCCGAAACATCCAGCTTACCTTGGGGTACATTCAGCTGAATTCGGTCCACCGTCACATCACTGCCCTCCGCCTTAGCGATAAGATCAAGCAATGCAACCTTCTGGGCGTTTTCCCCTTCCAAGCTAAAATCTGTCACGGTAAAGCGCTCAACAGAAATACCCAGCGGCAAAATAACGTCCGGCAACTCAATGGCCTGTGGATCACCCGCGGTACTGGACGATGGAGTACTCTCCGCATCACTTTTCGCCAGTGCCAACGTTATCGAATCCCATACAGTTGGTTTGAGTATCAACTGATTGCCAGATAAGGTTGCGGCGCTGGAAAAATGCTTCCAAGCAACTTTATTACCCAAGATATCCAATGAAATATCGTCCAGCACCAAGCGATCAAGGCTAATTGGGATCGGCATGGAAAACGGTGTACTCGGCTCATCAGGCGCAGGTTGCGACTCCTCGCTGCTTGGCGGCAATGTCGGCATAGCAAACGACAATCCAGCAATCTCAACCTGACGCAGGCACACTGCAGGCTGCAGCAAACATTGATCATCAATATCCAGGACGAGACGCTTGGCTGAGAGATCCATCCCTTGGTCTTGGTAAGCAATGCCTGACAGCGAGAAGCCTTGCAACAAACTACCGTCGCTCTGCTCTATGCTCAGTGCTGGCAGTGCTTTTTCTGCTCCCCATATTGCGATTTTCACCCCGGCTGGCGTGTACAGCAGCGCAGCCAATGCAATAACCAAAAACAACAGCAAGGCAAGAACAGCCAATGATATACGCTTTACCCAAATCATAACTCTGGCCCTAAAACGAAGTGGATCTGAAACTTGTCTGTCGGCTTGTCCAGCCCCCAGGCAAAATCAAGCCGGACAGGGCCTACCGGCGAAGCCCATCTCACCCCAACACCGGCACCAGCCAGCCAATCAGGGCTGTCATTCCAAGATGAGCCGTAGTCGTAAAACACAGCCCCCCACCAGTCGCCGTAAACTCGGTACTGGTACTCAAGGGTAGAGGTCACCATAAAGCGCCCGCCCTGAAGTTGACCTTCTTGGTCTTTCGGGGCGATCGACTCATAGCTGTATCCTCGCAGGCTGTTATCACCACCAGCAAAAAATCGCATGGATGGCGGAACATCTTCAATTTTGTCAGCAATCACTGCCCCGCCATCAACCCGGAAATACCCCCGATGGTTCTCCCCAAGGGTACGGATCCAGGCCGAACGTCCTCGGAATCTGGCCAATTGCGTATCAGAGCCAAGAACCGGATCGGAATACTCAATCGAGATAAGCTGCTTGTCCCCCCAGGTCGGCATAGCCCCGCCACGAATTCGGGTTTTATCGTAGCTGATCCCCGGGATCACCATCTGGAGCAAGCCCTCTTCGAGGGCACCCTGCTTGTAGTCTTCATAAAGCAAACGCAAGGAGGCGATCCGCTTCCACCCCGACTCCAAGCGCCAATGCCGCTCAAGCCCCAAGTTGTATTCGGTACTGATGGTGTCATGGCTATCGACATAGCGGATCCCCCCGATAACTTGGTAGTAGTCATTGAGGACATCATCGAGAGGAATTTTATAGGTGGCTTCTATCTTCGGCTGAGACTGTGAGATTTCGGTTTTGACGTTAAGGCTATGTCCGGCGCTATTTAGCCATGGCTTACGCCAGTTCAGCTTCAATCGTGGCCCCACATCAGTGGAATAGCCGATACCGGTTTCAACAAGATTACGGACCTGTGGTGTCACAACGACGTTTACCGGAACTTCGCCGTCTCCCAAACGATTGACATCACCACCGACAAAAATAGATGAAAACCACCCCACATTGGATAAACGCTGGTTGAACTCCCCCAACGTCGAAGCCAAGTAAGGCTCCCCCTCCTTGTAGGGGAGCAGGGACTCGAGTCGATCTTGGTCTATTTGGCTACCGGAGAATGTTGTTTCACCGAAGTTGTAACGAACACCGCCAGCAAAATCGATGATAATGAATGCTTCATTGAGGCTTGGGGCCACTTCCATCTTGCTCGTGACCAATTCAGCATCAAAGTATCCCTTACGCAAAGCCAAGCTACTTAGCGACGACTTCAACGATTCATATTTTCCATGGTTGAGGGTCTGCCCCAACCCCAATCCGCTATTTCTGACCAAAGACAAAAAATCTGGATCATCTTTTGCCATACCTGTTATTTGGATATTGCTCTTGGCAATTATCGTTTTGGGGCCAGGGGCCACCTCAACCAACAAAAGGGTATCACCGTCATCACGCTGTTCAGTTATCGTGATTGTAGGGTTATAACGTCCCAGTGCCTTAAGTGCATTGCGGATCTCACCCTCGAGCTGCTCGCGAAAACGCAGCGAGGTGTTGTAATCCCCTTTGGGGATAGCTGATATATATGCTTCAACGTTTTTTTCTAGGCTTCCCTTCAACCCCTTTACTTCTAATGAAGTCTTCGCATTTGCGGGGGAAA
This sequence comes from Photobacterium aquae, assembly GCF_001029445.1. Taxonomy (GTDB): domain Bacteria; phylum Pseudomonadota; class Gammaproteobacteria; order Enterobacterales; family Vibrionaceae; genus Photobacterium; species Photobacterium aquae. The sequence continues at coordinate 55,856 of NZ_LDOT01000047.1, forward strand.
TGGCCATAAGCGCGGCAACAATAAAACCTGAGCGCAAGACTGTCTTATTCATTCAATGGTTACTTCGTTAGTAGCAAGCTTTATTATCTTTATGAGCACTATTCATTCTGACAAACCCCTTCTCAACTGCCAACCTTTTGCCAACAAATCAGCCAAGATTGAATCTCATAACCAATTACACTACTTTGGAAGCACGACCAAAGAGAGAAGGATACGACAATGTCTGTGAGCAAACTCACTATGCCGACGGCCGAAACCGCATTGCCAGGAAGAGATAATCCAATACTTCCAAGCTGTCACCATGCCGTGAACGGCACAGACCTATTGGCACCTCCCCCTGCCAGCATGGAAACACTCATTGTTGGCATGGGATGCTTCTGGGGAGCGGAACGGCTTTTCTGGAAACAGGCTGGTGTATACAGTACATCGGTTGGATACAGTGCTGGATTTACTCCAAATCCAACTTATCAGGAAGTATGCAGCGGGCAAACTGGCCATGCCGAAGTTGTCAGAGTCATCTATGATCCCACGATCATTTCACTTGATAGGCTCTTAAGGCTCTTCTGGGAAAACCACAACCCCACCCAAGGCTTCAAACAGGGCAACGATGTAGGTAGCCAATACCGCTCCATCATATTGACTCACTCCCTCGAACAGTACCAAATCGCCCAGAGCAGTATGGAGCGCTACCAGCATGCATTGGGGCACACGTCCATCACAACTCAAATTCAACCAGCCCAAGAGTACTACTTGGCTGAAGAGTACCACCAACAATATTTGGCGAAAAACCCAAATGGCTACTGTGGATTAGGAGGAATTGGAATCTGCTTCCCGCCAAACTAGCCTCTCATTTTCAGCGCCTATACCGCCTTGGCAGCAAGTAACTGGATCTCTCGATTAACCTCCGTGAGAACATTTAGTGCTCTCTTGTCTTTTCGTTTGGGCGGCAATAGGCGCCCGCAGTCGAACTCAAATCCACCGACCCCTGTAATAAATACCCGCCCTCTAAAATAGCTTTTAACATAACGGGCAACTTGATTCGGTCTGTATTTTTTAAACACTCTTAGCATAAGCCCCTCACCAATTCCTTCTTACTATAGACCGCCTTTTCATACTTTGAGTTCGCCTAAACGGTTTCTATGACACTTTTTTGACCAACTCAATACCAAAAGACAAACATCAAAAAAATATCTAGAGATAAAAGAAGCAATAAACCTGCCATATCACTGTCACCGATAAGATCAATGATACATTCGTCATCGCAGCGAGATCTGATTCATATCCCTAAAACTGGTTAAACCAGATTGGTACATTTAATCTAAGATAATGATACCTCTACAAAATCATGGAATAACAAGAATGAACAAAAAAACACTGTTGTGCTTACTTGCAACCCTGCTTCCTTGCACAGCCTTTGCTCACAACCTCAATGTCGGCCACCCCATCCCATCTGCAACTATTGCTGATAAAGGCGAGATCCTGATCAACAATGGTGATATTGCATACCAAAACTGGAGCACCGATCAGTTAAACGGCAAGGTCCGGGTTATTCAGGCTATCGCCGGGCGCAGTGCCGCCAAAGAGATGAATGCTGAGATGATGGCGGCAATTACCGCCGCGAAATTCCCATCAGACAGCTATCAAACAACAACCATCATCAATCGGGATGATGCTATTTGGGGAACAGGCAGTTTCGTTAAATCGTCGGCCGAAGATAGCAAGCGGGATTTCTCATGGTCCTCCATGGTACTTGATGCTAACGGTACTGTTCAAAAAACCTGGGAACTTCAACCAGAGAGTTCAGCGATCATTGTGTTAGATAAAAACAGCACCGTACTATTTGCTAAGGAAGGGAAGCTCGGCAACAACGACGTAGAACAGGTTATTGCTATCGTAAAGCAACACTTATAATCCCGTCGTCTCTCAAAATAATTATCTTAAGCCATGATTTCGCCAATTTGTAATGTTATATTATTACAGTGTTATCATGGCTTTTGAGCAGAGTGTGGTTAACAGAGGCAATCTACAAAAAAAAATAATATTTCTACTTATTAGCCTACTTATTTTGTTAGGGCCAATTGTGATATTGCACAAGCTAGAAGCAAGTGCTCACAACCATCATCAGTCATCATGCACGATCTGCCATATTATCCATGATGATACGCCCTCCCTTGGACAACACACACTATTCTCCGCTCAACAAACGGAATTCTTTCAGTTTCAGCGAAAGAGTCCTCACTCAAAATCAGCCTTTACGCCAACAGCTCGCTCCCCCCCTTACTCCCAACTATCCTGACGCTATCCCTGTCACCATAATTTTTACAAGGAGTAAGACAATGCCATACATGCAAACTGCTATATCTGTCCTAATCGCAGGCCTCACACTATCAACCGCACAAGCCGCTTCGCACGAGCACTTTCGCCAACATGATGCCCATGTACACGGTCACGTTGAACTGAACATAGCCCAAGATGGCAACCAACTGTTAATGGAAATCACCGCTCCAGGCGCTGACATCGTCGGCTTCGAACATGCACCGAAAAATGAAGCACAACATCAGGCCATGACGCAGGCCCAAATACAATTAAAAGCTGCCGAACAATTATTCACATTAAACACCGAGGCTAAATGTCAGCTCACCAAGGTGAATATTGAACATTCGCTAAAGAATGCAAACCACAAAGAAGATGAGCATGAGCATGAGCATGAGCATGAGCATGAGCATGAGCATCATGATGACAGCTCTCATGGCGAATTTACCGCATACTATGATTTCCAATGTCAGTCTCCGGACAAACTATCCATGCTAAAAACCCAATGGTTTACCGCTTTCCCATCAACCGAACATATCTCTGTCAACAGCCTAACGGACAGAGGGCAAAAAAGTGCTCAATTAAACAATTCCCATTCGGTTTTCCATTTTTAATACAAGTAATCAAATGAGGAGGCCCCCTCCTCATTTGGAGATCCTGATGCCTATTATCAATATCAATCAACTGACATTTAGTTGGCCAAAACAAAAGGCCCCTCTCCTTGATATTCCTGAACTAATGATCAAGAAAGGAGAAAAAATATTTATCAAAGGGCCAAGTGGCAGCGGTAAATCTACCTTGCTATCTCTGCTTGCCGGGATTAATACGCCAGACACAGGAAAAATAGAACTATTGGAGCAACCTTTCAGCCAAATGTCCTCTACGCACAGGGATAAGTTCAGAGCTGATCATATTGGCTATATCTTCCAAATGTTCAATTTACTGCCTTATCTATCAGTAACAGACAATGTATTACTTCCTTGTCGTTTTTCACAACGCAGAAAACACAACATTACCAGCTCGTTAAAAGAAGAAGCTAATCGCCTACTACAACAGTTACACCTTCCCCAAGAATATCTTCATCGACCTATCTCGGAGCTTAGCATTGGACAACAGCAACGAGTTGCGGCAGCTAGGGCATTAATTGGTAGGCCCAATATCCTCATAGCCGATGAACCTACTTCAGCATTGGATCACAATAACAGGGAGGCATTCATCACCTTGCTTATGGATGAATGCGATAAATCAGGCATAACTCTTATCTTTGTCAGTCATGATGAGACATTAGAGCCCTTGTTCGATCGCGGCTACGACTTGAATACACTAAATCGCGCGGTAGGAGCACAGTAATGAATGCGATTATTCGCCTGGCTTGGCAAAGTCTCGCCAACCGGAAAACAACAGCCTTATTGACTCTACTGACAATTGCCATCTCCGTCACTCTTCTTCTCGGTGTGGAAAAAATAAGAACTCAAGCCAAATCGAGCTTTGCCAATACCATATCAGGCACTGACCTAATCGTTGGCGCTCGTTCCGGTCAGGTGAACCTCTTGTTGTATTCTGTTTTTCGAATAGGCAATGCTACCAATAATATTGACTGGGCAAGCTATCAGGAGTTGAGCCAACACCGCTCCGTCAACTGGACAATCCCTATATCCCTTGGGGATTCTCACCGAGGGTTTAGGGTCATCGGGACAAACCACTCTTATTTTGAACATTATCGATATGGGCAAGGTCAAGCTCTGAAATTTAATCAAGGCAGGCCGTTTGAAAATCTATTTGAAACCGTTCTCGGCTCTGAGGTTGCCAAAAAATTAGGATATCAAATCAACGATGAGATCATTATAGCTCATGGACTTAGCGACAAAGCCTTCAACAGGCATGACAATCTCCCCTTCACAGTTGTAGGTATACTAGCCCCCACAGGGACGCCTGTAGATCGTAGTGTCCATACCTCCCTTGCAGCAATAGAAGCGATTCACGTCGGATGGGAAAGCGGAGCACGATTAGGCCCTACACCAGAAGCCGAGGCATTGAACCAAATAGATTTTGAGCCTAAACAAATCACCGCATTTTTTGTTGGCCTGAAGTCACGAATTCAGGCCTTCGCACTCCAAAGACAAATTAATACTTATAACGAAGAACCTCTTAGTGCAATTATGCCGGGAATTGCCTTACATGAACTCTGGGGAATGATGTCTCTTGCCGAGCAAGCCCTATTGGTGATATCTGGCTTTGTGGTTATAGCAGGGCTGCTCGGTATGCTAACAAGCATACTAACCAGTCTCAACGAGCGCCGCAGAGAAATGGCGATACTTAGAGCCATGGGAGCTCGACCTGGGCATATTTTCTTCTTACTCATTAGTGAGGCAACAGTACTCACCACCCTTGGGCTGGTTATCGGCACAGGGCTTCTCTATCTTTGTCTATACATAGGACAACCAATACTCCAAAATCAATTTGGGCTCTTTATTGAAATCAACCCACTATCTACACATGAATGGTATTTGCTAGGCTTGGTCCAATTGGCGGGATTCATTGTTGGTGTAATCCCTGCAATTCGTGCTTATCAGCACTCGCTCTCAGACGGAATGACAATTAAGGTTTAATCACATGAAGAAATGGTTGCTAGCTCTGCTGATCAGCATGCCTATACAATGTTTTGCGGAAGATGCTTTAACTCTCGATTGGCTCGATTTAATACCAGAGCAAGAACGTCAGATGTTTAACCAAAACCAAATGCCGGTTCTTAATCACGATGGAGAGAAAGCCAAACAAAATCTTATTGGTTCCGTCAGAAAGGAACTCAATGGTAGTAAAGTAAAAATTCCCGGCTTTGTGATCCCTCTAGAAGGCGATGATAAACGCATTACAGAGTTTTTACTTGTCCCATACTTTGGTGCATGCATCCACGTACCACCTCCACCACCCAATCAAATTGTTTACGTAAAATTTCCTCAAGGTGCCCCTATCCAAGAGTTATGGGATGTCATTTATGTCATAGGGACGTTAAAAACCCACACCGTAAGCCACGAATTAGCAGAAACAGGGTACCTACTCGAGGGGTCGTTGATCGAAGAATATGATGATATGTAGCCACATAGCTTTCAGTAAAATAAAAACGAGAGACAGATCATCTTATAGAAAAACCCAGCCATAAGGCTGGGTTTCTTTTGTAAGAAATAAATCGAATGAACTATTGGGTAATAGATAAATAGCTAATTACAACCTGATCTCATTACGAAGAACGAATTCCAGAATCTAAAAGTCCTACAATGTCACCAAACATGCTCAGCTACAGCTTTCTACAACATAACTAACTGCAGGGAGCACATCCAACAAACTCCATGACCAAAGAGTGAACTTAATGTCGCAGACAACCTGTCTGGGGCACTTAGTCCGGGATTGCGCTCAAGCGGGACTCATTCGACCGCAGGGCGGACATTCAAAATTATTCAAATACGAAAAAGCCCCGCTATTTCTAGCGGGGCTTTCAAAGAAGTGGCGGAGTGGCCGGGCTTGCGTTCAAGCGGGACTCATTCGACCTAAGGGCGAACCCTTAAAATAAAGTGGCGGAGCGGACGGGA
>NZ_LDOT01000048.1 GCF_001029445.1 Photobacterium aquae
TGTCTAAAGAAAAATTTGAACGCGTAAAACCGCACGTTAACGTTGGTACTATCGGCCACGTTGACCACGGTAAAACAACTCTAACTGCAGCTATCTGTACTACTCTTGCTAAAGTTTACGGCGGTGCTGCTCGTGACTTCGCATCAATCGACAACGCTCCTGAAGAGCGTGAGCGTGGTATCACAATCTCTACTTCTCACGTAGAGTACGATACTCCGACTCGTCACTACGCACACGTTGACTGCCCAGGACACGCCGACTACGTTAAAAACATGATCACCGGTGCTGCTCAGATGGACGGTGGTATCCTAGTTGTTGCTGCAACTGACGGCCCTATGCCTCAGACTCGTGAGCACATCCTACTAGGCCGTCAGGTTGGTATCCCTTACATCATCGTGTTCATGAACAAGTGTGACATGGTTGATGACGAAGAGCTTCTAGAGCTAGTAGAAATGGAAGTTCGTGAACTTCTATCTGAGTACGACTTCCCAGGCGACGATTGCCCAGTAATCATGGGTTCTGCTCTAGGTGCACTTAACGGTGAAGAGCAGTGGGAAGCTAAAGTAATCGAGCTTGCTGAAGCGCTAGATAACTACATCCCAGAGCCAGAGCGTGCGATCGACCGTCCGTTCATTCTTCCAATCGAAGACGTATTCTCAATCCAGGGCCGTGGTACTGTTGTAACTGGTCGTGTAGAGCAGGGTATCATCCGCGTTGGTGACGAAGTTTCTATCGTTGGTATCAAAGACACCATCAACACTACTTGTACTGGTGTTGAGATGTTCCGTAAGCTTCTAGACGAAGGCCGTGCTGGTGAGAACGTTGGTGTTCTTCTACGTGGTACTAAGCGTGACGAAGTTGAGCGTGGTCAGGTTCTTGCTAAGCCAGGTTCAATCACTCCACACACTACTTTCACTTCAGAAATCTATGTTCTTTCTAAAGATGAAGGCGGCCGTCACACTCCATTCTTCAAAGGTTACCGTCCACAGTTCTACTTCCGTACAACTGACGTAACTGGTACTATCGAGCTACCAGAAGGCGTTGAAATGGTAATGCCTGGTGATAACGTTTCTATGACTGTTACTCTAATCGCTCCTATCGCGATGGACGAAGGTCTACGTTTCGCTATCCGTGAAGGTGGCCGTACTGTA
>NZ_LDOT01000049.1 GCF_001029445.1 Photobacterium aquae
GGGGCGGACCATACATTTTTATTCACTGCCAATAAGCATAGAACTAGGCTTGAAGATAGAACCACTATGTTTATCGCCATTTTGATTGCTTCCACGAATTTTGGCCCGATAACGATGGTGGAAATAATTAAGGGACACACCCTAATGATACGTCGGCAATGTTATTCCCTGTTTTTCATACAATGCCATTCTTTCTTTATCATCTATAGTCACAGTCCAAATCGTGAAATAATCGGGGTCAACAATCACCTCTCCCGTTGAGTGAAGATAGTATTCTCCCGACTGGGCTTTGTGGACTGATGCCAAATCAGCAGGGATCGTATATATATCATTTTTTGCTCCGCCTAATATAGCTATGACATTTTTATCAATAGCCATCACAGTACCAGCAACTTGCCCCGTCTCAATAACTTGCTGATTTTTATTTACAGCAGTAATACCAACTAATAGTACTTTTCCGACCAACTCATTTGCGGTTAACATCCTTGTTTACCTCCGTTTTTAAATGGTAATCGTCTTTTCTACATGACTTGGCAATCTAGCTTTTATATCCTGAGGAACTAGCAGTAGGTAAATATTCAATATTGTAATGGCACTTCCCATCAGGTAATAGTCGGCAATGAACACACCAACCAATGCTAATAAGTAAGTCCAACCACTATTACCACAGTTTTTCCAACGTGATATCGCAATAGCAATTAACACCCAGAAATTGATGAAAAATAATAATAAAAATAGAAGAATCGCACCAAACCCTATATCATCACTACCGTAATGACTATATTGTGCATAATCATAAATTCTTTTAATTGCTACCGTACAAAATATGAACATGAAAACAGTAGCAATTATGCTATAGCCTAAATAGGCTAATCTCTGCATTTTATTTGTTCTAAATAATAATACATTCGTTATCGTAAGTGGATTGTCACTGTACATTTTAGGAAATGAAGAATAAAAATCCGAAATAGCAGATTGACTCGATGATGCATTAATTTCATTGTCTATAGGAATAAACCCTTGTTCCTGTAGACTCTTTATCTCCTCAATACAGAACTCATCATCCATATTGACTGTCAGTACCACATCATCCTTATACAAAATTTTAAATCTAGCCATTACTACTATATCCCAACACAACTATAATTATTCATTTATATAGAATATTTATATAATTATGACATAGATCACAATAGCCGATACTTTGGAATCTCATCTGCTTCCAAATAATTTACGCCTGTTGCACATATTACATATGCCCAAGCTAGCGAAAGCATGAAAACACGCATAAAAAAACCGAGCCATTCGACCCGGTTTTTCATATTCACTCACTAATAAAAGTTAGCATTCATTAATCGCATTACGAACTCGCTTATCCGATACAGGATAAGGTGTTCCCAATTGCTGGGCAAAGAAGCTAACGCGAAGTTCTTCGATCATCCAACGAATTTCCTTGACGTTATTTGGAATTGGCTGGCCTTTAGGGATCTTATTCAGCAACTCTTTATAGTCTGACACGACTGACTCGATCTTCAGAATATGCATGCGATCTTTATTAGGATCAATCGGCAGCTTTTCCATGCGGCGCTCTATCGCTCGCATGTAACGCAAGATATCAGGCAGGCGACGCCAACCGCACTCTGTCGCAAAGCCTTTGAAGATCAACCCTTCAATTTGTGCCTTGATATCAGAAAGCGCGAACGCCATGCTCAAATCAATACGCCCCTTCAGACGTTTGTTGATATTAAACGCCGTGGTTAAGATCTCTTCGACCTGCTTGGCTATATCAACAACCGTATCACCAAGCTCTGCACGGACATGCTCTTTAAGCCCTTCAAAATGCTCAGGCTCCCATACCAAGCCGCCTTTTTCTTCTATTAGTTTATCCACACCACAGGCAATACAGTCATCAATCAAATCCAAAACACGACCGTAAGGGTTAAAGTAGAGGCCCAGTTTCGATTTGTTCGGCAAATTAGCATGCAGGTATTTGATTGGAGAAGGTACATTCAACAGAATCAAACGACGTTGGCCTTGCTGCATTGCCGTTCGCTGCTGCTCTTCGGTTTCAAACAACTTGATTCCCACTGAGTCTTTATTATCGACAATCGCCGGGTAGGCTTTTACTTCAAAGCCCCCTCGCTTTTGCTGATAACGTTCCGGCAATGCACCGAAACTCCAGGTCTTCAACCCTTCCTGCTCAATATCATCATCGGCAACTTGAGACAGTGTCTGTTGAACCTTCTCTTTCAAACCGTCTTTAAGACTATAAATATCTTTGCTTTCGCGGATCTTTCGGTTGCGATGGTCAACAACGCGATAGGTGATCTTGAGGTGATCGGGTACCTGCTCCAGATTCCAGTCCTCGCGCATAACTGTCACACCCGTCATGCGCTTGAGCTCTTTCTCGAGTGAATCCAAAAGCGGCATCGCCATTGATTCAGCACGGGCCAAGAAAGCATCGGCATAGTTTGGTGCAGGAACGAAATTACGACGTACGGGCTTAGGCAGCGATTTAATCAACGCAACCACCAGCTCATGACGCAATCCCGGGATCTGCCAGTCGAAACCATCGATATCAACCTGGTTAAGAATTGGCAATGGCAAATGCACCGTTACACCGTCACTATCCTCACCTGGCTCAAATTGGTAACTCAGCTTGAGCTTCAGGCTACCTTGATGCCAGAAGTTCGGATAATCCAAGTCTGTCACATGACTGGCATCACCTTTGAATAGCATATCGCGTTCGAAGTTGAGCAGCTCTGGCTCAGTCTTGCTGGCTTTCTTCCACCATGTATCAAAATGACGTCCAGATACCACCGATAGGTCGATACGTTGGTCGTAAAACTCAAACAGCGCATCATCGTCAATCAGAATGTCGCGACGACGAGATTTATGCTCTAGCTCTTCAACTTCTTTTAGCAACTTACGGTTTTGTTGGAAGAACTTATGCTTAGTTTCCCAATCGCCTTCCACCAGCGCCGAACGAATAAATAGCTCTCGAGACAGCACAGGATCGATCTTGCCGTAGTTGACCCTGCGTTTGGCGACAACAGGGATCCCGTACAGGGTCACTTTTTCAAAAGCTGATACTGACGCCGGTTTCTTTTCCCAGTGCGGTTCACTATAACTGCGTTTTAGCAGGTGCTCGGCCAGCGGCTCTACCCACTCCGGCTGAATCTTCGCGGCAATACGCCCCCATAAACGAGACGTTTCAACCAACTCGGCAACCATCACCCATTTCGGCTGTTTCTTGAAAATCCCCGAACCAGGAAAAATATTAAAACGGGCATTGCGTGCGCCCTGATATTCATTTTTCTCCTGATCCTTAAGACCAATATGCGACAACATGCCAGCCAGCAAGGCGGTATGAATACCATCATAACTTGCTTCCTGCTGGTTCACCCGCAGTTCCAACTCTTTGACTACTTGGTTAACTTGGAAATAGATATCCTGCCATTCACGCACACGCAGGTAGTTCAGATAATCCTTCTTGCACTGACGACGGAATTGATTACCCGATAACGCTTTTTGCTGTTCCTGAACATAATCCCACAGATTCACAAACGTCACGAAGTCTGAGTCTTTGTCGTAAAAACGGCGGTGTTTTTCATCTGATGCTTGCTGCTTGTCCATCGGACGCTCGCGCGGATCCTGAATAGACAGCGCCGAAGCAATAATCATAACTTCACGCAAGGCGCCGTGCTTAGGTGCTTCAAGAACCATGCGAGCCAAACGCGGGTCAATAGGCAGACGAGCTAGCTGGCGGCCAATTGCCGTTAGTCGCTTACGTGGGTCCTGAGCTTTGGCATTGATTGCCCCCAATTCTTCAAGGAGGCGAACACCATCTTGAATATTGCGGTTATCCGGCGCTTCAACAAACGGGAAGGCCTGAATATCGCCCAGACCAATTGCCGTCATCTGAAGAATAACCGATGCCAAGTTGGTACGTAGAATCTCAGGATCGGTAAACTCAGGACGGGACAAGAAATCCTCTTCCGAGTACAGACGAATACAGATACCTTCGGCAACACGGCCACAACGGCCCTTACGCTGATTGGCGCTCGCCTGAGAAACACGTTCAATAGGCAGGCGCTGTACCTTGGTTCGGTAGCTGTAACGACTGATCCGGGCGGTACCCGGGTCGATCACATAGCGGATACCCGGTACGGTCAATGATGTTTCGGCAACGTTGGTAGACAAGACAATGCGACGACCCGCATGTGTCTGGAAGACCCGATTTTGCTCACTGGCAGACAAACGAGCATACAGCGGCAGTATTTCGGTATCACGCAACTTACGCTTTTCCAACGCTTCGGCAGTATCTCGAATTTCACGCTCACCGTTCATGAAAATCAGGATATCACCCAAGCCCTCTTCGCAAAGCTCGTCTACCGCATCGAAAATGGCCTGAAGCTGATCGCGATCACTGTCATCGCTATCTTCGTTTATCGGGCGATAGCGCACCTCTACCGGGTAAGTTCGGCCGGAAACTTCAATAATCGGGGCGTTGTTAAAGTGCTTAGAAAAGCGTTCAGGATCGATTGTCGCCGATGTAATGATAACTTTCAGATCCGGGCGCTTCGGCAATAACTCCCGTAGGTAGCCCATAATGAAGTCAATATTCAGACTACGTTCGTGGGCTTCATCGATAATGATGGTATCGTACTGATTCAAAAAACGGTCATTTTGGATCTCAGCCAGCAAAATACCGTCAGTCATCAACTTAACTTGGCTGCGATCAGAAACCTGATCATTGAATCGTACTTTATAGCCGACGTAAGAGCCCAATTCGCACTCAAGCTCTTCGGCAATTCGGGTAGCCACGGATCGGGCAGCAAGGCGACGAGGCTGAGTGTGGCCAATCATGCCCTTGGTACCCAAGCCTAATTCAAGGCAGATTTTTGGCAACTGGGTGGTTTTACCCGAACCCGTTTCACCAGCAACAATCACCACCTGATTATTTTTAATGGCCTCGGCGATATCGTCTTTTTTCTGGCTAACAGGAAGCTGCTCGGGGTAATTAATCGCCGGACGCTGTTGAGCACGCATCTCTGCAGTACTGATCGACTTGGCAATATCTAGCGCAATCTCGTCAAAAACTGCGTGTTTGGCCTGCTCTTTCTTGATTCGGGATGCACCCTGAATACGCTTACGCAGACGGAACTGGTCGCGCAGCATACACTCATCGAGTGCGGCATAAAGTGTTTTTTCGTTATTTAACACGTCATTTTGAGAGGGGGTTGACTGAGTCAAGGCTATTCCTGATGTTTCAATATCAAAATCTTTGCAAATTCTACCACATTCTTCCGGCTTCACGCAGTTTGCGTCCTAACTCAGTGAAAAATCGGTTCTTCTACTAGAGGTATTCCCCTACCCCTACATAATTTAATAATCAGTTTGCATAATCAATAACCCTTTCTCCATTGTCGATCCCCAATTGCAGCAGTACCCTTAGAGTATAAATAAACCCAGAGGGAATAATAAATGAAAAAAGCCCTACTAGGCACCATCCTCGCCAGTAGCATCGCCTTCCCAGCCTTTGCCGCTCAACCTGTACAGCTTTCTGTGCCAGGCAACAACCTACCGGCAGGTGATGTTCACGGTTTTCGCGCCTCGCTATTCTACGGTCAAACACCGTCAGTAACCGGTTTCCAGCTGCCAATTCTCGGCCTTGCTGAATCTAGCCAATTCAAAGGGCTTAGCGTCGGGGTTCTATTTGGTGCCAACCGCGTGACCAATGATTCTGTTGGTGCAAAATTCGGCCTTGCAAACTGGAACGACAATCGAGCAACAGGGGCTGATATTGGCTTCTTGAACTATACGGGCAACCAATTCACTGGCTTGCAATTTGGTACGGTAAACTATGCAGGCAGCCTCAATGGGGTGCAGTTCGGGTTCATCAATGCAACCGACCATATCAATAAAGGTGTGCAAATAGGCCTGATCAACTACGACAAATCGGGAACATTTGTCAGCAAAAACCTCCCTGTATTCCCTATCATCAATGCGCGCTTTTAATTAGCTATTCGCCCCTTTATCTGCTTCCTAAATTCAAACGGAGCCAGTACCGGACAGACCCCCTGTCCGGTACTTTTATTTACTTACACCCATTGCTATGCTCCACTTCGCACAAACCACCGTATATTGATGTAATACCCAACTAACCATATACAACATAAAATACGTGCCATTAGTCCCGTATTCGGAACTCTTGTTTCAACACAATGTCGAAATTTATAACTAAGTAAACCGAGGCAAAGCATGTTCAATAAATTGCGTTCAATATTCCGTCAGGTCATGCTCGAAGGAAGCGATGGCGGGGCTGTCGATACGCCTTCACTTCATTTGGCAATGGCTTGCCTGCTTTGTGAAGTGGCCAATGCCGACCATGATGAAGATCCAAGAGAAACAAAGGCTAAACAACATCAGTTAGTCCATTTGTTGGGTGTTGACGATGCTCAGGCGAGCCAGTTACTCGCTATGGCTCAACGCCAAAGCAAGCAATCCGTCTCATTGTATGAATTTACCACCAAGCTGCGCTCGCTCCTGCCCGAGCAGCGCTACGCACTGATTGAAGCCATGTGGCAAATTGCCTACGCCGATGGCGTGCTAGATCCAATGGAAGAAGCCGTGATCCGCCAGGTTGCAGAGTTGATCTACGTTGATCATGCCGAGTTTATTCGTGCTAAGTTAGCGGCTCAACCCGCCCCTAACGTTTTGCCTAAAGAATAACTCGTCGGGCAGCCAATTGGCTGCCCGACTCCCATATTAACGCACATCAATCGTACGACTTGCTTTGCGGTACTGAACCTTCCATCCCTGCCAGCGCGGTAATTCCCAACGCTTGGGATCCGCCTTTCGCCCACCACTTTGATACACGGCAACCACCAGCTTACGGCCAATATGGTATTCGACAGCCATCGTCAGATCATTGAGTTTTACTTGATACGGAAACTCACTGTCAAAGTCTTCCCGCTCCCATTGCGGGATCCCCTCAAACACAAATTCATCAGCACTAAATAAAGCCAGATCGTCCTCTGACTCAACACCTAACGTCTCAATCTGTTCAGTAAGCCATTGCTTGGCGTCAACAACCGTCGCGGGACGGGTACAAGCTTCCGGTTGATAGCGCCCCAGAGCCAAATAGAGGTTCCATTGGTGAATATCAGCCCTTACCCGTTCAGCCAACCCTTCCAGCAACAAGCCATCCCACACCATTTCAAGCAATGCACGAGCGGCGCTCTCCCCTTCCGGAGACTGCCAAGAGGAAGAAATCACCCGACCGGCATAGACCCGCCGATGCTCGACCCTGATACCCTCATCCGTAGCGATGGAATCACCAAGCACAGTTTGAGCCATATCAAGTTCGCAAATATAGCCCAACGGCACAGGAGCCATACATGTAGCCAAGACCAGATTTTGTTTCAGCCCTTTTTTCCCGGCCAAAGCAAACTGATCAAAAATAATGGCCGCCTCTGCGTCATCGGCAAAGCGGCTATCTCGCCCAATACTCACTTCCGCATAGCCATTACCCAATGCTTGGCGACGCTTTTCCCGCCTGACGTACACTAATTCAGGAGCCGCTTGCATGACCGCTTTTAGCCAAGGTTCTCGCCGCACTGTCGTGGCCACATCCAAGTCTGGCAATTGCAGTGCTTCTCGCATTTGTGTCGATAGCATCTGCGCTTCGGCCAAGGTGGCTTTGTCGACATCCAGCCATTCAGGAAGGCTATCATGATCCGTTATTCTGACCATTTTGATCAAAGCCATGGCATCACAATGGCACGGTTCCCATTTCGCTAATTTCTCGCAAGTTTCCTCATTGCCGGGCGGAGTCCATATTTTTTGGTAAACACTGAGCGATGCCGCCAAATCAACCATCGCCTCTCGGCTGGCCTTGTCCGGCATGGCTGTAATCAAGTGGGCAAACAAGGTATCAATCGGCAATGGATAGAGAATACGACCATGCTCTGTCACCTCGCCTTGTGGATCAATGGCCATCATCTGCTGCAACTTTTCGCTTGCTGCTGCCAGCGATTTATCGGGCACGGAATCGACAAAAGGCAACGCATCCAACCGGTATCCGCTACAGGCAGCCGCCAGCATGGGTTCAACCAGCTCCTCGCGCTGCAATTCAGGCGGGGTGATCAGTTCAAGCGGTGCCGCCTTACCATAGAGCCTCAAACACAAACCATCAGCAACACGACCTGCACGTCCCTTGCGCTGCTCTGCACTGGCGCGCGAAATAGCATGCACCCCTAACACGGTACGGCCATTTCGTTGATGGGTACGCCGCTCAAGACCAGTATCAATAATCAAGGTAACACCGGGAATCGTCAGCGAGGTTTCCGCAACGTTGGTCGCCAAAATAATCCGCTGCTTATCGCTAGGAGTCAGCGCACGTAGCCTTTCTTGATCCGATACCGAAGAGTGAAGCGCAATAACATCCACAAGGCCCATCTCAATTTGATCACGAAGTGCCTGCCCAAGCATGGCGGAACACTGACTGATCTCCTTACGACCGGGCAAGAACACCAAGATATCCCGATGCGACTGATAATGTTCAAGCAGTACTTCTTTGACACGGCTCTCGATATGTCGGGCCTCAGGCATATTGCGGCTATCCGATGCCAAATGGCGAACATCAACATGGAACTGACGTCCCTCAGCACTCAGACAGCGTCCTCCTAAGTATCGAGTCAGGCGTTCGCTGTCCAACGTTGCGGATGTCACCACCAGCCGGTGGTTATCTAATGTCTTGAGCATCGCCAGCAACAGGTCTGTATCCCAACGACGTTCATGGAACTCATCGACAATAACCGTTTTGAAATCCGCCAGTCTGTTTTCCGTCATCCAGCGCAGAGCAACGCCAGGGGTAACAAATACCACTTGGGTTTGCTCACTAAAGTAATTCTCAAAACGAATCGCATAGCCCACACTGTCCCCGACCGCCTCGTGGCGTTCTGCAGCCACAAACTCAGCCAAGGAACGGCAGGCAACTCGACGGGGTTCAACCACCAGCACCCGGCCATGTTCCGCAGCCCATACAGGCAATCGTGTTGACTTACCCGAACCGGTCTCTGCGGTAACAACAAGATGGTGTTGTGATAAATGGGTCAGAAATGCTGTTCTTAACGAATCAATAGGCAGGGTCAAAGACATAGATGAATGAGCTTTATCAATAATAATGGCGATATTGTGACAAGAATTGCCTCAAATCGCCATTACATCATCGCTACACGCAGTATTCACCACTACGTTCCGGCTGGTATACCACATCTAGAATCTCAATGGTGCGCTCATTTCCATCGGGCATTGGCCATGACAATTGCTGCCCGACAGAAAGTCCAAGCAAAGCGCTACCGATTGGGGCAAATATAGAAATCTCATCATTGGTTTTTACCTCATGAGGATAAACCAATTTTTTCTGTATCTGTTTTTCATTACCAATAAATTTAAAGATAACTGTCGAATTCATTGTGACAACATTATCTGGAATACACTCTGGTTCTACAATATTTGCACGGTCAAGTTCATCCTCTAGCCTGATAAGGGCTTCAGGAAGCGACTTCATGTTCTCTAGCAACGCATAAATACGTTCTAAATCAATAGTTGAAACAAAAATAGAGCTATTGTCAGACATAAATTATCCCCAAAATAGAAAACCGCCTGAAAGCAGGCGGCAGGTCCTTATAAAATTCTGATAAAATAATAGCTAACCGTTGCAGCTCTTATTTATTACTGTCGAAAAGCAGCTTGGAATATCACTGTAATCGAATATTCGCTGATAATATGCCAACAACATCACAGAATTAATTTTTATTTATTTTTCTGAAATTAACGATGGGAATAACATTAGCCTATATTCAAGATAATTACAAAATTTAAATATCTAAAATGAATGACGTAACATTTTTATTGGCATTATACAAAAATAAGCTCAAATTATGACAATTCCATTATTCCTATAGTTTTAACCGTTGCCTCAATAACAGCCGTGGGGCAGTCCACCAAGTCGTTCAAAGCGAATCCATAACGACCCTCGCTATCAATGAACTCTCCCCCCCCCCTCAGAAACAACCCAACCTTAGAAGCGCCTCCAAAGTAACAACACCGCAGGCCAATATGGCAGAGCTCTCCTTTGGGCGTGATACATACCGATATTAATTACCCAATAAAATGACGGATTATTGAACCATACCGAGTAAAACTCCACCCTTTTTGTCATAATCTTTCATAAAACGTTGACATTTACCGGCAACTCCCTAGCCTTACACCATCATTCCATCGAGGCAATCGTCATCATGAGCCACAAACACATTTTCAATCCTGAATTGTGGGATGAAGTCCCTGGTTTTGACTTTGAAGATATCACTTACCACCGGGCCAAAGCACACGGCACCGTGCGTATCGCTATTAACCGTCCTGACTGTCTGAACGCCTTCCGCCCTAAGACAGTAGATGAACTGTATACGGCACTTGACCACGCTCGCCAATGGTCTGACGTAGGTTGTGTCCTACTTACAGGTAATGGCCCATCTGAAAAAGGCCAATGGTCATTTTCATCCGGCGGCGACCAACGTATTCGTGGTAAAGACGGCTACAAGTACGAAGGTGAAGAAGCTGGTACTGCCGATGTGGCTCGTATGGGTCGACTACATATCCTTGAAGTACAACGTCTTATCCGCTTTATGCCTAAAGTTGTCATTGCCGTTGTACCAGGCTGGGCGGTCGGTGGCGGCCATAGCCTGCACGTTGTTTGTGATCTGACCTTGGCGTCAAAAGAGCACGCCATCTTCAAGCAGACAGATCCGGACGTTGCATCATTCGACTCTGGTTATGGCTCGGCATACCTAGCTAAAATGATCGGTCAGAAACGCGCCCGTGAAATCTTCTTCTGTGGCTTCAACTATAGCGCCCAGGAAGCCTACGAAATGGGGATGGTCAATAAGGTCGTCGATCATTTTGATCTAGAAGAAGAAGCTCTTCGCTGGGCGAAAGAAATCAACAGCAAATCACCAACAGCCATGCGCATGCTTAAATACGGTTTTAACCTGCCTGATGATGGCTTAGTTGGTCAGCAACTTTTTGCAGGCGAAGCCACTCGTCTTGCATATGGTACTGACGAAGCGCAAGAAGGCCGCGATGCCTTTTTGGAAAAACGTGACCAAGATTTCAGTAAGTTCCCTTGGCACTACTGATTGCTGACAACACTGCAGTTTATTCAACGCCCGCTTATGCGGGCGTTTTTGTATCTATGCATAACAGATCAGCAGCCGCCAAGAAAGACAATAATTAAACAAATACACTCAAATTAAATTACATAAAACCCATATTTAAAAACAAATCTAACAACTGGCATTCATCGAATCTCCACCGATCATCACAATAGTCAGACAGCCGATAAACACCCCAACCAAAGAAACCAACCACAAACAAGACCCATACAAAAAACCAAAGCAAAACCACCAAAAGCAACAAATGCAAAACAAAACAACAGTTACCATGTTAACGACCGTAAAAATTGACATGAAAATATGATCCAATTCGCGAAATTTCTGCTGATTACCTTTGAATATTCAGCACGGTAGATCTACGATTACCGCCTGTATGGAATGCTTCCATTTGTCCCCTAAAAAACGAAACAGAGCCTATTGCATGAACAACAATAAACGCCCTCTTTATATCCCTTACGCAGGCCCTGCGTTACTTGAGACCCCCCTGCTAAATAAAGGAAGTGCATTCTCTGTCGAGGAACGTATGTTCTTCAACCTCGAAGGCCTGCTCCCAGAAGCCATCGAAAGTATCGAAGAACAGGCTGAACGTGCTTATCAGCAGTACATGAAATTCGAAAATGACATGGACAAGCACATCTACCTACGCAACATCCAAGATACCAACGAAACCCTCTTTTACCGATTGGTCGAAAACCATATCACCGAAATGATGCCAATCATCTACACCCCGACAGTTGGTGCTGCTTGCGAAAACTTCTCTAATATTTACCGTCGTGGTCGCGGCCTGTTTATCTCATACCCGAACCGCGACCGTATCGAAGATATGCTTAACAATGCTTCTCGCCACAACGTAAAAGTTATCGTTGTAACTGATGGCGAGCGTATTCTGGGTCTTGGCGATCAGGGCATCGGCGGTATGGGTATTCCTATTGGTAAGCTGTCACTATACACCGCCTGTGGTGGTATCAGCCCGGCTTACACCCTACCCGTTGTTCTTGATGTCGGCACTAACAACCCACAGCGCCTTTCTGATCCTATGTACATGGGCTGGCGTCATCCTCGTATTACAGGGCAAGAATACGACAACTTCGTTGATGACTTCATTCAGGCAGTTAAAGAACGTTGGCCTGATGCACTAATTCAATTTGAAGACTTTGCTCAAAATAACGCAATGCCGCTGTTGGAGCGTTACAAAAACAAAGTTTGCTGCTTTAACGATGATATTCAAGGCACGGCTGCAGTAACCGTTGGTTCTCTACTTGCTGCATGTAAAGCTGCAGGTAGCCGTTTGTCAGAACAACGCGTGACTTTCCTTGGTGCGGGCTCTGCCGGCTGTGGTATCGCCGAAGCCATTATTGCGCAGATGGTTTCTGAAGGTATTTCAGATGCTCAGGCACGCAGCCAAGTCTACATGGTCGACCGCTGGGGCCTGCTTGTTGACGATATGCCAAATCTGATCAACTTCCAGAAGACATTGGTTCAGACGCGCGAGAAAATCAACGAGTGGGAAACAGAGGACAACAATATCTCCCTGCTTGATGTGATGCGCAATGCCAAACCAACCATTTTGATCGGTGTATCTGGTGTTCCTGGCCTATTCAGCGAAGAAGTTATCCGTGAGATGCACCAGCACTGCGAACGTCCGATTATCTTCCCGCTATCTAACCCTACCAGCCGTGTTGAAGCGACACCTGCAGATTTGATCCGCTGGACAGATGGTCATGCCCTTGTTGCTACAGGTTCACCATTTGAGCCAGTAATCCATAACGGTAAGACGTACCAAATTGCCCAGTGCAATAATAGCTATATCTTCCCAGGTATTGGTCTTGGCGTACTCGCGGTTGGTGCGCGCCGCGTAACAGATGAAATGCTAATGGAAAGTAGCCGTGCGTTGGCTGAATGCTCGCCAATGGCAAAAGATGGCAAAGGCCCTCTTCTTCCGCCACTAGAAGAAATTCAGAATGTCTCTCGTCATATCGCCTTTGCCGTTGCAAAGAAAGCTGTAGAGCAACGTAAAGCGCCGAAAAACTCTGACGAACGTATTAAAGAGAAAATCGACGATAACTTCTGGAGTTCAGAATACCGCCGCTACAAGCGTACCTCTTTCTAATCCACTCATAATAGGGCTCCATTATGGGAGTCAT
>NZ_LDOT01000050.1 GCF_001029445.1 Photobacterium aquae
GGCGGACCATACATTTTTGTGCCTGATGAACAGGCCTTATTAGACTAAAGTCTACTAAGGTCTGTTCATCGTCATAATGCTGTTGTTTGGGGAGGGCCTATGACTCAGAAATGGCTGCCAAGGTTAACGGTTATTAGCCTGTTCCTACTGGGGTTTCAGGTGAGTGCATTGTATTTCCTGCTGGCGGTGTTGCTGCTCAATACCCACCACTCTGATATTTTCTGGTAGCTAGATATTGGCTTTTATCATGTCTAGCGCCCGCTGAGAGTGTGCTTTCATTAGCGCCAGAGCTTGGTCACTGTCGCGATCCAGCACGGCTTTCATCATCATCTCATGCTCGCCGTTGTCATTGTAGCGTTCGTCGTAATGGCGCTGGCGATTGACCCAAATGTGGCGGTAGCGTTGGATTTGCTCATAAACCTGATGGTATAGACCAAGCATCGTCGGAGACTGGCTGCCGGCCAGCAAGGCCAGATGGAACTCGCTATGGCGCATTTCCCATTCGTTGAGATCGGTGCTGTCGTCGGCGGGGTTGAGTCGGTTGAGTTTATGGTAGCTGGTGATGATGTTGATTTCCCATGCTTCGTCACCGAATTGGATCGCGCGTTCCAGCAGGGTTTGGCTGAGGATTTGGTTGGTGGTGTACAGATCCTCGAGTTCAGTGGTGGATACCGGTGCGACCCAGCAGCCCTTCTGCGGGGCAAAGCAGACGTACTTACGCCATGATAGTTGGACTAGTGCCTCTCGGATCGGCGACGCCCCGACTTGGTAGCGTTCTTTGAGCTCGGCGACAACCAGCTTTTGGCCAGGGGGGAGAGAGCCGGAAAGAATATCTTGACGGATAATTTCCATCACTTTATCGGAAAGGGTTGGGGTTGGCACTGGACTCCTCACTATAAACAGCGAATTCCCAAGGGGAATGTATCGTGGCAAGAGTATACTTAGAGGTGTCGGCAGTATCGAATGTTATCTTATAAAAGTGTGAATTATCCCCCTAGCAATCGATAACGATTTACTTGTTGGGTTTTTTAGCTACTTTATGGTCATTGATCAGAGAACTATTTGTCAGGTATCGCTGCTTGCCGAATATAAAAAACGGGAGCCAGTTGGCTCCCGTTTTGTGTTCTGTGTGGACTGTGGTTGATTACAGTACGTGTACAGAAGCAGTGTTGGTTGTGCCTGATGGTACAAGAGCACCAGAAACCATAACAACGATATCGCCTTTAGCGCCTAGGCCAGTTTCCAGAGCCAGTGACTTACCGCGAGTGTAGAAATCGTCAGTGCTGTCGATTGCATCAACAACTACAGGTGTAACACCCTTAGTTAGTGCTAGCTGAGCAGCAGTCTTAGTGTTAGTAGTAACAGCTAGGATGTTTGCAGTTGGGAAGTACTTACGTACAGAACGTGCAGACTTACCGGCTTCAGTTGCAACAACAATCAGAGGAGCGCTTAGCTTCTCAGCTGTGTCTACAGCACCTTTACATACCGCTTCAGTGATGCGTAGGCGTGGGCTGTCTAGGCGAGAACCTAGCTCAGCACGTAGTGCCTTGTCAGTACGCTCACAGATTTGAGCCATGATGGTTACAGCTTCGATTGGGTATTTACCCTTCGCTGATTCACCAGATAGCATAACTGCGTCAGTACCATCCATGATGGCGTTAGCTACGTCACCCGCTTCTGCGCGAGTTGGACGTGGGTTCTTGATCATTGAATCAAGCATCTGAGTTGCAGTGATAACGACTTTACGTGCACGGTTACACTTCTCGATCATCATCTTCTGAGCAAAGATTACTTCTTCAACTGGGATTTCAACACCTAGGTCACCACGAGCAACCATGATACCGTCAGATGCTTCTAGGATTGCGTCGAAGTTATCAACACCTTCCTGGTTTTCGATCTTAGAGATGATCTGGATCTTCTCGCCGCCGTTTGCGTTTAGCAGTTCGCGGATTTCTTTTACGTCTTCAGCCTTACGGATGAAAGAAGCAGCAACGAAGTCAACGCCTTGCTCACAACCGAACTTAAGGTCAGCTTTGTCTTTTTCAGCAAGCGCTGGCAGGTTAACAGATACGCCAGGAAGGTTAACACCTTTGTTTTCGCCTAGGTCGCCGTTGTTCAGTACCTTACACTTAACTTCTGTTTCAGTTGTTTCCAGTACTTCCATCTCGATTAGGCCGTCATCCACAAGGATGGTGTTGCCTTTCGCTAGGTCTTTTGCAAAACCAGGGTAAGTTACCGCTACGCGCTCGCTGTTACCGATTACAGTAGTGTCGGTAGTTAGCGTGAATTCCTGACCAGCAACTAGAGAAACGTCTTGGCCGCCTTCTAGTTTGATAGTACGGATTTCAGGACCTTTGGTGTCCAGAAGAATCGCAAGGTTCTTACCAGTAGTTGCCATTACTTCACGTAGGTTGTTGATACGCTGGCCGTGCTCAGCGAAGTCACCGTGTGAGAAGTTAAGACGCATTACGTTCATACCAGCGTTAGCTAGTTTGGTAAGCATTTCTACAGATTCTGTTTTAGGTCCAATCGTACATACGATCTTGGTCTTTTTCATTGAGAGTGGTCTCCGGACGAACTTTTACCCAAGGGAAATTTGAATCACGGTGTTATACCTGAAAATGCGCATTGGAGAATATTGAAATACGCCTACAAAACGTGCCGTAGTTCAAACATTTGCAACTTACACCTTCATGACAACGGTGATAAAACAAATTTTGTCAAAAATATAGCCTTACAAAAACATTGTGTTGCTTTTGTAAGGCATTTCTGTGCGATCATCGCCAACCTTTAGGCGGCTTATAACTCAAAAGCATAGCGCTTGTACGATCGCTATACACAAAATTGAGTGCTAAACAAGCTGTGTATAGTAGCATAGTTGAACTCTTTGGTCACCTTGTGATAGCGCGCAAAAATTTCTCAATCGCCAAAAGCGAGGGGGGAATTATCTACTTATTTCACAGATTTTTTTTGTTTATTATCAATCTCTGATTAATTTAGGGGCGTGAAATAATTCAATCATCTCAGTTGAACTGGATATCAGTGTAGGGATATTTGGAATTTGTGCGCAATGTGTGCTGTTTGGGTATGGAAGTGAAGCCTATTGGCAGAGTAGAATGCTTTTTACGCATTTTAGTAAGTGGTCTGTGATTTTCTCTGAGAGAAGAACGACATACCTAGCTGATAGGGGCTTTGTGACTAGTCCAGCAATTCATACCGATCCTTTATTCATCGATTCGGCGTATGGGGTTGTTATCCACCGTGATTTCAAACCGCTCTATGTTAATGATGAATATGCCAAATATCTTGGTTTTCAATCAAGCCGGGAGGTTATGGCTCTGCCCAGCATCCTGTCGCTGGTTGCACCTCACGAACAGCAGTTGGCTCGTCAGGCCTATGATTTGGTGATGGCCGGAAAGGCACAACCAGGGGTCAGGACCTATACCAATATCACCCACGGCGGTGCCCCCATTCGAGTGCTGACTATCGACAGTATTGTGAACTGGCAGGGTGAGCCGGCGATGCAAATTATCCTGATAGACTTAAGTGCTCAGGTTGATATGCAGCGCCGTCTTGCGGCCAGCGAGACCCGTTACCGCGGTTTGGTGGACGGGTCGATTCAGGGCATCGTGGTGCACAAAGATTTCCAGCCATTATTTAGCAATCAGGCGTATGCCAACATCCTGGGGTATCCCAGTATTGACGCCTTGCTGGGTTGCTCGTCGTTATTGAACCACATCCATCTGGATCGGCAACAGCAGGCATGGCGCGACAATAACCTGCTGCTCAGGGGGGAGGTTGACTGTATCCGTGCCGAATCCCAGTGCATTCGGTGTGATGGCAGTTACGTATGGCTGAGCATGATATCGAGCCTCGTCGACTGGAATGGCGAGCGAGCGGTACAGGTAACCCTGATGGACATTACCGAGCAGTACCAACTCCGCCAGCAGTTGGAGTTCCGGGCCAATCATGACGGATTGACGGGGGGATACAACCGCCAGGCGCTCGGTGAGCATTTTCAAACCATGTTGGAGCAGGCCTGTGGCTGTGGCGGCGGACTGTGCTGCGTATTGGTGGATATCGATAATTTCAAGCGGGTCAATGATCGTTTTGGGCACCAGGCTGGTGACGAGGTACTGAAAGCCTTCTCGAGCCGTTGCCTTGAGGTGCTGCCGGAGCATGCTCTGTTTGGCCGTTGGGGGGGCGAGGAGTTCCTTTTGTTGTTGCCGATGTGCTCGACAGCTGAAGCGGTTGAGATGGCCAATGTGCTGTGCAATAGGATTGCGGATCAGGCCGTGAATGTCGACGGTATGTCGATCGGTTTTACCATCAGCGCAGGGGTGGCCGGAGTAGATGCCAACTTGGATTCGGTAGATATGCTGTTACTGGCCGCTGATAGGGCGTTGTATCAGGCGAAGCGGAGTGGGAAGTCGCGAGCGATTGCCTATGGTGGCTGCGAAGCGGTGATGTAGCCTGTATAACACGGTTAGAAAAGACAAAAGGCCGAAGTGGTGATTAACCGCTTCGGCCTTTCTATATCTGGTGGCCCCTGACAGACTTGAACTGTCGACCAAGCGATTATGAGTCGCCTGCTCTAACCACTGAGCTAAGGGGCCAGTGTGCGGGAAATTATATGGGATGGGATTTGCCTTGTCTAGCGAATAAAGTATTTGTTTTGTTTGAATATTAAGCACTCAAGGCAGAGTGTGACGGCGGTCGGTAATCATGGTGGGGTTGCGTACGGGTATAAAAAAACGGGCCTGATGGCCCGTTTTTACAAGAAGTGCTATGACTTACTCGTCAAGGAAGCTGCGCAGTACATCTGAGCGGCTTGGGTGACGAAGTTTGCGTAGCGCTTTTGCTTCGATCTGGCGGATACGCTCACGGGTAACGTCGAACTGCTTGCCCACTTCCTCTAGGGTGTGGTCAGTGTTCATATCGATACCGAATCGCATACGCAGTACTTTCGCTTCACGCGGTGTCAGTCCTGCCAGTACCTCGTTGGTCGCTGCGCGAAGGTTGGTCGCGGTCGCGGCATCCATCGGTAGCTGAAGCGTAGTATCTTCAATGAAATCACCTAGGTGCGAATCTTCATCGTCACCGATAGGGGTTTCCATCGAGATTGGCTCTTTGGCAATTTTCAGTACCTTGCGGATCTTGTCCTCAGGCATCTGCATGCGCTCTGCCAGCTCTTCCGGCAACGGTTCACGGCCCATCTCCTGAAGCATCTGGCGAGAGATACGGTTCAGTTTGTTGATGGTTTCGATCATGTGTACCGGGATACGGATAGTACGAGCCTGATCGGCAATCGAACGGGTGATAGCCTGACGGATCCACCATGTTGCGTATGTCGAGAACTTGTAACCGCGTCGGTATTCGAACTTGTCGACAGCCTTCATCAGGCCGATGTTACCTTCCTGGATCAAGTCAAGGAACTGAAGGCCACGGTTGGTGTACTTCTTGGCAATCGAGATAACCAGACGCAAGTTCGCCTCAACCATCTCTTTCTTCGCGCGGCGAGCTTTCGCTTCACCGATAGACATACGGCGGCTGATGTCTTTGATACGCTCGATAGACAGGCCGGTGTCTTGCTCTAGCATACGCAGCTTAAGCGCGCAGCGGCGAAGGTCTTCTTCGTACTGCTTCAGGCGTTCAGCATAAGGCTTGCCTGAGTTCAGTGCTTCGTCGATCCACTCGGTCGATGCTTCGTTGCCGGCAAAGAGGTTGACGAAAGTTTTCTTCGGCATCTTGCTGTTGTCAACACACATACGCATGATCAGGCGCTCGTTGGTGCGCACCTTGTCCATAGAATCGCGAAGTGAGCTAACCAGTTTGTCGAACTGCTTAGGGATCAGTCGGAACTGTTTGAAGATGTCAGAAAGCTCTTCAATAGCTTTGATAGTTTCAGGATCTTGACGGCCACGAGAGTCAATCGCCAGTGCCATCTTCTCGTAGGAGACACGCAGTTCGCTGAATTTCTCGCGGGCTACTTCAGGATCGATGCCAGCATCATCATCAGAGCTGTCATCGTCATCGCTGTCATCGTCGTCGTCGTCTTCAAGATCTTTGTCTTCGTCTTCCAGATCGGTTTCGCTTAGCTCGGAGCCGATGTGGGTTGCCGTCGGTGCCGCCGTCTCTTCGTCGTTAGGATCAACGAAACCAGAGATGATGTCGGTTAGGCGTAGTTCGTCGGCTTCAACTTTGTCAAATTGCTCAAGCAGGTGGGCGATTGCGGTTGGGTATTCGGCCACAGAACACTGAACTTGGTTGATACCGTCTTCGATACGCTTGGCGATGTCGATTTCGCCTTCACGGGTCAGTAGTTCAACGGTACCCATCTCACGCATGTACATGCGCACTGGGTCGGTAGTACGGCCGATTTCACTTTCCACGCTGGAAAGCGCCTGGGCCGCAGCTTCAATCGCGTCTTCGTCCGCATTGTCTTCTGTCATCATCAGATCATCGGCATCAGGGGCGGTTTCTACCACCTTAATACCCATGTCATTGATCATCTGAATGATGTCTTCCACCTGATCGGAATCGACGATATCTTCCGGTAGGTGGTCATTTACTTCGGCGTAGGTCAGATAGCCTTGCTCTTTGCCCTTGGCAACAAGCAATTTTAGCTGTGACTGCGGATTTTGCTCCATAGACGATATCCAACTTAGGGTCTGATTGAGATGTTAGTATGCAGAGATGCAAACCAGTAATTATAACAAATGTCTTAATTGTTGACTACTTACTAGCCGGGACGGTTGAGTATGAGTAACTGCAATTCCCGCTTCTCTTCGACTGATAAGCCGATGGTTCTCGATTTAGCCTGCAACTTTTCGATTTGTTGTTTGACGCACTGATCGATAACTTTATCCATCGCGTCCAAAAATACATCTAGCGTATTGTCCTCATCCTTGTTGAGGGGAAGCTCCCACGCGGCCAATCGGGCCAGCATGGCTTCGCTATTGCTTCCGCGCCAGTTCTCAAGTAATTGGCCTGTTCTGATATTGGGGTTGCTGCGGCATTTTTCAACAATAGATATCAATAAATTTAGTCCAGGCACCTCGATCCCTTCAAATGCCGCCATATCAAATTCGAGGCTGTTAACGAATTCTGGGTGCTGGATCAACAACGCGACCACCTCGCGCATCGGTGTGCGTTTAATTTCCGGTTGGCCTGCTTTTTTGGTGCTTTCGCTTCCCATTCGGGAGATCAACTGCTGGAGCTGGCTCTCGTCGGGCAGGCCGAGCTTCTTGCCCAGCATTTCGCGCAGATACAGGCGCAGCGTCCCGCCGGGTACTTTCTCTATGAGCGGTACGGCGAGGGTGCTGAGCTTGGCCTTGCCTTCGTTGCTGCTGGTGTCTACCTGCTGGAGCAAGGTGGTGAACATGAAATCGGACAGCGTCATTGCCTGATCGATTTGCTGCTCGAAGCCCTCGCGGCCGTACTGGCGGATATAGGTATCCGGGTCTTCGCCGTCAGGCAAGAACATAAACTTCAGCTGGCGGCCGTCATTGAGGTACGGAAGTGCCTGCTCCATTGCTCGCCACGCCGCATCGCGGCCGGCACGGTCGCCATCATAGCAGCAAACCACGGTACCGGTCTGGCGAAACAGGGTCTGGACATGGTCGCCGGTGGTCGAGGTGCCGAGCGAGGCGACGGCGTAGTCGACGCCGAATTGTGCCAGCGCGACGACATCCATATACCCTTCGACCACAAGCAGGCGTTCTGGTTCACGATGGGCTTGCAGAACCTCGTACAAGCCGTACAGTTCACGCCCTTTGTGGAAAATAGGGGTTTCGGGTGAGTTGAGGTATTTCGGCGTACCGTCACCCAATACCCGGCCGCCAAAGCCGATGACACGGCCGCGGCGGTCGCGGATAGGGAACATCACCCGGCCACGGAAGCGATCGTAGCGGCGGCCGTTGTCATTTTCGATCAGCATGCCTGCGGTCACAAGCATCTGCTGGCTGTCCATATCACGGCCAAAGCGCTGGCGCACCAAGTCCCATTGGTCTGGTACAAAGCCGATCCCGAATTTCTGGACGATTTCACCCGAGAGGCCGCGGCCCTTGAGGTAGTCAACCGCGACACCGCCATCGGGGGTACGGAGTTGGGATTGGTAGAACTGGCCAATGTGGGCCATCATCTCGTACATCCCGAGCTTTTCTTTGGTTCGGGCTTCAGGCCGCCCGCCGCCACTGCCTTGTTCGCGAGGGACTTCTAGCCCGACTTGTGAGGCGAGCTCTTCAATGGCTTCGACAAACTCAAGCCGATCGAACTCCATCACGAAGTCGAGGACGTTACCGTGCGCGCCGCAGCCGAAGCAGTGGTAGAACTGCTTTTCCTGGCTGACGGAAAAGGAGGGGGTTTTCTCGTTATGGAACGGGCAGCAGGCACCGAAATTCTTGCCCTGCTTTTTCAGTTTTACCCGGGCATCCACAATATCTACGATGTCATGCCTTGCGATGAGATCATCGATAAAAGATCGTGGGATTTTGCCTGCCATAGCGTGTGCGGTACCTGAGAGTCAGTGGATGATGGGCCAAACCAAAGGGCTCGCTGGGGAGGTAGCCCTTTGGTTTGGCGTACAGTGTAAAAAGTCTGGAGCTAGAATACAAACAAGCCGCGCATTCCGAAACCGGATAGCACGGCTTGTTGCAGAAATAGGGTGTGGATTAACCTAGCTTGGCTTTCACCAACTGGCTAATTTTACCCATATCGGCACGACCCTGAACTTTTGGCTTAAGCTCCGCCATCAGTTTGCCCATGTCCTGCATGCTGGCAGCACCGGTAGCAGCAATAGCCTCATCCAGCAGAGCAACGATTTCATCATCGCTTAGCGGCTGTGGCATGAACTCTTCCAGTACGCTGATTTCAGCAAGCTCGACATCAGCAAGATCCTGACGATCTGCCGCTTCATATTGAGCAACAGAGTCACGGCGTTGCTTAACCATCTTGGTCAGTACCGCCAGTACGTCGTCATCGGAAAGAGTGATCTTTTCGTCAACTTCGCGCTGTTTAATTGCAGCAAGAGCCAGACGGATAGCACCAAGACGAGGTTTGTCCTTCGCCTTCATTGCCGCCTTTTGTTCGTCTTTAAGACGTTCAATCAGAGTCATAGCACGTTCCTTCTGTTAATCAGTTGATTAGTACAGACGAACGCGACGCGCGTTTTCGCGAGCCAATTTCTTCAGGTGACGCTTAACAGCCGCTGCTTTAGCACGCTTACGTACAGTAGTAGGCTTTTCGAAGTGTTCACGACGACGTACTTCTGAAAGGATACCTGCTTTTTCGCAAGAGCGCTTGAAACGACGTAGTGCTACGTCAAACGGTTCGTTTTCACGTACTTTGATTACTGGCATGTAATACTCACCTCAGAGTGATTCATTAACGCTGACGTTCAAAAAGTGTCAGCTGATTAAAAATGGTGCGAAATTCTAATCTGATCTGGGGGCGTTTGTAAAGCATTCTGCATCCCCGAACTGGTTAATTTCTGTCAAGGGCGGTAGTATTGCCCTCAATTACCATAAGTATAGAGGTTGTTATGCGTATACTGGGCATCGAAACCTCCTGTGACGAAACAGGTGTGGCGATTTTCGATGATGAAAAAGGCCTGCTGGCACACGAACTTTACAGCCAGGTAAAACTGCATGCTGATTATGGTGGTGTGGTGCCGGAATTGGCCTCGCGCGACCATGTGAAGAAAACCATTCCGCTGATTAAAGAGGCGCTGAATGCGGCTGGCCTGACCCCGGCTGATCTCGACGGCGTCGCTTATACCGCGGGACCGGGCTTGGTTGGCGCGCTGCTGGTTGGCGCAACTATCGGTCGTAGTTTGGCCTATGCATGGAACCTCCCTGCAGTGGCTGTTCATCACATGGAAGGCCATTTGTTGGCCCCGATGCTGGAGGATAATCCGCCGGCATTTCCGTTCGTGGCGCTGCTGGTTTCTGGCGGCCATACCATGATGGTGGAAGTGAAAGGAATTGGTGAATATCAGATCCTCGGCGAGTCGATTGACGATGCCGCCGGTGAGGCATTTGACAAGACGGCCAAGCTGATGGGGCTGGACTATCCAGGTGGTCCGCTGCTGTCTCGCTTGGCCGAAAATGGTACGCCGGGTCGCTTTACCTTCCCGCGTCCGATGACCGATCGTCCGGGGCTGGATTTTAGCTTCTCTGGCCTGAAGACATTTGCTGCCAATACCATTCGCGCCAATGATGACGACGAGCAGACTCGCGCCGATATCGCTTATGCGTTTCAGGAAGCCGTGGTGGATACCTTGGCGATCAAGTGCAAGCGTGCCCTGAAGCAAACTGGCTTCAAGCGCTTGGTGATTGCCGGTGGCGTGAGTGCCAACAAACACCTGCGCGCACAACTCGAAGAGATGATGCGCAAGATGAACGGTGAAGTGTTCTACCCGAGGACAGAGTTCTGTACCGATAACGGGGCGATGATCGCTTATGCGGGCATGCAGCGTTTGAAGAACCAGGAAACGATGGATCTTGGTGTTAAAGCCTTCCCTCGCTGGCCAATCGACCAGCTAAAGCCGATCAAGTAATGCTTGTGGCCAAGGGGTAGTTGATCCGAATTTGGCCGTGTCAAATCCGCATCAGGAAGGGTCTTTGTGGGACTCGTTACTGGTAGAGGGTTTGGTACGGCTGAATTTTGTCCAGATCTTGCTCTCGCTTCCCTCCAGTAGCCGCCGGAGATTGTCATGGTGGCGAAATACAATTAGGCACGATAGCATTGCCACCGGCAGGGTGTATTCGGGCTTTACCCACCAGGTGAACAGCGGTGCGGCCAGTGCCGTGACCATTGAGCCCAACGACGAATAGCCAGTGACCAGCACGGTCAGCAGCCAGGTGCCAATTAGCAACCCGCTCAGATCCCATCCAATCGGTGCCAGTGCGCCGAGGGCGGTGGCCACCCCTTTTCCGCCCCGGAAATGAAAGAAGATCGGATAGATATGCCCAAGGCAGGCCGCAATGCCGATAAAACCGAGCAGGAACGGGTTGATGCCGAGGAAGTAGCTGATCCAGACTGGGATCATCCCCTTGAGAATATCGCAGACGAGAACCGCAGCGGCGGCTCCCCGTCCTCCCAAACGAAGGACATTGGTGGCGCCGGGATTGCCGGAACCTGACTCGCGGGGATCGGGTAGGCGGCACAGGCGGCTGATCAGCACGGCGCTGGAGACTGAGCCCAGAAGGTAGGCCCCGATGATGATCAGGAGTACGAGTGGTGTCATGCAGTGATCCGCTTGCTGGCGCCGGGGCGCTTTTGGTGTCCATTTTGTTGATTACACGTTGGCCAGTTTCCTGTGTTATAGTGCTGGCCGCAGCTCATAGGCAACCTGATGAGCTTGTAAATCAAAGCAGTAGTATATCGTCGTTTCCGACCTGATAATACGCGTTATTGCTCAAATTTGGTATCCGACCACTAGTACGAATTAGCGATTGAACATGGACTCAGTATTTATCGAACAACTTGAAGTCATTGCCACTATCGGTGTTTATGACTGGGAGCAGGAAATCAAGCAAAAACTGGTGCTTGATTTGGAAATGGCTCACGACAACCGCCCAGCTGCGCAAAACGATGACGTGATGTTGGCCTTGGACTACGCGGCGGTCAGTGAGGCGGTGACGACTTTCATTCAGGAAGGGCGTTTCTTGTTGGTTGAGCGAGTGGCCGAGGAAGTGGCTGGCTTGATTATGTCTCGCTTCGGCGTGCCTTGGATTCGGGTCCGGGTGACCAAGCCGGGTGCAGTAGCCAATGCCCGCGGGGTCGGGGTTGTCATTGAACGGGGTAGTCGGTGACCACGGTTTATATCAGCCTCGGCTCGAACATCGAACGGGACTATCACTTGCGTCAGGGTTTGCTGGAATTGGCCGCGCTGGGGCAGGGAATGCGCGTCTCTACGGTCTACGAGGCCGAGGCGGTTGGCTTTGACGGACCGCAATTTTTTAATTGTGTGGCTGCCATCGAAACGTCGCTGTCGCTAGATAGCCTCTTGCAGGTATTAAAGCAGATTGAACTGAAGTACGGGCGCGAGCCGGATGCAAAGAAAAATCAAAGTCGTACACTGGATCTCGATGTCTTGCTTTACGGTGATGAGGTTCGCGAGGAGTATCCGGTTCTGCCGCGCAGTGACATCTACAAATTTGCTTTTGTTCTTCAGCCATTAATGGAATTGGCTCCGGCACTGGTGCTGCCCGGCGATGGGCGTACCGTGGCGCAGCTATGGCACTTATCGAGTTTTGAGCAGGCACTGTGGCCTGTGGATAATTTTGTTGTGTAAGGATTGTTATGACGACCTTTGAAGCTTTCGCGCTGGCTCTTATCCAGGGGTTGACCGAATTTCTGCCGATCTCCAGCTCGGCGCATTTGATCCTGCCGTCAGCGATACTGGGCTGGGCCGATCAGGGTCTGGCATTTGACGTGGCGGTGCATGTGGGCACTTTGATGGCAGTGATTGGCTACTTTCGTAAGGAAGTGGTCGCCTTGTTGTCGGCCTGGTTTGGCTCGATCTTCAAGAAGCAGCATTCAGCCGAATCAAAATTGGCCTGGATGATCGTGATTGCAACGATCCCGGCCTGTATTTTCGGCCTGTTTATGAAAGATATCATCGAGCTCTACCTGCGCTCGGCGTGGGTGATCGCGGTGACGACTATCGTGTTTGGCCTGTTGCTATGGTGGGTGGATGTGCGTGCCAAACAGACCGACGACGAATACCAGGCTGACTGGAAACGCTCGTTGTTTATCGGGCTGTCGCAGGCGGCCGCGATGATCCCGGGGACATCGCGTTCTGGAGCGACCATGACCGCTGCGCTCTACCTTGGTTTTACCCGTGAGGCGGCAGCGCGCTTTTCGTTCTTGATGTCAATCCCGATCATTTTGCTGGCGGGCGGTTATTTGGGGATGAAGCTTGTTAGCAGTGGCGCTCCAGTACAAGTTGATACGCTGGCGATCGGCATTGCGGTGTCGTTTGTCAGCGCCTATGCCTGTATCCACGTATTCCTTAAATTGGTAACCCGATTGGGGATGCTGCCGTTTGTTATTTACCGTTTGTTGCTCGGTGGTGGCTTATTGGCATTCCTGATGATGCAGTAAGTTTCACGGCAAGCAAAAAGCCCGGCATCATGCCGGGCTTTTTTGTGCTTGTTAGCGGCCCTATGGGCTCTTAGCGCAGGGTGGTAAGAGCTTGTTCGACGGCGGCTGTGCGGCGGATGGCTAGTTGATCCTTGATATCCTTGCCTTTGAAGCCTGCGTCGATAATCGGTTTTACTTCGACTTCCAGAGCGGCGGCGAAAGCGCCTTGGAGGATTTCAGCCTGTGGGTAGGGGGCGGTTTCGAAACCGGTCCGGCCTCGTACGTCGGCGAGGCAGCAGGTTGCCAGCTGGGCAACCCGCTCCGGTTTGCGCCAGGCATCGATCTGGTCGAAGATCTTGATGAAGGTAGCTGGGCGCAGGATATCGGCATTGTGGATCTTGGTGTGCTGGGCGCAGACCATCAATGCAGTATCTCGGTAGTCGTTGGGGACTCTCAGGCGCTGGCAGAGCGTCTTGATTGCCCCAAGCCCAGTTTGGCAGTGCAGCTTGTGGCTCGGCCATTCTTCTTCCGGGGTGAGCGCCTTGCCCAGATCATGGACTTGAGCCGTAAAGCGGATCACGGGATCATCACTTAGCAAGGCGGCCTGCTCGGCAACGAGCAAGGTATGGATGCCACAGTCGATCTCCGGGTGCCATTTTTCAGGTTGCGGCACGCCGAAAAGATTGTCGATTTCAGGCATGATCACCCCTAGCGCGCCGCATTGGCGCAGTACCCTGAGGAAGATCTCAGGATTGGCGGTCTGGAGCGAACGTTCCCACTCCTGCCATACGCGCTCTGGGGTCAGGGCTGCCAGCTCACCGGCTACGACCATGTCTTGCATCAGAGCCATGGTTTCTGGGGCAACGGTAAATCCGAGATGGGCAAAACGCGCGGCAAAGCGTGCGACACGTAGCACGCGGAGCGGATCTTCGATGAAAGCGGGTGACACATGGCGCAGGAGGCGCTGTTGCAAATCGTGCTGACCGTTATAGGGATCGATCAGGGTGCCGTCGTCAGCCTTGGCGATGGCGTTGATAGTCAGGTCGCGGCGCATGAGATCTTGCTCAAGCGTCACATCGGGTGCCGAATGGCAAACAAACCCGGTATAGCCTTTGCCTGACTTGCGCTCGGTTCGGGCCAGGGCATATTCCTGTTTGTTTTTGGGGTGGAGGAATACAGGGAAGTCGCTGCCGACCTGAGTGTAGCCTTGTTCCAGCATTTGTTCCGGGGTCGCGCCGACTACCACCCAATCCTGATCTTTGACGCTCAGTCCAAGAAGGGCGTCGCGAACGGCCCCGCCTACCAAATAAATTTGCAATGTATTCCCCTTATGCACGACAGATATGACACAAGTATATCAAAACAGCAGCTTAGCACGAATCCTGTGAGCAACGTGCCAAGCTGACCAAGAGAGGCAGGTGTCTGTCTGGAAAGGGCTATACAATGGTATAAGTGACAAGTAACGTTAAGTATAATCAACCCATGTTCCAATCAAGAGATACGATGGTATGTATAGGGATTTCTACGGGATATCGGAGCCCCCCTTCTCAATTGTTCCCAGCGCGCGTTTTCTTTACCTGAGTGAGCGCCATCGCGAGGCGTTGACGCATATGCTCTCCAGCTTGAGCGGCGGGGGCGGTTTCGGCTTGCTGACGGGGGAAGTGGGCACCGGGAAAACCACGGTTTTGCGGGCGCTGGTCACCCGGCTGCCGCAGGAGACTCAGGTTGCGGTGATCCTTAACCCGTCCTAT
Organism: Photobacterium aquae; assembly: GCF_001029445.1. Classification (GTDB taxonomy): domain Bacteria; phylum Pseudomonadota; class Gammaproteobacteria; order Enterobacterales; family Vibrionaceae; genus Photobacterium; species Photobacterium aquae. The sequence goes on from NZ_LDOT01000050.1 coordinate 14,841, forward strand.
ACCACGCTGGAGCTGCTGGCGAGTATCTGTGATGAGTTCGGCATCTCGTACCCAGAAAGTGCGACGGTCAAGCAGATGACTGACGCTATTTACCAGCACCTGCTCGATAACCATAAAAACGGCACCCAGAGCCTATTGCTGATCGATGAGGCCCAGCACCTGATGCCGGATGTGCTCGAGCAGCTACGCCTGCTGACCAACCTCGAAACCGACAGCATCAAGCTGCTCAAGGTGGTGTTGGTTGGCCAGCCTGAGTTGCAGCAGCTATTGCAGCAGGAGCGTTTGCGCCAGCTGGCGCAGCGGATCACATCCCGTTATCACCTGCTGCCCCTGACTCAAGAAGAAGTCAGCGAATATATCAACTACCGTTTGCGGGCGGTTGACTGCCTGCATAATGTGTTCAGCACTGCCAACAACCAGATCATTGCCAAGGCGACGGGGGGGATCCCGCGCTTGATCAATCTTGTCTGCGACAAGGCGATGCAGCTCGGTTTCCAGCGCAGCATGCACCAGATCCCGAAGGAGCTGGTGGAGCAGGCCTGTCAGGAAGTGCTGGACTGGCAGTTGCCGACACTCAAGTCGGTGGAGACGAAAAAGCAGGGCAACAAGCGCTTTATGCTGCCATTGGCTGCCGCGGTGGCTGGTGTGGCGGTACTTGGGGCCGGTTACGGCTTGGCGCTATGGTCTGGAGATGACAAGCAGCCCGACAGCGCCGCGAGTGTGTCCGTACTGCCTGTGGTTGCGAGCCAGCCAGTGTCGCCGACTCCCGCTGCTGTTGTGGCGGAAGCCGTGCAGGATATCGTCGCTCAGCAACCGAGCCTGCCACTCTATGATCCGCGCCAGGCTGCGGTGAATTGGATGCATCTGGTGAATCAGTCCGCCTCCGAGCGGCATGCGATGCAGTCGCTATACCGGATGTGGGGCTATGACACTCAGCTGAGCCAAGCCAACTGTGAGTCAAGCGGCCGTGTTGGTTTGAGCTGTTACAAGGGGCAGGGTGATCTTGAGCAGCTAGGGCTGATTAACCGGACTGCCATCTTAACGCTGACGGAGCCCGGTGGTATCCCATACTATGCGATTCTGTATGCGGTGCGAAGAGATAGCGTTGAGCTATTACTGGCTAACCAACGGGTATCGGTGAAACCGGAGTGGCTTGCGGCCCGATGGGATGGGGAATACACCTTGCTGTGGCGTCCGCCGCTTGGAGACAAGGGGGCGATCCGCTATGGCCAGCAGGGCCCCCGGGTTCGTTGGTTGGATGATCAGCTAAGTGCCTTGCTGGGTGTCCAGCAAAGCCGTGATGACATTTTCGGCCAAGGCTTGCTGGAGAAGTTGCGACGTTTTCAAAAGGCCCAGGGATTGTCGGTGGACGGTATTGCCGGGCCGCGTACCTTGATGGTGGTCGATGCTGCTATGAACCTGCCGGGGCCGACCTTGCAGCCGCAAGCAACGGCGCAGGAGCCGCTGGATAATTCGCAGCAGTTGCCTGTCGAGATCACGGCAATGGCCTACCCGGTACTTGATGCTGAGCCATTGCCATTGTACAGCCGCTTGGTTCCGCTGGAGCCATCATCGACCCCGCAAGCTCAGGCTGCTGGACAGACAGGGGCTGAGCCTCCGGCTCTGATCAGCCATCAGGCCGATCAGAGTGGTGATGAGGGCTGGGATCTCAATGCGATTGATTACTCCGATATGTCACCGGAGTTGGCATCTCACCTGAAGTCGGCGATTGCCGCAACCAGTGATGGGGAGCTGCCTGCAGAAGAGCCGGTGGCGGTAGAAGAGAAGGCGAAGGGTGCCGATACGATTGATATCGCGGATTTGCCCGTTGCGGTACAGAACAGGATCCCGACGCTGAACTTCCAAACCCATATTTACTCGTCGAATAAGGAGAGTCGCTGGGTGAAGGTTAATGGCAAGGAGGCTTTTGAAGGTGACAGTATCGCCCCAGGGGTGTTGCTGCGCAGCATTGAGCCTCGCCGGGTAGTGTTCGACTTCGAGTCGTACCATGTGTCGATGCCGGCACTTTCTGAATGGTAGTCACCCAGTTCCGAATAGTAGTCACTAAGTGACAAGGCGAAATAAAAAAGGCAGCCGCGAGGCTGCCTTTTTGTATGCGGGGATAGCTAGGTTAAGCCCAGCCGTTGTTGCGCTTGCGACGGCGCGGGATGATATGTGGCAGTAACAGGCCAAATAGCAAGCCACCGCCGGCAACCATACCGCCGTAGGTGAACCAGCGCATCAGCAGGTCATCTTTCTGAGTATCAAGCTTGGCACGCAGTTCGCGAATTTCGGTCTGGGACGTCATCAGCTGCTCGTTAAGGTGGCTGCTCTGGGTCTCCAGCTCGGTGATTTGCTCGGTGCGCATTTGCAGTGTGCTCTGCAAGGTTGCCGTTTTCTCATCGCCAGATTGCAGCGCATCAGCTAGCTGCGCCTTGACTTTGGTCAGTTCGTTTTCCAGCGCAGGAACGCGCTCTTTAAGACCAACCTGCTTAGAAATGAAGTCACCGTTAACCCAGCCAATACGGCCTCGGTCGTCACGGATTTTACCAAAACCGGTATCGCGGTTGGTTTCCAGCAGGGTAACTTTGGTTCCCGCATTGACACTGCCGATGATCCGGAACTGGGTGCTAGGGCCTTTGTGCATATAAGTAAACAGGTTATCGGAGATATACCGGGCCTGCTCTGCTTTTGCTGGCATGGTTGCCATGACGCAAGCAAATAATAGTAAGCTGATTAACTGCTTCACAATCTGATTCCTTGGGAGAGCCTGTTTTTCTTAAGATGACAAAGTCTAAAAACTTTGTACGGCGGGTTCAAGAAAAGAGGGAGGCACTGCCTCCCTCTTTTTGATCTCGAGCCCGATTTGACGTTAATTAACCGAACATTGCTTGCATTGCGTAGAAGAAGATCACTGCCAGTAGGGCACCTGCCGGCAAAGTGATAACCCAAGACGCAACGATATTGCGGACAACACCTAGGTTTAGGGCTGCAATACCACGGGCAAAGGCAACACCGATCACACCGCCCACAAGCGTTTGGGTGGTTGAAATTGGCAGACCTGTACCTGATGCAAGAACAACGGTTGAGGCTGTTGCTAGCTGGGCGGCAAAGCCACGGCTAGGTGTCAGTTCGGTAATACCGGTACCAACAGTCGCCATTACCTTGTGGCCCATAGTCGCAAGGCCGATAACGATACCGATACCGCCAAGAGGAAGGATCCACCATGCAATGGTTGTTTCCGCAGCCAGCTGGCCAGCACTCTCGACAGTTGCAACAACCGCAGATAGAGGACCGATCGCATTGGCAACGTCGTTAGAGCCGTGGGCAAATGCCATCGCACAAGCCGTTACAACCATTAGCAGGCTGAATACGCGCTCAACACCGGCGTAGCCGTTGCTGTCGACAGATGAACCGTCGTCAGTGTATTTGCGGCTGATGTATAGGTAACCCAAAAGCATTACAATGGCTGATATAGCGATAGAGGCCATCCAAGCTTCGTTGTTCGACAAGTGAAGACCAACGTGCTTCAGACCTTTCTTGATCGTTACCAGTGCGATAACCATCGCAGTGATGAACATGTAGACGGGTACGAAGCGCTTGGCATTGATTAGCGGGGTATCCGTATCAAAAATGAGACGCTGGGCGCTCACGAAAATACCATAGGCGAACAGGCCGGAAATCAACGGTGTGATAAGCCAGCTGCCGACGATGCCTTTTACCGAACCCCATGAAACCGCTTCAGGGCCGACAGAAATACACGCAAAACCAATGATTGCACCGATGATGGAGTGGGTGGTTGATACCGGCCAGCCCATGTAAGAGGCAAGCAGTAGCCAAGTACCCGCTGCCAACAATGCTGACATCATGCCGTAAACCAGTACCTCTGGTTTATCAGCAAAGAAAGACATATCAACGACGCCTTTACGGATTGTGTCCGTTACCTCACCACCGGCAAGATACGCACCCGCAAATTCAAAAATCATCGCAATGATGATCGCTTGCTTAACTGTTAATGCTTTTGAGCCAACAGAAGTACCCATTGCATTGGCAACGTCATTCGCACCAATACCAATAGCCATCAAAAGACCAAAAAAAGCCGCCACCAAAATAATCATGGTGCCGTAGTTAGACAGGATTTCCATTGTAAAACCTTGTTTTTGTTACACTCTTTCGCTATGAGCGCGATAGCATGATTTCAAGACGTGAGCCGACGCGCTGCGCCTGGTCGGCAATAGCACCAACCCACTCGAGAATCTTGTAAAGGAACATCACATCCACCGGACTGTATTGGTCTTCGATGGACATCAGTTGTTGGCGAAGCTTGATCTGCATACTGTCAGTGTCGTCTTCGATCACGTCTAGCTGGTTGATCATTTCCGCAACAAGCGTTACTTCTCGGCCTTTGAAGCCAGTTTCAAGCAATTCGTCGAGCTCGTTGATAACGCGATTTGCTTGGTTGGCTGAGTCCAGACAGCGCTGAACATAGGCAAGGAAGTCAGGGTACATTTCGGAAGGAATTTGCAGTTGGCGACCCAACACTCGGCCTGCGATATCTTTGGCGAGGTTGGCAAGCTTGTCCTGCTGGGTGAGAAGGCCGAGCATGTCAGTCCGGTCGACTGGCATAAACAGACCGCGAGGAAGCTTCAGACGGATCTCTCGTTTGAGCACGTCCGCATCTTTTTCAAGCTGCGATATCTGCTCTCGGAGCGCCGTCGCTTTATCCCAGTCTCCAGCCTTGCAGGCTTCGAAGAAGGGCACGAGAAGTTCGCAACACTCATTTACGCGTGTAACGTGGCGTTGCAATGGTTTTATTGGGGATTTAGCAAAGAGCCCCATGATCGTATTTACTGGCATAGCCGAATAACCTAGAAAGAGCCTAATTGGCGAATTCTTGAGCGATGGTCATTAAGGCGCGCATGTTAACGCATAAGTAAGTATAGGGGAACTAATTTCGATCAAGGTTTTGTTTATATTTCGTGCTTGCCCCGGGACGAAATTGCCAATATCCTTGGTTTGCCACTGTTTATAGGTAGGACTATGGAAACCGAGATAGAACTGAAGTTTTTCGTCTCACCAGAATTTTCCAGTCAGTTATTGCACAAAATTACTGAAGCGAAGATTCTGCAGCAAAGCCGTCGTGAGTTAGGCAACGTCTACTTCGACACCCCAGACCAAATTCTTCGCCAGCATGATATCGGCTTGCGTATCCGCCGTTTTGATGATGTCTTGGTTCAGACATTGAAAACGGCCGGCCGTGTTGTCGCTGGCTTGCATCAGCGCCCTGAATACAATGCGGAAACTCGCAGCAGTTCGCCTGAATTGACCCTCCACCCGGCCGATGCCTGGCCCGAAGGCTTCGATGTTGCTCATGTTCAGCAGCAGTTACAGCCGCTGTTTTCAACCGATTTTGTTCGTCAGCAATGGTTAATTGCGATGCCCGACGGCAGTCAGGTTGAGTTAGCTTTTGATCAGGGTTGCGTGAGTGCCGATGGCAAGACAGATGCAATCTGTGAAGTTGAGCTTGAACTCAAATCAGGCCAGACCGAGGCTCTGTTCGCGCTTGCCCGTGAGCTATGTACCGACGGTGGAATGCGTCTGGGCAACTTGAGCAAGGCGGCCCGAGGTTATCGCTTGGCCGCTGATTATACCGGGGATGCGATCAAGCCGTTGGATATCGTTCCGCTGGCCGGAGACGAAAGTGTTGAGGCCGTGTTGGTGAAAACCCTCGAGCATGCTCTCGGCCATTGGCATTACCATGAGCAGATTTTTGCCGAACGGCAAGATGTTGCGGCGCTGGAGCAAATCCAGCAGGCGCTGAGCCTGTTGCGCCAGACACTCGTGACCTTTGGCGGGATGATCCCGCGTCGAGCCAGTGCCCTGCTGCGTCAGGAACTGCAGTGGCTTGAAGGCGAGTTGGAATGGCTGGGCGAAGCGGCCAGTATTGCCGATTTGCTTGATGAGAAAGGTTATGCCCTGCGTAAGCTGGACAACCGCAAGACGTTGATGAAACAACTTGAAGCTCGCCAAGCTGATTTGCCTGATACCGAAGAGGTGCTTGAGCTGATTCAATCGGCCCGTTATTGCAACTTGCTGCTCGACTTGAGCCGCTGGATCCTCAGCCGTGGCTGGCAGCCGTTTCTTGATGATAAGGGACGCGCCAGATTGGCCGAGCACGTCAAGGACTTTGCCGACCAGAGCCTGGCTCGTTCGTGGCAGGAATTGTTGGATGTGTTCCCTGCTGAGCGCCAGCTCAACCGGATTGACTATCTTGACCAGCAGCCGCGTTTGCTACGCAATTTGATGAGCGGACTGAGCTTTGCCGCGCTGTACGACGAAGACAAGCGCCGGCCGTTCCGAATGCCGTGGCTGGATCTGCTACAGGGTATGGACGACTTGCGCTTGCTTGAGCCTGCTCGTTCCCTGCTTGAGCTGCAAGATGACGAAGAAGATCGCCGTCAGCTCGAGAAATGGTTGGTTCGCAAAGAGGACTCATTGATCCACGCGATGGATCAGTCGCGGGCAATCGGTATTGAGCTGGTTCCTTATTGGCCCTAGTTATCCTTGATCCTTCTCGCTAGTTTGTTCATGGGCCCGGCAATATTTTGCCGGGCTTTATTGTATCTAGGGAGCAGGAGGCGATTTCTGCTCGCCTAACTGCTTTTCGATGGCCTCCAGCCGCTCGATAAGGCGTTGCTGGTTGTCCAGCATCAGGCGCCACTCCTCGGCATGGCGCTTGGCGTCTTTTTCTTTTTGCTGCTCGGGATCGGCGATTACCGAGCTGACCAGTCCCGCAACCATGCCGAACAGCCCGACCCCGCAGATAATGATCACTGCTGCGAGGATTTTTCCCATCGCGGTGACGGGATAGTGGTCGCCGTAGCCTACCGTAGAGATTGTGACAAAGACCCACCACAGCGCATCGCCGGCTTCTTTGATATTGGACTCGGGGACATGGCTTTCGAAAATCAGCATCATTGACGAGCCGACCGAGAGCAGTAGGGTCAGTAGTAGGAAGATACCGGCAATAGTGGTTTCCCTGCGGTTACGCCGAAGCTGGCGGAGGATCTGCTTGCTTGAGTTGAGGAGCCGCAAAACCCGGAATATTTGCAACACTCGGGCGAAGCGGAGCTGTTCGATGACCGGGATGCTGGCGAGGAAGTCGACCCAGTGGGTCTTGATGTATGCGCGCTTGTTGCTGCTGCGTGACCAATCACCCAATAGCTGGCACCAGAACAGCAGGCAGATAAAGGAGTCTATCCCGAACAGCAGATGATAGGCGCTGCTTGCCTTGGGCAGGAAGATCATGGTGGTCACGATAGCCAGCGAGAGGAAGGAGAGAACCAGCGACATTAGGCTTAGCGGATTGAGTTCGTGTTTGACGGCATCAATTTTTTTTGTCATTTAATTTTCGTCGCTCCGGGCCGATAGGTACAATGCAGGGTAATTCGGTGAATGAAAAAATAATCATAAAACAATGGCCTATTTACACCGCTAAATAGCGGCAACGCCGAAAGACCAGGCTCATTGTGCATAAATATACGGAGATTCCACATGACAGAAATGGTGTTCAAGCCGTGGGAAAAAGGGCTGACAAATATCCGTCTGGTACCCAAGCTGGTGCTGCTGATGGTATTCAGCACGGTGTTGCTGATCGGCAAGCAGCTTTGGGATGCCCATACATTTTACCAGTCCGTTGTCAGCATTTCGCAAGATAGAGCAAAAGAGCAGGCACTGTCTACAGCCGCTATGTTGAAGAAAGTACTGGCGACTGGCCCGCAAGGGGAGGCCTTGGCGGAATCTTTAATTCAGGCTCAGTCAGCGGCCATGTCGCAGGATGCTTTCCTCTATATTGTTGAGCGTGACTCTCAACAGGTGTTCGGCCATCCGTCAGGGCAGAGCTTGGCCGCTCTGGGCGCGAACGTTGATGGTGCGGGTACACAGGCATCGCTGTTTGCTGGGTTGACGGGGAACCGGGCGATGACGCTGGATAACCATCAACGATTCGAGTTCGCGGTGGCATTGCCAGAGCATAATTGGTTGGTGGTCGCTTCCCAGCCGGCCTCGGTAGCGGAAGCCTATTACCAGCAGTATTTGGTTCAGATTGCCTGGCAGACGGCGGCAATGATTGTAGCCTTCATGGTGATCTTGTTGGGGGGTTCGAGTGTGATGCTGCGCCAGACCCACTACCTGATGGCTAGCATCAAGCGCTTGGCCGAGCGTGATTTGTCCCAGCCGATCGTGATGCCCTGCAAAGATGAATACGGTGATCTGGCCCGTGAGTTGGAGACGACCCGGGTTCAGTTGCGCGAGGTGATTTGCAACCAACGCGAGGCGGCCGGCGAGTTGTCCGGTCTGGCCGAGGTGATGTCTATTAGTATGGTGGAAACCAAAGAGTCCGCCCAAGAGGAATTTGTTGAAATTGACCAGCTGGCATCGGCAATGAGCCAGATGAACTCGACGGTGCAGACGGTGGCTGGCCACGCCAGAGAGGCCTCGGTTGCAACCGCCGGGACCTCGGATCAGGCGCTGCAGGGACAGCAGTTCGTGTCGCAGACCATTTCCACCATCCAGTTGTTGTCGCAGGATATCACCCAGTCTGCCGGTGCGGTTAGCCAGGTGGAAGAGCGGGTTGAGCAAATTGGCAGTGTGATTGTCACCATACAGGGGATCTCTGAGCAGACTAATTTGCTGGCGCTCAATGCGGCGATCGAAGCGGCCCGTGCCGGCGAGGCCGGGCGTGGCTTTGCGGTAGTGGCTGATGAAGTTCGTAGCTTGGCTCAGCGAACCCAAACCGCAACGGTGGAGATCCAGCAGATGATCGCCTCGCTTCAGGGCAGCGCTCAGCAGGCTGTAGGCCTGATGGAACAGAGTGTGGTTGAGGCGGCAGAGAGTGTCGAGTTGGTGACCAATGCCGGTGGTGAGCTTGATAAGATTGTCGAGCAGGTTCAGCAGATCAATGACATGAATTTCCAAATCGCCTCGGCGGCCGAGCAGCAGAGCACCGTAGCCAGCGAGATGAGCCAGAACCTGACGAATGTGCGGGAGTTGGTTGAAGCCTCGGTGGTGGTGGTCAGTGAGTTGGCGGAAACGTCAGATACCATGCAGGACCATGCCTCGGAACTAGAGCGTAAGATCCAAGCCTTTCAGGTGTGAAAGGATCGCCGTGTGACACATACTTTTTATAGCTAAATCAACGCCCGCCTTATGCGGGCGTTGTGCTATCGTAAGGGCATATTCGACCGACGCGCCGACAGAGGAAAAGGAAGCATTATGAGCCCGCAAGATATTTTCAACGATGCCAAGGACAAAGCGTGGAACAAGCTGGCCTCGGCCCAGCCGGAGCGCCTTGCTCAGTGGCCCGAAGCCAAGGAGGCAGAGCTAAGGGCGGTGCTTGGCTACAGTGATTTTGTTGCCGCAGCATTGGTACGGGACGGTGAATTACTGCCGTGGCTGGCCCAGAATCTGGATGAACCATCACGCGAGGCGGGCTATCGCGATGAATTGGCGGCGTTGTTGGCCAAGGTCGGTGACGAGGCGGGCTTGATGCGGGTGCTGCGCCAGTTCAGGCGGCGCGAAATGGTTTGGATCGCCTGGCGGGACTTCACTCAGGCTGCCTCTCTTGATGTGGGGCTCGCGCATTTGTCGATGCTCGCCGAGGCGATCATCATGGAGGCCTACAACTGGCTCTATGCCAAATGCTGCGAGGAATGGGGGACGCCGACCAATCCGGAAGGCGAGCCCCAGCCGATGCTGATCCTCGGAATGGGCAAGCTGGGCGGCGGTGAGCTGAACTTCTCGTCTGATATCGATCTTATTTTTACCTACCCGGAAAATGGCGAGACGCTAGGTGGCCGACGAAGTTTGGCCAATGCCCAGTTTTTCACCCGTCTCGGCCAGCGCCTGATTAAGGCCTTGGATCAGCAGACGTATGATGGTTTCTGCTACCGGGTGGACATGCGGCTGCGCCCGTTCGGCGACAGCGGCCCCTTGGTGATGAGCTATGCGGCTTTGGAAGATTACTACCAAGAGCAGGGAAGGGACTGGGAACGCTATGCGATGATCAAGGCCCGGGTGATGGGGCGCGAAAGCTTTAGCCAATATCAAACCCTGCGCCAGATGCTGCGTCCGTTTGTTTTCCGTCGTTATATTGATTTTAGTGCCATCCAGTCTCTGCGGCGGATGAAAGCGATGATCAGCAGCGAGGTGCGCCGTCGAGGGCTGATCAACAATATCAAGTTGGGGCCTGGTGGGATCCGCGAGGTGGAGTTTATCGCCCAGTCGTTTCAGCTCATTCGGGGGGGGCGATCGCCTGATTTGCGTGGCCGCGGTTTGCTCGAAACGCTTGATGCGGTGCGTCAGCAGGGCTTATTACCCGAGCGACAGGTTGCTGATTTGGAACGGGGGTACCGTTTTCTGAGGCGGCTTGAGAACCTGCTTCAGGCGATTGACGACAAGCAGACCCAGACCTTGCCGGATAAACCGCTGGATCAGGTACGGCTTGCGATGGCGATGGGTTACGGTTCATGGTCTGAGCTGGAGCATGCAATTACCGATGCGATGACAGCGGTGCACCGGGTGTTCGATGAGATTGTCGGAACCGATGAGGAAGAGTTGCAGCATGATGTACCGGGCCAGTACCGCGAGTTATGGGAGATGGTCAAAAATCCCGATGTGGTGACGGCAATATTGACCGAGCTCGACGTGCCGGCCGTGGAGGGCCAAACTCGGATTCTGGGCAATATGAAAGCCGAGCTGTCAAAGCGTACCTTGGGCCCGCGCGGACGGGAAGTGCTTGCGAGGCTGATGCCTGCAGTTCTCGCCCTGGTGGTGCCTCGGGATGATGCAGAAGCCGTGCTTGACCGTATCAGCAAGCTGATTGTGCGGATCGCCACGCGTACCACATACCTTGAATTGCTCGGTGAGCACCCTGCTGCGTTGGAGCAGCTTATCCGCTTGTGTGCTGCCAGCCCGATGGTGGCGAACCAATTGGCCCAGTACCCGATCCTGCTTGATGAGCTGCTTGATCCTCAGCACCTTTACAACCCGACGCCGCTCAGTCAGTACGGTGACGAGCTGCGCGAGTACCTTGCCCGGATCCCCGAGGAGGACATGGAGCAGCAAATGGAGGCGATCCGCCAGTTCAAGCAGACCCAGCTTCTGAGGATTGCGGCGGCAGACATTGCTGGGGCATTGCCGTTGATGAAGGTGAGCGATCACCTGACCTATCTGGCTGAAGCCATCGTGGCGGCAGTGGTGAATCAGGCATGGATGCAAATGGTTGCCAAGTATGGCGAGCCATCCCATTTGGCCGGCCGTGACGGGCGGGGCTTCGCCGTCGTCGGTTATGGCAAGGTCGGGGGCTGGGAGCTTGGCTACGGCTCGGATTTGGATTTGGTCTTTATCCATGACTGCCCTGAGCATGTCTATACGAGCGGGCCAAAGGAGATTGACGGTCGCCAGTTCTACCTGCGGCTTGCCCAGCGGATTGTCCACCTGTTTTCGACCCGGACGGCCTCCGGTGTCTTGTATGAGGTGGATGTACGGCTGCGTCCTTCGGGGGCATCGGGCATGCTGGTCAGCACGATGACGGCGTTTGCCGAGTATCAGGAAAAAGAAGCCTGGACTTGGGAGCATCAGGCATTGGTTCGGGCGCGGATGATTTATGGTGATCCCCTGCTACAGCAGGCATTTGCCACTGTCCGCCAGCAGGTTTTGATGTTGCCGCGCGAAGAGCCGGAGTTACGTCGGCAGGTGGTTGATATGCGCCATAAGATGCGAGAGCACTTGGGGAGCCGCCGTGCCGGGTTCTTCGATCTCAAGCAGGACCACGGCGGGATCACGGATATTGAGTTTCTAGCCCAGTATCTGGTATTGCGTCATGCCGGTGTCGAGCCCGCCCTGACCCGCTGGTCTGATAATGTTCGCCTATTTGATACCATGGCGGAATATGACATCATGGCGGTGCAGGATGCGATGGCTCTGAAACAGGCTTATTGCCGCCTGCGTGATGAAATTCACCGTCTTAGCCTGCTCGGACTGCCCGCTCAGGCAGAGGATGGTACGTTTTCTGCCGAGCGGGATGCGGTCGTGCAGATTTGGACCCGCCTGCTGGCGGTTGACGCCAGCTGAAACACCTTGTGTGTAGGGTATATATATCGTTGAATTCCCCCAGGCTTGGGTGCATGGCAAATTGGCTTTGTGGTAAGATTTGGGGGTTATTACAATCCCGGAGAAAAAAATGAAACTGACCCTTCCTGATTATGATCAAGCAGGAGTACTGGTTGTTGGCGACGTAATGCTGGATCGCTACTGGTATGGGCCAACTAACCGTATCTCGCCAGAAGCACCTGTGCCGGTTGTAAAGGTTGATCAGGTTGAAGAGCGTCCTGGCGGCGCGGCCAACGTGGCGATGAACATTGCTGCGCTGGGCGGTCATGCCCGTCTGGTTGGCCTGACCGGGATTGATGAGCCTGCCAAGGCGCTGACCGAAAAGCTGAGCTCTTTGCAGGTACACTGTGATTTTGTATCACTGCCAAATTACCCGACTATCACAAAGCTACGCGTAATGAGCCGTGGCCAGCAGTTGATCCGCTTGGACTTCGAAGAAGGCTTCCATAATGTCAATGCGGATTTGATCCTGCCACGCGTCGAGCAGTCTCTGGCATCGGCCAAGGCGGTGATTCTATCGGATTACGCCAAGGGCGCACTTGAGCATGTTCAGGCGATGATTCAGCTAGCTCGTAAAGCTGGCGTGCCTGTGATGATCGACCCTAAAGGGGCGGATTTCGAGCGTTACCGTGGTGCGACCTTGTTGACCCCTAACCTGTCGGAATTCGAAACTGTAGTCGGTAAGACGACATCGGATGAGGATCTGGTTGCCAAGGGCCTGGGCCTGATCGAGAAATTCGATCTGGAAGCGCTGCTTGTGACCCGTAGCGAACACGGCATGACTCTACTGCAGAAAGGCCAGGAGCCTTTGCATATGCCGACTCAGGCCAAAGAGGTCTACGATGTGACCGGTGCTGGTGATACGGTTATTTCCGTATTGGCGGCATCGCTGGCGGCAGGCAAGTCGCTGTCAGACTCGTGCAAGCTTGCCAATGCGGCCGCTGGTGTGGTGGTTGGTAAGCTGGGTACATCGACGGTATCGACTATCGAGCTGACCGATGCGATCCACGGCAGTCAGGATAGCGGCTTTGGTGTCGTGGGCGAAAGCCAGCTGATTGCAGCGGTGAAGGCTGCCCGTGCTCGTGGCGAGAAAGTGGTTATGACTAATGGCTGTTTTGACATCCTGCATGCCGGCCATGTTGCCTACCTCAATGAAGCCGCCAAGCTAGGCGATCGTTTGATTGTCGCGGTTAATTCAGATAGTTCTGTGCAGGCGCTTAAGGGGCCTGGTCGTCCGGTTAACCCGGAAGATCGTCGCATGGCGGTATTGGCGGGTCTGGGTGCGGTTGACTGGGTAGTGCCGTTCACCGAGGAAACACCACAGCGCCTGATCAGTGAAGTATTGCCAACCCTTCTGGTTAAGGGCGGTGACTACAAGCCGGAAGAAATTGCCGGTGGCAAGGAAGTGATTGCCGCGGGCGGTGAGGTTCGCGTGCTTAACTTTGAAGATGGCTGTTCGACGACAGAAATCATCGAGGCTATCCGTGGCGGTCGTGGCTAACCGTCACTCACTAAGCGATAGCGTATAAAAAAAGCACCCTGACGGGTGCTTTTTTGTATCTGATATTTCTACCTAGGGGGAAGCCCCGCTTATTTCTTGGCGGTGATCAGACCGGCGTTGACATCCAGGATGTCTTGCTCGTTGAGGCTGCCGACAGCCTGCTTGAGCTGAAGCTGGCTGATGATGTAATCATAGCGGGCATTGGACAACTGGCGGTTTGCATCATACAGACGGCGGGTCGCATCCAGTACGTCAACAATGGTACGGGTACCCACATCGAAACCGGCCTCGGTTGCCTCAAGGGCTGACTGGGCAGATACCACAGATTGCTTGTAGGCGCGCAGGGCACCGATCGATGCATTGATGTTGTTGTAGAAGGCGCGGACATCTTTGACGACGCTACGGTACGACGCTTCCAGATCTTCGCTGGCTGCAACGTATGAGTACTGGGCCTGTTTCACTTCAGAGGTCGTACGGCCACCGGTGTAGACAGGCAGTGCCAAGTTGATACCTGCGTTGATGGTACCGTCGTCCAGGCTACCGTTGACATCACGGGTTTCGTCGTAGCTGTAACCGGCATTGAACGACAGGGTCGGCAGATGGCCGGATTCTGCTAGGGCGATACGGTCACGGGCGATATCCTGAGCGATGCGTGATGACAGCAGGCTCAAGTTTTCTTGTTCAGCACCGTTGACGAGATCCAGTACTTTGCCCTGTGGGGCGCTGGCAGCAAATCGCTGGGTATCAAGCACATTTAGGTTGGTGTGCTCTTGGCCGGTGATTTCACGTAGGCCTTCGTAGCTGTTAGTCAGGGCGTTTTCTGCCAGGATTTCATCTGCCAGTACGCTGTCGTACTGGGCCTGGGCATCGTGCACATCGGTGATGGCTGATAGGCCAACTTCGAAGCGCTGCTTGGTTTGTTCTAGCTGGCGGCCCACGGCGGCTTTCTCGGCACGGACAAACTCAAGATCATCCATTGCGCGCAAAACGGCAAAGTAGGCATCGGAAGTACGCAGGATCAGACCTTGCTGAGTGGCGGCATAGGCGGCATCACGTTGGCGGGCCTGCTTCTCGCTGATGTCTAGGCTAACCCAGCTTGCGCGGTTATAGATCTCTTGGCCAAGGCTGAGGCCTGCATTGAAACCGTCAGGATTATCCTTACCGTCTAGGAAGAAAGTGTTATAGCCTGCGGTGAGGTTAATTTGTGGTAGCAGGGCACTGCGTGAAGCGTTAATCGCCTCGAACGCGGTATCTTTATCGGCTGCTGCACGGAGCAACTGAGGATCATTCTGTTTGGCTTGTTGATAGATTTCGGCGAGATCATCAGCCAGTGCACTGTGGCTTAGACCGCCAAGCGCAAAGCTAACGAAGAGCGGAAGCAATTTTTTCATGGATGCCTTTCCTGGTCCTGACAAAAAATGAGCAAGGCTCCAGTTTATCGTATGAATCCTTGCTGGAAACTGATTAATTCGAAGTTTTACTTTAATTTACGTATTTTTCTTATTCTATTCGTGATTGTAATTTATTCATATTGAAATTTTGACTTAAATAATTTAACAAGAATTGTCACAATTGTTGAATTAAATCATTGTTAGTCAGCATCAGGCATGAAAAAATAGTCTGTTATGCTGCTTGCTGGCGAATTATTCGCTCAGTTATACCCAGATAAAGGAATAGGTAAGATGGTGAAAACATCAAAGACAGTTGGCCGTTGCGAGGAATTTACGGCGAACGATGTTGAAGTGCTTGGCAAGGCTCCGCTTTATCAAGGTTTTTTCAGTATGGTCAAATATCGTTTTCGTCATCGCCTGTTTGCTGGGGGATGGAGCGAGCCGGTCGACCGTGAAATGTTTGAACGCGGCCATGCGGCGGCTATGCTGCCTTATGATCCGGTTAGGGATTGCGTGGTGATGATCGAGCAGTTCCGGGTCGGCGCCTACGCGGCGGGTTGTGCACCGTGGCAGTTGGAGATTGTCGCGGGCATCATCGAGCCGGAAGAGGTATCGGAGGAGGTGGTTCGCCGCGAGGCGGTCGAAGAGGCCGGCTTGGAGGTTGGCGAGCTGCACAAGATCACCCGTTACCTGTCGAGCTCGGGCGGTTGCTCCGAGACACTGGACGTATTTGTCGGTATAGCCGACAGTCGCAAGGCCGATGGGATCCACGGCCTTCCTGAAGAAGGCGAGGACATTCGGGTTAGGGGGTTGTCGAGGGAGCAGGCTTACCAGTGGGTAGAATCTGGTAAAATTGAAAATGCAGCCTCGATCATTGCACTACAATGGTTGCAGTTGAACTACCGAAAGTTGCAAGAGGCAGCCCAAGACCTCCCATTGCCGTGAGGATACCGATTGAATAAAAAGTACACTGTTGATTTCGCTGGCATTATGCGGTTGTATGAAACCAACTATGCGAAGTTGCTTCCACTACTACCAAAAAGTGATCAGGTTGGTGATAAGTGCGTTTATGGTGTTGCAGATCAGGAATATAGCCTGACTGTCACCGAGTCAACCCGTTATACCACGGTGGTTGAGCTCTGCCTGCGAACGCAGGAGACGTTGCCCGATTACCTGATCCCGCGAATGTCAGTCCGTTTGTACCATGATGCCAGGGTCGCAGAAGTGTGTTCCGCCCAACAGACTTCTAGGTTGAAGCCAAGGTATGATTACCCCAATTTGCGGATGCACCAAAAAGACGAAAAACATCAGGTGAACCGTTTTCTCGGGGACTGGTTGGTATATTGTCTGAAAAATGGGATCAGCAGACAGTCGGTTTGTTAGTTATTGATACACAAGGTTTTAGACGTTTTGCAGAACTTTACTCTGCCCCAAGCGAACCCCGACAAGGTGGTTCTCCTCCAGATCACAGATACCCACCTCTTTGCCGATGAAAGCGGCAGCTTGCTGGGAGTCGCGACTAAAGACAGTTTTCATGCCGTGCTTGATGCGGTAGAGGCGTCTGCATGCCCGTTCGAGGCCATCGTGGCGACGGGGGATATCTCGCAAGATCATACGGAAGCGTCCTACCGTCGCTTTTGCGATGGGATTGCGCGTTGGAGCCAACCTTGTTTCTGGTTACCGGGCAATCACGATTATCAGCCTAGTATGCAGGCTATGTTGCCATCCCCGCAGATCAAACCTTGCCACCAGGTACTCGCTGGCGATCACTGGCAGGTGATCCTGCTCGACAGCCAAGTGAAAGGCGTGCCGCACGGCGAGCTGAACAGCGAACAGTTGGCGATGCTGGATTTGGCCTTGGCGGCTTATCCTGATAGGCACGCGCTGGTACTGCTGCATCACCACCCGCTACCGGCCGGGAGTACGTGGCTTGATCAGCACCAGCTTCATAATGCCGAGCGTTTTTGGCAGGTGGTTGAACGACACCCACAGGTCAATGCGGTTTTGTGCGGCCATATTCATCAAGCTCTTGACCGCCAGTACCGCGGCGTGAGGGTGTTGGCGACACCGTCGACCTGCATTCAATTCCAGCCTGACTCCCATGATTTTTCTTTAGATCACCAAAGCCCTGGTTGGCGGGTATTGGAGCTTTTGCCTGATGGCAGTATCCAAACTCAGGTGCACCGAGTGGAAGGCCATCAGTTTACTCCTCATTTCGACTCGGCGGGTTATTGAATGAAAAAGAAACCGTTACTACTTTATATTCATGGTTTTAATAGTTCCCCGCTATCGGTAAAGGCATCCTTGATGGCTGACTACTGTCGCCAGGAACGTCCTGATATCCGGGTGGAGATCCCGCAGATGCCCTGCTACCCGGCAGAGGCCCAGGCCTATATAGACGAACTTGTCGGTTCGTTGTCTGCCGAATACCAGATTGGGTTGGTAGGTAGCTCGTTGGGCGGGTATATCTCAACATGGCTTAACGACCGCTATGGCCTGCCTGCGGTGTTGGTTAACCCGGCGGTGAAGCCTTATGAGCTGCTGCAGGATTATCTCGGTGAGCAGGAAAACCCATATACCGGAGAGCGTTACCTGCTGGTACCCGAGCATATGAACGAGCTGCGTGAAATGGATGTTGCCCAGTTATCTTCCCCTGAGCTGCTGTGGTTGCTGCAACAAGAAGGGGATGAAATTCTCGATTATCGCCAGGCAGTGGAAAAATACGCGTATTGCCGCCAGACTGTAGAACCAGAGGGTGACCACAGTTTTGTCGGATTTGAACGCTACCCTGCGCAAATCATCACATTTCTTGGCTTGTAGAGCCGATTAACGCTTACGCCCGATTTACAATTGTGGGGCACTTCATCGACCCTAGCTTGACATCCTCGCTGGGGTTACTGACTATTGTGGCAAATTTCCGTAACTTTCCGTAATTATGACAGAGCAAAGCTATAACGCTGGAGCCATTGAGGTTCTGAACGGCCTTGAGCCTGTTCGCCGCCGTCCGGGTATGTATACCGATACGACCCGCCCTAACCACCTGGGCCAAGAAGTCATCGATAACAGTGTCGATGAGGCATTGGCTGGGCATGCCCGTAAAGTCGAAGTGATTCTGCATGCCGATCAGTCGCTGGAGGTTATCGATGATGGCCGTGGTATGCCGGTGGATATTCACCCTGAAGAAGGGGTATCCGGGGTTGAACTGATCCTGTGTAAGCTGCACGCAGGCGGTAAGTTTTCAGGTAAGAACTACCAATTTTCCGGTGGTCTGCACGGGGTAGGTATTTCAGTTGTGAATGCCTTGTCGACCCGTGTCGAGGTCACCGTCAAGCGTGATGGCCAGATTTATCAAATTGCCTTCGAAAATGGCGATAAGGTGTCTGAGCTGGAAGTGATCGGCACTTGTGGCCGCCGGGCGAAAGGGACCAGTGTCCATTTTTGGCCCGATACCAAGTATTTTGATAGCCCGAAATTTTCGGTGTCTCGCCTTAAGAATAACCTCAAGGCGAAAGCCGTGCTGTGTCCGGGTCTTGAGATTGTCTTTACCGACAAGAATACCGACGAGACACTGACCTGGTGCTACGAGGACGGCCTTAAAGACTATCTGCTAGAAGGCGTCAGAGGTTATACCCTACTGCCGGAAGAGCCGTTTACCGGTGCCTTCCACGGCCAGACCGAGGCGGCCGACTGGGCATTGTTGTGGTTGCCTGAGGGCGGGGAGCTGGTGGGCGAAAGCTATGTCAACTTGATCCCGACGGCTCAGGGCGGTACGCATGTTAATGGCCTGCGTCAGGGCCTGCTGGATGCGATGCGCGAATTTTGTGAATTCCGTAACTTGCTGCCGCGCGGCGTGAAGCTGACGGCTGATGATATCTGGGATCGCTGTGCCTACGTCCTGTCGGTGAAAATGCAGGATCCGCAGTTTGCCGGCCAGACCAAAGAGCGCCTGTCCTCACGTCAGTGTGCGGCGTTTGTCTCCGGGGTAGTGAAAGATGCCTTCAGCCTGTGGCTGAACGAGCGTCCGCAGCTTGCTGAGCAATTGGCCGAAGTCTGTATTGCCAACGCCCACCGCCGGATGCGCGCCAGCAAGAAAGTCGTGCGCAAGAAGATCGCCTCGGGTCCGGCCTTGCCGGGCAAGCTGGCCGACTGTTCGCAGCAGGATCTCAACCGTACCGAACTGTTCTTGGTAGAGGGTGATTCGGCAGGCGGTTCGGCCAAGCAGGCACGTGATCGTATGTTCCAAGCCATCATGCCGCTGCGCGGTAAGATCCTTAACACCTGGGAAGTCTCGGCCGATCAGGTACTGGCGTCGCAGGAGGTGCATGATATCTCGGTGGCATTGGGTATTGACCCTGACAGTGATGACCTGAGTGGCCTGCGCTACGGTAAGATCTGCGTCCTTGCGGATGCGGACTCGGATGGTCTGCATATTGCTACCTTGCTATGCGCATTGTTCGTGAAGCATTTCGAGTCGCTGGTGCGAGCCGGCCACGTCTATATCGCGATGCCGCCTTTGTACCGTATCGATTTGGGCAAAGAAGTGTATTACGCCCTGGATGACGCTGAGAAAGAGGGGATCCTCGAGCGCCTGAGCAGTAAGCGTGGCAAGGTCAACGTCCAGCGATTCAAAGGTCTGGGTGAGATGAACCCGATGCAGCTGCGCGAGACCACGATGGATCCGAACACCCGCCGCTTGGTGCAGTTGACGATCGACGATGATGCGCAGACCACCGAGATGATGGATATGCTGCTGGGTAAAAAGCGTGCGGAAGATCGCCGCCATTGGCTGCAGTCCAAAGGTGATATGGCTGAGGTGTAAACTCGGCTGTGCCAGTCGAGGCTGGCAGTAACGATGATTTGATAGGCCGGAGGCTGTAAATACGCGTCCGGCCGCAACAGTTTGAACGGAATACCCAACGATGACCGATGTCTCAATGGACGGCGTGGAACAGCTTCCGCTACGGAAGTTTACCGAAGACGCCTACCTCAATTATTCCATGTACGTGATCATGGACCGTGCCTTGCCGTTTATCGGTGACGGCCTCAAGCCGGTGCAGCGCCGTATTATCTACGCGATGTCCGAGCTTGGCCTGTCGGCAACTGCGAAATACAAAAAATCGGCCCGTACGGTCGGTGACGTACTGGGTAAGTACCACCCTCATGGCGATTCGGCCTGTTACGAAGCCATGGTGCTGATGGCCCAGCCATTTTCGTACCGCTACCCGCTAGTTGACGGCCAGGGTAACTGGGGTGCGCCGGATGATCCGAAATCGTTCGCCGCAATGCGTTATACCGAATCGCGCCTGTCTCGTTTCTCGGAAGTCCTGCTTAGCGAGTTAGGTCAGGGTACAGTTGATTGGGGGCAGAACTTCGACGGCACAATGAAAGAGCCGAAGATGCTGCCTGCACGTCTGCCGCATATCCTGCTTAACGGTGTTACCGGTATTGCTGTTGGTATGGCGACCGATATCCCGCCGCACAACGCGCGCGAGGTGGCAAATGCCGCTGTTCACTTGATCGATAATCCCAAGGCGGATTTGGATGAGGTGATGGGGTTTGTACAAGGGCCTGATTACCCGACAGAAGCTGAAATCATTACCTCTAAGGCTGATCTGAAGAAGGTCTACCGTACTGGCCGCGGCAGCATCAAGATGCGCGCGGTATGGCATAAGGAGAACGGCGACATCGTGATCACGGCGCTGCCGCATCAGGTCTCTGGCTCCAAGCTGCTCGAGCAAATTGCCGCGCAGATGCGGGCGAAGAAGTTGCCGATGGTCGAGGATTTGCGTGATGAGTCGGATCACGAGAACCCGACTCGCATCGTGATTGTGCCGCGCTCTAACCGTATCGATTGCGACCAGTTGATGAATCATCTGTTTGCCTCCACGGATCTGGAGAAGAGTTTCCGGGTTAACCTGAACATGCTGGGGCTTGATGGCCGTCCGGAAGTGAAGGGGCTGGTGGAAATCCTGAGCGAATGGCTTGTATTCCGCCGCGAGACCGTTCGCCGCCGTTTGCAGTACCGTCTTGACAAGGTTGTGGCCCGCCTGCATATCCTTGAGGGCTTGTTGGCCGCCTACCTCAATATCGACGAGGTGATTGAGATCATCCGCAGTGAGGATGACCCGAAGGCGGAATTGATGTCGCGCTTTGATCTGAGTGCGATTCAGGCCGATGCGATTTTGGAAATCAAGTTGCGCCAGTTGGCGAAGCTTGAGGAAATCAAAATCCGTGGCGAGCAGGACGAGTTGTCGAAGGAGCGTGATCAGCTTGAGAAGCTGCTGGGTTCCGAGCGCCGACTAAATACTTTGATCAAGAAAGAAATTCTGGCAGATGCCGAAACCTACGGCGATGCACGTCGCTCACCGTTGGTTGAGCGAGAGGAAGCCAAGGCGCTAACCGAGCGCGAGCTGATCCCGTCTGAGGCGATCACCGTGGTGCTGTCTGAGAAGGGCTGGATCCGCCATGCCAAAGGGCATGATGTTGACCCGAGCACGCTGAGCTACAAGTCGGGCGATGGCTACTTGTGCCATGCCCGAGGCAAGAGCAACCAGCCTGCGTTGTTCCTTGGATCCGATGGCCGCAGCTATGCATTGGAATCTCATTCGTTGCCATCGGCGCGCAGTCAGGGCGAGCCGATCACCGGCCGCTTGAATTTGACACCGGGCAGCCAGATGCGTCAGGTCATTATGGGCGAAGAGAGCCAGTTGTGGCTGATGAGCTCGGATGCGGGCTATGGCTTTATCTGCAAGTGTGCCGACATGGTCTCCAAGAACAAGAACGGTAAGGCACTGCTGACTCTGCCGGAAAGTTCCGAGGTGATGCCGCCGCAGTTGGTTGGGGATTTGGACAACGATGAAATCTTGGCCATTACCAATGAAGGCCGGATGTTGTTGTTCCCGATCAAGGAGCTGCCGCAGCTTGGCAAGGGTAAGGGTAATAAGATCATCAA
This sequence comes from Photobacterium aquae, assembly GCF_001029445.1. Lineage (GTDB taxonomy): Bacteria > Pseudomonadota > Gammaproteobacteria > Enterobacterales > Vibrionaceae > Photobacterium > Photobacterium aquae. Next base: position 36,856 of record NZ_LDOT01000050.1, read on the forward strand.
TATCCCTTCTGCGCGCTCCAAGGCTCGGGAGGAGTTCCTGTCACACTTGGTGGTCTTGCCGCAGGGCAGTCATATCACCTTGTATGCCGGCAAGCGCAAGCTAGGCCTCAAGCCGTCTGATCTGGATAACTTCCGTGGCGAGCGCGGCCGCCGTGGTGCGATGCTCCCTCGCGGGTTGCAGCGCGTTACCCGGATGGAGATTGACGCCCCGGAATCACAGGTAGAATCCGAGTAATCTCGCTCTGTTGATATTGGGCCCTCCATCAGGAGGGCTTTTTTATACCTATTGGCACAGTGGTCTAATTTCTCCACATAAAGGATGTTTTTTCCTGCGGCCTGAGTATACTAGCGAACGCTTGTACGCTGAGGAGAAGTCCATGATTTTTGTTTTGCGCATGATTGCTGTGGCGATCTTTGCCTTTGTCATGTTTGTGTTTGGTTGCGGTTACTGTTTGTTGAGCCCGCGCAACCCTAAGCATGTCCGTACATTTGGCCGCCTGTTCAGCAAGATGTCCCGGGTCTTTGGCATCAAGCTGGAAATCCGAGTACCGGAAGGGGCTGATCGGGCAGGGCCTAGCGTTTATATCGCTAACCACCAGAATAATTATGATTTGTTTACGGTTGCCGGTGCGGTTATGCCACGGACCGTGACGGTTGGTAAGAAAAGTCTAGTCTGGTTGCCGTTGTTTGGGCAGCTTTACTGGCTGACCGGTAATATCCTGATTGACCGCGCCAACCGCGCCAAGGCGGTCGGTACCATTGGTCAGGTTGTTGAGAAAATCAAGCAGCGCAAGGTATCGGTTTGGATGTTCCCTGAGGGGACCCGTTCCCGTGGCCGCGGGCTGTTGCCGTTCAAGACCGGAGCATTTCACGCGGCGATTGGCGCGGCAGTTCCTGTGGTGCCGATTGTGTGTAGCTCGACCGAGCATGTTAAACTTAACCGCTGGAATAACGGGGTGGTGATTGTCGAAATCTTGCCGCCAGTGTCGACCGAAGGATTGACCAAGGAAGATGTTCGCGAGCTTTCCGAACGCTGCCGTAGCATGATGGAGCAGAAGCTGAGCGACATCAACGCAGAGGCCGCCCGCCGCTCAGCAGCCTGAGCCCGTGCGATCCTACCGCCCAATAAGGACATGCTATGCGTGTCCTTTTGTTTATATGGTTATAACGTGATGATTGAAGAACAGGTTGTTTTAGTCTCGCCTGATGGACAGCCCATTGGTCTGCAGGAGAAGATGCAGGCGCATCGAGATGGCGCTCTTCATCTGGCATTTTCTGTGCTGTTGTACCGCCAAGGTGCCAATGGTCGAGAATACCTGATGCAGCAGCGTGCGTTGGGCAAATACCACAGCGGTGGGTTGTGGACCAACACCTGCTGCTCGCACCCTCGTCAGGGGGAGACAATAGTAGAAGCTGGGATCCGCCGTTTGCAAGAGGAGATGGGGATCTCGGGTGTTAGCGCATTGGAAGACGTTGCCAATTTCATTTACCGTGCGCAATTGGACAATGCGCTTGTCGAACATGAGCTTGATCATGTTCTGATTGCCTGTACCGACGAGCTGGCGTTCGAGCCGAATCCTGACGAAGTGATGGCATACCGCTGGTGGCCAGAGCTAGAGCTGGTTGAGGCGGTAGAGGTATCGCCAGAGCTGTTCACTGCTTGGTTCCCGCAGGTACTATCCCACGCCATCGCGGCCTGATGGGGTGTTTCGGCTATAAAGCTTCGGCTATAAAAAAGCTGCCATCAGGCAGCTTTTTTGTGTTTTAGGTGACAGCACCTTGAAGCAACAGCGCGATTATTTGCGAACTGCGATAGCTTCAATTTCAATTTTTACGTCTTTTGGCAGACGAGCCACTTCAACACATGAACGTGCTGGGTAAGGGGCGTTGTGCTCATCGAAGAACTTGCCGTATACCTCGTTGACAGTACCGAAATCATTGAGGTCCTTGACGAAAACAGTCATTTTCACGATGTCAGCCACTTTAAGACCTGAGGCCTCAACAACGGCTTTTACGTTTTCAAGTGATTGGCGAGCCTGATCGGCGATGTCTTCTGCTACTTCACCTGTTTGCGGGTTAACCGGGATCTGGCCTGAGGTTAGAACCATATTGCCTAGGTCTACACCTTGAACGTATGGGCCGATAGCTGCAGGTGCTTGATCAGTGTGAAGAACTTGAGTCATTGCTAATCCTTACTGTTGGATTGGGATGTTAGGAATGACTTAGTTTGCAACCCAATAGCGTCGGGGTCAAAAGGTTTCCGCCGCTGAGATGAAAAAGCCTTCATAGCAGGAATGAAGGCTGGCAAGGTAGAGCGGGTCTAGGCGGTGCTTATGCGGGTACGCCGAGCCGGGTTCTTACCACTTTCTCACATTCATCAATCCGCGAGATATCACGCGGTGCAACCATCACGGTGTCGTTGCCACCCACTGTGCCGAGAATTTCAGCGTGTGGCTGGATATCGATAAGCCGGGCGACCAGTTGGGCCCCGCCGGGATGGGTTTTGACGACCACGACCAATTGGTTGTGGGTGATAAACTCGATTTGTGACGCAATGGATGAACTGACCTGTACCGGTTCGTTTTCTACAGTTAGGCAGTAGACTTTTTTACCGTAGGCATTGGGTACTTTGGCTACGCCTAGTCGGGATAGCAGCCGGGAAACCGTTGACTGGCTGACATCCTCAAATCCCATTTCAATTAGGCTATGACGGACTTCTTCCTGGGTGGAGAAGCTTTGTTGTTGCAACAGGCGCTTGCAGGCCGTTGTCATGCTTTCTTCAGGGCAGACATCCATCGCTCCGTGCATATTGAATCCACTCACGGGCAACTCCTTGTTGTTTCATTGGTATAGATCGTATCTTCTTATTGCCAGCTGGCCTTCAGTGTAGAAGGTTTGCATGAAGACAAAAAAAGGGCACAGCTGGGATATGTCACAGGACATAATAGTTTTGTTGCATAATATTGCAGGGGAATCATAGCAACAAAACCGAGGCAATTTGTTGACCGCAGTCACCAAAACAATACGCCATACATTTCGAGTCTCTGTCGAATTAAATTCTGTTGATAAAGCCTAAAAATAGTGAATTAGTTGATATCTTCCGGGTTCTGGGCAGCCAGCTCCATTGACCCATCGTGATCGCTTGCTGACGGTATATGCATATTTGCAGAACGACGGTTTTCGCTTTGGGATGCTTGTTGGTCTCGTCGGTTGAGGTGGGTGACATAGTCTGAAACTTGGATTTCATTGAGTGCATTGCTGCCGGAGCGGGGGGAGAACCCGAGCGCCTTGAGCCAGTCGAAAATAATGGTTGCCGGCACAAACTGGCTGTAGCGTGCCGCGGGAAGTAGGTTGTCGAGTTCTTCGGGGTTGTCGACAATCGCAACGGTGATTCCGGCGATTTCCCCGGCGGGGTTGAAAACCGGCCCCCCGCTCATGCCTGACATAACAGGGGCGTCACTGAGTGAGTAGAGGCAATCGGTATTGGTGTCGATGACATCTTGCAGGTACTTTCCTTTCCCTTCGACGGCGGTGCCGAGTAGGGAATAGCCTTGGTGGGTAACGGCCTGATCGGGATAGATGAGCCCCCAGGATGGCACAGTATCGGAGTGCCGCCTTACTAGTGATAAATCGCAGTAGGGATGGTGAATGACGTCCATATCCCATGACAGCCGGGCGACGTGCTTGGCGGTGATGATGTAGTCATGGCTGATGGGAACGCCGGAGCCGAATCCACCGAGTAGGATCGGCACACCGATCACGAGCATTTTGTTCGCTTGATGATGGCTTGCTGTATCGATGTTGCCGTTGCTGGTTACGCAGCCGCTTACTGCGAGGCTGCTTGCTGCCATGAGCAGAGCGGGGAGGATATGCCGAGAAACGGCATTGCCGCTTGTTGGGGTATCTTTCATGCTACTGACCTTGTTGTCGATTGTTGGTGCTGTGGCCGGCTGTTTCTGGCGTCAGCACACTAGTTAGACTGTAAAAGGTAGCGGGTGGGGAAAGGGCAAGGCTGCGTTAGATGTGAGAATAAAAAAGCCCGCTCAAGGGTGAGCGGGCTTTCTTAGTCATGGGGCAGAAAATGTCTTTAGTGAGACAGGTTTAGCTGTTTATCCCCCTATAAAGGTGAGCGTATTTTTGGTCACCTGTGCCGTGATATTAGTTGTTCTCGGTGACAATTTCGCGCGAGAAAACCTTTTCGCAGTACTTGCATTTCAGTTGAACGTCATCGTTTTTAGTCAGCACTTTGAAGCTGCTGTCGACGGGCTCGCCGTGGCTAATGCAGTTGCTGTTCGGGCATTTGAAGATGGCATTAATCTGCTCTGGCAGAGACAGATTCATCTTTCCTGCAACTTCGTAGTTTTCGATCTGATTGACGGTGGCCTTTGGTGCGTAGAGGGCCAGCTGATTCGCCTGCTCGGTAGTCAGGAAGGTGTTCTCGATTTTGATCAGATCCTTGGCGCCCAGTGCAGAAGACGGCAGGTTCAGGCCGATGGTGACGCGCTGGTTGGTCTTGTGCATCTTGAACAGTTTCAGCACTTTGATACCGATATTGGCAGGGATGTGGTCAATGACGGTACCGTTTTTGATTGCTTCGACCTGCAGTTGTGTTTCTTTTGCCATTGTTGTTTCTCCTGCTTAGATAGTTTCGTTCAGTACCAGTGCCAATAGGGCCTCGCGTGCATAGACGCCGTTTTCTGCCTGCTGGAAGTAGTAGGCGTGCTTGGTTTTGTCTACATCTACGGTGATTTCGTCAATACGAGGAAGAGGGTGAAGAACCTTCAGGTTGTCACGGGCTTCGGTCAGCATCGCGGCAGTCAGGATGTACGCGGCTTTCATGTGGGCGTATTCAGACTCATCGAAACGTTCTTTCTGGACCCGCGTCATGTAGAGGATATCCAGCTCAGGGATCACGTCTTCCATGTTGCTGTGCAGGCTGTAGCTGATCCCGGCTGCATCGAGTTCTTCGCAGATGTAGTCTGGCATGGCCAGAACTTCAGGTGCGATGAAGAAGAAATTGATGTTGTTGAATTTCGACAGAGCCTGGGTCAACGAGTGGACGGTACGGCCGTATTTCAGGTCGCCGACGAAGGCAACGTTGAGGTTGTCGAGGCGGCCTTGGGTTTCGTAGATGGTAAAGAGATCCAGCAGGGTTTGGGTTGGATGCTGGTTGGCTCCGTCGCCACCGTTGATGACTGGCACGCCGTTGGAGAACTCTGCTGCTAGGCGTGCTGCACCTTCTTGCGGGTGGCGCATGACGAATGCATCGACATAGGAAGAGATGACCTGAACCGAGTCGGCAAGTGTTTCGCCTTTTTTGGCCAGTGATGTATTTCCGCCGTTGTCGAAGCCGATTACAGTGCCGCCAAGGCGTTGAACTGCCGTTTCGAACGACAGGCGGGTACGGGTGGATGGTTCGAAGAAGCAGCTTGCAACAACCTTGTTCTTCAGCAACTCTGGATTCGGCTCGGCCTTGAGTTTACCTGCCGTCTCGACAACGAGTTCTAATTCACTACGACTCAGTTCCGGAATGGAAATGATGTGCTTTTGAAACAGCGAATTCGCCATGGCTTCTCTTCCCTCTTTGATCACGATGATGAACGTTTTTTGCCTGCCGTCAGTGTGTGACAGACAAAAAAAAGCCCCCTTAAAAAAGGAGGCTTCTTGGATACTTAACAGAAAGAACAAAAAACGGTGCTGCCGCCGAGAATCGGCGTGAGTTCAAGCAGGTAAGCAGAACTAAACAGGACATTTTTTATCTCTCTCTAGACAAATTGCGAAGGATTATACCCCCATTTTTCGTGAACGCAAGCGTTTGCCTAAAGTATTCATTTGTTGGGATTTTATGCAAAACAAAGGGATATTCTGGGAGGTGAAAACGGGGGCTTAACCCTTTAATTAATAGGATTTTTGCTGGGGAGCGCGGGGGGAGGTTGGACTCTTTTTGTAGGCATAAAAATACCGGCCCGAAGGCCGGTATAGGGTCGAGAGATAGGGTCACCAGCAAGAGGGGGACCCTAAACCCAAGAGAGTCGGTTAGTTACCTAGTGTTGCTACCATGATTGCTTTGATGGTGTGCATACGGTTTTCAGCTTCGTCGAATACGATTGAGTGCTTAGACTCGATCACTTCGTCAGTTACTTCAACGCCTTTAGCTAGGATTGGGTACTCAGCTGCTAGCTCTTTGCCCACTGTAGTATCTTCGCCGTGGAATGCAGGTAGGCAGTGCATGAATTTAACATGTGGGTTGCCAGTTGCTTTGATGACATCCATGTTAACTTGGTAAGGTAGCATTAGTTCAATACGCTCAGCCCATGCTTCTTTCGCTTCGCCCATTGATACCCATACGTCAGTGTATAGGAAGTCACAGCCCTGAACGCCTTCTTTTACGTCTTCAGTTAGAGTGATCTTAGCGCCAGTCTCTTCTGCGATTTCGCGGCACTGTGCTACTAGTGCTTCTTCAGGCCAGTAAGCTTTTGGTGCTACTAGACGGATGTCCATGCCCATTTTCGCTGCGCCAACCATTAGAGAGTTACCCATGTTGTTGCGAGCATCGCCTAGGTAAGCGAAAGTGATTTCGTGTAGTTGCTTGCCACGGCCGTGCTCTTGCATGGTCAGGAAGTCAGCTAGGATTTGAGTTGGGTGGAATTCGTCAGTTAGGCCGTTCCATACTGGTACGCCAGCGTATTCACCTAGCTCTTCAACGATTGACTGGCCAAAGCCACGGTACTCGATACCGTCGTACATGCGACCAAGAACGCGAGCAGTGTCTTTCATTGATTCTTTGTGGCCGATTTGAGAGCCTGATGGGCCAAGGTAAGAAACTTGTGCGCCCTGGTCGAATGCCGCTACTTCAAATGCACAGCGAGTACGAGTAGAGGTTTTTTCGAAAATCAGTGCGATGTTTTTGCCAGTTAGGCGAGGCTGCTCGTAACCGTTGTACTTCGCTTTTTTAAGTTCAGCAGACAGTTCTAGTAGGTGCTGAATCTCACGTGGAGTGAAGTCTAGTAGTTTTAGGAAGTTACGGTTGCGTAGGTTAAAAGCCATGATAGTTTCCTCTCTGAATCTCTCTGGTCCGGCTGAGCACTTACTAAATATGAATAGTGCCAGCCGATTTGTTTTATTAATGTTTAACGTATAATGGAGCTCTTGTGAATAACTATTCTGTTATTCTGCAATAATATTTGTACCTGCGTCACCCTTAAGGATGGCTAGGCCGTCTTCTAGCGAACCGATACCAACCAGCTTGCCGCCTTTACGGATAAATTCGCATGAAGCATCAATTTTCGGACCCATTGAACCAGCATCGAAAGCGTACTGTGACAGCTCAGTAGGCGTAGTGCTGCGTAGTGCTGTCTGGGTTGGTTTGCCCCAGTCAAGGTATACAGCATCGGCATCGGTCAAAATTAGCAGTGCGTCGGCATTAAGTTGCTGAGCTAGGTAAGCTGCTGACATGTCTTTGTCGATAACCGCCTCAACACCTGTTAGCTTGCCGTTTTCGCGCTTCACTGGGATACCGCCGCCACCGGTGCAGATCACTAGGTGATCTTGCTTGATTAGGGTAGTGATGGCGTCGCCTTCAACGATACCGGTAGGTAGTGGGCTTGGTACCACGCGGCGGAAGTACTGGCCGTCAGGCTTCACAGTCCAATGGTATTTTTCTGCCATTTCACGGGCTTCTGCTTCTTCGTAAACAGGGCCGATTGGCTTAGTTGGGTCAGCAAATGCTGGGTCCGCTGGGTCAACTGTCATCTGAGTAAGCATGCAAGAAACGTCTTTCTCAGGAAGCAGGTTCTTCAGTTCTTGCATCAGCATGTAGCCGATCATGCCCTGGGTTTCAGAGCCAAGAACGTCTAGCGGATATGGGTTAACTTTCTTGTATTCCAGGCCTTGTAGGGCTAGTAGGCCAACTTGTGGGCCGTTACCGTGAACAAGGACTACATTGTATTCTTTACCAATTTCAGCAATGGTTTTTGCTGCTTTGGCGATGTTCTGGCGTTGGATATCTGCCTCTAGAGGCTCGCCGCGGCGTAGTAGGGCATTACCGCCCAGTGCGACTACAACAGTTTGCTTAGTCATGTGATCGTCTCTCTTGGTTTTGCTCTCGGTCTTATTGTGTTTTTGTCGTTGGCTTTATGCCGGTGACCGAAAGAGGATGTTGCTGTTTTCAGGCCGGTGCAGCGCACCGGCCGTTAGGGTTTGGCTATTGCCTGTGAACTTAGATACCGTCACGCTCGATTGGGCAGCTCATGCAGCGTGCGCCACCGCGGCCGCGGCCAAGTTGGTCACCAGGGATTGGTAGTACGGTGATACCAGCTTTGTCGTATTTCTCGTTGGTGTAAGTGTTGCACTCGTAACCAACAACCACGCCAGGTTTAACAGTCAGTACGTTGTTTGCATCGTTCCACTGCTCACGCTCAGCTTCGAAGTTGTCACCACCAGTAGTGATTAGGTTCAGCTGGCCTACGCCCAGTGCTTTTTCGATTGCAGTTACGAAGTAGCCTTCTTCAGTTGCTTTCACTGAGCCAGACTCGTCGCCAGTTAGGCTCCAGCACTTAACGTCTTTGCGAACAACTTCTGGGTAAACAGAGAAGGTGTCTTCACGCATGTGGGTCATAACTGTGTCTAGGTGCATGCAAGAACGGTGCTTAGGCAGTTCCATCGCGATAACTTGCTTAGCCTGGCCGTGCTTGAATAGGCTTGATGCTAGCTGCTCTACGCCTTGTGCAGTAGTACGCTCTGACATACCAATCAGTACAGCGCCCTTACCGATAACTAGTACGTCACCGCCTTCGATTGTTGAGTTGTCGTAGATCTTCTCTTCGTCACCGAAGTACTTGATGAAGTCCTGACCTGCGAAGGTTGGGTGCCAGCGGTAGATAGCACGTAGGTGGTTGGTTTCGCGCTGACGAGCAGGCTTAGCCATTGGGTTGATTGAAACGCCGCCGTATACCCAGCAAGATGTGTCGCGGGTGAATAGGTGGTTTGGTAGTGGTTCAATGATGAAGTCGCTTGCTGCGTGCAGGCCCTGCATCATAGAAGAAGACTGAATTGGAAGCTCAGAGTATGCTAGGCCGCCTAGTAGGATTGCTGCTAGTTCTTGGTTTGGTAGGTCCGCAAGGAAGCAACGAACATCGTTAGCAAATGTTGGGCCGAAACGGTTATCTGAAATCTGAGTGCCTAGCAGCCAGTCTTTCGCTTCTTTAACAGCTAGTGTTTCAGCTAGCATGTCTTGAAGAAGCATTACTTCAACGCCTTGTTCGCGCAAAGTGTTGGCAAATACGTCATGCTCTTCGCCTGCACGCTCAACAGCCAATACGTCATCGAATAGTAGGTCATGGCAGTTAGACGGAGTCAGGTGAGTTAGAGCGCGCTCTGGACGATGAAGAAGAACGCGGCGTAGTTGGCCTATTTCAGAACCTACATAGAACTTACTCATGATCGTATCTCTCTTTATTTGATAGCCAATTCATTTGGCATTTATTTGTTTTTTGGCGAAGAGAAAATTTATTCTCTGCCGTTGTTTCTGTAATTCATTCTACGGATCGCGAGCAGATAGTCTTAGATATCCATCACACTTTATCTATTAATCTCATAACGATGGCTTCTTTATTTTTTAACATTTTTAATGCATTCGTTACTATATTTCATGCGGGGTTTTTTATGTGGAAAGGACGTTTTTTTAGTGTGTTATTCACTATTAAGTCATTGTTTTTAAAGGTGTGATTTGGTTTTGGTGGAATGTTATGCATAAACTGCGGGTGAAATTTGTTTGTGTAAAAACAAGCTTATTCACTTTTAGTGGCTGACTATATAAAAATAGTTGGAATGTTAATGTTAAAATAACAAAACTTTTTCCAAAATATATTTCTTTTCTTGTTTTGTAATTTAGCAACAGGCGAGGTTACTGTTTTATTTTTCTTTTTTAATTATGTTTTGTTGAGTTTTTATTTGATATTCGCAGCGCTGTTTTTTTTGTTTTATTTCAATGTTTAATTTTCCAAGTGACGGGTAATGCAAAAATATAGCAGCAGGTAAAAATATTGCGCTTATAGGTTAGGGGCGGTGCAGGTGTGGTATTTGAGTCGAGCGATGTTCTTGCTCTCTCAATCCCAACGCTTGGTGCTGTTGTTATGGCTGTATCTGCCGCCTCTCGTGCTGCCTCCAAGGGGGATGGCCAGGTACTGCCTTGCGATACAAGGGCGTGTCGGCTTGCCGGTATATGGCTGGGGGCATGCGAAACAAGTTGGTTTCGGGAGGGGGATGGCCGAGGTGCATTTTGAACCGGGTGTTTGGGATGGGCGCTGATAGCAAAAAGCCGCCCCGAAGGGCGGCTGCACAAGCAAGATAGAAGCGGTATTACATCATGGCACCCACGCTGAGCATTACCATGATTAGGACAATCAAAATGCCTAGTAGCGGTGCAACCCACTTCACCCAGCGAACGTATGGGACATGGGCAATGGCCAAGCCACCCATAACAACGGCTGAGGTTGGCGTCATTAGGTTTACAACACCTGATGCAGACTGGTAAGCAGTTACCACTAGGTCACGGCTCACGCCAGCAAAGTCAGCAAGTGGTGCCATGATTGGCATGGTCAGCACTGCTAGGCCTGAAGATGAAGGCACAAGGAATGACAGGATAATTTCCAGTAGGTACATCACGTTGATGAATACTACTGAAGACAGGCCAGATACGATGTGCTCTGCAGAGTTCAGGATGGTGTCGGTGATCATACCGCGGTCCATGATAACCACGATACCACGTGCGATACCGATGATCAGTGCTACGCCCAGTAGGTCGCGGGCACCGTCGATAAAGCTTGTGGTGAACTCTTCTTCGCTCATGCGAGAGATCACGCCGATGATGATGGTTGATGCTAGGAACATGGCAGAGATTTCAGCCATCCACCAACCTGCAACCGATACGCCGTAAATCATGATACCGAAAGATGCGGCGAAGATACCCAGGATGATTTTGCGAGTCGTGGTGAACTCCAGCATTTCGCCAGTCTGGTTGCCAAGGAAGTGTGCTTTGTTTTCTTCGTACTTGTCGTAAACGATAGATTTGGTTTGGTCAGCGCGAACCATCTTGGCATAGCGCATTACGTAGGCAACACAGATTAGCCAGCCGATAACAAGCATAGCGACACGTAGACCGATACCGTCAGTGAACGGAATACCAGCAGCGTTTGATGCGATAACGGTAGCAAATGGGTTGATAGTCGAACCTAGGGTACCGATACCCGCACCTAGCAGAACGGTAGCAGCAGCAACAACTGGGTCGAAGCGCGCGGCCATCATTACCGGTACAAGCAGGGTGTAGAACGGAAGTGATTCTTCAGCCATACCGTAGATAGTACCGCCTGCGGCAAACAGTGCCATCAGAATCGGGATCATCAGCTCTTCACGACCTTGCAGACGGGCGGTAACACGCTCGATACCCGCATCAATCGCACCAGTCTTGGTGACTAGGCCTAGGAAGCCACCGATCACCAGGATGAACAAGGACACATCGATAGCCGCAGCTTCGTAAGTGTTGTGGTCGTAGAAGCCGTCAATCGGCGCCAGTAGCACATCGACAACGCCTTGAGGGTTGCTCTCAACGCTGTGGTAAGTTCCGGTTACGGGTACTTCTTTGCCTAGATCTTCGTTCATGACGCGGTCGTACTGGCCAGCAGGAACGATCCAAGTCATCAGCGCCACTAGGGCAATAAGGGCAAATAAAATGGTGTAGGCAGATGGAAACTTAAAGTTGGCAAAGAAGCCGCCTTTTTCTTCCTTGTTCATCGATTCAGTTGTCATTGTTATCTCCTTGCCTCTTGGGCACTTTGTGCCAGAGGGTTAAACATCGACCTAGTCCGAAACAGGCATGAAAGTGTTAGCCAGCAAGGCCTCAGGGTATGAGGGCTGGTATTGACCATCAGGTACTGTAAAGGGGTGGATTAGCTTGAAGCCGTTGGTGGTTAATACCTTGGGCTGTTGGCCGTGAACAGTCAGAGAAGTACTCTCTCTGCATGAAGTTCCATTGACCGGCAGTAGGCAGATTTGCTACTACCGGCGGCAATGGCCATGCGAGTTAGCGTTCTACGAGGGCGACAAAGTGGGCTTTGCCGCCGCCATCCTGATTGCTGGACCGGGCAGATGTTACTCATGATCGTATCTCTCGAAATTGTTTTGGCGCAGTCTCTGCTGCAGCTCTATTTGCTTGTTGCCATCGGATTTTATGCTGACGGGATTGAAATGACTTTGGTGTTGTTCACACTTTACGGGGTGCATGTCGCAGCTCGCTTGAGACGGTATGTAAGGACAAGGGTATTTCTTTGTAATAAGTGGGTGAATATGTGATTAACTATTTCTTGCTCGTTGGGTCGGGGTGCATAGCCGGGAATATTATGCATTTTTCCGAATTCTAGCACCAAGGCAAAAAAAATCGCTTTGTTTGATGTATGTCAATTTTCAAAATAGCGGCTAGAAATGGGAGTGGGAGATAGCCCACGCTTTTACGTGGCAATTTTCCGCAATCCGTGCGATATTTGCCGTCGAATTGATATTAAGGTGGAGTTTCCCCATGTCTTATGCAGAACTGATTGAAGAGCAGAAGGAAGAAACGCGCGAGATTATTGCTGCGTTGCTGGAAGATGGCAGTGAGCCTGATGCGCTTTACAGCATTGAGCACCACTTTTCGGCTGATACTTTTGAGCAGTTAGAAGCTGCGGCAGCTGAAGCGTTTAAGATGGGCTTCGATGTACTGGATGCCGAAGAGCTTGAGCTAGCCCCTGAAGACGGTGGCGGTACCGTGGTATGTTTTGATGCCGTGATGGAATCAGCACTGAATGCAGAGTTGATTGACGAGCAGGCAGAGAAAATGATCCGCCTTGCAGAAAAGCACAACATTGATTACGACGGCTGGGGTACTTACTTCGAGTCGGACGAAGACGATGATGAAGACTACGAGGATGACGAGGAGTAATTCCCCGTTGATCTGACCGATTGAAAAGCTGCCCATGGGCAGCTTTTTTTGTATGTAGCTATCACGCATGCTGATGCAGGCAGAATGAAGGGACGCTTGTGGCTGCCTGCTTGTTCTGGCGCAGCCAGACTTTCTCGTGGAAGTAGTACGCCACACTGTTCAGGCTTGGCTCCAACATTGCCATGATACCACCGACAAAGGCATCACCGGTCAGCAAGTACACTACGGTAAAGGCAACGGAAAAATGGACGGTGGCAAAGCTGGCTGTTTTCCATTTTGTTTGAGTTTGACGGGCTTTCAATGCGGGTATTGATGCCCATGCTTTTTCATGGAAATAGAAGGCCACAGTGTTGACGGAAGGCTCAATCATAGCAATCAAACTACCGATAAGGAGGTCACCAGTCAGCATGTAAGCGACACTAAACGCAATGGTAAAATGGAGTGCGGCAAAAGTTAGTGTCTTTTTCATGATGATCTCCTCCCCTCAAGGATGCTTGGGTGTGTTGTAGGAATGCCCTGTTTCTATGTTTTTATTATTGAGAACTATTCGCGTTTAATCCAATGGCTTTTAGATATTGATTTGATAGGAACAAGCTATCAAATCGCGAATGATGAATGTAATGATCTATGAGTGATGGTGCGATAAAAATCGAGGGTGGTAGGGGCGCTTAAAACAAAAAAGGCTGGCCCGAAGGCCAACCTTTTTAACATGACACGCTTATAGGCGTGTTATTAACATTAAGCAAAGCGCTTATAGTGCAGCAATCGTTGCTTGTTGCTCAGCGAGCTTCACTAATGTTTCTTTGTAGCCATCTAGCTTCTCGCGCTCTTTGGCGATAACTGCTTCAGGTGCTTTGGCTACGAAGCCTTCGTTACCTAGCTTGCCTTCGATGCGCTTGATTTCGCCTTCAGTCTTGGTGATCTCTTTCGCCAAGCGAGCCAGTTCTGCATCTTTGTCGATCAGACCTGCCATTGGGATCATCAGCTCTGATTTGCCAACCAATGCTGTTGCACATGCTGGTGTTTCTTCACCGGCTTCTAGCACGCGTACAGATTCTAGCTTCGCTAGGGACATCAGTACTTGCTTGTTCGCTTCAAGACGTGCGGCATCTTTCGCGTTGTCAGCTTTTAGCATCACGTCTAGCGGTTTACCTGGGTTGATGTCGTATTCGGCACGCAGGTTACGGATGCTGGTGATGAATGCTTTCACCCACTCGATGTCGTCTAGCGCTTCTTGGTTGAAGTTAGCTTCGTCGAATTGAGGCAGGGATTGCAGCATAATGGTATCGCCTTCCACACCGTCTACTAGCGGCTTGATGCTCTGCCAGATAGTTTCAGTGATGTAAGGGATCACCGGGTGAGCCAGACGCAGGGTCTTCTCAAGCACCGTGATTAGCGTACGACGAGTGCCGCGCTGCTGTGCTTCGGTGCCTTTCCATAGAACTGGCTTAGTCAGTTCTAGGTACCAGTCACAGAATTGGTTCCAGATGAACTCGTACAAGGTGTTCGCGGCCATATCCAAACGGAAGTTGTCGATATGGTTGTTGAACGCCTTCGCAGCCAGTTCAAACTGAGACTCGATCCACTTGTCCGCCAGTGAGTATTCGATCTCACCGCCGTTGAAGCCGCAATCTTGCTCTTCTGTGTTCATCATTACGTAACGGCTGGCGTTCCATAGCTTGTTACAGAAGTTACGGTAACCTTCCAGACGCTTCATGTCCCAGTTGATGTCACGGCCAGTCGATGCCATTGCTGCAAGCGTGAAACGTAGGGCGTCAGTACCGTAAGGTTCGATACCGTTTTCAAACGTCTTACGGGTGTTCTTCTCGATCTTCGCCGCAAGTTGAGGCTGCATCATGTTACCGGTGCGCTTCTCAACCAGAGACTCAAGGTCGATACCATCGATCATGTCGATTGGGTCAAGCACGTTACCTTTCGACTTCGACATCTTGTCGCCGTTCTCGTCACGGATCAGGCCGGTTACGTAAACAGTCTTGAACGGTACTTGCGGCTTGCCGTTTTCGTCTTTCACGAAGTGCATGGTCATCATGATCATGCGGGCAACCCAGAAGAAGATGATGTCGAAACCGGTGACCAGCACGTCTGATGGGTGGAACACTTTCAGATCGTCAGTTTGCTCAGGCCAGCCTTGAGTACCAAACGTCCATAGAGCGGAAGAGAACCAAGTATCCAGAACGTCTTCGTCCTGATGCAGTTCGATAATGCTTTCTAGGTTGTGGTTCTGGCGAACTTCGTCTTCGTTGCGGCCAACGTAGACGTTGCCTTGGTTGTCGTACCAAGCCGGGATGCGGTGACCCCACCATAGCTGACGAGAGATACACCAGTCTTGAACGTCGCGCATCCAAGAGAAGTACATGTTTTCGTATTGCTTAGGTACGAATTGGATGTCGCCATTTTCAACGGCTTCAACCGCTGTTTTTGCTAGCGGTGCAGTACGTACATACCACTGGTCAGTCAGCATTGGCTCGATAACGACGCCACCACGGTCACCGTAAGGTACCTGTAGGTCGTGATCTTTGATCTCTTCAAGCAGGCCTAGTTCGTCGAACTCGGCAACGATAGCTTTACGCGCTGCGAAACGCTCCATACCGTGGTATTTAGCTGGCAGTTCTGTCGCGTAAGCGTCGCTTGGCTCACCGTTGGTGTTGAAGACTTCCGCCGCGTCACGGATGTTAGCGTCGAATGTCAGGATGTTGATCATTGGCAGGCTATGACGCTTGCCTACTTCGTAGTCGTTGAAATCGTGCGCAGGGGTGATTTTCACACAGCCTGTGCCTTTTTCCATGTCCGCGTGCTCATCGCCCACGATAGGGATGCGGCGGTCAACGATAGGCAGGATGATGTCTTTGCCGATCAGATCTTTGTAACGTGGATCTTCTGGGTTAACGGCAACACCGGTATCGCCCAGCATGGTTTCCGGACGGGTGGTGGCGACGACGATGTAATCTTTACCGTCAGCCGTTTTAACGCCATCCGCCAGTGGGTAGCGGAAGTGCCACATGTGGCCCTTGGTATCTTTGTTCTCTACTTCAAGATCAGAGATAGCGGTGTGTAGTTTAGGGTCCCAGTTAACCAGGCGCTTACCACGGTAGATAAGGTCGTCTTCGTACAGACGTACGAATACTTCCTGAACGGCGTTAGACAGACCGTCGTCCATCGTAAAGCGCTCGCGATCCCAGTCTACAGATGCGCCTAGGCGACGTAGCTGCTTAGTGATAGTACCGCCAGATTCGCCTTTCCATTCCCAGATTTTGTCGATGAAAGCTTCACGACCGTAATCGTGTTTGGTTTTGCCTTCTTCTGCAGCGATCTTACGCTCAACAACCATCTGAGTCGCGATACCCGCGTGGTCAGTACCTACCTGCCAAAGGGTGTTTTTGCCCTTCATACGCTCACAACGGATCAGGGTATCCATGATGGTATCCTGGAACGCGTGGCCCATGTGAAGGCTACCGGTGACGTTTGGCGGCGGGATCATAATGCTGTAGGCAGCTTTAGTCGTATCACCGTGAGGCTTGAAGTAGCCAGCCTCTTCCCAGCGCTGATATAGCGCCTGTTCAATTGAAGTTGGGTTGTATGTCTTTTCCATAGCGCTCTTAGAAGGATCTATGTGGAATTAAGGCGTATCAGGGGCAGTGGCGGTCTGAAGCTGGATGCCAGCTTGGCGGTATAGCTTGTAGCGTTCCCGCGCCAACTGCTTGAGTTTTTCATCGCAAGGGACGAAGTCTATCACTTGTGAGAAGGTAACGGCAAAATTTGGTGCATGTTGGCTCAAATTTATCAGTATCCCGCGTCGCCCGCTGTGGCGGAGTTCGGGCCACCCAATTTCAACCGGAGAACCACCACGGGGGCCTTCGCCGATCAAATTGTGCGGTACGAAATTATCGGGTTCCTGTTGCCATAGGTACTCATCAATGTGTTCTGCTTGGGCTTTGCTTTCCGCGAGAATATAGACTTTCTGGCCCTGGCGGTAACTCATGGCTGCTTGATGACAGGCAAAATGCAGCAGGTAGTCGTTGTCTGCGGCAAGGTGCGTTTCATCGATCATATAAAAAGTAGCATGAGTCATAGCGATAACCTATAAAACAAGAGGGCCTTTTGGCCCTCTTCTGTTGTCAATCTTACTCGACGGTTTCCTGGCCTGCTCGGTTGAGGAGGAACTGGACCAGCAATGGAACCGGACGGCCGGTCGCCCCTTTGGCCTTGCCGCCAACCCAAGCTGTCCCGGCAATATCAAGGTGAGCCCAGTTGTACTTCTTGGCAAAGCGAGACAGGAAGCAGCCTGCGGTGATTGTACCAGCGCCCGGGCTGCCCAAGTTGGCCATATCGGCAAACGGGCTTGCCAGCTGCTCTTGGTACTCGTCGCTCATCGGCAGGCGCCATGCACGGTCACCAGCTTGCTCTGATGCGTTGATCAGCTCGTGTGCCAGCGGGTTGTGGTTCGAGATCAGGCCGCTGATATGGTTGCCAAGGGCAACGACACAAGCGCCGGTGAGGGTGGCGACGTCAACGACGCATTCCGGCTCGAAACGCTCGACGTAGGTCAGGGCATCACACAGCACCAATCGACCTTCGGCATCGGTGTTGAGCACCTCAACGGTCTGGCCTGACATGGTGGTCAGGATATCACCCGGACGGTATGCACCGCCGCCAGGCATGTTTTCACAACCGGCCAATACGCCGACCACGTTGATTGGCAAGTTTAGCTTGGCCAGTGACTTCATCGCACCGAAGACCGTCGCGGCGCCGCACATGTCGTATTTCATCTCGTCCATCTGGGCTGATGGCTTGATGGAAATACCGCCGGAGTCGAAGGTCAGACCCTTGCCGATCAGCACGATAGGCTTGGCTGACGGATCTGGGTTGCCCTTGTATTCGATGACCGACATCATGGCTTCGTTTTTCGAACCTTGGCCAACAGCCAGGTAAGAGGTCATGCCCAGCTCTTTCATCTCCTGCTCGCCGATGATTTTGGTCGAGACTGTCTCGAAGTCATCAGCCAGGCGGCGTGCTTGGGAGGCTAGGTAGGCAGGGTTGGCCACGTTTGGCGGCATGTTGCCGAGATCTTTGCCGGCTCTGACGCCAGAGGCTACCGCTAGGCCGTGTGAAATCGCGCGTTCGCCAAGCGACAGCTCGCGGCGGGTCGGCACGTTGAACACCAGTTTGCGCAGCGGACGACGGGTCTCAGGCTTCACGCTCTTGAACTGGTTGAAGGTATACAGGCTGTCTTTGGTTGTTTCGACAGCCTGGCGGACCTTCCAGTATGTATCGCGGCCTTTGACATGCAACTCGGTCAGGAAGCAGACGGCTTCCATAGAGCCCGTTTCGTTCAGGGTGCTGATCGTTTTCTTGATGATCTGCTTGTATTGACGTTCGTCAAGCTCGCGCTCTTTACCACAACCAACCAGTAATACACGCTCAGATAATACGTTTGGTACATGGTGAAGCAGCAGCATTTGGCCAGGCTTGCCTTCGAGATCCCCGCGGCGAAGTAGCGAACTGATGTAACCTTCGCTAATCTTGTCTAGCTGTTCGGCGATGGGAGAAAGACGACGTGGTTCAAAGACGCCAACGACAATACAGGCACTGCGCTGTTTCTCGGGGCTACCACTTTTTACACTGAACTCCATGCGTACTCCTACATCCTATTAAAGACAATTAAAGCTAAATGTTAGATAATGCCGCACTTACTTGCTGGACCTCAGATTCGGTATAGGATTAAAGTGCAGGTTAACATTTAGCCGAAAGATTAAAAAATACCTAATTAACCGAAAAATTATAGTGATTCCAGTAAAAAAACAAGTTTTCTATGGGTAAATAAAGCGTGATTATTGTTCGGTATTTGACGCGTGAAACATTAAAAAGCCAATTTGCGGTGCTGTTCGTGCTTTTTCTTGTTTTTATCAGTCAAAAATTCATCCGCATTCTGGCCTCTGCGACGGAAGGCTCGATCCCCAGCGATCTGATCGTGACCTTAATGGGGCTGTACATGCCATCTATGGCATTGTTGATGCTGCCGCTGAGTTTGTACATCGGTATCTTGCTGACATTCGGCCGCCTGTATGCCGAGAGTGAAATTACGGTAATGAATGCGACGGGGATCGGGAATAAGTTCTTGATTCAAGCTGCATTATGCTTGGCTATTATCACCGGTACCATCGCTGCGTTCAATGCCTTGTGGCTAGCTCCGTGGAGTGTCGAGCAGGAAACGCAAGTGATGGAGAAGGTTGAGGCCGACTCGGGGCTGGATCTGTTGGTCAAGGGCCAGTTCCAGGCGGCTCCCGATGGCAAGGGCGTCGTGTTCGTCAACGACATTACCGATAACGGTACCCGGTTGCACAAAGTGTTTGTTGCCCAGCTCGCTGCCAAAGATGCCTTGCGGCCGAGTGTGATGGTGGCGGATCGTGGCTTTGTCAGTGAGCTGCCTGATGGTCGCCAGATTCTCGATTTGAAAGACGGTACCCGCTATGAGGGGGTTCCGACTCGGCTTGATTATTCCATTACGGATTTTGACGGCTACCAAGCTCTGATCGGCCAGCGCGCGGTGCGTGAAAAAAGCCGAGATTGGGATGCATTGCCAACGCTCGAGCTGATGAAACGCCCGGAACTGGCTGCAAAAGCCGAGTTTCAGTGGCGGGTTTCGCTGGTGCTGTGTATCCCTATTTTGACAATGGTTGTTGTTCCGCTGTCGGCGGTCAATCCGCGTCAGGGACGTTTTGCCAAATTGGTGCCAGCCGTTTTGATTTATCTTGCCTACTTCTTGGCGATCAGTGCGGCCAAATCGGCGGTAGAAGACGGGGGGATGCCATCGGCCATTGGCTTGTGGTCAATCAATATTGTTACCTTCATCATCGCAGTGGGGCTCAATAGCTGGGATACCTTACCGATGCGTAAGTTAAGAGAAAAAATGCGGAGACGTGGCTAATGTTTAAGATTCTTGATTTATACATTGGCCGTACGATCATTGCGACATCGGCACTGACCTTGTCTACCTTGGTTGGCTTGTCGGCTATCATCAAGTATGTCGAGCAGTTGCGCAAAGTTGGCGAGGGTACGTATGACTTGTGGAAGGCATTGGCGTACGTGCTTCTGAGCATTCCCCGAGACATTGAAATGTTCTTCCCAATGGCAGTATTGCTGGGGGCGTTGATTGGTCTGGGAATGCTGGCTTCGAGCTCTGAGCTGGTGGTAATGCAGGCGGCGGGTTTTTCCAAGCTTGATATCGGTTTGTCGGTGCTGAAAACGGCAGTGCCTTTGATGATCCTTGTGATGCTGCTGGGGCAGTGGGGGGCACCTGAGGCCCAGAAGTCGGCCCGCGAGCTGCGTGCGCTGTGGACATCTGGCGGCAATATGCTTTCTGTCCAGCGTGGTGTTTGGGCGAAGGACAACAACGATTATATTTACATAGGCCGGGTTCATGAGCAGAAGCAGCTTTACGCTATCAACATCTGGCAATTCAATGATAAGGATCAGCTAGAGTCTACGACCTTTGCTGAATCTGCTGATTTTGAGCCTGAAAAGGGCTGGGTGCTCAAGGATGTGACGGTCACGACCATGGGCGAAACCCAGCAGACCAAGCAGTCTTTCCCAGAGCAGGTTTGGAAAACCACGTTGACCCCTGACAAGCTGGCGGTGGTAACGGTTAAGCCTGAAGAGCTTGCCCTTTCCGGGGTGTATGATTACGTGACGTACCTCAAGGACTCCAAGCAGGATGCCTCGCGTTATGAGCTGGCATTTTGGCGTAAGGCGCTCCAGCCGGTTTCGATTGCGGTGATGATGCTGCTGGCGCTGTCATTTGTCTTCGGTCCGCTGCGTTCGGTAACGATGGGGGCGAGGGTGCTCTCTGGGGTTATTTTTGGTTTCGCCTTTTATATTTCCAATGAGGTGTTCGGGCCGATGAGTATCGTTTACCGCTTGCACCCTATTGTCGGTGCACTGGGGCCGAGCTTGGTCTTCTTGCTGATCACTATTTACTTGTTGCGGCGTAAACTATAGCCCTCATATCGTCACAAACAAAAAAGGAGCCATTGGCTCCTTTTTTGTTATCTCCATTATATGGCCTTATCGAGGACTATCATTTCGCACTCGGCCATGATGTCTTGGAATGATTGCTTCCTGGTACTGAAAGGGGCGAGCAGGTTGCCGAGACCGAATGCCGAGGTGGCCAGCCTGATCAAAGCCTGGGTAGGGCGGATTGGACTCCCGTCGCTATTTTGCAGGCGCAATTTCCATGCCCGCATCCCCAAGGTTTGCCCGGCTTGGCACCAAAAATACGTGAAAAAGCTAATAGCGACCGTGACTAGGTAGCTAGAGTAAAGAATGCTGGCACTCGGGTGTCGGCTCATGTAGTCGCTGATATCGAGATAGCCGCTGGTATTAATGATACCAAGGCTACTTAGTCCGGCCGTCAGTGCGACACCGACACCGCCTGCAAGCATCAGGACTGCGATAATGATAAGGCTATCGTATAACCAAGCGCCAAGGCGGCGGAAAAGGCTTGGGTAGTTGTTGCTGGGGATAACATCCTGTTGTCTGGACTTTTTCACGTACGTACCTGTGGTCGAGTTTTCAATTTTCGCGCAGTGTACCAAGTTAGGCTGGCGGGGTGAATGGGGGCGATCTCGTAATTGAGAGCCTTGCAGCAAGCTAATAGGCGGTGGCTGGCTATAGTTATCAGAGTCTGGTGACAAAAGCCCGTTAGGCATTGTTGCTTACTACCTATGAGGTAAATCAACCGTTGAGGACTCGAACTATGGCAGAGAGTAATAACCACACAACGAACTGGCCAGAGTTGGCAGAGGCGTTATACGACAAGCTGACGGAGCGACATGCTCAACTCACGTATGATTTTGATCATGTTGAGATCAGTGTACCGAGCGGGACAGGGGATAGCCCGGACCATTCCGTTTGGAAGGTGAACGGCAGTATCTCTATCCGCGCCAAAAACTTGGATAAATAATGCTTTTTTTGCACGGTAAACTCGAGCTGGCACTTGGGCGTAGCCAGGTGCGGGTGAGGGCAAGGAAGCAGGTGCTTATTGCAAGGGTTATTGATGCTACGGATTTTCTCCGTGAGCTTGCCCGCCTTCAGCGCTATTGGCGTCAGGCGGGATTTTCGCGACGAATAAGCGAGATGGGTAACAATTATACCTGCTATCTTTGCTTGTCTAGAACCGCAGTGGTTCGGCTTACGCTTCGACAGGGATGGTTTGCTCGCCTATTGCCGATTAAGGTGACGGTGCTAAAAGGATACCGAGAGTGGCTTCGGCTTGTTTTTGAACACTATATTGTCGCTCCAAGCGCATGATGCGAAAGTAAATTGTTCAATGTGAGTGCATTGTGTTCTGTCGGTCGTTTTTTTTGAAATTCTAACTATTTGGTGCTTGCGTCTGATCTCGCGATACGTATAATGAGCCACATCAGCCCGGGTGGCGAAATTGGTAGACGCAGCGGATTCAAAATCCGCCGGTGAATAACTGTGCCGGTTCAAGTCCGGCCCCGGGCACCATATTTAAGTAAAAAGCCTCGACGAAAGTCGGGGCTTTTTGCTATCTCCCGTTTGTCATTTTTTCCCTAAAATGAGAATTGCACGTAAAAAGTAGGTTGTGGTGCTATAAGCGCTCGATGATCGATCACGGCTCGATTTCGTCGTACTTAAACCTATGAGACCACTCTGGTGACATGGATTTATTGTTCTGTTTGGTATCATTTCATCTTTTATCCTTTCTTACGTATATTTATTTTACTTGGTATATATCAGGTTAGTGCTGGAACTCTATGATTTTATATATATTTCCGTGAGTAACCAAAGGCATATAAATACTAACCCCAACATTGTTGCTATTTTTATCAATATATACTGACGTTCATTATGTATTATTTTTTATTTATTTACCTGTTGAAGTGAGATAGCGCTCACGCTAAATGCAACCGGTTGCGCTTTTGTGTTTTGTTTCTTTTGTATACAATTTTTATGTTGAATATGACGTGGAATAAATGGAGAGCAATATGAAAAAAATATTACTTTGTTGCAGTGCCGGTATGTCTACAAGCATGTTGGTTCAAAGGATGGAAAAAGCGGCCCAGGCCCGAGGGTTGGAATGTAAGATCGAAGCACATCCTGTCAGTAGTTTTGAACAGACAATCCAGGAATTTGATGTTTGTTTACTGGGTCCGCAAGTACGATTCCAGTTAGATAGCCTTAGGGATAGCGCGGCTCAGTACGGCAAGAAGGTCGATGCAATATCTCCGATGGCATACGGTATGATGAAAGGGGAAGATGTGCTCGATCAGGCCCTTTCTTTGATTTCGTAAAATATTGCCAGCATATATGCTGGCAGTCTTTAAATATAAACATGCGTTGTACTCTGCGTGCATTTCGCTGGGGATGTTTATATGTAAATAATAAGGAATGTTGAGATGAAAATTTACGATAAGGTAATGACTGTCGTAGAGAAACATATAGCTCCGCTAGCCGCTAAAATAGGGTCTCAAAAACATGTAAGGGCAATGAGGGATGGTTTTATTATTGCCATGCCATTTATTATTGTCGGTAGCTTTATTCTAATATTCGCGTTCCCGCCATTTGCCGAAGATACGCAAAATGGATTTGGTCGAGCTTGGCTTGATTTTGCGACGAAGAATTTTGACGCCATTATGATGCCTTACAATATGTCGATGGGGATAATGACGATATTTGTATCCCTGGGGGTCGCTTATAGTCTGGCTCGTGCCTATGCAATGGATGGGATCACCTGTGCTTGTTTGTCGCTGATGAGCTTTCTTCTGATAGCGGCCCCGGCAACGGATGGTGGTTTGCCGGCCGGACATATGGGGGGAACCGGGATCTTTACTGCGGTATTAACGGCATTTTTCTCTGTGGAACTTGTTCGTTTTCTGCAACGGCACAACATCACGATCCGTATGCCGGAGCAGGTACCGCCGGCAATTGCTCGCTGTTTTGAAATGCTAATCCCTGTATTGATTGTTTTTTTAACGCTGTATCCGCTGAGTCTGTTTGCTCAAAGCCAGTTTGGGATGTTGATCCCTGATGCTGTGATGCAGCTTTTCAAACCGCTAGTTAGTGCGTCAAATACCCTGCCTGCAATTATTGGTGCGCTGCTGGTTTCACAGTTGCTGTGGTTTGCTGGTATTCATGGCGCTGCGATCGTTGTTGGCCTGCTGTCTCCTATCTTTTTGACCAACATCGGTGCCAATACCGCTGCGTTTGTCGCGGGTGAGCCTATTCCTAACATCTTTACCCAGCCATTTTGGGATTTCTATATCTTCATCGGTGGTTCGGGGGCAACTTTGGCGCTGGCTATTCTGATGGTATTTAGCCGCTCTGTGCACCTACGTAGTCTCGGCCGGATGAGTGCTGTTCCGGGGTTCTTCCAAATCAATGAGCCAATCATATTTGGAGCTCCGATAGTCATGAACCCAATGCTATTTATTCCTTTTGTCTTTGCTCCGATTGTCAATGCCGTTATTGCGTACATTGCGGTACATGGGGGCCTTGTGGGAATGGGGGTAGCAACAACGCCGTGGACGACCCCGGCTATTATTGGTGCCTCGTGGGGAGCCGGGTGGACATTCGCTCCAGTGTTGTTGGTTCTGGGGCTGCTGGTCATAGATTTGCTGATTTATCTGCCATTTTTCCGGATGTTTGAAAAGCAGCTGCTTGAGCAGGAAGGCAAAACGGAGGTTTCTTCCTCCTCTAAAGAGGTTAGCGGCGAAGGCGTTACGGCCTAAGGAATAAAGGCTTGCTGATATGCGGCAAGCCTCTTTTTGACAAGGAGAGAACAATGGATCAAGAAGCTGTGGTTATGGAAATTATCGTCAATGCAGGTGAGGCAAGAAGTCTGTGTTACGAATCATTGGCAAAGGCTCGGGCTGGTGAGTGGGAGCCGGCAGATCAAATGTTAGCCCAGGCTCAATCGTGTATTAATAAAGCGCATTTAGTTCAAACCCAGCTTATTGAAGCTGACATGGGGGAGGGCAAGGTACCGATGACATTGGTGATGGTTCATGCGCAGGACCATTTGATGACGACAATTCTGGCGCATGAGCTGGTGAAGGAAATGGTTCATCTTTATAAAGGCCGGGAAAGCAAGGAGGCGGTATGAACAAACCAGCATTGAAGCTCGCCATTATTGGCGGGGGGAGCAGCTATACCCCTGAACTTGTGGAAGGCATTATCAACCGTATCGAGCGGTTACCTGTTAGAGAGATCCATTTTGTCGACGTCGAGTCTGGGCGAGAAAAAATGGCGATTATTGAAGCCCTGACACGCCGGATGATTGCCCGTGCAGGCGTGGAGATAGACATCAAGGCATCGTTTGATCGACGAGCTGCAATAACAGGGGCTGACTTTGTCCTTACTCAGTTTCGTGTCGGCGGGCTGCAGGCTCGCGCCAATGATGAGAGGATCCCGTTAAAGTACGGGGTCATAGGCCAAGAAACTACGGGCCCGGGTGGGTTTGCCAAAGCGCTTCGAACGATTCCTGTGATATTGGATATTTGCCGTGATATCGAGGAGCTTGCCCCTGATGCTTGGCTGTTAAATTTCACAAACCCTGCAGGGCTGGTTACGGAGGCGGTAAACAAATTCACAAAGGTTAAGGCTATCGGATTATGTAATGTACCTGTGTCGATGAGAATGATGATCGCAGAGATGATGGAATGTACCCCTGAAGAACTCTCGCTAGAGTGTGCGGGGCTAAATCATCTGCTTTGGGCACACAGGGCATGGATTGATGGCAAAGATGTGACGGATGAGGTTCTTCAGAAAGTAGGCGATGGTGCGACTTATACGATGAAGAACATCAGCGAGGAACCCTGGGATCCTGAGTTTCTCAAGGCTTTGGGTGCGATTCCGTGCCCGTATCACCGCTATTTCTATCAGACAGATGCCATGCTGGCAGAAGAAAAAGCCGCAGCCGAATCACAGGGAACGCGGGCAGAGCAAGTCATGGAAACGGAGCAGTCGTTGTTTGAACTTTATAAAGACGAGTCGTTGGCGACAAAACCGACCGAACTGGAGAGTCGGGGAGGGGCATATTATTCGGATGCCTCACTTAATCTCATAGACTCTATTTACAATGATTTGAAGTCATTGCATGTCGTCAATGTGGCTAATAATGGTGCGATTCCTAACTTACCCGATGATGCTGTAATTGAATGCAGCGCCGTTGTCGGCGGGTGGGGGGCAAGGCCGTTGGCGGTGGGGACATTGCCGGTCGCGATCTCTGGATTGGTTGCGCAGGTAAAAGCCTATGAGCAACTAACGGTTGAGGCTGCTGTCCACGGTGATTACGACAAGGGGCTTATGGCGCTGGCATGTAACCCTCTAGTTCCTGATATCAGCAAAGCCAAGCTGATTTTCGATGATATCCTCAAAATAAATCATGACTATTTGCCGCAATTTGGTCGTTCGTGATAGGAGTGGTGCCGAAGATATCTCTAGTATTTGGCTATGTCTGATACCAGAGATCATCGGGTGAAATGGATAGGGTTATGACGAAGGCGAAAGCCAAGGAGGCAACATTGCATGTGATTTTTAATGCTGATGATTTTGGGTTAACCCGTGGTGTAAACCTTGGAATTGTGGATGCATGCCGGTACGGCGTCGTTCGGTCAACAACGCTAATGGTAGGGATGTCTGCCGAGGAGGATGCGGTTTTGCTGGCCTCTCAGACACCTGAATTAAAAGTTGGACTGCATGTTCGTTTGACTGCCGGGCGGTCTTTGACATCAGCGGAAAGTCTGGTTGATGCGGCGGGGAAATTTATCACCAAAGAAGAGTTTTGGCGGACACAAGAATTTGACAGGCAGGCATTGGAAGCCGAAGTGGTTGCGCAAGTTGAACGCTTTTTGTCGTTGGGGATCCACCTAAGCCACTTAGATAGTCATCATCATGTTCATTTGCATCCGGCTGTTTTACCTGTGTTTCAGACAATCGCTCGAGATTATGGTGTGCCGCTGAGAGGTGCGGTCCCTTGCTTGGATAGGTATAGAAGGGGAAGGTATGCCTTTGATGATGGCTTTTATAGTGGCGGTGTGAGTTTGGAAAATGTACTGGCTATTGTCGATAAACATAAAGAGGATTGTGATGTTTTGGAGATCATGACTCATCCTGCGTTTATTGATGCCCCCTTATTGGCGGCGAGTGCTTATGATTGCGCGAGGGCCACGGAGTTAGCGGTACTTACAGCACCTGAGCTCAAGGCGCAATTAGCATTACGAGGCGTGACGATAGCGGATTATTCGATATTGTCAGATTGGTAATAGATGAGTACCGGTGAAATAACAAAGAGGTACATGTTAGTTCTATTTTGCTTGGCATGACGAGTAGCCAGGTGTAAAACGTTTGACAGGTATTCAGGCAGGGAAGGTATGGCTGGACATGGCAAGTATTAAAGACGTTGCGACATTGGCAGGCGTTCACCGCTCAACAGTATCTAGGATCATCAACGGTGAAGGTACGTTTCGGGCTGATACCCGGCGTAAGGTCGAATGCGCGATGGCAGAACTGAATTATCGGCCTAGTGCTATTGCCCGTTCGTTAGCGACGGCCTCAAGTAATATGGCCGGGCTTTTGGTGACGTTTTATACTGGGGGATTTTTTGGTGAAATGATGGGGCAGGTTCAAGAAGAACTTGATCGATCAAATAAGTTTTTGATTACTGCACAGGGCCACTTGTCTGCCGATGGGGAGCGGGAGGCAATTCGTCGTTTCCATGACTTACGCTGTGAGGGGTATGTCCTTAATAGCCGTTATCTTTCCGATGATGAGCTCAGATCATTGGCAGGAGAACCCACGCCTTTCGTCTTACTAGATCGTATTGTCCCAGGGCTCGAGGACCGTTGTATTAGTTTTGACCATACAAAGGCAGCTAAATTAGCTGTTCAGCATCTTATTGCTAATGGGCATCAGAATATCGCCTGTATCACGGGGCCGGCAGGAAGAAGCAGTAGTCAGGCTCGCTATCTTGGGTATATGGATGCCTTACGTGAGTCAGGTATAGTTGTAAATCCACGGCTTTGTGTGGAAGGTAACTATGAGCGGGAAAGTGGTTATCTCGCTGTTCAATCCCTATATCAGTCATCACAGCCATTTACTGCTTTGTTTTCATGCAACGAGGAGATGATGCTGGGGGCTGTTCAGTATTTCCATGAACATAAAATTAATATTCCTGATCAGGTTTCATTAATTAGCTTTGACAGTGTGGGCTTGTGTTCGAGTTTGTATCCCATGCTTTCAGAAGTACATTTTCCTATAAGAGATATGGCTCGTGCTGCGGTGCAGCTTCTAATGGCTCAAATTGCAGCGAAGGGCAATGCGGTTAACGATGTAGTTATTGAGCGTCGATTTAAGCCTGAATTGATCGATCGGCTGAGTGTTCGGGCATTAAAAAAATAAATAGAAAAAAAAATTGTATAACTGAGCGTTATGCGTATAATGCGACTCCATGCCCGGGTGGCGAAATTGGTAGACGCAGCGGATTCAAAATCCGCCGGTGAATAACTGTGCCGGTTCAAGTCCGGCCCCGGGCACCATATTTAAGTAAAAAGCCTCGACGAAAGTCGGGGCTTTTTGCGTTTAGGGCTGTACGCTTTGAAATTTAACAGAGCTCCCGCTTTGGGGGGATGCTAAATTCTATTATTAGTCCATGTCCGGTAAATGTTCGATTTGGTAGTTTGAGTACTTCTGGTGGTATTTAATAGCGCGTCTTCGTTTGAAAAGTAGCCAGCACGATCGACTTGAGGTTAACTTTTATTCAGGTGAGTGTCCGTGATGAAAAAAAAGGTTTTTTCCTCTTGCCAATGTGATCGAACTCTCTATAATGCGACCTCACTGACACGGACAACG
>NZ_LDOT01000051.1 GCF_001029445.1 Photobacterium aquae
CCCATGTGAGAGTAGGACATTGCTAAGTTCTCAATTGCGTTAAGCTGAATAGACACGCTGCGGAGCGGTAGTTCAGTTGGTTAGAATACCGGCCTGTCACGCCGGGGGTCGCGGGTTCGAGTCCCGTCCGCTCCGCCACTTCTTCGAAAGCCCCGCTAGAAATAGCGGGGCTTTTTCGTATTTGAATAATTTTGAATGTCCGTCCTTCGGCCGGATAGCCCCAGACTAGGCGTCCCCGACGAAAGACAGGGGCTTTTTTACATCTATAGACTATGTTCGCCTTACAGGCGAATGAGTCCCGCTGGTGCGCCAGCCCGGACTAGGCGTCCCCGCCGTTCCGCCACTTCTTCGAATGCCCCGCTAGAAATAGCGGGGCTTTTTTACGTTTGTGCGTTGCCGATGATGGGTAGGCCTATTTATTGGAGATCTTGCTGGCCTATCGGAAGAGGTTCTAAGTTATTAAATAGTATTATTTTGATAACCAAGATGGTTTACGATTCTGATAAATAAGAATAGGGACAAGTAAGAATATTATGGTTAATGCAATAAGAATTGCGATATATGAAAATGAATTTCCAGTATTAATCTGAGACGGTGGAATAAAACTTAAGCTTAATGCAATAAAACTTGAAATGAACCCAAGCGAACCGACAATCCAAATACCTATATTACCAAAAGGTATTTTATAGGGGCGGTTTACTTCCGGCGACTTATAGCGTAAATATATAGCACTAGAGAATAATAGCATGTACATAATTAAATAGAGTATAGATGCAAGCTGTCCTAATATTTGGAATGTGGATTGGACTGATGGCAAAATAACTAGCATCATTGATAGTATGGTTACAATTACGCCTTGCACATAAAGTATTGGCATCTGTACACCATTACGATTACTTCCTTGTAATATTGTCGGTAGATAACCTTCTTGGCCTACTTGGTATAAACCCGTTGATGGGCCAGCAACGATAACAGTTATTTGACCAAAGACACCAATAGCTATAGCTGCCGTTATAACTTGGCCCATCCATCCAATATGGAAATATTTGAAAATAGAATCGTATGTGATAAATAAGCTTTCAACAAGATTAATTTTATCATGTGGAACAACAGCACTGATAATTAATGTGCCTATAACTAAAAATAATACCGTCATGCCTGATGCAATAGCAATTGCAATAGGGTAGTTTTTGGATGGGTTTTCCATGTTTTGCACATGGACTGCATTTATTTCCATTCCTGAGTAAAAAAGGAAAACACTTGATGCTAATACAAGATTATGAAATTGATGAAAGTCTGGGAGTAAATCATTGCTTGATACTATAAATTCAACACTTCCCTTTGAGAAAATATAACAAATACCGCTAATAAATAAAATCATCAATGGGATAATTGTCCCTATTATACCGGATGCAGCACTTATTCTAGCTGCTGACTTTATTCCTTTTGATGTTGTAAATGTTGAGAACCAATAAATACCCAATACAATAGCGAGTACAAATTCTTTATTTGCAGCAATTTCCTTAGCATGGTTTGTGTCAATGAATGCGATTGATACTGCAATAAAAATTAGCATGGTAGGAAAACAAATAGTTGTTGCTAGCCATTGTAAGTAGATGGCGACAAATCCTATTCTTTTTCCATATGCAGCGCTAATCCAATTAAACACACCTCCTTTTTGTGGCCAGCCTGTCGCTAATTCAGCTGCGACTAATGAGACTGGGATAAGAAAGCAAATAGCAGCAAATAAATAATAAAAAATTGAAGTGAGACCATATTCAGCTTCAGGCGCTAACCCTCTTGTACTTAATACTGTTGTTATATTCATAACGGCAAAAGTAAGTACACTGATTTTTATTATTTTCTGTTTGTTGTTTTTAGCTATTACATTCATACAAACTCACTTAAATATAGTAGGCGAATATATGAAATCGCCTACTATATGTTACCTAATTAATCATTAGTTGTTGTTGCCCAGCTTGGTTTTCGGCATGCATAGATGATGAAAGGTATAATAGTAAAAGCAATTGTACCTACAACAAGAATACCAATATAGGTTGATGGTGAACCAATAGATATTTGTGATGGTGGAATAAAGCTTAGAACAAAAGCTAATATAGAACCAAATAAACCGACCCCTGCAATAATCCATAACCCGAACATTCCACCCGGTAATTTATATGGTCGAGGAGTATCAGGTTCTTTATAACGTAAATAAATAACAGAAAGGAAAAGCATAATATACATGGCTAAATATAGAATAACAGCCAATTGACTGATCATTTGATATGCAGCTTGTACAGACGGCAGTAATGTCATAATAATGACAAGTGCAGTTACAATTGCTCCTTGGCACATAAGTATATTTTTTTGTACGCCATTTTTGTTTGTTTCTTGTAATATAAGCGGTAAATATCCTTTTCGTCCAACTTGTAATATCCCTGCTGATGGACCAGAAATTATAGCGATTATCTGGCCAAGAACACCTAACGAAATTGCAGCAGCAGTCAAGTTACCGAGCCATCCTAGCCCGAAGTGAGCAAATAGTTTATCGTAAGCAACTAACAAGCTTTGAACTAAGTTAATATCATCTTTGGGGATGATTGTTGCAATGGATAAGGTCCCGAAAATAAATATAATAACGGTAAATATGGTGGCGTAAATAATAGCTAGAGGATAGCCTTTTGATGGGTTTTCAACTTCTGTTACGTGTACCGCATTAATTTCCATACCTGCGAAAAACAGAAATATGCTGGCAGCAAGAACCAGATTATTGAAATTGCTAAAGTCAGGTAAAAATCCTTTCATCGAAAGATCAAAATGAATTGGATTACCATTTGCAATATAAATAATAGCTAGAGTAACTAAAATTATCCCAGGGATAATGGTACCAATTAATCCAGCGAGGGAGCTAATTTTTGATGCTGTTTTTAAGCCCTTCAGGCTGATAAATGTTGCAAGCCAATAAACAACCAGTACGACGATACCACTATAGAAACGGTTAGCAGCTAAAGCTTGGTCAAAAGTTTGATCTGGGCCTATGAACGCTAAAGCCACACCGGCAAAAATAAGCACTGTTGGGAACCAAATTGTTGTCGCTAGCCATTGAAGATAAATGGCTAAAAAACCTAACCTATGACCAAAGGCTTTACTTACCCAGTTAAAGACCCCTCCTTTTTGTGGCCAGCCTGTTGCCAATTCTGCTGCGCATAAGGCTACTGGAATGAGAAAAACAACGGCGGCAAAAATATAATAGAAAGCAGCAGTTGTACCGTATTCAGCTTCAGATGATAAACCTCTTAAACTAACCACTGTCGTTATATTCATTATTGCTAATGTAGCAACAGTTAATTTTGTTTTTGATGCGCCTTTATTCGCCAATATACTATCAGACATGTGTCAACCCCATAGATAACAAATCATGGTCATGAAAAACACCGGTGTTAGTCACCGGTGTTTTTGTA
Organism: Photobacterium aquae; assembly: GCF_001029445.1. Classification (GTDB taxonomy): domain Bacteria; phylum Pseudomonadota; class Gammaproteobacteria; order Enterobacterales; family Vibrionaceae; genus Photobacterium; species Photobacterium aquae. The sequence continues at coordinate 3,465 of NZ_LDOT01000051.1, forward strand.
AGATGATGGAATTAAATTTCAGATAAAACTTCATCTCTTGCTAGCAGAACACAATCAATCGCATAGCGCATTATTTCTGGAGTAATATGGACATTCATTGGAAATATTTTCAATGCAAAAATATACGCATCAGGGTCACTGTCATTGCCATTATATTCAGCAACTCGGAAACCTGTACTGAAGCTTATATAAGGCGTATATCGACCATTGATTTTCTTACCATCACGGAACCAGTGATACAATTTGTCACCGATAGCTTTTGTTAACATATTATTTTTGACTAGTTGCTCTTTATAAGCAGGGTCAGTAAGCTCTTTTCGGTATTGCTCATCAGCCATTACGCCATCAGGGTATGCACGGAATAATGTCACTAAGCCATGATCTTCTGAGTTTACACATACTGTTTCTGTATGAGAGGCAATAACATTTCGTAGAAAATGTTGATTTTCTAAAATACCGCCGAGGATCGCTTGGAACCCCTCGTAGCCAAAGTATTTCATTGTTGCCCAACCAGCCAGTGAACCTGTTGCAGCTCGAGAGACTTCAAGCGTGTAGTCGAGTGGGTTATATGGTGAACGAGGTTGTAAATAGGCAGAACCTGGGCGTTTTAGTAATGTTTCAAATTCTTCACTATTTTTATAAACAAAACAGCTGCTTGCGTATGGAGACCAGCCTACTTTATGGAAGTCCACCCCAATGGCGTCAGCGTATTGCACGCCAGACAATGCTTTCGCATTAGCTTTTAGTGATGGGATAATTTCTTTGGAGAATTGAAGTGGGTTAGCATCAAAGTCATATTCTTTAAACGTAGCCCAAGCCCAACCAACAACTGAATCACAATACAGTAATGCTTTACCATATTTTTCAGTGTTATTGGGGTATTGGTCTAGCAGCTTGCGGACACCTTCAACTGGATCAAACGCGTTAGCATCTGTTGTGCCCATAGTACAAACGACAGAAGCAACAGGAATATCTTTTTCATGGCAATCTTTAAGAATTTCTTCTAAATGTGCCAAATCCATTGCATTTGTATGAACATCAGTACGAACCTTAATAATATTATCCATACCAAGGCCCATCCAGTCAGTGCTATTGAGCATAGTATAGTGAGCTTGGTGAGAACAAATTACTTTTGCATCAGTACGAACACCTTTTTGACGAGAGTCTTTCAGTACACGACTTAGTGCATATTTTACATGGTAGGTCCAACAGCCAGAACCACCGTATGTATATAGACACCCAGTGTTTTCAGGATTCCATCCAAATAAATTACCTAACATACCTGCACTTTCTAATTCAGCACGGTGTACGTTCCATGAATATTCGCCTTCAAGGATGTTAGGTGAAAATATCTCTGACAAAACTGCAGCAACAATAGATGCTGTGTTTGCCTGTGGAATAACATTACACATTGTTAAAGGGTGGCCCCAATTTGGTAATCCCTCAAACAATGCAACAGTATCATCAATAACTTTGTCAGTAGTGCTCATTTTGCTTGGCATACTGATATGTTTAATATGATCAAAATCTATTGTTAATTTGGGATTTTTGCCTAAGTAAGCGGGACCTTCAGAGTCTGGACGAAGTTGATCTATGGCTTTTACTGCTTTGTCGATTGCAGTAACGAGCGGGTCTGATTCTTCAGTTTGGTAAGCAGGAAAGGCACTGAGCATATCTTTACGATACTTCGCCCAATTGTTTGCATCATTTGTAATGTTATTTTCTTTATCCCAGTTTTGCTCATATGTTTTCATTTCTTAAGTCCTAAAGTGATCATTACACCTAGTCACCAAAGAAATAGTCTATGTTTGATTAAAATCGTAGGCTATTACAATGATAATTTGCAGCATACCTCATAGCGGTAATTTGCTGTCGTTCATTAAAATAACAGTGTTTTCGTTTAAAGAAATGCACCAATGTAATATGTTAATTTGCAATATTGGTTGTTTAAAGAAAATGCACATTGTGTATTTATTGAGTATGTCATGCGCAAAAAGTATTGATTTGGCCGTTTATAATTCAGTGTGTTTCCTTTGGTGATGTTGATAGGAGCTAGAATAGGGGGGCTTGCGTTGCTCTGATTGACTGTGAGAGGCTAAGTGTTACTGAGCGTTTAGGTAAAGGGCCTTTTAGATGACGTATTTTTTTGAACGTACCGAAACGGCGAACACGATTAGCATCGTGCTGCGTCCGCATTCTTTGTATTTGATGTTGGGGATGTTGGCATTTTGGCTGTTCAATGATCTGGTATTGAAGTCCGCCTCGGCAGCCAACATCGTGATCCCGGTCTTTCTTGTTTTTATGGTAGTACGCTTCTTTTCTCTGATCCGAGTTCAAAAAGAGGTGATTATTGCGATGAAGCAAGGTCGGGTGACAACTCAGGGAAGCAAGTTCTCTTTTGCTAACCCGTTCACTTATATTATAAAAAAGTAATTACTTTCCCATAGGGAAAGAATCCATTGTGCGCCCGTCGCTTCTCGCTACCTTGGTCGTTGTGCATAATTAATCACTTGCACAGTATTAAGGGGATAGAATGGGCGCGTTTAACTGGAGGCCACTGCTGCTGGCTTGCTTGATCGTCAGTATTGGCCAGCTGAGCCTTGGGTTGATCTTTCCGTCACTGCCGTGGATCGCCAAGGATCTCTCCTTGTCTACCGGCCAGGTACAATGGCTGGTCTCTGGCTATTTGCTGGGTTTTGGCCCGTCACAGCTTGTTTATGGCCCCCTTTCAGATGTCTTCGGCCGACGACCCGTGTTGCTTTCGGGGCTGCTGATTGCAATGGCCGGGCTGTTGCTTGCGGTAATTTGGGCTGATTCATTTACCTTGTTATTGGCCGGCCGCATGATCCAAGGATTGGGGGCCGGCAGTGTCGCGGTACTGGCAAGGGCGAGCATCAGGGATAGTTACCAGAGCCATGATTTGGTCAAAGCGATGACCTGGGTTGCTATTGTTGCAGCGTTTACGCCAATTATGGCCCCGGTGGTTGGCGGGATGGTCAACCATTATGCCGGATGGCTGGCTGTGTTTTGCGTGTTGTTGGGTTATATCGCGGTGGTGTGGCTGTTGTTGGTGGTCTGTTTCAGGGAGACCTTGCCCGGTCAAGCGCGGCCGCAGTCTGTGGCGGTATTGGTGCGATCCTATGCCGCACTGATTCGTGACCGGCATTTTATCTCTTTTGCCGGTATAGGCTGGATCAATTTTTCCCTGGTCGTGTTATCAATATCGCTGATGCCGTTCATTATGCAGGTTCAGATCGGCATGTCGTCTGAGGAATATGCATGGTGGGCGATGATCCCTGCTGTCGGTTTGTTGTGCGGGGGGCTGTTTTGTCAGCGATTGCGGCCGCTTATTGGTACGCGGACCATGCTCTTCCTCGCTCCGGCCTGTCAGATTTTCGCCGGGTGCCTGTTGATACTGGCTCCGGTCGAACCAGCCTGGATGATTGCCGGGCATTTCTTCCTGGCAATGGCCAATGGCATGGTTTTCCCCTGTGCCCAGTCGTTATTGCTGATCCCTTACAGCCAAAAAGCCGGGACTGTGGCTGCGCTGGCAGGGGCGTGCCAGATGGTATTTGCCTCGTTGTGCAGTAATGGGTTGCTGAAACTTGGTATTCAGTACCCGTGGCATCTTGGTACTGTCATGTTGTTCGGTGCGCTTGGTGGTGTCGTGCTGGTGATTTGTGGGACACGCAGCGAAACGGGACAGCAGGCAGTGGCAGCCCTCAATGGTTAAACCATACTTATCTGTGAATACATATAACAGAGAGGATGGTCATGGCGAGAGGAGCAGTGGCTGGCATACTTGGGCTAGGCGTTTTCATGTTGTCGGCGTGTGTGAGCCAATATGAGCAGCAGTTAACGGGCAGTGGACAGTGGGATCAGCTGGGACATTACCACGGCGAGCAGGGATACCGGCAATGGGATCAGGGGGAACTGCATAAAAAGGGGGCGATGACCGAAACGGACTATGAGGAATACCGGGCTGGGTATTTGCAGGGGCGTTTCGATTACTGTACCGACAAGACAACCGTGGGGACACTGTTTAGCTCGGGCTATCCTGATGATTGCAAGGACGATCGTTCCGCGTCCTATGATCTGGGTGACAGGGGGTACTGATCCCGCCTTTATTGTTGAATGGAAAAAGGCTGCCACTGGGCAGCCTTTTTATTGCCATATCGTACAATGTGGACTTAGTTGTTTTTGTGCAATTCGCTGTTTAGCTCAACGGCGGCCTTGTTGGTCAAACATTCGATGACACCGGTCATTGAGTTACGGCGGAATAGTAGGTCTGGCTTGCCAGCGAGATCACGGGCTTTGGCAAAACCGGCTTCTTGACCGTTGTTGTCAAGCAGACGTACTTTAGAACCGGCAGTCACATACAGGCCTGATTCGATGGTACAGCGGTCGCCCATCGGGAAACCAAGACCGGCATTCGCGCCAAGCAGGCTGTTCTCGCCGATTGATACGACAACCTTGCCGCCGCCAGATAGTGTACCCATGATGGATGCACCGCCGCCGATGTCTGAGCCATTGCCGACCACAACGCCTGCAGAAATACGGCCTTCAACCATGCTCACGCCTGTTGTACCTGCATTGAAGTTGATGAAACCTTCGTGCATAACCGTGGTGCCTTCGCCGACATGCGCGCCAAGGCGAACACGGGAAGTATCAGCAATACGTACGCCAGTCGGTACAATGTAATCCACCATTTTCGGGAATTTGTCGACGCAATCTACCGTCAGGGTTTCACCGTTCAGGCGGGCTTCGATTTGGCGATCAGCCAGTTCAGGCAGGTCGATAGCACCTTGGTTGGTCCAGGCAATGTTGTGCAGCAGACCGAAGATACCGTCCAGCACGAGACCGTGTGGCTTCACCAGGCGGTGGGAGATCAGCTGCAGTTTAAGGAAGCCTTCCGCAACAGATGTTGGCGCTTCGTCGCTGGCCAGAATAACCAATACCAACGGTTGGCTCGAAGCCGCTGCCTTGGTTGCAAATGCGGCGCTGGCTTGCTCGCCGGTCGCTGTGAAGGCCGCGGCAAGATCAGCACACTGAGCTGCAGTGACTTCAATGGCTTGGTTGCCATCTTTGTAATCAACAATAGCAGCAAGGGCGCTAACTAGCTCATCGGAAGGATTCAGAATTGGCGTTGGGAAGAACGCTTCGATGATTTTGCCGTCGCGGTTTTTGGTCGCAGTACCAAGGGCTAGTGAAAAGCTGGCCATTATTGTTCATTCTCCATGTTAAATCATAAAGCGTTGCCTTCAGCGGCAGCGCATATAGAAATATCTAATGAACCCATCATAAAGAGAGTTGCCCGGAGTTTGAAGGGGCAAAGGGAAATAGCGAAGATTATTCTGGAATTGGGACGTTGTGGTAGCAGGGGGGTGGGATTGTTTTGGGCGTGGCGGCAAAATACGGCGCTAAAAAAACCAAAGCATTTTCTACGCTGATTCGAAAACCCAGACTGGGTTTGACGAAGGTTTTGCTCAGGGAGCAAAGAGTAGAAAAAACTTTGGTTGATCGTGTTGCTATCCGTTAGGAGCCCGAGCGGATAGTCTGCTGTTTAAGCGGCTTCTTCGTCTGATGCGTCTGCAACGACTTCAGGTTTTGCTGCTTTTTTCTTAGGGGCTTTTTTCGCGCCCAGTGCTACCAGTACTTCTTCCCGATTTTGGGCAAGGAACATAGATAGCTCTTCTTGCATCGATTCTTCTTCGATTAGATTGCTCTCGTTTAGTAAAACGAACAGCTCGTCAGCCATATCTAGCATTTTGTCGTATGCGTCGGCTTCGGACTTAGAGGTGAAAGTCATCTTTTCTTCTCCGTTGCGCTCAACTACATATTTGACGATAACAGCCATGGTCACCCTCTCCGAAATTGATTAACTGGCTGTTTATACAGTAGTATGGGCGGCAATGTCCAGTGGTTAGCATGGGAATGTGATGACTCGAGAGAAATTTGACCAAATTTATGCCCGAGCGGCGGAACGCAAAGGGGGGAGCCAGTCGCTTGAGGCGATGCTGGCCAATCCGTTGCCGGCTGACGCGCTGGCGCAGGTTGGCGATGACCGTTGGTTGTCCGCCCTGTCACAAAAAGTGTTTCAGTCCGGCATGAGCTGGCAGGTCGTCAGGAATAAATGGCCCAACTTCGAAGAGGTCTTTTTCGGCTTTGATATCGAAAAAATGCTGCTGATCCCCAATGAAATGTGGGAGCGCAAGGCGGCAGATCCCGCGATTATCCGCCATCTCGGCAAGGTGATGACTATTCCGGCCAATGCCCAGATGATCCACGGCGCGACCCGTGAGTTTGGTTCTTTTTCCGAGATGGTGGCCGACTGGCCATCGAATGACATTGTCGGCCTGTGGCGCTACCTGAAAAAGCATGGCCAGCGGTTAGGCGGCAATACCGGCCCGTATACGTTGCGGATCATGGGCAAGGATACCTTCATTCTCAGCCGGGACGTTGAAGCCTACCTACGCCATACCGGGATCATCGACGGTGGCCGAGATACCCAGAAATCACTGGCGGCGGCACAAGCGGCATTTAATGCCTGGCAGCGCGAATCTGGCCGTCCGCTGTGCCAGATCAGCCAGGTGATTGCGTTCAGCGTGGGGGATAATTATTAGGGTGTCCCGTTGACGGCTGGGGTTCAGCGCTCAAGCTGCCATTGTTGGCAGAACGAGACGAACAACTTGAGCAACGGGCTCTGGTATTTTTCCTGATGGAGCAGGAGCCAGTATTGGCGCTGCATGTCGAGCGGCAGCTCAAGGATCACCAGCCGCCCGTCCATCACGGCATGGTCGACGGCCCGGCGTGACAGGCAGGTGATCCCCAGCCCTGCGGCAGCACAGTTGATGATTGCCTCGGTATTGTTGAGCTCGAATGCCTGCCGCCAATGTTCGAGTCGCGGTGCCAGCCTACTTAGGAAGAATTCGCGAGTCCCTGAACCGGGCTCCCGGAGGATCCATTGGCTGTGCTCCAGTTCGGCGAGAGTCAGTGTGTGGTGCTGGGCCAGAGGGTGCTCCGGATGGCAAGCAACGACCATCTCATCGCCGAGCCAGGGAATGACCGTTAGGTTATCGGTTTGGACCTTGCCTTCTACCAAGCCGATGTCGAGTTCGAACTCGGCCAGCATATGACAAATTTGGGCGGTATTGGCGATGAACAGGGATTGGTCGCAGTGGCCTGATTCCTGACGGAAGTCACGGAGCAGAAATGGCGTTACCTGATTGCCGACCGTATCGCTTGATCCTATTTTCAGTTTGCCGGTGATCGGCCCTTCCTGATTGAACAATTGCTCGATATCTTGGCTGCGGGCAAGTAGCTCGTCGGCCAGCGGCAGCAGTCGTTTGCCTTGTTCGTTGATGAGCAAGCGGTTGTTGTTGCGGTCAAACAGCTTGTGGCCGAGTTGTTTTTCCAGCTCTGACAGCGCCATACTGACAGCCGGTTTGGAGAGAAACAGCTTCTCTGCGGCGGCGGTGATGGTGAGTTCCTGGGCGACGGTAACGAAGACTTTCAGCTGGCGTAGGGCAATATTCATACTGTAACTTCAATGTTCAGTAAAATTTAACTTGGCTTTAAATATATTCAAGTATTCTAAATCAAGCAACCCCGTTACACTATCCCGGTATTCAGCAACATGGTTTACCTTGGGAGTCCTCATGATTAAGGCAACAAAGAAAAAAGTATTGGGCGCACCAACCCCGATGGCCGGGTTGGCTCTTGGTATCGCCAGCCTTGGCTGGTGTTGGGAGAACGGCGCTGAGCTGCATGGCTATGGCCAGATTGGCGGTGCCGCCATCGCCAGCGTGCTGCTGTTGGTGTTGCTGGCCAAGTTTCTCTTTCATCCTAAGGCGTTGTGGAACGATTTGAGCCACCCGGTAGTGGGCAGTGTGGTACCGACATTCGCGATGGCGACCATGGTGGTATCGAAGGCGCTGGGCATGTATTTCCCGCTGGCGGGGCAGGTGCTGTGGCTGGTGGCTGTCGTATTGCATTTGGGGTTCCTGACCCTGTTTACCATCCATCGTGTCCGCGAGTTCGAACTGCATCATATGGTGCCTAGCTGGTTTGTTCCGCCTATTGGGATCATTGTTGCTGACGTTGCTTTTCCCGGTGGGGTATTCCGCCCGCTGGCCGAGGGCTTGTTGATGTTCGGCATGGCGGTGTATGCCGTGATGCTGCCGGTGATGATTTACCGCTTGATCTTCAGTCATGAAATTCCGGATGCGGCCAAGCCGACTATTGCGATCCTTGCGGCGCCGGCCAGCCTGTCGCTGGCAGGCTACCTGACCGTCAGCCAAGTGCCATCACCGGTTGTTATCGGTTTGCTTGGTGGGATTGCTGTTCTGATGACGTTTATTATCTACGTGGCTTTCTTCCGCTTGCTGCGTTTGGAATTCTCACCGGGCTATGCAGCCTTCACCTTCCCAATGGTGATCGGCGCGACAGCCTTGTTCAAAACAGCGGCCTGGATGGCGAGCCAGGGCTATGCCCAGCACTATGTCGGACAGGTTGCTGCATTGGCACAGTTTGAACTGGTTGTTGCAACACTGGTTGTTGGCTACGTGGCACTACGCTACTTGGCATTCTACCGCCCAATCTCGACCTTGTTGAAACCAGCGGTGTGCTAAAGGGAATTCTATAAAGGACTCCAATGTAAGATGATCTTTGCCCGGCAGTGATGCTGGGCTTTTTTGTGGGACAAAGCACGGGAATACCGTTTGCAGCGCTTTGGCAGATAGAGGAAAATCGTTGCATTGCCCCTTGTTAGCGAGATACCCGCGTGTTTACCGTCTATCACTCCAATCAACTGGACCTGCTCAAATCCTTGCTGGTCGAGCTTATTCGTCTTGAGCCCTTGGACAACCCGTTCGTGCAGGAGCAGATCCTCGTTCAGAGCCCGGGGATGTCGCAATGGCTGAAGATGGAGCTGGCAAAGTCCTTCGGTGTCGCGGCAAATATCGAGTTTCCGCTGCCGGCGACGTTTATCTGGAAAATGTTTACCAAGGTGCTCAATGATGTGCCTGAGCGAAGTGCCTTCAACAAAGAATCGATGGCCTGGAAACTGATGCAGGTATTGCCGCAGCAGTTGGATCTGCCGGAATTCGAGCCGCTCAAGCGCTATTTGGAAAACGATGACGAAAGCCTGAAGCTTTACCAGCTTGCCGAGAAGATCGCGGATATCTTCGACCAGTACTTGGTATACCGTCCCGAGTGGATCCAGCAATGGGAGGCCGGTGAGGTCGTTGCCGATTTGGAGGGTGAGCATCCTTGGCAGCCTATACTGTGGCAAGCGCTGTATGACCATACCCTGGCTCTGGGCCAGTCGCCGTATCACCGTGCTAACTTGTACGAGCATTTCATCGAAACCCTCGAGAACTACGCGACTACCGGCGTGTTGCCGGCCAATCTTCCCAAGCGACTGTTTGTGTTTGGCATCTCATCGTTGCCGCCGCGCTATCTCGATGCCTTGGCCGCTTTGGGGCAGCATATTGACGTGCATCTGATGTTCACCAACCCTTGCCGCTATTACTGGGGGGATATCCGGGATCGCAAGCATTTGGCCCGTCTTGCCGCCAATAAGCGCATAGCCTTGCGCTCGGTGCAGAGTCAGCTTGATGTGCAGGAGCATATCGAGCAGCTCAAAGACAGTGACGAAACGCATTATGATCTCGATATGCATAACAATGTGGTCGGCAACAGCCTGCTGGCCTCGATGGGAAAACTGGGGCGTGACAACCTTTACTTGTTGTCTGAAATGCAAGTCAATGAAGTCGATGCCGGTTTTGTTGATATCGAACCGGATTCGTTGCTCCATGCCATCCAGGCTGATATCTTGAATTTGGAAGATCGTCAGAACGACGAAATCCTTGATAACAGCTACCACAAGTTCCCGATCCGCAAGGATGACCACTCGCTGTCTATTCATGCCTGCCATAGCCCGATGCGGGAAGTGGAGGTGCTGCATGACAGGCTGCTGGCAATGTTCGAGGCCGAACCAACCCTGAAGCCGCGTGATGTGATCGTCATGGTGGCAGACATTAATGCCTACAGCCCGGCGATTCAGGCCGTGTTCGGCAATGCGCCGGGCCAGCGTTATATCCCGTTCTCTATTTCCGACCGTACCGCCGAGCAGGAAAACCCAATTCTGCTGGCCTTCCTCCGTTTGCTGTCGCTCCCTGAGAGTCGCTGCCATGCATCCGAGATCCTTGAGTTGCTTGAGGTTCCGGCCGTGATGGCCAAGTTTGGCTTTGATGGTGACAGCTTCGAGAAAATAAAGCGCTGGATTGAAGAGGCCGGTGTTCGCTGGGGGCTTGATGGCAAAACCGCGAGCCAGTTTGATTTGCCAGAACAAAGCCAGAATACCTGGCTGTTTGGTATTCAGCGAATGTTGCTTGGTTATGCCATGCCGCATGATGCCGGGCTGTTTGACGGGATATCAGCCTATGAGCAGGTGCAGGGGCTGGATGCAGAGCTGGCGGGCCATCTGGCTGGGTTTATCGACTGCCTTATTGAATACCGGGAAAGTCTGGCGCAGCCGCATTCGGTCCATGAGTGGACCGCGATCCTCAATACCCTGTTGGATGACTTTCTGGCGGTGGAGCTGGAAGGCGAGTTGGTGCTGAAGTCGATCCGTGATCTTCTCCACCGCTTGGACGAGCAGTTGGACGATGCGGGTTTTGCCACCGATATTTCCCCAGCCGTGCTGAACCAATACCTGCAAGACAAGCTATCGGGTGAGCGGGTAAGCCAGCGTTTTCTCGCCGGACAGGTGAACTTCTGTACCCTGATGCCAATGCGCTCGATCCCGTTCCGGGTGGTGTGCCTGCTGGGGATGAACGACGGGGCTTACCCTCGTAACATTGCCCCAGAAGGGTTTGATTTGATGAATGGCCGCACTCGGGCAGGGGATCGCTCGCGCCGGGATGACGACCGTTACCTGTTCCTCGAGGCTATTCAGTCAGCACAGGAAACCTTGTATATCAGCTATGTCGGACGTTCAATTCAGGACAATGCCGAGCGGATGCCAAGTGTACTGGTTAGCGAGCTGGTGGAGTACTGTCAGCAAGGCTATTGCCTTGACGGCGATGAGGCGTTGCCGGTCGACCAGTCAGCTGACTTGCTCAAAGATAAGCTGATCCGTCACCATCCGCTTGTCCCATTCAGCCCGCAGGCATTTAGCGGTGAGCATGCCAGCTTTGCGGCCGAGTGGCTTCCTGCCGCTACCCGCAGTGGCAGTGCCAGCCCTGCATTTCAAATCGCAGCCCTCAATGCAGATCCGCTCAAGGACGGGCAGATAAAACCTCTCGAGCTGGCAGAATTGCAGCGCTTCTGGCGTTTGCCGGTACGCTATTTCTTCAACCGTCGACTCAAGGTGTATTTTGAGCCGCCGATGGGCGTGATGGTTGATGATGAACCATTTGAGCTCAATGGCTTGGAAAGCTACGTGCTGCGTGATGAGCTACTGTCGTTGCTGCTTGATGCTCGTGCGCAGGGACGTGATGAGGAACCGGTGTACCGAGATTTTGCCGCTGAGCAAAAAGCGGTGGGTAACCTGCCAATCGCCGCGTTTGGCGAGCTCGACTTGGAAGTCACACGTCTGGAAACAATGGCGCTGGTTAATTTGATCGCCCCGTTGGCGAGCAAGCCACTTGATGATCATGAGGTTGATATTGCCTTTGAGATCAACGGCGAAACGGTGCAGTTGCAAGGGTGGTTGAAACAGCGTTATCAGTCCGGTTTGTTGCGCTACCGCAGCGGGAAGATCCGTCCGCAGGATATGCTGGCGGCTTGGTTTGATCACCTCTGCCTTGCGGCCGGTGGCAAGGGACTGGAAACGCATGTGATCGGTACTGACCGGCATGTGAAGCTGCTCCAAGTGGAGGCCGGTGATGCGAAAGCATATCTACAAGAGGTTATTGAGTTGTATTTCCAAGGGCTAAACCAGCCGTTGGCGTATTTCCCGAAAACGGCGCAGGCCGGCATCATGGCCTGTATCGATAAGAACGGTAACTGGAGCGACAGTGACGAGAATCGTGAGAAGGCCCTGGCAAAAATGGCAGATGCTTTCAACGGCGGTTACATGTTTACCGGCGAGGGGGTTGATACTTATGTCGCTCGAGTCTGGCCGCAGTGGAGTGACGAACTGGCTCAGGAGATATCGCAACTGGCTGCCCGAGTACTGCAGGGTCCGATTATGGGCTGTGAGGATGTGGAGCAGGAGTAGTGGAAAAAGCCAGAAAGGAAGTAGTGTGGTCGCCAGCAAATCATTGTTAGTTGTAGGGTGTTCGCTGTACGACCACTGGTGCAGAGGTAGACCACGTTTCTGGCGCAGATACTAACGAATGGCCTCGGGGTAAACTGTGAGAAACGTCTCACAATGGTTTGTGGCCAGTGTGTTTTAGGTACGTAATAAGTGCTTGATCACATTGATGATGTGGCCGAAGCCCCTTGCTGCAACTGATGATGCGATGACATCCGATGACGGGTGGATCAACCAACAAAACAATATTTGGAAAGACAATCCATGGATAACGTGAACGTTGCCAATAAATTACAACCGATGGCCTTCCCGTTGTACGGCGCTAGGCTCATCGAAGCCTCGGCTGGTACGGGGAAGACCTTTACCATTGTGAGTTTGTATCTGCGGCTTTTGCTGGGACATGGCAGTGATCAAACGCGCCATGCAAAGCCGTTGGATGTGGACGAAATTCTGGTGGTGACCTTCACTGAAGCCGCAACCGCAGAGCTGAGAGATCGTATCCGCACGGGGATCAAAGATGCTTATGTCTCTTTTTGCCGTGGTAAGAGCACCGGCTCGTACAAGCAGACTGTCGACACGTTGTTACAAGAGATCCCCGATCACCATATCGCCAAGCAAATATTGCTGGATGCCGAGCGGCGTATGGACGAGGCGGCGATTTATACCATTCATGGTTTCTGCCAGCGGATGCTAACCCAGAATGCTTTCGAGTCAGGCAGTCGCTTCAATAATGAGTTCGTGACCGATGAGAGCCAGCTAAAGAGTTTGGTGGTTGCGGATTACTGGCGGCGGAATTTCTACCATTTGCCTTTTGGTCTGGCGAATGAGGTCAGGCAGCTCTGGTCATCGCCGGCGGCATTGCTGCGCGAATTGGGCAGCAGCCTGACCGGGGCGCCGCTGAAGCTTTCGGTGCCGCCAATGTCGGACTCGCTTGATACGCTTCATCAGGAAAATATGCAGCGGATCGACAGCGTCAAGGTCTTGTGGCGAGAACATGAGGCGGATCTTGAAGCTCTGATTGCCAATTCGGGGATCAACAAGCGCAGCTATACCAAAAAGAGCCTGCCAGCATGGTTGGCTCAGGTCAGCGCGTGGGCGGCCAAGCCAACGCAGGACTACTCCCTGCCTGACAAGCTTGACCGCTTTCATCAGCAGACCCTGATCGAGAAAACGGCCAAGGGCGAGCCGCCCGAGCATCCGGTATTTGTTGCGATTGCTGAATTGCTTGATAGCCCTGCGAACTTACATGATCCGCTGCTGGCGCACGCGATTGAGCAGTGTCGGAGTTTGCTGGCACAGGCCAAGGCCCGTAAAGGCTGGTTGTCGTTTGATGATTTGCTGACTCAATTGTCGGCGGCCATTGATAACGATAGCGATGACCTGCTGGCCGGGCGTATCCGGACACAGTATCCGGTGGCGATGATCGATGAATTCCAGGATACCGATCCGCTGCAGTACAGTATTTTTAGTACGATTTACCGTGATCATGCCGATTGCGGCCTGTTCATGATCGGCGACCCCAAGCAGGCGATCTATGCCTTTCGCGGGGCGGATATTTTCACCTATATCCAAGCACGCCGGCAGGTGACCGATCATTACACCCTTGATACCAACTGGCGCTCGACAGCCGAGATGGTCGGGGCGGTCAATGCGGTCTTTGCCCGCCCAGAGAGCCCGTTTATCTATGATCAGGATATCCAGTTCACGGCGGTTAACCATAGTCCGAAAGCCTCGGAACGCCGTTGGCGGCTGGACAACCAAGATCAACCGGCTTTGACATTCTGGCTGCAGGACAGCGATGACGGTAAACCGATAACCAAAGGGAGTTATCAGGAAACCATGGCTGCTGCGACAGCGGCTCAGATCCAGCATATCCTGACCCAGTCACAGCAGCAATCGGCCTATTTTTGTGATGGCGAGCAGCGCCATATGATCGAAGCGGGTGATATCGCGGTGCTGGTGCGTACCGGCAGTGAAGGCAAGCTGGTTAAGAAGGCCTTGGCCGAACAAGGGATAGCCAGTGTGTATTTGTCTAACCGCGATAGCGTGTTTGCGAGTGCCGAAGCCGGGGATATCCAGCGCTTGCTGCAGGCCGTGCTGACGCCTGAAGACGAACGCGCGCTGCGTGCTGCGCTGGCCTCGAGCCTGTTTGCGCTGACGGCGGTGGAGTTGGATGAGCTGAATAACAGCGAGTCGGCATGGGAAGTGGCGATCAACAGCTTTAAGGGATACCGCAAGCTTTGGTTGTCTCGCGGGGTGATGCCGATGCTGCGCACCGTGATGGCCCAGAACAAAATTGCCGAGCGGCTATTGGCTGACGAAGGGGGCGAGCGCAGGCTGACTGATTTGCTGCATATCGGCGAATTATTGCAGGCGGCAAGCCAGACCCTTGATAGTGATTACGGCCTGCTGCGCTGGTTGGCCGAGAATGTGGCTGAGCCGAACGGCAACGCCGATGATCAGATCCTACGCTTGGAGTCCGAGCGCAATCTGGTCCAGATTGTCACCATCCATAAATCAAAAGGTCTGGAATACGATTTGGTCTTTATGCCTTTTGTCTGCAGTTACCGCGAGGTCGACAGCCGGGTCGAGGTGAAATACCACGATCAGGATGACCACTCGACGGTGCTTGATATTGCCAAGCAGGAAAAGGCCATTGCGTTGGCAGAGCAAGAGCGGCTGGCAGAAGACCTGCGCCTTATTTACGTAGCGCTAACTCGAGCGGTATATGGCTGTTTTGTCGGTATGGCTCCGATTCGTAATGGCCGGAGTACCAAAGAGCCAACCGGTTTGCATCGATCAGCCATTGGCCACTTGGTGCAGGATGGCAAAGAGGGAACCGTCGGCGAACTGACATTGGCCTTGGCCAAATTGGCTGACGAGCAGGCATCGGTAGCGGTTGTTGCGCCGCCAGTGTTACCCGAGTCACCTTGGCAGCCGGTAGATGCGGTAATGCCGGAGCTGGCTCCGTCGATGTTTACCGCTTCTCTGGAGCGTAATTGGTGGATGACCAGCTATTCTAGCTTGGTCAAGCAGGGGCATCAGGCCCACCACGATAGCAGTATGGATCTGCCTGGCTTTGATATTGAGTCGGCTGCTGAAGCCGTGGCTGGCAGTGAGGGGGACTTGGAAGCGCTTGAGCCTGCCCGTTCGATCTACACCTTCCCGCGCGGGGCCCGTCCGGGTACATTCCTGCATACGGTTTTTGAAGAAATTGAATTTACTGCGCCGGTCGATGGTGAGGCAACGACGGCGATACTGACCGACTTGCTGCAAAAAGAGCATTACGATTTGGAGTGGCTGCCGGTGTTGCAGCAGCTGATCCATAATGTGCTGCACTGTGAGCTTGATGGCAAGGGCATGCGGCTGGTGGACAAGACCCCCGCCCAGCGTTTGACCGAAATGGAATTCCTGCTGCCGATCGAGTTGCTGCAGTCGTCGATGCTCAACAAGGTGATTGCCAAGCATGATCCCGTCTCGGCAAAAGCGGGTGAGCTGGGCTTTGCCACGGTCAGCGGCATGCTCAAGGGCTTTATTGACCTGGTTTTCGAGCACGAGGGGAAATATTACGTGCTGGATTGGAAATCCAACCATCTCGGTGATGATCCAGCGGTGTACCGTGGCGAGCAATTGGTTGCCGCCATGCGCGATCACCGCTATGACCTGCAGTACCAAATTTATGCATTGGCCTTGCAGCGTTTCTTGCGTAGCCGTATTCCCGATTATGACTATGAGCGCCATTTTGGCGGTGTTTACTATCTGTTCTTGCGTGGAATGGAAGCCAGTGGCGATAGCGGTATTTTCCATGCACGTCCAACGGCCGAGTTATTGGCAAGTCTAGAACAATTGATTGATGGGGATCCGGTTGATGCTTAAGCGACTACAGAGTCTGGTCAAGCAAGGGGGGCTGCGCCAGCTTGATTATCAATTTGCCAAATTTGTTGCCCAGCGCAGTCCGGGTGAGGATGCGCCGTTGGTTGCACTGGTTGCGGCCTTGGCGAGCCATGAGTTGGGTAAGGGGCATGTCTGCCTGAAGCTGGATCGGGTCAGGGCTGATTCGCTGTTTGGCCTGCCTCCATCGTTATCGGTTGCGCTGCTGGATGGCATGAGTGATCCAACACAGTGGTTGGCGCGGTTGCGTCATGTCGCGGTTGTGAGTGATATGTCGGGGGCTGGGCGTCAGGCAAGGCCACAGGCGACACCGCTTATTCTGCAGGATGGGCGGCTGTACCTTCACCGCTATTGGCATTTTGAACAGTTGGTGGCAGGAAAACTTCAGTCAGCCGCGTTGGCCAATGAAGCCTTTTCGGCCGGGGGCGATATCATGCCGGCGGTGCTCGATATGTTGTTCCCACGAACCTATACCTATTTGTATCAGGCTCTCCGCCAGTTGGACAAAGAGCCGCTATCGGCAGAGCAGGCCCAGCAACAGCGCCAGCGTGAGGTGTGTGACAAGCTTGATGTGGTTTATCCCCAAACGCTTGATTGGGGTTGCATCGATAGAGTGTTGACATCAGCAAGCCGGGCGGAGGAGCTGAAAGAGCTTGATACATTGGTACCAGCTGCGGCCTGCCTGAATTGGCAGAAGGTCGCGGCGGCTGTGGCAATCACCCGCCAGTTCGCGGTGATTTCCGGCGGTCCGGGTACCGGTAAGACCACTACGGTAGCTAAGCTCTTGGCGGCGTTGGTGATGCAGGCTGATCACCGTTCTCAGGGTGACGAGGAGGCAATACCGACGATTAAGCTGGTCGCTCCGACCGGTAAGGCGGCGGCACGTCTGACGGAGTCTATTGGCTTGGCGGTGCAGTCGTTGCCGGTCGACCCCCGTATTCGTGCCTTGATCCCGACCCAGTCCAGTACCTTGCATAGATTATTGGGTGCGGTACCCAATCAGGTTGATTTTCGCCACAACAAGGATAACCCGTTGCACTTGGACGTGCTGGTGGTGGACGAGGCGTCGATGGTGGATTTGTCGATGATGGCACGGTTGCTCGATGCCATGCCGCCGCATGCCAAACTGATCTTGCTCGGCGATAAGGATCAGCTCTCCTCGGTTGAGGCGGGGGCGGTATTGGGGGACATCTGTGCGTTCTCCAAGCAAGGCTACAGCGCCGAGCATGCCCAGCAGTTGAGCCGCCTTACGGGCTACCAGCTAGCCGGTGGCAATGATAGTGGTGTGCTAGTTAGTGCTATCGCTGATAGCCTGTGCATGCTCAGAAAGAGCTATCGTTTCCATGCCGAATCGGGTATCGGGCAGTTGGCAAAAGCCATCAATATGGGTGAGCCGGCCTTGGTCGATCAGGTCTGCACGCGAGGGTACAAAGATATCAAGGTTGCCTCTCTCAGTGCCGACAGCTACAAGGATATGATCCACAAGACGGTGACATTCTACCGAGACTACCTAGATGCCATCGAGCACAAGAAGTCACCGAAAGAGGTACTCGATGCGTTTGCGGCGGTACGCTTGCTGTGTGCGTTGCGCGAGGGGGACTTCGGCGTATCGGGGCTGAACCAGCGGATTGAGCGGGAGCTGGGTCAGATCGGCAAGATCAGCCAGACCGAAGATACGTGGTATGTCGGCCGCCCGGTGATGATCACCCGTAACGATCATGGTCTGGGGCTTTATAATGGCGATATCGGCATTGCGATGATGGATGAAACGGTTGATCCGGCCAAACCTCATATGCGGGTGTTTTTTGATATGCCAGACGGCACGATTCGTAGTGTACTGCCAAGCCGCCTCCCTGAACACGAGACGGTCTATGCGATGACGATCCACAAATCTCAGGGCTCGGAATTTGCCGATACGCTAATGGTTCTCCCTGCGGACTTCTCGCCGATCCTGACCCGTGAGCTGGTTTATACCGGGGTGACCCGTGCCAAGGCCCGCCTGTATCTCTATGCGCAGCCAGAGGTGATTCAGCGCTCGGTCAAGCGGCGCACCGAGCGTGCGAGCGGTCTGGCCGATCTCTTGGGCTGATTGGCTTTTTAGGATGAGAAAACACCAGCTTTGCGGCTGGTGTTTTTGTTTTGGCGGTTGCCGACGAGACTATTTGCCGGCTAGGTTGGTCACGAGGATTTTGGAGCGGCGCTGGAAGTTGTAGAGGGCCTGCTTGGCCATCGGCAGATCATCGACACACGATTCGCAGAAGCCTTGCTCGCGGAACCAGTGCAGGCTGCGGGTGGTGAGGACAAAGAGTTTGTCGAGTCCCATCAACCTTGCTTGTTGCTTGACTTGTTTGAGCAAGATCAGGCCCCGCTCGGCATCGCGGTAGTCGGGGTGGATCGCGACGCAGGCCATCTCCGCCATCTTGTCATCAGGGAACGGGTAGAGGGCGGCGCAGCCGATGATTAACCCGTCACGTTCGATAATGGTAAATTGCTCGACTTCCTGCTCGAGCTGCTCGCGAGAGCGGCGGACCAAGATCCCCTCCTGTTCCAAGGGGCGGATAAGCGCGAGGATCCCGCCGATATCGTCAATGGTTGCACGGCGGACCTGTTCAGCGCTTTCCATGACGATTTGGGTGCCGATGCCATCAAAGGAGAATAGTTCTTGGATTAGGGTGCCGTCACCCTGATAACTGATGAGGTGGCTCCTTGGCACTCCTGCCCGGCAGGCGGTGATAGCCCCGCGTAGGAATCGGCCCGTACCGCAGTCATCGAGTTGCTGGTCGATAAGCTGTTGCAAGGCATGTTCGGCGTCAGACGGGTGCATTTCAGAAATGACCTCCCCGGTGCTGTCCAGTACACCTTGGGCGGAGCAAAAACCGATCAGCTTGTCGGCCTTGAGGCGGATAGCAAGCTGGGTGGCTATTTCCTCGGAGGTGAGGTTGAAGCACTCGCCGGTGACGGAGCTGGCCACTGGGCCAAGCAGGACAATGGCCCGTTGATCGAGCTGGCGGTGGATCCCGTCAATATCGATACGGCGGATTTTCCCGCTGTGGGCATAATCGATGCCGTCATCGACCCCGAGCGGCTGGGCGATGATGAAGTTGCCGCTGATGATGTTGATCTGTGCCCCTGCCATCGGGGTATTGCTCAGTCCCATCGAAAAACGGGCGGTAATATCGAGCTGTAACTGGCCGGCTGCCTGCTTGGCGATTTCCAGCGTGCGTTGGTCAGTGATCCTGACGCCTTTGTGGTAAGGGGTCGGGCAGTGGCATTGCTCTGCCAGCGCGGTGATTTGCGGGCGCGCGCCATACACCAGAACGATACGCAGCCCAAGGCTGTTGAGCAGGGCGATATCGTTGACGATATGGGGGAAATTCGGATGGGCGATAGCTTCCCCACCGAGCATGATAACAATGGTTTTACCCACATGGGCATTGAGGTAGGGCGCAGACTGGCGGAACCCCTTGACGAGTGCGGTGCTTCGTAGTTTCACAATCAACATCCTTGTTGTAGATGTCTAATAATTTATATTTTATGCGCTGCGAGTCAATAATAATTCATCGTGGAGGATCCGGGGGAAAACATGACAAACTGCGAATTTTGGACTGAAGATCTCGTTTGTGGCCTTTGGCGGCGGGGGAAGCCCCACAAGAAAGGGGCTTTCCGGTATAGTCCCCCACAGCATTGTAATCAGCATTTTAACTATGGCACGCCAGACGAAAATACGAATACAGCTCGCGATGGCTTTACGTGGGGGCTTGGCCTCCTTGGTCGTCATTACCTTTGTCATTGCCGCCTACAGCTGCAGCCAACCTAAGACATCAGGGCTCGCACGATCGGATATTTACGGTGTGTGGGTGGAGCAAGATGTCGCCCCCTATGCCGCCGACAGCTTTGAACTACGACCCGCCGGGGTTTTTGTTGGTGGCCGTCAGGTCAGCACGGATTACACCTGGAACGGTCGCGAGCTGGAATATCGCTATGGCAATGAGTTATACCGTTATCATTTGATTGATCAGCAGTTGATTCGTGAGCAGCCAGTTCACTATGTGTCGTCGTTTACCCGTCAGGCCGTGGTAGCGAATCACAGTCTCGTGGTAGGGGCCGTCGCTGGTGGTTGATTGGTCGCTGCTTGAGTGCCCCCCCTTATTTAATGCCTGGTATTTATTATATTCAGTGCTGATAGCATAAAATGCATACTGGCAATGCAGTTAGATTTGCTAACGGCTTGGCCTCCAGACAATCTGCTGACATACTGATTATCCATGCCGTTACAATAGCGGCCAGCTTGAGAGGTAGCGAGAAATGCGCTGGACGCATCTCGGCTTGAGCTGCTTTATAACCCATTATTTTTATAGGATTTTCAGTGTTACGAAAAGCAACGATTGCGCTTTTGGTATTGGGGTTGGCTGGCTGTGCCAGACCGACAGATCGCGGCCAGCAGTACCTTGATGGGGAATTTGATCAGGTTCTCAATCCGGTTTCGACCGTTTCTTCGGACAAGCCTCGTGATTATCATGAGTTCAAGCAGCAGATGGAGCTGGTGCTAGAGCGTTCCCCTTCGATGGCAGCTACTTACCAGTCGCTTTACCGTCAGGTTGAAAACTGGGCCGAGAATAGCGGTGATCCTGCTACGCTGGGTAATTACGGCATCGATCTGGCTCAAATGGGCGGCGGCGACGGTTACGGAAACGTGATGTTTACCGGGTATTTTTCGCCAGTTATCGAACTGCGCCACCAACCTGATGCCACTTACCGTTACCCTGTTTACGCGATGCCTAAGTGTGGTACCTCGTGCCCAAATCGAACGGCGATTTATGCCGGTGCTCTTGATGGACAGGGGCTGGAGCTTGGTTATAGCGCATCAATGCTCGATATCTTCATGATGGAAGTACAGGGCAGCGGCTTTGTCCATTTCGAGGACAATGACCAGCTTCAGTATTTTGCCTACAACGGCAAGAATGGCCATCCGTACGTCAGTATCGGCAAGGTGCTTATCGAGCGTGGCGAGGTGCCGCGCGAGAAAATGTCACTCAAAGCAATTTCCGAGTGGGCTGCCAAGCAAGATGACGCGACCGTGCGTGAATTGCTCGAGCAGAACCCGTCGTTTGTTTTCTTTAAGCCGAGCTCGACCTTGGATGTGATGGGCAGTGCCGGGATCCCGTTGCAGGCCCATGCTGCAGTGGCCGCAGACCGAAAGTACCTGCCGATGGGGTCGGTGCTGTTGGCCGAGGTGCCGCAGTTGGATCGCGAGGGAAAATGGAACGGCAAGCATGTTCTTAAATTGCTGATGGCGCTGGATACCGGTGGTGCAGTGAAGAAAAACCACCTTGACCTCTACCACGGTATGGGGCACGAGGCTGGTATTGATGCGGGTCATTACAAGCACTTCGGCCGGGTTTGGAAGCTGGGTTTGCACGGCTCCCTACCTGCAATGCCTTAGCCTGACACCACTGGACAATTTCCCAAAGAGTGCGTATAAATCGCACTCTTTCTTTATTCAATGTTTGACTCAGAGCGCGGAAAGCCCATGCGAGAATTAGAGACCCCAGCATCAGACAACTACAACCAGCGTTTTGGCGGCACCCGCCGTCTGTACGGCAACAGTGAAGTGGAGGTTCTGCGTGCTGCGCATGTGTGCGTGATCGGGATTGGCGGCGTGGGTTCATGGGCGGCGGAAGCGTTGGCCCGTTCGGGGATCGGCGAACTAACCCTGATTGATATGGATGATGTCTGCGTGACCAACATCAACCGTCAGATCCATGCAATGAGCGGCACTGTCGGCCAGAGCAAAATTGAAGTGATGGCTGAGCGGATCAAGCTGATTAACCCCGAGTGTCAGGTTAATTTGATCGATGACTTTATTACCCCGGAAAATATCCCGCAGTATATCGACAGCCGTTATGACTATATTTTAGATGCTATCGACAGCATGAAGCCGAAAGCGGCGTTGCTGGCGTACTGCAAGAGCAACAAGCTCAAGGTGATCACCACCGGTGGGGCGGGAGGCCAAATGGATCCGACCCAAATTCAGATCACCGACCTGACCAAGACGATTCAGGACCCGTTGG
This sequence comes from Photobacterium aquae, assembly GCF_001029445.1. Classification (GTDB taxonomy): domain Bacteria; phylum Pseudomonadota; class Gammaproteobacteria; order Enterobacterales; family Vibrionaceae; genus Photobacterium; species Photobacterium aquae. Next base: position 25,689 of record NZ_LDOT01000051.1, read on the forward strand.
CCAAGAAGCTGCGCGATACCCTGCGCCGTCACCATAATTTCCCTAAGAACCCGAAGCGCAAGTTCGGTATTGATTGCGTGTTTTCGACCGAGCAGCTCAAGTACCCGCAGGCCGACGGCAGCGTGTGCAATGCCAAGGCGTCGGCGGAAGGGCCGAAGCGAATGGATTGTGCCAGCGGTTTCGGCGCGGCGACGATGGTGACCGCGACCTTCGGTTTTGTCGCTGTGTCGCGTATTTTGCAAAAGCTGATTGAAAAGCACCTGCGCTAATACGTCGATGTCTTTGATAAAAAAAGCGAGAACCAATGGTTCTCGCTTTTTTTTGATCAGCTTGCCGCTTAGGCTGCGGCGATAACTTTGATTTGCTCGACAATGGCCTTGAGTCCGTTGCCACGCGATGGGCTGAGGTGGGCTAGCAGCCCGAGGCTGTCAAAGTAGCCGTCGATGTCGAACTCGCGGATTTGTGCCGCGCTCTTGCCGTCATAGGCCGCAAGGACCAAGGTGATCAGGCCGCGGACGATTCGGGCATCCGAATCGGCAGCGAAGCGGAATACCTCGCCTTCTTGCTGGTGGGCCAGCCAGACTTGGCTTTCGCAGCCGCTGACCTTGAGCTGGTCTTGCTTGTATTGCTCCGGTAGTGCAGGTAGTTGCTTGCCGAGCTGGATCACCGTGCGGTAGCGGTCTTCCCAGCCATTGGCTGCTTGCATTTGGGCAATGATCTGCTCAGTGGTGATGGTTGTGCCAAAAGGGTGGCTAGGCAAAGTCATGGTGGCTCCTAGAGCAGGCTGCAGGCTTTGTGCAGGGCTGCAATAAATTGATCGATATCTTGCTCGGTATTGTACAGGGCAATGGACACCCGCAGGGTTCCGCTGACACCCAGCGCATCCATCATCGGATGGGCACAGTGGTGGCCGGCTCGCAGTGCGACGCCCTGCTGGTCGAGCAAGGTGGCGATATCCTGGTGGTGGACACCGTCGACGACAAAAGAGAAAAGGCTGGTATCGGGCTGCAGGCCGAGGATGCGTAGGTCATCAATCGCGCTGATACCGTCAATCGCACGTTGGCGCAGGGCATGGATATGTTGCTCGGCCGCGGTGCGGTCTTGTTCCTCAAGCCAGCGGATAGCTGCCGCCATGGCGAGGCTGCCCGCGACATTGGGTGTACCGGCTTCGAACTTGCCCGGCAGTTGGGAATAGGTCGTACCGTCGAACGAGACTTTTTCAACCATTTTGCCACCGCCATGCCAAGGCGGCATGGTTTCAAGCAATGCCCGCTTGCCATAAAGCGCCCCGATACCGGTAGGGGCAAAGATTTTATGGCCGGAGAACACGTAGAAGTCGGCATCGAGCGCCTGAACATCGACTGGCTCGTGCGCCACGGCCTGGGCACCGTCGATGACGGCAATCGCGCCGGCACGGTGGGCTGCCTCGATGATCGCTTCGATGGGGTGGCGGGTGCCGGTGACGTTACTGACATGGGCCACCGCGACGATCTTGGTGCGCGGGCCGAGCAGCTCGGCAAAGGCGGTCATATCCAATGTGCAGTCGGGTAGCATCGGGATTTTTAAGACCTTAGCCCCGGTTTGCTCGGCGACCATTTGCCACGGCACGATATTGGCATGGTGCTCCATTTCGCTGACCAGGATCTCATCGCCTGGTTGCAAAGTGCTGCGGGCATAGGATTGGGCGATAAGGTTGAGGGCTTCTGTCGCCCCTCGGGTCCAGATCACCTCTTTGCTGTCACTGGCATTGATGAATGCACGGACAACCTCGCGTGCCTGCTCGAACTGGGTCGTGGCCGATGCCGTTAAACTGTGGCTGCCGCGATGGACATTGGCGTTCTGGCTACTGTAGTAGTGGCGGATGGTATCGATGACTGCATGCGGTTTCTGGGTGGTCGCCGCGCTGTCGAGATAAACCAGCGGTTGGCCGTTACTTTGTTGGTCCAAGGCAGGAAATTGCTGGCGGATCGCATTGATATCAAAGTGGGCAGTCATGATGGGTCACATTGCTGTTGAACAAGGGGGGAGATCATGCTGTGAAAATCCGGCTAGGGCAAGTATTTCTCCCGCTAGATATCAGTATGGTGGTTTAGCGGATAAAAAAAAGCACCGCGACAAAGCGCAGTGCCAAGCATGATTTTGACAGACAGGTCAAAAATACAGGAAGTAAAATTGGTAGATTGACTACCTATCCGGCACAACCCGGATAATATGCAAACACAACATCGCAACTAAGTGTGGGGGCCATTTGCCTGAGGGCAGAAAAACTTGGTCCAGCTCACCGTTGCGGGGCAAATCATAGGGTTTATGTAGCACTAGAACAATCGACATTTTATAATCTTTACTATAAAAAAAACTAATGAAGGAAAAGTATGTCTAGACGTCTCCCTCCGCTTAATTCTCTCAAGGTGTTTGAAGCGGCCGCCAGACACCTCAGCTTCACCCGTGCAGCCGAGGAGTTATTTGTCACACAAGCTGCTGTAAGCCACCAGATCAAAGCTCTTGAGGAGTTTTTGGGGTTGAAGTTGTTTCGTCGCAGAAACCGTTCTTTGCTGCTTACCGAGGAGGGGCAAAGTTACTTTTTGGATATCAAAGACATCTTTTCAGCCATCTCTGATGCGACCGACAAGGTTTTGGAACGAGGCGCGAAAGGGGCGTTAACCATTAGTTTACCTCCTAGTTTTGCTATTCAGTGGCTGGTACCAAGGCTGGCCGATTTCAACGAGCAGCACCCTGATATCGACGTCAGGATCAAGGCGGTGGATCTGGACGAGGGCTCGCTGACCGAAGATGTGGATGTCGCTATTTATTATGGCCGTGGTAATTGGCCGGGGTTGCGTGCCGATAAGCTCTATCAGGAATTCTTGCTGCCGGTCTGTTCGCCGATGCTGCTCAATGGCACCAAGCCTCTGCGCACCCTTGATGATCTCAAGTTCCATACCCTGCTTCACGATACCTCCCGCAAGGAGTGGAAGAACTATGTTCGCCACCACGGTATTGAAGGCACTAATGTCAATCAGGGGCCGATTTTCAGTCATTCGACGATGGTGCTGCAGGCGGCTGCGCACGGTCAGGGTATTGCATTGGGTAACAACGTACTGGCCCAGCCTGAGCTTGAGGCCGGTCGCTTGGTGTGCCCGTTCGACGAAGTGCTGATGAGCAAGAATGCCTTTTATATTGTCTGCCAAGAGCGTCAGGCCGATACCGGGCGGATCCAGATTTTCCGTGATTGGGTGCTGGCCAAAGCGGCCAGAGAGCAGGAAGACATGCCTGATGTGGAAGGGCAGGATGCGGCCCCGATGGTCTAATGCGGGCGGTGAGTATGAGGGGGAGAGCTGATGTCTGAATATCTGATTGATTTGCCGGAAAGTGGAGACTACTGCGCGACATTTTTGTTTGCCCACGGGGCGGGGGCGGGTATGGAGCATGCCTTTATGGCGGCAATGGCCGGCCATCTTGCGGCCCGCGGGATCCGGGTGGTCCGGTTTGATTTTCCTTATATGGTCAAGCGCCGGGAGGATGGCAAGAAGCGCCCGCCTGACCGCCAGCCGAAATTGCTGCTCGACTTTCAGCGCCATATTGCCGCTTTCGCCGGAGAAGGGCGCCTGGTGATTGGCGGCAAGTCGATGGGCGGGCGAATGGCAAGCCTGATGGCCAGCGATGAGGCTGATGCGGCGCCCGATGTGGTGAACTGCCGTGAGCAGATTGCCGGGGTCGCCTGCCTGGGGTTCCCGCTCCATCCGCCCGGCAAGCCGGAGAACTTCCGTGGTGATCATCTGCAACAGGCGTGCGTGCCTACCCTGATCCTGCAGGGGGAGCGTGATACGTTCGGCACCCGGCCTGAAGTGGAAGGCTGGCATTTTTCCTCTGCCGTCGAGGTGGCTTTCCTGCCTGACGGGGATCACGGCTTTAAGCCGCGCAAGGCATCGGGGTATACCGAGGCCGGAAATATCGAGGCTGCCGCTGAGCGGCTGGCATCTTTTATCAAGGAGTGTTGCGATGGCTAGTTCACAGACGGTATTGCCGCCGGCTAGTCGCTTAACCGGGCGTATTTTGTTGGTGTTTTCCGCCTTGAGCGGGGCGGTGACTGTCGGGCTGGGGGCGTTTGCTGCTCATGGCCTCAAGGGAAGCCTCTCTCCTTATTTGCTCGGGGTTTTTGAAACTGGGGTCCAGTATCAGGCCTGGCATAGCTTGGCGATGCTGGCTTGCGTAATATTGTCACGCATTCTTGGATCAAAACAGGTATTATACGCAGCCTTATTTTTTGCCGTCGGGATTGTGTTCTTCAGCGGCAGCCTGTATGCCTTGGCGCTGACCGGGATCAAGTGGTTTGGTCCTATTACCCCGATGGGGGGCGTCTGTTTTATTATTGGCTGGGTGGTATTAGCAATAGCTGCCTGGCGATCATCTTGAGGATAGAAAGTGAATCACGTTCTATTTTACTGTCGTCCCGGTTTCGAGAAGGAATGTGCCGGAGAAGTTCAAGACAAAGCCAACGCATTGGAGTTGTTTGGCTTTCCGCGCGTCAAGAGCAACACTGGTTATGTGCTGTTTGAATTCTACCAGCAGGGTGATGCGGATACTTTTATCCAGAAGCAGCCTTATTCAGAGCTGATCTTTGCCCGCCAGATGATGGCGGTGAACCCGTTGCTGGAAAACTTGCCATCGGATGATCGTATTTCCCCGATCTTGGATGCGGTGGTTGATTTTCCTCGTTGTGGTGATCTGCGCGTGGAAACGCCGGATACCAACGAAGCCAAAGAGCTGTTGAAGTTCTGCCGTAAGTTCACAGTGCCATTGCGTCAGGCGATGCGTGGCAAAGGGATTCTTTATAATAAAGACAACCCGAAAAAGCCGGTTTTGCATTTGTGTTTTATTGCACCGGGTTGCTGTTATGTCGGTTACTCCTATAGCCACAACAATTCCCAGTTTTTCATGGGGATCCCGCGCCTGAAGTTCCCTGCTGACGCGCCGAGCCGTTCGACGCTCAAGCTGGAGGAGGCTTTCCATGTCTTTATCCCGCGCGAAGAGTGGGATGAGCGTTTGGCGTCAGGCATGTGGGGCGTTGATCTGGGCGCTTGCCCGGGTGGTTGGACTTACCAGTTGGTGAAGCGTTCGATGTTCGTCCACGCGATCGACAACGGCCAGATGGCACAGAGCCTGATGGATACCGGTCAGGTGAAACACCACGAGGTAGACGGCTTCAAGTTCGAGCCGCCGCGCAAGAATGTCACTTGGATTGTGTGTGATATGGTTGAAAAGCCAGCTCGCGTTGCTCACCTGATGGGTGACTGGCTGATCAAGGCATGGGCCAAAGAGGCGATTTTCAACCTCAAGCTGCCGATGAAAGGCCGCTATGACGAAGTGCTGCAGGATATCGAGAACCTGAAACTGTACCTGATCCAGAACGGGGTGAAGTTCAAGTTGCAGGCCAAGCACCTTTACCATGACCGTGAGGAAATTACGGTTCATATCCAGCGTTTGGATAACCGCTCGCCACACTAAGTGTGACTGCACCATAATATGAATATAAAAAGGTCGCCAAGGCGGCCTTTTTTATTTTCAGCCCTAAACCACCTACTTCATTAGGTAGTCATTTACCTTGCAAAGTTATGCGCCATTGTCTGTGCCACGGTAATAATGTGCACTCGCTTCCAGTTATGTTTCGGTGGAGTTATTGTGGTTTTAATTTGTGAATAAGCATCACATTACCTTGCCCCTCTCTTTTTTGATTCTCAAATAACATGCATTAATATGCTCTCACTCAATAGTTAAGAGCTTGAATATCCTGCGCTATATGTAGCGTGGGTGGGTATTTATTGCCTTTTTTCCTGCTGAGGCGCATCTGCATGGCATGCGTGAATATATTATTTGAAGTTATATCCGACTATATCGATAGGGCCGCTTGTTATATTGAAATAAGCGGGGGGTTAAAAGGAATCCAATCGCAATGAAAATTAAAAATAAAGTGAGCAAGCTTTCGCTGTTGGCGGTGTCAATCATGGCATCAGGCATGGCCAATGCTAGCCAGAGCCAGCCTGAATACATTGAGATCATGAATGATACCGCGCGTAAGATTGAAGCGCGTTTGGCTGAGTTGAACCAGTTTGCTGTGTCGCCAGATTACCTGTACACCATTGACCAAGTAGATTTCCCTGCGTCACACGTACCGGCTTTCAGCAACGGTAAGTACTTGTCTATCAATGGCATTGTCTATCCTGTGACGACGGATAATACGGTATCGGCACCGATGCGCCATTGGTCGGACGAAAGTGCGATGCGCAACCTGTTCAGCTTCTTGGGTGATGAGTGGGAGTTGAGCTGGTACCAAGGCGGTATCACTATCGTGAATAAGAAATTTGGTAATTACGATTATGGCAACGGTTGTTTGCTTGAGTATTACCCGATGGCAGATCATATTCCGGGTGAATACATCAATAAAGATTACGGCCTAGTGCGTGAACTAGAAACGTGTTTCGACAATTCAATGGGTGAGCGCCCAGTCTATGAAGCCGAGCGTGTGAACCCTCACCACTTTGCGGTGCATGCACAATATGCCAACTTCATTGCTTTGGAAGATTACAAGAACCAGCTGATTGCCGCACACTCACCACGTTCTGAGTATGGAAAAATCGCCAACCCGGTAATTGGTTTTTACGATCAGAAGACAGGGCAAACCGATAAAATTACCGCGATCAGCAAAGGTCGTCCGTACACCACGATTAACGATATCCGTCGTCATGGCGAACAATTATATGTATCGGCAGTAACGGCACACAACCGTGTTGATATTTTCGATATTGAAACGAAAGAATACCAATATTCTCTGGGTATTAACCTAGAGGGTGCGGCGAAAATTGCGGTATCGGATCAATACGTATTGGTGAGCGGCAAGAAAGGTATTGCGGTTTACCACAATGTGACGGCTGAAAAACACGAAATTAAAGATGTGAAGCCGTTTGCTTATTTGGCAAATAACGGTGCGCACAGCCTAGAGCTGCTGGGTAACAAACTGCTGGCAGCATCAAGCACCGGTTATGCGGTTTATGATTTGGCTTCACTGTCTGAAGGTCAAATGCAAAAAGCCATGGTGGAAGCACCGGTAGGCTTTGCCACGATTGATGTGAAAGGCAACCAGCTGATCGCAAAACAAAGCCAGCGCGTGGCGATGTATGACATCGATAAATTCATCGCTGACGGTTACCGTTTCAAAGAAGCGGCACAAGCGGTGTACCAAGTGGACGGTCAGCACCTGAGCGCGAAAGATTTGCTACTGACAGATCACGGCTTCGTGACCTTGACTGACTCTGTGACGACCCATGTACATACCATCAATGCGGTGACGTTCACGCCAAACGTGTCTGTACCTGAAGCGGCATTGACCTTCTCGGCACTGCCTGCAGAAGCGACCGTGACCTCTGTGCTGCAAGACGGTGAAGGTGCCAGCGTACTTTCTCTGGTGGCGAACACCCGCTCTATGCTGAACGTACGTCTGCTAGATCGTGATACAGTGGAAATCACCAACTTCACGGAAGTGGACATGGCCAATGTGGCGTTGGATATCACGGCGCAAAACCAGTACAACTGGGCACGTTTGGGCCAGCTTGATCGCCTGCCTGCTCATACGCGTATTGTGCTACCAATCACTGCACTGAATGCCGACAAGCGTTTTAACACGGTAGATGGCAGCGGCGTGTACGACTACAGCGGCATGCTAGAAACCATGCAAGGCGTGAGCGGTGCCTATGGCCACGAAGGGACACAAAACATCTTCACATCACGCTTTAGCACTACCACGGAGCATCCGTTGTTGGACAAGCTAGCAGCGATCACGGCAAACTGGGACATCGAGTTCACTGACCGTACCATCTTCGATACACAAGAAGTGGAGTGGGATGCCAACAGCGCGAAGCGTCACATGGAACTGCTGACGAACATGGCTTACATCATGTCGAGCGATGCCTTCAAGCAGAAGCTGATGAACTACAAAGCAACGTATGGCCATGACATGCAGGTTGGCAATGTTGTGTTTAACACCGAACGCGCTTATACCAACTTTTTGTCCGTGACATTGGGTGAAAACGGTTTCACGAACTTCCGTAAAGCGGAAGATTTCCAGAATCCGTATGGCATCGTTGGCCGTCGTGGCACCATGTTTGGCCTGTCAGATGAAGAGTTGGATCGTATTGACCGTGGTGATCTAAACCGTTTTGCCCATTATATGGCTGAGCAGATCTCACGTAACTACTTCTTTGACTGTACGCCAACACCGTGTACGTGGAAAGAGCAGCATCTGGCTAAGCTGATCATGGATGTGATGACAGAGCTGACAGATGCCGGTGATCTGCCTTACCACCAGTAAGCGCGTCATCACCGCATAAAACAAAGCATAGCGAGTTGTTCCCTCGCACAAAAAAGCCACTCTTCGGAGTGGCTTTTTTCGTTACGGGAGACGCGGTATCTCCGTGCTCTTTCCAGTATGTGTCGATCAGGCTTCTGTGGGCTGATAGCGAATGTCTTGCAGGTTGAAGCCCAGTGTCAGGTCGGTTTTTAGGCTGGCGACCTGTTTGCAGGCAATAGCGCTGTCACGGTGTGCCTCGATTTTCTTTTGCCATTTAGCAGGCAGATCGTCGGCGGCCAGAATCACTTCCAAAGAAGGATAGAGGCTCAGCAGTTCGGCGGCCGCTTTCGGGCCGATACCCGGCACCCCCGGGATCTTGCTGGAGTTGATCCCCGCCAGTCCCCAGTAATCGGTCAGTTGTTCGGGTTTTACCCCAAATTCTTTTTCAATGAACGGGCTGTCGAGCCAGCGCTCTTGGAAGTAATCACGAATACGCAAAGTCGGCTGGAGCAACTGGCAGTAGCCTTTATCGGTCGAAATAATGGTGACCTGCTCGCCGCGTGAAGCGACTTTGAGGGCCAGTGTCGCCACTAAATCATCCGCTTCATCGCCGTCGGACAGCAGGGAATCAATGCCCATGTCCATAAAGGCATCTTGAATAATCTCCATCCCCGCGTGCAGCGCATCCGGCATCGGCTTGCGGCCTTCTTTGTAGTTTGGCAGCAGTTCGGCTCGCCAGCCGCGATCGTCACCGTGGTGATCGAACACCGCCACAATGTGGGTCGGTTGGCTGAGGTTGATGATCTTGTGTAGGGCTTGGCAGCAGACTTTGGCGGTGTTGGCTATATCGGCATCGTTGTGCTGTGCCGCATGGACCCGGCGGATCAGGTTGAGGGCATCAATAATGACAAGGTGGATTGAAGACATAGCGTTAACCGTATAGCGAGTAAAAAAATAAAGGGCATGCATATCAAGCGTTTCATATCACTTGAGATGCGGCCCTTTATTGTACGCATACTTAGCGGGAAGTAACACCGCCGATATCAGTCGCGCTTATTTTCCGTTGGTCTGATGATTTGTGATGATTTCGTAGCAGGGCTCGTACGTTGAGCCTGGTAATTTCATTCGCTGCTGGTCGACAAATTGCTTGAGCAGCTTGTCCATCCGTTTCATCAATGCACTATCGCCGTTGATTTGGAAACGCCCCCTGCGTTCTATTTCGCGGATGCCTTCTTCCTTCACGTTGCCCGCGACGATGCCTGAGAACGCACGGCGTAGGTTAGCGGCCAAATGCTCTGGGCGTTGCTTCATGTGCAGGTCAAGGCTGGCCATTGATTCATGGGTGGGTTCGAACGGCAGTTGGAACTCCGGCGGAATGTTGAGTGACCAGTTGAAGCTGTAGGCGTCGCCCGTAGCGAGGCGGTGCTCCTTGACCATCGGCATCGCCGATTTCATCACCCGGGCGACTTTTGCCGGATCATCGATGATGATCTGGTAGTGGCGGGTGGCGGCTTCGCCAAGGGTATCGCGGATGAAGCTGTCGAGGGTACGGAAATACGGTTCGCTTTCCTTCGGCCCGGTGAGCACCAGTGGCATGGGTTGTTCGGCATTGGCTGGTTCCATTAGGATCCCGAGAATATACAGAAGCTCCTCGGCCGTACCGGCCCCGCCCGGGAAGATGATGATCCCGTGACCGAGGCGGACAAATGCCTCGAGGCGCTTTTCGATATCAGGCAGGATCACCAGCTCGTTGACGATAGGGTTGGGGGGCTCGGCGGCGATAATAGAGGGTTCGGTCAGGCCGATAAAACGGTTGTTGCGGTAACGTTGCTTGGCGTGGCCGATGGCCGCCCCCTTCATTGGCCCTTCCATTGCTCCCGGGCCACAGCCGGTACAGACGTTGAGCTCGCGCAGCCCGAGTTCGTTGCCGACCTCGCGGGTGTACTGGTATTCGACAGGGTTGATGGAGTGCCCGCCCCAGCAGACCACGATGTTTGGATCTTCACCTGAGCGAACGGTTTTGGCATTGCGCAATACGCTGAACACAAAGTTGGTGATGTGGGGGGAACTAGTCAGGTTGATGTCTTTGCGTTGTTGGACGTGCATATTGACGTAGACGATATCACGCAGCACCGCGAACATGTGTTCTTGGATCCCACGGATAATTTTCCCATCGACAAAGGCATGCTCTGGCGGGTTCATCAGCTCAAGTTTGATCCCGCGCTCGCGGCGCATTACGTTGACATCGAAGCTCTTGTGCTGTTCTAGCAGTTCTTTGGAGTTATCGGTGTGGCTGCCCGAATTGAGCACGGCGAGCGAGCAGTTGCGGTATAGCCGATAGATTTCGCTGCTGGCGGTGGCCTTGAGTAGATCGACCTCATGTTGAGACAGCAGATCCATAGCCCCGACAGGACTGATATGTGTGATCATGGTTACCTCCCTGGTCATGACAAGGCGGCAGTAGCCACAAGTCTATTCAGCGTAGGAAGAAAGGCGGGCCCTGCCGGAAGAAAGCAGAAGGTAGGTATTGGGTACATTCTGTTTCTGTGCGATCAGCCAGAGCTCGATGGTGGATGGTTTGGTTGAGATATGATCGATAAGTGGCTGATATAAATACAACCATACACAGAATTGGTGATTTTTTCCAGTTCCGGGCTCGCAGAATCGCAGCCCGGTACGGTCGGTTAGGAGATCCAGATAAGGCGGCTGTTGCCTGCGCTGCGGGCACTGAGCAGTGCCTTTTCAGTACGTTCGATGATATCGGATGGGGTGTCGTTGGCATCGAATAGGGTGGCACCGATAGAGGCCGTGATCGTAACGTTCTTGTCACGGAACCTGAACGGTAACTGGCTGATGGATTCACGTATCACCCCTAGTCGCTTGTTACGCTCGTCTTCATTGACATCGGGCATGACCAACATAAAGGCATCGTCGCTGAAGCGGGCAACGACGTCGGTATCGGCGATTTGCTGGCGCAGGGTCTTGGCGATGATTTTGAGAATTTTGTCCCCGGCGACATGGCCAAATTTTTCGTTGATGGATTTGAATCCATCAATATCGACCAACGCGACGCACAATGGGTGCTGGTAGCGTAGCCAGCGGCGGTACTCATGTTCGAGGCGCTCGTTGATGGCGGCACGGTTATAGACTCGGGTCAGGTTGTCGAGGAACATCCTGTGTTCTTGGTCAGTGAGTCGCTGGCGGTAGTCCTGTGTCTGGTCGTAAAGATTGGTAAGCTTGGTGCCATTGTAGCTGAGCTGTTCAAGCAGGGCTTTTTCTCTTTTTTCCAATGCTTTATTACGCTCAGACAAAATAACGAGCTCTTTGGTCAGGGTGGTGAGTTCACTGCGCCAGCCATCAAGGTTCTGGTTTTCAGCCAGGCCCTGTCGGATAGAGTTTGCCAATTCGGCCAGCTCGCGGGTCATTTCGCAGCGGTGCTCGTAGATCATGTTGCTCTGTTCGGCGCTTTGCTGGGTTGTTTTGTGCAGCGTACTGATATCACCGCTGACTTTGTCGAGAAATTGCTGTGAGCTGCGGCGTTCCTGACGGGTTCCTTCGAGAACGAGACGAAGGACATCAAGGGACAGCTCGGTCAGCTCGGTCGGCTGAACGCCAACTAACAGCTGATTGCGGATTGTCAGCAGTTTGCTGCCTGCATCGCCGTCGAAGTCAAGCTCGGTGATCAGGTGTTGTAATTCGCTGGCCAGTTTGAGCTGGAGATCGTGAGCTGCCTCAGATGGACCGTTACTTGGCCCGAAGTGGGCCGCTAGCTTGAGGGCTCGATCGTAGAGTGCGATAAGCCTGACGGCTTGCTGGTGGGTTTGCGACAAGGTGGTATTGGGTTGCGACAGCAGGTTGCGCAGATCGCGCTTGAGCTGGGGCGGCAACCCGTGCACACGGCGCAGCACCTCGCCACTGTGATGGATCTGTTGGCTCAGGAAGGCGTTTTCCTGCTCGGCAAAGTTAGCCATGCGCGAAACCAGCCGCTCGATTACCGCGATACGCGGTAGCAGCTTGCTGATATCTTTGTGTTGCTCAAGTTCCAGGCGTAAAGAGTCCAGCCGGTCGTCCAGCTCACTATCTATACCCCGGCAAGCAACGGCCAGACGGCTGATCAGCCTTTTCAGAATAATGAGCTCTCGGCGGGATTTGAGTGTTTCGTCCCGGTAGCTCAGTTGGGCTTGGTCCAGTCGGAGTTTTAGTTGACTGAGCTCCGAAGCCACTGCGTTGATATCTGTCACGTGTACATCAATGTCCCAAAGGGGCAAACTCTTTCGAAATCAGGTTGTTATTTTGTAATTTGAATAAACATGCTAGCAAAAACCCAATCGTAATGCATGTTTATTGTTATTTTGCTCTATAAATTTAGTCTACCTAGGCATTTGTGTCAGAAGCGTGATCGTTGCTCCAGTTAATTTCCTTTGCTGACGAGCTCTGCACTTTGATCAGGCCATTATCGATGGCTTGGGTGCAGGCGCGGCGGAAGTTGTCGCTGGCAAAGCTGGCGGCTGGCGCTGCATCGATCGCGCTGAGATGCACCCACTGGCTGCCACTCTCCTGTTTGCTGAGATCTCGGGCGGTATTGGTGGCCATCAATAGGATGTCGAGCAATTCATGGTCGTTGATCGCGGTATAGGCACGGGGCAGGAATGGGTATTCAGCCATGCCGATCCGGACTCGGTTATCAATTTTACGCTGGCCGATGAAGCGATCTATGAGCTGTTGGAGAGAGTGCGCCAGTTCTTCTGGGGCCGAGTCGAGCCGCGAGTTCGGCTCGATGTAGAGGAACATGGCATCGGAGAAATGGTAGAGCCGTGCGGGCTCGCAGACTTGTTGGTTGAGGTACTCGCCAAAAGCCCGCTCGAGGTCGAGTCCTTGCTGGTAACCGTGGGTCAGGTAAATATGCTTGAGGAACGGGACTTCAAACAGGGCGAAGCGCAAGCGGTCGCTCAATGGTTCATTGATGATTTCGCCAAGGTGCCACTGCTCGAAGTTGGCACTGCTCTGTTGCAGCGATGACGGCAGTTTGGCGGTCAGCATCCGCAAGTTGCGCAGCCCACTGCGTGGGTGGGTGTAGAAATCGGTTCTCAGTCGGTGGAGGCGAGCCTGCAGCTGCTTGGCAGTACGGTTGCGGCTAAGCAGAACCATACCGCCAACGGTAAGAACACAGAACAGGAAGATGGTGACATTTTTCTGTTTGTACAGTGCTTTTTCGCTCTCGAACTGTTCGCGTTCGAGCTCCTCTAGGTGAAGAGAACGTTCCAGCATCCGTTGCTGTTGCTTGAATACCTCGACGTTGCTCCTAACCTGTGCTTGCTCTTTGCTGCTGAACAATTGCTCGTAGCGCCGCTGACTAAGGAGGGCGTTGTAGTAGTCTTTTTGTTGCTCGAATGCGAGGGATAGCAAGTGTTCGCCGTCGAGTTGCAGGTCGAGATCCCCGATTCGGCTGGCGGTCATCAGCCCTGATTGGAGGATCGGTACGGCTTTGTCTAGGTTGCCCTCGGCAAGCTCGAGCTGGCCTTGGAGCAGGCTGGCTTCGGCCAGAATCGCTTCGTTTCCGCTTTGATTGGCAAGTAGGCGGGTGTGCTGGAGATACTGCTCCGCTTTCGGGTAATTATAGAGCTGGAGGTAGACCCGGGCGATACTTAGCCGTAACTGAGCTGAGCGGAATTTATGCTGGAGCTGGTTTTCCTGGTCCAGAGCATTGAAGTAGTGAACCAGCGCCAAATTATAGCGGCCTTGCTGTTCGTAGATATCGGCGATCAGCGCTAAGGTCTGGGCCAGAGGCAGGGTCCGGCGGTAACGTTCGAAGAACTCACCGGCCTGAGTAGCGTGCTCGAGCGCTTTGTCGAATACCTTGCGCTGCTCGAACAGTGAGGCGAGGGCGAAATTGGCAATGGCAGTCTGGGCTTTGTCGTCATTGTCGACAGCCATCCAGTAACTGCTCAATAGTCGGTCGAGCGCCATGTCGAAATGACCATGCTTGAGATAATGCTCGCCCAGCACCCGCTGGTAGTGGATCAGTTCTTTGGTATCGTCAAGGTTGACCAGATAGCGCTTGGCGCGAATGAACAGCTTCTCGGCACTGCTCTCTTCGCCGATACTGGATTTGATCACCGCCCGCTGCATGAGGGTTTGGTATTGCAGCCGCTGGATCTGGCTTGCCATCATCAGGTTTTTGCCTGCTGAAATTTGCTGTTCGACTTTGTCGAGTAGTTCGAGAGCATGGGCACTATTTTTGAGGTTATCCCAATAAATTGCCGCATGGACAAGACGGCTCTCCAATTGGCTAAACAGCAGGTTTTCCTTGGTGGCCAGTTGTTCGGCGAGTTTGATTGTCGCCAGTGATTTCTTGGTCTGGCCGAGTTGAGATTCGGCCTTGGCCTTGATTTGCAGTGCATTAACTGTGCTTAGCGGGGTGCGGATCGAATGGTCGGTCTCGTCGGTGATGTGGACCCGCGAGGTTTCCTTGGGGGCACTCAGGCGGCGCTGGTCAAGGTAGCGTTCGGTAATATCAAGAGACTGTTCAGGGCTGGTAGAAAGCAGCTCATCGGCTTCGGCCAATAGCGGTGTGGCAAATATTTTGGCCTGTGCGCTACAGGCAGTGGTAAGGAACAAGGCTACGCAGGCTAGCCGACGGAATGAAGACATACGACAAAAGACCCCGATAAACATGGCGATCAATATTAATGGCTTGGAGGGGCAAGTCCAGCAAACTATGCGAATTTGCCGGACTTATTGCCGAATTACGGCTTATTGTCGAGCCATACGGCTGTTGTTGCTCGGTGTTTTGCCCATATTGGTGCGGTATGGGTTGATATCCAGTCCGCCACGGCGAGTATAACGGGCGTAGACAGTCAGCAGTTCAGGCTGGCAGTACTTCATGATATCGGTGAAGATTCGTTCTACGCATTGCTCGTGAAACTCGTTGTGGTTGCGGAACGAAACAATGTAGCGCAATAGCTTTTCGCGGTTGATCTGCTTTCCGGTATAGGAAATACGCACGCTACCCCAGTCGGGCTGACTGGTGATCAGGCAGTTGGACTTGAGCAAGTTACTGTTTAGTTCTTCCGTCACGATCTCGCCATCGGCCGCGCCTTCCAGGTGATCTGGGTTGAAGGCATAGTCGCTGATTTCGATATCCTGCTCATCGATGCAGGTACCGCTGAACGCAACAACTTCTTCGTTGGTAAAATCTGACAGTGGTTGGATAGTGACGTCTACGTCAGCTCCCGCGCACTGGCTGAGATCTTTTTGAAGTTGGTCGGCAACTTGCTGCCAGTTGTCGAATCGGGTTTGGTTGAAGCTGTTGAGGTAGAGCTTGAAGGATTTTGATTCAATCAGATTCGGGCTGTTAGCCGGAAGACGAACTTCGCCAATAGCGACCTGCGGTAGCCCCTTGCCGTTGAGCCAGGACAGTTCGTAGAGGGTCCAGATGTCATAGCCGGTAAATGGCAGGCTGTCGCCTAGAGCCAGGTCATCACGATTCAGGCTCCGGGGTACCGGCTGAAGTAGCGATGGGTCATACTGATCTTTATACTCGGTCGTTTTCCCTAGGGTTAAACCGGCTAATTCTTTTGCGTCTTTATATTTGCTCATACTGTCCTGGACACACTTGGATTAGAATAGCCAAAGTTTACTTAATCTTTTGAGAGGTTGCGAATGAATCATCCCGTTGCGGTGGCGTTATTTGAGTTTTCTTCCCGCTATTTGCAGGCATGGTGTGATGCCGGTCAAGGTTTTCCTCGTTCTGCTGAATTAGTCGGGTTGGCTTCACCGTGCGTGGAGGGAGATGATGGTGATGAGGTGAGCTGGCAGCCCGTTGTTCGACAGCCTGTCGGGGATCTTTCCGCCGTCGAAAAAGGCATCGAGTTGCGCCTGCATGAAGATATCGTTGCGTTCTATTCTTCCCAGTTTGCCGGGGATATGGCCGGCCGCTTTGCGACGCCTGGCGGCTACATTGAGCTGGAATTGCTTCAAGCGTTTAATGATGGGGACGTGGAGCGGCTACAGGAGAATATTCTGGGCCATCTGGTAACCCAGCGCCGGCTCAAGCTCAAACCGACGGTCTTTATTGCCGCATTGGCATCGGAGAGCGAGGTGGTATCGGTATGCAACCTGTCTGGCCAAGTTATTCTGGAGACGTTGGGCAAGGAGCAGCGCGAGGTATTGGCGGCTGATCTGGAGAGTTTCTTGGCCAAACTTGAACCTGTGGTTAAGGCTGGGTGATAGATGTACGTTGTTGAGTTGCAATTCGAGTGTTTCGACAACACGACGGTATCTGCGGTGGACGCGGCGATCAATGGTCTGATTGATGCTCTGCGTTACAACGGTCAAGTGCTTGGCCGCGAGTTTCCTATCGTGATGGATGACGGGGTGTTCAAGGTCAGGGCGGTGTGCCCTGAGCAGGACAGCTTGCATCCGGACTTCCATAGCCCGCAGGTATCAGCCTGCCTGAAACAGTTGAGCCAGGCCAGCCTGCTTAACCCGAAGGTCAAAATGCTGGGGCGTGATTTGAATTCAGAAGCGGCGGCTGAGGATTTCTCGCCGAGCTGGCAGGTACTGTACACCACCTATGTTCATACTTGCTCGCCATTGCGTTGTGGCGATACCTTGATGCCGATCCCGCTGTATCGGCTTGCCGAGTCGACGTTTAATGGCGATCACAAGGCGGTGGTCAAATGGCAGACCGAATGGCAGGCGTGTGATGAGATCCAGATGGCGGGTGGCTGTCAGGCTGAGCATGCCGCGCTGCATGAAATCCGCGATGCAGACAGTGACCTGTTCCGCAGAGGTTGGGATCTTCGAGGCCGAATTGAGTATATCTCGAAGATACCTACTTATTACTACCAGTACCGGGTTGGCGGGGAAAGTTTGGAGAGTGAGCTCAACCGGCCATGCCCTAAGTGCGGCGGGGAGTGGCGCTTGGACTCTCCCCTTCATGGTATTTTCCACTTCAAATGCGATAGCTGCCGGGTTGTTTCCAATTTATCGTGGGATTTCCAGTAAGCCGTAAGGTGGTGCTATTGGCCGATGCCTCATCTGCTAGATTGGGGGTTATCGAGCCTGTTCGAGTTTTTCGAGACGGCCGGTTAAATCGGCGACCAGTTGTTCAAGTTTGCTGATCCGTTCTTCGGCCGAGAGTTGGGGGGCGGATTTTTCAATTTTGGGTACCCGTGCACTGCTTTTCCAGCTCTGCAGGGCCTTAATGATAACGGGCATCGGTAGGGGCTCAGGCAACCGTGCTTTGATCAGGGCCACTGATGGCTCTTTGCCTTCGGCAATCAATGATTCGATGGCATTTGACAACGCCTGGCTGATAGGTGATGGCATCCTGTATCCTTCTTATTTGGGTTTGCCCTATTGTTGCTCAAACGCTACGGAATGCCTATCCCTCGGCTCCCTTTCCGTGGGGGCTGTAATAATGGTTATTTGCGAAGTAATGCATCAAGTTGGTCAATCACCTCGCACCAATCGGCATCTTGCTCTTGCGACTCCTTGATAAACCGTTTTTGTGCCGGCTGCCAGAAATGCGCTTCCGATAGCTTTTCGTGCTGGGCTAGCTGATGTTCGGCTAAGAAAGTTTCAATAAATTCCTTGGAGCTGTTCATACCGAGTTGGCTGAAGAGTGATGATAGGTTGTGATTGAACGTTTCCATCGTTTGCTCCTTGGCCTGCGTGGTGATGACGGTTTTGTTCCTCAAAACTGGCAAGGAGCCAGCAATTTCGTTGCCTTATAGTTAGCGTAGCCGCTTTTCAGTTGGTGGTGTATTGTCTTTTTTCTCGTAACTTTGTGCGAGATCTCTTACAAGAGCGTGGGAGATTATGAATTATAAGATAGGCATATGACGGCCAGTGTTTGCTTAACTTCTTGATTAAATGAATTTTGTTTCACTTTATTTTAAATTGTGAAAACTTGCGCAAAATGCCAAATGCTCAATAAGGCTGTTTAATAGGGGTGAAAAACGTATTCTATACGTGTCGGAAGGAACTGACGGAACGGAACAGGAAAGCCCCAAGGATTCGGGGAGTCTCAGGATGAGACCGGTGTACTAGGATGGTATATCGAACATG
>NZ_LDOT01000052.1 GCF_001029445.1 Photobacterium aquae
TAACACATATGAGCCTTTGGGGTGTCAAGGGGTAAAGCTGTCCCCCTTGGCTGCGTAGCAGCCAATATAATCGAACAACAAAGTTGTCTACTTCGCTCTGTCGATTATCGTCGCTTACGACAAACACATATTGAGGGTCTCTTACTGCGGTCTCACCGCTGCCTGCTAGTTTTACGCAGGGCCACTAGACATTCATCGGTTAACCCGAGCAGGCACTATTCAAAGAGAATGGCTGCTTCCGCAGCCAGTTAGTTTCAGGCTCGGCTCAGGTGTAAGCAACTTTGTTGTTCGTATTGATGCGCAACAATGGGATGGCTAATCAAAGCAAAGGGGCTTGAACAACCAATGCACAGCAGATCCAGTGAAGGCTGAAATGCCTAGTAGAATGGATTCAGCAGCGTGCTAACTATCAGCACCAGTTAGACTAACAGCTCATCCCATTGTGCGACTTATTCGGATAAAAATCGTCGGTCATCAAACACGGTTTTGTTCCTCAGCATGAAGTAGACGCAACGACCCAGTTTATGTGCCAGTACCGAGAGTGCTTTTGCTTTACTCATACGTTTCTGCAGGCTGTTTAGATACCGACGTGCTTTGTCGTTCCCTCGAAGATAAAGAACAGCGGCTTCTGAGAATGCCCATTTAAGATGTGCGTTACCGATTTTATTACCGCTGGTGCCATAGGTTTTACCTGCTGACTGGGCCTTGCATTTCACGAGTCGTGCATATGAGGCGAATTGTTGTACGGTTGGGAAACGCTCGATATGGCCGATTTCATACAGAATGGTTAGCGCGAGAATGCGACCGATACCAGGTACGGTCTGTAAAAGGTGGTAATCCTGTGCGTTGTGCTGTTTCGCGTTCATCTCGATAAAGTGTTCGAGGCTTGCAAGTTCCTTGGTGTAGAAGGCAATGATGTTAAGATCTAAGTCGATATTTCTATTGACTGATGCTTGATCAAAGCGTTGACGAACTTCATCTCTTGCATAAGGGTAACGAAGTTGCAGGTTAGGTGATGGTTGGTTGTACTGGGTAAAAGTGTTTGATACATGGGCTTTGAGGTCGGCACCATGTCTGACGATTTTAGATCGGCGTCGAAGTAAGTCGCGTGTTGCACGCATCGCTTTGGGATAGACATAAGCGATGGGAAAATTACCGCCCCTTAACAAGGCGGCAATTTTATAAGCGTCTATACGGTCGTTTTTTGTTTTTCCACCGTGTATGGCTTTCATATAGAGCGCATGCCCAAGAACAAAATCAACCGCGTAGTCCAGACAGAGATCGCTAACCCAGTACCAGCAGTGCATGCATTCAACACCAACAACTATTTGGTCTTGGTATGGCTGCAGGATATCGAGCAATTCATCTGGGTCAGCGTTAATTTTTTTATGCAGTACCTTATTGCCGGTGGAATCGAGGATACAGACATAAAGAATGCGAGCATGAAGATCAATGCCACAGTAAAAGTCATGCTGTTGGTTATAAAATCTCATAGAGTCTTCTCCGGTTTGGTTTGTCGCCTACCAGCATAGTCAGAGATGGCTATGCTGGCGGAGAGGGCTCAATGAGTATCAA
>NZ_LDOT01000053.1 GCF_001029445.1 Photobacterium aquae
ACCATACATTTTTGTATGCGTTGAATTTAAGTTCGCCCTGCGGTCGAATGAGTCCCGCTGGAGTGCCAGCCCAGCCGTTCCGCCAACGATTTAGCCCGATGCGAAAGCGTCGGGCTTTTTCACATCTAACGCTCCCGAAAGCCCTTCGGTCTTTTGGGCGCGGCTGGATGGCCAGCCCCGACTGGCCGTGCGCGTTGAGTCCCAGCCGTTCCGCCACTACAACGAAGCCTCGTCAGAAATGACGGGGCTTTTTTGTATGCGCTGAATTTAAGTTCGCCCTACGGTCGAATGAGTCCCAGCCGCTCCGCCATGGTTTTGTCGCAAAGTTATGTTGAAATACAAACGTACCGATTTCCAGATGTCATTAGGCTGCAAGTGCGTAGAATTCATCCCAAACAGATAAACCATCAGAGTTGTCCATTTTTAGTCATCGCCCACAGTTTTATACCGGCTATTGTGGTCTTTGCGCCTTCGTCAGATTTCTAGCCCAGTGCCTGGTTCATTTTTCCTTTCATTATGCGGTGGCTTTGCTCGACGATATTGTTCAGATACTTAACCTGAAGCACTTCAATCAGGTGGAGCATCCTCCCCGTCAACCAGAGCTGGACGTTGATATTATGCAGCGCTAACGCGTTGGCACCACTCTTATCGAGCACCATCTTTTCTGGTAATCCATGTTGTCCTGAGGCCTTTTGGAAAAAGGCTCTCGCTGCTTTTTCATCTCGCGTATGACGCAGTAGAAAATCAATATCGCCCAATCAGACTTATATACGACACTCCTCCTACTGCACCTTCATACCACAAGTTTGTGAATTGAGATAAAGGATAAGGGATCACGTAAATTACACGTCATCGGCAGTGCAATGACACAAGGAAGATTCAGCTATGTAGTAACGCTGTGTTTTCCCCGATTCTTGCTTGCTTTCTTTTGTTTCAGATCTGGAGATACTTATGAGCTACAACAATCTTGCTTTTGACGATGCGCTGATTTTGAACCCGGCTCCCCGTTGTGCATGTATGTTGGTACTGGATGCATCATCAAGCATGGGGGGACAGCCCATTTCCCAGCTTAACTGCGGAGTCCAACGTTTCATTGAAGAAGTCCAAAAGGACGAGGTGGCAAGCTGTTCGGTGGAATTGGGCATGATCACCTTTGGCCATCAGATCGAGTTTAAGCAGCCCATGGTCACGGTGGATGAAGTAACCGAAGTCGCTCCGGTAGAAGCCAATGGCATGACGCCGATGGGACAAGCGGTCGATCTGGCCATTAACGAGCTTGAATCACGAAAGCAGGAATATCAGAAAGCAGGGGTCAGCTATTATCAACCCTGGCTGATACTGATGACTGACGGTGAACCCAATGACGAATGGCAAGCCGCCGCCCGTCGACTGCGCGCACTGGCCGAAAACAAAAAGATGGTGGTGCTGTGTGTTGCCATTGGTGACGACGCCAACCTGGAAGTGCTGTCGCAATTCAGTGTGTTGCCACCTAAGAAGCTGGCAGGACTGAAATTTTCCGAGTTCTTCATCTGGTTATCGCAGAGTATGCAGCGGGTCAGCGCTTCTATCCCGGGGGACAGAGTATCACTACCGCCAACGGATTCGTGGGACAGCATCGACGTCTAGCATCAACCATGGGCAAGACTGCCCACGCATCTTTACGTTTGTTGCGCCGTTTCTTTTTGCAAGAGGTACTTTGAATGACAGGTTACTACCTACCCTTACTTCCGCCGGTGCTTAGCTCGAGGTTCAATCCGCCAGAGCTAAGTCCAGTTATCGATCTCAGCCAATGGAACGCTGCGGCTGAAGCCGTAGTAGGCTATCGCCATCGTATTGACCAGCAGCCATGCCAGGATGCTGCACTGGCCAAGTCCGCCACGCGTCCGCATCTGGTCGTCAGTGATGGCGCGGGCAGTGCACCGGTGTCTGAACTGGGATCGCAAGTCTTGGTATCGGGGCTGAGCCGGTTGATCACCACCGTTGAGCCTTTATTCAAAACCTGGTTGGACGAGCCGGTAAAAGATAAAGCCGTTACCGCTGAAGCAACAGAGTTACTGGCACAGTTGATAGCCCGCCACGCAAAAGGTGTACTGAAAGACATTGCGGCAGATCACAAGCGCTCAGAAAAGGATTACCGAGCCACTTTATTAGTGTGCGTGCTGGGACAGTACCGCAGTTTCTGGCTTCAAGTCGGTGATGGGTATCTGGTGATCCGAAACTCAGATACACAAGACAAAAAGACCAACCGCTGGAAGATAATCAGCCCCCCGGATAAAGGTGAATTTGCCAACCAGACGTGTTTTGTCGACGACAGGCTCTCACTTGGTCAGGTGCAAAGCGGCATGCTCGATTCAGCCGGCCTGACAGGCGTCGCTGCGATGAGTGACGGCGCAGCAGAAAGGCTGATCAACCTTAAAAACGGGGAAGTAGCCAATGGCCTGGATCATATCAGCCGATGGTTAGAGCAAGACGATCAGATAGAGAAGTCTTTATACAGTTTTCTCTGTGATCCCGGGATCTGGAACGCGACGACAGGTGACGACAAAAGCCTGGCGGTATTAGCAGCGTCATCGGCAGCACAAAGGGAAGAGGAGAGCAGATGATGAGCAACATGGTTTATGACATGCAAGGTACCGGTCAGCCATTGGCAGAAGAATTAGCTGCCGGAGGGGAAGGCAGCATATATCCACTTTTGAACCGGCCGGATGTCGTGGTGAAAAAGTACCACCAAAACCATATCGGTGATGCCGAGCGTATGGAGAAAGTTAACGCGTTAATTGCACTGTACCGTGAAAATCCATGCCTGCGCACCTTGCCTCTGGCCTGGCCGCAAATTGCAGTGTATGACTCACAGCAACGGTGGCAGGGATATGCCATGAAATGTGTTCAGGGTAAGAAAATGCGCTTGTTGTGTAACCCTAAGTTGACGAAAAAGCACTTCCCTCAGCTTACCCGTGTCCAGATTGTTAGTTACCTGCTCAACCTGCTGAATACAGCCGAGCAGCTTCACAAGCAAGGTATTTTCATGGGAGATATCAACCTTGATAACTTCATTGTCGATCCGGATAGTGAACAGGTTTACTTCATTGACTGTGACAGCTTTCAGATCAGCTACCAGGGCAGGCGATATCCGTGCCCGGTTGGGCAAGATAGCATGATCCCGCCCGAGCATCAGGGGTTAAAGTTGAAAGAGGTGGTGCGAGATGAAAACAGCGACTTGTTCTCCTTAACCGCAATTTGTTTTATGTTGCTCATGTCGGGCCGTCACCCTTATGAACATATTGGCGGTACCAGCATCACAAGCAATATTGGCACCGGTCATTTTCCGTATGGTCAGTCAATCCGCCCCGGCAGCCAGGGCGCAATACCACAAGGGCCGTGGTATGCCTGGTGGAGCCATTTAAGCTATAACCTCAAAGGAGCATTTATTACTACTTTTAAGGATGCGGCAGGGAGCCCGTCACAGCGGGTACGGATCAGCGAGCTGAAAAAGCTACTCAAACAGTATAAGTGGTCGATAGAGCAGGGCCGCCTGAGCAATGAAGTTTGGCCTGCTCAAGTCAAAGAGTCGGAATACCGCTCAGAGGATTAGATTGGTGGTGTTAGCAAAAAAGCGATGGCTTTCGTCATCGCTTTTTTTATCCCTTTAGTCAGGGCTCGTCCTTTCAGACTAAAGTAGTGTTGATGATCGGTAGGACTGGTACAGGTCTTAATCCCTTTAGTCAGGGCTCGTCCTTTCAGACTCGTACATCCCAGAAATCATGCAAGAGTTCTATGTCTTAATCCCTTTAGTCAGGGCTCGTCCTTTCAGACATGAATACACAGTCAGGTACCCGTGCCTTGCTTAGTCTTAATCCCTTTAGTCAGGGCTCGTCCTTTCAGACAAGAGGCAAGTATAACCGTCTGATTTTAAAGTTGCAAATTGCAAATAAACAGACGTTTTAAACAAAGATGATTTTAACGAATTAAGCATTTTTCATGCCATGTTAAAGTCACCTTGTTTTCCATCAAGCGGTTATAAATAATATATTTTCGATTAATAACATGGGTAACATCACCACTCACAAGTTTGTGAAACCAGATTATTCACCTCCTGCTGTTAAGTTAAATAGTGTATTACCAGCAAATCTAACAGGAGGAGAGATGACGCTTTTGGTATTGGACGAAAAGGGTTATGAACTGGCAGTATCAGATGGTCTCTTGCGCTGTCACCATCTAGCGAAAGGGCAGAAGGTGATTCCCTGGGCTTCAATCAGTCAGTTAATCATAGGTAAAGGTGTCAGCCTTACTTCTGATGTCATGCTAATTCTGGCAGAGAAAGGAATTCAGCTATTATTTAGCGGACAAAAGCTGAATCAACAGGCGAGTTTAGTGCCTTTGTCTGCCCCGGCCAGTGATATTAAACTGCGTCAGTACGCTGTTTTTTCAAACCCTGACATAAAAAATAAACTGGCGTGTCATTTAGTTGAAATTCGCGTAACCCGGCAAAGACGCGCCCTTAAAAAATTGCACTTACCTTGCCCAGATGACTGGCTAAGCTTTACCCAGCGAATTAAAAATGCAGAGTCACTGATGATAATTGAAGCACAACTGACAAATCTTTACTGGCAACAGTGGAGACATTTATTTGCCGACTTGGGTTTTGTCGGACGAGCCAGACGACCGCCTGTCGATCCGGTTAATGCCATACTCTCTTTGGCTGCAACGATGGAAGATAGTTTGTATTGTAAGGCATTGCTTGCTCAGGGATTGGATGTTGGTTTGGGAGTTCATCATGTTACCGGTTATCGCCGTCAGAGCTTGATTTATGATGTAAAAGAAATCACTCGGGCTGATGTGGAATATTGGGTTGCCATGCTATTTCTGCGCCGGATATTGTGTGTCGATCATTTTGTTACATTAGAAAAGCAGTGTCGTCTGAACCACCAAGGTCAACAAGTTTTCTATAAGCAATGGCATAGCTTTAAGTACGAACATCAAAAACGGGTCAATCGAATTGCCCGGCTGGTGAGAAAACGCATAGAGAAAGAGGCACGAAATGAACAAGCCACTTTGGTTAATTAGCTATGATATTGCTTGCCCAAAGCGACTGAAAAAGGTGTATAAGGTGTGCAGTACAGAAGGGTGGGCATTGCAAAAATCAGTATTTGTATTGAGTGTTTCTCGTGCAAAAAAAGAGGCACTGTGTACCCAAATCTCCGAAATGATCGATGAACAAGAAGATCGGCTGCTTTGTATTCCGTTTTCAATCCCTGAGGGTAGCTTTCATCTTGGGAACAAAGAGGACTGGTTGGTTATTCATAGTGATGAAAGGCTTGATGGGTTTGTTTTTTAACAAATAACAAACGCCAGTAAACTGAAAGCCCGCTACAAGAGTTGCGGGCTTTTCTTATCCCTTTAATCAGGGTGTTTAATCAGACAGAATAAAGGCGGCGTTCAACTACCTCGTGTCGAGTTTTAATCCCTTTAGTCAGGGCATACCTTGTCCGCTGGGGATTATTTTAGTCGGCTGCCCCTAAAAGTCACTACCTTTATGTCGTACAGGTGCGAAGCATGAACATAATATGAACGGTATTGCTAATGGATTAACGTACTTGTCCTATAACGTTAATTTCAGATGTTGAGTGGGATAACGGCTCAATTTTATAGCAATTTCTTCCGCTGTTTTTACATCTGTAAAGTCCCACGTCGGCACGTTCAATGAGTGAAAATAGGGTATCACCTGGTTCTGAGTAAGAGATCCCAATAGAGGCTGTAACATTAATATTTTCACCTAATGGGGAGATGGTGATATCTAATTCTGCCAAGCCGTTAAGCAATCGTTCTGCTATTAGGGAAATATATTCTGGTGAAGTATAAGGAATGCAGATCACGAACTCTTCGCCACCATAGCGCCCAAACAAATTTGTGGCTCTTAAATGATTCTGAATAAACTCTGAAAAGGCCTGTAAGACGTTATCGCCTGCAGAATGCCCCCATGTGTCATTGACCTGCTTAAATTTATCAATATCGATCAGCATGATAGCAAAAGGACTGTTATCTTTTTTACATCGCTCAAATACCCGTTGTGCCAGAGTTAGGAATTGGCCGCGATTATAGATGCTGGTCAGGGGATCCAGTGCGGCCTGGCGGTGCATGACCATCATTAGGTGCAACTTAGATAGCTGTATCATCATTATTGCCGTCGCAACCATGAGCAGAAACCAGTAACTGCTCTGGCTGTGCGGTATGAGAAAAATACCGCAGAACGGGGTTGCCGATGCAATCAGGGTGATCAGAACTAATGTGCCCGCCTCCTTAATTGTCAACGGAAAAATAGACAGGAGCGCAATATGCGCGACGGGTAATAGGTAATAGCCATAGGGTATACTGATATTCTGCCCAGGTAAGTTGAGCGCCCACATTACGCAGATAAAAAACAGGTTAATGGAGAGTATCAACAAATACAGAGTTTGCAGAGCACTTTTTAGTGTGGCCGAGCGGCGGCTTATATTGAAGATGATCAGTAATACCAGCCCAAACAGGACTCGGAAAACAACAACACGTTCACACACGTCAAGAGGCAATAAAATTAGGTCTGCTGGCAGCCATAAGATGACAATACTGCCCCATAGCGCGCTCAGTATATTTATCCGGGCGCTCAGGTAGAGGCTTCGAGCAATATGAAAAGAAGTCGCGTGATGAGCCGAGCTCCACGCCTGACGGAAATATTGCAGTGCATGCACTACGGCTTTTTTAGCCGATATTGTTTGCGTGATTATACCTGTTTACCTTTAATGGAGGTTGTTTTGCTTTAAAGGAAGGGGGAACCATATTTTTATGGCGAATTATTGCTGTTATTTTGCCTGGTGTTACTGTTAGAGGCTTTTTTGAAAAAATAGCCCTGTGAGGTTAAAGCAGCCGGGCTCTCTTGTTACTCAAGCTCCTGAATCTTTATGACCCGGTAGCGTTCAAGACTGATTCCGCATTGCTCCATCTCGCGACTGGTCAGTTCAACGCCGCGCAAGTGGCGTGGGATCTCCAGGCTCAGGTGCTGATATATCGCGCCTAGCTGACAGACACGGAAAGCCAAATTGATCGGTAAGGTGCCAATGACGGTGTCACCCGGTTTTACGCAATCAATATCAAGGTGATCTATCATTGTGCCGGTAATTCCCTGCTGTTGGAGCCATTCTTTGGCACCGGGATGGCGGGTGACCAGCCATGTTGTTTCAGCCATCACAGACTCCTGCTGTAAAAATACCATCTGAAGTTGATTATTTACCATAGCCGGACCAAACCTTGAAAGCCAGCAGCTTATATTCCCCGCCCCGGTTCGTTTTAAGAAAAAGGCAAAAACAGGCCGGAGCAGAGAGCCGGTATTATCGGCTACAGGGAGATAATAATAGGTTGCGGCACGGCATGCCTGAATGACAAGTTTGCGGAAAAAGCCCGGCGATTAAACCGGGTCAAACACGATGGAGCGAAAGCCTTTTCATCAGAAGAGGTGAATTTAACCTAAATACCAGTCAGAGGTGGTTGTGTAAAATATATGAAAAGCAACGTGCTTAATCAGTAAAACGGAATTTAGCCAAAGGTATGAATACCAAAAGCAATAAAAACAGCGGCAGAGATCAATTTTTGCAGAACAAGATGATTTATAACGAGTAATGTTATTTATAATGAAAGACTTAATTTTTCAGACAGATTGTTATGAGCCACGCATCCATCACCTTAGCGTCTCCTCTTCAGGGGGTTGAGTTTTCCGCAGTATCGTATCCTGACGAATACCACATTAGCATATTGCAGAGCCGGGGCGACATTCTCCCGGCCCTGGTGAAAATTGAACGCATTCTGGCAGAAGCAGGGGTAACGCGTATTGTGCTTGATTTATCAGCGCATTTACACGAGCAGCAGCCAAGGCTGGTCAAGCTGAATTACAGCCAATCAATCCCCCGTCTATACAGCAAGGAAATCACCTACCGCAAATCAGTTCGGTTTTCTATCACGGAAAAGTGTAACTACCACTGCTTCTTCTGCCACGAAGAAGGGATGGAGATGGAGGTGGGGCGAAGCTGCCGGGATCTGAGCGATATTTTTGAGGTGATCAGGCAGTTTGCAGAGCAGGGTTACGACGACTTCACATTTACCGGTGGCGAGCCATTGCTGCAATGGCGCTCATTAAGCGCCTGCCTGGACTACATGGAACAAATTGGTTACCAGCCAGAAATTACGATTGTCACGAATGGTGAGCGGATCACCCCAAAAGTCATTGAACGTTTAGTTGATTACCCTGGGAAGGTTCGTTTTAACTTATCGGTACATAGCCTGCGCGATGACGAATACCTGAGCATTGTTCACCGTAAGAAGAAACCGGACTTCGGATCCGACAACCTGCTTACAAAAATCAAACAAAAGATTGAGCTTATCCGTCAGGCCGGGATCCCGTTCAAACTGAATTTCGTGTTGCTAAAAGGAGTCAATACATCGTTAAAATCGCTGGAAGCAATATTAGAATATTCGGCTACCTGCGGGGCTTCAACCGTCAAATTCCTGGAGCTGTTGATCACGGAAGGATTAAAAGATTTCTATCCTTACTTTTACAGCCTACAGGCATTAGAAAAAGATCTGTCCGAGGTGCTGACCTTTAGCTGGCAGGATCATCGCCGCCGCGTATTTAAATATAAAAACACGGATCTGGATGTCGAGATCCAGCACTGTACCTGCGCGAGAGGATGCAACACCTGCAGCTTGAATCGCGATGCCAATTTTACCGCTGAGCTGAACTACTTCCCGTGCTTCCTGCACCCTGAACATAACTTTGCATTGGACGGCGGTAACCTGATCAGCTGCCTGGAGCAGGGGGAAAAGTTTGTCGATAACATGGCCAGCCATTATCAGGATTACAGTCCGATATTGATCAAAGAAGCCTATACAACACGCAGCGAACGTGCCTACTACTACCAAATTTTGCCGCAGGAGCAGGCCGCTATAGTCGCATTGAGCAAGGCCAGACTTCACCGGATCCGGGAGTTTAAGGAATTCTACTACTCAGACGGAAGTTCGGAATTTGAATGTTTTGATAAAGTGCAGAAACTGTCGTTGAACAGCTACGATAACAGCTACTTTGAAATTCAGCAGACTATTAGTGTGGCTGAGCAGGGCATGCATGAGACGCAGTTCCTGACTGATGGGATTAATATCACCGATGCACAGAGATATAACCATGCTTTGGAGCAAGAGAACAAGCTCAACCACCTGACTCTGGACTGGAAGATCGAATATTACCGGACTGATAAGGGGGAGCTGTCCATCAGCCAAAACGCACAAACCGGAATAGTGCTATTGCGGGCCGAGAAACCCTTTGAATTGCTGAATGTTAAGGTGAAACCGGTAACCGTACCAGTGCCTTTACTGATCCAGCAGGTGATAGACAAAGCCGGCGTGTTATAACCCAAAATGGTCGCCGCTAGAGATGAAACAGAACATCACAAGCGGCTTCTTTGTTTGTCGCAAATCAATCGCCATGGGTTACCAAACCAGGTGTGACACGGCTGGACGATTACGGCTGATCGCAATAATGTGTCAGGCCATTTTGTCTGCCTCTGCAGGCTTGAGACACAGCAAACGAAGCTCGTTGCGCCACTCTGAGAGTTCTTGCTGAAAAAGCTGCTCTTCACCTAGCTCTGCCTGATACGTTTCCTTCTTGGCAACGGCGCATTTTATCCGGGGGGAAAATGCATCATCAATAAACTGGTGCAGTTGCTGAGTCAGCGAGCGGCTGATTTGAGCACTCAGCTGAGTGAGCTGCCGGGCAATTACCGTTGCGGCCTGACGTGCCTGTTCATTTTCGCGCCCCTGGCTGGCGTATCCTTGATACAGGTTCCACACTGCAGATAACGCTTGAAGGGCTGGGCCGCCATATTTTGCTGCCTGGCCGATCTGCTTTGCTGATAATTGCCTGAAAAGTGGCAAATCGGCTTTTTTCAGTGTGCTTAGCAATGCCGAAATGTGTTTTTTATCGGCTCTTTTCAAGCAGTTGCCCATTTGCAGCTGCATCTGGTTTATTAACTCATTACTGGTGTTTTGCTTTGGCTCCGTAATGGAAGCAAACGTCGAGTCACCATAAAGCAAAACCTGCTCTACAAGGTCAAGTTGTTGCTGTAACCACTGAGCTGCCTGCTCAGAGATATCCGCCTGAATTTGGCTTAACAGTGCCAAAGATTCGGATTGCTCCAGAGCCGAATGCATATCTACGCGGCGAGCAGCCACAAGACTCCCTACTTTCGCAGCCCCACTGCGCTTGAGCAGCGCCTTCCGCTGTGACAGGTAATCAATATGCGCCGACATGGTAAATAAAGCGTCATTACCTGTTTGTTGTTGTGACAAAAGCGGTTCAAACAGTTGTTGCTCCATACGGGTGTATAAGCTGCCCAGCCAGTGATGTTGCTTGTGAACCTCGAGCCAATGGGCCAGTTCGGCCGCTAAAGAGAGATAACCACTGTATTTGAGCAACTCTGGCTGTTGCTGTTGCTGGGCGAGAATAGCGGTGCGGATATTGAGCGGGAGCACTGGCAATAACTCTATTTGTGAATCGCTTACCCCCATTTGAGGAAGTTCGGTAAACAGATGATCCATTAGTTGCCGATGAAACAGGCTGATGTCTTCCGGCTTAGAAGATTCGCAATTAAGCACTACAAACACCGATTTATTGTTGGCAATCAACCGGCTTAGTTGCCGGTATATATCGGCATCATCCACATCTGAGTTTCGTATCACAAACAGCACGAGATCCGTTTTTGCCAACTGCTGCTGGCTGATGTGTTCATGCGCCATGGGCGCATTAATACCCGGCGTATCTAACAATGGCATACCTTGCCAGTGGTAGGTATGCACCCGGGCCGTGGTCGGGATCTCGCCCTCTGTGGCGACAGTATCTCCCACAAGCAAGTTAATCAGGCTGCTTTTACCGGCATTGTAGTTGCCATAGAGCATCACAGTTGGCATTTGCCGGACAAGCTGATCTTGCCATTCGCTGATCAGGGGCAGGTACTGAGCGTGCACCTTGCTTTTAGCAAGCAAAGTTTGAATGTGGCCGAGCGCATCACAGGCAGGCTGATATGGATTCATAACGATCTCCGCAGAAAATCAGACTTAACGATGCACTTACTGTAACGCCGCTGTGCGAGAAAAGCGGGACTCACAAACTTGTGAAAAAAGAGGAAAAAAAGCCCGTCGCAGAGCGGCAGGCCAGCAGAATCCCTTTGGTCAGGGCTCGTCCTTTCAGACCATACATCTACAATCCAGTAAAACAATCACCCGAGGTCTTAATCCCTTTAGTCAGGGCTCGTCCTTTCAGACCTGCTGCTCGTGAAGAAATGAAAGAGAATCCTTGGTCTTAATCCCTTTAGTCAGGGCTCGTCCTTTCAGACTCTCCGATAAATAACCTAGGGTTGCGGGGATATCGTCTTAATCCCTTTAGTCAGGGCTCGTCCTTTCAGACTTGAAGTTGCCCAAGAATCTATCCGTAAGCGCTGGGTCTTAATCCCTTTAGTCAGGGCTCGTCCTTTCAGACGCATCTGTATTGCCATACACCCAGAACAACACTGCGTCTTAATCCCTTTAGTCAGGGCTCGTCCTTTCAGACCTAAGCACAAGTATAACTCTATGATTTTAATGTTGCAAATTGCAACCAAACAAGCGTTTTAAACAAGGCCAAAAATCACAAAGTAAGCATTTTTCATGCCATGTGAAATTAGTGTTCTTATGTATCAATATGTTAAAAATGGCTAAAAAGCAAAGGCCGCCATCTTCCTGTGGCGGACCTATGACTAATTCATCCTGAGTGAGGCACGGTGTCACTTAGCCTCGCGATATGCGCCAAGGCATCGGCCAGGTAGTCCTTCACCGGCTTAATATACTGTTGGATCACCCAATTGATGCTGCACTCTATTGCCTCGGTCACGGCCTGCTGGATCACCGTATCACCTTTGGCCAGCACCTCGCTGATATCAACGCCTATGGTGTAGTAGTGCTCTTCGTACTCATCATCAACCAGATGGTCGGTGATCAACTTACCGGCAATCCCACCTGCGAAAAGACCGGCCGGGCCGCCAAGCAGCCCCAGGGCGCTGCCTAATGCGGTGCCGGCTATTTCCCAGGCCGTTTTGGATACCCCGTTGGTTTTCGTTTGATAGCTGGCGGTAAGCTTTTGGAACTGCCCCAGGTGTTCACCGGAAACAGAACAATCCACGTCAGGATAATTCTGGCTGAATTTGTCCAGAACTGGCTTTAGTTCTTCGCTCACCTGCTGCTGGATCAACAGGCTGAGTTCGCGGCTCAGCGCCTGGGTATCACCACTGTCTTGATGTTTTAACACCAGCTCCGGCCATAGCTCGGCGACCTTGTTTGCAACTGATATTACCAGCCGGTCTTTTTCTGAGTGTAGCGCCTGCTCTTGTTGACTCAGTTCGGCAGCCAGTCTTTCACACTCGGGATACAGCTGTTGCTCCAGTGGCGTCAGCACCTTTTTTTGCCAGAAATGGTTCAGTTGTGCTTGCATTTTCCGGCATTTATACGCCTTGGCGTCGGCAAGCAAGCTCGCCAGGGTGCAATCGAGCTCAGTCAGTCCCGAGTCGTACCGGGTTTCGTTCCGAGCTGGGTATTGCTTATCGCATAATACAGAGATCGATACCGGACGGCGCAGCGATAGCGGATTCCTGGCCAATAATGCCTGGTGCTCAGCCAAATGTTGCGTTGCGCGCTGATATACGTCGGTTTGTTGCAGCTGCCGGTTCTCAGGCGATTTGGCGACGGTTTGTTGGACCAAGCCGCCACAGCTTGCATCTATGCTTTCGAGTACGGTGTCACTTTTGCTGATCACCGGTAGGACGGGTTTACCTAGGCGGATCTCTTCGCTGAGCTCATCGAGTTCATGGACAAGGCCGGGGTTGCTTGCCGGTGTCAGCCAAACCACAGCATCTGCTGTGTCGGTGAAACGGCGCGTCAAACCGGCATTTTCCGGTGTGACCGAGTGCAGCCCCGGCGTATCCAGGATCACAAAATGCGGCCCCAGTTCAATTCCTTGGATGGCATGGGTGGTTTCAGTCGCCCCCTCTTTTAACGGCCCGTCAATGTAGTTTACCTTACCACCTTCAAGCTGGAAGTAGCTGGCCGGCACTGCCAGAGTTTCAGAAAGGCGGTCAGCCAGATGGTTGATAAAGCTCGATTTGCCGGCATTGACTTTGCCGAAGACCAGCAAAACGAAACGATCGGCCATCTGTTGTGACAGCTCTCGCATAGGCTGGGCAGCCCGCCATTCATCACCCCAGCTCCGGAACATCGCCTGAACATGACTGACCAGCTTCTCGGCTTCGAGGGCCATTTCATTGTCTTTGCCAGCATGCTCAAGGGTAAACAGGGGGGTTAATGCCCGGCAGGCTTCATCTATACGTTGATGCAGCCCGACTTCGTCGGCAGCCGCTGTGGTAAAACCCTCGGCAAAGGCGTGAATTTGTGTCGCTAAGGCCTTCATAGATAGCTCCTTGGTTTGGAAAAACAGGGGACGGTTCGCCGCCGGGATAAATGCCGGGGTTATCCTGCCAGCTCCAGTCTGTGACAGGCTTGGCGGCGCAGCTCATCAAGCTCTTGTTTGATTTGCGCATGACAGCAGATCTGCTCAGCCCGAATTTTTTGTTTGCGGGCAGAGAGGCGGATTTTATAACGGCTCAGTATCTGCTCTATCTGCTGAACAACGACCCGCAAACGTTGCGTTCTGCGAATGGAGGCAGAAGCCAACTGATTGTTAATCTGCGCTTTGAGTTCCGGAATGCCGCTTAGTGTGATCAGCAAATCTTGTCCGCTTTCTTGGCCTGCCTGATAGCGCCGGCTTGAAACCAGCAACGGCGGCAAAGACGGAACTTGCTGCTCAATACAGGTCAATATCGCCGGCTGCTGGTCCTGCGCCAGTTCATCTATTCGGGTTAGGACCAGCAATACCTCTGGGCCGGCATCAGTCGCGGCCAGCTGTTGCAGGGCATTGAGCTGATCCTGCCCCAGCTCACCGTTGGTGATATTGTGCAGCATTAAGACCAAATCGGCCTGCATTGTTGCTGCCTGCCGGGCTAGGGTATCGTCTCTGGCAGAAATATCGGCAGAGAGCCCCGGCGTGTCAATCCAGCGCACGCCGTCGGCGATGACGTGCTGATTTGCGCTCGTTTCGCGTTTGTCGGCCACCTTGAAAGCATCCTTATCGCTAAGCGCATTAAGCAGGCTGCTCTTGCCCACATTGTATTGACCAAAGGCAACGACGCCGGGTTGCAGCTCCGGTTGTGCCAGAGCCTGGTATTGTTGGAGCAAAGGCTCAAGCTCGGGAAAAACATGACAAGCACTGCAGGTAAGCTGTTCTATCGACACATGTTCAATTGGCATAGCGCCTCCTTAATGGAGAAAAATATGAAATATCAAACGGTAACGTCATAAACAAGAAGGGTGACGGCCCCGGCCAGTTAATTACCACGGCTGACATCAAGCGCTTGCTGCAGCGCGCTAATCAGCGCTAACCGCTCTTCTAGCTCTGCCGCTTCCTGTAGCCGTTGCTGGTGGTGTGAAGTTTGCTCTAGCTGAGCGAGCGCTTCGGCCAAAATCGGGTCTGAGCTCTCATGAAGCCGATCGGCCGACAGGCCGTGTAAGCCATGACGACGTTGCCAGGCGTTGAATTCCGCCTCGTTAGCTTGCTGTGCCTGCTGATAGGCTGCTTGCCGACGCTTTTTTTCAACATCGTGTTCACTGTGCGATGATCCCGAATTTGAGCTGTCGGAACTATTATCAGAGCATAAGTAGGCAACTGTACCGATGACAGTGCCTCCAATAATCCATGCAAGGGGGAAAACCATAATCACCTCCAGAATTTGTCAATCGAACGAGTTATCGAAGAAGATGGGGAGAGTATAAGAGGACGGTTGGCGGAGTGCAGGTTTCGCAAGTTTGCGTAAAAAAGATTGCCGCTTATCACTGAAAAAACAGGATAAGCGGCTGAATAGGGGATTAGCTGATGCTGTTTTGCCAGGCTTTTAGCTGATCAACTAGACCAGATAAGTCGCTGCCTATCAGCGTGGTCAGATTATCGAACCCGCTTATCCGCTCCTGGGTATGTGCACCGATATCAAATACGCTGACGAGCATCCCATTAGCATGGCTGCCGCCGAGATTTCGCATCAGGCTTTCCAGCTTGAGTGTCGTTGCCTGACCTGTGCCGCTCTGGCTCCAGCCACTGGTTTTGCACTCTATGAGCATCATCTGGTTATTGTGAACCAGTATCACGTCCAGTTCGTTGCTGACACTGCTCTCCTGGTTATTGGCATCCAGCCAGTGGCCTTTTACATTCATTGCCACATGCTCAATGCCAGCGTCCAATGCAGCCAGGTAAGCATATTCTTCAAGCCAGCCGCCGCCAATGTATCTGGCTGCCTCTCTTGATGTAAAAGCCACGGCCTGTTCGGTATATGTTATTAGACCGTGCTCGGCAAATTCATCTAAGGCGTCTTGTAAAACGCCATGTGGTTGACTGTACAGCGGGACCTCTGGGTTATATGGCTTGGCCTGATTCCCAAAATGGCTCTGTGATGCGATGGCATTAATGGTTTTAAGCACCCCCGGGTTTTGTCGGCAAAGCTCAAGCATCTTCTTTGTTACAGCGCTGCGCGCCATCACATCATCGTGATCCCGACTTTCCGGCGAGATGTACTCAACTGGGCGCATTTTGTTCAAATATAGGTAGTCTTCGATATCAAGCGCGCTTTGGTAAGGAAGGCTGCCTCCTTTTTCGTTTAAAATGCTGATCTTTTTGCTGGAGGTGTCGGTGTAAATGGCCATTGAAAGCTCATCGAATTTATCAAAAGCCTGGGTGAATGCGATGGACATAGGCTTAGTGCCCCCGGAGGCGTTTAACGCAAGCATCACAGTAGGATATTGCTCTCTTATCTGTTGATAGAGCGAATCGGCATGGTGTCTAAGCTGGGCATAGTCGGTGCTGGTTTCACATTGAAATAGCTCAACCTGACGGATACCTTTACGCCGGTAAAAATCTTTCAACAATTGTGCATGTTCAGATAGCTTGTTATCCCCCACCACCAGGATGACTTTTTCGATGTTGGCAACATCCTCGCCGAGCGTAGAGATCACGTTGGGCAGCAGTTGGTGAGAGATAAGGTTGATATGAATGGTCATGACAGATTCCTAGTAAAAGATCAAAAAATTATAAAGATCAATAGTTTTGGGTAACATTTAATGGGGAAGCACTGTGATCAGAGCCCGGTATTGCACCAGCCGTGGCTGTTACTTACCCCATTGTTCAAGCAAAAAGCGTTACGTTATCAACTGATATTTACCTAGGCCAAAGGTGGTTTTTCCGCCCACATGCAGTTGCTGGCCAACAGCAAGCCAGGGAATAGCGGTTGCGATATCGCCAAAATAGCTGACCTGGCCTTGTAATCCGCCAAAAGGGAGGTTATCCCGTTCTTTGTGGGAGTAGCGTTGCCAGTCTTCAAAATAGAGGTGAGAGCTTATTTCATAATCGCCCAAGCACGGCTGTTCGACATAAAGTTGGCTGAACAACTCTTCGCTATCTACCACCCAAAAGGTGCTGAGTTGGCGCCAGCGGCGAATTATATGGTTGAGCCATTCATCTAAATTCGGCGCCTTGTTTTTAACGATTTTCCCGGCTGATTTCACCCTGATCGGAGTTTGATAATGAATAGCAATTTCTGTTTGAGGGCCCGCGGGAGCATTTTCCGTCAGCCACTCACTCAGGCAGGTAGGGTGAATTCCGGCTTTGAGCTGGGTTGGCAATACAGAGCAGACACAGGTCAAGGAGAACGGGGTTCTTTTAGGGCCTAGTCCCAGTTTTTGGCCGTATTGAAGTGCCTTGAGTACAGATTCAGCAAGTTGTGTCGCTTCGCCAAAAAGTACAATGTCAAAATGGTAGAGCTCATTTTTATGCCAATGCGTTTTTAAATCATCACTCGGACAGACCAGGTAAGGTTTAGGCTGCTGGTTGCCATGACTGCCATAAAGCACAAAAAAAGCATGTTCATCGACAGCCTTGATGGCATGACCAAACCAGCCATGCAGCATGGAGCCCTTAAATGAAGGCAACTCCGTACCCTGCTGAAACTGCACATAAACACGCAGTTTCAGCAGTGAGAAGCGTTTTGCCAGAAAGTGGAACGCCGGACCCATTACAGGCCCCCTTTCAGGTTATATTTGGTAACCAGATCAGCAAGTTTGGCTTTGCGGCTTTGAAGTTTCTTTTTGTTGGTAATGGCCAGGTAAGCACATAGGCTTTTATCTGTCACCGTCTCTAGAAGCAACCGGGCGGCAGGCGTACTGATATCCTGGCGAAGGGAAAGATCGATAATTTCTTCAACCCTAGTATTAATATTGCGTTTTTCCTCAAGATCATTGGCTTTTTCCAAGGCAAGTTTAAGCTCTGTGACCATTTTTTCATCTTCTGGAAGAGCGGCGAGCTTTTCTGCCTCGAGCGCGACGGCTTTTTCCTTTTCCTTTTCTTCCTTTAGCCAGTCAATGTGACGCTGCAGCTTTTGCTGTTTGGTTTTTTCCTCCTGATACCAGGTATCCGCTTTGTCCTCGCCGGAAAAAAGCACTGACAGTCTGCCGGCAGCAAAGCTCAGTGAACCATCGGAAGCGAATCTCAGCGACTCTTTGCGATTAAGCGGAGTATCATTGATGTTAACCGCAGGCAAAGCCTCTTTGCGATTCTTGATACCCTTATAGTCGCCGAATTCTAGGTAACTCAGATCTCGGCCTTGATTGGCTTTTATATTGGCAAGGGCCAGCAGATGGCGGATCTGCGGGCTGCCTTCCCAGTTTGCAACATTACCTTCGGGGTAGTTTGCGTTCATATGCGCAATAAAACATTCTATCAGCTGTTGCGGATCCGGTTGCTCGGCAGCAGTGTTGTTTAGCGAAAGTGTCGTTTTTTCGATAGCAAGCTGAACTGCCCCCGCTCCGAGAGATTTACCGTGTCCCAGACCATGATAATGATCCGCGGCTTGTTCATCCCGGCCTAGCCGGATCGCCCACAATAACGCCCCCAGCTCTTCCTGCTTGAGATTGTGGAAGATAATGCGGCCGGTAAATTCGCTATTAGGGTTGAGGAGTTCCAGTTGAGTCTGGACATTAGTATTGCCTGAGCTGCTTTTGTTGGCTTTGAATTCACTATTGGCCACATAACGTTTCCAACCCGAGAGCCTGGCGCTGCTGTTGTCGTAATCTTGGTATTGCCCCTGTATTGGCTGTTCAAGATAAGCGGCCTGAAATGTCGCTTTAGGGCTGTTTAGCGTGACATTATCAGAAACCGTCATGCCCGTTGATTTCTCCAGCTTGCCGTCACTGAAAAAGACTCGGCTTTTCAGGCTTAGACCTTTTTCACGCAAGGTACCGAACATCAGCTCTGCCATATCAAAGTAGTGCGGGCTTGTTCGAGCTTTGGTTTGCATCTTGTCAGCTAAACCCGCAACTGAGTGGTTATACAGCACCCGCGGCATTTTTGATAAGCCCAGTGAGTGTAATTTCTGGCCTTTTTTGTCAAATAGCGCAAAGATAGGAATACCAAAATCAGGGTGCTGGTTCTCAAGCAAGTACTTGACTTGATCCTCATCGTGGCTGACAAACATTTTATTTGCCAGGGCGTTCAACTGCTCCATATCAATCGCTGCGACATGCTGCTGTCCGTAGAAGCAGTAGCTGAACTCATAATCCTGCGGATGGCCCCGACCGATAATTCGCTTATTGCAAAAAACTAGGTTTCCGCTGCTATTACCTTTATCAAGATCGACCGCCCAGTTTACCGTACCCTGCTTACCCGTTTTACTGATCACTTTCATATTAACCGGCTTAGTTAGCGGCCAGGCATCGTATTTTGCCGTTGCAGCGTCGTTATTATCAATTTTGATAGCAAAAGCAGTTCTTATATCCGAGTGCTTTATTTTCGCCCACTCACAGGTAGTAAGCGTCCAGCCCTGTTTTGTGCTGTCGTATTTTAACCATGCCGCACGTACACTGTTTGGCTTTATGATACTTTCCAAATAGTGGCTTTTGCTGGACACATCCCTGAATGAGAAATGATTCTCATCAATGGCAACAAACTTACCAAAAGCTGCAATTTCTAGTACATTGCGGATCATCCCTTTAAGGCTTGAGCCGGGAATTACTGGGTTGCCATGCGGGTCGCGCGTCCATTTTACCAGAGTTGGCTGCCCATCTTTATTATCTTGCTCACCACCAACCAGTAGGGGAGTAGCGTTGGTAAGTCTGTATTCAATCACACCGCTGTAACCGTCTTTAAACGGCACATCATGGCTGACCATGTGCGCCCAATCCGGCATATATACCCACTTAGACAGTGGAACAAAATGGTAAGGCGCATGGACCTGATATGAGATTGCCATTACCGGGCCTCCTTAGTGTGGTCAAAACCAATAAACTGCTGCACAAGTGGTACCCAACGGCCCCGATGCTCGCTAGATTGCTCTTGTTGCCACCAAAAACGGTAACATGCTGTATTACAGTCAGTCTGCTCTTTCAATTCGTTGCGAAGGTAGATCTGTTGTTCTGAATAGGCCTGAGTCACCTGCGTTGCTTCACTCGGTGCAAACTCAGTGACTAGGTATTGGTCATGACCGATGAGTTTGATTTTTAAACTACGATCACCCCGGCACCACTCCCCTTCAATAAAATCACGACGCTCAGGAGCTGAGAGGCAAAGCTCGATGCCATCTCGCAACATCAGCCAGCCCTGCTCAGCGGCAAAATCAGCAATTTCGCTGATGGTTTGCTCCGCAGAGAGTGTTTGCGACTTAACGCTAAGGCTGGCTGTAATCAACTTGGGTAGTACAGCACCTAATAAATCGGCTTCATCGCAGCTATGTGCCTGTAATTTAAAATAGTTATCTAAACTCATAATGCTTTTTCCTTGGCCTTCTCGTTTGTAGCTTCTGTGATGGCATTCCAGTTGACGAGCCATTCCTGAGTTTGGTTTTGCATCACTAGGCTTGTGCCTCGTCCGCTGCCCGCACCAAACGGCAGTAATCCGGATTGCAGATCGCTGAGTGTATCTTCCAATGCACCTTTTAACTCAGGAGACAAACTTGTACCGGGGACAAGCCATAACTTGAGGGTAAAGCAAGGTTGATAGAGGAGCTCTTCACTATAGAGTGCGCCTTGTCGCACCCCGCCGGTAAAGCGGTCGATACTGTTATGGGTGCGAATAATTGTGTGCTCGAAATCAATTTGGCAATCATCGACAAACAGCTTTCCTGCTACACTTTGGTTATGATCGTCTTGATCGGCATGGCCAAGGAGTTGTTTCAGCTCAATCGGACGTTTTTCCCATGTTTCATGGTCGCAGTCGGCCATATCTTCTGCCCAGATACCAAGACGTTTACGCAGATGATAGGCAATACGGTGGGCCAGGATCCCTTTAATACTGCTGCCGCACAGCACTGGGCTATTCGGCGCAATAGCCGCAGTATTGTTGTGCCACTCGATACGCGGTTCGCTATAAGTAATGATATTAACGTTCGCTTCTTTTTTACTCGGATCGAGCAGGCTCGATCCGGTGCCGCAACGCCAGTTATCCAACGCTTGCAAGGGCAGTTCGGCAAAGGGAGTCGTTTGCGGTTGAGCGGTTAGATCCAGTTGGGTTGGGATGTCCGTGCGTTTAACAAACTCAGAAAGTCGTTCACCTGCGGTAGGGTTGCCCGCTAAATCTAATACTTGCTGTGAGCTGGCAACCACTCTAATTTTCCCCAAACCATTGCGGGTTGTCGCACCGAGAGCAAAGTGGCGCTTTTGCCAGCAGGCCAGAATATCTTGCCACTCTTTTTCTTGCTGGGCATCTTGGCCGTTGCTATTCCAGCGAATATCAACGGTAAAGCGTACACCGGCTGGCAGTAACAGCTGATCAAATTTTGCCTCGTCGGCGGCCACGCCACGGTCATTTATGCGTACATGTTCACGATGATGAGGGCGATCCTGACGGAGTAGGGCTAGTATCGGATCATTTTGGATCTCTTGCGAAGAAATCAGCCCGACAACAGGTTTATTCTGGCTGTTATGTACTATGCCATCAGCAAGGGTGAGGGTTGAACAGCGCTCGGTAGTGCCGAACCAAAACTCTGCAGCTTGCTCTCCGAGCTTGTTATCTTCTTTTGTAAGATGACGCCAAACTCCGGCAATACTGGTAGCAGGAATATAAGGTATACCATTGGCATCACGGGCCAACTGGCTGTCAAAACCGGTTTCTCGGCCACCGGTGTTAATGGCCATTGGGGTTTGGGTTTCAATGACTAAGCGGGTTAAATAAATACGGCTCATGTTATTGATCCCCTTGGTCTAATTTGTATTCTTTAGCCAGCTTGTTGAGGCCGCTGAAGGTGGATAAGTCGTAGCGACACAATTGCTCAAGCAACAGGCGCATGGTGGTAACAGACTGATTTTCTAATTCAGATTTCACCATGTCGGCAAACGCAATTAATTGCTTGCCGTTATGCCACTGAATTCCCCAGCCCAGCTCATCGTTATTGGTTTTACAAATGGCGCTTTCGCCCGTAAAAACTGCGTCATGCCAGGATGCATCATTAGCCGCATGACGCACTACATCGGCGATTCTTCGCCACTGGGTAGAAGACGGACCGGCTTCATTGCGATTAAGAATGTTGTTATATCGGCGTACGTTCTTGTAGCCCTGGTAAATCGCTTTCAATCGCTGATTCACTGCTTGCTGAGCATCATTAGCGGTTTTTACGTCGTCTACGCGCTCGCTTACCCATTGAATCAGGACAGAATTCGCTGCCGGTGCGGTATGAGTTGAGCGTGGCCGTGCAATACAAATTGGGCTGAACAGTTGTTCGCCGCTCAACTGTGGTTGACTTGCCCAGCTTGGATTGACACTGACCCAGCCTAAACCTTGTTGGCGGTTCAGGCCGATGCCTTGTCGGCTGATGGCTTGTAAAATTTCAGCTGTTGGTTTCTTATCTAGATCAAATACCAACACGCTGCCTTTGCTGATCAGCACTTGTTCACTGTCAAGACCGCGGCGTTTTTGATTAAACCGGCTAACGCGTACCGAGCGAATAAAGCTGTGTTCGCGGTTTAGTCTTCCTTCAAGACCCGGGTGCACAGAAGCGGCAGCGGGTTTTAAGGTCGGCATTCCCATTTTATCGAGCAGCTCACAATCACTGAGGCACCATAGCACCAGATACTTATCTGTAGCGACGGGTTCCGATGGTTCTTCCACGCAGACAAGGTTGAGCTGAACCCGGCCAAATTCGGTATTCCGCGAGCGGCCTACACGCAGCGTCTGGTTCAGAGAGGTACTGAAAAGTTCTGTCAGGGCCGCATTTTCACAATCTATCCAGCCGGCAAAAACCTGTCCGGCTTCAAGGTAGGTATAGGAAAATAGCTGGCCATCTTTGGCCTTGCCTGTGTGAGCATCAATCGCCGTTTTGGTTGATAGCCCATGTTTAATAGTTGCCGTGGTAGCGTCAGCGGTGACATAACCATCGCGGCATTGTTTGTACTGGGTATCTTGCTGGCGTTTAAAGTCGCCGGCGGCATGATTTGAAATCTCATTGGCATTGTACTTTCCGTATTCAATGACAGATTTGCCTTTGGAAAAATGCCAACTGGCCGGTGTTGGCAAGCTAATTTGATTATTGATGACAGGGTAGCAAGGGCTGAACCGGCACTCCCCGCTATGGAATGCTGACCAGCTTTGTGCTTGATTTAAGCCTGCATAGTGGTTCGCGGCCAGCGCACCTAATATGGCACTACCGGGGATATAATCTAAGCACTCGTGATTATTGGTTGTGGCATTGTTCTGGCTCACAATCACAGGATCGAGCGTTTTGAGTGTGTAATATAGTCGCATGATTACTCCCTGTTCATTGGCTGTGATGTTACGAGCACCTTGCCAAGGCCGCGATGACGCTTGGCGCCCAACTCAGTCACTAGAGTGACGGCCTGAGAAAGCCATGTGCCGAATTGCTCGCAAACCTGGTTTTCAGGGCGGGCGTACTCTGGGTGATAGGTATTAAGGGTAAGGATGGCGGTTAATGTCATAGGGACGGCCACTTCCATGCTTCTCAAGCTCGTCTCCTGGGCTACTCCAGTTTCTTCATTTATTGCCGTAGAATGCAGTACTTGATACAGGTGGCTTTTGGCCTCTGGCTGTTGGGTGAAAAATGCAACTTCCGGCGCCGTAAGGTGTGCGCTCGAAAGCTGAATTAAGCCCTGAGCTTGTTCACCTGAACGTTTTTCATCGCCAAACAATAATTGCATCAGCTCGCAGGAAGGTGTACCGAACCATTGATTGTCGTTGGCTGTCGTGAAGGCCTGCCGCAGTAACCCTTTGATGCTTTTACCCGGAATATAAGGCAAACCATGATTGTCTTTTAGTACCAGGGCATCGGCATAGGCACCTGCTTCACTGCCATTGCCAATATGCCAGTAACTAAGTAATTCAAAGGTTAGGTGATACTCAGGGTTCATTGGTTTCCCTC
The DNA here is from genome assembly GCF_001029445.1 of Photobacterium aquae. Classification (GTDB taxonomy): domain Bacteria; phylum Pseudomonadota; class Gammaproteobacteria; order Enterobacterales; family Vibrionaceae; genus Photobacterium; species Photobacterium aquae. Next base: position 23,562 of record NZ_LDOT01000053.1, read on the forward strand.
CGGAACAGTAACGTTTTTCTGACAAGGTACGGCAAGGAAATGGTCGTAAATCAACATATCCGAGATCACAGTTTGATAGTTGCCATTTTCTTTGCGCCAGTACCAATTGCACACTTGGTCACTGTCTGCAGCAAAAGTGTTAAATAGAGCCATCAACTGCTCAATGGCCTTGTGATCTTGGCAACGTTCAATCGCTCGGGCATAAATACGATCCGCTTCAACTTTGTTTCCAAGGGCAAGGTGAGTCACCATTTGACGCCATTTGGTCATGGAGACAGGGGCAGCTTTTCCGCGACACAGTTTTACCAGTTTATCCAGAGCATTGAAGTCTGAGGCGCCGTCATGTTCTGCATCGACAAAGAAAGCGCTTTGGCACAGTTCTAAAGAGAAAGAGTCATGACTGTCTTTAACATCAAATTGCTGAGACTGCTGCTTTAAGGCTGTTAAACTGGCGGAAATCGCATTAGAAAGCCGGAAAAATGCCAAAGCGGCCGGGCCGACTTCTTTATCGGATTTATTAAGGCTCTTGGTCAGAGCCTTTGCCTCCTGGCATAAGTCTTCGACCAGATGATGGCTATAAGTAAAAGGATGACCGGCTTTGTGATAAAGAATGCCGCCACTAGCAGTCAAGTATTTTTTGATACCTGAGTTTCGCAAATGCTGAGAATAGAGTCCTGCTAAGGCGAGTTGAGATTCTTTTTTAAATTCACGGCAGAAGCGTTTGCTGTATTCTACGGCGAGATCAGCACGGCAAAGTAAGGTGAGATCATCCCCTCCCAGCACTAATGGGCGCATGGGTAAGTAGTCTTTTTCATCATTATCGCCTTCTGCCGTGTGGCGATAGCAGGCTTGATCATAAATCCATTGTGTTGCCGTTTGTGCTGCTTTTTCTGTGGCTTGCGCTAAAGCATCAGAAAATTGCCTGAACCCATTTCGATATTCATCATTCGATTTACCCTTAAGTACATCACGCAACCCTATTAATAAGATGCCTAAACCGTTACCGTCGATGTGGATTAAGGCTATATCTTTAATCTCAGCTCTGTTTTTTGCTTGAACATCAGGGGATGAGTACTGAAAATCTTTTTCAAGATTTATCGGATAAAATACCTTGCCTTTTAACTTTTCTGGCGTAAACCGATCTTGCAGTGCGGCGCGATCTCGCATATTAAGTGATTGATATGATTGGCGATGTAGTTCGGTGTCCAGGTCGAGTGAATTGTGTCCGAGCTCGTCTTTCATCGAAGCGCGGTTGGCTAGGTCTGAAATCGGAACACTCACCGCACCTGTATGGGAATACCTTTGGGTGATAGCTGTTGCCAGAGGGAACTTGAACTCAGGGGTATTACGGTCGGCTGCCAGTTCTTTATGTGCTTTATCCAGGGCTTCCGGTAATGTGGAGGCTTCGGTTAATGCATCGGTAAACTCCAATGATGGAAAAAGCTGCTGTACCGTTAATGTCCAGAGTGAACGCAGTGCCAGCAATGGCTCTGGTTGCTGGCAATATGCATAAAAAGCACCGCCTTTGCAGCGAAGAAAGCGGATCAGATGAGGCTTATCTTCAGTTCCGGCATCGAGTAAATCAGATTGGAGGTTGGCATTTGTTAGAACATGAAACAACACACTGTTTTTTGAACTGTCAATCAGGGAATCTAATCGTTCACTGGCTGCTATGACGTCTCTAAGTTTGCCCGTTCTGAACAGGTAACTCTGAATGGATTTGGCTTCGAATAAATAGCTGTGGATCACTGGTTGCCTCCTTAATATGCATCTGAGACTTACTTAAGCGGTGCTAAATGTAACAGTTTGTGAAATACTGTCATAGGTGTTTGTTTTTACTAGTAGATCTTAGTCAATAATTGCGGTAAGAAGGCGATTTACAAGTTTGTGAATAAACCATTTCTTGCTTGTTGTTGTAACGTATTAGGCATCTAAGAAAAGACAGAATCCGAAGGTCAGCAGAGGATAGATATTTTGCTTCAGACGCCTTTGTCGCCGCCACGCGGTTCAGTTTTTTCCAACCGCCTTTTGTTTGAATTTTTTGAGGTAATCTATGACCGACTCGAAGAAGACCGTACTTCTTGCCGTTACCGGCCTGTCACCCCAGATCGTGACTGAAACGCTTTTTGGGATCCATCAAGCCAAGTTAGATTGGCCAGATGAGATCCAGATTATTACGACCAAAAAGGGAAAGGAACAGGCAGAGCTCGGGTTGATCACAACGCAAGAAGGCAAAAAGTCGCGTATTGAACAGTTATGTGAAGACTATGGGCGGCCGGTACCTACAATTACATCAGCTCATATTCAGGTCGTGCCTGGCGCCAACGGCAGCGAAGTCGACGACGCCCGCTCTTTTGAAGATCAAGAAGCGTTAGCTGATTTTATCGTTCAGCATGTTGCTAGCCTATGCAACGATAAGAATAAACGTATCCATGCCTCCCTTGCTGGCGGGCGTAAGACCATGACTTTTTTCCTCGGTTATGCCATGACCTTATTTGCACGGCCGGGAGACAGGCTAAGCCATGTGCTGGTTGAAGAAGCTTTCGAAGGCTTAAGAGGTTTCTATTATCCTACCCCTTACACCCAGGTTATTGAGGGTCGCGGTGATAATGAACACTTGGATGCAAAAAAAGCAAAGGTGACATTGGCTGAAATTCCGTTTATTCGTCAACGCGATCAGCTGAACAAAAATGTGCTAAAGAGCCTGGAAGAAGAAAGCTATCGTGAAATGGTTAAGTTCCAGAACGCCATTAATGAGCGGGATAAAATAGAGTTGAAATTTAATTTTTTCCGCCGCTCGGTAAGCATTTATGGCAAGGAGATCGACTTTTTCGATAATACAATGGAGTTGGCCTTTTTTGCGATGATAGCCAGACAAGTTTCTGAAAACGGCTACAGTGATATCAAAAAACCCCTGAAAGAGTCAGAAGAGAACGATGATAATGAGGTTTATGATAAGAAGCTAACCGACCTGTTTTTGCAAGAGCTGGAGAGGTTGTCAGGTAATAAAGTGCATGATTACCAGCTGCTACTGGGTGAAAACGACAGTAAGGACTACGTTTATAATTACAAAGCGCGAACCGAACTGCTGATGGATGCGGATCTGGTAAAGGGATCGAAAACGTTTGATGAACTGAAGGCTGGTATGACCAATGCCTTTTTTGCCGACAGGCTGACCAAGCTTAAGAGTAAGCTTAACAGCCATTTCCCCTCTGATTTTACCTTCTGCATTTTGCCGGCCCAGGTATATGACAAAGACGAGCCGACTCAATTAAGGGAGTTTGGCAAAAAAGGCCGTCAGGGTGGCGCTTATGGCCTATGGATTAAGCCTGAAAATATCCGGTTATAACCATCAGGCATTAGCACAATGATATATACCGATACGGATAGGTTGATTGTACGTATCGGTTTTGCTTTATTACCTTGGTTACTTACTGAAGGGTTTGTTGCAAAGTGATGTTGAAGTACAAACGTACCGATTTCCAGCCAGTGTCTGGTTTATTTTTCATTTCACTCTGCGGTGGCTTTGCTCGACGATATTGTTCAGATACTTAACCTGAAGCACTTAAATCAGGTGAAGCATCCTCCCCGTCAACCAGAACTGGACGTTAATATAAGTCTCGTCTATCCGCCATGAAGCAGCGACAGGCTTCTTATATGACGAGCCTGATGTTCAAACAAGGGATCGTATTTGATGACCCATCGATTTTCGTCCACTGGCCAATAACGTCGAAATTTGAGAAAAGGTAGAAGATTTACCTGTTGGGTGACACGAGTTAATGGTTGTGTGTTTTTCGACCGAAAAACAAGCGGGTCACTTGTGGTTGCGTCACAGTTTTAGCGTTTGAACATAATGACTAAAATCAAAAAGATACCGAGATTAAGAGGTATTTATAGCTGCGCAACCGTTCTCGTATCGCAAGATTATTCTTTTTCTCATCTTCACGATTGATGAATTGTATTGCAATTCCTTCCTTCCGGCGTTAAAACGTACCCTGAGAGCAGGAGCTGGCTTAGATGTCGGCTTTGCTTCGAGATCAGCTTCCTATCCGGTGGGAATATTGCTTTGCGTATTAACCGTGCTTTTTATCTGCTGTCATCATTGCTATGGCTTGGCCTCTCTGTAGGCAAGGCCAGCTATGCCCATGCCGATTTGCCGGTTTCCCCTGCGGCCTCATTCCCTTCTGCCGAACAGGCATGGAACCGTTTTGATAGCCATACTCTCAAAGTAAGGAAGCAGAAGCACGCAGCTCTGCCCGTTAGGCAGAACTCCCGTCTTGTTTTTCCCCGGACTGCAACTGGCAGCAGTGAACGCGAGGTCTGGGAGCCAGATCCGCTGCGGCATGTCTATTGGTATGATGTTGTCAACTTGCTTGCAGGGATTGTGGCAACCGTCTGTTACTGCTACCGCGAATGGTGCTACCGGCGTTTTCGGAGTTATCGTCTAGGCGGGTGGCAGGAATCAAACATCATCTATCGTTTTATCCACACACGTAATATGCACCTCGCATTGTAAGTCGTCGTTTGTTTTGATGTGAGGATATGTAAATGTTTGATTCAGTTATGTCGGTCTTGATGGCGCTTTGGCACCAAGACTTCAATGCCCTGATGGTTCCGGGCAGCGCCGCCATGGTGTATTTCGTGGTTGCCGCACTTATTTTTCTTGAGAGTGGATTTATTCCAGCCGCTCCGTTCCCGTGTGACAGTGTTGTTATCTTGTCTGGCACCTTGGCAGCTGTCGGTGTGTTGGACCCAGTGTTTATTCTTGTGCTTATTGCCTTCTGTTCGGCAATGGGAAGCTGGGCCGCTTACCAGCAAGGCCGTTGGCTGAACAAGCTGCCTAAGGTGCAGAAATGGGTAGATGCCGTTCCTCAGCGCCGCTTGCAGCAGGTTGACGTATTGCTCGGCAAGCATGGCCTTGTTGCCTTGTTCTGCGCTCGCTTCATCCCAGTAGTGCGTTCGCTGCTGCCGTTGATGATGGGCATGCGAGTGAGCAAGGTTGGTAAGTTCCATTACTTCTCATGGTTGAGCGCCATGTTGTGGACTGGCCTGCTGTGTGGTTTTGGTATGGTTTTGCCACTGCTGCCAGAGAACTTGAGCCGCTTGGTAACGATGGCGCTAATGGCCGCACCGGTTATTACCCTGTCGGTTGCGGTGTTGAGCTTCCTGACTATGCGCCTGCGTCAGTGGTGGATTAAAAATCATCAGGCTAAAACACAAGTCGCAGAAAAAATCTAAAAGACGAAAATGAAAACGGGCACCCAATGGGTGCCCGTTTTTTTATGCCCAAATATCGGCGGCGGGGGTTATTGCGCTTCGATAGCTTTTTGGATGGATGGGCCAATTTGGCGTTTGCGCGATGTTACGCCGTCTAGCGTTAGCCATTCACCGGTGTTCTTGCCCTTGAATGCGGCCTGAACCACTTTCTGGTCGGCACTGTCGATCCACAGCATGTTGGCGCGCTTATGCTTGGTATCGATGACTGAGAAGAATAGGTGATCAAGGCCAGCTTCTTTCTTGTAAGCCTTCATCGCAGCAACGAACTCGTCACGACGGTCTAGCAGTTGCTGGGCAGTGAGGGTTTCGGCAACACCGATACCGACTTTTTTGCCACCGTATGCAAAGTTCTTGTAATCCAGAGTCAGGATATCGGCCGCGCTTACATGGCTAAGATCTGATTTTGCTTCCAGCATTTTTTCGCCGAATGCCTTGATATCTTTGATCCTGGCTGTTTTTGCCAATTTCTCAGCATATTGCTTGTCATATTCAGTGGTGGTTGGCGAGGTGAATACCACAGTGTCAGAGAGGATGCCGCCCAGTGTTGTACAGGCGATTTCTGCCGGTAGGGAAACGCCTAGCGTTTCAGCGCGGTTGGCTAGAATAGTTGCTGCCGAGCCCCAAGGGCGGATATCCAGGGTAGCCACTTGTGGCATGTTCACTGGGTTGCCGCCAATGGCGTGGTGGTCGATGATCGCAACGATTTTATCTTCGGCAATGCTGCTGTGAAGCTGGGTCTTCTGGTTGAAGTCAACCAAGCCTACTTTGTCGGCTTTTACCGCGCTGAGCATGGTTGGTGTTTTGACTTTGCAGTAATCGAGGACGAACTGGCTCTCTGGGTTTACCGCCTCAGGGATCGCTGCCGTACCGCCGAAAATGTGGGCGGCGGCAATGGCAGAGGTGACGGTATCAGTATCCGGGCTAAGGTGGCCGCTCCATACTAGATTGTCGGTGTTATTGGCTGCAGGGTTGGTAAGTTCGAATGCCATGCTGGATGTGCTGCATGCCGCTAACAGTATTGCAAGGTAATGTTTTTTCATCATTAAATCCGTTTACAGGTTTGAGTCGTGCGCATGATGGCTATCCGTTGAGAATGTCACTAGGGGGGAAGCGGGATTTTGCGAGGCACAACATATTTTGCTGTGTAATTTGCTGATTTATCGGTGAATAACTTGCTATTTCAGGCTGTATGGGGCTCCCCCATTGTTTGGGGGAGGCAATAGTAGTCGATTAGCCATTGGCGCTGTTGGCGATCTCTTCGCTGACCCAGTTCAACAACTGTTTGATTGCACGCGACAGGACTTGGTTCTGGCGCACGATATAGCCCAAGCTGGTGGTTGGGAAGTCGGGCAGCGGTGTAATGGTACTTTGTAGGTTGAGTTTCGGGTGGAGCGAGAACGCCGGTACGATAGCGATGCCGAAACCTGCCTCGGCCCAGTCGATTTGGGCATCGACACTGCCGACTTCCATAATTCGGTAGCGGGGCAGTCGCAGGCTCGGCAGGGCAGAGTCGATCAAATCCCGGGTACGGGTATCGTGACCAAGCAAGATCAGGGTTGGCTCGTCGCCCGAGGGGGTGGCGATATTTTCCTGTGCGGATTTTTGCCAGTCGCTCAGGCCGTTGCCCAGTGCGCACCACCGGATCTGGCGCAGCTCGGTGAAGTGCAATGGTTGGCTCTCTTTTTGGGCAATGACAAAACCGAGATCGGCCTTTGCACTGCGAACTAGCTCGGCTGCTTGTGAGGACGTGGTATTAAAGAGCGAGAGGTCGATACCTGGGAATTCTTTCTTAAAAGACTGAAAAGGCTTGATCAGCAGCAGGCGGGAAATGATATCGCTGGCCGCGATGGACAAGGTGCCTTGGCACAGGTCATTGATTGCATTGAGATCGGCTTGGCAGACCTGAAGTTCCTGCAAGGTGAGCTGCGCGCTATGTAGTAAGCGCTCACCTGCTTGGGTAAGCCGGAACGGGTTGCGTTCAATAAGCTTGACCCGGGTTGCCTGTTCCAGCTGCTTGATATGCAAACTGACATTGGGTTGGGTCATATGCAGCTCTGTCGCCGTTTTGCCGAAATGCTCCAGCCTCGCAAGAGTGGTAAAGGTATTGAGCCAGTTGAGATCAAGCATGGTGCCTCGCAGTATCAGAACACGCTGCCTGCAGCAGCAAAAATGTTCCCCTCATTCTACGCCGTTTGTCACAAAATCCCATATGGAATCCTTATCGGGCTTATAACGATTATTAATTTTTCTTATTGGCCGGCGAGGCATAGCATAGTTCCCATCGCTTTTAAGGAGAGTTAATTATGTCGTCAACTGTTGTAGTAGGTGCAAACTGGGGTGATGAAGGCAAAGGCCGCATCGTCGATTTTCTGGCTGAACAAGCTGCAGCCAGCATCCGTTTCCAGGGCGGTAACAATGCCGGCCACACCGTGGTGAATGATCTGGGTACGTTCAAATTGCACCAGCTGCCAAGCGGCGTATTTAACCCTGGTTGTCTTGCGGTGCTAGGCCCTGGCATGGTGATCAGCCCTGAGCCACTGTCAAAAGAGCTAGAAGAAGTTGAAGCTGCTGGCGTTAAGGTAAACCTATGTATTTCTGACCGCGCAACACTGTGCCTTCCACTCCACGCGCTAGAAGATACGCTGGAAGAAGTACGTTTGGGTGACAGCGCTTACGGTTCAACACGCCAGGGCATAGCACCCGCTTACGGCGACCGCGTAATGAAAAAAGGTATCTTGGTCGGCTGGCTGAAGCAGCCTGAAGTACTGCTTGAGCGTATCCAGTTCTGGATGGATTGGAAACTACCACAGCTTAAAGCCCTGTACCCAACGTTTGAATTCAGCCAGACAGCAGAAGAGATGACTGCATGGTTGCTTGAGATTTCTGCGCCTTGGCGTGACGCGATCTGCAACGTTAGCCTGCCGTTGAAGGCAATTCAGGCCGAAGACAAAAACCTACTGTTCGAAGCACAGCTTGGTGCTGGTCGTGATTTGGTATACGGCGAATACCCGTGGACAACGTCGTCTAACGTTGTGTCTATGTACGCTGGTATCGGTAGTGGCCTTCCTGCTCTTCGCCCAGAGCGCGTGATTGCCGTTGCCAAGGCATTTAGCTCATCGGTAGGTACGGGTACGCTGATCACCGCGATGGAAGAGCAAGATGCCTTCCGTGAACTTGCGGGTGAGTTCGGCGCAACCACTGGCCGCCCACGTGACATGGGTTACTTTGATGCCGTTGCAACCAAGAACGGTGTTGAGCTTCAGGCTGCAACCGAAGTGGCCCTGACCAAGCTTGACTGCCTGAGCGGTCTGGAAGGTCTGAAGATCTGTGTTGCCTACGATGGCGAGCACAGCGAAAACCCAATCTGGCCTCAAACAGCGGCACTAGGCCCTGTTTACGAGAATATGGAAGGCTGGAGCGAAGATATTACCGGTTGCCGTAAGTTCGAAGAGTTGCCGAAAGCGGCTCAGGATTACGTACTGCGCATCGAATCTCTGATGGGCGTACCGGTGAAGATGGTTTCTGTCGGCCCAGGCCGTGAGCAGATGATCATGCGTTAATAACGTAGCCGGATGCAGGTTCAGTCGCATCCGCTAGGCACAGCCAGTACCGGCTTTGGTACTGGCTTTTTTTATGCCTGAATGATAGCCGTATTCCATTTGGCGGATCTAAGATTGTACGAATGGGGGATTTTACGTGGTACTAATTGAAGAATAGTTTGTATGATGATTGAAGTTTTCATCTGATGTCATCATCCCTATGAACAAATACCAACACTTTGCGCTAAAAAATTACCGTTTTCTTTATGTTTTCCGTGTATTTATCGCCTTCAGCCTAATCCAGTTGATCATCCGTCTATTCGACATCCCCTATGGCACATGGGCGCTGATCACGGCGGTCACCGTAATGGGGACGATTCCTTTTATCGGCGGGGTTCTCTCCAAGGCCAAGCAGCGAATATGGGGGACAGTGATTGGCGCGCTGATGGGTTTGTCGCTGTATTTGATCCCTGCTCAGTATAACTGGCTCCACCATTTGATGTTTTTGGCCGTAACCTTGGCGGCGATGTACTGCACCCAGAAGAAATACGCCTATGCATCGTTGGTGGTGGCAATAACAATAGTGGTTGTTGCAGGTGGCGGCCCGGAAGATTTTGATGCTGCGATGTGGCGTACCGTTAACGTACTGTGGGCCGGTATCGTGTCTATTCTTTGCAGTATTTATGTTTTCCCTTCCCGCGCGACGGATCATTTCTTTGATTTGGTGAGTCAGTTCTTGGAAAAAAGCGGCGAGTACTACCATCAGCATAATCAGGAACTCTCGATGAGTACCTTCAATCCGCTCCATACTCAGGAGCTGGCAAAGCTGCTCGACAAGCAGCAGGATTTGCTGCCACATGCTCTCAAGGAGGCTGGCCCCAACAAGCAAGTGATCGCCAACGTCCTGCTGATCGAAAAACGCATCTATACCATGATCGACACCTTGGTCAGTACCCCGTGGGATACCCAGAAAGGTCAGCAGAAGATCAGCGATATGCCATGCCTGACTCAGGCCAAGGAGCAGCTTGCCCGGCGTTTTGAACGGTTGAGCCGCCAGATTGAGCGCAAGACCATCACCCCGATCCACAAAGATGAAATCATTATTTTGCACTTATTGCCGCAGCGTGGCCCGCATGATCAGGATGATACCAGTGACATCAGTTACTTCGGTTACCTGTGGCTAAACCGCGAGTTGGCACGGCAGTTTTCCAAACTCAGCCAGAGCCTGTGCAAGGTGTTCCAATATCAGGCCAGTTAGCCGTGATGGACAGCCATTGATAGCAACAATCAGCCAGCGTGCATCTCAGACGCTGGCTTTTTTGTTGTTACGGTTTTGTCGAGGCTGACGTGCAAGTTGGGCTGGTTGGTCTAAGTTAAAAGCATTAATCAAAAAGGAGTGGTTTATAATGCGGCGATTACATGTTCTGTCATTTGTCATGTTATCCAGTTTTTCATACACCAGTTTTGCTCAAGGGTGTAATTCATCGCTGCTTCCTTCATGGAAGGACGGGAAGAGCAAGACCGCGATAGTGGATTTTGTAAAACAGGCCACCAATAAAGAGTCAGATAAATTTGTGGCGGTTGAAGATCGGATCGCGGTTTTCGACAATGATGGCACCTTGTGGTCGGAAAAGCCCTATTACTTCCAATTGGTGTTTGCGTTCGACCAGATAAAGGCAATGGCCACCGATCATCCCGAATGGAAAACCCAAGAACCGTTCAAGTTTGTGCTGGAGGATGATCTCAAGAGTGTTTTCGCGGGCGGGGAAAAATCGCTGCTGGAGATCGTAAAGGCGACCCATTCCGGCATGACGGTTGAAGAGTACCAGAAAGCCGTAGGGCAATGGCTACAGGCCGCCAAGGACAAACGCTTCAACAAGGCATATACGGCGTTAACCTACAAGCCGATGAAAGAGATGCTGGCCTACCTGCAAGATAACGATTTTAAAACCTATATCGTATCGGGGGGCGGGGTGGATTTTATGCGGGTGTGGGCTCCGCAGGCCTATAACATCCCGCAAGAGCAAATTATTGGTAGCGCCCTGAAGTACAAATACAGTTACAACGACGGCAAGCCGACGGTGGTGAAGTTGGGGGAAATCCTGACAATCGATGACAAGGCGGGCAAAGTCGAGAATATTCAACATATCATCGGTAAGAAACCCATTCTGGCAGTGGGTAATTCAGATGGCGACCAAGCGATGATGCAATGGGCGACAAGTCAGCCCCATTCTATGGCGATGATTGTTCACCATACCGACGAGGCGCGGGAATGGAAATATGATCGGAAGTCAGACGTTGGCCATTTGGATTCAGCCCTTGATGAAGCCAACAAGCGCGACAATTGGCACCTGATAGATATGAAAAACGAATGGTGTGAGATTTATTAGCCGAGATTTGTGCCAGCGGCATCCGCTGACCGTCAAAGAACCATCAACAACCGGAATAGGCAGAACCTATTCCGGTTTTTTTGATCGACAGGATCAAATCTGATCCACCACCGCCCATATTGCGGCGAGTACATCCTGGCCGAATGCCACGCTGCGCTCGGGTGACCAGCCGTAGAATTCATCTGGATGGGTGATATGATCCTTAAACGGCATTTCGATGGTGTATGACAGGCACTTGAACTGTTCGGCCACCCAATTGGAGCCGATAGTCAGGTTGGCACTGCCGGGGGCATCTTTGTCGTAGCCGTGTTGGTCCTGAAATTCGGGGGTAATGGTCAGGAGTGCCTGCTTGAACGCCTGTTCCAGTGCGGCGTGATGTTCGTTATATGAAGGGATGCCTTCGCTGCCCGCCACGAAATTGTAGGGGATCGCCTCGTCGCCGTGGATATCGAGGAACATATCCACCCCGCAGGCCAGCATCTGCTCGCGCACCAAGAATACTTCCGGGCTTTTTTCCATCGACGGCGCCTGCCATTCACGGTTGAGGTTGACCCCGATGGCATTGGTACGCAGATGGCCGCGGATGCTGCCGTCCGGGTTCATGTTCGGCACAACTCGGAATACTGCCTTGTCGAGCAGGGCTTTGGCAACGGTGTCGGTATCGTCAAGCAGGCGCTGAAGCAGCCCTTCGATAAACCATTCAGCCATCGTCTCGCCCGGATGCTGGCGGCCGATAATCCAAATATTCTTTTTGTCTTCATCAGGCTCGCCGATGGTGAGCAGGCTTACGTCGTTGCCGTCAAGGGTCTGGCCCAAGGTGTCGAGAGTGCAGCTAAAGTGCATTTGGGCTTGATGGAGGAGATCCTGATGGCGTTCGTAGCTATAAGGGGCAAAGTAGGCAAAATACATCGAGCCGTATTCAGGGATCACATTGAAACTCAGGGTGTCGCCGTCAAATTGGGACGGGATTCTAAACCACTCCTCGCGGTCATATGAGGCAACCACATCATAGTCCTGCCAGCCCTCTGGATAGGCGGATTTGGCCAGATTCAAAATCTTGAATTGGTGCTGGCGCTGAGGCTCGCTCTCAAGGCGAAAATGAAACCACTGGGCAATATCCGATTGGTTGTCTGCCGGAATGGCGAGCTGGATATTGTCCGGGGTATCAGATTTCACAACCGTGATGTTGCCGCTTTCGAAATTGCTGAATATTTTCATCGTGATCCGCAAGGTAGCCCAATAGATTGGATATAACTATAGCTGCTTTGTGCGATAACAAGATGACAGCACGCTATCTTGGGCATCGCGATTGTGATCTGCCGGGGAAACTCAGCTATTTGTTGTTTATATTTCAAGCATTGGCATGGGAAAATGTAACTCCCGAGTATTTAAATTGCAGCGGGTTGGTAAAACCTAGCGATTATTGATCGTAATTTATCCACTTGAGTTTGTGGGGTCTTTACGCATTGCCTTTGGGCGAGTAATATTCACCGCACTTACGGAGGGATGGCTGAGTGGTTGAAAGCACCGGTCTTGAAAACCGGCATACGTTTATAGCGTATCTAGGGTTCAAATCCCTATCCCTCCGCCACTTTCAAAAAAGCCGACTTAATTGTCGGCTTTTTTACATCTGAGTTTTGTGACAATGGGGTAGGGTGCAGAACCTTACTGGGTTCAACCTATGCCATTTCATTTGGGCGAAGCGAAAGCACATTGCCTGTGCCGAAGGCACGAAGAGGCAATAGCCCGAAGGGCGCGAGCTTGCGAGCAGTAAATCCCTAGTCGTGTGCGACCCCAGCCCTGCCACTTTCAAAAAAGCCGACTTAACAGTCGGCTTTTTTACGTCTGAAATTTGTGACAATGAGGTAGAGTGCAGAGCCCAGATTGGGTTCAACTTATGTCATTTCATTTGAACGAAGCGAAGCACATTGTCTTCAGTACCCCCCTCCCACACAGAGTGGGCAGAGAACAGTTTGTAACTCGTTTTTGCCCCATTGTGTTTTAGTGCTAAAGCTCATTTACAGCCTGTTAATACTTATTAAGTAGCCAAGGAGAAGTTACTGCAAGCTAAGACATTGATATAACGATAACTTAGAAACTCCCGATAACTTGTTGACTGGTACTTAGCGATACATTTTCTAATCTCTGCTACCTTAGCGAGATAACAAAAGATCAGCCAATGGCTAACCTTTTGTTGTAGTGTATAGAACGGGTTTTATGGTAAATAATATTTGATTTACGATCCCAAATAAGAGCAAATCGTTCTAGTCACATAGAGACTATCCCAATATTCCAATATAACAATCTCCAAGCTCAAATTTAACTGGATGCTCTTGATTGCGATACCTTTCTCTGATTAATTTCGCTTTTGTTTGGAATACTTTATCACTTCGAATCGGATTTGCTTTTCTTCTTTTTAAGCATTCATCTAACGGCGTATTAAAATAGTAAAATTCCTTTTGAATGCTAGAGAAATTTGGGCATTCTCTTCGAAATAATTCAAAAACATCTGACCTGATTTTTCTCGTTTCCATCGTGGAATCAATGATGATTGTTTTATCACCTATATTGTTGATCTTACTAATCACACCCAAAAGCCATAAATGATTTTTATACGCGCCATAATATCGAATAAATTCTCTTTGATTACCCTGTGTATCCTTCCATTCTTTTTCTATTTTTTTTACAAATATTTCTTTGTTGTGGATACCTGATTTTCTATGTTCTTTTTCAAAATCCGTCTTGAACTTTGGAAGCCAAGAGTCTAATCCTGAAAAGATTAAGGAAAAGTCCTTAGCGATTTCAGAGATCCCTCTGTCAACTTCTAAAACTTCAAATTCAGAATCAACTTCAATTTGATCCTGTATACCTTGAAGAACAACTTTTTTATCCAGCAGGCATTGAATAAACGTTGACTTACCACTGTATGGAATTCCTGCCACGAAAATTATTTTCATTAAGAAGTAAACCCTAAATATTTTTTATAAACACTATGTTCAGCACTCAACAATTAACTATCTGCCATCACAAATTCTATTGATGGTAGTCATTAAGTGCCTATTACGTTAAATCTGTCTCGAACGAGCGTGAGCATGTAATGCCCATATACGAGGAAGGCCGCCTGAGACGATCTTTCTGTAGTTTATTACGAACCGTTAAATTAAATAATCGCTACACAGAAACTCGGTTCCAACAAAAATCACGAGCAATAATGACAGCATTATTGCCGTACACAATATGTATATCTTCTTTTTTTAGGTTATTAGTAAGCTTTTCAAGAAAAGAACTATGGAGGCGTTCTCGATTAGCTACACCATAAAGCTGATCCCAAGTAAGCGTAATAGCCTCGTTTCCATTTTTCCTAAGTAACTCAACAATTTCAGACACTACAGACATACTAAAAAAACCTTGCGAAAACCTTAGAGAACCCTAAGAGTAGGCTTAAATACACATCAATGTCAATGAAGTGATACACCAAACACATTAAGTGACCAAAACGTAATATTTCTATTTGGCTCTTACATTCCTTGTTTTTGTTTTTTAGTACGCTAAATGCCTAATATGTTAAATACGCCAGGTCAGGTTCCTTTTTGGCGCTTTTAGCTCCTCAGAAGGTCATAGCGACCTTTTTGGTCACTTGAACAAAGCAATATACTGCCGATAGCGATTGAAAGTTTGTGACGCTTTTTGAGCGATTTATGAGTCATTAAATGGGGACTTAACTCTTGTTTAAAACTGTGAACAAACCATGATTTATTGTAGTTTCAGTGAATTTGAAAGTGTAGTGGAAAGATGAATTTGGTCAGCAAACTAGAGGATTACCATACTTGAGCTAATTCATGTTCTTCTAAATTAGCAAAGCCACTGACAAGGTTATGTCCAAACCTGAGTTTGCTCATTGAAAAAGATAGCCTGTAGACCTTAAACAGGCTTCCCTTGAGCAAAGAGACAGTTCTTGCTGGTTACCATCTTTCGTTGCATACGTTCCAGCCTCGCACATTTAAAAAGCCGACTTAGCTGTTGGTTTTTTATATCCAAATTATGTCTAATTGGGTATATACGTTTACCTTATGACTGTGCGAACAGCGAGTTAAGTTTCTATCTCAGAAGTACATGTTTGTGATGGCTTGTTGTGGGGCTGAGGACTGCGCGTTGGTTGTATACTAACAATTTGTGTGTAAGCGATGAGTATCTTGCCAGACTTCCAGATTCTTGGCTCTGTAGGAGTAAACAATGAACATAAATACCGTGAGGCTCGGACTTGCTGCTGCGGCGGCAATGAATATAGGTGGGGTGTTAGTCTTTTCGCGGGCCTTGAGCAATAGTGTGATCAACGAGTTTGACCCTGTTGTGATGTCTAATTTTGGCTTGTTGATGATTATGGTATGGGGGCTTGCCTATCTGGGGGCGGCGACGATAAAAGCCAATATCACATGGCTGGCGGGGGCATTTACCTTAGAGAAGCTGGTGTATGTTGTCGTTTGGGTAAAATGGATAGCGTCCAATAGCCTTTCTGCTGTCTATGATGCCGATTTGTTTGCGGGCATTTTCTATACCATCTACGGGCTCAATGATTTTGTGTTCATGCTGTTTTTCTTTTTTGTGTTCAAATCACAATGGGCAAAGAAAGATTGATCGTTTTAATGAAAATTGCCAGCTAATGCGCTTATACGAAATTAGCTGGCATAAAATATTATTGACTTTCTGTCTTCATAGATAAGCTATATTTCAAGCTCAATAGTGAAACTAACACCAAGCCATAGTAGCCCCAGTAGATACAGTAACCATTAACGTGGTAATAAACATCAAGCGCAGTGATGGCGATGATGGCGGAGAAGGCGAGTGATGAGATAATGGCAAATGCTTTTGTTCTCACTAATGCCGAGAGGATAAACAGCACGACAGAGATAACAAAAAAGGGTGTTATCTCCTCTAATGATTCGGCTGGGTATGTGTAGTAGTTGTAGTAATGTTGCGATGGGGAAAATATGCCCTCATACCACATAACCTTCCAAAAACTGCATGTGGAGTCGAAGCTCTGGGGGATCTCGTAGGCAATGGGCATGTACCACAGAAACAATGCGAGCAATCCGAGAACGACACCCTTTATCATAGATATTTTTTTCAATCGTTCTTTTTCTTTGAATTTTATAATGGCTTCATTTTCAGTGCTGGCGTTTACTTTGTAACAATAATCATATCCATTTTTAAGTAAATCATCAGATTGTTTTTCAGCATTGATATCTGCGGAGTCAATACATACAATCACATCATTATTTTTGAAAATTTTATATATTATCATTCGTGTTTTTAATGTCATAAAAAGATAATGGATAGTATGGCTAAAATATCTATATATCAATAAGTAAATGAAGTCGGAGACTAAATAATGCTAGCAATGTCATTATAATTTGCTGTCTATTGTTATTTTACTGACTTGATTAATCCATAATCAAAATAGGCGCATAAAATGGCTTCTATTCTTCGTTCGATTATTTCTTCTTGGTATGAGTAATATATGGCTTTGCTTTGTGGTGTCGAATTTTGTTTTTGTGTTTACAATAAATCACCATTATATAAACACCTTTAAAAACAACTGCTTGTAATATATCTATGAGTGTTTGGTAACGATTATTATTACCATTGATTGTGTTATTAATATCCCATTAATAATAAATGCCAAAATGGAATGTAAGATTCCACCTAGTGTCATTTTATAAATTGATTGTGGTCAACACAGTGGGTTGTAACACATATAGAGTTGTCAGTAGTGGTTGTCTGTTGAGCCTTGTTATTTGGCTTGGCGAGCTTGCTTAATTGATAGCTTTTGTAAGTGATACATAACAATAAGTTATGGCTTGCTTATTTTATCCGTGTTCTTTCCTGTCTAAAGCTATTAATTAAGCGCCACTATCTAATTCAAACCGGAAATTAGGAAAAACCATGAGCCAAAATGGTAAGTTAAATATTACGCGGCGCGATGCATTAAAGGGCGGCTCTGCA
>NZ_LDOT01000054.1 GCF_001029445.1 Photobacterium aquae
CCACTTCCGCATTCAAATTGTTTTCATCTTCAAAAGAAGATGGTGGCTACGACGGGATTCGAACCTGTGACCCCATCATTATGAGTGATGTGCTCTAACCAACTGAGCTACGTAGCCATCTTGGGTTGCCGACTATACTCGTAATCCACAACCTTGTAAAGTGGCAGGTCTACCTGGATTCGAACCAGGGGATGACGGGATCAAAACCCGTTGCCTTACCGCTTGGCGATAGACCTGCAGATTGCTTCTTCGAAGCGCTCTCTATCACATTATAGGAAAGAGAGATGGTGCGGAAGGAGAGACTTGAACTCTCACACCTTGCGGCGCCAGAACCTAAATCTGGTGCGTCTACCAATTTCGCCACTTCCGCACTATGAACCATTTTCCGTAAAAGGAGAATGGTGGCTACGACGGGATTCGAACCTGTGACCCCATCATTATGAGTGATGTGCTCTAACCAACTGAGCTACGTAGCCATTTTTCTTTATTCCCTCATCCGTCTCACCGTGTTGGCTGCCGTCTTGGGAACGGGGCGCATTATGCTCATACCAGCGAAAACCGTCAACAGTTTTTTTGAATAATTTGGAAAAACATGGTTGTTCGTTGCTTATTTGGACGAAGTGGGCGAATGCCATGCTGATTCAAGGTGTTTTGGGAGAAAAAGGATGTTGAAAATTGTCTGCTGTTGATGACGTTAGCTGCCAAGCAACGATGAATTTCAGGGGAAAATGAAAGTCAGATAGAAAAAAAGCCAGCGTAAATGCTGGCTTTTTGTACTGAACGTCCCGCGTGGGATTATACGTTGAAGCGGAAATGCACTACGTCGCCGTCGTTGACGATGTAATCCTTACCTTCTAGACGCCATTTACCGGCATCTTTCGCACCGCTTTCACCGTTGAACTCGATGAAGTTATCGTAGCCAACAACTTCTGCACGGATGAAGCCTTTCTCAAAGTCAGTGTGGATCTTACCCGCTGCCTGTGGCGCAGTTGCACCTACAGGGATAGTCCATGCACGAACTTCTTTAACGCCGGCAGTGAAGTATGTCTGTAGGCTAAGCAGCTCGTAGCCAGAACGGATAACACGGTTCAGGCCTGGCTCTTCGATACCCAGATCAGACAGGAACTCTTCGCGGTCTGCATCGTCAAGCTCGGCGATTTCTGATTCGATAGCAGCACATACAGGTACAACTACCGCGTTTTCTTTGGCTGCGTACTCACGAACAGCGTCTAGGAACTCATTGTCCTCGAAACCGTCTTCGCTCACGTTAGCGATGTACATGGTTGGCTTAAGCGTCAGGAAGTTCAGGTAGCTGATCGCTGCAATCTCTTCTTTGCTTAGGTCGATAGAACGCGCCATACCGCCTTCAGTGAAGGTAGGCAGCATCTTTTCTAGGACTTTGATTTCAAATTTTGCATCGTTATCGCCGCCTTTGGCACGCTTGGCTTGACGCTGGATAGCGCGTTCGCAAGTGTCTAGGTCAGCAAGTGCAAGCTCAAGGTTGATAACTTCGATATCGTCAAGCGGGTTGATCTTACCAGCAACGTGAACGATGTTGTCGTTTTCGAAGCAGCGAACAACGTGGCCGATAGCATCGGTTTCACGGATGTTTGCTAGGAACTTGTTGCCTAGGCCTTCACCTTTTGACGCACCCGCTACTAGACCGGCAATGTCAACGAATTCCATGGTAGTAGGCAGTACGCGCTCTGGTTTTACAATTGTAGCCAGCGCATCCAGACGTAGATCTGGCACTGGTACAACGCCAGTGTTTGGCTCGATAGTACAGAACGGGAAGTTTGCTGCTTCAATGCCAGCTTTAGTTAGCGCATTGAATAGAGTTGACTTGCCGACGTTAGGCAAGCCGACGATTCCGCATTTAAAACCCATGGTGTGAAACCCTTTTGGTAATTACTCGGTAAATCAGTCCGGCAGCAAGCTGCCGGGACACAATTGTTATGTTGTCGACAGATTATTCAGCTTTGAATGAATGTAGTCGATTTTGTGCCTTGTTCAGGCCGTCTTTAAGCAAAAGATCCATGCAGCGTACTGCTTCATCGACAGCTGCGTCGATGTTCTCTTGCTCTTTGGCCGGGGCTTTGCCTAATACAAATCCGGCCACTTTGTTTTTATCGCCCGGGTGGCCGATGCCAATCCGAAGACGATAGAAGTCTTTGTTGTTACCCATCTTGCTGATGATGTCACGCAGGCCATTGTGGCCGCCGTGACCGCCGCCTTTTTTGAACTTGGCGACGCCCGGGGGCAGATCCAGCTCATCGTGGGCAACCAGAATCTCTTCAGGCTTGATCTGGAAAAAGTTTGCCAGAGCAGCAACAGATTTGCCGGAGAGGTTCATATACGTTGTTGGGATCAACAGGCGCAGATCCTGCCCGTTGGCCTGGATCCTGCCGGTTAGGCCAAAGTACTTGGACTCTTCGCGCAAGGTGATGTTATGCACTCGGGCAAGTTCTTCTACTACCCAGGCACCCGCATTGTGGCGGGTTTTCGCATACTCGGCACCAGGGTTGGCCAGGCCGACTAAAAGGCGAATAGTATTGCTCACGCTCGTCTCTCTCAATCATCGGGGGCTTAAATCGCGCGCTATGTTATACCAATTGCGGTGAAATTGACATCACCAGACGAAAAACGCCCCGCTGTAGCGGGGCGTTGGCAATCGGGTCGAGCGTTTTTATCAGTGCTGGAACATCGCTGAGATTGACTCTTCGTTGCTGATGCGGCGGATAGCTTCAGCCAGCATGCCAGACAGTGTCAGTACAGAAACACGGCCAGTGGCAACAATTTCGTCAGTCAGAGGGATAGAGTCAGTTACGATAACTTCGTCGATCACTGATTCGCGGATGTTCTGAGGTGCGTTGCCAGAGAACACAGGGTGTGTCGCATAGGCGAATACGCGCTTGGCACCGCGGTCTTTCAGTGCTTCGGCTGCCTTGCAAAGCGTGCCGCCGGTGTCGATCATGTCGTCGACGATGATGCAGTCACGACCTTCAACGTCGCCGATCAGGTGCATAACCTGAGAAACGTTGGCGCGTGGACGGCGCTTGTCGATGATAGCGATATCTGTGTCGTCAAGCAGCTTGGCGATAGCACGGGCACGTACAACGCCACCGATGTCTGGAGAGACAACCACTGGATCTTCCAGTTTTTTCGCCAGCATGTCTTCTAGCAGCACTGGGCTACCGAATACGTTGTCAACAGGTACGTCGAAGAAGCCCTGGATCTGCTCAGCGTGCAGGTCAACAGTCAGAACGCGGTCAACGCCCACGTTAGATAGGAAGTCAGCAACGACTTTTGCCGTAATTGGCACACGAGCAGAACGGACGCGGCGGTCTTGGCGAGCATAACCGAAGTAAGGGATTACAGCAGTAATACGGCCAGCAGAGGCACGGCGAAGTGCATCGATCATGACAACCAGTTCCATTAGGTTGTCGTTAGTTGGCGCACAGGTAGATTGAATGATGAATACGTCGCTACCGCGAACGTTCTCATTAATCTGAACACAGACTTCACCGTCGGAGAAACGGGTAACTGTTGCGTCTCCGAGAGAAATGTAAAGACGGTCAGCAATGCGTTGGGCTAGTTCTGGTGTCGCGTTACCAGCAAACAGCTTCATATCAGGCACGGTGGAAACCTCAGGTTGCGTCCAAGTTGTAGTTACTGACATTCCGTGGAAAGGGCGGTCAAGGCTGTCATAAGGGGTGATGTGTTGACACCTTTTGCGACGAATCCGTGGAGCCAGTCGGGTAATTTGTTCAGAGTTGCATCGGCCGCCTGCTGAGTGCTAAATTCAGCGAAGACACAAGCGCCAGTGCCGGTCAATCTCGATGGCGCGTATTCTAACAGCCACGAAAGAGCGTTATCAACCTCGCGGTGAAGCGATCTGACGATTTTTTCGCAATCGTTTCCGTAAATCCCCGCCAATAGGGCATCTAGTGACCGTTTTTTGCTATCCCGTTTCAGTTCCGGATGGGTGAAAATATCGACAGTTGCGATATTTACCTCTGGTTTTACCACCAGATACCACTTCTCTTCCGGTTCCGCCGGTTGGAGTTTTTCCCCGACGCCTTCGGCAAAGGCGCTAAATCCGCGTACGAATACCGGCACGTCAGCTCCCAGAGCCAAGCCAATCTCAGCCAATTCATCGGTGCTCAGGTTTGCCTGCCATAGTGCGTTGAGTGCGACCAGAGTCGTCGCCGCGTTGGAGGAGCCGCCACCGAGGCCGCCGCCCATCGGCAGGATCTTGTCGATATGGATATCGGCACCGGCGGTGATCCCGGCCCGTTCACGCAATGCAACAGCCGCGCGGTAGATCAGATTGTCTTCTGTGGCGACGCCTTCGATTGTCGGGGTCAGGTTGATGGCATTGCTGGTGTTGGCAGTGATGGTCAGGGTGTCGCCGTAATCGAGGAACTGAAACAGGGTCTGCAGTTCATGGTAGCCGTCGGGGCGTCGGCCGGTGATATAAAGGAATAGGTTCAGTTTTGCCGGAGCCGGCCATTGTGTGGTACGGGTGATCATACTGCGCTCTAGTTGATTGACCAATTATGGATGACAAGGGTTATCGACACGCCCACCGAGCTAAGCACCATCCGTTTTGGTAGTGCCGGTGTCGTCGTGTAGTCATATTCGTTATAGTCTAGCTGCCATAGCTTGCCGTTGATATCTTTGGCGAGGTAACTCAGCCTGCCGTCGGCGTTGAGCTGAAAGGTGTCGGCGGCAGTAGGCAGGCCTATCAGCCAATCCCGCATTTGGTCAATTGGCAGACGTAATCCTGTTAGTTCGCCGACGAGCTGAGTGGCGTCAGCGCCGCGGAAGGTCTTGCCTTCGTTGTTAACTAAGGTCACTTGACCTGGCCGAGCATCAAGCCTGAGCAGGGTACTGCCGAGGAAGTTGGTAAGCAGGAGGTGGTCGTGGCTTGAGGTGGTCTCCCACAGCAGGTTGGCACCAAAGCGTTGGTCGCCCTTGTAGCCCATTTTCCCCTTGGCCTGATAGCTGGAGAGCTGGCTTAGGGCTTGTTGATGGGTATCCCAGTTTGTGCGGGTATGTTCAGGTTGGCTGACACAGCCTGCAAGCAGTGACAGACAGAGTGCTATCGGGGCTGTTTTACGGACTAGACGGCAGGTTTTCACAACAGCCGGCCGGATAGAAAGCATCATCAGCATTCATTTCCTGTGAAATATTGTGGCAAAACAATAGCGGTAAACCGATCAGTTTGCCAACTTCTTGGTGTTGAATTTCTGGGATTTTTTCTCATTCTTACAGAAGGCCGTGAGAATTTTGCGCTGTGATTTCTTGAGATATACCCTATTCATTAGACCTGTGTTCTTTAATTACGCTGGGGCATCAAGTAAAATCCCGCCCTAATTCTTTTTTCATCGGCGAAGTGGTACAGCGTCTCCATGACATTGCTTGCATTAGGAATAAACCATAAAACGGCCTCGGTAGACTTACGTGAACGGGTTGCGTTTTCGCCTGAAAAAATGAAGCTGGCCCTGGAGCAACTCAAAGCTCACCCTGACGTTAACAGCGCCGTGGTGGTTTCGACTTGCAACAGGACTGAACTTTATTGCGATGTGTCTCATGCGGGTCCCGGTATTCTTATCGATTGGTTGACCCGCTTTCACCAGATCAGCACCGAAGAGCTGATGCCCAGCCTCTATTATCATGAGGAGCAGGCAGCGGTTCGTCACCTGATGAGGGTATCGTGCGGTCTGGATTCACTGGTATTGGGTGAGCCGCAAATTCTGGGGCAGGTAAAACAGTCTTACTCAGATTCTCGCGAGAGCGACGTGATCCACGGAACGCTTGAGAAGCTGTTCCACAAGACATTTACCGTAGCCAAGCGGGTACGAACCGAAACCGACATCGGCGGCAACGCGGTATCGGTGGCTTTTGCCGCCTGTACCCTGGCCAAACAAATTTTTGAATCCCTCTCCGAGGCAACAGTGTTGCTGGTCGGGGCTGGGGAAACCATTGAACTGGTGTCTCGGCATTTGGTCGAGCAGGGGTGCAACCGCCTTATTGTCGCCAACCGAACTCGGGAACGGGCCGAGAACCTTGCCCGGGAATTTGGGGCTGATGTGATCTCGCTGCCTGAGA
The DNA here is from genome assembly GCF_001029445.1 of Photobacterium aquae. Taxonomy (GTDB): domain Bacteria; phylum Pseudomonadota; class Gammaproteobacteria; order Enterobacterales; family Vibrionaceae; genus Photobacterium; species Photobacterium aquae. The sequence continues at coordinate 6,115 of NZ_LDOT01000054.1, forward strand.
TCCCCGAACATTTGCACCGCGCGGATATTGTGATCAGCTCAACGGCAAGCCCGTTACCTATTATTGGTAAGGGGATGGTCGAAAAGGCAATCAAGGCTCGCCGCTATCAGCCTATGTTGTTGGTGGACATTGCTGTCCCTCGTGACATAGAGCAGGAAGTCGGGGATTTGAATGATGCCTATCTGTATTCAGTCGACGACTTGCAGAGTATTGTTGAAAGAAACCGTGAGCAACGTAAAGTGGCTGCTATCCAGGCTGAGGCAATTGTCAGCGAAGAAAGCGCTGCTTTTATGAGTTGGTTGCGTTCGCTTGAGGCGGTCGATAGCATTCGTGAATACCGTTGTCAGGCTGACGATATCAAAGCTGAAATACTGGCGCGGAGCCTGCAGGGCCTTGCCAATGGAACGGATCCTGAGCGGGTTCTGACTGAATTGGCCAATCGCCTGACCAACAAGTTGATTCATGCCCCGACACGGGCTATGCAGCAGGCCGCGCACAATGGCGAGCCGGATAAATTGGCCGTGATCCGTGAAACTTTAGGACTGGATTAGTCCTGTCTGATCTTGGCCGCCGAAAATGGCCATCATTATGCTGTTCCGACCTATTCAGGTCGGTTTATAGCTCAGAATTGACCAGGTAGAGAAGCCATCTCTGCCGCTTATGGAACCCAATAGAAACCGATATGAAACCTTCGATTTTAGTGAAATTGGAAACGCTGGTTGAGCGTTATGAAGAAGTCCAGCATTTGTTGAGTGATCCTGCCATCATTGGCGATCAGGACAAGTTCCGTGCGCTTTCCCGTGAGTATTCACAACTCGAGGAAGTGACCAAGTGCTTCCAGGCCTACCAGCAAGCCAAAGAGGATTTGGCGACCGCAGAGGAGATGGCCAACGAAGACGATCCTGAGATGCGCGAGATGGCGCAGGAGGAAGTTAAGGAAGCCAAGGCGGAAATTGAGCGCCTTGAAGACGAGCTTCAAGTTCTGCTGATCCCGAAAGATCCTAACGATGTGCGTAACTGTTTCGTGGAAATCCGTGCCGGAGCCGGTGGTGACGAGGCGGGTATTTTCGCCGGTGATTTGTTCCGCATGTACAGCAAGTTTGCTGAATCTCGCGGCTGGCGCATCGAGGTTATCAATGCCAACCACTCGGAGCAGGGCGGCTACAAAGAAATGATCGCCAAGGTGAATGGCGAAGGCGCTTACGGTATTTTGAAATTTGAGTCAGGCGGCCACCGTGTTCAGCGTGTTCCTGCAACGGAGTCGCAGGGCCGAGTACATACCTCAGCCTGTACCGTTGCGGTACTGCCTGAAGTTCCAGAGGCTGAAATTCCAGCGATCAATGCCGGTGATCTGAAGATCGATACCTTCCGTGCATCGGGCGCGGGTGGTCAGCACGTTAACACCACCGATTCGGCGATCCGTATTACCCACTTGCCAACCGGCATTGTTGTGGAGTGTCAGGACGAACGTTCGCAGCACAAGAACAAGGCTAAGGCGATGTCTGTGTTGGCGGCGCGTATTATTCAGGCCGAAGAAGAAAAGCGTCATGCCGAAGAGGCAAGCACCCGTCGCAACCTGTTGGGCTCGGGCGATCGCTCAGACCGTATTCGTACCTACAACTACCCACAGGGTCGCGTATCAGACCACCGTATCAACCTGACTATCTATCGTTTGAACGAGGTGATGGAAGGTGAGCTGAACGGTCTGATCGAGCCGGTACTGGTTGAGCATCAGGCTGACCAGCTAGCAGCGATGGCCGAGCAGAACTAATGTTGCTGCCGATTGATGCGCTGCTCAAGCAAGCCATTGAGCAGTTGGCGGAGGCGGGCTCTGAGAGCCCGCATATCGACGCGGCCGTGCTGCTGTGCCATGCGATAGACAAGCCGCGCAGCTACTTGCTGACATGGCCTGAGAAAACGCTGGAGCCAGCCCAGTATACGGCGTTCGATGCCTTGATGGCCCGCCGCCTGACTGGCGAGCCAGTGGCCTATATCATTGGCGAGCGCGAGTTTTGGTCATTGCCGCTGAAGGTCGCGCCGCATACCTTGATCCCACGCCCTGATACCGAGCGATTGGTTGAGCTGGCACTGGACAAAATCCCCGCGAATGCGTGTGATGTGTTGGATTTGGGGACGGGGACCGGTGCAATTGCATTGGCTCTGGCTTCCGAGCGCCGTGATATCATGGTTAGCGGAATCGACCTGCGTCCAGAAGCAGCGGCATTGGCCGAAGCGAACCGGGCTAACCTCCATATTCCCAATGCCCGTTTTTTATCAGGCAGTTGGTACAGCCCACTTGCCGATGATGAACAATTTGCCGTTATTGTCAGCAACCCGCCTTATATCGATGAGCACGATCCCCATCTTGCCCAAGGTGATGTGCGTTTCGAACCGAAAAGCGCGCTGGTGGCCAAAGACAATGGGTTGGCTGATATTCGGGTGATCAGCGAGCAGGGGCGTAAGCACCTGTCTGCCGGAGGCTGGTTGTTGATGGAGCATGGATTCGAGCAAGGCGAGGCGGTTAGGGAAATATTACATTCGCTGGGCTATGCCGAAGTAGCTACAGCACAGGATTACGCGGGACTGGACCGAGTAACCATGGGTTGCTGGCAAGGATAGAGAGGCACAAATATGTATTTTGCAGTTAAACACCTTCATCTTGTGGCGATTGCGCTGAGTGTGCTGCTGTTCGTGGTACGCTACGGGCTGATGATGGCCAACTCCAGCTGGAGCGATAAGAAGTTTTTCAAAATTACCCCGCATGTTGTTGACACCGTGCTCCTGCTGAGCGGGGTGGCGCTGATGTTTATCACGGGTTTTTGGCCCTTCACCCCTGCTGGCGGCTGGATGACCCAGAAGCTGAGTTGTGTGCTGGCCTATATTGCTCTGGGTTACTTCACGTTGAAAGTGGGTAGCAACAAGGTATTCAAAACCTTCGCATTTTTTGGCGCACTAGGCTGGTTGATGGCCGCGGCTAAAATTGCGATGACCAAAATGTCGTTCCTAGGTTAATCATGTTACGTTTTACTGAGCAAGAATTGGAGTTGGTGCCGCTGGTTGAAGGTGCACTTGAGATCACAGCAGCGGTTGCCCCCGGTTTTCCTGCCGGCTGGGTCAAGATCCAGCTTGAGAAAATGGCACAGGAAGCCGAGCATGCCCTGCTCGATGAGCCGAATGCCTATCTGCGGCTTGAGGGCCTAATCCGCCTGTTCTACCGCGAATGGGGGTTTGCCGGTGACCACGAGCAGTACTACTCTTCAGAGAATATCTATCTCGACAAGGTGCTTGAACGCAAGCGCGGGATCCCGGTTAGCCTTGGGGCGCTGTTCCTCTATGTTGCTGATCGGTTGGAATTACCGGTTGCCGGGATCTGCTTCCCCACGCAATTCGTTATCAAGGTAGACTGGCCTGAGCGTGAGGCACAGTACATTAACCCATTTGACGGCGAATTTGTCAGCAAGCGTACGATGGGCGCGTGGCTGAAGGGCCATCGTGGGCCATTTAGCGAATTGCGTAGTGAATATTTTACCCTTGCCAGTAACAGTGACGTGCTTGCCCGTTGGTTGACGGTGATGAAGAGCTCGTTTTTGCGCGAAGGGTTATTTGCAGAAGCATTGCGTTGCAGCGATGTGGTGTTAGATACATTCCGCCCAGGGGATCCGCATGAGATCCGCGATCGTGGTTTTATTTACCAGCAGTTGGAATGCGATCATGCTGCCGCGATGGATTTCGAATACTTTATCGAGCAGTGCCCGCAGGATCCGGCGGCGGAACTGCTTAAGTTGCAAGTTGAAGAATTAAGCAAGGTGCCTTTGACCTTACACTGAAAAGGCAACATAAGAGAGATGATGATGGAACAAAAAATTGTTCGCGTTGGCGACATTGAAGTGGCTAATGACAAGCCGTTCGTCCTGTTTGGTGGTATGAATGTGCTTGAATCTCGCGATTTGGCGATGCAGATCTGTGAGAAGTATGTTGAAGTGACCGACAAGCTTGGCATTCCATATGTTTTCAAGGCGTCTTTCGACAAGGCGAACCGCTCTTCGGTTCACTCTTACCGTGGTCCTGGTATGGATGAAGGGCTGAAGATCTTTCAAGAACTGAAAGATACATTCGGCGTTAAGATCATTACCGATATCCACGAGCAATATCAGGCACAGCCTGTTGCCGATGTGGTTGACGTGATTCAGCTTCCGGCCTTCTTGGCTCGCCAGACTGATTTGGTTGAGACAATGGCGAAAACCGGTGCGGTTATCAACGTCAAGAAACCTCAGTTCATGAGCCCTGGCCAAGTTGGCAATATCGTTGAGAAGTTTGCTGAATGCGGCAACGAGCAGGTGATCCTATGTGAGCGCGGTGTGCTGCATGGCTACGATAACCTGGTTGTTGATATGCTTGGTTTTGATGTGATGAAGAAAGCCTCTAAGGGCAGCCCGATCATTTTCGATGTGACCCATGCCCTGCAGTGTCGCGATCCGTTGGGTGCCGCGTCTGGCGGTCGCCGTGAGCAAACGGTGGATCTTGCCTGTGCAGGTCTTGCAACCCGCATTGCCGGTTTGTTCATGGAAGCTCACCCGAATCCTGACATGGCACGTTGTGACGGCCCATCGGCGTTCCCGCTGGACAAACTAGAGCCATTCCTAGCCCAACTGAAGCAGCTTGATGATTTGGTCAAGGGCTTCGAGGCTATCGAGATTAAATAAGGCATCGGTCCGTAAGGGCATTCTCGATGACTGCTATTGCAGCGCCTCGGGGGGATATATTCCCCCGGGGCGCTGTTTTTTTGTGCAAAAAAGCTACCGATCACAAAAAAAACGGCGATGTGAAAATTTAGTGCATCTCACTAACAGACTTTTGCTATGTCGTAGGATATCCCGCCATTAGTGATATTGCATGGTTTTTATCCCTAAAATGACACTTTCTCAGAAGTCATAACTGCCTTGTTTGATTTTTGAGAATTTAATTCTGCCTATGCATACTCCTTGCGACATTAATCTGGTAGCACGAGGAGTTTACGTGGCTATATCTCAACAGCCGACCGAAATGGTGGGTACCCAGCACAAACTAGGCTGGAACAAGCATGACACAAGTTGGATGCTGAGCCTGTTCGGTACGGCGGTCGGTGCCGGTATTCTTTTCTTGCCGATCAACGTGGGGATCGGAGGTTTCTGGTCACTGGTGATTATGGCATTGCTTGCTGGGCCGATGACGTTTTTGGCGCACCGTGGACTTGCTCGTTTTGTACTTTCGTCATCTCGTCCGGAATCCGATTTCACCGATGTGGTCGAAGAGCACTTTGGTGTTCGTGCCGGACGTATGATCTCACTGCTTTATTTCCTCTCTATTTTCCCTATTTTGTTGATCTACGGCGTTGGTCTGACCAACACGGTAGATAGCTTTATCGTCAACCAGCTTGGGATGGCGAGCCCGCCCCGCTTTGTGCTGTCTGGGGTTCTGGTCTTTTCAATGATTGCCGTCATGATGGCGGGCGAGAAAGTGATGCTGCGCGCCTTTGAAATCATCGTGTATCCGCTGGCGGCGATTCTGGCTGGTTTGTCACTGTATTTGATGCCGACATGGCAGATGCCTAGCTTGGAATTGGGCATGGATGCTGGCACGTTTGCCGTGTCGCTATGGCTGGCGGTACCGGTTATGGTCTTCGCATTCAGCCACGCGGCTGCAATCTCTAGCTTTGTCCATGTTCAGCGTCGCCACTATGGCGACAATGCCGGGGTGAAGAGCGAGCAGATCCTCAAGCGCACTTCGGTCATGTTGATTGTGTTTGTACTGTTCTTTGTTTTCTCATGCGTACTGAGTTTAACCCCGGCTCAGCTGCAGGAGGCGAAGGCTCAGAATGTCTCGGTATTGTCATATCTGGCCAATATCCATGATAGCCCGTTCATTGTTGCGCTTGGCCCGTTGATTGCGTTTATTGCTATCTCGTCATCTTTCCTTGGGCACTTCATGGGGGCTCGCGAAAGCCTAAATGGGATGATGCACAAGCAGCTATCATCGGTAGTGCCTTGTGATAAGAAGCGTGATCGAATGGGTATTGCTTTTCTGTTCGTGGCAATTTGGATTGCGGCAATCATTAACCCTAGCATTCTGGGGATGATGGAAGCGCTTTCTGGCCCGGTGATTGCGATGATTCTGTTCATCATGCCAATGCTGGCCGTATACAAGGTGGAAGCGCTGAAGCAGTACCGCGGCAAGTTCAGTACCTACTTCGTTTTGATAACCGGTGCGTTGTCGGTGTCGGCTTTGTTGTTCTCGCTGTTCTGAGCGGCATAAAAAAATAAGCCTTGGCTTGCATGGCAGGCCAAGGCTTGAGGCAGAAGAGAATTCTGCCTGTTTGTTGATTCGATGCTCTTATTACAATTTGAAGCGGTTTATCTCATGCTGCAACTGATGGGACAGTTCCGACAGTTCGGCGGCTTGTTTGGCGGCTTCGTCCGCTTCGATGGCTAATTCGTTGGAGACATCACGCATGCCTTCGGTATTGCGGGTGATCTCCGCTGTCACCGATGATTGCTCCTCAGCGGCAGAGGCGATTTGGGTTGCCATGTCACTGATGTTGCCGACGGCACTGCTGATTTGAGACAGGCTCGCAGAGGCGGCATTTGCATCATCGACGCTGGTTTCGGCCAAACGACGGCTATCTTCCATTATCCCCACTGCGCGGCCCGTTGTTTGCTGCAACGTTTCGATCATCTGCTGAATTTCTTGGGTAGACGCATGAGTTCGCTGGCTAAGTACCCGAACCTCATCGGCGACGACCGCGAAACCACGACCTTGTTCACCCGCCCGGGCTGCTTCGATAGCGGCATTAAGGGCTAACAGGTTGGTTTGCTCTGCAATGCCTTGGATCGTCGACAAGATGGTATTGATGCTTTGAGCGTGGGTGTTAAGTTCACCGATTACGCCTGTTGCGGAATCGACTTCGCTGGCGAGTCCAGTGATGGATTGTTGGCTTTGGCTGACTTGAGTCGCGCCGTGATTGGATACGGTGACGGTATCGCCCGCAGTACGTGCCGTGTTATCGGCGTTATCGGCGATTTCCAACGTTGCGGCGGCCATTTGGTTGATGGCCGTGGCAACGAGGTTAATTTCGTTTTGCTGGTGTTGGATCCGGGTGCTGCGCTCTTCAGCCTGCGACGCGGTGGCAATGGCCTGTTGACTTAATGCGTGGGAGACCTCGTTGAGGGTGGAGACCATGCTATGCATATTGCCGACAAAGCGGTTGAAGTTATGGGCTAGCATGCCGACTTCGTCGTTGCTGCGAGGCTCAAGACGCTGGGTGAGATCACCCTCACCGGTGGCGATTTCGGCCAGAGCATCCGATACCCGGGTAAGATCGCGGAACAGGTAGTTGACCAGCATGGTCACTGCACCGATAACCAGCAGGGTAATGACAATTGATGTGATGATCAACTGGCGGAGGAGTTCACTGTGTGCGGCCTGTTCAGTCTCTCTATCCATAACAATACCGAAGATCCAATCAGTATTAGGCACGTTTTTGTAGTAAACCAGTTTGTCGGCACCGTGGATTGTGGTGGTTTTAATCAGCCCAAGATCAAGCGCCTCTTGGATACGTGTCATGTCCAGGTAATCACTTAGCTGAGTGATTGGCTGCAGGATCAGAGATTGATCGGGGTGGGCGAGGAAGGTCTTGTCCTGCCGGTTGATGAGCATGGCATAGGCATTGGTGCCCACATTCATATTGATGATACTGCTGATAAGGTTGTCAATCAGCACGTCGGCACCAGCGACACCGGCAAAAGCGCCATTACGGAAAACCGGCTCGGCGACGGTGACCAGTAGGGCATTGGTGATGGCGTCGCGGTAGGCTGGAGTGACAATTTGCTTACCTGCTTGCTTGGCATCTTGGTACCAAGGACGGGTACGCGGATCGTAATCATCGCGATGACGATCAAGATGAGAGCGGATCATCTTACCGCCGACGGTGCCGAAATAGATATCGTCAAATCCAGCCGATTCTCTTGCCAGTTGCAGGTATGTAATAGGGTCGGGAGTATTGGTGTAGTCAATAACGGCCTGGGCAATTTGTTTGCGGCTATTAAGGCCATCGCCAATACTTTCGCTGGTGGCATTGGCAAGGCTTTCGGCACGGGCGTAGATCCCGGCACGGTTTTGTTGGAACAGCTGATCGGCGGCGATCCAGGTTAATGTCGCAGCCATGAGCACGACGGCAGACAGGCTGGCACCAATGAGCTTTTGTTTGAGTGATAACGACATTGCTTGCTCTTTATGGGTAGCTGGAGAAAAGTTGCAGGAGCGGATTCTATAGTCAAAATTTGGTGCTTGCACGGTAAATTGACATATTTATCATTAGTCTTAAATTTATGATAAATAAGGATTTTTGCGTATTATTCCCTATGGGAAAGTGTCAATAAATTGCCAGTTTTCTCGGTGAGAATGGAGGTGTGATAAGGCTATTTTGAAAACAACCAGTTATACCGTTTTTTATGGAACGATAGGGACGGAGTATCCAAATTGACTCGCCAACTTTCTGACGTCGTCTTTTGCAATAAAAATACGCCAAAAGAAACAGGGTTGTTGAAATGGTATATCTGTGTCTCGTTATGTTTTTTGGATGTTTAGACGTCTAGATGTTGACTCGCTCAATATGAACCCTTAGTCTAAATAAAATTTTTTATAAGATGTCCAGTAGTCATCATGCCAAACACAACACAATCTTCCGCTGGCGAGCCGGCACCGAGCGCATTAGCGCTACTCCCTCTGGGAATATTCCTTCTCCTGTTTATCGGGGTGGGTACCTATTTGACTTTGCAAGGCGTTGACTTTGCGTTTTACCAACTTCCAGCACCAGTCGCGGCACTGCCTGCGATTGTGGTGGCTATCTTGTTGAGTAAAGAGAAACTCAATAAGGCTATCGAGCAGTTCCTACGCGGGGTTGGTCATGGTGATATCGTTGCCATGTGCATGATTTATCTTCTGGCCGGCGCATTTGCCTCGGTAGCCAAGGCAACAGGCGGAGTGGATGCCACAGTGAACCTAGGTCTATCATTGCTGCCAGCTAGCATGATCCTGCCGGGTATTTTTGTGATTTCGGCGTTTATCGCGACGGCGATGGGGACCTCGATGGGTACCATTGCGGCAGTTGCCCCGGTGGCCCTTGGCATTGCCCAGACAGCCGGTATGGACGTGGCATTGACGGCGGGTGTGGTACTTAGCGGTGCGATGTTCGGTGACAACCTGTCGATTATTTCTGATACCACGATTGCGGCAACTCGCTCTCAGGGCTGCCAGATGAAGGACAAGTTCCGAGAGAATATCCGTATAGCCTTGCCTGCTGCTGTAGCCGCCATTCTTCTTTTCCTCTTTAGCAGCACCGCGAGTGAAGTACCTGCTACTGGCGAGATCGAATGGCTGAAGGTACTGCCGTATATTACGATTTTGGTGCTGGCGGTATCAGGATTGAATGTTTTTGTTGTGTTGAGTATCGGTATTCTGCTGGCGGGTGGTATTGGCCTGGTATCCGTGGCGGATTACAGCTTGGCAGGTTACGCCAAAGATATCTATGCGGGCTTTGGTAACATGCAGGAAATTTTCTTGCTGTCGATGATGATTGGCGGTATCGGTGAGCTGATGCGTCAGCAGGGTGGTTTGGCTTACCTGACCCAACTTGTCAGCCGAGTGATCCGTGTGTTCAGCAAAGGGCATAGTCAGGGGCAGAATCTACGTGCCAGTGAGTTGGGTATTGCTGGCTTGGTGAGCATGACTAACTGCTGCACGGCAAACAATACCGTTGCGATTATTGTTTCGGGCGGTGTTGCCCGCGAACTGGCTGATGAGAATGGTGTCACCCCGCGTCGTTCAGCGAGCTTGCTCGATATCTTTTCGTGTGTGGTCCAAGGCGTGTTGCCGTACGGGGCTCAGGCTCTGTTGCTGGGATCGGTATTTGCTCTTTCTCCTCTGGAAGTGGTGACTCACTCTTATTATTGCTTCTTCTTGGCGATTGCCGCTGTTGTCGCTGTTTTTGTTAAGCATCCATCACGGCAAGCGGTGACTGCGTAATCATCATGTAGTTGCTTTTGCATTCAAAGCCCCGCTTCGGTGGGGCTTTTTTGTGCGCTGACGATGTTGATTGTATTTTTTTGCTAACAGTATGGTGATCTGGTCAACATATTAGTGAAAACTACACAACACTGATCAGCAAATAATTTAAACTGGCTCCTGTAATACCGATTTGGTCGGAAAATCTTAATATAATCAGGTAAAAGGGAACCCCCATGAAGCAACGCTTTTTTGCCCACACAGCCATGGCGGCTGCGGTACTGGCTACGCTTTCTGGCTGCGCTAGCCAAAACGAAACCACACAACAACCTTCTTGGCAGGCGGATACCACATATAAGCTAACCATCCTTCATACTAATGACCATCACGGTCGTTTCTGGCAAAACCAATATGGCGAATACGGCATGGCGGCGCGCAAGACGCTGCTTGACCAGTTGCGCGCAGATGTGGCGGCAGAAGGCGGGACGGCATTGTTGCTTTCTGGTGGGGATATCAATACCGGTGTACCTGAATCCGATCTGCAGGATGCAGAGCCTGACTTCAAGGGTATGAATATGCTGGGTTACGATGCGATGGCGTTGGGTAACCACGAGTTCGATAACCCGATAGAGGTTCTGCGCAAGCAGGAAGAGTGGGCGGAGTTCCCGATGCTTTCTGCCAATATTTACGACAAGGCAACCGGTAAGCGGATGTTCCAAGCCTATGAAATCTTTGAGCAGCAAGGGCTTAAGATTGCCGTTATCGGCTTGACGACTGAAGACACGGCCAAAATCGGCAACCCGGAGTATATCGGCGGGGTTGAGTTCCGTGATCCGAAAGCGGAAGCGAAGAAGCTGATTGCCGAGCTTCAGGAAACGGAAAAACCGGATGTGATCATTGCAGCAACCCACATGGGCCATTACGAAAATGGTAACCGTGGGGTGAATGCCCCAGGTGATGTCGCTCTGGCCCGTTATCTGGATGAAGGTGATCTGGATATGATTGTGGGCGGTCACTCACAGGAGCCTGTGTGCATGGAAGGACCAAACATGTACAACAAGAACTTCAAGCCTGGTGATGAATGTAAGCCAGACCAGCAGAATGGTACTTGGATTGTACAGGCCCATGAGTGGGGCAAATATGTTGGCCGTGCGGATTTTGAATTCAAAAACGGCGAACTGAAAATGGTGAGCTACAATCTAATCCCTGTGAACTTGAAGAAGAAAATCAAGCTTGATGACGGCAGCAGCAAGCGCGTGTTCATTCAAGATGAAATTGCCGAAAATACTGATGTAAAGGCGTTCTTGCAGCCTTATCAGGAACGCGGCCAAGATCAGTTAAATATCAAGATTGCTGAATCGAACGGTAAGCTTGAGGGTGATCGCAGTGTGGTTCGTTTCGAGCAGACCAACCTGGGGCGTTTGATTGCCGCTTCCCATATGCAGCGTGCAAAAGCCGACTTCGCCGTGATGAACTCTGGCGGCGTGCGCGACTCTATTGCGGGTGGCGACATTACCTACAAGGACGTTCTGACCGTTCAGCCGTTTGGCAATATTGTGACCTATACCGATATGACCGGCGCTGAGGTTTTGGACTACTTGAATGTGGTGGCAACCAAGCCGGTTGATTCAGGGGCCTATGCCCAGTTCTACGGTATTTCAATGACCGTTAAAGACGGCAAGGTGAGCAATGTGAAGATTGGCGGCAAGGCGCTGAACCCGTCAGAGACTTACCGCTTCACGGTACCTAGCTTCAATGCCGCAGGCGGTGACGGTTACCCTAAAATCAGTGGCCATGCCGGTTATGTGAATACGGGATTTGTTGATGCTGAAGTACTGAAAGAGTTTTTGGAAAGCAACAGTCCAATTGACGTAAACGCATTTGCACCAAAAGGTGAAATTCTTTACAAATAAGCCTTAGCTTAATTTCAGTGGAACGGCTCCTTTATAGGAGCCGTTTTTTTATGGCGTGAAAAGCGTATGATTAATACTAATCTGATTCGTTAGATTGGTATTAACCGTTAAAAGAGAAGTATCAGTATGACTCCGGCGATAAAATTAGCGAAGAAACAAGGGATCAACTACCAAGTTCACCAATATGAGCACGATCCTGCGAATACGAACTTTGGTTTGGAAGCGGCAGAGGCTTTAGGGCAAGATCCACAGCAGGTTTTTAAAACACTATTGTTCGCCTTGAATGGCGACCCTAAAAAGCTTGCTGTGGCAGTTGTGCCTGTGGTCGGAATGCTTGATCTCAAAGCGGCTGCGAAAGCGGCGGGGGGCAAAAAGGCAGATATGGCTGATCCGGCCATTGCCGAGAAGACGACGGGTTACATTGTTGGTGGGATCAGCCCGTTAGGCCAGAAGAAGCGCCTGCCAACGTTTTTGGATCAGTCAGCCCAGCAATTTGATACGATCTGTGTCAGTGCCGGGCGCCGAGGGTTGGAAATTGAGCTTGCCCCGGCTGATTTGTTGCTATTGACCGGTGGCCAGATGGCTGCGGTCGCCAAGCTGTAATCTTGCTACGATGGCCGTCGCCTTTCATCAAATCAACCTCAACCTGTTGGCAACCTTGCATGTTTTGTTGCAGGAATGCCATGTCAGCCGTACGGCCGAGCGCCTGTGCCTGACCCAGTCGGCGGTCAGCCGGTAGTTGATGCAGTTGCGGGAGCTTTTTGGCGATCCCCTGCTGGTCCGGGACGGTAACCGCCTCTTGCCAACCCCCAAGGCAGAGGCCATGATGCCGCGACTTGCTGAGTTGCTCTGTGGTTGTGAGGCATTGTTGGTTGGGGACGCGTTTTCCCCGTCCCATTGGAAGGGGCCGATGGTGATGGCCTCGTCGGATTATGTCGCCCAGTATATTTTCCCCGATATCGTTGCCCTGATGGAAAGCGAAGCGCCGTGCTTGGCGCTGCAATATCGCTTGTGGTCACCGGAGTTGTTGCCGCAACTGGCTGACTCGGATATCCAGCTTTTTTCCACGATGCTACCTGCTATCCCTGATGGGGTGTGCGGTGCGGCGATAGGCCGTGATTCGCCGGTTTGTGTCATGCGCCAAGACCATCCTTTGGCTGGCAGGACGGTGTCGCTCGAGGATTTTGTGGCTTACGGCCACATAAGAGTTTCGGCGGGGGGAGACAAGGACAGCTTTGTTGACCGCGAACTGCAGGCGTTGGGCATGGCCCGCCGGATTCAGGTCTCGGTACCGTTTTTCAATGCGGCTTTCCAGTCGCTGTGCCGTACCGATATGCTCATGGTACTGCCGGAGCATATCGCGCGTAATATGGCCTCGTTTTTCCCTATTACCCATACTTCCTTGCCTTTGCCGGTTCCCGAGCACCGTTACTGGCTATTGTGGCACCCGCGTTTTGATATCGACCCTGCCCATAGTTGGTTTCGCCAGCAGGTTTTGTCGGTAATGCGCCAGTCGATGTACTCTATTCAGCCTGCCTGCATCTAAACTTGCTTATGAAAAGAGCTCATGAGCCTGATGATTTCTTTTGATTTCTCATCATAGCGTCATATTGCTACTGTTTCCCCATTCACGTTGTCTCTGTGTTGTTGTTTCGCTGGGATTATAAAAAATAAGGGGTTTTCATGACAGTGAGTATCTGGTTGTCATTGTTGGCAGTCTGTTTGCTTGGGGCGATGTCGCCAGGGCCGAGTTTGGCCGTAGTGGCAAAGCATAGCCTGGCCGGAGGGCGGCTGCATGGTATTGTCACGTCGTGGGCTCATGCTGCCGGGGTTGGGGTGTATGCGTTGATCACCTTGCTGGGTTTGGCGGTTGTGCTAAAACAGTCCCCACTATTATTTCAGGGGATCACGTATGCCGGTGCTGGCTATCTCGCTTATCTAGGGATCAGGGCGCTGCGTTCTCAAGGTGGGGTGGCAGCGAAACTGGCGGCGGGCAAACCGGCTAGCTTGTTGGAAGCGGCTCGTGACGGAGCCATGATATCAATATTGAACCCCAAACTGGCACTCTTCTTTCTCGCCTTGTTCAGCCAGTATGTTGCCGTTGGGACGGAGTTCGGCAGCCGGGCGATCATTGTGGCGACCCCTTTGGCCGTGGATGGTTTGTGGTATACCTTGATTGCCGTTGTTCTATCCAGTCCCAAAGTATTGGAGACATTGCGCTCGCGGGCAAAAATGATTGACCGTCTATCAGGTGTTGTGCTGATTTTACTGGCATTGCGGGTGGTTATTCAGGTGTAGCCTACTGTTTGGTTGCGATATGAAAAAGGAGCCGTTGGCTCCTTTTTGTTTGGTGTGGTTTTAGCCCCGGCGTTGGCTGTGGCGCTCACGGTTCTCGAGTTTTTTCTCCGGGCTTTTTTTCAACATAACATAAAGCGCGCCGTTACCGCCGTGCTGGCGCAGGGCTGAGTGGTAGCACATAACATCGTCGATTTGTTCTAACCATGTGGAGACATAGCTTTTCATCAATGCGGGCGGATTCGATTTCTCCCCTTTGCCATGGACAATCATGACGGCTCGGAGATCCATCCGTTGGCATTGGCGAAGGAAGCCCAGCACTTCATCTCGGGCATCTCGAAGGCTTTTTTTGTGTAGATCGAGGCGGGCTTGGATATCGTACTTGCCCAGCCGGAGCTTACGGAAGACCCCGTCTTGTACGCCGCTGCGTTTGAATTCCAACATATCGTCGGGTTTGACCATTTTTGCATAGTCCAGCGATAGATATTCTGGGTCGCCGTCAGATAAGCTTTGGGCGGCTTGCTGGCGGGCTAACTGGGCATCGCTGACTTGGTGTTTTTGAATGGTCTCTATTTTGTCCTGTTTGATAGGCGCAACATCGGACATCATTGCTCGAAATAGGTCGAGTTCATCATTCTCAGACATGGTGTTACAAGAAAATTGGAAGGTGATGGTGTGATTATATACCCAAGCAATTTCAAGACAACTTGCCCTTGGTGAGTGTATCAGCTCCTCCTTTTTTCGGGAGCCCGTAAAATTGGTCGCTAAGGCTAAAGAAAATCAGGGCCATTACCGATATATGGCCCTGGAAAACAGCAAATTGCTTTGCTTATGGCATTTTAGTGAGGAGCTGGGGATGACAGAACTTTGTAGACAAAGTAACCGCCAAAGAAAAGCATTAACCCCAAAGCGGCAAAAATGACAAGGATAGAGGAGAGGCCAACGGCATTGCCGAATAAGAGGTCTAACCAGAAATCCATAGTTGCATCCTTTCGCGAGTGGGGTGGTATCAAGATACGCAATGAAAGCACTTTGTTATGATGACCTAGATCAATGGTGTAAAAGTTGTTGTTAATATGTGTCTTTCGGTGCGCGTCTGATCACTTTTTATTCGTTGTTGCTACAACAATGAGCAGTTATTTATGGAAACGAAAAAAATTCTTTTCCACCCCTTGCGAAATTCGTTCTGGGGAGTATTATTAGCCACCTCAGCAGCGACACTGCTGTTGAGCGGTAAGGTAAAGCCTTACAATTGTCGGTGAATAGCGCAGTTTGGTAGCGCATCTGGTTTGGGACCAGAGGGTCGGGGGTTCGAATCCCTCTTCACCGACCACTATTTAAAAATGGTGGTTTGTAGAGAACCGCTGTTAATGCCGGTGAATAGCGCAGTTTGGTAGCGCATCTGGAT
>NZ_LDOT01000055.1 GCF_001029445.1 Photobacterium aquae
TCGATCACCTGCGCGGTGACTTCAACCTTGTCGCCGACTACTGACCCCTCGACCACAATACCGTTGGTTAGGTCATCGGCTGTGACCTCACGGTCAACCAATACGTTGCCATTGATATCGGTGATAATGATCCGATCACCCTCAACAGTGCCCGAGGCCAACGTCACTTTGGCGGTAACGGTGCCGTCAGCGCCCAGTTCGGCGCTGTTGTAAATACCGTCACTGTTGCTGTCGCCCAACAGTTCAACACTCGGGGCTGGAGCGGCGCCAGTGTCGACCAAGGCACTGTCGCTGGCTTCCGGTGATGGATTGCCGACCTTGTCGATCACCTGTGCGGTCACTTCGACCTTGTCACCGACTACTGACCCCTCGACCACAATACCGTTGGTTAGGTCATCGGCTGTCACTTCGCGATCAACCAGCACGTTGCCGTTGGTGTCGGTAATAATGATCCGGTCACCCTCGACAGTGCCTGAGGCCAACGTCACTTTGGCGGTAACGGTACCGTCAGCGCCCAGTTCGGCACTGTTGTAAATGCCGTCACTGTTACTGTCTCCTAACAGCTCTACTGCAGGTGCAGCTGCACTATTATCAACAACTGCACTATCTGTAGCTTCAAGCGATGGATTACCAGCCTTATCGATCACCTGCGCGGTGACTTCAACCTTATCGCCCACCACAGAACCTTCAACCAGGATACCGTTGGTTAGGTCAGCAGCGGTCACTTCACGGTCAACCAGCACGTTGCCGTTGGTGTCGGTGATAATAATCCGATCACCCTCAACAGTGCCCGAGGCCAACGTCACTTTGGCGGTAACGGTGCCGTCAGCGCCCAGTTCGGCACTGTTGTAGATACCGTCATTGTTGCTGTCGCCCAGTAGTTCAACACTCGGGGCTGGTGCGGCGCCAGTGTCGACCAAGGCGCTGTCACTGGCTTCCGGAGACGTATTACCAACCTTGTCGATCACCTGCGCGGTGACCTCGACCTTATCGCCAACAACCGGTGTTTCCACCAATATTCCGTTGGTCAAATCATCTGCTGTGACCTCACGGTCAACCAGTACGTTGCCACTGGTGTCTTTAATAATGATGCGATCGCCTTCAACCGTATCGGGAGCCAACGTTATCTTAGCTGGAACAGTACTATTGCCACCCAATTCAGCATCATTATAAATACCGTCATTGTTAGCATCACCTAACAATTCAACGATAGGGGTTGATGCAGATAAGTCCGCTGGGGGAGCCTTTTCTGATACCAGCTCCGATGTATTTCCAGCAGAATCTTTAATATAAGCACTTACACTCGTATTAGGCACAACCTCAATATTCACATACCCTAGCGATGCTTCTTCGCTTGTAAGAACATGAACCTGCCCATTTATATATAAGGTATCAAGACCCGCTATAAAATCTGATGGTAATGAAATAGTCGCAGTCACTGTCCCATCAGGTCCTACTTCCTGTGCATTATAAATTCCATCAGCACCTGGGGATTCAAAGAAAATAACCGGGGGCAATGCTTCTGTATCTGCACTTGGTGCAGTACCCGTCACCAAGCTAGATACATTACCTGCTGCATCTGTTATTTGAGTTGTAATTGTCGAATCTGGCGCTACCTGAAGCTCGATTAAACCAGACAGTATTTCGCTTTCTGACGGGTGATAGCTCTCACCATTAATGAGCATTGAATCAGTTTCAGGGTTGAAATCTGACGGTATCGTAATCGTTGCGGTTACGGTACCATCAGGACCTAGTTCATCACTGTTATAAACATCATCAAATCCAGTGCTTTCGAAGTCGATTGAGGGGTTTAATATGCTGGAATCAATCGTTACCTGAATAGTATTTGATGACGCCTCATTACCAGCATCATCTTGTGCAACAGCCGTAATCGTATACGCTCCGTCAACGAGTGGAGATGATGGCCTAAAGACCCAATTGCCATCAACAAGACTTGCATCCCCCTCCTGAACTTTACCCGTCTCGTCAGAAACGACTGTCACTCGAATCGATACCACATCATCATCAATATTCGATAACTCAAAACTTGGTGATGTAATGTTCGTTAAGGAGTCACTATCACTTACACCTGTATCTTGTGACGATGGCAAACTAATTATCGGAGATGAAATCCATACATCAACTTCCGCTTCATCGACAATCAAGCCGGAGCTGTTTCCCGCACCATCAATAACTTCTGCTGACACATAAATACGGTCATCAACAGGCAACACTTCCAACTCAAAACCATTGGTGATGTCATCTTCTGTCAGCGACTTCTCAACTAATACATTATTATTCGCATCTCGGATAATAATGATCTCACCAACTTCAGCGCTTTCAGGAACTGTTACCGTAACAGTCGCTGTTCCATCTTCGCCTAATTCTGTTTTATTAAAAACGTTATCACCACCATCACCTAAAATTGTGACTTCAGGAATTGAAATGTAGACATCAACATCATATTCATGTGTATCTTCCGATGTCCCGTTCGAAGTAACCAATTCCGCTTTTACTTCGGAATTGTCAGCTAAAACACTACCCGGAACATAGATAGAAAACGAACCGTCTGAACCGACAGTTGTAACAAAAGTATGATCACCAACAATAATGTTGACCTCAACACCCGGTTTTACCCCATCTTCAACGTGACCGGTAATTAAAATATCACTTTGTGACTCAGCTATATTAATGATGTTATCACTCGTGATTGGGCCATCGAGGAATATTTTGGGGACGCCCTCTGATAAACTGTCAGCATTCCCCAATAGTCCATTTACATCAAATGAAACGTCATCTGTATCATGGCCTGCATCGGCAATAACATCTCGACCGAGACGGGTAATTTCGACAAAGCCCGCATTCACACTTGAAACACCAAGACCAGCAGCTGGCGCATCAAAATCTTCAGTTGGATCAACGCCATCTAAAATGGCCTGCTGAAGTCGTGCAATTTCATCATCGCTATCAAGGGACTTTAGGCGTACCCCTTCATTGATAGAATCACATGTCGCACACTGTCCCTCGACGTTAAAACTGACATTAGGCGACGTAAATTCATAACTACTACCAGCAAGGCTAATGACAATAGCACCTGCGGGTACGGTATCTCCCGATTGAATAAAATGCTGCTCACCATTAACGTCAATGTAAAACACGCTACCTTTGACATTTGTAATGACTGTCGCTTTAGAGATTACTTGTTGTTCCATAACTTAATTACCCAATATATTCTGTAACAACGTGAGAGACGCCGGTGACATACCCTTGATAGCCATCAACACCTAACTCAAGGAATTTCACGCGTTGCTGATGATTTTCCACACGCGTAGCAATAACATCGATATCGAAGTTCTTCGCTGACTTGATTACACCTTTCACTAACTCGATACCTGCTGAACTATCACTTAGCATCGAACCATAAAAATAATCCAACTTCACATAGCTAGGCTTATACGAAATAACAGCATCCAATGATTTGAAATGACGACCAAAATTATCAACCCCCCAATTCAAACCATAACGCTCTAACAAACAAACAAACTTGGAAACTTGCTCTTCATAATAAACAAAAGCGCTTTCAGGGATCTCAAAAAAAACATTTATAAATTTGTTTTTATTATATTGCAGATTTACATCCAACCACTGGCAAAGTGAGTCATCATAAAATGTACCCGCCATGATATTGACAGCGACATTGTTTTCACAGGAATTATTATCAAGTAAATATTCAATTACCGATTTATCAAATTCAGCACAGAGCTTCTGCTGCTCAATAAAATGAACAAACTCTCCTGCCTGATATGATTTCCCATCAACACCAATAGATAATAAAAACTCTTGATGTAAGACAGTTTTATCATCATTCGCAATAGCTGGCATAACCCTAAATTTGTAATTTTTTAGTGAAATAGCTTTACGTATAATATATAACCAATCCATTTTACCTAGTGCATCATTATTCTGATGCTGGACAGAAAAACCGCATTCCGAATTTTTCGCAGACTGAACAGCATTATCAACCATTGACAGTAGCTGCTTTACGCTCCCCACCCCATCGGTAACCACAGATCCAGAATATACATTGATATCAGATAATTTATGGTAGGGTACAAACTGCTTAATTATACTAGAGTGACATTTTTTAACTAAATCTTCAGCGTCTGATAATGCCATCTGTGGTAGAAAAAAAATAAACTCTGTATTTGATATACGAGCTAATACAACCTGTTCAATAGCATCAACTTGATGTGACAACTCTCGACTTATTTGATAAACCATTTTATCGCGAGCACCAAAACCATACTTTTGATAGATTTCATTAATACTGTCGCATGCAATCATAAAAATACTACAACTCGTATTTTCCTGAAGGTATGACTCTATCTGGGCATAAAGATATTCTCGATTACCTAAACCTGACACCTTATCTTGCAACACTCGTTTACGAAGCTCATACGCTTCTTGCTGCTGGTTCTCATATTCATGCTTAAGCTTTTCTGCCATTTTTTGCATAGCACGACTTAGTGTCGATAATTCACTTACCCTCGGTTCAATCACCGTCGCATCAAATTTATTTTCACCTAGAAATTCAGCATAAACGGTTAGGTGAGCAAGTGGCTTTAAGATAAACTTCAACACGCGATTTATCACTAATGCTGTAGTTAAAAAAGCAGCAAGAAACCACAGAGATAAATTCATCGTGCTATACCATAACTGCTGCATAGCCATGCCGGTATTACTGATAATTGTCAATTCACCGATTTGAAGCCAACCAGATGATATAACAAACTTTTCTTCAATAGGTTGAAAGCCCAAATAGGTTTCGAACCATTTAGGAACCTGTGTCAATGAAGTTTCTATCTCTCGCTGGAACACTCGCTTATCTTTAAATGCCTGAAAGCTAATTTTTTTATAATATCCACTATCAAATGCTGCAAATATCGCTGTTTCGATCCCAACATTGCTGTTTTTTTCATACTGAATAGGTATGACAAGTGCAAGTGAATTCGCTGTATTGTTTACAGTATTTATCTGTTGCTCACTCAAATATCCACGAACAGAATAATACTGAATACTAAAAACCACGCTGTATAGTGCAGTCAATATAAACAAAACTGAAAATAAGATTCTCTTATATAAGCTCATATTAGTAACTTAATCTGATTGCTGGGACTTTTAAATCTCCACGACTATATCTATCTCTCATCAATGTCCATTTACTCAATCTTGTCGACTTCCCTGTTAACTGTCCCCGTCCACGTTCCTTCATTAACCAAAGGTGTTGGGCATTAAAGCTATAGATAGGAACCAAGTCTTCCCTCTGTGTTGCCAGCTTCATATCAGGATCAATATTATCCAATATATAAGGAATTGAAGAAGGTTCAGGATAATATGCTACAACCATGTGAAACTGATCCAAACTTAGTGCCTTAACATATATCAACCTAATTTTTTCATCAGAAACCCCTAGTTCTCTAAGGGTGAAATATTTCGCGATGCTAAAATCTTCACAGTCACCACCTTTCGCACCGATAAACTCGATAGGCGTTGCCCAATAATCTTCAAGTCCCCATAATTTCACATCATCAATAAATGTAAGTTGGTTAAAAAATTGATTCACATCGCCAAGTCTCTGCATTTCCGTACGACTTTTAGCTTGTGATTTATAAATCAGCTTCTGCCATTCGTTCAGTCTCAACTTAGCATCATCACCATAAATTTTAGCGGCTTTCTCAATATCTTTATCATCAAGAAAATTTTCAGTATGGGCATACCCTATAAGCACACCCATACAAACAACCACGATAACAAGTACCTTCAATTTCATTCTAACTATAAAGTCGATTCCATTGTGTAGATATGCCATTTATAGTCAGTATAGGTATCTGATGACTTGAATTGAGTCGTTACACGTCTATTTAATGTGTCAGCCTGGACAGTGTTATTGTTAAGCAATAACTTTTGCTCACCGACCGGTAATATTTCCAATCGTTCTGCAGACAACCCTCGTGAGATAAAAAGCTGTTTTACAGCTTCCGCCCTTTTCTTCGATAACTGTAAGTTATATTCAGCGGAACCTGACGCACTTGCATGTCCCTCAAGCACCAACGACAACCCGGGGTTTTTATTTAAAACACCAACAATGCGCTTAACTTCTGCTAGCTGATTAGAGTGGATATTGGCTGAATCGTGATCAAACAACACAATGAGTTCACCATCTGCAATGCTGGTAATATCAAACGGACAACCATCGTTGTTCACAACAGCCCCCATCACCGTATCAGCACATAGATCACGCTCATTAATTACGCCATCGCGGTCGTTATCAAATTGATCAGAATCCTGATTAGCAATCATCCCTACCGGCGAGGTTGAACATCCCGACAATGCCAAGGCTCCAACAATAGGAAGCCAGAAGAATTTACTACGCAACATCATTTTTCTCCTGCTTTCCAATCCTTAGGAACTGTTACATATAAAGCATCGAGCAATTTCCCCGTCGAATTAATCAAACGGTATTGCGCTTCAAGGTGGTCATAATCAGCAGCAACATAAGATTTTCTAGCCTCAAATAGCTCATTTTCCGTATTAAGCACATCTAGTAACGTACGCGAGCCTAGCTTGAACTGCTGTTTATACGCTTCAAGAGTCTTAAAGCTTTGCTCAACGTGCTGCTGGTAATAACCTTTTTGCTGCTCAAGAATTTCAGCGGCACTCCAAGACAAGCGGGTACTCTCTTCAACCTGACGAACAGTATTGGCGCTGATATTTTTAGCTTGCTGAATTCGAGAAGCCGATTCAGAGACGCGCGCTTGGTCTCGACCACCACCAAATAAGTTATAGTTCAAGCGGAGCATCGCACTGAACTCGTCGTCTGTCCCTCTTACGCCGTCATAGTCTTTGCTGAAACTCTGCTCGACATACACATCAATTTCAGGGTAATAACCGGATTTAGAAGCGTCATATTGTGAATGAGCAGCCTCTACATCTTTCAATGACGATGACACTGTCGGGTTGTGTTGCTTGGCTAATTCCAACGCCGCCTCAAGTGATGCAGGAATAAAGCGATCATCGACATCAGGCTGAATCAAGTTACCCGGCATTTCATTAACTAAACGAAGATACTGATCGGTAACGTCACTGACATTATTCTGAGCCGAAAGAACATTGGCTTGTGCACGGGCAACACGACCATTGATCTGCGATACATCCGCACTTGAACCTAATCCCGACTTGGTTTTCTTGGTAATATCTTTCTGATAGCGCAAATGCGTCTCTAGGTTTTTCTGCGCCAAGCCAAGTAGTGTCTGCTCGCGGATAACATCTAGATATGCCTGTGTAACTTTCAGTGCATAGTTTTCTGTAAAGTACAAAACACGGTAACGTTCGGCTTCAGCTTCAAACTCCGTCCGATCAATATTCGAAGAAACACCAAAACCATCAAAAATTAGCTGACGCAGACGCAAAGAGGCTTGCCGACCGGTCAATTCTTCGGTTGTTGATGCAATTTCTCGATCACGTTCGCGACGCTGGTAGCCGACTTCGCCGCTGAGATCCAACGAGGGCAAGTAATCAGCGGTAGCTTGATCAACAATTGAAAGTCTCGCGTTGTAGCTTTCAACAACTTCTTTTACTTCCGGGCTAGTTGTAAGGCCTTTGGTAACCGCTTCTTCAATAGAAATGGCCCATACCGACGGAACGCACAATGCACCTATGCATAATGATAACAACTGCTTTTTCATAAACTCTCCATGAATGACAAACTCCTAACAAGCCACAAGGTATTACTACCGCTCTCTCAGGGCGTTTTGTTTGGCCTTAAGTAATGGTTTCAATAAGTAATCCATCACTGTCTTTTTTCCTGTGAGAATGTCTGCCTGAGCAAGCATCCCCGGTTTTATCTTGTAAGGCTTATCGCCAGAAATAAGCTCATTGGCATAAGTACGAATACGTACCAAATAAAATGCATTGCCTTCCTCGTCTTGAATTGTGTCTGCAGAAACATGCTCGACAACCCCCTGCAGCCCTCCATAGATCGTAAAATCATATGCCGTGAACTTAACAATGCTCTCCAATCCCTGACGTATAAAAGCGATGTCTTTCGGGCTGATATTTGCTTCTATCAATAACGTATCTTGGCTAGGTACAATTTCCATTAACTCCATACCTGGCTGGATAACCCCACCGACGGTATTTATATTGATTGTTTTGACGATGCCATTAACTGGCGAGATAACCGTTGTTCGCTTAACCCTGTCTTCCAAGCCAACATTGGATGCGGACAAGGTATTCAACTTATCGTTGAGATCATTAAGCTCAGCCTGTGACTCGCTACGAAACACAAAGGCTGCCTCGCGATAGCGTGTAATTGCACCACGGATCTCGGCATCTAGCTTCGGCAGTGACAACGTTAACTGACGAAGTTTGCCTTCTAAGTCATTAACCTGTCGTTCCAGCTTCAGAATATCGACCATCGGCACAATACCTTCCTCAGCCAAAGGTCGGCTCATTTGCAACTCTTTTTCCGCCAAGGCAACGCTACGCTCTAGAGTTTTGATCTGTGATCGGGCTTCTTGAATTGATTGCTTTTTCTCTTCGACTTGATGGGTGAAAGTTTGAAGCTGATTAGCCAATTCCTCCAAGCGTGTTCGAGATTCCTTTTGCTGCCCATCGACAATACTTGGGTGTTCTGCTGCGAAATCAGAAGAAAAAGGGATCGGAACAATCGTGACTTTTACACTTTTCTGCCAATCGGATAACGATCTAACAGCACTTACCTGAACACTGCTTATCTCATGCTTAAGCCGAAAAACAGCCGCATGAAGGCTGTCCGTTTCACTCTTTCCCGCAATCAAATCAGAACGAAACAAGGTGTCATCAATAACCAATAATGATTGCCCTTTTTTTACCTCATCACCCTCATCAACTTGAATAGACTTAATTATTCCTCCTTCAAGGTTTTGGATGATCTGAACTTGATCAGCAGGAATTACCTTGCCAATACCAACCGTGACCTCATCAAGTTCGGCAAAACTCGCCCATACAATCGCAACTAACACAAAAGCAAAAACCATTCGAACCAAAGCCCGCGCTTGGCCAGGTACATCCATCGCTACTGCGGCTGAGGTCTGACTGTAATATTCATGAGCCCTATGCTGCATGCACCCTCCTTACCGCGGCGAAATTGCCATCTGACAAGGCTTTAATCACGGAATCCCTTTCGCCATCAAGTACAACTCGGCCACCATCAAGTACAATGACGCGATCGACAATATCCAACATGCTTGTCTTGTGAGTAACGAGGATCAAGGTTTGATCAGGAGAGAGCTGTGACAGTTGATTCTTGACATGATGCTCTGTGCGAGTATCCATCTGCGATGTAGGCTCATCCATAATATAGAGCGATACCGGATTCAAAAATGCGCGTGCTAATGCAACTGACTGACGCTGCCCGCCAGACAAATAACGCCCAGATTCGCCCACCTGCCTTTCCAACCCTTCGCTATCATGCCGGGTAAATTGTGTTACTCCAGCACGCATTGCAGCATCTTGAATACTGGCCATATCAGCATCAGGCTGACCAAGCGAAATGTTATCTCGAATCGAACCGTAAAAAAGCTGTATATCTTGTGGTACTGCCCCTATTTGACGACGAACAAATGCCGGGTTGTACTGCTGAATATTCAATCCATCCAGCAAAATAGCCCCACTATCTGGCTCATAAAAGTTAAGCAGCAACTTCTCTAAGGTCGTTTTCCCAGCCCCAATACGGCCAATAATCGCGACCTTTTCACCCGCCTGAACCTTGAATGAGATATTTTTTAGAATTTGCTTATCATCTGATTTATAGCGAAATGATACATTCCTCAATTCAAGCTCACCGCGCAGATTATCTTTAGAGATATAACGTCTTTTCGGTTGCTGCTCTTGAGGTGTATTCATAATCTCATCAAGCTGGGCGTATGATGTCATTACCTGCGAATAACGAGTTGCCAAACCTGCAATCTGCATCATGGGCTGTAAACAACGGCCTGAAAGCATTACGGTGGCAATGATCGCCCCCATTGATATGACATTTTCTGCCAGTAGATAAACCCCGTAGACAACAAGACCAACACTGACTAACTGCTGCATGAACCCAGTCAGAGTCATCACTAAATTAGTTAACCAACGAGTCTTGTTGCCCCATGTCGCCATATGGGTTACAGCTTGCTCCCATTTAAACTGAAACTGCCCCTCTGCGTTATGAGCTTTTACTGATTCGATACCCTGTAGACTCTCGTATAAATTGGCATTTTTCTGGGCTGCAAGTTGATTAGACTGCTCTATCGTTTCATTCAAAGGCTTTTGAATCAGCAAACTGGCAACCACTACCAACATCATGGCAATGATCGGCACAATAACCAAAGGACCAGCTATGAGCGTTATCACTCCAAGCATAAGAATCGCAAAAGGCAAATCAATCAAAGACGTAATAGTCGTTGATGCCAAAAAACCACGAACAGACTCAAACTCTTGAAGATGTTTGCTATATACACCAACCGATTCCGGCCGGTTATTTAATTTCATCCCAAGGGTTCTTGCATAGATCACAGCCGACATCAATATATCCGTTTTCTTTCCGGCTAAATCAATGAACCAGCTACGCATTATTTTCATAACAAAGTCAAAAACAAAAACAATACAGACACCAGCGGCTAGCACCCACAATGAATCAAACGCCAAATTAGGCACAACACGGTCATAAACATTCATCGTAAATAATGGCGTTGCTAAAGCAAATGCATTAATCAGCAACGAAGCAAATACGACATCAATATATATCCGCTTAGTTTTTAGAACTGGCCCCCAAAACCAGTGGTCACCTAATAATATTGATTGCGATATTTTAGCCCGAGCCTCAACGGATGGTTGAGTACTAACAACGGCACTCACGCCCGTCATGGCTTTCTCTATAACGGACACTGGCATTGTACATACGCCATTATCAGTAAGGCATTGAATGTCGTCACTATCAACTGATAAAACAATAAGATAACATTCGCCATCCACTTCAACGACTGAAGGGAAACCATTAAGATCTGAAATAGCTATAGTATTAGGTTGATGCTCAACAATAATACCTACATTCTGACAAGCTACTGCTAATTGAGTGAAGTGTAAATTATTATCCGGCGATGATACACCAGACATTAATAAATCCTCACTAAATGGAAGGTTAAAATATGATGATATACGAGACACTGTATCAATTAACGTCATAGATGCTATATGAATATCTGTCACAACCCCTCCTTTCAAATTCGAGTCAGAAATTTGACAACATATTACATGATAATTGCGATATTTCGCCAGTAAATCAACCAGTAACAAAGAAGCGCTATGAATAATAACAAACCAGATAATAATATATATCACCACAAAAAATCACACAGGGTATATATAAATATAAAACGAACTAGACAGAAATTATTTAAATGCTCATCGGGTATTAATCATCATTTTATGATGATATATATCCAAAATATTTTTTTATATAACGTAATATATTACAGCATGCCAGACCGTTTAATTCCTTTAATTTTAAGTCAAGTTTCACCCACTTTGATAAATGCACCTGTAGCGGTTCAAAACAACAGTTTCACTTCGGCCTCATAACACCGTGACGACAACTAGCAAGACGAGTATCACAACGCATCGTTCTCCCTCCGATGTACAATAAAGACCGAATTTTCCGGAGTGATCAAACTCACACTTTAACGCACGCTATGCTTATTATTAGTCCTTTGCGCTCAAAGGCTAGGCAGTTGATGCCAGCGAATGAAAAAAGCGAACTCAAACACTTGCGTCAAAGATCATCACTCGCTAATATTCATCTCGTTCTAAGGAACACATATAGTACGACCGTAGCTCAGTTGGTTAGAGCACCACCTTGACATGGTGGGGGTCGGTGGTTCAAATCCACTCGGTCGTACCACTACTTCTTGATTAACCTGCAGGAAGTACAGAATTTGGGTCTATAGCTCAGTTGGTTAGAGTACTACCTTGACATGGTAGGGGTCGGCAGTTCGAGTCTGCCTAGACCCACCAAATTCAAACCGCCACACCGCTTCAATAGAGGCATCCCAAGCGTGACGGTTTTAGGGCGATTAGCTCAGTTGGGAGAGCACCTGCCTTACAAGCAGGGGGTCACTGGTTCGAGCCCGGTATCGCCCACCA
>NZ_LDOT01000056.1 GCF_001029445.1 Photobacterium aquae
CTCCAACAGCGTTGAATTGGGGGCGGATGGTACGGTCACAGCCAAGATCACCTTGGATGCCACGACGGCAGAAGGCGATCAGATCATTATTACCGATACCAACGGCAACGTGCTGGTTGACCGTGAAGTGACCGCCGCTGACCTAACCAACGGTATTGTGGTCGAAGGTTCAGTGGTCGGTGATAAGGTTGAAGTGACCGCGCAGGTGATCGACAAGGTTGGTAACCCATCTCCGGAAGCCAGCGATAGCGCCTTAGTGGATACGGGGGCCGCACCGGCTCCATTAGTGGAACTGCAGGGTGACAGCAACAGTGACGGTATCTACAACAGTGTTGAACTGGGCGCTGACGG
>NZ_LDOT01000057.1 GCF_001029445.1 Photobacterium aquae
TCACCAGAATGCCGGGAACCTGTTTTCGCACAATATAGTTTGTACACAGCTAGGACTGTAGATCAGGCAGTTACAGCAATCGGTACAATAAAGTTTGTACACTAACGAGCATTGTCGGCTTGCTGTAGCGTTTAGATTTACTAGCGCCTTGCAAAACTCATGAACTCTAACATTCTGTTTTAGCGAAGGTTTGGAATTAGTGTACAAACTTTATTATCCCAAACCTGCCTTTATGTACAAACTTTCTGGTCACTGTACAAACTTTATTTTTCAAGAACAGAACCGGGGCCAACAATTGCAGATCACCAGATTGCCGGGAACCGTTCGCACGGCGAACACCCGTAGGAGTGCCGGGAACCGGGGGCCCGTTCGCACGGCGAACACCCGCAGGAGTGCCG
>NZ_LDOT01000058.1 GCF_001029445.1 Photobacterium aquae
ATTTACATAAGTGTCGTATATGTTCTGGGTGATAGGTAACTCGGATGCTTTTTGGGGACAAATGCGTTGTTTTGGTTCTGGGTGATAGGTAGCTCGGATGCTTTTTGGGGACAAATTTTACAATTGAAAATTCACGCCTGATATTAATACTCACAATCAAATTGTTTAATTATTAAATTCGAATAACTGCCCGATTTAGCGTGCGAATCGGTATCCAAATATGCCACCCGTGGTAGTCCAAAGAATAATGAGCTCCTTTATAATTTAACTGTAAAAATTTAACTATTAAACTATCTTGACGTTGGATTTACTTTTTTTGATATGGTTTTGATTGCTCTGTTCTGGCGTAGTGCCTGAATAATGATATCGTTTGTGTTACATTCGTTATATTTAGTCATTGTTTTTATGTCAATTGTGCTTAATTCAATGTTTTTGGTGGTTGAAAGTCTTCACAGGGATGTTTTGCGTAATTTCGGCTTGCTCAGTTTAACTGTTAAAATTCCACTCTTATTATACTGTAAAAATATTGTGCTTTTTGTGTTGCCTTCTTTGGTGTGGGATGTGTCCGTGTAATAATTTGTATCTTAAGAGGCGTTATCAGTTGTTGAACCCTTGGTGTTTCGTTTATATATTGATCAAAGATCATGCTCTTGACTACATGACTTAATTATTGTTTGGCCCCCGGTTCCCGGCATTCTGTTATTGTTTGGCCACGGCGAAAATGGGCCCGGCATTCTGCTATTGTTTGGCCACGGTTCCCGGTAATCCTGTTGGTGT
>NZ_LDOT01000059.1 GCF_001029445.1 Photobacterium aquae
CCACCCTTGGCGATATCAGCCAGCTGCTGCTCGTCACGAGGCTGCTGGGCAAGGTTCTGGCGAGAGAAGATCAGTGCTGTCGGGCCGTCTTTGCGCTCGATAGCCAGTTTCCATGCCACGGCAGATTCAACCTGGTCACATGGACGCCATGTGCTCATGTTCGGTGTCAGGCGCAAAGAAGATACCTGCTCAACCGGCTGGTGAGTCGGACCGTCTTCGCCAAGACCGATTGAATCGTGCGTGTAAACCTGAATGTTCTGTACCTTCATCAGGGCAGCCATACGCATTGCGTTACGCGCGTATTCCATGAACATCAGGAAGGTCGCGCCGTACGGTACGAAACCGCCGTGCAGGGCGATACCGTTCATGATCGCCGTCATGCCGAACTCACGCACACCGTAATGGATGTAGTTGCCTGAGAAGTCATCGGCAGTCAGAGACTTCGAGCCAGACCACATGGTCAGGTTAGACGGCGCAAGGTCAGCTGAGCCGCCCATGAACTCAGGCAGCATTGCACCGAATGCTTCCAGCGCGTTCTGAGACGCTTTGCGAGATGCGATGTTTGCAGGATTGGCTTGCAGATCAGCGATGATTGCAGAGGCTTTTTCTTCCCACTGTGCTGGCAGCTCACCGTTTACGCGGCGTTTGAATTCAGCAGCCAACTCAGGGTATGCCGCTTCGTACGCTGCGAACTTGTCGTTCCAGCTTGCTTCTTTGCTTGTGCCAGCTTCTTTGGCATCCCACTGCGCGTAGATGTCGGCAGGGATTTCAAAAGGACCGTGTTCCCAGCCTAGGAATTCACGTGCCGCTTTGATTTCATCAGCGCCTAGTGGAGCACCGTGACAGTCGTGAGAACCCGCTTTGTTTGGAGAACCGAAGCCGATGATGGTCTTGGTACAGATCAGCGTAGGGCGACCTGTTTCGGCTTTCGCCGCTTCGATAGCTGCGTTGATCGCTTCTGCGTCGTGGCCGTCAACTGCAGGGATCACGTGCCAGCCGTATGCTTCGAAACGCTTAGGGGTGTCGTCAGAGAACCAGCCCTCAACGTGGCCGTCGATAGAAATGCCGTTGTCATCCCAGAACGCGATCAGCTTGCCCAGACCCAGCGTACCCGCCAGTGAACATGCTTCGTGGGAGATACCTTCCATTAGGCAGCCGTCGCCCATGAACACATAGGTGTTGTGGTCAACGATGTCGTGGCCTTCGCGGTTGAACTGGGCAGCCAGTGCCTTTTCAGCCATCGCCATACCCACGGCATTGGTGATGCCCTGGCCTAGTGGGCCAGTGGTGGTCTCAACACCCGGTGCGTAACCGTATTCTGGGTGGCCAGGCGTTTTGGAATGCAGCTGGCG
>NZ_LDOT01000060.1 GCF_001029445.1 Photobacterium aquae
TCGTCACTCAGTTCACTGATTTAAATCTTTTGACTAAATCTTTTCACGAGTGCCCACACAGATTGCATGGTCAAATTGTTAAAGAACGTTGACTATCAATGCGTTAGCGCGTTGCGCTTCAGCAAGTCAGGTGGCGTATAATACGCTTTTCTGATATCCAGTCAAGACAAAACTTTCATCTTTTTTGCCAGTTGGCGAGAAAGTGAAAACCTTCTGTTGACTCCGCTCACATTGCAACCAGCCGGAGCGAAAGAAAAGCCCGTTGTAGCCAACGGGCTTCCTAAATTTGAGCCTGGCGATGTCCTACTCTCACATGGGGAGGCCCCACACTACCATCGGCGCTGTTACGTTTCACTGCTGAGTTCGGCATGGGATCAGGTGGGTCCATAACGCTATGGTCGCCAAGCAAATTCGTTTATTTACCGCCTTGGCAGTAAATAGCAATCTGGGAAAGTCCAACTAGTTATCTCAAGCACTGCATTCAA
>NZ_LDOT01000061.1 GCF_001029445.1 Photobacterium aquae
ACGTTGCCATTGGTGTCGGTGATAATGATCCGATCACCCTCAACAGTGCCCGAGGCCAACGTCACTTTGGCTGTGACCGTACCATCAGCACCCAGTTCGGTGCTGTTGTAGATACCGTCATTGTTACTATCACCCAGCAGTTCAACACTCGGGGCTGGTGCGTCGCCAGTGTCGACCAAAGCGCTGTCGCTGGCTTCCGGCGATGGGTTGCCGACCTTGTCGATCACCTGCGCGGTGACTTCAACCTTGTCGCCGACTACTGACCCCTCGACCACAATACC
>NZ_LDOT01000062.1 GCF_001029445.1 Photobacterium aquae
TTCTGTTATTGTTTGGCCCCGGTTCCCGGCACTCCTGCGGGTGTTCGCCGTGCGAACGGGCCCCCGGTTCCCGGCACTCCTACGGGTGTTCGCCGTGCGAACGGTTCCCGGCAATCTGGTGAGCTGCAATTGTTGGCCCCGGTGCAAACCTAATAAAAAAGCCGCGATTACGCAGCTTTTTTATAAAATCATCGTATTTAACTAACTCTCAAAAAGAGATGGATTTATTAAGCCTCCTGCTTCACCAATCTGAACAGGCATAACATAATTATATTTATGCCAATATTGATGATTGTCATGTTGATTTAATTGAACGCCGACTAAATGAAAGTTTTTTCTCAGTAAAAATTCTTCAGCATATTGAATAAGCTTTTTACACTTCCCTTGTTTACGATGTTCTTTTTCAATTGCAGCAAAACAAATTACTGCAAATTGTTCATTACCAATTAGTCTTTCAATAATAATACCAGAATTTTCACCTGAAATTTTAAATGCAAAAAGATACTCGGGATTTGAGATTGAAGATTTATCTGTTATCTCTTGTTCTGCATGAAATGGATTTGATTCATTATAAATTTTTACTATTCCAGCCCGTGCGGAAATGTAAGAATCTAAATCGTTTTTCCCTTGTATTACTTCAATTTTCATTTTCGAGTATCCTTGATTTTTACATGTGTAATATTATAGAAAAATGACTTTTTAAATGTTAATACCCAATTCTTGACATAAGCTGATTAACTTATTTTTTGTTTCTGGGGTTAACTTTTCAAATGACAATGATAGCTTGTCATCCTTATCAGTCACAATTACCTGAGTTTGTTGATCATTTAGAGTTTGAGATTTTGGCTTATTACGTGATTGTACACCGTCAAGATTATCGACGCTTAATGTCTTCGCGAACATAGAAAAAGATGTAAAAAATTCAGTATTCAATCGTGTTGCATTTAAGTCTCTATTATTTCCAAAGCTTAAAGTTGTTTTTCTGATTTTTTTACCTTCTAAAATCAAGTCTGACATGTTTTCAGGATTGATATCTGAGAGAATCTTATCAAGTTGAGTTATGATCCTTCGGCCAAGATCTGTAGGTGAAGGAAATAACGAATAAATATCATCAGATATTTTTGCCGCTTTAATTGCAACAGAAACTGTTGATTTTGGGATTCTTTGTAGTCGTGCATATTCATTTTGAGAGGAAATTTTTAGATTTTCCATTTCATTAATATATATATGACCAATTTCAATAAGTGAAAGTGGTTTCGATATGTTACTACTATCTGAAATACCTTTAGCTGTATCTACCTCGATTTTTACATTGCATACCAGAATTAAAAAATCAGCTTTTGCATAGTGGCAAGCTAATCGACGGCGACTACCGTTGACGACAATAATTTTTCCAGTATCTGGGTCAATATAGCCAATAGCAGGAGTAGTCTGCCCCTTTTGTCCATCACCTAAATCATTTATTAAGTCACTGACTGAATACTCATTTAGGTAAACGTCTGACTGAAATCGTGAGTTAATATCAGACAGTACAATTGTCTGAGTTAGAATATCTGCACTCGGAATAACACTAAGCGTAAAGTCATACTCTTTCCCATTATATTTAAGCCGTATAGGCTTTTCCTGCATTATTTTTTCTGCGTTACTTATGACCCCTGTTGATGAAGAATTAATGTCATTTTGAAACTTTTTAGCATACTCATTTAATTTTTCATCTGACAACGGAGTGTTATCGAGATTTAGGAGATTTTTGTATGCCCCTGTTAGATTTTGTGTGTTCTTCTTACGGATTGTATTCATTATTGATCAGCCTCGTTTTGTTCGAATAATTGTTCGGCAAGTACAGAAATTAGCATAAAACATGAATCTTGCGCGTTTTTAAGTGATGTTCTCGTAATTAGACCTTGAGATAATGAATATGAGTAAATCGTACCTTTTAGTTCTTGTAGGCGAAGAACAGCTTCTGAATAGATAAAATTATTTGCAAAACTGTTATACGGGGATGCTGCCCTTAGTGAATTCGCAATGCGTACTTGTGTTTTTGATGTTTCATTTACCGCTGTTGGCAGAACATTGATGTGTTTATAACCTTTATGGCCCAGTTCAACTAGGATGCCGTAGATTCGCGCAAGGAATTCAAGATATTTTTCAGTGCTATCAGTGTCTAGTTTTGATGGTCGTACTGGGACAATAATATTGTCAGCAGAATAATGTGCAGCAAGCATTAAATTATTAAATGTTGGTGGGGTGTCAATTAGGATGACATCATAATCCTCTGACAATACACTGATTATTGGTTCAAGTAGTTTATGAACTGGATATTGAGGATTTTTTTGAAGCAATTCACGCGTGAACAATTCAACATTCCGGTCATTTTCTGACGCAGGCAAAACATGCAAGTTTGGAATGTTTGTTTCTTTTACACATGATCTAATGATATCAGCATCAGTTTGATTCTCATTTTTTATATAGTTCTCACAAACGATATCACCGATTGTGAGTTCACTTTCGTTATCAAAATTTGGAAAGAATAATGAAGTCTGCGAAGCCTGTGGATCTAGGTCAATAATTAATACTCTGAATTTTCGTTCTACTATTTCCGTGCAAAGACCTGTAGCCAATGTAGCTGTTGTGGTTGATTTACCTGTGCCGCCTTTGAGATTAGATACAGCATAGATAGCAGCTTTATTACGAACTTTTTTTTGACGTGATTCAGGGTATAGATGATCACGGATGATGTTGATATCGCGAATATCAACAATAGTATTGTTGCCAATGCAACTGATGTTAAGCTCCTGACAGACGCTTTTAAATCGACCATATGTAAGAGGAATATCGCCAACGACAACAGCTTTACGAGCCTCATTTGTATTGTACTGGCGATAGAATAGGCCATTTGGTGCATCAGCGCCGTCTAAGATTACAGAGTTTTGTTTAATGGTGTTTTCCTTAGCAGTAGCAGCCAAGGTTATCAGTGTTCTTAGAGTTGATTGTGCGTTCATTCTTGCTCTCCTGAAATTATTTCATCAATATTAACACATTTTTTTTCAGTAAAAGATTTTTTTTCAGTAAATCTTTTTTGTTTTTTATGTTTGAACTTTTTCACTTTGGGTTATAGTGAAAATGTAAGGTGAATCGAACAGGCAAGTAGGAGTTGTTGTGCATGTGATTGATTGAGTGTTTGCATGATTTTGACAGCGCATGTTCAGCAAATGTTATCAACTAAACATCAATAGTTATGGTTGTCTATGAAGAATGCAGTTGTTTGTGTGTCTAATCGAGAATTTGTGAAGCCAAATCTAAGCTATATCGACATTCTCAACGAGTATGGGAGTCGATTTACTAATAGACTTTCTTTGCGGCATGTGCATTTAGATAATGAATTTGAATGTACTCGGATGGGAAATCGGTGGCATATGCAAGTCTCAAAAGAGCAAGAAATTTTTATAAGTTTATCTACGTTATATGACATTCTTCGCACTTATGATGTATCGATTGTTGAATTTAACAGTAAAAATTCGGCATTTTTTAAATGCAATTAAGACGAGGTTCACAAAAAATATAAAGTTGTTAGCTGTTAGAGGCTAAATTGGCGTGATACTTTAGCTACATAAAAATACTATTAATTTTTATCACTTTAATCAGGGAATATTTATGTCTTTTTCTAATGACGAGCAAAAAAAATTAAACGTTGTTGTAACTGGTTATTCTGCACGTAAGTTTGCTGAGGTCTGCAAAAACTGTGAAACTCAAACAGGGAAAGTAACACGAGAAGTTGCGGATTTGTCTTACTTCTTTATCGAAGAAGGTTTTAATATCCGCCAAACTTATAAAGAAGAACAAATTGAAGGTTTTGCGTACTCCTATGAAAATGGCATTTATGTTCCACCTCTTGATGTTGAAGTGGTAGAGATTGATGGTGTGCTTTATCTAAAGGTTGTAGATGGACATACTCGATACATGGGAGCAAAACGAGCAGAAAAAAGGTCAGGTAATAAAATTATTCTGGCTTATAATATTTTCAAAGGTAATGATGGAGACAAAGTTTTCCATATGTTTACCAGCTCTCAGGGTGTGAATCTAAATCAACTTGATCGTGCGTTTGGTTATCAGCGGTTGAAAGGAATGGGTTATAGTAACCATGAAATCGCACAACGTTTACGTGTGTCTGATGCTAATATTTCTAATGGATTATTGTTGATTACTGCTGATAAAGCAGTCCAAAACCTTGTTCAAGATGGAAAAATCAGTGCTAGCCGTGTAGTTAAACTCATTCGTGATGAGGGATTGCAAAAAGCCTGTGCTATGGCACAAGTCGAGGCTGGAACAATCGTAGTGACAAATGAACAAGACGAAATTAATGCTAATGAAATTGGCGTTAATGGTGATTTTTCAGATAAAGAAGGGCAAGAGTTAACACCAGAAGAAATTAAGGCAGCTAAAGAAGTAGAAAAGGCTAATAAAGCGGCTGCACGGGCCGCAAGAGCATCAACGCGTAAACGTAAACCAGCTGCTACCTTAGTTGAAAATATGTCAACTGTGATTAACCTTATTGGTGAGCAAATAGCACCACAAATGACCGGGGAAAATGTCGATGAAGATATTGATTCATTTAAATTTGATTTGCCCCGTGAGCAAGCATTGAAGTTGATGACGATACTTAGTGAGTTGGATGAAATTACGGCACATAATAGTAGAATTGATCAAGTTGTTGCTGATGCAATGCAACAAAAGAATAAAGATGAAGAACCATGTGCGGCCAATGAGGATAATGTAAATGTTTCACAGCAAGAAGCTATTGCATGACATCTGTAGAATTTAAATACATTATCAAACTTAAAGGATTGAATCCCTCATCAAAATCGGTGTTAGCGGCAGAGCTGGTGTTGGTTCAGGAATACACTCAGGTTAGTGCAGCTAAAGAGCTCGGAATAAAAACACCATCTGTAAATAGAGTGGTAAGAAAAATAGTGAGCTATAAACATAGTCTACGTGCTTATGCGAAACTATTTAGCTGATAAATATAAGTGATATTTTGCGCATGAATTTCCCGATTCATGCGTTTTTTTATGTTTGAAAAAATCAATTGCTTGGTAATCTATATTTATGAGATAACAGAGGATTGATCAAATGACACATAATATTATTTTCCCTAAACGGGCCCCAGCGACTCTAATTAAGAAAGCCGAAAAAGTATTACTTAAACTACAACAAGGTAAAGCTGAATGCAGGAAAAGCGTTCGATATGGTTATCAAACGCTAGTTCTGGGAGGGAGAGGTGAGCGAATGGTTATAACAAAATCAGCTATTTATTGCTTTAATAATCATAGAGATTATGAAACATTTATCAACAACCCAGCTTATCAATAATAATGATTTAAAAGCTCCTGTGATAATGCAGGAGAAAGCAGAGGAATGCGTTTATATTTAACGCGGAAATTATTATCGCAATATCTGATGTATGCATTTGAACTAACATTAAAACCTTTACGAGATAAAATGAAAGCATAGAGTGATAGTTGGATTTGATCTGTCAATGTAACAATTTTATGAGATTTTGTATCAACTATCACCAGTTCCCCTCTTTTTGTTTGATAGACCTGATCTGGCCTACCGGAAATCCCTCCATGCGAGATATTTTCCTCGTTTAAAAATAACTGACATCCAAGTAACCTTAATGGCATATTATCTTCCATTTGGAAAGCCAACAAGCGAAGCTTGATTTTTAATCTACTTTTAGGTAGAGGGAATAAGATTATTTTTATAATGAGGCTAATTAGTTTTTTTAGTCGCATTTTTGCGATCTCCAAAAAATTTTTTGTTATTCAAAAAGAAATTGAAGTGCTTTATAATTCCTAATGTTTTTCTAATGTTTTTATCATTTGTCATTTCATGAGCAATTTTAGTAACGTTTATATTTTTCATTTCAATATGATATGTATTAATGGTGTTATACATATCATATCTTAAATTTATCAACAGCAAAGGTTATGTATGACATGGAAAAATTTTTTTCGTGGTTTTTTTAAAAACAATGAAGTTACTGTTAAATCAAAACATAGAAATTTTGGAGCGGAGGGGGTTATAAGAAAATCAGGTCATATCCTAAATAACTATCTAATTGAACCTGATGGCCTACCTTGCATTTCAGATGATGAAATTATTGATATTTTTGAGAATGATATTCAAATTATTCGTAATGAATTGAATATTGATAAGAAAATTTTTGATGAATGCATCCTCCCTGCTTTTCATAATCTTATTAAGTTTGTCCATTTGGTTCCCGCATCGGAATATAGGCATCATAATACAGCGGGAGGGCTCGCGTATCATTCTGTAGATGTTGCAAAAAGAGCTTTGAGGCTTTCATTTATTACTCACTTTCGAGGCATAAATGCCAATGCAGCAGAAACCAATTTGGCTAACTCACGTTGGCGTATTGCTGCTATTTTGGCTGGCCTATATCACGATGCTGGTAAGGTTGTAAGCGATATGACTATTGAAAGTGAAAATGGTCTTCGTTGGGAGGCATATAGCAATCAAACTATTTATCAATGGGCAGTTGAAAATGACATTCAACGATATTTCATTCGTTGGACACCGAATCGACATCAAAACCATAAACATACGGCATTGGCATTTTTACGATCACTAATACCGTTATCGTACTTTCAATGGGTTGAAGAAGCATGGGACGGTAAGGACATCAATAATGCCTTATTAGAAGCAATTGCGGGTCTTAATTCAGATAGTGTTGTTACTGATATAGTAATCCAAGCAGATGTTCAATCTGTACGAGAAGATCATTTGAACCGTAGGGTTAATTTGTCTCGTGAGAAAGTGCGTGTGCCGATTGAAGAATTAGTTGTTTCAACAATAAGGTATTTTATAAATAGTAACAAATGGTTAATAAACAAACGTGACGAGTTTGTATGGTATTGCAATGATCATATATATGTATCTTGGAAACATGCTTTCCCTGATGTATCAAGTGAACTGACAGAATTTGGTGTTGAGCATCCAAAAGCGACAGAAAATATAGCTAGAATGTTATATGAGCATGGATATATAGAGTTGAATGATGATGGTGAGTATTTACATGGAATACAGCCAGAGATTTTAAGCGATGATAATAAGAAAATAATAATAAAATGTATTAAATTTAAAAATATAGATGATGTTGTTTGTAATAGCAGTCGCCTTTATCAGATAAAAGATTTAGCTATTAAATCTAATGACATGGATAACAAACCATTATCTACTAAGATACCAGTTAAAGAGCACAAGCTCGATAGTTCTATTCCTAAGATCATTACTAATGATAAACAAAATGAATCAGAAACTAGTTCTGTAGCAGCTGGTAGTCAAAGTGAATCAGAAACTAGTTCTGTAGTAGTTGGTAATCAAAATGAATCAGAAACTAGTTCTGTAGCAGCTGGTAGTCAAAATGAATCAGAAACTAGTTCTGTAGCAGCTGGTAGTCAAAGTGAATCAGAAACTAGTTCTGTAGTAGTTGGTAATCAAAGTGAATCAGAAACTAGTTCTGTAGCAACTGATTTAACTTCACTAAGAAGAATTGCGGATGTTATATGTGCATATAAGAAACAAGATTTATCTAGTTGTTTGAGAAATGATGTAATTGGTAATCAGGTTGAAATCAATGATCATCAAAGTGATATTGATTATGTTTACAATTGCATTAAACAACTTGATAAGTCCAATGTTATAGAAGAATCAGATCGATTTTACGTCCCATACCCTAAATGTTTTTATTTTGATACAAATGGTAATCCTACAGAAGATTCACAAGTTGCAAAATCAGAAGGGTTGAAACGTTTTGAGAAAAGTAACCTTATTGTATATATCAATAACGTAGGAACAGTGCGTATTAACAATCAGCAATACGTACCAATTAAGAAAATAAATACCGGGGCCGAGGCGGTAC
>NZ_LDOT01000063.1 GCF_001029445.1 Photobacterium aquae
CCGAGGATAATAGGCTTGTCCAAGGGCGCAAAAGTCCGACACACCCACAACAAGACCGTTTAGACCTACTTCTGGCACAGGAGCGCAAGCTACAACACGGTAACACTGAGTTAGACAGCCCCGAGGCCGTCTACAACCAAGACACGCTGTATGCGCTGGCAGAGAACCCGACAATGACTCCGCGCGTGTTGTCACCCAAGGAAAAAACCAAAGTCGTTGAGCCAAAACTGAAAACCAGCGTGATCCGACTGATGGAAAGGGAGTGGTCGGGAAGTTTTCGCGTTCTCCAGCAAACCATGACACCGCCAAGCGATGCGCCAGAACCGCAAAGTGGTGATCGCTATACCGAACAACTTACGCCGAGAGCCGTTGGCAAAATTTTCGAGTCCGGAGCCTACGTGGCCGCGTGTCATGGCGGGTTTACCACGTTTCTAACACTGACATTCACCCCCAAACAGCGCAACCGGATCATGGGTGGGATGGTTGATGGTGAGGCACCATATTGCACATTGCCGGAACCGCCTTTGCCAGCCAGCAAACGGCGGGGGGCACGTTCAATGTTGCGCGGTCGTCCAAAACTCAAAGGGACGGATGGCGCACATACCCCGGTTAGCATTGTTCGCAACATGGCCGGATATATCGAGGCCATTGGTGGGCCATATTGTCACATCGATACTACCGCCCAGGATCCAGCAGCGACCGTCGATATTTTGGACGATGGTTCTGTCAAGGTGATGAATGAAAACGGCGAGATTGCCGGGCCTTATACGCCAATATGCTTCAAGCCTGAAAAAGACTTCACCATCACCAAAGAGGCCGAAACGTCTATCGGCAAAGAGGTATCGCGCTTTCTCGATGGGGCGAAAAAGATGTATCAGCGCGGTTGGTGGGCAACTTATTCCGTCGAAAAGGACGCTGAAACTGGGGCGAAGTATTGCCCACTGTCGAATACATACACCCAAGTCGCCGGGCACAGCAAACCGAGTGAGTTTGGCCCAACCGAAGAACCTGCCGACTTTCATTATATTTGGGTGGCAGAATGCCCGGCTAATGAACACGGCGAGCCCAATATGCATGTTCACGTATTACTAAATTGGCAGGTACCTGAAAACCTGTTTGAAGCATGGGCTAAACGCCTCGAAAAACTATGGGGCAACGGGTTTGCTAACTTACAGCGTATTCAAAAACCTAAGGCGGCGGGATCATACATTATCAAGGCCGTGGGCTATGCCGCCAAAGGGGACAATGCCGACCAAGGACTTATCAAAGGCAACCGCTACAACATAGCCCGCTGCAGCCGCGCCCCCGGTTGGGAGTGTATCGCCAGTTTCGAAGCCGGGAACATGGCGGCGATCATCAAAGAATGCGGGTACAAATTGGAGCAGTGGAAAAAGCCATTGCACCGCAGCTTGCGCCGACTGGAAAAGCAGTTTGACCAAACCATCAAGGCGAAAGCCATTGCCAAACAAGCCAAAAAACCAAAAGCCGACCTATTCAAGCTGAATGCAAGGCTGGCGCGGCTTGAAACCGAACAGAAGGCAATCCGCGACCAGATGAAAGCGCGGGGTGTCCATGCCTCAACCAAAAACCGTTTTTGCATGGCATTCGAAGGCGAACAAGCCGAAAACAAGGCGTATGACTTTTTGCTATGGGCCGCAGGGGCGCGAGGTTGGTCAATGATACCCATTGGAGAAAGCGACCACCTAGCCGAAACGGCAACCGAAGTCAGGCAAACCGCCCGAGCGGAATATGCCCGGCAATACGAACGGTTTTTGCATAAGCGCAGTTATTGGCAGCATGTCTTATCAGACCCAATGACACCAAACACCAAAGAGCCGACCGAATTGCAAGTCGCCGCCGCAATGGCG
>NZ_LDOT01000064.1 GCF_001029445.1 Photobacterium aquae
AAACCATCAAGGCGAAAGCCATTGCCAAACAAGCCAAAAAACCAAAAGCCGACCTATTCAAGCTAAAT
The DNA here is from genome assembly GCF_001029445.1 of Photobacterium aquae. Lineage (GTDB taxonomy): Bacteria > Pseudomonadota > Gammaproteobacteria > Enterobacterales > Vibrionaceae > Photobacterium > Photobacterium aquae. The sequence continues at coordinate 69 of NZ_LDOT01000064.1, forward strand.
GCAAGGCTGGCGCGGCTTGAAACTGAACAGAAGGCAATCCGCGATCAGATGAAAGCGCGGGGTGTCCATGCCTCAACCAAAAACCGTTTTTGCATGGCATTCGAAGGCGAACAAGCCGAAAACAAGGCGTATGACTTTTTGCTATGGGCCGCAGGGGCGCGAGGTTGGTCAATGATACCCATTGGAGAAAGCGACCACCTAACCGAAACGGCAACTGAAGTTAGGCAAACCGCCCGAGCGGAATATGCCCGGCAATACGAACGGTTTTTGCATAAGCGCAGTTATTGGCAGCATGTCTTATCAGACCCAATGACCCCAGACACCAAAGAGCCGACCGAATTGCAAGTTGCCGTCGCAATGGCGGAGCTTGAACAATATCAACAATTGAAATCCGCAGCATAAGGGAAGTGAGTAAATGGACGAACTAAACCAGATCACCGAACAACTACGGGGCGAAGTTGACGCCGCATCGAAAAACCCGTTTGCATCAAAAGTGATGGCACCTATTCGCCTGATGCTGGTTTGGATGGAAGGGGTAAACCGCAAATTATCTGAATTGGAGCAAAGGGGGTAAGCATGGAAGTAATGCCGGTTCGCACCTCGACCAACAAGGTCGAAGGTATCAACCGTTGTGAGTGCGGAGCAATCCGCACCATTCACCGGGCAAGGGGCAAGCGCGCCAAGTTTCTATATTCCATCTGCGACGACTGCGGCACCAATCAGCAGACGGGAAAATACTGGCAGGACAAATTCAATATCCATTACCCCAGCGTGGAAGCCTTGCACCAAGCCGAGCAACCCGAAGAAAAAGAGGTGATAACCGTATCAGTACCGGAGCCAATCACCGAGCCAGAAACCAAAAACGAAACTGTGACGGTGTCACAACAAGAGCCCAAGGCGAACCCGAAACCACAGCAAACCGAGCCGGAAGGCGAAAAACCAGCCGGATTTTGGCGGTTTGTGCTTGGCGGGCTGGTACTTGGGGCACTGACTGGCGGTGTCGTCACCCGAATTTAAACCTATAGACAAGGAAAGCGAATGAATACCGAACAACAAGGCGAAATTCAAACCGAAACCCCACCTGTAGATATGGTCGAAAACCATAACGAGCAGGACGAACGGGCATTCATCAATAGTCTGGATGATGATTTT
>NZ_LDOT01000065.1 GCF_001029445.1 Photobacterium aquae
AAACCATCAAGGCGAAAGCCGTTGCCAAACAAGCCAAAAAACCCAAAGCCGACCTATTCAAGCTGAATGCAAGGCTAGCGCGGCTTGAAACCGAACAGAAGGCAATCCGCGACCAGATGAAAGCGCGGGGTGTCCATGCCTCAACCAAAAACCGTTTTTGTATGGCCTTTGAAGGCGAACAAGCCGAAAACAAGGCGTATGACTTTTTGCTATGGGCCGCAGGGGCGCGAGGTTGGTCAATGGTGCCCATTGGGGAAAGCGACCACCTAACCGAAACGGCAACCGAAGTCAGGCAAACCGCCCGAGCGGAATACGCCCAGCAATACGAACGGTTTTTGCATAAGCGCAGTTATTGGCAGCATGTCTTATCAGACCCAATGACCCCAAACACCAAAGAGCCGACCGAATTGGAAGTCGCCGCCGCAATGGCGGAGCTTGAACAATATCAACAATTGAAATCCGCAGCATAAGGGAAGTGAGTAAATGGACGAACTAAA
>NZ_LDOT01000066.1 GCF_001029445.1 Photobacterium aquae
GTATTGCTACCGATTTGGTCACTCAGTTCACTGATTTAAATCTTTTGACTAAATCTTTTCACGAGTGCCCACACAGATTGCATGGTCAAATTGTTAAAGAACAATCGCGACGCTTATCGCGACAAGGCTGCGGATAATACCCACATCACCTTTTAGTGTCAACGCATTTCTCAAGAAAGTTTATCGACACAACCAAAAGAACTTATCATCAATGTCGAACCGTTCTCGTTGGTATGGGACGCATTATAGGCTTACCCTGACAGAACACAAGCTCAAATACAGGCACTTTTCACCAGTTGCTGATAAAAAGGACACGTAAACGGTAAAAGATACAAAATAGACACACCAAGCAGCCTTAATATCAATCAGGGCTGATACTTTCATTTAAAAACCAACTATTACGAGATGAATTTATGGGAGAAAGGAGATATCAATATACCAAAATAAAATATCACCATTAATTAATAATCTTCCGCTCAAGTAGAACAGTCATACATTGCTCTACTATATCTTCTATGGCGTAAGCATCAGAAAAAAGATGAATGTCAGGCTGCAGCGGTACTTCATAGCCTGAATCAATACCAGTAAGGCCCTTTAGTTGACCATTTCGAGCTTTCCTATAGAGCCCTTTTGGATCGCGCTTTTCACACTCAGCCAGCGACGTATCAACAAATACTTCAATATATTCGTTAGCACCAAATTTTTCCTTTACCTGCAAGCGCTCAGTTCGATACGGAGATACAAATGCAGCCAAAACGATAAGCCCTGCATCAAGCATCAAATGTGCTACCTCTCCAATGCGCCGAATATTCTCCCTTCTATCTTCTGATGAAAACCCCAAATCTTTACACAGGCCATGCCGAACGTTATCCCCATCAAGAAGATAAGTATGATACCCCAACGCCACCAGCCTCGACTCCAATGCCCCAGCTATTGTCGACTTACCCGAACCACTCAATCCCGTGAACCACAAAACACAGGGCTGCTGCTGTTTTTGATTAGCCCTAAAATTCTTATCAACCTGATATTGGTGCCAAACAATATTCTCATCTTGCCGCACATCAACCATGATACTTACCATCAACTCCGTTTGATTTAGTTACGTAAAGGGAAACAAATAAGGGATCAACACCAACACCACGGCAGAATAGACGCACGATATTGGCAATCCAACTCGTAAGTAGTCGGTCAGCTTGTAGTTGCCAACGCTATACACCAAGAGATTGGTCTGATAGCCATAAGGCGATATAAAACTGGCACTGGCACCAAATAATATCGCCATGATAAAAGGCATAGGATCAACGCCGTAGCTTAGAGCCAAACTATAGGCTATCGGGAAGGCTAGAGCTGCTGCTGCATTATTCGTGACCAATTCCGTCAGAACCAAGGTCAGTAAATACACGGCAATCAATGCACCATACATCCCCTCCGATTCAAACCCTGATATCAGCAACGCCCCCATTCGTGCAGACAGACCACTTGAGATCATCAATTGGGCCAACGATAACGCGGAGCCTACGATCACGATGATATCGATGGGAAAGCGCCGCCGAAGCTCGGCAAATGAAATAACCCCCAACGCGATCAAACCGACAAGATACAAGGCAAGACCTTTAATAATCGGTAACACGCCAATTAATGCAGCCCCAATAACGGATGCAAACCCTAACAAAACCCAACAACTCTTTTTGCTATCAAGCTTCGCACTGGAATCCAATCCATTAACCAGAACAAACTCACGATTGAGCTGCTGCTTTTTCTCATAGAACGTTTTCCCCGGCACAACCACCAACGTATCACCGGCATGTAATTCTATATTTCCCAAACCACCAGCCAATCTCTCATGACCACGACGGATAGCAACAACAACGGCATCAAAATGCTCCCTAAACCTGACGTCCTTCAGTGTGCTTCCCCGTATTCCTGCAGAATGGCTTACGATAGCCTCAACCATCGATTGACCGTTCATATGATGCTGACCAAAAAACTCTACGCCTTCTATTTCCTGTAATGTTGCGACACTCTCTATATCGCCACAAAATAAAAGGATGTCGCCAGCCTCAATCCGGGTATCAGGGCACACCGGAGCAAACTGCTGACCATCTCGAATAATTTCCGCCAGAAACAAACGTCTCAAGGCTCGCAGTCCATTTTCAGCCACCGTTTTCCCCACCAGAGCAGAGTTCGCCTTTACACGGGCCTCGAGAAAATACGAAAGTTCATCCTGCACCTGATCGTCATATACCGGGAGCAAATAACTCAGAGGGATTAAAATGGCGAGGCCTACCACTAAGACAGCCAAACCAATCGCTGTCGGAGCAAAGAAGCCCAAACTCGGCAACCCGGCATCTTCGACAAAGCTATTAATGATCAAATTTGTCGATGTACCAATGAGGGTCAAGGTTCCCCCCAAAATAGCGGTATACGACAACGGGATCAGCAATCGGGATGGCGCATGCCGTTGATTGCGCTTAATAGCACCAATCAACGACACCACTACGGCCGTATTGTTAGTGAACGATGACAAAAACGCCGTCGATAACCCCAGCTTGGCTATCACAGAGGATTGCCCTCCATGGGATATCTGCTTGCCCACCCAACTCACCAATCGCGTTTTTTCCAGGGCAATAGAAACAAGGATGAGCAATACCAAGGTCAGCAATGATGAATTGGTGAAGTTACCGGCCAGTGCCACCAGATCAATCAAGCCACACTGAAAACCAATAAATGCCGCTCCCGCAAACAAGTATGCCGGTTTGATACGCGTTGCCAGCAGGCAAAACACAATCCCAACCAACATTGATAGAACGATCCCTTGTTCCCATCCCATTCGAAAGCCCCTTACTACAGGCTGATATCTTTCGCATCCCAATGTGGGAAATGCTTGCGAACCAAGGTATTCAACTCAATTTCAAATGCACTGAAAGTAGCCGATGTATTCTGCGTCTTGCTCTTTACAGCCTCTCTGATCATCCCGGCCCCCACAGTAACATTCGTCAAGCGATCGATAACGATAAAGCCCCCCGTATCGGGGCAATCCTGATACGCATCAACCGCAACGGCCTCCGTCAACCTCAACTCACACAGCCCGATACCGTTAAGCGGCAATTGCTCAGTGTCGAAGTGCTGAATTGTATTGATGTCTACTTGATGACGGATTGCCTCAACAATACCTACCGTTTTCTTACCTGCAATTTTGATATCATAGTGCTGGCCCGTTTCTAATGGGGATTCGGCCATCCAAACAACATCGGCCAATAAATGGTGGCTCAGAGGGACTTGGCTTTGCGCAGCAACCAACGTATCACCTCGACTAATATCAATCTCATCCGCCAACGTGATAGTTACTGCCTGTCCGGCAAAGCCTTCTAGCAAGTCCCCATCGAAAGTCACAATCCGCTCGACCTTTGACAGCTTGCCCGATGGCAGAGCCTTAATTTCATCACCAACCTTGATACTCCCTGCGGCAACCGTCCCGGCAAATCCTCGAAAATCCAAATTGGGACGACTAACATACTGGACGGGGAATCTGAACTCCCCCAATACCCTGCGACTACCAATCTCTACCGTCTCCAGAAGCTCCAACAAAGAAGCCCCCTGATACCATGGTGTCTGATCACTGAGATCTACGACATTGTCCCCTTCAAGGGCAGACAGAGGGACCAAGTGAATATCCAATGATGGATTCAGCTTTTCTGCAAACGACAAGTATTCATCCCGGATCTCTTCAAATCGCTGCTGCTCAAAATCCACCAAATCCATCTTGTTTACAGCCACAATAAAATGGCGAATCCCCAGCAGGCTTGCGATATACGAATGACGACGGGTCTGATCTAGCACTCCTTTGCGCGCATCAATCAAAATGACGGCGACATCACAGGTAGAAGCTCCAGTAGCCATGTTCCGGGTATACTGCTCGTGGCCCGGTGTATCGGCGATAATAAACTTACGCTTTTGGGTTGAAAAATACCGATAAGCCACATCGATAGTTATTCCCTGCTCTCGCTCAGCCTGAAGCCCATCAACCAACAGCGCCAAGTCAGGCTTATCACCCGTAGTACCGACCTTTTGGCTATCTGCATGGATAGCCGCAAGCTGATCTTCATAAATTTGCTGAGAGTCATGCAACAAGCGTCCAATCAAAGTACTCTTGCCATCATCCACCGAGCCGCACGTCAGAAAGCGCAGCAAAGATTTGTTCTGATGCTGATCGAGATAGGCATCGATACCGAGCTCTGCCACCTGCTGTTCAATAGCACTGTTCATGTTTCTCTCCCTAGAAATATCCCTGACGCTTCTTCAATTCCATCGATCCCGACTGATCGTGGTCGATTGCTCGCCCCTGCCGCTCACTCGATGTCGCCACCAGCATTTCCTCTATAATTTCAGGCAATGTCGCGGCCGTTGATTCAATGGCCCCCGTCAACGGATAACACCCCAGTGTTCTAAAGCGGACGCTCTTTTGCTCAATGTTTTCATCTGGACGCAGCTCCATCCGCTCGTCATCAACCATGATCAGCATGCCGTCACGATCAACCACTGGACGGACGGCAGAAAGATATAGGGGCACGATATCTATCCCTTCCAAATAGATGTATTGCCAAATATCCAGTTCGGTCCAATTGGAAAGCGGAAATACGCGAATACTCTCGCCTTTGTTGATCTGTCCGTTGTAGGTTTTCCAAAGCTCCGGCCGCTGATTTTTCGGGTCCCATGTATGGTTCTGATCGCGAAAAGAATAAACGCGCTCCTTGGCACGCGATTTCTCCTCGTCACGCCGCGCACCACCAAACGCCGCATCAAAACCATACTTGTCCAATGCCTGCTTCAACGCCTGCGTCTTCATGATATCGGTATGCTTTGACGATCCATGGGTAAAAGGGCCTACCCCCATCGCCAATCCTTCTTGGTTTTGGTGTACCAGCAACTCGAAGCCATATTTTTCTGCCGTGCGATCCCGAAAACTAATCATGTCGCGGAACTTCCACCCCGTATCGACATGCAATAACGGAAATGGGATCTTCCCTGGATAAAACGCCTTGCGCGCCAGATGCAGCATGACCGATGAATCTTTGCCGATGGAATACATCATCACCGGGTTATCAAATTCCGCAGCGACTTCACGGATAATATGGATACTTTCCGCTTCCAGCTGCTTTAGATGGGTCAATCGTTTCGGGTCCATTACTCTCTCCATATTTATGCCAGCTTCACCACAGTTGAATGCTGCCCTTCACCGTTAAGCAATGGCTGCTCCTGCTTTTTGAACCACTGCAGTTTTTCTGAAAGGTTGACCACTTCCCCTACCACAATCAAAGACGGGGAAGCAGCATGCTGAGCCAATTGTGCCAATTCAGACAATTGCCCTTTGTAGATACGTTGATCAGACTGGGTTCCCCGTTCAATGATCGCCACGGGGGTATCGGGTCTTCTGCCATGATGAATCAATTCTTGCTGGATATCCTGAGACTTCATCAGCCCCATATATATCACCAGAGTCTGTTTGCTCCGTGCTAGCGTGCTCCAATCCAGCGCCCCGCTCCCCGGTTTAAGATGCCCGGTGATAAACATAGCTGTCTGAGCATAATCTCGGTGAGTCAGCGGGATCCCGGCATAAGCGGTCGCTCCGGCGGCCGCAGTAATACCGGGTACCACTTCAAACGGGATCCCGGCATCAGCAAGAACCTCTAGCTCTTCGGCTCCTCGGCCAAAGATAAAAGGGTCTCCCCCCTTTAGCCGCACCACCCGTTTGCCCTGACGGGCATAATCCACCAGCAGTTGATTGGTTTGTTCTTGAGGAACGCTATGATGACCAGCTCGTTTGCCGACACAGACCTGTTCGGCATCACGCCTGACGAGCTCCATCACGGCATCCGACACCAAATAATCGTAAAGAACCACATCGGCCTGCTGCATCAGCTGCAATGCTCTCAACGTCAGCAACCCGGAATCCCCAGGGCCGGCTCCGACCAAAGCCACTTCGCCTTCTGCCTTTGTGTTTTGCGTCTGCAGCTCTAGCTGCCGTTTGGCATCATCAATACGTCCGGCTGCGACCAAAGAGGCAAACCTCCCATTGAAGGCCTGCTCCCAAAATTGGCGACGAGCTGAAAGAGACTTAATTTTTTGGGATAGACGCAGACGAAACAGGCCGGCAACACTCGCCATCGTACCGAGATGCTGCGGCAGAATCGTTTCAATCTTTTCTCGGAGCAAGCGCGCCAGTACAGGCGCCTTACCTGAAGATGAAATAGCAACAATAATAGGAGAGCGATCTACGATGGAAGGAACAATGAAACTGCAACGCTGGGTATCATCAACAACATTAACCAATACCTGACGCTGATTGGCCGACTGGTACACCAACGCATTGACCGACTTTTGATCGGTTGCCGCGATAGCCAGAAATATCCCCTGAAGATCTTTAGGGGAAAACTCTGCGCCCAGATAAGTCATCTGGCCATTGTCGAATGCAGTCTGAAACTCATGGGATAATAAGGGAGCAATAACCCGCACATCAGCCCCCGCTTTCATTAGCATACGGGCTTTACGCCAGGCAACCTCACCGCCGCCAACAACAAGGCAAGGTCGGCGACGCAAGTCCGCAAATATAGGCAAGTAATCCATCACACCAAAGCTCCCGAATAATATTTATAGAAGCACTATAGTTGGGCGTAGATATGACCTGAAATTCTAAAATTTCATTTTTTATTCCAAATTTGTTATTTCAAGGATAGATTGACCTTGAGACAGATAACAGCAAAGTTTCAACAGCTAATATCCTGCTTTATCAAGCTTTGTTAGTTCGTTTTCAACTAAGCTATCACTTTTTCGCCTATTCGAATCCGCTCCCTCACTCCTCGCCTTCCAACACATTCCTTATGCATCACATTAAACATGAGATGCAATTTGAGACTCAACGCACAATAGTGGTGTTATGAGCAGAGCGGCTTTCACTTAAGCTGTTACAATTTTCACGCTTCCTGTTTCTGTTATCTCGGAGAACATAATGAAACTCTCAGCAAAACCGTTATCTCTCGCAATTCTTGGCGGTATGCTTGCTATGGCTGGTCCTGCCGCAGCCGATACCATCAAACTACGTATCCTTGAAACATCAGATATTCACACCAATGTCATGGACTATGACTACTACAAGGATAAGCCAACCCAGAAAACCGGGCTGGTTCGCACCGCTACACTGGTCAAGCAAGCTCGTGCTGAAGTAACCAATAGCATCCTTGTCGATAACGGTGACCTGATCCAAGGAAGCCCGATGGGCGACTACATGGCAGCCAAAGGCCTGAAAAACGGTGACGTCCATCCTGTTTACAAAGCAATGAACCAGCTTGACTACGAAGTAGGTAACATCGGCAACCACGAATTCAACTATGGTCTGGACTTCCTGAACAAAGCCATTGCCGGAGCTGAATTCCCATACGTCAATGCCAACGTCTACGATCTAGAAACAGGAAAACCACTGTTCCAGCCGTACATCATCAAATCCCATCAGTTTGTTGATACCGACGGTAACAGCCACGAAGTCAAAGTCGGCTATATCGGCTTTGTCCCGCCTCAAATCATGGTGTGGGATAAACAGAACCTCGAAGGCAAAGTGAAAGCTGCAGACATCAAAGCGTCTGCTGAAAAATACGTGCCACAAATGAAAGCCGAAGGCGCCGATATCATTGTGGCGATCCCGCATTCAGGCGTATCAGCGGACCCATACAAGGCAATGGCAGAAAACTCTGTCTACTACCTCACAGAGGTTGACGGTATCGATGCGATTGCCTTTGGCCACTCACACGCCGTATTCCCGAGCAAGTCATTTGCCAACCTGCCTAACAGCGATATTGAGAAAGGGACCATCAACGGAATCCCGGCCGTAATGCCAGGCCGCTGGGGCGATCACCTTGGCGTGATGGATTTGGTACTTGAGAAGAAAGGCGACAGCTGGGCGGTTACCTCCGCACAGACAGAAGCACGACCGATTTTCGACCCTATCAACAAAAAACCGCTTGTAGAGGCCGATAGCAATCTGGTCAACGCGGTTAAAGAAGATCATAAAGGCACCCGTGAATTCGTTAACCAGCCAATCGGCAAGGCGAGCGACATCATGTACAGCTTCCTCGCTCTGGTTCAAGATGATCCGACGGTACAGATTGTCAACCTGGCCCAGAAAGACTATGTAGAGCGCTTTATCCAAGGCGATCCTGATCTTGACGGCATCCCGGTACTGTCTGCCGCAGCACCGTTCAAAGCCGGCGGCCGAGGTAACGATCCAACAAACTTCACCGAGGTGGAATCGGGCCAGCTGACCTTCCGTAACGCAGCAGACCTTTACCTCTACCCAAATACACTGGTTGCAATGAAAGTAACCGGCAAAGAACTGAAAGAATGGCTGGAATGCTCAGCCGGCCAGTTCAACCAAATTGACCTAAACAGCACAGCTCAGCAGGGACTTATTAACTGGGACGGTTTCCGTACCTACAACTTCGATGTTATTGATGGCGTAAACTACAACATCGATATTTCGCAACCCGCTCGTTTTGACGGTGACTGCAAGCTGATCAACAAAAACGCAGAGCGAATCAAGGATCTGACATTCAACGGCAAACCTGTTGACCCTAAGCAACCGTTCTTGATTGCAACCAACAACTACCGCGCATACAGTGCCAAGTTCCCGGGTACCGGCGAGAAGTTCATTGCCTTTGCATCGCCTGACGAAAACCGCACTGTACTGGCCGACTACATCAGCCGCGTCAGCAAAGAGCAGGGACAAGTTGTACCGAGTGCCGATAACAACTGGCACTTCACTCCGCTCAAGAGCGACAAGAAGCTGAACATCACCTTCGAAACCTCACAGGGCGAAAAAGCAGCCGAGTTTATCAAAACCAAAGGCCAATACCCGATGAAGCAGGTCGACACCGACAAGATCGGTTTTGCCATCTACCAAATCGACCTACAAAATCAAAAGTAAGCCTATCACGCTCAAATCTCACCATACCGCGGCAATGCCGCGGTATTTTTTTGCTATGATGGCTGCACAACAGACATAAATACAGCACATCCCATGAACACGCCTCTAGAGCTCTTTCTCCACCACCTCGGCGCCTCAAAAAAAGATATCGAAAATACGCTAATCAATGCCGAGCTTCTTGATCTTCCGACACGCCACGTCCTTCTCCATCAGGGGATAATTCCCAGCCATGGCTTCTTTCTGCTCAATGGGATCTGCCATGCATGCTACCTCACCGCAGAGGGTAAACAATTTAGCAAAGAGTTCTATTGGGATCAGGATGTAATGATTGGCTTCGAGAGTCTAATTGGAAACGAGCCCTCCCCTTTTCTTCTCGAAACCCTATCGGCAAGCCAATTGCTCGCAATCCCCATGTTCCTCATCCACCAATGGCGAAATGAGAACAACCCGCTTTATATTCGGCTTATCGAACGCCAACTCCGTTACAAGGAGCAAAAAGAACGTTTTATGCTAATACATACCCCTGAAGCGCGTTACCAGTTGTTCACCGAACATTTTGCAGAGCTGCTGCCCCGCCTTGCCGATTACCAGATAGCTTCTTACCTCGGCATTACTCCCACCAGCCTTAGCCGAATCAAGCAGCGCGTGGGAGCTACCGAATAACCCTCCAATAGCGGGGGAAGAAAAGATATTTACAATAGTTAATGCCTCCCGTTGTCGCCAACGGTAATCTGGGCAGGTACCCTGCCAACAACACGAGAGAATAAACATGCCAACTGCGCCAGCAATACAATGGCAGTGCTTGCCGTTTAACCAACTGACAACCGACCAGCTCTACGAACTACTCAAAATCAGAGTTGATGTTTTTGTCGTCGAACAGAACTGCCCATACCCAGAGCTGGACGAACACGACCGTACCCTGGGCACGCATCACCTCCTCGGCTATCTGAATAACCAGCTTGTCGCCTATCTCCGCCTGCTGCCTCCCGGTGCGACCTATCCCAATGTCAGTATCGGCAGGGTACTGACCACCATGCCCGCGCGAGGTACTGGCATCGGCCATGATCTGATCCGAGAAGGGTTGAGCTGTGCCGAGCAGCTCTGGCCGGACAACACCATAGAGATCGGCGCCCAGTCACACCTCCAAAAATACTACGCCGGTTACGGCTTTATCCCGACCTCAGAGGAATACCTCGAAGACGGCATTCCGCATATCGACATGCGACTAGCAAAAAAGCACAGACACGACTGACAGATACAAAAAAGGCCGCAGTGCGGCCTTTTCTAGCAACGACGAAATACTTCCGCCATAACAGCAAGCCTTAGTCGTAATGACGAACAAACTTGCCATTTTGGTTACGGAGAAACAACACAGGCTCGCCATCGCGCCCTTCTACTTGCAAACCAGCCAATGCCCCATCAGACGACAGTTTGTATCGCACTAACTGACCGGCCTTAACATGGCTAAGCGGCTTGTCGGCCCCTTCGATTTCAACAACCGCGTACAAATCCGACTCAGGCAATGCGTTTTCCCTGAATACCTGCGCAAGGGTATCCCCCTGCTTGACCTTGTATGACATCCACTTGTCACTAGCCTGTCGCGCGACCGGTTTTGCAACAGGCTCATCAACAACGGGCTCATTGGTAACTGACTCAACTTGACGACGAACCGGTGAAAGCGGTTCTGGCCGTTTCTCATAGGCATTCCGTAGATCCGGCTTATCCTCGGAGAGATCTAGCACCAAATCCCTACGCACCGTTTCATTTGCACCATCCGGTACAGGCAGGCTCGTCGGCATAATCAGCAACACCGCTACCACGGGCACCAATATTGACAACGCCCTACGGTGCAATTTAGGCAGCGCCTGCCAATGCCCCTTCCCCTGAGCTAGGCTTTCTCGCGCCTTTGCCTTCAATCGCAACAATGCCTCCTTATCAAAGGAGATACGGGGCCATGAGAATTCACTCTTATTCTTTGAACGGCGTTTTGCCTGTCCCATAAACAACACTCCGGTACTTAGCATTAACACTGTTAATTAACAGCTTGTCACAATGGTTTACCCTCAGGGGGGGAAACTGTTATCCTGCTTGCCTTATTCACTCTACCAAAGAGAAGTCACTATGTCTGACGTTAAACTAGATACAGTTGAAACAAAAGCAAGTTACGGTATCGGCCTACAAATGGGCCAGCAGCTAGCTCAAAGCGGTCTAGAAGGCCTAAACGTTGCAGCTATCGCTAAAGGTATCGCAGCTTCACTGGCTGGCGAAATGCCAGAAATCGAAGTTGATGACATCAACAACGCACTTCGTGACCTACACATGCGCGCAGAAGAAGCTCGTCAGGAACAAGCAAAAGCAGCAGCAGCCGATGGCGAAGCGTTCCTACAAGATAACGCACTACGTCCAGAAGTAACAGTGACTGAATCAGGCCTACAGTACGAAGTACTGGTTGCAGGCAACGGCGAAATCCCAACTGCAGACAAGACTGTTCGAGTTCACTACCACGGCGAGCTCATTGACGGCACTGTATTCGACAGCTCTGTAAAACGCGGCCAGCCAGCAGAATTCCCAGTAACCGGCGTAATCAAAGGCTGGGTTGAAGCCCTTCAGCTAATGCCAGCAGGCTCAAAGTGGAAACTATACATCCCACAAGATCTTGCTTACGGCGAGCGTGGCGCAGGTGCCGCTATTCCTCCGTACGCTGCTCTTGTGTTCGAAGTAGAACTACTAGACATCCTGTAATTCACAGGGAATCCAGAGACGGTGCCCAGGCACCGTTTCTTTTTCCGCAAACCTTATCATACCCCATCCTATCCCTGATTCGTCACGTTGCGATACCTTGCGTTTTATTTTGGTACGCCTGCCGCATTCCTAACTAAGATTAAGTTATCCAAGCACATACCCACCAAGGGAGGATAACCATGACATACCACGGATTCAGGCATCGCCTTATCACCTGTACCACTATCGCCCTACTAGCCACCACACCACCAGCATTCGCTTTCAGCCTGTCCGACCTATTCGGTGGTGACGAAAAAGAAGCGGCAACCGAAGCCATTAGCAACAACCCTCTGACATCCCTACTCAGCAGCCAGCTGGGGATCTCACCGGAACAAGCTGCCGGAGGGGCGGGAGCTCTGCTGTCTGTGGCCGCCAGTCAACTTTCAGGTGATCAAGCTGCCGAACTGGCAAATATGATCCCCGGCGCCGAAGGCCTAACCGATCAACTCCCCCCCGGTGTCGGAGCCCTGCTGGGCAATATGGACACTATCAACCAAATCTTCAGTGCGCTGGGAATGGACGCCAGCATGGTGACGCAATTCATACCTGTGGTTTTGCAATTCCTCGGTGATCAAGGCGCTAGCGCCGGCCTGCTCGATAGCCTAGGTAGCATTTGGAAAACCGCACAATAGGATGACAGGATATTTAGCCCCGCAAGATACCGCTACCGGGCCGAACTTCTGTCAACCAGATGTCAAAAAGCCTTACCAGAACAATCAGGTAAGGCTTTTAAATAACGGTATTAGAAACTAAATCCCCGAACCATCGGCTTCTCTATCATCCTCATGCAACCCGCACTCTCGCTTGAGGCCAAAAAACCGCGTTTCTTCTTCACTCATACCCGGCTCCCATTTGCGTGTCGTATGGGTATCTCCCACCGACAGATACCCTTGCTCCCGCAACGGATGATAAGGCAGTGAATAATGCTCAAGATAACGCTCGATATCGTCGTTGTCCCAGTCAATGAGTGGCAAGAACTTGAATACACCATTCTGGATTGCTAGCACTGGCAATGAGGCCCGACTCTGCGACTGCTCGCGCCTCAGCCCAGAAAACCAGCTCTGAACATTGAGCTCATCCAATGCGCGTCGCATCGGCTCAACCTTGTTAAGGCGGTTATAACGGCTGATCCCCTCCAACCCTTGCTCCCAGAGCCGACCATAACGAGACTCCTGCCACTGTGGCGTCAACGCCGAACGGTACACATGCAAATTCAAATGAAGCCTGTCGGTCAAATGATCAATGAATTGGTATGTCTCGGCAAACAGGTAACCGGTATCGGTTAAAATCACAGGGATATCCGGCTTTTCCTTTGTCACCATATGCAGCATAACCGCAGACTGAATACCGAAACTCGACGCCAGAGCAAACTCCCCCGGCAAAGACTCCAGAGCCCAACGAATACGCTGCTGCGGGGACATCCCCTCTAACTCGGCATTGACCTGTGCCAACTGCAGAATCTGCTCTACCTTGTTTTCGTTCAGCAAATTAGAAAAGTTAACATCAGGCATAGAAATCCCTCTTCGACACTTCAACCGGCGCAATCACACCAACCCGTACCACGAAATCCCCAAAACCTTCGCCCTCCTGACGCTCGCTAGCCCAACGCCCGACCAAGCTGTCCATCTCCGCAAGAATCTGCTCGACGGTAATATTCTCCCGGTACATTTTAGGAATGCGCGTTCCATTACGGTTCCCGCCCAAATGCAAGTTATAACGACCGGGTGCTTTGCCTACCAACCCAACCTCGGCCAGCATGGCCCGTCCACATCCATTAGGGCAGCCGGTCACACGCAGGATAATATTCTCTTCCTCCGGCAGGCCGTGCTTTTCCAACACCTGCTCCACATCCGTCACAAACTCCGGTAAGAAACGCTCGGCTTCTGCCATAGCCAGCGGACAAGTTGGCAATGACACACAGGCCATTGAATTTTTCCGCTGCTCGCTGATCCCATCATCAATCAGCCCGTGCTCACGCGCGATCTTTTCAATGTTCGCCTTTTCCTCGGCAGGGACACCAGCCACAATCAGATTTTGGTTGGCCGTCATCCGGAAGTCTCCCCGGTGAACCTTGGCAATTTCCGCCACGCCAGTTTTCAGCGGCTTACCGGGGTAGTCCAGCAAGCGTCCATTTTCAATAAACAGTGCCAAATGATGCTTACCATCAATCCCTTCGACCCATCCCAACCTATCGCCCCGGTCGGTAAACTCATACGGACGACTAGGGGCAAACTCAATCCCGGCACGCTTTTCCACTTCCGCCTTGAACACATCGCTGCCGACGCGATCCAAGGTATACTTGGTCTTGGCATTCTTGCGGTTTGAACGGTTACCCCAATCACGCTGCGTCGTGACAACCGCTGCCGCGACATCCAGTGTTTTGTCGACCGGAACAAATCCAAAATCGTCGGCACGGCGCGGGTAGGTCGACTTGTCGCCATGCGTCATCGCCAGGCCGCCGCCAACCAATACGTTAAATCCCACCAGCTTGCCGTCTTCTGCTATTGCGATGAAATTCAAATCATTTGCGTGCACATCCACATCATTCTGCGGCGGGATCACCACAGTTGTTTTGAACTTACGCGGCAAGTAGGTACTGCCCAGGATCGGCTCCTCATCCGTGGTTTCGAGCTTCTCGCCATCCAGCCAAATCTCCGCATAAGCACGCGTTTTCGGTAACAAGTGCTCACTGATCTTCTTCGCCCACTCATAAGCCTCCTGATGGAGCGCCGATTCAACCGGGTTAGTCGTGCAAAGCACGTTACGGTTCACGTCACCGGCAGTGGCAATCGAATCGATACCAATTTGATGAAGCGTCTGGTGCATTAGCTTGATATTGGGCTTGAGCACCCCATGAAACTGGAACGTCTGACGGGTGGTCAAACGAATACTGCCGTACATCGTATGCTCGTCGGCAAACTTATCGATGGCCAGCCACTGTGACGGGGTGATCA
This sequence comes from Photobacterium aquae, assembly GCF_001029445.1. Classification (GTDB taxonomy): domain Bacteria; phylum Pseudomonadota; class Gammaproteobacteria; order Enterobacterales; family Vibrionaceae; genus Photobacterium; species Photobacterium aquae. The sequence continues at coordinate 14,710 of NZ_LDOT01000066.1, forward strand.
CGCCTCCAGGCATACGGGCGCGCAACATGACATTATGGAGCGGTTCGAGTTTTTGCTTGGCACGCTCCGCACGAATATCACGGTCATCTTGTTGGTACATGCCATGGAAGCGAATAAGCTGGAAATTATCAGCGGTGAAGCCGCCGGTGATCCGATCATTCAAATCCGTTTCAATCGTACCGCGTAAGAAATTACTTTCTCGCTTGAGACGTTCGTTATCCGATAATTTTTGTTCGCTCATTAATACACATCCTTTTGATAACGCTTGCTCTTACGCAGTTCATTCAAGTATTGCTCGGCCTGCTCGCGGGTTTTCTGCCCCTGCTGCTCAGCAATCGTCAACAGAGCATTATGGACATCCTTGGCCATGTGATTGGCATCCCCACATACATACACATGCGCGCCATCTTGCAACCACTGCCACACTTCCGCCGCATGTTCGAGCAACCGGTGCTGGACATACACTTTCTCCACCTGATCACGGCTGAAAGCCACATCCAAGCGATGCACAACCCCGCTCTTCAGGTATTTCTGCCACTCCACCTGATAGAGAAAATCTTCGGTAAACGTACGATCGCCAAAGAACAGCCAGTTCTTGCCTTTCGCCTCACGGTTGTCACGCTCTTGTACAAAGGCTCGAAATGGCGCAATTCCTGTTCCGGGGCCAATCATGATCACCGGCGCATTGTCATCGGCAGGCAACTTGAAGTGATTGTTCGTTTCAACATACACCTTTACCTTAGCGCCTTCTTCCAGACGCTGTACCAGATAACTTGATGCCCCGCCCTGACGGATTTCATCGCCTTTGGCGTATTCCACGAGCCCCACGGTCAAGTGGACTTCCTCACCCACTTCTTCCTGACTGGATGCGATGGAGTACAAACGCGGCGTTAAGCGACGTAGCAAGCCAACCAGCTGAGCGGCATCTAATGTGGCTTTCTTCTCCCCAAGTACATCGACCACTTGAGTATTGGCGGCATACTCACGCAATTTTTCTTTGTCTTCTGCCAGCTTCGCGAGTTTCTTACTGCCAGACAGCTCGGCATAACGCGTGACAAATTGAGGGTTTGACGTTGTGATCTCATAATGGCCAACCAATGCCTCACGCACCGCTAAGCTCTGACCATCAACCTCAACCACTTCATCCCCTTTCAGGCCAACCTTAGCCACAATTGCATCGGCCAAAGCGGAGTCATTGGCATACCACACACCAAGAGCATCCCCCGGTTGATAAGCAATCCCCGACCCTTCGAGATCAATTTCCACATGGCGAACATCCTTCCCGGAATGTCGACCGGTAATCTTCTGACTGGTTAATAATGTGGCCGAATAGGGATTTTGCTTATTGTACGTCACTACCGTCGTCGCTTGGCCGATCGGAAGCTGAACCACTTCAGCCGGGCAGCTATTGAGGGTTTGTGCCACGGTGTCGAGCGCCTTGGCTCGCCACTGTGCGGCAGGGGCATCATAATCAACATCGCAATCAAGGCGCTCCAAAAAGGATGACGCGCCAAGTTTGGCTAAGTATTCATCGAAATCTTTTGCGGTCTGACAGAAAAACTCATAACTCGAATCCCCCAAACCAATAACCGCATACTGCAGGTTAGGGAGCTTAGGCGCCTTTTTAGACTGGAGAAATTCATGCAGCTCAATCGCGTCATCGGGCGCCTCCCCTTCACCGTGGGTAGAAGCCACGATGATAACGTGCGTTTCCTTGGCGAGATTCTTGCCTTTGTAATCGCCGGCAGCAAATAGTTCAGCTTGAATACCAGCCGCATCGGCCTCGGCCTTCAATACTTCGGCAACCCCTTTGGCATTACCGGTCTGCGAGGCATAAATAATGGTCAATTTTCCCGCAGGCTGAGCTGCAGAAGCGAGTGATGACGGAGAGCCTAACGTCGCTGCTCCTGGCGCCTGATCCTGACTCAGCCCCCAAAAATAGCCACTAATCCACGCCAACTGTTGCGGTGACAATTCAGCAACAGCCTGCTGAAGCTGACCAATTTGCTGGTCATTCAACGGGCTGGCCAAAGCAGAAAGTTCCTTTAGTAACATGACACGACGATCCCTATACATTGCGTAAGGGTTAGATTAGCCACTCATGGAAATAACAAGAAAGAATAGATAAGAATGTTTTATAACTTTTTGTAAGGGGAACAGGAAAACACCGGGACGGTACCCGGTGTTAGGTTTTCAATTTACACATTGATTTTAAACTAAAAATTATCGGCAATCCGGACTTGATGAAAACCCACTTCAAAAGCACGTTCGGTTGCAGTGTCTATATCTCGGTAGCACTTCTCACTACCCGCTCCATCTGTTAGCGGAACGAATCCACCTCGACGGTGACGAAACTCAACGATCCATCCATTAGCCTGAATCGACGGTTCGATAACCGCCTCCACAATATCACTTGAGTCATAAAGGCGCTGTAATTCGGTTAACGTCATCGCACATCACTCCCGATAAGCTGACCTTCTATAAAAATGGTACAAAAGATGAGAAATAGGCAACAAAAAGCCACGACAATGCGTGGCTTTTGTTGGCATTTGAGCAATCAAACCTTAAAAGTTGATTTCGGCACCGGCAAACCAACCATCAGACTTAAACTGACCGCCCTTGTTCACGAAATCAAAGTCGTAATCCATCACGCGGTAGCCCGCACGAAGATTAAGATCAACAGCAACCATAGACAGAGACCATTTCACACCAGCCTGACCGTCAACAATGCTCGTACCGTCGTAGTCACCTACGTTTAGATCACCAAACACAGATACAGGTGTCATCGGAATACCCACTTCTACATTACCGTAGATAGTTGGCTGCCATTCGCTGAACGACTGGCCGTAGAATTTGCCCGAGTTGAACTGGGTCATCGTCAAACCTAGATCCAAAGCAATCGCATCGTTATCCAGGATTTCATAATAAGCGGTGTAATCTGTTTGGTTGAATGACACAGCACCGTTGTCGACGTCGGTATAACGAAGGCGTGCATTCGGAACTAGCGGAATAAAATGCTCAAGAGCAACGTAATAAGAGCCAGTTGTATTGCTCTCGCCGTCAACTTTGTTGTCATTGATCTTCGCGTCAGTAAACCAAGCATCAGCACCGACTTTCACGCCTAGCAAGGTAGCCGCCTGGGCCGGAACTGCGGCCGCCAAGGCAACAGCTGCTGCCACTGCAGAAAGCGCAATTTTGTTCATGTTGAGTCTCCGCTCTTTATATTGGTATTACAAAATAGGCGGAGACTATACCAAAAGCAGGTTAAAAAAACCGCATTTCATTCTATTTGCCAATGATTTATTGCTGTTAATAACCACTTCACCTGTCATCAGTACCGATCACTATCGCGAAAACGGCGCTGACGGCTAAAACGTCCCTGACACGTTCCACCCTGGTTACGTCGGTAAGCCCATACGACAATGGCAATAAGCAATAACCAAGGCAATAGCTTCAATACCATCCCTACCATGCCCGCCAATGCCATAACAACAAAGCCAACAGCCACCGCCAAACACACACCGGCAATGCTGACCCCGGTAAAGACCAAAACAAAAGCAAACGCAGCAACAAACAGTAATTCGATCATCATAATCCCTCTTCCCAATTGTAATAGCCGATCTAATGCATTGTTTAAGCCATCTTTTCAACAATAAAACAACCAATAAAAATCAACGAGTTATAACAATGCAAGGCAAAGCCAGATCTCCCACCGTCAAAAACATGGTCACTTTCGCCAACTTTACTGGCGAAAAAAGCCATCTTGTAATGTTCAAAGAAAGAATGACTGACACACCAAAATAGAGAGCAATAAATAGCAAAAAGGCCAAGCAATGCTTGGCCTTTTAAAATCAAAATAACTGTATGCTCAGTTAAACATCAAGATGGGCTGGGATTTTAGCCAGAGCCTGCTCAAGCACTTCAATCCCCGAACCAGGCTTGTGGGCATTTTCGCTGATATGACGGCGCCACTGGCGAGCTCCAGGCATATTCTGGAACAAGCCCAACATATGACGGCTGATATGGTTTAGGTAAGTACCGTTTGCCAATTCACGCTCGATATATGGATACATTGCCTCGACGATTTCGCGGCGCTTTTTCACCGGCTTGTCGCTGCCAAACAAACGCTGGTCGATCTCTGCCAATAAATAAGGGCTCTGATAGGCTTCACGACCAACCATTACGCCATCCATATGTTCTAGATGGCCAATAATTTCTTCCATGGTCTTAACCCCACCGTTAAGTGCCATGGTCAAATGAGGAAAATCACGCTTAAGCTGATAAACACGCGGATAATCCAGCGGTGGGATTTCACGGTTTTCCTTAGGGCTAAGGCCGCTTAACCACGCTTTGCGCGCATGAATCGTAAAGTCTCGACAGCCACCTTTTTCGCTCACAGTACCGATGAAATCAGTAAGAAATTCATACGAATCCTGATCATCAATACCAATACGAGTTTTGACAGAAACGGGAATATCAACCACTTCACGCATAGCCGCAACAGCCTGAGCAACCAAATCAGCCTCACCCATTAGGCAGGCACCAAAACGGCCATTCTGCACACGGTCTGACGGGCAACCTACATTAAGGTTGATCTCGTCATAGCCACGCTCCTGGGCCAATTTTGCACAGGTAGCCAAATCCGCAGGGTTTGAGCCCCCCAGCTGAAGGACTAACGGATGCTCTTCTTCGTTATATGCTAGGTAATCGGCTTTACCGTGAATAATCGCGCCCGTAGTCACCATCTCGGTATACAACTGGGTACGTTCGCTAATTAACCGGTGGAAGTAACGACAATGACGGTCAGTCCAATCCAGCATTGGTGCAATAGAAAAGCGACAATCAGGGTAGGCCTTTGCCTCTGTTTCGCTATTGGATGGTGCACTCACAACCACTGTACGTTCTGTCATCGAAAACCTCATCATCGACATGCTGCATTGATCATCCTATCTAGCCTGAGCCAGACAGATAGGCTTGCCCAACGGCACGCCAGTTAAAAATTAGACGCCGGATTCTACCCTATTACCGCCTTTATCCCCAAATTTTCAGAATAGCGGGTGTTCTAGCATGCCGACAACACCTCAAAAAAATCCATCACAAAAATCAAAAAGACACAAGCAGGCCAATCAAAAACAAATTAAAATACTTAAAAATCAAAGCCATAAACTAAAGACGCTGAAATACGTACAGCTTTTTTAGCTTTAGTACAACAATAGGCTAAAAAGCTGCACATCATTATTTTAAGTTTCTTTTTCAATGCTTTACGCGCAAGATACGTACTCCAAAAACACAACATTCATATTTTTGGTGCCTTTTCACAAAAAAGCTGTACTAATACAAAGCCATCAAAAAGAACATGGCAACCTAAATACTAAACGCAAAAAGAACACCATAGGCTTAAGCAATTAATAATAAAGGAAAAACACTCTCCTCGAACAGAGAACGGTTCATCATGAAAAAAGCCCAAAAAGCTGCACGCGATCAAAAAACTTTTAAAAACAGTTAGTTATAATAAACACAATAAGCGACCGTCAAGGTGTACAGCATATAGCTGATTTTATAACTATAAGGTGTACATGGTATAGGTGACCTAGCACACGCTTTTTCCTACCTATATGGCGCAATTTTTCCTAACAACAGTACCTTTGTTGGGAGATATGATAGAATGCGATACTTGTCGCTTGTATTTTGAGGTTATATGGCAAATAAGAGGCAGTTGCTGACTAAAGCACAACAACTCTGTGAGCACCGAGGCGTGAGGCTCACACCTCAACGTCTCAAGGTACTGGAACTGATCATCGAACATCATAGTTCCATCAGTGCTTACGATCTGCTTGATCAGCTCCGTGAGACCGAGCCACAAGCGAAACCACCTACGGTTTATCGGGCATTGGATTTCCTCCTAGCCCAAGGTTTCGTCCACAAGGTCGAGTCGACCAACAGTTATATAGCCTGCTGCTTGCTGGAACATGCCGATCATTGCTCCCAGCTACTTATTTGCGATAGATGTGGCGCTGTAGAAGAGTGCCATGATGAAGAGCTCGCCAAACTGCTTCGCCACCGAGCCGAGCTACGCGGCTTTGCTGTCACCCATCATGTCCTTGAAAGCCATGGTGTTTGTCAGCAATGCAATAATCAGTAACTTCCACTCAACAAAATTATAGTTAGTTATGCGTGCAGAATTCGTAAATCCTTTCCTAGCCTCTTTGCTGAATGTGCTCAAGACCATGGCCTCCATGGAACTGGCACCGCAAAAGCCCAGACTCAAACGCGACGAAGTCGCACGAGGCGACGTTTCCGGCTTGATCGGTATGGTCGGCCCTCAGACAAAAGGCTCAATGTCGATCACATTCGAAGAAGGGCTGGCGCTGGAGATTATGCAGCGTATGTTGGGAGAGCGCCCGAACGCCATCAACGAAGAAGTCACTGATATGGTTGGTGAAATCACCAACATGGTAACAGGCGGGGCAAAACGCAGCCTAGCCGACAAAGGCTATGACTTCGATATGGCAACCCCGGCCGTTGTGGCTGGTCGAGGCCATACGATTGCTCACAAATGCGAAGGCGCCATTATTATCATGCCTTTCGATTCTGAGTATGGAAAAGCATACATCGAGATTTGCTTCGAAGGATAATACCGCCTAATAATGATCAGACAGCCGGCATAGATCCGGCTTGATCCTGCGCCTCGTTCACACTATCAAACTTATCACTTTGATTTTTATGTGAACCGACCATCAATATCGAACAAAAAACTACCAACTATAATCTTTCCGATCTAGACTCAGTATGCTGCATAGGCATCAAAACACCTATAGTTCAAGTGTCGTGCCGCATGAATTCGCTTAACCAACGGCTAAGCAAGGGCATCACAATTCAAAGGAAAGATCGTAACATGAACAAACTGACTGGAACCGTAAAGTGGTTCAACGATGAAAAAGGCTTTGGCTTTATCTCAAGTGCTGATGGCAAAGACGTATTCGTACATTTCAGTGCAATTCAAGCTCAGGGAAGACGTACCCTACGTGAAGGCCAGAGTGTAGAATTTGTCGTGATAGATGGTCAGAAAGGCCCACAAGCCAGCGAAGTCATTGCGCTGTCTTAACCCACAGACACTTAAACAATATAAAAAAAACGCCGCTATAAAGCGGCGTTTTTATATCCCATCAGCAGCTTATTACTGGCGCCACTGTTTAAACGCGTTGATCAAGCCATTGGTCGAACTGTCGTGGCTAGCTACAGTCTCTGCGCCATTTAGCTCAGGTAGGATCTGGTTAGCCAACTGCTTGCCAAGCTCAACACCCCACTGATCGAAACTGTAGATATTCCAGATAACACCCTGAGTGAAAATCTTGTGCTCGTACAGTGCAATCAAAGAGCCCAATACTGCAGGCGTTACTTGCTTCACCAAAATCGAGTTGGTTGGGCGATTACCGTCAAATACCTTGAACGGTACTAGCTCGGCAACCTCTTCCAGCGTCTTACCCGCGGCTAGGAATTCAGCTTCAACCTGCTCTTTGGTCTTACCAAATGCCAACGCCTCAGTCTGAGCAAAGAAGTTAGCCATCAGTTTAGGATGGTGATCACCCAGTGGGTTATGGCTGATTGCAGGAGCAATGAAATCACAAGGGATCAGCTTGGTACCCTGATGGATTAGCTGATAGAACGCGTGCTGGCCGTTCGTACCCGGCTCGCCCCAGATAATCGGGCCAGTCTGGTAATCAATCGGGTTACCGCCACGGTCAACGCACTTACCGTTAGATTCCATGTTGCCCTGCTGGAAGTAAGCAGCGAAACGGTGCAGGTACTGGTCGTAAGGTAGAATTGCTTCAGATTCGGCACCGTGGAAGTTGTTGTACCAAATACCAATTAACGCCAAGATAACCGGAAGGTTCTGCTCAAGTGGTGCCTCAGCAAAGTGCTTGTCCATTGCGTGAGCACCATCTAGCAGCGCGACGAAGTTGTCAAAACCGATAGACAGGCTAATAGACAGACCAATAGCCGAGCATAGTGAGTAACGGCCACCTACCCAATCCCAGAACTCGAACATGTTGTCGGTATCAATACCGAACTCGGATACCGCTGTTGCATTGGTCGACAACGCAGCAAAGTGCTTGGCGACATGGGCTTCGTCTGATGCTGTCGCCAAGAACCAATCACGCGCCGTAAGGGCATTGGTCATGGTTTCCTGTGTCGTGAAGGTCTTAGAGGCAATCAGGAACAGGGTTGTTTCCGGGTTAAGGCCCTTAAGAGTTTCGGCAACATGCGTACCATCAACATTCGATACGAAATGCATGTTCAGGCGAGTCTTGTAAGGCATCAGCGCCTCAGTGACCATGTATGGACCCAAATCCGAACCGCCGATACCGATATTCACCACGTCTGTAATTTCTTTACCGGTAAAGCCTTTCCACTCACCATCAACGATGCGAGCCGTAAACGCCTTCATTTTTTCCAACACCGCATTAACCGCAGGCATCACATCTTCGCCATCCACGATGATTGGCGTGTTGCTACGATTACGCAGCGCAGAGTGAAGTACCGCGCGATCTTCCGTCTTGTTGATCTTCTCACCGCTAAATAGATCAGCGATGGCTGCCTTAACTTCAGTCTGCTCGGCAAGGTCGAACAGCTTAGCCAATGTCTCCTCGGTGATCAGGTTCTTAGAGTAATCCAGCAAGATCTCTTCGCCGAAGTGGGCAGAAAACTTACCGAAACGCTCGCTGTCCTGAGCAAACAGCTCACCCAGTTGCAAATCCTGTGCATCTTCAAAGTGCGCAGTCAGCGCTTTCCACGCGTCAGTTTGGGTTGGATTGATGTTTTTCAACATGGTGAAATTCCTGATTTTTAGTTGTTAATCCATTAGCCTTGTCAGAAGAATCCAGCAATGGATTTTCCAACACTACGAATGTTGTTAAACCGTGCTGCCCCTAGTTTAGCTCATGCCAACTGGGCGTCTATATTTTTGTAATTTTACAACTTATGAATAATTATGACCTGATGGTATACCTACAGTCATTGCGTCAGGTCACGAAAGCAAAGAGTAATGGATACAGCTAAAAGTGTGAACCCTGTTATATATTTCTCTTTTTTAATCATCCTAATCGCTAGGAGTTCGCCATGTGGTACCAAAAACAACTGACACTGCGCGCCAGAACACGGGGCTTCCATCTGATCACTGATGAAATCGAACAACAATTACCAGAACTCAAACAAATCGAGATAGGACTGGCTCATCTATTCATCCAGCATACTTCGGCAAGCCTCACCATCAACGAAAATGCCGACCCAACTGTGCGCAGCGACATGGAGGCTCATTTTAACCACAGCGTTCCCGAGCGGGCCTCCTATTACCGTCATACGTATGAAGGGGATGACGACATGCCGGCACACATCAAGGCATCGTTGCTCGGTAACAGCCTAACCCTGCCAATAAGCCACGGTCGCCTGGCCCTCGGAACATGGCAGGGAATATACCTTGGCGAACATCGAGACCACGGCGGAACCCGCCGAATTATCGTGACCTTGCAAGGCACATAACAGAAACAAAAAAGGCGGGGCACTTCAGTCCCCCGCCCTCATTATGCATTCATGACATTAAAATGGCTGGTTGATCATGACCCTAAAGATACTGTCTTCGCTACCCCATGCCATCTCGGTGCGAACCACAACCCCTTCTACCTGAAAACGGATCGCGCCACCCGCGCTCCACTTCATGTCGCGGTGAAGTTCAGCCAAATCATATTCACCGGCCACGCGGCCAACATCGGCAAACGCAACCCACTGCCACCAAGGAACATCATACCACTCAAACACCGGCCACTCCTTAAGCGGCTGCCAGTCTGGCAATATACGGTACTCCAAGCTATAGCTCAGTGCTGAACGATCAGCATAGCGCCCGCTGGCAAAGCTACGCAAGCGATACAGCCCACCAAGCCGCATCCCCGCATAAGCGGGTGGTCGACGAAAAACCTCATGACCATTCACCGTATCCGTCTGATTCCAGCTCGGGGTATCACCAGTGTACACGTTAAAAGCAATAACTTGTTGGTCGAAGACTTCGCCAAGCGGCCCTGCATTCCAAAACCAACTCTGGTTGAGCTCCCACTTCCACCAACTCGGGCGATCGCTGCCCCCAGGATCAACCGATACCGAAAATTGGCTCCGGCTACCATCGGTCGGATTACGGGTATTGTTGCGATTATCCCAATCAAAGCGAGTCTCTAATCCCCATACCGACGAAGCCTCGCTAAATCCGGCAGGCGCAATCTCGCCCATCGGCAAATTGGCAAATTCTCGACTTTGATAAAATGGCCGCAGCTCAATGGTACTGACCCCGCTTTGCCACGGTACATGCCCGGTCAACTTGCGTCCAGGTACAAATGCAGCCGACACACCTCGGCTTGCCCCCGCCCCTATCGGCAACACATAGCGCATCGACAACCGATACTGCGACTCGCTTGCATCGGCCACGACCTTGTCCTCTGCCGATGAACCATTGCCTGTAGCGTCACCCAAAAAGTAATCAAATTGCTTAAATTCGGCAGCATACAACTCCGCACCGAACAACCAACGGCTTTCAAGACTGTAGGTATAATTACTGGCTCCGAGATACCCCAGCCAAGTCCCTTTATCGGTTACCAACCCGGCACCCAACAAGGCCGCTTGAGGTTGCCCGGCCCCTTTCAGCACCCCGGCCATACCAATGGAGAGCCCCATCGCATCGGTCGAAAAAATAAAAGGGACCACCGCGGAATCCGGCTCCCAAGTAGGCCAACCATCAGCAAATGCAGATATCGGATGTGAAAAAGCCGCAACCAATGCTGCGGCTTTCAATAATTTTATGTTAGGCAACTCTGTATTCGTCCCTTGTTAAACATAGGCCATCGTAACTCGAGAGGTCAGCTTGGTGACGAGTTCATAGGCAATGGTACCTATATGCTCGGCCACGATTTCTGCCGGCAGCCCTTCTCCCCACAAGACGGCCTCGTCACCGACCTTGTCGGCCGAATCCGGCCCCAAATCCACCGTCAGCATATCCATCGAAACCCGGCCGGCCATCGGCACGATACGGCCGTTGACCAATACCGGCGTCCCGTTCGGGGCCGTACGCGGATAGCCGTCACCATAGCCGATGGCAATAACGCCGACCTTGGTATCACGCTCGCTGGTCCAAATACCGCCATAACCGACCGACTCACCCTTTTTCACCTCACGCACCGCAATAAGGCTAGAGGTCAAGGTCATCACCGGTTTCAGATCATAGGCGGCCGCCAAGCGATCTGGCTCCACGAACGGCGATACACCGTACATAATGATGCCTGGGCGAATCCACTCCATATGGCTATCTGGCCACGCCAATATACCGGCAGATGCCGCCAGCGAGCGCTCGCCCCGACAACCTTGGGTCAGGGCGGTAAATGTACTGATTTGCTGGTGAGTCACATCGCTGCCCAAATCATCGGCACAGCCAAAGTGGCTAATATAGCGCAGCGGCTTGGCAACGTTAGCACAGGCATGTAGACGCTCGGTAAACCCTGCCAGTTGCTCAGGGCGAACCCCTAAACGGTGCATCCCGGTGTCAATCTTCAGCCAAACCACCACAGGGCTTTCCAGCTCGGCCTGCTCAAGCGCTTCGAGCTGTTCAAAGGAATGAACAACGGTATGGATATTGTTGGTCACCAAAACAGGCAGATCAGAGGGGGCATAAAATCCCTCAAGCAACAAAATCGGCTTGACCACCCCATCAGCCCTCAGTGTCAGGGCTTCCTCGATCCTGGCAACCCCAAACCCATCCACATCGGGCAGGCTCTGGGCGACATGGCCGAGGCCATGGCCATAGCCATTGGCTTTCACCACCGCCAGCACCTTGCTGTTCGGCGCTTGGGCGCGGATCTGACTGACATTATGGGTCAGTGCCTGGGTATTGATATACGCGGTTGCCGCTTTCATCGAAAATCCTATTTATTTCTTCCGGTTATCCGGAGCTACTGCTAGATCACTCGTCGTCGTAAGCTGGGCCCTGATAATTATCAAAGCGTGAGAACTGCCCTTGGAACGTCAGGCGAACCGTACCGATTGGACCATTACGCTGCTTACCGATAATAATTTCGGCGATCCCTTTGAGGGCACTGTCCTCATGGTAAACCTCGTCACGGTAAATGAACATGATCAAGTCAGCATCCTGTTCGATCGCGCCCGATTCACGCAAGTCGGAGTTCACCGGACGTTTATCGGCACGTTGCTCCAACGAGCGGTTAAGCTGCGACAAGGCGACCACGGGCACGTTCAGCTCTTTGGCCAGGGCTTTCAGAGAGCGGGAAATTTCCGCGATCTCCAAGGTACGGTTATCCTGATAGCCCGGTACCCGCATCAGCTGAAGGTAGTCCACCATGATCATGCTCAAACCGCCATGGTCCCGGGCGATACGGCGGGCACGGGAGCGCACCTCGGTCGGGGTCAGGCCAGAGCTGTCATCGATGTACATGCTCTTCTTTTCCATCAGCAGACCCATCGTCGATGAAATACGCGCCCAATCCTCGTCTTCCAACTGACCGGTACGGATTTTGGTCTGATCAACCCGTGACAAGGAGGCCAGCATACGCATCATGATCTGTTCCGCGGGCATCTCGAGCGAGAAGATCAGCACAGGCTTGTCCTGCTCCATGGCCGCGTTCTCGCACAGGTTCATGGCGAAGGTCGTCTTACCCATCGACGGACGAGCGGCGACGATAATCAAATCCGACCCCTGAAGGCCGGCCGTTTTCTTGTCGAGGTCGGTAAAACCGCTCGAGACCCCCGTCACCCCGTCTTGCGGTGACTGGTAGAGCAGCTCGATTTTTTCCAGGGTCTTTTCCAAGATGGTTTCGACGCTCTGGGGACCTTCGTTCTGCGAGGTGCGCTGCTCGGCAATGGCAAATACTTTGCTCTCTGCCATATCGAGCAACTCTTCGCTGTCGCGGCCCTGGGGATCATAGCCCGCATCGGCAATTTCGTTGGCCACGCTGATCATATCGCGGATCAGAGCCCGCTCTCGGACAATCTCAGCATAGGCCAGAATATTCGCCGCCGACGGGGTATTCTTGGCCAATTCAGCCAAATAGGCGAAACCACCAACGTCATCGAGCTGGCTAGAGCGCTCAAGGTGCTCCGATAATGTAATCAAGTCCAGTGGCTGGCCCGACTCCAACAGCAAGGCCACGCTTTCGAAAATAATCCGGTGCGGGCGGCTGTAGAAATCTTTGGCAACCACTTTCTCTGCCACCACATCCCACTTCTCGTTATCGAGCAGCAGGCCGCCGAGGACTGATTGTTCAGCCTCCAGTGAGTGGGGAGCCATCTTGATGGCATCCATCTTGGCGTCTTTATGAGGGTTCGGTTTGCTTTTCTCTGCCATAGGAATTGAAATCATTGCCGGAAACTAGGCCGAGCATTATACCCTAGTCCACCTCTCAATATAGCCTCCTCGGCAAATTAACCCCCCCATCATAGACCTTGCAGAGCGAATGCCCAGAAGCCCCCTTCTATCTTGACCAAAAGCTGACAGAAATGCGCTATACTTGCGCGCTGATCCCGCAACCACTCCCGTCACCAAGGAGGCCGCTTGGCACGCTACCTGCCAATTCTTTTGCTTGTCACCAGCATCCATGCCTACGCAGAGGATGATGACCGCCCAACCCGTATTCCGCCGCCTTGGAGCAGCGAAATCGAACTCGGCTACCAATCGCTCGGGGGGAATTCCGACTCGCAGACGCTCAATACCCGGCTGGCAGCCACCTACGTCAAAAACCAGTACCGACATACCGGAGAGGCCAAGTTCCTGCTGGCTGAAAAGGACGGCGAAGAGGACAAGCGCAAGGGCTCGCTGGAGCTGCAAAGTGACATGAAGGTTAACGAGAGAACCTATGTGCTTGGCAACATCAGCTATATCGATGACCGCTACGGCCCCTATTTTATCGACTTCACGCTCGCAACCGGTATCGGTTACCAGCTGATCCGGCGTGAAACCCTGCAGGTGGAAGTGGAAGCCGGCCCCGGCTATCGCCATCAGGAGCCCAATCTGGACGAAATTGACGACGACGATATCATTTTGCAGGAAATCGTCGACGAGCCGATCCTCCGTGGCAGCACCAAGCTGACATGGAAACCCACTAAGGATATCGAGCTCAATGCCCGTATTACGGGAATTGCCGGCAACAGCAACAGCACCATGGAGACGGAGCTCAACCTGACCACGGCAATCAACGATCATGTCGCCATCAGGATCAGCAATACCCAGAAGCTCAACAGCTGGGTGCCCGACGGGCTGGAAAAGCGCGACTCGGCAATGACGGTAAACCTGCTGTTCAAGATCCAATAGCACGCCGCACAAGCTCAAATAACAGGTATAAAAAAACCAGCCCGAAGGCTGGTTTTAAATATCAAACAAAACGTTATTAAGCTTCAGCTACAACGTTTAGTTTAACAGTTGCGAATACGTCAGAGTGCAGCTGGATGCTGATCTCGAATTCACCAGTTGTACGTAGTGCACCTTCAGGTAGGCGAACTTCGCTCTTCGCTACTTCAACGCCAGCTGCAGTGATTGCATCAGCGATGTCACGAGTACCGATAGAACCGAATAGCTTACCTTCGTCACCAGCTTTAGAAGCGATAACTACAGCTTCAAGCGCGTTAACTTTCTCAGCACGAGCTTCAGAAGCAGCTAGTTGCTCAGCAACTTTTGCTTCTAGTTCAGCACGACGTACTTCGAACATTTCAACGTTAGCTTTAGTTGCCATAACTGCCTTGCCCTGTGGGATTAGGAAGTTACGAGCGTAGCCAGCTTTAACGTTAACCTGGTCGCCTAGGCCACCTAGGTTACCGATTTTATCAAGTAGAATAACTTGCATTATCTTGTCCTCTTAAACTTAATTAAACCGCTACCGATTACTGATGCTTGTCAGTGTATGGTAGAAGTGCTAGGTAACGAGAACGCTTGATAGCGCGAGCTAGCTGGCGCTGGTATTTAGCGCGAGTACCAGTGATACGGCTTGGTACGATTTTACCAGCTTCAGTGATGTAGTTTTTCAGAGTTGCTACATCTTTGTAGTCAATCTCTTGTACGCCTTCTGCAGTGAAACGGCAGAACTTACGACGACGGAAGAAACGTGCCATGGGCTTATCTCCTGAACTAAATTTTTTCAATGTGATCGGCGTGCAACACTAATTTACCGATGCCATTACGGCCGGTGTGGTAAGAAACAAAGCCCCCTACCTTAATGTGGCTTCCGATAGCTAAATCTTGAGTGAGTACTTGCTGACCTTGCCCACTAACCACCACGTTGATGTAGCAATACACCTGGCGTGGTAAATCAGCTTCTTGCTGGTAGGAACGGTGCTCAAGCACAAAGTGACAATGAGGGATCCCCGCCAGCGACTGGCTTCGTTTGGGGTCCTTGGCGATAACGCCAGACAACTCCAGACGATTGGTCATTTACAAATTACTCAGCTGCTGCTTCGCCTTCAGATTGTGCTTCTGCACGCTCTTCACGACGTGGGGCACGCTCTTCTTTAGCCTTCATCATTGGAGATGGCTCAGTGATAGCGCCTTTAGTGCGCATGATCATGTTACGGATCACAGCATCGTTGAAGCGGAAGTTAGACTCTAGCTCGTCAACTACAGACTGCTCAGCTTCAACGTTCATTAGAACGTAGTGTGCTTTGTGCAGCTTGTTGATTGGGTAAGCCATTTGACGACGGCCCCAATCTTCTAGACGGTGAATCTGACCACCAGAATCTTTGATTGCACCAGTGTAGCGCTCGATCATGCCAGCAACTTGCTCGCTTTGATCTGGGTGCACCATGAATACGATTTCGTAATGACGCATGGGTTGCTCCTTACGGATTATTCAGCTTCTCTATTTGGCTCGGTCATCCAGGAGAAGCAAGGAACTAAGATAAATAACCGAGAATTTGGAGGCAGAATAGTATAGAGAATGGACAATTTAAGCAAGCGAATTTTCTTCGCTGGCAGAAGATATCTCAGCAAATAAAACACAACGGCTATTCAGACAGATAGACGTCTGCAGAGCGTTGAACTCACCCTCGCCCTCCGTACAGCCCCGCACGCAACACATGACCGACAGATACAAAAAAACCGGTGCCGCACCTACGTGCCGCACCGGTTGTTGTCGCTCATATTCTCGACCAGCACTCTGGCCGAGAGGTTGATTACTGACGCTGGCGAACAGCCTCGAACAGGCAGATCCCCGTCGCAACGGAAACGTTCAGGCTCGATACAGAACCAGACATCGGGATCTTAATCAGATCGTCACAGGTTTCACGCGTCAGGCGGCGCATGCCCTCACCCTCAGCCCCCATTACAATCGCCAGCGGGCCGGTTAGCTTGCTCTGGTAGATATCATGAGTCGCCTCGCCTGCCGTACCGACAACCCACACGCCTTGCTCCTGCAAATGGCGCAAGGTACGGGCCAGGTTAGTCACACGCACCAACGGCACCACTTCTGCGGCACCACATGCCACCTTGCTCGCTGTCGCATTGAGCTGCGCCGAACGATCTTTAGGTACAATCACTGCCACAGCACCCGCCGCATCGGCATTTCGCAGACATGCGCCAAGGTTGTGCGGATCGGTCACACCGTCCAGCACCAACAGCAATGGGCTGTCCTTGCCGGCAAGAATGTCGTCAAGATCATTCTCGTTGTACTGTTTACCAGGACGAACGCGGGCAATAATCCCTTGGTGCGAGGCCCCTTTCGCCTTGTCATCAAGTGCCTTACGGCCAGCTTGCTGAATCGTAATACCCAGCGCCTGAAGCTCATTGAGCACAGGTAGCAAGCGGTCATCCTCACGCCCCTTGAGGACAAACACCTCAATGAAACGCGATGGATCTGATGCCAATACGGCCTGTACGGCATGAATACCGAAAATCATGTCATTACTCATGGATTAGTTCTTCTTTGCTGCACGTTCTTTCTTGCCAGGACGCGCTTTTTTCTTACGTGACTTGGTCGATTTTTTCTTTTTCGCCGGATCGGCGCCAGCGACATCCGGCTTGCCTTTGCGGCCCTTACCGTGTGGAGCCTTGTCGCCCTCTATCGCAGGGATAGCCCCGGTCTTGAGTTTCTGGCGTACCGAACGACGGGTTTTCTTGCTCTTGGCGTTGTCTTCATCCTGTGCTTCACCGCCTTCGACACGGTAAACCTTCAGGCTCTGACGCTGCAGACCCTCGGCCTTGCGCATCCGCTGCTTCTTCTCACGCTTCTCGCGGTCGCGGCCAGTCTTGCCAGCACGGCTCGGCTTGCGGTTGCTGCCAACGATATCGAAGTCAATCTGGCGGTCATTCAGGTTGATAGAGGCAACCTTTACCGTCACCGTATCACCAAGACGGTAAACCTGACCCGATGCGTCGCCAATCAAGCGCTGGCCGATCGGATCATACTGATAGTAATCATTGGCCAGGTTCGAGATATGGACAAGCCCATCGATATTCAGCTCGTTTAGGCGAACGAAGAAACCAAAGCCCGTCACATTGGCAATCACACCGTCAAACACGTCGCCGACGTGATCCTGCATGTACTCACACTTGAGCCAATCGGCCACATCACGGGTCGCATCATCGGCACGGCGCTCGGTCATCGAGCACTGCTCGCCCAGCGTATCCATGTCGTCAAACGAGTAATGGTAGCCACCGGTCGGTGTCCAGCGATCCTTGTTTGTCCCGTTTTCCTTGGCAACCAGATATTTGATTGCTCGGTGTAGGGTCAAATCCGGGTAACGGCGGATCGGTGACGTAAAGTGCGCGTACTGGCTTAGCGCCAAACCAAAGTGGCCAATATTATCCGCCTGGTACACGGCCTGCTTCATCGAGCGCAGCAACATGGTCTGGATCAGCTCTTTGTCCGGACGATTCTGGATCAAGTTGGCCAATGCGGCATAGTCTTTCGGTGACGGCTCAAGGCCTCCCGACAACTGCAGGCTCAACTCACCCAAGAAATCACGGAAACCGGTTAGACGCTCTTCACCCGGAGTATCGTGAACACGGTACAGAGCCGGCTCTTTGGCTTTTTCCACAAAACGCGCAGAGGCGATATTGGCCAAGATCATACATTCTTCGATAATCTTGTGCGCATCGTTACGCTCAGCCGGCACAATACGGTCAATCTTACGATCGGCATTGAAAATGAACTGGGTTTCCACCGTTTCAAACTCAATCGCACCACGCTCTTCACGAGACTGCTTGAGTACCTTGTACATGCTGTACAGCTCTTCAAGGTGCGGCACCAGCGGCGCATAGCGCTCGCGCAGTTCCTCGTCACCTTCAAGCATCTTGCTAACTTTGGTGTAGGTCAGGCGGGCATGGGAATTCATCACCGCTTCATAGTGCTTGTAACCCGACAGCTTACCCGCATCTGAAATGGTCATCTCACACACCATACACAGACGATCTACCTGCGGGTTCAGAGAACACAAACCGTTGGACAGCACTTCCGGCAGCATCGGGATAACCTGAGACGGGAAGTACACGGAGTTACCGCGCTTCACCGCTTCGTTATCTAACGCCGTCCCCGGACGCACGTAGTAACTGACGTCGGCAATCGCGACCCACAAACGCCAGCCACCCGACTTCTTGCGCTCACAGTAAACGGCGTCATCAAAGTCACGGGCATCCTCGCCATCGATAGTCACCAACGGCAGATTGCGCAGATCAACCCGGCCTTGCTTGGCTTCTTCCGGAACCTCTTCGCCAAGACCTTGAATTTGCTTGTCGACCTCAGTAGGCCACTCGTGAGGAATATCGTGGGTTCGCAGGGCGATCTCGATTTCCATCCCCGGCGCCATGTTCTCGCCCAGAACCTCGACAATCTTGCCGATCGCGTTGTACTGGCGGGTCGCACGCTGGGTAATTTCCACTACCACCACGTTCCCCATCCGAGCACCCTGACGCTGGTCCTGCGGGATCACAATATCCTGCGCGATACGGGAATCATCCGGCACCACATAGCCCATGCCATCTTCGATGAAATAGCGACCGACAATCTGGCCTTCGTAATGTTTCAATACGCGAACCACGCGGCCTTCGCGGCGGCCACGTTTATCCGTACCAGCAACCTGAGCAAGAATATAATCACCGTGGATTACACCGCGCATCTGGTGGTGCGGCAACAGCAGGTCATCTTCCTTGGCGTGGCTGCCCTCAGGACGCAAGAAACCAAAACCGTCACGGTGGCCAATCACATGGCCCTTGATCAAATCCAACCGCTCTGGCAACGCATAGCACTGACGACGGGTAAAAATTAGCTGGCCATCGCGTTCCATCGCCCTCAGGCGGCGGCGCAGGCCTTCATATTGGTCGTCCCCTTCCAGGTTCAGCATTTCAAATAGCTGATCCCGGCTAACCGGTGTATCAAACCCGCGGATCACTTCCAGCAGCATTTCTCGGCTAGGAACCGGGTTTTCGTAGTTTGATGCTTCGCGATCGCGAAAAGGATCGACCGGTATTTCGGTAGTACCTTTTGACATAATTAGATCCAAGTTGGCGAGGATATGCTTCAAGTATATCCGCGCCCTAGGTGAACAGACGGGAGCCAGATCGAAATTTTCGGCTCCCCTGGGAGGTTTGAAGTTATCGGCGGGTTAGTCGGCCACTGGCTGCTCCAACAGCACTCGCAGCGGCGGGTTGTTGTCTATCATATCCGCAAGGGTATGGTCATCCAGCTCGGCAAGAAACGCCTGCCGAGCACTAAACAGGACCCCTTTCAAGCGGCAAGCAGGGGTAATGTGGCAAAACTCTTCGCTGCAATTCACAATTTGCAACGGCTCTATTGCCCGAACAACATCTCCGATCACTATCTGGTCGGCAGGCTTACCCAAACGGATCCCGCCATTTTTGCCTCGTACCGTCTCGACATACCCCAGCTGGCCTAGCTTATTGATAATCTTCACCATATGGTTGCGGGACACCCCGTACACTTCAGTCACCTTGGTGATACTCGCCAGCTCCCCTTGTGGTAGGGTCGCAAGGTAAATCAGGGCACGCAGGCCGTAATCGGTAAAACTTGTCAGCTGCACAATAACTCCTCCTGCTGGCATTTTAATCTGGATATTGACTAAAAGATACAGATAAGATACAAGTTATAACATGCATTACAAATACAACTAATAATAGGTAAAGTCATGCTCAGCCCACAAACAATCGAGATAATCAAAGCCACCACACCCGCTGTCGCCCAGACAGGTCCAGCCCTGACTGCGCATTTTTACGAACGAATGTTCCACCACAATCCCGAGCTCAAAGATATTTTCAACATGAGCAACCAGCGCAACGGCGACCAGCGCGAAGCCCTGTTCAACGCCATTTGCGCCTATGCCACCCACATCGACAACCTCGCCGCCCTGCTGCCAGCCGTCGAGAAAATCGCCCACAAACACACCAGCTTTATGATCACCGCCGAGCAGTATGCGATTGTCGGCGGGCACCTGCTCGCCACTATCGATGAACTGCTCGCGCCAGGACAAGAAGTCCTCGACGCATGGGGCGAAGCCTACGGCCTGCTGGCAAATATCTTCATCAAACGCGAAGCCGAGATTTACAGCGACAACGCTGCCAAGCAGGGCGGCTGGCAGGGGCTTCGCGAATTTGTTATCACCGACAAGAAAGCCGAAAGCGAAGTCATCACCAGCTTCACCCTCAAGCCTGTTGACGGTGGCAGCGTCGCCCCATTCCGGCCCGGCCAGTATCTGGGGGTTTACCTTCATCCGGAGGAATTCGACAACCAGGAAATTCGCCAATACAGCTTATCTTCAGCGCCGCAAGCCGATCAGTACCGGATTTCCGTCAAGCGCGAAGAGGGTGGGCTTGTCTCCGGCTACCTCCACCAGCAGGTACAGATCGGCGATACCATCAATGTTGTGCCGCCTGCCGGCGACTTTTTCCTCGACCTCGCCCCGTCAGCTCCCGTCGCCCTGATCTCCGCCGGGGTCGGCCTGACTCCAACCCTGTCAATGCTTGAAAGCCTGACAGAACACCAAGCCCCTGTCCGCTGGCTACATGCAGCCGAAAACGGTAGCCACCATGCTTTCCGCGAGTATGTTGCCGATCTTGCTGAGCACCACCCTCACATTTCGTCCCATACTTGGTATCGCCAGCCAAGAGACTGCGACCAACCTGACCGTGACTTCCAGTTCGAAGGGATGATGGATTTGAACGCGGTCGCCGAGATGCTCAGCGAGCCAGACATGCACTATTATTTCTGCGGCCCGGTCGGCTTCATGCAGTCGATCGCCAAACAACTGCTGGCACTGGGAATAGCCGAAGACAGGCTACACTATGAGTGTTTTGGCCCCCATAAAGTGCTGTGATTATTTGTCGCATTCGCCATAACAAAAAAGAGAAGCCTTTGGCTTCTCTTTTTTTATGTCTTTTTCTATCACCAATAAGAATCACGCCGTTTGGCCCGGGCGATCACATTGGCCGGCATCCGGTTTTCTAGCCCCAGCCGCAACTGGGTAATTTTATTGTGGGTCACCTTGCTCGCCGACACGGTATGGTATAGCCAGCGATAGGCATCCTCGAAATCCAACGGGCTGCCGTAATCTCTCAACAACAACTCGGCTAACAAAATCCGGGCATTAACATTGCCCATCGATGCCGCTTCGCGCAAATAAGGAATCGCTCGTTCGCTATCCTGCTGCACAAGGATCCCTCGGGCATAGTAACGCCCCAGCTGCTCCAGCGCAGCCGGTAACCCTTGCTGTGCCGCCTCTTGCATGTAGTGAATCCCAAGCTCGGCATCACGCTTGACGCATACCCCCCATGCCAGCATATCGCCATAGAGGTATTGGTAGGCCGGTGACTCGACCCTAACCGCCCGCGCTTCAATGTCCTGCACCAACTGGCAGTCATCGGCTCTAACACGCTCAAGATGGCTATTGGTGTCAAACATTCGGATCAGCTGGTTTTCAGTATACACAGGCACCGCATCGCCGATAGCCTCAGAGGCCATAGCGGGGGTCACTACCAGCAATGTCGTGATCAGCAAGGCTCGAAGGCTCATGATGGGGCTCCAACGTCAAGGATTAACAGGGTATCGGCCGATTCTAAATAGACTTTAGTGAAAATTCATTATGATTATGACACTTGTAATATTTTGAAATAAAAACAAAAAAACCAGCCCGAAGGCTGGTTTCTATTCATCAACACTGGCGTTAGACGCGAGTGGATTAGTTACCGTATGGGTGAACTTTGATGATTGTCTCGTTACGGTCTGGGCCAGTAGAGATAATATCAATTGGCACACCCGTTAGCTCTTCAATACGTGCGATGTAGTTCAACGCCGCTTGTGGAAGCTCGTCTAGAGATTTCACACCAACGGTGTTCTCAGACCAACCAGGCATTGTTTCGTAAATCAGCTCTAGGTTCTCGTAAGCATCTGCCGCCATTGGTGATACTTCTAGAAGCTCGCCAGATTGCGTTTTGTAGCCAGTACAGATTTTCAGCTCTTTCAAGCCATCAAGTACATCAAGTTTAGTCAGGCAGAAACCTGAGATAGAGTTGATTTGTACGGCACGGCGCATAGCTACAGCATCAAACCAACCTGTACGACGTAGACGACCCGTTGTCGCACCAAACTCGTGGCCAACTGTACCTAGGTGCTTACCGACAGGATCTTGCTTGTCTAGACCGTCGTATAGCTCTGTTGGGAAAGGACCTGCACCAACGCGAGTACAGTAAGCCTTCGCAATACCCAGAATGTAACCTAGGTGACGAGGACCAAAACCAGAACCGGCAGCAACACCACCAGCAGTCGTGTTAGAAGACGTTACGTAAGGGTAAGTACCGTGGTCGATATCAAGCAGTGTACCCTGCGCGCCTTCGAACATGATCTTGTCGCCACGCAGACGCGCATCATCAAGCTCTTTGGTCACATCAATAACCATCGCGGTCAGGATATCAGCCTGAGCCATGATGTTTTCAAGTACTTCTTCGTAGCTTACAGGCTCTGCATTGTAGTAATGCTCTAGCTGGAAGTTATGGTAAGCCATCACTTCTTTTAGCTTTTCAGCAAATGCAGCTTTATCGAATAGATCGCCAACGCGCAGACCGCGACGAGCAACTTTGTCTTCGTACGCAGGACCGATACCACGACCTGTTGTACCGATCGCTTTCTTACCGCGAGCAATTTCACGAGCCTGATCAAGCGCAACGTGGTATGGAAGAATTAGCGGACATGCTTCTGACAGGAATAGACGCTCGCGAACAGGAATACCACGTTCTTCTAGCGGGCCCATTTCCTTCATCAGTGCGTCAGGAGAAAGTACAACACCGTTACCGATGATGCATTTAACGTTGTCACGCAAGATACCTGATGGGATCAGGTGAAGGACTGTCTTTTCACCGTCAATTACAAGAGTGTGTCCAGCGTTATGGCCACCTTGGTAGCGTACTACATACTTTGCATCTTCAGTCAAAAGATCAACGATCTTTCCCTTACCTTCGTCACCCCATTGGGTGCCAAGAACGACTACATTATTTGCCATCTTTCTTCGTCTATCTGTAGTTAAAAAAGGATTCTAGCACCTTAAACGTCACGTTGCAGTCATTTTTTGACCATAGCCAATACGCCATCAACACCGATGTCACGCAACTGTGCTAGAGGCATTTACATACTAGTGTACATCATATAGGCGATAACACTGCCGGCCACCACCAAGCAGCCTCCAATACGGCGTAAGGTGTTGTCATCCTGCTGACTCAATTGGCTCACCATCTCACGCCATCCTCGCGGTGCCAGCAATGGTCCGAGCCCTTCAAATACCAACACCAGCCCCAAGGCCAGCCAAATTGTATTACTCATTCCGAGCCTCCGTTGTTGTACCGCCATTATACCCAAAACCGTTCGCGATACTCCGCTTCCACGCCCTATGCAGTCGAGAGCAACAGGCAAAAAAAAGGCAAGACTCTCGTCTTGCCTTTGATGCTTTGCCGATACTGCTTAGTTAGCGGTACCTATAGCATTCGACTCTTTCATGTACTTGAAGAATTCGGTATTCGGGTCAACAACCAGAATATCGTTCTTCGAGTTGAAGCTATTTTCGTAAGCCTTGAGTGAACGCAAGAAGTTATAAAACTCAGGATCCTTACCAAAAGCTGACGAGTAAATCTCAGCCGTCTTCGCATCCGCCGTACCACGTAAAACTCGAGCTTCACGGTCAGCATCAGCTAGGATCTTCGCAACTTCCAAGTCGGACTTGGCGCGAATCACTTCGGCCTTCTCGCGCCCTTGTGAACGGTGCTTACGAGCTACCGACTCACGCTCTGCACGCATACGGCGGTAGATCGATTCACTGATCTCATCTGGCAGGTTGATTTTCTTCATACGGAAGTCAACCACACGCACGCCCAGATCCTTCATCGCACTGACCTGAATATCCTTCAGCACGTTTTCCATGATCTGATCACGCTGGCCTTCCACTTCCTTGCTCGGTGCCACTTCAGCCACGATATCTGTCGCAGGTGCCACATCGTCATCACTCACGACAGTTGCCGCCGGTGTGCCGCGTTCCGGCCCAGAAACAATCTGCTTGATTTCACGCGAACCGATTTCAGAACGCAAGCTGTCAACAACCTTACGCTTAAGCAAAGCCTGTGCCGTCGACACATCGCCGCCGCCCGTGGTCAGGTAGTAACGACCAAAGTCTTCGATACGCCACTTTACGTAAGTATCGATGATTACGTCTTTTTTCTCTGACGTTACAAAACGGTCGGCCTGATCATCCATAGTCTGGATACGTGCATCCAACATGCGTACACGGTCAAATACCGGCATTTTGAAATGCAGGCCCGGCTCGTAGATCCGCGCATTCTCCATCTCAGCCGTCGAGTTCTGCACAGTATTTGAATCAACCTTCGGATCATCTTTCAGAATACGTCCGAAACGCACCACAATCCCACGCTCGCCTTCTTGCACCACGAACATCGACATCAGCAATGTCGCGATCACAATCACAATGACCGGGATAATTAACTTACGCATAATTAATATCTCCCCTGACGACCGGTATTAGCACGCGGTGCCGTTGTTACTGGCGCCGTCTCTACTTTTTCCAGCTCGATGCCGTAGTCGGTAGTTGTGCCACTTTGTGGTTTACCTTGCTCTGTCGGCTTAACCAGCTTATCCAAAGGAAGGTACAACAAATTACCGCTTGAGTTGGAGTCCACCATTACCTTGCTGGTATTGGAATAGACGCGTTCCATCGTTTCAAGGTAGAGACGATCGCGCGTCACTTCCTTCGCGGCCAAATACTCAGGCAATAGCTTTTCGAACTGGGCGACCTCACCCAGCGCACCGTTGACTACGCGCTCAGAGTAACCTTCTGCCTCACGCTTGATACGCTCTGCACGACCGGTTGCCTTCGGTAGAACATCATTGCTGTATGCCTCTGCCTCACGGACGAAACGTTCTTCATCCTCTCGCGCGGCGATAGCGTCATCGAATGCATCCTTCACCGCTTCCGGCGGACGGGCAGACTGGAAGTTGACGTCAACAACCTGCAGACCCATATCGTATTTCTGGATGATATCGTCAATTGCTTTTTGGGTATTGGCACGGATCACCTGACGGCCCGTTGTCAGAGCCTGATCCATGGTGGAGTCGCCAATCACCGCACGTAACGCCGAGTCTGTGGCCTGACGCAGGCTGTCATCAGCATTGGTCACGCTGAACAGATACTTCTGCG
Source organism: Photobacterium aquae (assembly GCF_001029445.1). Classification (GTDB taxonomy): domain Bacteria; phylum Pseudomonadota; class Gammaproteobacteria; order Enterobacterales; family Vibrionaceae; genus Photobacterium; species Photobacterium aquae. The sequence goes on from NZ_LDOT01000066.1 coordinate 40,447, forward strand.
GCTGAGCAACGCGATACTGCACATCCATCTCAACCTGCAGCACGTTCTCGTCTTTGGTCAGCATCAAACCTGAACTACGCAGCGAACGAATTGCCTGCACGTTGACAGGGATCACTTCGTCAATAAAAGTAGGCTTCCAGTTAAGACCCGGACCAACCTCCTCCTTCAGCGCCTCACCAAAACGCAGCACGACACCCTTCTCAGCTTCACCGATAGTATAGAAGCCCGAAAACCCCCATACCGCGGCAGCCAATACTACCACTACCCCCACACCGGCGGCACTGCCACCCGTTGAAGGTCCTTTTTTATTCCCAAAAACGCCACCGAATTTGCGACTCAGTTTAGAGAAAACCTCATCGAGATCCGGCGGACCTTGATCACGACCACCGCGATTATTATTCCCCCAAGGGTCATTATCACGGCCGCCGTTGTTACCAGGCTCATTCCACGCCATTATAGAACTCCATCAATATGATATGACGACAGTTTTTTTTATTACTCTAGCAGTCCATTAAGCAACGATAAAGTCATCAAGCGATGTACTTTCTCTTTTTTGTAACCGAGCCCACTCTGTCAGCGGTAATCGGATATCAATTTTGAGGCTGCCGTCAGGGTCATATTCTTCATGCAAAATACAGCCCAACTGATAGAACTTACTGCGATAGCGGCCGATGAACTGAGGCGGCAGACACAGAGTATGCCTAACCATCGTTCCGGATAACCGCTCCGTCAGTGCTTCGAACAGCAGGTCAATACCCTGCCCTTCCATTGCTGAAACCCATACCCGACGCGGGATACCATCACCATCACGCTCGATACGAGGCTCAGCCCCTTCCAAGTTGTCAATCTTATTCATGACAAGCAAGGACGGTACTTCGTTGGCCTCGATTTCTTCGAGGACAGCATCTACCGCTTCGATGTTTTCGCGAAAACGCTCATCGCTAGCATCAACCACATGCAACAACAAGGTGGCTTCTTGAGTCTCTTTCAATGTTGCCTTAAACGCCGCCACCAAATCATGAGGCAAATGGCGAATAAAACCAACGGTGTCAGCAAGAATCGCTGTACCTACATCCGCCACGTCGATTTTACGAAGCGTCGGATCCAAGGTCGCAAACAGCTGGTCGGCCGCATACACCCCGGCCTCTGTCACCCGGTTGAACAAAGTAGACTTACCGGCATTGGTGTAGCCCACCAAGGAAATGGTCGGGATTTCTGCTCGGTTGCGCGCCCGGCGACCTTGCTCCCGCTGCTTGGCTACTTTTTCCAATCGACGCAAAATGGTTTTAATCCGCTCGCGCAGCAAACGACGGTCGGTTTCCAACTGGGTCTCACCCGGACCACGCAAGCCTATCCCGCCTTTCTGGCGTTCAAGGTGGGTCCAGCCTCGGATCAGGCGGGTCGAGATATGACGTAGCTGTGCCAACTCAACTTGCAACTTACCTTCATGGGTTCGTGCTCGCTGGGCAAAGATATCAAGGATCAGGCCTGTACGGTCTAACACCCTGCACTTACAGATTTGCTCCAAGTTGCGCTCTTGCGCTGGAGAAAGAGAGTGGTTGAATATGACAATTTCGGCATCTAATGCCCGAACTGCTTCGGCAATTTCCTGTGCTTTACCTTCTCCCACGTAATACTTAGGGTGGGGAGTTTTACGACTACCTGTCACAACACGTAGCGTATTGACTCCCGCCGAGGAGACCAGCATTTCAAACTCGCTGAGATCTTCCCATTCCCCTTCTTGCGTGAAGTTGATATGAACAAGAATTGCCTGCTCACCGGATTCATAACGGTCAAACAAGCAATCAACTCCTTAACGAAGAATATTATTCTTCGGTTTTTTCCTGAGAACGATCAGCAGAGGCTGGGCGATCACCGGCATGGTGGTGATTTACAGGACGCGCGGGTACTACGGTAGAAATCGCGTGCTTATAAACCATTTGGTTTACAGTATTTTTCAGCAGGATCACAAACTGATCAAAAGATTCAATCTGGCCTTGCAGCTTGATACCGTTAACAAGGTAGATTGAAACAGGGATTCTTTCGCGACGCAAAGCGTTCAAAAACGGGTCTTGCAGAGATTGCCCCTTAGCCATTTTTTCTTTTCCTTATTTGTTTGTAGTTGTAGTTAGCAACGAATCAAAATTAAATACGCAAAACAGTAGTGAGTATACACGCTAATCAAATATCACATCTAACTGAGTTTGTGATGGTTTGTAACGATGCATCGACATCACTACTGTCTAACCACGTCAGATCCTTCCAGCTTCTGAGCCATGTGATCTGACGCTTAGCCAATTGACGGGTGGCACAGATACCACGGAAAACCGCATCATCCAAGCTACACTGCCCGTCCAAATATTCCCACATCTGGCGGTACCCTACACAACGTATTGACGGTAAATCTGGGTACAGATCCCCTCGTTCATACAAAGCGCGAACTTCCTGTTCAAAACCAGCTTTGATCATCTTGTCAAAACGCTGCTCGATCCGCTGATGCAAGACAGCCCTATCCTTGGGAGTTATTGCAAACTGATGAACCTTATAAGGCAACGATTCACCCTGAGTTTTCGTAAGCTCAGTTAAAGTTTTACCCGAAATACGAAAAACTTCCAATGCCCGTGACAATCGCTGAGGGTCATTAGGATGGATTCGAGCCCCGGAAACAGGGTCAACCCTTACCAATTCCTCATGCAGCACCTGCCAGCCCTTCTCCGCTGCCTCTTGCTCTATCTGGGCGCGGATCGCCGGATCCGCCGGAGGCAATGGCGACAAACCTTCCAACAATGCCTTGTAGTACAACATCGTACCACCGACTAGCAAAGGAATACGCCCTGCTGCCACTATATCAGCCATTTCTTTCAGTGCATCAGCACGAAAGTCCGCAGCTGAATAACTTTGCGCTGGATCACGAATATCGATAAGACGATGGGGAGCCTGAGCCAGTTCGTCGGCGTCTGGCTTTGCCGTTCCAATGTCCATACCTTTGTAGATAAGGGCGGAATCGACACTTATCAACTCCACAGGCAATTGTTGGCGCAAGCGGATTGCCAAATCGGTTTTGCCCGAGGCTGTCGGGCCCATAAGAAAAATGGCCGTCGGTAAAGGCTTAGTCATAGTCAAATGCTTCTATTGCCGCACGCACATCGACTGGGCGCAGCAGTTGTGTATTGTAATGTTCAAGTTCATGGCCCCATAGCTGCTCCAGTTCTGTCACCAACTGGATCGCTTGGGAAAGGCTGTAAGCGGGAAGCTCAACCGTAATTTGGCCGGCAAGCCACTCTAGCAAACGATCCCATCCCTGCGCCTCGGCATCCTCGGCAACACTCGCCAAGTATTCCAGCAAGGCCGGGATCAACTGCTGCAAGTTTTGCTGACGCAATGGCATACATACAGAGAGGATCACCAAATGGCTACGCCCTTTCGCTTTAAGCTGTATGCCTAGCTGCTTCAACAACAATGCATGCTGTTCGGCACAGTCTATCATACTTGCTTCAACAGGAATGGAATGCGGAATCAGCAATGGCTGAGGTTTCAGCCCTTCGCTCTTGGCTAGCCTTAGCTGCCCTTTGGCTCGCAGACGCTGGGCAGGCAGCAATGCCAACAGGCTCAGACCGTCATCTCGTCCTAGCAGCAAATAACGCTGCTCCACCAAGCTCAAGGCCTTGCCCAGCCCACAACCGCTGGCCCCGTCGATCGCACCTTGGCGAATTGGCGTTGGCGTTGGCGTT
>NZ_LDOT01000067.1 GCF_001029445.1 Photobacterium aquae
GTTGCTTCGGCAACAGGTAAAATAGCTCTCACGGTGCTTTAACGGTGACACAATACGGACGCGGGGTGGAGCAGCTTGGTAGCTCGTCGGGCTCATAACCCGAAGGTCGTTGGTTCAAATCCGGCCCCCGCAACCAATGCGACACTAGCTCAGTTGGTAGAGCGCAACCTTGCCAAGGTTGAGGTCACGAGTTCGAACCTCGTGTGTCGCTCCAAATTCTTATTTGTTGCTCCGGCAACAGGTAAAATAGCTCTCACGGTGCTTTAACGGTGACACAATACGGACGCGGGGTGGAGCAGCT
>NZ_LDOT01000068.1 GCF_001029445.1 Photobacterium aquae
GCATCGAAAAACCCGTTTGCCTCCAAAGTGATGGCACCTATTCGCCTGATGCTGGTTTGGATGGAAGGGGTAAACCGCAAATTATCTGAATTGGAGCAAAGGGGGTAAGCATGGAAGTAATGCCGGTTCGCACCTCGACCAACAAGGTCGAAGGTATCAACCGTTGTGAGTGCGGAGCAATCCGCACCATTCACCGGGCAAGGGGCAAGCGCGCCAAGTTTCTATATTCCATCTGCGACGATTGCGGCACCAATCAGCAGACGGGCAAATACTGGCAGGACAAATTCAATATCCATTACCCCAGCGTGGAAGCCTTGCACCAAGCCGAGCAACCTGAAGAAAAAGAGGTGATAACCGTATCAGTACCGGAGCCAATCACCGAGCCAGAAACCAAAAACGAAACTGTGACGGCGTCACAACAAGAGCCCCAAGCGAACCCGAAACCACAGCAAACCGAGCCGGAAGGCGAAAAACCAGCCGGATTTTGGCGGTTTGTGCTTGGCGGGCTGGTACTTGGGGCACTAACTGGCGGTGTCGTCACCCGAATTTAAACCTATAGACAAGGAAAGCGAATGAATACCGAACAACAAGGCGAAATTCAAACCGAAACCCCACCTGTAGATATGGTCGAAAACCATAACGAGCAGGACGAACGGGCATTCATCAATAGTCTGGATGATGATTTTGACCCGGAATTAAGCCAAACCGAAGCCAAAGAGCAGGCACTTGAAACCGAAGCCGCCGCCGGGATTGTTTGTGTTGGCCTGATGACTATTGAACAGACCATGAAAACCATGCTGCACCCGCGTTTCAAGTTTGACCCGGAGCAGTGCGAAGCTGTTGCCACCAAAGTCGCACCGCTGATCGTCAAATACGGAGCGAACCCGCCGCCGTGGTTGGCCAAGTACATGGATGAAATCATGGCCGTGTTCGCCATCGGGATGTTGGGGCTATCAAGTTTCATGCAGGTGAAACAGCTCAAGGCCGAAGATATTGCCCAGCAGGCCAAAGAGCGCGAAACCACCAATCTCGATAATGCCGAGGTGGCCGCGTGAAACTACAACCTATCAACCAAAACAATGCGCTGAGTAATCATCATGTCTATGTGGTTGGTATGTCTGGCTGCGGGAAAACTTCCGCAGCCAAAAAGCTGTTTATCAAACCGACCGACCAAGTCGCCATTTTTGATCCGCTTGGGGATTATGAGGGCGAGCTGGCCGGGCGCAAGGTTCGCAGCTATGCCAAACTGAAAGACTTTGCCCAAGCCTTGATCGCCGGGCGCAAAACCAAACAGGGATTCAAGATTGCCTATGCGCCACAACACGAAACCACCGAATCCGATTTCGATAAATTCTGTATGGTCGTTTGGGGATGCGGTAACGGCAAACACCCCAAACCGCTAAAAGTGGTATGTGAGGAAGTGGCCGAGCATACCAGTACAGCCGGAAAGGCCACCGGGTATCACGGTAAAATATTGAGGCTAGGGCGCAAGTTCGGTTTGCACTGCATCAACATGTTTCAGCGTGGGCAGGAGGTATCGAAAACCATCATTGATAACTGCCAATTTGCTTGTGTAATGATGCAAAAGGCTGATGACAGTGCCCGTTACCTACAGAAAAAGACGGGGATCTCAGCTGAGGCTATCACCAAATTGAAAAAACTTGAGTACATATTGCAAGATGGGAAGGAGTGGTCTGAAGGGATAATTAGATGGTAGTAATTAATTTTATTTAGGCCCGTCATTATTGCGGGCCATATATATTATAGATTGATAGTTGTATTATTTTTGAAATGTTTCATGACCTTAAATTTTATTGAAGTATTATCGTAATCGATTACTTCAATTTTTGCCCCTTTATAATTTATTAAGTTAGATTTGCTCATGTCATATTCGACATCATTGGTAAAAGCCCCACGAGCTGTTCCGTTAGAGAATTCACGATACGAAATGTTAATTTTTTTACCAACAGAACCATTATAAATCAAGGTTTGTTGAAATGATTGACTATCGGTAACAGTACGATTTTCAACTTTAAACTTGCCATCATAACAAGAGGCAACCTGATATGTAGGCGTTGTAATGCAAACTTTCTTTTCGTTATTAATATGAATCGCGATTGGAGGATCCATTAGAGGAGAAAAACTTACACGAGCGCCATTGGTTGATATAGGCGAAAAATATGAATTACCTTGGTACTCACCAACTCGCGCATATGATCCCCTTGGAACATCATATCCGATACCATCAATGTTATTCGCAACAGTCAAATATTCCATCGTTGTTGCTTGCCCTTGGTTTAGCATGTAGTCGCCAACATAGACACTTACAACATCATCAATTGCTGGCTCTGAAAAGTAATCTACTTTTACGTCTGTCCCATAGTTTATTGTTGAACAGCCTGTTACTAAAACAGCCGATGATAGAGCAAGTAAAGATACTAATGTTTTTTTCAAAATTTAATTCCTAATGAATATGTAAGTAACGCATTATATATCGATAGTGTCGTATTTATGTTTTCTACTTTTTCAATTAATTGCATTTAGTCACATTTTTTGAATTATCGTAGCCTATAGGTTTAGCGGGCTTTTTTTCGTTTGCCTTGTAACCAAATCCCTTGGTTTGCTGTTGGGGTCTTTTAGTAAACCAACAGAGAGCAAACACTATGAGTGCAAAAACGAAAGGCTATGTGATCACGGGCGTCATTGCCTTGCTGGTTGCGGGTGCTGTGGTCTGGGCATCGAACAACGTTGATGCCGTTGAAGACGCAATCGGGTAAGGGGGCGACATGGAACTGATTCAAACCCCGTTCGCGCCGCGTCCGAAAGAACTTGATCCGGTAGAGGGTGTCGGTTGGGGCCAGCGCGCCTCGCTTCGCCTTGTTGCGGGTCCCACTTATCACAGCATCGAGCTGGTTACTGACATTACCGATCCAAGTGATATTGAGCGCGTCGAAGTATCGCTAAACGGTTCGGCCAAGTTCAACGTGTCGGGCGAAACGCTGGTCAAGCTGCAAGCCCACCGCAAGAACTACGCCCAGCCGGGTCGCTATGTGATCTCGTTTGGTGATGCCACGCTGCGTACCAAAATTGGTGTGCGCCAAACCGACCTTGTTACCTTGGGCGGTGAAATTTGGTTTGTGTATATCACCCTGAAATCCAAACCATCGGGCACCGCGATGCCGACCATTCGCGCCCGTGCCCATGTGCTGCCGTCACAGGCAACGCGCTATTACATGCCGCGTCTTTATGAGCTGACTTGGTTTGCCTCGGCGACAGGCCGCACGCCATTCGACTTTGCCGAGCGTAGCCCGGCACTCAACCTCAAGCGCATTCACTTCCTTGACGATTCCATTGGCCGCGTTCGTGTCCTGCGTGACAACTACGAAGAACTCAACGTCACCAAGACCGACAACGCCTTCGACTTGGCGCAATCCAAGAAAGAACAAAATGACGGTTGGTTCAGCCTCGACTTTATCCGCTATGGCTTTGGTGCTGACGGCATGTTGAACACTGCCGCCCGCAGCCAGTTGGC
>NZ_LDOT01000069.1 GCF_001029445.1 Photobacterium aquae
ACCTTGTCGATCACCTGCGCAGTCACTTCAACCTTATCGCCCACCACTGAACCTTCGACCAAAATACCGTTGGTTAGGTCAGCAGTGGTCACCTCACGGTCAACCAGTACGTTGCCATTGGTGTCGGTGATAATAATACGATCGCCCTCGACAGTGCCCGAAGCCAACGTCACTTTGGCAGTAACGGTACCGTCAGCCCCCAGTTCAGCACTGTTGTAGATACCGTCATTGTTGCTGTCGCCTAACAGTTCAACACTCGGGGCCGGTGCGGCGCCCGTATCGACCAAAGCACTGTCGCTGGCTTCCGGTGATGGGTTACCGACCTTGTCGATCACCTGCGCGGTCACCTCGACCTTGTCACCCAC
>NZ_LDOT01000070.1 GCF_001029445.1 Photobacterium aquae
TGCCCGCAACAAGATTGAGTTTCTGGCCGATTTGATGGACAAGGCATTGGCAGACCTTGGCGGCCAGTTGGGCGAGTCGGGGATGCCCGTCAAAAACTACGTGCGCAACCCGGCATTTTTGGATCATGCGTCAAACAGCGCGCAGCACACCAAATTTACCGGAGAGCCCAAGCCGGGGGCGATTCAAGGCAACCCGCACCAGAACGCGGGGCATTTTGCCGATGGCTGGAACTTCGAGCAGGGTCCACCGCTCGATGCCGCCAAATCGGCAGGTTTCAGTGCCCACCGCAATTTACACTTCCCAGCGTTTTTCACTGCAATCCCGTTTGCCGCCAATGATATTTGGGTATCGGCCAACAACTGCAAGGGGATGATTTATCAGGCGTTGCACCTGCCACGCCGTGTCGCTTACTTCAAGGCCAAGGCACTGTTTGCCGCCAATGCCGATGTGACGGTGACAGTTGGGTTTCAGCGGGGCGATGTTCAAGGCCGGCTCTACAGCGAAACGTCACTGACTACCACCGAAAGCATTTACGAAACACCACCTTCGACCAGCTACAACATGATCACCCTTGAGTCGCAGGTTTACCGCGTGTCGGGCGCGAGCAATGCACCGGAACTTGTTTGTTTCGAGACTGAATCCAAGCCGGGCGACATGGCGACCGTCATGCTGTTGGGGATGCAGGTCATTGAAACCGATAAAGACGGCAACCCGTTAGAAGATGGCCCGGTGGATATGAGCAGCGATGGCTACGGCTATACCCGTTTTACCGAAGCACTTAGCTTGGTGTGTTTGGATACCACGGCCGCAGGCAACCAGTTCGAGTTCGAGCTGGAAAACGCGGCCAATGTGGCTTGCCCGGCGGGGGCATTCAACCACCTGACCATGAACAACCTGTATTTTTGGCAAGGCGTTAACGGCAAGGCAAGCGGCAATGTCAGCAGCGGTTCGCTGGATAACGGGGTGGAAATGGTGAGCTTTGACGGGACGCGCTTGGTTGTCGAGCTGTCCGAAGCCAATGCCAACACGGTGCGCAACTGCGGCGGGATGCGGTTATACCTGCGTTACAGTGCAACGCCATTTAACCGGGGGATTTACGCATGAGAACATTCGCCGCCGTAGCCTTGGTCGCCGCCTATGGTGCGGCGGCGTGGTGGTTCACGCGCAAGTCGCCACCGACACAACAGGCCAGCAAGCCAAAACCAACGAAACCCAAACCCAATCAGAAACCAACCAAGCCCAGCAAACCCATTGTGACCGATAAGCCGGGCGCGGTGGTGAACTGGGAAGACTTAACAGGGACGACCGACAATATGACAACCGGACA
>NZ_LDOT01000071.1 GCF_001029445.1 Photobacterium aquae
ACAACCGGACAACCGCGGGGTATCCGCAACAACAACCCACTAAATATTGAGTTCAGCACCCGCAACAACTGGCGCGGCCAAGTGGGCAGTGATGGCCGTTTTTCCATCTTCGAGGATGACAAATGGGGCTTTCGTGCAGGTGCCAGGATCCTTCGCAGCTACCAAAAACGCGGGATCAACACCATTCACAGCATCGTGCACACGTTTGCGCCCAGCCATGAAAACAACAG
>NZ_LDOT01000072.1 GCF_001029445.1 Photobacterium aquae
ACCACATAATGCGCACTAAGTGGTCTAAATTTAACATTTGAAATCGGGATTTGAGTCAGCCCTGAAACCATCATAAACATCCATAAAAAACCCTTTGGAAACATCCTGTTATAACCAAAGACTGTCACTTTCTCAATACTCGGATTTGTTGTAAATCTGGCTCGTCATTGACAGACATTTTGTTCGTCTCTGGTAGTCAGTCCTTTTTAATCGCAAAAGTAGATTATTACCGTTGCGAGGAATCGGAAAAAACTTAAATTAAATAATAAGAATTGTGAGGTGCATCATGCTGCACGAGTCATTCGTCACGCTGTTCTGGCGGCATTTTGAATCAATCCGCCAAGCCGCTGCTTGGTTTCATGTCCGGGAAATTACTGTTCAACGCTGGCTCAACGGCGAAGTTGACGTTAATCCTATGGCCGAAAAATTACTGATTATTCGTGCCCGTGGCTATCTCCCCGATGATACCCGGTGGCAAGGTTTCCGAATCTGCGAAGATCGCTGCATTATCATTACTCCTGAGAACCGCGTTTTCAGTCCCAAAGAGCTCGACGCATGGGTTTTACGCAATGATGAATACCACGCCCTTAAACGAATGTACGAATTAGACTATATTCCGACCCGTTCGAACGTAGTTACGCCACTTCCGTTCCGTGGTGGCCGTCGATTGAAAGAACCTAGGCAGGAAACCATCACAAAAGAACAGAAAAAGTTACACCGTAATGCGCGAGAGAAACGACGGAAAGCCAACTGATATACTACTCAAAACACCAAGGGCGCGTTATGCGCCCTTGTTTTCTATGGTAGCCAGCCGTTTTTCGTGCGACTCGATAATCTTCTTAATCCATGCAATATCGGTCTTCATGGCAATCCCGGTGCCGAACGCCGAGCAAAAGCCCGTGGCGGCGGCAACCAGTACGGTTTGGTAAATGTCCACACAAGTCCCCTAGTCTTTTTCTTTGCGCAACGTGTCAAACACGCCGATGATCGCGGCGGCCACTGCCGGAATGGCTCCGCCAATTTGGGCACCGGATTCGCCAACGGTCACAGTAACCAGCTCGCTATTGCCAGTAAAAACGCCAGCGATAACGCTGCCCAACAAGATCAGGCCTGTTTTGGTGCTCGATTCCTTGAAATTAATCATAACCATCCTTTTTTACGCAAGTATTTGAGTGTATAGGCACCGATTACGATGCCCGTGACGCTGATTGCTACCGTAGTGACAGCTTTTTTGGTTGTCATGCCAGTGCAACTCCTTCCATGACTTCGTTGAAGGCGTATTTCTTGCCAACTTCCATCCGTGCCATTGCCTTGATGATCTTGGCGGCCACGGTATCGTTGCGAACATCGACCATCTCGTGTTTGTCGTACCCTGACCAACGGCTCACCATATCGGCATAATGGTCGCTGTTGTTTTCATGGCTGGG
>NZ_LDOT01000073.1 GCF_001029445.1 Photobacterium aquae
ATAGTCTGGATGATGATTTTAATCCGGAATTAAGCCAAACCGAAGCCAAAGAGCAGGCACTCGAAACCGAAGCCGCCGCCGGGATTGTTTGTGTTGGCCTGATGACTATTGAACAGACCATGAAAACCATGTTGCACCCGCGTTTCAAGTTTGACCCGGAGCAGTGCGAAGCCGTTGCCACCAAAGTCGCACCGCTGATCGTCAAATACGGTGCGAACCCGCCGCCGTGGTTGGCCAAGTACATGGATGAAATCATGGCCGTGTTTGCCATCGGGATGTTGGGGCTATCGAGTTTCATGCAGGTGAAACAGCTCAAGGCCGAAGACATTGCCCAGCAGGCCAAAGAGCGCGAAACCACCAACCGCGATAATGCCGAGGTGGCTGCGTGAAACTACAACCTATCAACCAAAACAACGCGCTGAGTAATCATCATGTCTATGTGGTTGGTATGTCTGGCTGCGGGAAAACCTCCGCAGCCAAAAAGCTGTTTATCAAACCGACCGACCAAGTCGCCATTTTTGATCCGCTTGGGGATTATGAGGGCGAGCTGGCCGGGCGCAAGGTTCGCAGCTATACCAAACTGAAAGACTTTGCCCAAGCCTTGATCGCCGGACGCAAAACCAAGCAGGGATTCAAGATTGCCTATGCGCCACAACACGAAACCACCGAAGCCGACTTCGACAAGTTTTGCATGGTCGTTTGGGGATGCGGTAACGGCAAACACCCCAAACCGCTCAAAGTGGTGTGCGAGGAAGTGGCCGAGCATACCAGCACAGCCGGAAAGGCCACCGGGTATCACGGTAAAATCTTGAGGCTAGGGCGTAAGTTCGGTTTGCACTGCATCAACATGTTCCAGCGTGGGCAGGAGGTGTCGAAAACCATCATTGATAACTGCCAATTCGCTTGCGTCATGATGCAAAAGGCCGATGACAGTGCCCGTTACCTACAGCAAAAGACCGGGATCTCCGCTGAGGCAATCACGAAACTGAAAAAGCTCGAGTATATCTTGCAGGATGGGAAGGAGTGGCGAGACGGTATAATTAAATGGTAGTAATACCATAGTGAAATATTTGAGTTTTGGCACAAATTTATCTTCTTTGTATGACTACAATGGGCGTGCAATTGCATAAGAGGATAAGTGAATGCCAAGAGCTGAATTTATAAAAGCCATTGAAAATAAAACAAAAGTGAGACTTACTTTTGTTTCTAAAGAAGATAATTGCACACTAACTCGCCTTTGTGCTCCGATGGATTTTGGACCTAGCCGCAGAGCGAAAAATAAAGATGATCGCTATCATCTTTGGGATTATGAAAGTGATAAGGCTAACCATGTTTTATCATTACTTCCGGCTCAAATTGTAAATATCGAGTTTCTAGATATGGATTTTAATCCTGCAGAATTTGTTTCATGGCCGCCAAACTGGCTGATTAAACGAGATTGGGGTGTTTACAGTTAATTTTAATTGAATCACATTTCCAAAAGCCCGCAAGCCTATAGGTTTAGCGGGCTTTTTTTCGTTTGCCTTGTAACCAAATCCCTTGGTTTGCTGTTGGGGTCTTTTAGTAAACCAACAGAGAGCAAACACTATGAGTGCAAAAACGAAAGGCTATGTGATCACGGGCGTCATTGCCTTGCTGGTTGCGGGTGCTGTGGTCTGGGCATCGAACAACGTTGATGCCGTTGAAGACGCAATCGGGTAAGGGGGCGACATGGAACTGATTCAAACCCCGTTCGCGCCGCGTCCGAAAGAACTTGATCCGGTTGAGGGTGTTGGCTGGGGCCAGCGCGCCTCGCTTCGCCTTGTTGCAGGTCCCACTTATCACAGCATCGAGCTGGTTACTGACATTACCGATCCGAGTGATATTGAGCGCGTCGAAGTATCGCTAAACGGTTCGGCCAAGTTCAACGTGTCTGGCGAGACACTGGTCAAGCTGCAAGCCCACCGCAAGAACTACGCCCAGCCGGGTCGCTATGTGATCTCGTTTGGTGATGCCACGCTGCGCACCAAAATTGGCGTGCGCCAAACCGACCTTGTCACCTTGGGCGGTGAAATTTGGTTTGTGTATATCACCCTGAAATCCAAACCATCGGGCACCGCGATGCCGACCATTCGCGCCCGTGCCCATGTGCTGCCGTCACAGGCAACGCGTTATTACATGCCGCGTCTTTATGAGCTGACTTGGTTTGCCTCGGCAACAGGCCGCACACCATTCGACTTTGCCGAGCGTAGCCCGGCACTCAACCTCAAGCGCATTCACTTCCTTGACGATTCCATCGGTCGCGTCCGTGTCCTGCGTGACAACTACGAAGAATTGAACGTCACCAAGACAGACAACGCCTTCGACTTGGCGCAATCCAAGAAAGAACAAAATGACGGTTGGTTCAGCCTCGACTTTATCCGCTATGGCTTTGGTGCTGACGGCATGTTGAACACCGCCGCCCGCAGCCAGTTGGC
>NZ_LDOT01000074.1 GCF_001029445.1 Photobacterium aquae
GCATCGAAAAACCCGTTTGCATCAAAAGTGATGGCACCCATTCGCCTGATGCTGGTTTGGATGGAAGGGGTAAACCGCAAATTATCTGAATTGGAGCAAAGGGGGTAAGCATGGAAGTAATGCCGGTTCGCACCTCAACCAACAAGGTCGAAGGTATCAACCGTTGTGAGTGCGGAGCAATCCGCACCATTCACCGGGCAAGGGGCAAGCGCGCCAAGTTTCTATATTCCATCTGCGACGACTGCGGTACCAATCAGCAGACGGGCAAATATTGGCAGGACAAATTCAATATCCATTACCCCAGCGTGGAAGCCTTGCACCAAGCCGAGCAGCCCGAAGAAAAAGAGGTGATAAACGTATCAGTACCGGAGCCAATCACCGAGCCAGAAACAAAAAACGAAACTGTGACGGCGTCACAACAAGAGCCCAAGGCGAACCCGAAACCACAGCAAACCGAACCGGAAGGCGAAAAACCAGTCGGATTTTGGCGATTTGTGCTTGGCGGGCTGGTACTTGGGGCACTGACTGGCGGTGTCGTCACCCGAATTTAAACCTATAGACAAGGAAAGCGAATGAATACCGAGCAACAAGGCGAAATTCAAACCGAAACCCCACCTGTAGATATGGTCGAAAACCATAACGAGCAGGACGAACGGGCATTCATCAATAGTCTGGATGATGATTTTGACCCGGAATTAAGCCAAACCGAAGCCAAAGAGCAGGCACTCGAAACCGACGCCGCTGCAGGGATTGTTTGTGTTGGCCTGATGACTATTGAACAGACCATGAAAACCATGCTGCACCCACGTTTCAAGTTTGACCCGGAGCAGTGCGAAGCCGTTGCCACCAAAGTCGCACCGCTGATCGTCAAATACGGTGCGAATCCGCCGCCGTGGTTGGCCAAATATATAGATGAAATCATGGCCGTGTTCGCCATCGGGATGTTGGGGCTATCGAGTTTCATGCAGGTGAAACAGCTCAAGGCTGAAGACATTGCCCAGCAAGCCAAAGAGCGCGAAACCACCAACCGCGATAATGCCGAGGTGGCCGCGTGAAATTACAACCTATCAACCAAAATAATGCCCTTAGTAATCATCATGTCTATGTGGTTGGTATGTCTGGCTGCGGGAAAACCTCCGCAGCCAAAAAGCTGTTTATCAAACCGACCGACCAAGTCGCCATTTTTGATCCGCTTGGGGATTATGAGGGCGAGCTGGCCGGGCGTAAGGTTCGCAGCTATGCCAAACTGAAAGACTTTGCGCAAGCCTTGATCGCCGGACGAAAAACCAAGCAGGGATTCAAGATTGCCTATACACCACAACACGAAACCACCGAAGCCGACTTCGACAAGTTTTGCATGGTGGTGTGGGGATGCGGTAACGGCAAACACCCCAAACCGCTAAAAGTGGTATGTGAGGAAGTGGCCGAGCATACCAGTACAGCCGGAAAGGCTACCGGGTATCACGGTAAAATCTTGAGGCTAGGGCGCAAGTTCGGTTTGCACTGCATCAACATGTTCCAACGTGGGCAGGAAGTATCGAAAACTATCATTGATAACTGTCAGTTTGCCTGTGTGATGATGCAAAAGGCCGATGACAGTGCCCACTACCTACAACGTAAAACAGGCATACCCGCTAGCGAGATCATCCCATTGCAGAAACTCAAATACATTTTGCAGGATGGTAAGAAGTATAAAAGAGGAGAGTTATCTTGGTAGAGATATGAACATATTTTTCGGTTAACCAATCATTAATTTCAGAGTTGGTTAACCGATTAATTTAAATAGACTGCAACCAGTCTGGGTTATAATATTGGCGTTATAAAAGAATCAAGAATGGAACGTTTATCTTCATTAGGTAGTTTACTTAATGATAAAAATTTTGTCGCTAGACTTTTTTGCATTAGCACTGAATCATCTAATACATAACCACGCCCGCTATTTGGCCCCCACAAAACTGTATCAATGGTCTTTTCTCTTGTGTCTTCCTCATAAGATAATTTAAAGTCAGCAGCTTCAATTAAATAATTAGACCAAGACTGATTCATTGATGTGCTTAATAATCTTTCTAAGTTGGTTGTTTGAAGGTAGGAAATATTAAACATTTCCTTAATTCCATCAACAAACTCCTGAGCCTCGACTTTCATAGACACCGAGTCGATCACATTTTGAGCGTTGTTTGTATCATCGACTTTTTCATAGACAAACTTGACTAATTCTTCAGTCTTTTTACTTGCTGTAGCCAAATCAGCCAGTAATTTATTTGTAATTATCTGTTGTTCTTGGTGTTTGACCTTTAATAAAAAATCAAACATCATCCCGGCCCATTGCTTTTTCAAATATGACTCAATATCCAAATAGTTTTTAAATGGCTGGATTGCATTATTCAAACTATTTAATCTGACTTCATTAATGAAATCAAATATTTTTATATTGTCAGATGCTGGGTATTTAATGTTATCCCTATCAACTTTATCATTATTCTTATTTGATTGATAAAGATGATGGTCTGCAAACACAGCTTGGTCAATTAAAGTAAAAATTGGTATTTTGTGAGATACAGCTGCTCTATATTCTTCGTTGGTTATAGAGTCGGTTGAATCTTTATAAACTCCACCATATCGTCCGCCAACAATCAAAACAAATAACTGACATGTGGCAACCTCATTTAAACAAGAATCATGAGTATGGACTTGTGGATTATAGAATACATCGCCATCATCACTAAGTACTGGTTCATACCCTATACTACGAACGAAGTATTTTATACTTTCCCTAATATGTTTTAAGTCATAACACGTGGAACTAATAAAAACTCTTGGTGTGGCCAATGTATACTCCTAAATGGTCACTATTGATGGACATGCGTATTATGATTTTTTTGAGAATAATTGAAAGAGAAAAGTATGGGTAATTAGATCAAGCGGACAAAAAACAAAGCGCCTTCTTTTTGACGTGTGCCACATTTCCAAAAGCCCGCAAGCCTATAGGTTTAGCGGGCTTTTTTCGTTTGCCTTGTAACCAAATCCCTTGGTTTGCTGTTGGGGTCTTTTAGTAAACCAACAGAGAGCAAACACTATGAGTGCAAAAACAAAAGGCTATGTGATCACGGGCGTCATTGCCTTGCTGGTTGCGGGTGCTGTGGTCTGGGCATCGAACAACGTTGATGCCGTTGAAGACGCAATCGGGTAAGGGGGCGACATGGAACTGATTCAAACCCCGTTCGCGCCGCGTCCGAAAGAACTTGATCCGGTAGAGGGTGTTGGCTGGGGCCAGCGTGCCTCGCTTCGCCTTGTTGCGGGTCCGACTTATCACAGCATCGAGCTGGTCACCGACATTACCGATCCAAGTGATATTGAGCGCGTCGAAGTATCACTAAACGGTTCGGCCAAGTTCAACGTGTCGGGTGAAACACTGGTCAAACTGCAAGCCCACCGCAAGAACTACGCCCAGCCGGGTCGCTATGTGATCTCGTTTGGTGATGCCACGCTGCGCACCAAAATTGGCGTTCGCCAAACCGACCTTGTTACCTTGGGCGGTGAAATTTGGTTTGTGTATATCACCCTAAAATCCAAACCATCGGGAACCGCGATGCCGACCATTCGCGCCCGTGCCCATGTGCTGCCGTCACAGGCAACGCGCTATTACATGCCGCGCCTTTATGAGCTGACTTGGTTTGCCTCGGCAACAGGCCGCACACCATTCGACTTTGCCGAGCGTAGCCCGGCACTCAACCTCAAGCGCATTCACTTCCTTGACGATTCCATCGGCCGCGTTCGTGTCCTGCGTGACAACTACGAAGAATTGAACGTCACCAAGACCGACAACGCCTTCGACTTGGCGCAATCCAAGAAAGAACAAAATGATGGTTGGTTCAGCCTCGACTTTATCCGCTATGGCTTTGGTGCTGACGGCATGTTGAACACCGCCGCCCGCAGCCAGTTGGCGTTCGAGCTGGACAAGGAAAGCGTGGGCAGTGTGCCGGTTATCGTCGAAGCAGTGGAGCAAGTCACGGCGTTGCCTACCAAGCAGGCATAAGGGGGCGCGATGGAAAACTTCGGCACCATCTTCGACAACATCGGCGAAACGCTGGGCGGTATTTGGGATTCTACGTTGGAAGGCGGCGAGCAGTGGGTCGATTCATGGTTTGACCATGA
>NZ_LDOT01000075.1 GCF_001029445.1 Photobacterium aquae
AGCCTGGTCGAAAAAGTAGAGAACATGTTTCGGGTGCCCAAACCCGGAAAAACTTAGTCCCATTCGTCTAGAGGCCTAGGACACCGCCCTTTCACGGCGGTAACAGGGGTTCGACTCCCCTATGGGACGCCACGGGTCGTTAGCTCAGTTGGTAGAGCAGTTGACTTTTAATCAATTGGTCGCAGGTTCGAATCCTGCACGACCCACCATTCTTTCTCGCGAAGGAATCAAAACTATCGTGGGCGATTAGCTCAGTTGGGAGAGCACCTGCCTTACAAGCAGGGGGTCACTGGTTCGAGCCCGGTATCGCCCACCA
>NZ_LDOT01000076.1 GCF_001029445.1 Photobacterium aquae
AAGCGGCTGATTCGGTGCCAGCGTAACCCTCGGCATGGCAGTGACTTCGACCTCGCGCCCATCGGACGGCGGTACATAGCGACCATAACCGCAGACAATCATCACGTTGCCCGCCTCGCCCATGTTCTCGACCGTCACCCGGCCGGACAAACGCGGGTCGATGATCTGCGCGCCCTGCTTCAATCGGTATTCGCCGCGCTCGGTGGTGATCTGCACCGACCCGTCGCAGGCTTCGACAAACAGAAATTCCCCGACCGCCTGAAACTGGCAACGCTGTCGCGGCTGCATGTACTGTTGAAAACTCATCGCTTCCCCTTAACAAAAAAGATGCCGACCAGTCCCAACATCACCATGCCGACAATAATGGTCATCTGGCGGCTGGTCGCGACCTGCCCGCCGTCCACTTTCATTTCTGCCAATTCCTTGAGGGCTTTCAGGTTCTTGCTGTTCTGCGAGGCTTGATTGCCCGCCAAGCCTGCAACCATCTGCAAATTTTCATGGTGGGCATCACTCACGCTGTCGATCGCATTGGCTGAAACCTTGCTGTTGAGTTCAAGGGCACTTTCCCCAAACGCCATCGCATCGCTGACGGTATCGCGGCCAAAGTCCATCGCCTCGCGGATAGATCGCTCGCCCATGTCGAGCGCGGCCTTTGATACACCCTCGTTACTGTCCAATGCGGCCTTGGCAACATCTTCCATCCCGTCGAGTGCCTTGGTGCTGACTTTGGTATTGCTGGACAATGCCAACTCACCCAACCCGGCGGCCATTTCCATTGCCCCGTGGTCTGTCATGCTGACATTGAATGTCGAATCGGCCACGCCCGACACCATCAACCCGTTGTTGTCACCGCTCGCGGCCGCCGAGCCGCTGACATTCTTGGTATTGTTGGTGGTATTGGTGGTCGTGGTGGTTTTGTTTGAACTGCTACTTTTCCCGCCCATACTCTGCCTTAATCATCAAATATCCGTCTTCGTCCCACCCATCCGGGTACACGGGCAAGCCAATCATTCGCAGGAATCGCAGTTGTGCCGGGCGTTGGGTGTGGCAACGGATAAAGCGGCAGCCCAATTGCTGCCCGTAGTCAAACAGCACCTTCGCCCCTTGGCGCAAGTCACCGACAAAGCCGACCGCCACCAATTCGAGATCGCCGTTCGGGTACTGCTCGACCCGCAATAGCGTGACCGATTCGCCAATGGTAAAAACGGCTTCCCTGCCTGCCAGCACTTCGCGGTGTACCTCGGCGGCATAGTCCCCGAGGATTGGGGACAATACCGCTTTGGCTTCCTGCCACTTACACGGTTCAAGCCTCATTTTTTCAGCACCATGTAAGCAATGGCGATCCCGCCGAGCAGTAACGCCCATGTCGGAATGCCGTTGTTGCTGCCCATGTTGATAGACCCGCCGCGAAAACCGGATTCGTTTTTGGAGTCCGTTTTGTTGTCGTTCTTGCCGTGGGCGGCCGAGGGCCCGGCACTGCCGCCCTGCAAACCGCCGCCACCCGTGAGTGAAGTCATTGCGCCAAGCATTACTTGATCACCCCCGTGATTTTCATCAGCCAGAACCCCATGCCGACCGCGATACCAATCCGCACCGTGTTGCCCAGCTTCTCACTGGTAAACACCCCCATGAAGTAGCTAATGGTGCCGATAAGCAACGGCCAAAATAATGCTGCAACTGGCATCACTTACCCCGCATCAATAACACCATTGCCAGCATCAGGACGGCGAACCCGCCGCCCATCAAAAGCAAGGTTTGGTTATCCATCATGCCGCCGTTGTAAATCGGCTGCCCCGTTGGCTGCTGGGCGGGCTCCTGCTGCTGCGGGACGCGGTTTTCTTCCGGGGCGGCCGAGCTCACTTTGTCGGCCTCATGGTCAAACCATGAATC
>NZ_LDOT01000077.1 GCF_001029445.1 Photobacterium aquae
CCCGGCTTCGAAACTGGCGACACACTCCCAACCGGGGGCGCGGCTGCAGCGGGCTATGTTGTAGCGGTTGCCTCGGATCAAACCTTGGTTGGCATTGTCCCCTTTGGCGGCATAGCCAACGGCTTTTATCAGGTAGCTGCCTGCGGCTTTGGGTTCGCGGATGCGTTCAAGATGGGCAAAGCCATGTCCCCAAATCCCCTCCAACCGTTCAGACCAGGCGGCGAAGTGCTCTTTTTCAACCTTCCAATTCATCAGCAAATGCACATGCGGGTTAGGTTCGCCGTTTTCATTGGCCGGGCACTCTGCTACCCAGATGTAATGGAACGGATCGGCAATGCCGTCGAGCTCGAACGGCTGTTCATTTTTGCCAATACCTTGCCAACCGCGTTGGTACATTTTTTTGATGCCATCCAGAAACCGGGACACCTCTTTGCCTAGCGTGGTGTCACCGCCAAAGATGGCATTTCGCTGCTCGTTGGAGAATGTCAGGGTCAGGAATGTTGCGAATCCCCCTTCGCGAACCGCGACATAGGCACCGGATTCGAAAATCTTGGTGACGGCGCGTTGGGTCAGTTTTTCGGTGTAGCGTTCACCGCTTTGCGGGTCTGGCGCATCGCCCGGTGGTGTCAGGGTTTGGTGCAGAACGCGGAAACTCCC
>NZ_LDOT01000078.1 GCF_001029445.1 Photobacterium aquae
TTCAAATTTTTCTTTAGACATGGATTGTCCCTCTAGGCACGGTATTTGGTGGCATTACGACCACACAACCAATCATGGGTTTTGTAGAGTATATATCAAAAGAGTGGAAGTAACTTAAGAGAGGAGAGTGGTGCTGATAGGCAGATTCGAACTGCCGACCTCACCCTTACCAAGGGTGCGCTCTACCGACTGAGCTATATCAGCACACAAGATGTGTGGAGCGGGCAGCGGGAATCGAACCCGCATCATCAGCTTGGAAGGCTGAGGTAATAGCCATTATACGATGCCCGCAAAACTCGTAACTCTTTAAGCTATTCAATCGTTTGAAAATGGTGGAGGGGGACGGATTCGAACCATCGAAGGCGGAGCCGGCAGATTTACAGTCTGCTCCCTTTGGCCACTCGGGAACCCCTCCAAAATTCTTTTTTAACATTTCCGCCCAATGGAGGAAATGGTGCCGACTACCGGAATCGAACTGGTGACCTACTGATTACAAGTCAGTTGCTCTACCTACTGAGCTAAGTCGGCGTAAGTGCTGCGCATTCTAGATAACTATCACAACCCTTGCAATAGGTTATCGCGTTTTTTTTATGTTTTTTTATTCGCCCGCTCGAAAAACAGCCGTTATCGGCATTTTGCGTATAAAGCTAAGCCTTCCAGAACCAGATCAGAACGACGCAAGAAGTGTTTCCCCCACCCGGCCGGCAAATGACGAACACCGCCGCCGCAAAGAATCACATCGGGCTCAACCTTGAATCGATCACGAGCTTGTGCCAAACCAAACTCAATCAAGCCAACCAACGCCGCTCGGCATCCATTTTTTAAGCCATCCGCCGTGTTGTCTGCAAATGTCAGGGTATCGCTATGCTCACGATCTGAAAATACTTTCGTTGTATTCTCAAGTACTGACTTCATCATCAACTGGTAACCAGGGGCTATCCACCCACCAAGATGCTTACCTTCCTCGGTCATTACATCAAAGGTCAAGGCTGTGCCGATATCAACAATCACCGTAGGGCGTTTGAACTGCTGGTGCACGGCAACTAATGTCAGCCAACGGTCGACACCAAGGTATTGGTATTCGCTATAGGCGTTCTTGACTCCGAAGTCCTTGCGTAATGTCTTGACCTGCAAAACGGGAATATTGGCCAACTGCGAAATGCGCTGTATCGAGTTATCCACCTCTACCGGCCCGACACTGGCAAAGACAATCCGTTCGATCCCTTTTTCCAGCAATGGCTCTAATACCATTTCAAGCTTACGACTAGGGTAACGCCCTAATAGAGTAAAATTCCCGCCATCCAAAAACTGGGCAACCTTGACATAGGTATTGCCCGCTTCAATCAAAATCTGCATTAACAACCTCTGAGGCTGATTTCACCACCGATAAAAGGAACAAGCCCATCGACGGTTTCCAGTAACAACGCCCCCTGTGCATTGATCCCACGAGCTACGCCTTCAACTTCGCGGTTTCCTATCAGCAACCTCACGGGGCGATCCAAATAATTATCCAGACGATTCCAGCGATCGAGGAACCCCTCGAGTCCTTTTTCTTCGTAATCTTCCAATGTTCGCTGAAGCCGCTCAATCAAGCTGGCAGCAAGTGCGTTCCGGCCCGGCAACGCGCCGCACGCCTCAGTCAAATTAGTCCAGGCCTGACCGATGCTCTCTCCCTCGTGTTCTGGCATGGCAATATTCAAGCCCATCCCAATCACAAGGTGTGCTGCATCTCCGGCCTGCCCTGTCATTTCGACTAGGATCCCTGCCAGCTTTTTATCTTGATAGTAAAGGTCATTCGGCCATTTGACTTTCACATCAGCTGCACCGAAGGATTGCAACGTCTCGGCTAGCGCAACCCCAACAACAAGGCTCAAGCCCATCGCTGCTGCCATCCCGGCGTCCAGACGCCAGTACATGGACAAATAGAGGTTACTGCCAAATGGCGACAGCCATTGACGTCCCCGGCGGCCACGCCCGGCTGCTTGATACTCCGCCAGGCACACAGCCCCTTTTGGCAACTGCCCAACACGTTCAAGCAAATACTGATTCGTAGAGTCAATCACCGGAATCACATTCAGGCTCGGACACGCAACCAATGCGGCTATTTTCGCTTCATCCAAAAGCTCAAACTGACCCGACAGACAGTATCCCTTACCCTGAACCCGGTAGATATCCAGCCCCCATGAACGCAGCACTTTCATATGCTTGCTAATGGCAGCCCTCGAGATCCCCAAAGCCTCTCCAAGCTCCTCCCCCGAATGGAACGCTCCGTCAACCAGCATCTGGATCAGCGCCAGTCGTGTGCTATGATCTCTCATTGTAGACCTCGGCTAATGATGTCTCGGCCTGCCGTCCCATGAATCGAACTTCATGCTCAAGCGTCACACCAAAACGTCGTTCGACACTCTCGACGACATACTTTGCCAACGCCAGTAAATCAGCTGATGATGCGCCCTGATAATTCACCAAGACCAAAGCTTGATTGTCATGAACGCGCGCACCACCGATTTGGTGTCCTTTAAGGCCACACTGATCAATCAACCAGCCCGCAGCCAGTTTGCTGCAGCCGCTACCTGCCGGATAGGCAGGCATCGAAGGGAACTGGCCCGCAAGCTCCTCGGCTAGCGCTGCCGGCACAACCGGATTCTTAAAAAAGCTCCCAGCATTACCCCACCGCTTAGGGTCAGGCAGTTTCTCCATACGCACCGCACACACCGTAGCCATAATTTCAGCCGCAGTTACGCTATCTGCATCAAACTGTGCTAGAGGGCCATAGCTAATATTAGGGTGCCACTCTTTCGCCAGACGCAAACCCACGGCCGTGATGGCATGGGTTTGCTGCAACGCATGCTTGAACACAGAGTCTCGGTAACCGAACTGGCATTCATCCGCCATCAAACGTCGATGCTCACCCGTAGCAAGGACTACGGTGTCTACATATTGGCAGCGATCCTTAAGCTCAACCCCATAGGCACCGATATTCTGGATCGGAGATGATCCCACACACCCTGGGATCAACGCCATGTTCTCCAGTCCCGGCATATCAGCATGGACAGTCATCTCAACCAGTCCGTGCCAATCCTCTCCCGCGCCAACATGCAAACAATATGCCTCGTCAGTTTCGGTAATAGAAATACCCCGAATTCTGTTTACGATAACCAGCCCATCGAAGTCCTCACAAAACAGAAGGTTGCTGCCTTGCCCGATAATCAGCTTCGGCCAATCACGATAACTGTCGTCCAGCCAGACGGACACCAACTCCGCATCTGTCTCAACCATAACAATTTGCTTGGCTTTTACATCAAGTCCAAATGTATGAAACGGTGCCAGCGATCTATCTTGCAAAACCTTCATGCGTTTTATGACCTATACCTTATACTTGGGCTGTATTTTAACTGATTCATTCTCTCTTGGCAGTGTTTTCCCATGGACAAGCTTAGTTTTCATCCTCTTGAACCTCTCCGCTTCCCCCTAGTCAACCGTTTTTACAAACAGCATTACCCAGCAGGTAAAGCCAAGAAAGACGAAATCATATGGACAGGTGAAGATAACAAACAAATATGCTGCTGTGTTAGATTCAAGCTATTTGATGGCTTCCAACTCCTAACAGGAATGGTCGTCGCTCCAGAACGACGCGGTACAGGGATCGGTCGCCAACTTTTGCATGCCAGTCGTCCCCAGCAGACACTGCAGCCATGCTACTGCTTGGCGTTCAGTTATCTTGAACAATTTTACGAGTCAGCCGATTTTTCCAGAATTGGGGACCACGACCTTCCTGAAGCTCTCCTATCTCGCCTAGTTCGATACCGTGCAGCAGGAAAAGATCTTATCGCAATGAAATTGTAAAGATATGACGGATCTTTCAACTATCCATGCTGCAAGCAGCGTCTGATAGATTGACTCGGGGGATTTTCTGGTATAATTGCCCCCTTAATTCATCAATTACCTGAAATAGGGTCGCGTAAACGAGGCGATAATGGATTCAGCTATTGCTAACAAGCAACGCATTGAGCAGCTGCCGTGTATTGCACACAACCCAGAAGATTTAGAAACCCTTTTTGACGCCGAGTCGTTCCGAAAGCGTCTTCATCACGAAATTGGCAATGCTACGAATCGTATCTATCTCGTAGCCCTTTACCTGCAAGATGATGATGCGGGTCGTGAGATACTGACGGCACTCTACGAAGCGAAACAGGCCAGACCGGAGCTTGATATCAAAGTATTGGTTGACTGGCACCGTGCACAACGCGGCCTTATCGGCGCGGCCCAATCTGATGGCAATACTGCGGTTTATCGAGAATTCGCCTCACGCTATACCCATCAAATCCAGGTTCTTGGCGTCCCGGTCCGTAATCGTGAAGTCTTTGGTGTCCTGCACCTTAAAGGTTTTGTCATTGACGAGAAGGTTATCTATAGCGGCGCAAGCCTCAACGACGTCTATCTGGCAAAACACAACCGCTACCGCTACGATCGTTACCATGTCATTAGTAACGCAAAATTAGCAAACAGTATGGCTGAGTTTATTATCAATAATTTGGTTAATAACGATGCTGTGAATTGCCTCAGCCAGCCCCTTCGGCCTGAAACGAAGTCACTGAAGGGTGCGATTAAAGCCTTCCGCCAACAACTCAGCAGGGCAAGCTACCAATACAGCCCCGACGCCATCAGCGAAATGGAAGTCGGTTTGACACCGTTGGTCGGCCTAGGTAAGCGTAAAAACACACTTAACCAGCATATCTGCACCTTAATTGCCAGTGCCCAACAAGAACTGACTATCTGCACCCCATATTTTAACTTCCCGCGTTCTATAAGTCGGGAAGTTAAACGCGCATTGCGACGCGGTGTAAAAGTCACAATTGTAGTAGGTGATAAAACCGCCAACGACTTTTATATTCCGCCTAGCGAACCCTTTAAAACGATTGCGGGACTCCCCTATCTTTATGAAGTAAATCTGCGCCATTTCGCAAAGCAAAATGAATCAGCAATTGCACGACGTCAATTAGCCATTCATTTATGGAAAGACGGCGATAATAGTTTCCACCTCAAGGGAATTTGGGTTGACCGAACTTTCATGCTAATAACAGGTAATAACCTTAATCCTCGAGCCTGGAAACTTGATTTAGAAAACGCCATTCTTGTGAACGATAAAAATCAATTACTTGCCGAACAAAAACAGCAAGAACTGGATAGGATCCTCGAACATACCCAACTAGTGGGCAGCTACAAGTTCATAGAGAAAATTGATACATACCCGGCACAGGTAAGGAAGCTAATTAAACGCATCCGCAGGATAAAAGCTGATCATATATTGAACCAAATACTCTAAGGAGTTGAGTATGGCTATAGCCTCAATTGATGTTGATCCTCAAAAGACATTTACGCCACTATGCCCTGACGAACTGCCTGTCCATGATGGTGATACCTTAGGGGCAGCATTGAATGCGCAAGCTAAATTGGCAGATCTTCGGATCCTAACCAAAGATGCGCATCCTGCAAATGCCATCTGGGTTGTCGATAGCCATGCTCATATGCTAGAGCCTCTTACATACCCCAATGCTGACCTGACGTGGGTAGCCCATGCTGTCCCAGGTACGGCAGGATTTGAAACCATTCCAGGACTTCCTAAGGTCACTGAGTATGATCATGTGATCTGGAAAGGGATCGAACCGGATCTTCATCCTTATGGTGCCTGCTATCATGATCTTCAAGAGAAACTCAGTACGGGGCTTATTGAGTGGCTATCTGCTCAAAACGTTGAGACGATAATCATTGGGGGCTTAGCAACAGATTATTGCGTCAAAACTACTGCTATGCAGCTTCAAGACACCCAGAAATTCAAAGTCATCGTTAACCTCAGCGCATGCAGGGGAATAGCGTTAGAGACTGTCGAGGAAGCCTGTGATGCAATGTCTAAGATAGGTATTATAATCTGCTCTGATTTAGACACTATCCAGACGCACTTATAAATAAAAGATAACCCAGTATAGCTGGGTTATCTTTACATCCCAAAATCCCACCACTAAACCACCCTTCTTTCGCTAAAGCCTCATACCAAGCTTGCTTTAAACTGCAATAAAGTCTTTACCAAGACACTGAGCGTCAGATAAGAATAATGACATCCCGCCAAGAATAACAATCATCCATATCCGATCTTTAAAATACTAGTCTTTGGAGGGGATACCTAGTCTTGGCTATCCGGCCGAAGGATGGACATTCAAAATTATTCAAATACAAAAAAGCCCCGCTATTTCTAGCGGGGCTTTCGAAGAAGTGGCGTAGCGGACGGGGCTCAACGCGCACAGCCTGTGTCGCGACCTAGAGACCTAAGGGCTCTTTAGGAGTGTATATAGTAAAAAACCCTGTCGTTACCGACAGGGTTTCTTAATAAGTGGCGGA
>NZ_LDOT01000079.1 GCF_001029445.1 Photobacterium aquae
GCGTTGGCGTTGGCGTTGGCACAGCATGCGATGGCTCGGCTGTCTGCATCAACTGCTGGTAAGCCCTCACTTCGTCTGGAGATGGCCCATCTTCATTATAGCGTGAGCGTCCACCGATATTTGCCGCCCCGCCATCAGCGTAGTGCTCGCGACGAGAACCTGAAGTACGGCTATCTCTATCATCGGAAGACGAACGGTATCGAGACTCCCCTTGAGTGCTGCGACCTCCACCCTGATCGGACGATGACAGCCAATCTCTGGCAGGGGCTTTATTGGGGTAATCCGGCGTACGGGCGATTGCCGCTAGAGCAGGATTTGCAACTGGCGCAGGTTCGGACAGTGTCTGAGGAGATGTAGCCTCGGCCGCGTAGCCAGATGCCTGGGCGCTAGCTCGTGGTTGCGGCGCTGTTGGGGCCTGTGACTCATTCTCGGCCCCTTCAATCAGTGCACTTTGCAGCCCCTGACAAATAAAATCGTGAACCAAACGTGCCTGATGGAAACGCACTTCATGCTTAGCTGGATGAACATTGACATCAACATGGTGCGGATCCACCTCAATAAATAGCACATAGGCTGCATACTGATCAGAAGTCAGACTGGTCTCATAAGCCTGGCGAATAGCGTGATTGATGAGTTTATCCTTCATCATCCGGCCATTCACGTAGCAGTATTGAATATCGTTTTGAGCCCTTGCGCCTTGTGGACTGCAAATCCAACCGGATAGACGCAAATCCCCATGAGCCAGTTCAACAGCCAGTGCATGATTAAGGAAACCACTACCGCACACGGCTGCCAGCCGGCGTTCTTTCTGAATCTGGGTCGAGGCCGATCGGTATTGCCGGATCAACTTACCGTTATGACGTAAGTTAATACTCACATCCATTCGGCTCAACGCAATACGCTTGAGCAATTCATCGATATGGCCAAATTCGGTTTTTTCGGTGCGTAGGAACTTGCGCCGAGCTGGGGTGTTGAAAAAAAGATCAAGCACCTCAAGTGTCGTGCCGACCGGATGAGCCGCGGGCTTGAGCTGGACTTCCATATCACGACCTTCGGCATAGGCGCTCCATGCCTCTTCCTGCTCCTCAGTACGTGAGGTTAGCGTCAATCGGGAGACAGAACTAATACTGGCCAGTGCCTCACCGCGAAAGCCCAGACTCACTATCGCTTCCAGATCATCCAAACTCGCGATTTTCGATGTCGCATGACGGCTCAGAGCCAGCTCAAGTTCATCTTTAGGGATCCCTTTGCCGTTATCCCGGATCCGAATCGTCCGGCTGCCCCCCTTGTCGATATCAATATCAATACGGGTAGCACCGGCATCAAGGCTATTTTCAACCAGCTCTTTGACCACCGAAGCCGGCCGTTCGACGACTTCGCCCGCCGCTATTTGGTTTGCCAGCCGTGCTGGCAAGATCTGAATAGGCATAATCAACTGCTCGGTATGGTAAGTTTCTGGCCAACAGCCAACTCATCGGAGCGAAGCTTGTTGGCCTCTCGCAATCGGCTGATACTGATGCCATATCGGGCAGCAATCTTGCCGAGGAACTCACCCCGCTTCACAACATGTACCACCGGGGCAGGCTTCTTCACCGCTATTTTCAATTTCTGGCCGACGGCCAACTCATCAGAGCGCAGCTTATTCAGGCTACGAATACTCGCAACTGTCACGCCATGCTGACTTGCAATCTTGCCTAGGAACTCCCCTCGCCTCACCGTATGAGTGATCACCTTGGTGATCATCTTAGCCGAAGACGGTTTCGCCGCGGCAGGTAGCCGAGCCGGTGTCGTGGAGACCTTACCCGGAATAACTAAAACCTGACCAACTTTCAATGTATTAGATTTCAAGCTATTGGCAGTCTTCACTGCGGCAACAGAGACACCGTATTTACTGGCAATAATACTGAGTGACTGGCCTCGGGTAACTTTATGCTTTAGCCCTTCCTTGCGCGAGGCAAATAAGGTTCCTTCCGGCGGCTTCTCATTGAAGTAAGACAGCACCCCGCGGTAGACCGCATCAGCCAGTTTGTTCTGATGCGAAGTATTGTTCAACAACCGCTCTTCGGTCGGATTGGTAATAAATCCTGTCTCAACCAGCAACGATGGAATATCCGGGGACTTCAACACAGCCAGGCTGGCATGCTCAGGCTTGGTCTTGTGCAATCGGGTCACTTTCTTCAGCTCCCGTAGCACTCGGCTTGCTACGTCATAGCCCTCTTTTTGCGAGTGGCTAAACTGCAGGTCAAGTACCGCCATACTGAGATACTGATCGTCCGTACTACCAGAAAGTACATCACCACCACCGAGCAGTTCTGATTGTTTCTCGTGTTGTTCCAACCAGCGACCAATTTCACTATTGGCCCGGCGAGTATTGAGCACCCACACCGATGCACCACGAGGCTGAGGCTGATGGAAGCCGTCAGCATGAATAGACACCAACAAATGCGCCTTGTACTTACGGGCGATCTCAGAGCGCTTATTCAAATTGACAAAATAGTCACCACGGCGGGTCAGTACCGCACGCATGCCCGGCGTTGCGTTGATCCGATCAACGACCTTGCGCGAAATGGCCAAGGTGACATTTTTCTCGTAGCGTCTGCTTGGCCCGATCGAACCGGGATCCTCGCCACCATGACCAGGGTCAATGGCAACAATGATATCATCCGTGCCGTAAGGCAAGGTTGCCTGCTTATTGGCAACCGGTGACTTTGACGTGGCGGCGACTATCGTCTTGGGCTTTTTCTTCTGATGTGGCAAATCCAACACCAAGCGGTGTCCATAGTGACCATCTGGGGTAGGAGCCAGCTTGAATAAATTCGGCGTTGTACCCGCCTTAATTTCAAACACCAAGCGGTACGTCCCTTTTTCAGGCGCCCCGCTATTGCGGATCTTAGTCAGAATATCGCTGTCCTTGACCACAACCGGCAGCGACGTTTTCAACGACGTCTGTTTGATATCAACCACTAGGCGATCTGGTTTGCTCAAGGTGAAATAGCTATATGTCGCTTCATCTTGCATATCCAGCACAACCCGGGTTTCATCCGGGGCCGGCCAGACTCGAATCCCCTTTAACTCATTCGCCATTGCCAGGGAGCTAAGCAAGCTAGCCCCAACTATCACTGCATGAAAAAAAGCCCTCAACGACATCCTATCAACACAACTCCAAGCGTTTAATCAATTCGCGACCATAGTCATTATTTGCGGTAAGGGTCGCCTTGCGCTGCTCCCCTTCGTAACGCATCTCAAGCTCAAGATCCGGTTGCGGCAATAACCCCGCCCCTTTCTCTGGCCATTCCACAAGACAAATCGCATCATTTGAAAAGTAATCACGGATCCCCATAAATTCTAGCTCTTCAGGATCAGCCAAACGGTACAAATCAAAATGATAGACATGCCAAGGCGGCAGTTCATAAGGCTCAACCAGCGTATAGGTAGGGCTCTTCACATTACCAGTGTGTCCCAACGCACGGATAAAACCACGACTAAAGGTTGTTTTACCAGCCCCCAGATCGCCGTGCAGATAAATTGTCGTTTGTTGCTGGCATGCATGCGCCAACGAAGTACCAAGCGCTACCGTCGCCTGCTCATCGGCAAGCAGAGTTTCAAAAATAGTCATTATCTCTTTATCTTGAATTTACTAACTTTCTAATAAAAGGGAATAAATCACTAGCAACCATGCCGCGTTCGCCGGCCTGCGCACAACAATCTGCGGCAGTAGCATGGATCCAGCTCCCGACTTGGGCGGCCTGCAACAGAGAAAGCCCCTGCCCCAACAATGCACCAATCACACCGGACAACACATCGCCCATGCCTCCAGTGGCCATACCGGGGTTGCCTGCCACGCATACCGAAAACGCCGACGTACCGTCATACACAATAGTGCCAGCGCCTTTTAGCAACACAACCCCGCCATACTTCAATTGAAGTGCCTTGGCCGCAGCAAAGCGATCATGCTCGATATCAGCCACCGAACAATCCAGCAAGCGAGCCGCCTCTCCGGGATGGGGCGTAATTATACGATTATTTTTATAGTCTGGTGAAAGCGCTAATAAGTTCAATCCATCGGCATCGAGCACCATCGGCTTATCACAACCAGAACATTGATCATACAGCGTC
Organism: Photobacterium aquae; assembly: GCF_001029445.1. Taxonomy (GTDB): domain Bacteria; phylum Pseudomonadota; class Gammaproteobacteria; order Enterobacterales; family Vibrionaceae; genus Photobacterium; species Photobacterium aquae. Next base: position 4,117 of record NZ_LDOT01000079.1, read on the forward strand.
CGACCCCAGTTTGATTGCCCTAAGCCCGGGCCCAGGACAATCACATCCGCCCATTGTATCTTTTCACGGGACTCTGCGCTCTTATCCTGCCAACCTCTGGCCATTATTTCAGGGACGGCGGCATTAATTGCCAACACATTGTCAGGTTGCGTCAGCACGGCGGTCAAACCGGCACCGCTGCGGAGTGCTGCCTCTGCGGCCAGACGGATCGCCCCACCCATACCGAGATCACCGCCAGCACAGAGGATCCGACCATGATCACCTTTGTGTGCACAACGCCGTCGCGCAGGCAATGCTTGCACGACCATCGCCTTATTGATCCTAATCGATGAGGCTGGCTGAATAGATTCAAATTCATCGGCAATACCCAGTCCGGCAAATACCAGTTGACCAACATAATCGGCCGCATGCCCTGTTACTAAGCCTTGCTTACAACCAATAAACGTCACCGTAATATCAGCCACCACCGCATCACCAAGCACCACCCCGCGATCAGCACACAAACCTGAAGGCACATCGATCGCCAATACGGGGACCTCCGCCCCATTGATAGTTTGGATCACCGTGGCCATATCAGAACGAACCGTCCCTGATAGCCCGGTTCCCAACAAGGCATCAACAATGACATCAATCCCTTCGGGTACATGCAATTGGGGCGCACTGCACGTACCGCCAACAGCCAGCCAGGATTCATAAGCTCGGCGGGCATCCGGGGGTAACGTTTCGACAGCGGCAGCTTGCCATAACGTCACCTGATAGCCAGCCAAGCGGGCGAGTCGCGCGACAACATAGCCATCCCCACCATTATTGCCACCACCGCAACCAACCAGTACATGACCAGAAGGGGGACACAGCTGCACTAAATTCTCATAAGCGGCCGCGCCGGCCCTCTCCATCAATTGATACATCGATAACCGGCTGGCCTTGGCCGCCAACCGTTCGCCATGACGAACCTGCTCACTACGGTATAAGAGTTCCGGCAAGTGATGTTTGTGCATTTGATTGTCCTTATCCACACGCTCTCTTTGATAGTGCCCAAAAGCCCGACGAGAGACAATGATCATACACCCTGCTGCAAGATCGAACTGATCAAAGTCCCTCAACATTATCTATGATTGTGGTACACTTCCGCCCCCATTGGATCCAGGTACCCACATAACATGACCATCGACTACCACGCACTGTCTGACAACATCAAACAATGGGGCAAAGAGCTCGGCTTCCAGCAAGTCGGGATCTGTGATGTTGATTTGCGTGAACATGAAGAAGAGTTACAACGCTGGCTAAATGCCGGTTACCACGGACAGATGGACTGGATGGCACGCCACGGCATGATGCGAGCGCGCCCAGACGAACTTGTGCCCGGAACAATCAGGGTAATCAGCGTCAGAATGAACTACCTGCCACCTGAAGCTGGCTTTGCCCAGAGCCTCAGCCAGCCAAACAGCGCCTATATCAGCCGCTACTCTCTTGGCAGAGACTACCACAAACTAGTGCGTAATCGACTAAAGCAATTGGGTCAGCGTATTGAGCAGGCAGTCGGCTCTTTTGGCTACCGGCCTTTTGTTGATTCGGCGCCGATTCTCGAGCGCCCGCTGGCTGAGAAGGCAGGTCTTGGCTGGACAGGAAAGCATTCTCTGATTATCAATCAAGATGCAGGCTCGTGGTTTTTTTTAGGTGAACTGCTCGTCGATCTTCCGCTGCCTGTCGATCGGCCTGTTGAGAAACAATGCGGAAAATGTGTAGCCTGTATAACAAGTTGCCCTACAGGAGCCATTATTGAAGATGGTGTCATCGATGCACGCCGCTGCATCTCGTACCTCACCATTGAATTTGATGGGGTTATTCCTGAAGAGTTCAGGGAGGCTATTGGCAACCGTATTTATGGCTGTGATGACTGCCAGCTCGTATGCCCCTTCAATCGCTTTGCCTCCGTTACTGATGAGCCTGATTACTACTGCCGAGACAGCCTGTACCAGCAACCTCTCGCCACGTTATACCAGTGGGACGAAGACACTTTTCTCAAGCATACAGAAGGCTCAGCAATCCGACGTATTGGGCACCAACAGTGGCTACGTAATTTAACCATTGCCATGGGCAATGCGCCTTACAGTAGCGATATCGTCAATGCGCTCAATGCCCGCCAAGGCGATTCATCTTTGCTCGATATTCATATTGAATGGGCACTAGACAAACAGCATAGACAACGACAAAACCTTGTCACCGAGGCCTTGCCGACCAAGACTCAGCGCCTTATTCGCATTATAGAAAAAGGACTACCTCGGGATGCCTAACTAATAACAGAATTTCGTCCGGCAACCCTCATTGCACAGAATGAGAGCGATATCAGATTGGGCATAATGTGGAAAACATTTTCACATCTCAAGTTTTATACCCAGATGAAAATATTAAACACAGCTTAAGATTAAGGACTTGAAAAAAGTTATTCACTCATCCACATAGTGGATCAGGTTGTATATAAATTTTGGAAAAAGCCTTATTAGCCCATCAAAAACATAGACTTAAACTGTTGATATTTTATCAACAGTTTTCAATATCAGCTTAAAAAAAAAGATAAGTACAGAGTTGTTCACACGGTATCGGCACACGTAATTAACCGACTTACCCACAAGTTAAGATTGTGGATAACTCTGTGCACTAACCTGTTATAGTTTTCCAACAGGGGAGAGCAAACCCAAGCCAGATAAGGCCTGAATCCGATTTTAAAGAAAAGAACGAATATCGCTGAGTATACTTCTGCTGGCTTTAGAAAATAGGACCAAAGCACAAAGAGCATACGCCACTAAGACCGCCAAACCCAACATATTTGACCTTATATGGGTCAATAATCCTACCGATATCGGTATGGAAGTCACTCATTACGTTGGAAATGATGGTTTAAGGTTCCCTGTAACTCCTGTTACGGAACATTGATACAGCACACTGGGAAACCGAGACTCGTATCTGCCAGGAATACTGATTTTGAACTAATACTTCACAGTAGTAGCTTTGCCGGCCTGCACATTCTTGTTGCAGCAGCAAACATGGAGCAACACCTGTTCGACCTTAATTTCAAGGAACAAGAATAGCGCTCAACCTATGCTAGGCGGCGCTATGCCAGCGAACAAACATCGCATTTCATCGATGAGTTCGATGACAACTTCTAAATCACTTCAAAAAGAAGTGGAGCGACACACTAGGTTCCCGATCTTCGAGGAACTAGGCGTGACCTCAACCTTGACAAGGTTGCGCTCTACCAACTGAGCTAGTGTCGCATTTTCATTGTTAGGTACAATGAGAGCCTTTCTCTCCACCTCGAAAAGAAGTGGAGCGACACACTAGGCTCCCGATCTTCGAGGAACTAGGCGTGACCTCAACCTTGGCAAGGTTGCGCTCTACCAACTGAGCTAGTGTCGCATTTTCACTGTTAGGTACAATGAGAACCGTCGAT
>NZ_LDOT01000080.1 GCF_001029445.1 Photobacterium aquae
CGTCGTGGCATCCAAGGTGACCTTGGCAGTAACGGTGCCGTCAGCACCCAGTTCGGCGCTGTTGTAGATACCGTCACTGTTGCTGTCACCCAACAGTTCAACACTCGGGGCCGATACGGCGCCAGTGTCGACCAAAGCACTGTCGCTGGCTTCCGGGGATGGGTTACCAACCTTGTCGATCACCTGCGCGGTCACTTCGACCTTGTCGCCGACTACTGAACCTTCGACCCAAATACCGTTGGTTAGGTCAGCAGCGGTCACTTCACGGTCAACCAGCACGTTGCCGTTGGTGTCGGTGATAATGATCCGATCGCCCTCGACAGTACCCGAGGCCAACGTCACTTTGGCGGTAACGGTGCCGTCAGCGCCCAGTTCAACACTGTTGTAGATACCGTCACTGTTGCTGTCACCCTGCAGTTCCACTAATGGAGCCGGTGCGGCCCCCGTATCCACTAAGGCGCTATCGC
>NZ_LDOT01000081.1 GCF_001029445.1 Photobacterium aquae
TCCTACTCGTTAGAGTAGAAACTATAAATCAATCATTCGATTGAATTTACTAGTCAGCTTTCCAGATTGTTAAAGAACATGTGTTTCTATTGAAAGATCCACTTTCTAACCACACTCAGCGAGTGCATTTAGAAAGTGGTGGAGCTATGCGGGATCGAACCGCAGACCTCCTGCGTGCAAGGCAGGCGCTCTCCCAGCTGAGCTATAACCCCAACGTTCGAAAGACTTCTCACTCACTTCCTCCGGGAGAGAAAGTGGTGGGTCTGAGTGGACTTGAACCACCGACCTCACCCTTATCAGGGGTGCGCTCTAACCACCTGAGCTACAGACCCAAGTCTTTCACGTTCTTCTACATTTTAACCAGGCAATCTGTGTGGAC
>NZ_LDOT01000082.1 GCF_001029445.1 Photobacterium aquae
CCCGTCCGCTCCGCCACTTCTTCAGACAAAGTTAAGTCTTTAAAAAAACTACAGGGGTGTAGCTCCAATTGGCAGAGCAGCGGATTCCAAATCCGCGTGTTGGGAGTTCGAATCTCTCCACCCCTGCCACTTTCGAAAGCCTCGACAGAAATGTCGGGGCTTTTTTGCATTTGTGTTTTCGAAAAGCAAGCGTTGGTAGTCAGCTTATCGAATCTCTGGAATGCCAGC
>NZ_LDOT01000083.1 GCF_001029445.1 Photobacterium aquae
TGCGGTTATGGTCGCTATGTACCGCCGTCCGATGGGCGCGAGGTCGAAGTCACTGCCATGCCGAGTGTGACGCTGTCACCGAATCAGACCATTGATATTGGCAAGATGCCGCCGATGGCCTTCGAGGCAGGTCAGGGCTTTGTCGTTACCCAAATGCCGGAAATGGTATTGGCCGAAGGGCAAAAACTGGCGATTGGCGAATTGCCCCGGATGAAATTGGAAAACGGGCAGGCGGTTCGGGTCTACAGCACCACGGCACTGACCACCAAGCCAGCAATCCCGGAGAAGTGCGCAAGCCAAGTGCTAACAATAGCGGGCGATGTTGAGTTAGCCGCCAATCCGTCACGTTGTCACGTTTTGGTCAAGGCTGGCAGTGCCAACACTACGCCCGTGGTGATTGGGGGCGGCTGGTCACTGGCTGCCGGGGAGCATATCAAACTGGAAACCACCGCCGCGCTGGCTTTTGCCG
>NZ_LDOT01000084.1 GCF_001029445.1 Photobacterium aquae
ATTGTCTGCGGTTATGGTCGTTATGTACCGCCGTCCGATGGGCGCGAGGTCGAAGTCACTGCCATGCCGAGTGTGACGCTGTCACCGAATCAGGCCATTGATATTGGCAAGATGCCGCCGATGGCCTTCGAGGCAGATCAGGGCTTTGTCGTTACCCAGATGCCGGAAATGGTATTGGCCGAAGGGCAAAAACTGGCGATTGGCGAATTGCCCCGGATGAAATTGGAAAACGGGCAGGCGGTTCGGGTCTACAGCACCACGGCATTAGCCACCAAACCCATTATTGGTGAAGGCATTGCCGGGCAAGTGTTGAGCCTTGCTACCCAAAAAGCCGAGCTTCCGGCTAATTCGTCACGTTGTCACGTTTTGGTTAAAGCGGGTTCGGCAAACACTGCGCCCGTGGTCATTGGGGGCGGTTGGTCACTGGCTGCCGGGGAGCATATCAAACTGGAAACCACCGCCGCGCTGGCTTTTGCCGGGACGGACGGCGACACCATTGAAATTATCGAGGTCACAC
>NZ_LDOT01000085.1 GCF_001029445.1 Photobacterium aquae
GAGCCTTCAACCAGAAGACCGTTGGTTAAGTCAGTAGCAGTCACCTGTCGGTCAACCAGCACGTTGCCGTTGGTATCGGTAATAATGATCTGATCGCCTTCTGCCGTCGTGGCATCCAAGGTGATCTTGGCTGTGACCGTACCATCCGCCCCCAATTCAACACTGTTGTAAATACCATCACTGTTACTGTCTCCTAACAGTTCTACAGCAGGTGCCGCTGCACTATTATCAACAACTGCACTATCTGTAGCTTCAGGCGATGGATTACCAGCCTTATCGATCACCTGTGCGGTGACTTCGACCTTGTCGCCGACGACTGAACCTTCGACCACAATACCGTTGGTTAGGTCAGCGGCGGTGACTTCACGGTCAACCAGTACGTTGCCATTAGTATCGGTAATAATGATCCGATCGCCTTCTGCCGTCGTGGCATCCAAGGTGATCTTGGCTGTGACCGTACCGTCAGCACCCAGTTCGGCACTGTTGTAGATACCGTCATTGTTGCTGTCTCCTAACAGCTCTACAGCAGGTGCAGCTGCACTATTATCAACAACTGCACTATCTGTAGCTTCAGGCGATGGATTACCAGCCTTGTCGATCACCTGCGCGGTGACCTCGACCTTGTCGCCCACCACAGAGCCTTCAACATGGATGCCATTAGCCAAGTCAGCGGCTGTCACTTCGCGATCAACCAACACGTTGCCATTGGTATCGGTGATAATAATGCGATCGCCTTCTACCGTAGACGCATCCAAGGTGATCTTAGCTGTGACCGTACCGTCAGCACCCAGTTCGGCGCTGTTGTAGATGCCGTCACTGTTGCTGTCGCCCAGCAGTTCTACACTCGGGGCCGGTGCGGCACCCGTATCCACCAAGGCGCTATCGCTGGCTTCCGGTGATGGGTTGCCGACCTTGTCGATCACCTGCGCAGTCACTTCGACCTTGTCGCCGACTACTGACCCATCAACCAGAATACCGTTAGTTAAGTCATCGGCTGTCACTTCGCGGTCAACCAATACGTTGCCATTGGTGTCG
>NZ_LDOT01000086.1 GCF_001029445.1 Photobacterium aquae
ACAACGCATTTGTCCCCAAAGAGATTTTTAGAGTTTCTGACAAACAACATTACCCAGCAAACACAGCACCAGTGATATCATTTGTCGCACAAATCATATTTCCACCCATACCAACGACATCACTTGTCGATCAATTCATATAACAATACGCACATTTGTCGCCAAGTGACTGTTTATTTACATATTCCAACCCATAATTATTACTGTTAAAAACACAACCAATTAATCACACAGGCCGAAGGGAACCCAGCTGCACGGGGTCGTGTTTAACTCGGCCCACTGGCCGTGGGAGTCCAGCTGCACGGGATCGTGTTTAACTCGGCCCACTGGCCGTGGGAGTCCAGCCGC
>NZ_LDOT01000087.1 GCF_001029445.1 Photobacterium aquae
GTGCGTCTCCCAATTTCGCCACTTCCGCATTCGGATGCTTCTGATTGTATTTTCAATTTAGACAAGTCTAAACCGAAGAATGATGGTGCGGAAGGAGAGACTTGAACTCTCACACCTTGCGGCGCCAGAACCTAAATCTGGTGCGTCTACCAATTTCGCCACTTCCGCATTCAAATTGTCATCTTCAAAAAGAAGATGGTGGCTACGACGGGATTCGAACCTGTGACCCCATCATTATGAGTGATGTGCTCTAACCAACTGAGCTACGTAGCCAATAGAGTGTCGACATAATCAACAATCTTAAAGATGGCAGGTCTACCTGGATTCGAACCAGGGAATGACGGGATCAAAACCCGTTGCCTTACCGCTTGGCGATAGACCTGCAGGATGCTCTTTTCAGAGACTTTGTAATCAGAGCAGAATGGTGCGGAAGGAGAGACTTGAACTCTCACACCTTGCGGCGCCAGAACCTAAATCTGGTGCGTCTACCAATTTCGCCACTTCCGCATTCGGATGCTTCTGATTGTATTTTCAATTTAGACAAGTCTAAACCGAAGAATAATGGTGCGGAAGGAGAGACTTGAACTCTCACACCTTGCGGCGCCAGAACCTAAATCTGGTGCGTCTACCAATTTCGCCACTTCCGCTTAAATCAAGTTGTTGGTGCGGAGGGAGGGACTTGAACCCTCACGTCCTTGCGGACACTAGCACCTGAAGCTAGCGCGTCTACCAATTCCGCCACCACCGCACGTGGTATTCTCAGCCTGTAAAGGAAGAGAATGGTGGCTACGACGGGATTCGAACCTGTGACCCCATCATTATGAGTGATGTGCTCTAACCAACTGAGCTACGTAGCCAATAGAGTGTTGACATAATCAACAATCTTAAAGATGGCAGGTCTACCTGGATTCGAACCAGGGAATGACGGGATCAAAACCCGTTGCCTTACCGCTTGGCGATAGACCTGCAGGATGCTCTTTTCAGAGACTTTGTAATCAGAGCAGAATGGTGCGGAAGGAGAGACTTGAACTCTCACACCTTGCGGCGCCAGAACCTAAATCTGGTGCGTCTACCAATTTCGCCACTTCCGCATTCGGATGCTTCTGATTGTATTTTCAATTTAGACAAGTCTAAACCGAAGAAT
>NZ_LDOT01000088.1 GCF_001029445.1 Photobacterium aquae
GTTCTGGCGCCGCAAGGTGTGAGAGTTCAAGTCTCTCCTTCCGCACCATTATTAAAGTCTCTGAAAAGAGCAACTGCAGGTCTATCGCCAAGCGGTAAGGCAACGGGTTTTGATCCCGTCATCCCCTGGTTCGAATCCAGGTAGACCTGCCACTTTACAAGGTTGATGATTAGTAGTATAGTCGGCAACCCAAAATGGCTACGTAGCTCAGTTGGTTAGAGCACATCACTCATAATGATGGGGTCACAGGTTCGAATCCCGTCGTAGCCACCATCTTCTTTTTGAAGATGAAACAATTTGAATGCGGAAGTGGCGAAATTGGTAGACGCACCAGATTTAGGTTCTGGCGCCGCAAGGTGTGAGAGTTCAAGTCTCTCCTTCCGCACCATTATTAAAGTCTCTGAAAAGAGCAACTGCAGGTCTATCGCCAAGCGGTAAGGCAACGGGTTTTGATCCCGTCATTCCCTGGTTCGAATCCAGGTAGACCTGCCATCATTTAGCTTAACGCTTGATTTAATATCATGTCGGTAAGTATGCGGAAGTGGCGAAATTGGTAGACG
>NZ_LDOT01000089.1 GCF_001029445.1 Photobacterium aquae
CATGTTCGATATACCATCCTGGTACACCGGTCTCATCCTGAGACTCCCCGAATCCTTGGGGCTTTCCTGTTCCGTTCCGTCAGTTCCTTCCGACACGTATAGATTACGTTTTTTTTCGCCCGAATGTAGGTATTACCGACATTATCGTCCTTGAGTAACCGATTACATTCATGGCGACAAAACAATAAAACATATAAAAACAACAACTTGATATTAAATGTTACGTATTATTCCATTATATGAACATGTTATTTCCCACGTTCTTGTAAGAGATCTCGCACAAACCCGCAAGATAAAGTCCATCAAAAATAGATTGGCACAACTCAAAAAGCACAATAGAGCGGCAAGATAGGCAATAAACCTAAGCGGTAATACCCAATAACAAGAGGGGGATAATCCCAAGCATAATCAGTGCATGATCTCAGTGAATGATCAGAAGTGGCATAAGAATACTTGGTAACTGAAGAGGAGGTGGCGTTTTTAAATAAATTGTTATTCTACAATCAAAATTCTAACGCCGTTATCGAACATTTGAGCAAGCGAGAATGATGCATTATTTACTACGGTTGGGATTAAACGCAGCGACAAGGCTAACAGTACTACATAAAAGAACGGGCGCAACATCCGTTGCGCCCTTAGGTCTTACATGTAGCCATCCCGCTACGATAATGCTCCCTGCATCATCCTTGTTGTTCACATCCTTGGCGGTAATCCCTAAGCTCCATCCTCGAGCTGTCCTTCGGTGTTTCCCTGACCTGTCGCTCTATCCTAAAGCGACTCTCTCAATCCATCCTGGCGGTGTCCCTTTCCCTCATCCTGAAGGCGTTCCTGATAACTCGTCCTGAGAGGTCCTTGTCCTATCCTAGAACACTTCCCTATACCGTATCCTTACGATTGTCCTAGCCCCATCCTGAAGCTGTCCTTCGGTGTTTCCCTGACCCGTCGCTCTATCCTAAAGCGGCTCTCTCAATCCATCCTGGCGGTGTCCCTTTCCCTCATCCTGAAGGCATTCCTGATAACTCATCCTGAGAGGTCCTTGTCCCATCCTAGAACATTTCCCTAAACGTCATCCTGACGTATATCCCTGCTCCATCCTGAAGCTGTCCTATGGCATCCTTCCTGATCGCCATCATGGCAATCACCAGCATCCCTACCGCTTTCCAACCGTCCTAGTGAAACAGGCATCCTCGCCTGCATCTCCTCATCCTTAAGGCCGCGCATCCTACGCTTTCCGTTCCCTGTCGCGCATCCCGTCGACAGAGACAATAATACTCGCAAGCCCCCGGCAAACAATTACCAGATCTTCCTTCTTCGGACTGAAAGAATATGCCATCAGCGAAAAATAAAAATAAGTGATTGATTATTATAAAATAAAAAGAAAAGGGATAGAGATTTTAGGCTGATGAGATCATAGAGCTCTCACGTTTTTGTAAGAGATCTCTTACAGAAGGACAGGCACAACACTGCAACCCATTGCATTAGAGAATATGACTATTCTTTTTTGCAATAGCAGAAATATATTCCAAATATAACTCTGTTAGCTATATTTTATAAATTAAACAGTGAGATGAGTCAAATAGATGGGGTAGCACAAGGAAGGTGGCTGGCATCGCCTTGGCAATGATGCCAAAAAAGAACGGGCGCAACTTGCGTTGCG
>NZ_LDOT01000090.1 GCF_001029445.1 Photobacterium aquae
TCATGGTCAAACCATGAATCAACCCACTGCTCGCCGCCTTCCAGCGTAGAATCCCAAATACCGCCCAGCGTTTCGCCAATGTTGTCGAAGATGGTGCCGAAGTTTTCCATCGCGCCCCCTTATGCCTGCTTGGTAGGCAACGCCGTGACTTGCTCCACTGCTTCGACGATAACCGGCACACTGCCCACGCTTTCCTTGTCCAGCTCGAACGCCAACTGGCTGCGGGCGGCAGTGTTCAACATGCCGTCAGCACCAAAGCCATAGCGGATAAAGGCGAGGCTGAACCACCC
>NZ_LDOT01000091.1 GCF_001029445.1 Photobacterium aquae
CGGGCGCAACTTGCGTTGCGCCCTTAGGTCTTACTTGCAGCAATCCCGCTACTATGGTGCTCCCTGCATCATTCCTTTGAGTGGCTGTAATCCGTCAGCCCAATCCTTTATGCTTCGTCCTGAAGTTGTCCTTCGGCAATCCTCGCCCGTCAGTCCTTCCTGTACTGACTCTCAGCATCCTTCCTGGAGGGGTCCTTGACTTCATCCTGAAGTGGTCCATTTTGTCATCCTGACCGGCAAACTTCCTGCTTACCGCTAGCCGTTCCTCGGCTGTCCCTTCACAGTCCATGTTCGATATACCATCCTAGTACACCGGTCTCATCCTGAGACTCCCCGAATCCTTGGGGCTTTCCTGTTCCGTTCC
>NZ_LDOT01000092.1 GCF_001029445.1 Photobacterium aquae
TTTAACTTTGGGCTATCACCGTTAGTGCGCATTATGTACCATAGGGTTAAGTTAGACAGCACTGACTAGACAGGTCGACCCTCGGATAAGGCATTGATTAGACGGGGGTTTTGATATTTATCTTCCAGTAGTCCGTAAACTACATTTTGATCATTAATTCCAAGCAAATCAGCCACTTGGAATGCAGTATCCCATTCTAGGGATGCTTTCATATTTCTCCAGTTGCTAACGCGAGCCGAGCTAACACCTAGTTTTTTAGCTAGTTGGTAGTCTGAGGTCAGGCCGTACTTGGCTTTTACCATGTCTAATAATTCAACTGTGTAAGTCATCTGCACACCGTTCACAACTGTATCTCGTTAAATGATAGGCGATCAAAATGATCAAAAACAGAGTAAACCCAGATTTGCTACTAAATTTCAGTTTGCTAATAATTACCCCAGCAAACACAAACTTGCTTGTATGGGGATACAGACATGGGAAAAGTCAAAAAGCCACTCAATCCGATTCATCAGCCTTGCCCGGATATATTCGATGGGGTCAATTTCGATAAGGCTCTCACTGAAAATTCATTGAGCGTTGTTAAGTCACTTCGAAAGCGTTTTGGTTTCAGCAAGGACACCTCAAGCCGCAATGGCTGCTCCGATTTCCGTTATAGCCGCCCGTTTCAAGTCCAAGCCCGCCGAGTAATGATGCTTAAAGGGGGGCTGCTATGAATATTCACAAAGA
>NZ_LDOT01000093.1 GCF_001029445.1 Photobacterium aquae
ATGTTGGTCAATATATTCACGTGTAGTGACCATGTAATCGAAAGCGGATTCAGTTTCGCTAAATCTCAGATTCATCAATCGACCCGTAGCGTCATCGATGTAAACCAAGAGGCAGCATTTAGGACTGCGACCTTCAAACCAATCATGGTGAGAGCCGTCGATTTGAACAAGCTCACCAAGACAATCACGGCGGTAACGAGGTTGGTAAACACGAGGCTTACGCTTGGCGTGAGGAACCCAGAGGCCGTCTGCGATCATCCATTGACGGAGCGTTTCAACAGAAACATGAATGTCATGGCGTTCAGTCAGTTTTTCATGGGCAAGTGTTGGACCAAAGTCTGTGTAATGTTCACGGATCAAAACCAAACATCGAAGTTTCACTGAACGGTTAATTCGGTTACTCGAAGGTTGACCGCGGCGTTGATGAACAATGGCCTCAGCGCCATGTTGTCGAAAGCGTGTTACGAGTCGCTGAACTTGACGAACGCTAAGGGAAAGAACACGGGCAGCATCTGCACGACGGATCCGTTTTTCACAAACATCTCGGATAGCACCAAGTTTTAAAATCTCTTTGTCATTCATAGTTACCAACATCATTTAAAGCTCGTATCAACCAAATAGATACGAATTAAGATAGGTAAAAACGGGACATTTTAGCTTTGCAGAAAAGAGACATTTTAACTTTGGGCTATCACC
>NZ_LDOT01000094.1 GCF_001029445.1 Photobacterium aquae
TCTTTGTGAATATTCATAGCTGCCCCCCTTTAAGCATCATTACTCGACGGGCTTGGACTTGAAATGGGCGGCTATAACGGAAATCGGAGCAGCCATTGCGGCTTGAGGTGTCCTTGGTGAAACCAAAACGCTTTCGAAGTGACTTAACAACGCTCAATGAATTTTCAGTGAGAGCCTTATCGAAATTGACCCCATCGAATATATCCGGGCAAGGCTGATGAATCGGATTGAGTGGCTTTTTGACTTTTTCCATGTCTGTATCCCCATACAAGCAAGTTTTTGTGTTTGCAGGGATATTATTAGCAAGCTGAAAATTACTAGCAAGTCGGGGGTTAGTATAGGAATGATCATTTTGATCGCCTATTATTTAACAAATACGGTACTGATGGCGGCCTATTAATGACCTACACTATTGAATTGCTACAACAAGTTAAACGCAGGTATACCCTGACCTCCGACTACCAATTGGCAAAGAAGTTGGGCGTTAGTTCTGCGAGAGTTAGCAATTGGATGAAAGGAAAGAATAACCTAGACTGGGATATTGCTTTTCAAGTTGCTGATTTACTTGAAATTAATGATCAAAATGTGGTGTACGGTTTACTGAAAGATAAATATGAAAATCCCCGATTTATCAATGCTTTAGATGACGGACGCACGGCATAATCAATAATACATAATTAAACCATACTATACATAATGCGCACCAAGGGTGATAGCCCAAAGTTAAA
>NZ_LDOT01000095.1 GCF_001029445.1 Photobacterium aquae
GACAAGCCTATTATCCTCGGCACTTTGTGCCGCCGCTTCGCGGCCGAGTTTTGCGATCGTTTTAGTACGAATAAAATGCAGTTGGTCCAATCGTTTGAATTTCTGCTGTTCGTTTTCCTGCCATGCCGAAAAATTGGAACCTAAAAAACCAGCATCATAGCTGGCTTGGTGTTGTTTGGTTTTGTCGGCGGGCTGAACTACGCCCGCGACATATAAGAGGTCGTTGTTAGATAGCATCCAACTCCCCCAAGGTGATCGCCGCCTTGGCAAAGGCAATATA
>NZ_LDOT01000096.1 GCF_001029445.1 Photobacterium aquae
GCCAAAATAATCAAAGTAGATCACCGCTATTTTTGCGGGTTCGGCAAGTCAGGCCAACCGATGTTGGCTTGGTCATTGGCTGGCGCGCAATTGTTTATTGACGAGCGCGTTGCTGAAAGTGTCATGGAGTCATTGAAGTCGAAAGGCAAAAAGCCCCAGTTACTCGTTGTTATTCTGGAGGTGCAATCATGAGTATTGTGACTGAGTGCCAGTTCTGCAATGAGCTAAGAGTTTGCTATAGCCAGCAAACAGAGGGCAGTTCTGTCTTGATTTGCGATGGTTGCCGAGAGGAATCAACCCAGTGTACATCATGTGGGGTAATCACTGATTACTATGAGTACGATAAAGATGGTTTCATCGAATGCATGGATTGTATTGATAAGGGGAAATCATGACCGCATCAATTCAATGGTATTCCAATGCCGGGGCACAGGTTAACAAGCCGCTACCGTTTCAGCCCCAAGCTAATTTTTATCGCGCCGTTGCTCAATGCGTAGCATTCGCAGGTAATGAGCCAACCTATATGCGCTCAGTGATGGCAATTATTCCGGTGGATGCAAACCGCCGTTTGGTGGTGACAGCATGAACATTTCAAACCCAATCCCTAAGCAAGTGACCAAAGCCCCCAAGTTGGGGGCGGCGGTTTCCTCACTGCCATTGCATGAGGCTGCGGTTCCGCTTAATACCACATTGGTTGCGGATTTCATGGCGCAACATGC
>NZ_LDOT01000097.1 GCF_001029445.1 Photobacterium aquae
GCCAAAATAATCAAAGTAGACCACCGCTATTTTTGCGGGTTCGGCAAGTCAGGCCAACCGATGTTGGCTTGGTCATTGGCTGGCGCGCAATTGTTTATTGACGATCGCGTTGCTGAAAGTGTCATGGAGTCATTGAAGTCGAAAGGCAAAAAGCCCCAGTTACTTGTTGTCGTTCTGGAGGTGCAATCATGAGTACCTCAATTCAATGGTATTCCAATGCCGGGGCACATGTTAACAAGCCGCTGCCGTTTCAGCCCCAAGCTAATTTTTATCGCGCCGTTGCTCAATGCGTAGCATTCGCAGGTAATGAGCCAACCTATATGCGCCCAGTGATGGCAATTATTCCGGTGGATGCAAACCGCCGTTTGGTGGTGACAGCATGAACATTTCAAACCCAATCCCTAAGCAAGTGACCAAAGCCCCCAAGTTGGGGGCGGCGGTTTCCTCGCTGCCATTGCATGAGGCTGCGGTTCCGCTTAATACCACATTGGTTGCCGATTTCATGGCGCAACATGC
>NZ_LDOT01000098.1 GCF_001029445.1 Photobacterium aquae
AATAAACAATTGCGCGCCAGCCAATGACCAAGCCAACATCGGTTGGCCTGACTTGCCGAACCCGCAAAAATAGCGGTGATCTACTTTGATTATTTTGGCTTTATCTCTCATAGCTCACCCCCGTCAAAAATATCCTGTAAGTCTCGTGACTTCGGAAAATCCGACTCAAAGCGGTTGACCATCACACGAGCGGCAGCGGCTTGAGCATCAAATAAACAGGCAATATCGATACCGCACCCGTAAGTCATTCGTATTGCATCCTTAGAAAGACTAAAAGGACATTTACCAAACTGCTTAAAACACGTTGCTTTACGAAGGCGCTCAGCCTGATAGAACAATTTATAAAGTTCTTTGTGAATATTCATAGC
>NZ_LDOT01000099.1 GCF_001029445.1 Photobacterium aquae
CCCGGCTTCGAAACTGGCGATACACTCCCAACCGGGGGCGCGGCTGCAGCGGGCTATGTTGTAGCGGTTGCCTCTGATCAAACCTTGGTTGGCGTTGTCCCCTTTGGCGGCATAGCCAACGGCTTTTATCAGATAGCTGCCTGCGGCTTTGGGTTCGCGGATACGTTCAAGATGGGCAAAGCCATGTCCCCAAATCCCCTCCAACCGTTCCGACCAGGCGGTGAAGTGCTCTTTTTCAACCTTCCAATTCATCAGCAAATGCACATGCGGGTTGGGTTCGCCGTTTTCGTTGGCCGGGCACTCTGCCACCCAGATGTAATGGAACGGATCGGCAATGCCGTCGAGCTCGAACGGCTGCCCCTCTTTATCCGTGCCCAACCATCCACGCTGATACATTTTTTTGATGCCATCCAGAAACCGGGATACCTCTTTGCCCAGCGTGGTGTCGCCACCAAAGATGGCATTTCGCTGCTCGTTGGAGAATGTCAGGGTCAAGAATGTTGCGAATCCCCCTTCGCGAACCGAAACATAGGCACCAGATTCGAAAATCTTGGTGACAGCGCGTTGGGTCAGTTTTTCGGTGTAGCGCTCACCGCTTTGCGGGTCTGGTGCATCACCCGGCGGTGTCAAGGTTTGATGCAGAACGCGGAAACTCCC
>NZ_LDOT01000100.1 GCF_001029445.1 Photobacterium aquae
ATCTTGTTGCGGGCACTGCCAGCCTTGACCAAAACGTGACAACGTGACGAATTGGCGGTTAACTCAAGATCGCCCGCTATTGTTAGCACTTGGCTTGCGCACTTCTCCGGGATTGCGGGCTTGGTGGTCAGTGCCGTGGTGCTGTAGACCCGAACCGCCTGCCCGTTTTCTAATTTCATCCGGGGCAATTCGCCAATCGTTAGTTTTTGCCCTTTGGCCAATACCATTTCCGGCATCTGGGTGACGGCAAAGCCCTGATCTGCCTCGAAGACCATCGGCGGCATCTTGCCAATATCAATGGCCTGATTCGGTGACAGCGTCACACTCGGCATGGCAGTGACTTCGACCTCGCGCCCATCGGACGGCGGCACATAGCGACCATAACCGCA
>NZ_LDOT01000101.1 GCF_001029445.1 Photobacterium aquae
GTCCGCTCCGCCACTTCTTCAGACAAAGTTAAGTCTTTAAAAAAACTACAGGGGTGTAGCTCCAATTGGCAGAGCAGCGGATTCCAAATCCGCGTGTTGGGAGTTCGAATCTCTCCACCCCTGCCACTTTCGAAAGCCTCGACAGAAATGTCGGGGCTTTTTTGCATTTGTGTTTTCGAAAAGCAAGCGTTGGTAGTCAGCTTATCGAATCTCTGGAATGCCAGC
>NZ_LDOT01000102.1 GCF_001029445.1 Photobacterium aquae
TTATCTGGCTTATTGGCGTTATCAGTACTGGTTGGCTGCTCAAGCAGCGACGAGGTCGTCCCAGATGTTCCTCCATCAGAGCTTTACTCTGAAGCTCAAGTTGCACTGCAAAGTGGCAATTGGCTGTCGGCAATCAGTCAGCTAGAAGCTTTGGACTCTCGTTATCCATTTGGTGCTTATTCAGATCAAGTTCAACTCGACCTTATCTACGCTTACTACAAAAATGACGATTTAGCGCTGGGGCTGGCGACTATTGAGCGCTTCACACGCTTAAACCCTACTCACGAAAAGTTAGACTGGGT
>NZ_LDOT01000103.1 GCF_001029445.1 Photobacterium aquae
CCCAAGTAAGTAAAGATGCCAAGTGTCTTTTATGCTAATAGTGTGCTAATTCTCGTGTACAACACTTACAACAGAGACAAAGAGTTTTTTCTGGAGTGTGAGCGGCTTGAAGCAGAGGCATCCAAAAGAGCGGCATTGGCAATAGCCAGATTCAGGTCATCGACGCTTGCGTCAGAGTTCTTTCTTGAGCTTGGCTGAGAGACTGGCGAAAGAGATGGGATGACAAAAGGTTGAGAAACGTCAGAAGTTAGTTCTAAAAAGGCGACCATTGTTGAAATTTTTGTTTTTTGTGTTATTTGTGTGAGTTGTC
>NZ_LDOT01000104.1 GCF_001029445.1 Photobacterium aquae
GAGTACCCACTTCTTGCGCTAGAAGACGTAGAACAAGGCAGCCTATTCAGCCGCCTATGGGATTACATTGTGATGCTATTCAAAAGCTTCCTGTAATTTCTGCATGTAGCTGATAAGAAGCCGCCTAGTGCGGCTTTTTTAATTGTATTGATAACATAAGTCGCGAATCGCGATGCCTTGAGATCCTCATCGATAGGCAGTACTATTCCGCGCTGCAAACAACGACTTTCAACTTGGAGTTCCAACATGCTGAACATTAACTCAGACGCTAAACTGAAAGACCTGCTTGAGTTCCC
>NZ_LDOT01000105.1 GCF_001029445.1 Photobacterium aquae
TCACAGGAGATGGTGGCTGTTTTTAACCGGCTTGCTGGAAAATAATATTCTTTTCCGCAAAGAGACCGAGGGTCACATTTTTTGTCATACAACTTTATTACACTCGTGTAGCTTTCTATTGATATTTTACTCTAAACGAAAGCTATCAACGAGGAATAAGGCAAAATGCCAAATAATAACAATGACAAATGTGAACGGAGGAATGAATGACGATAGGAAAATACCTACT
>NZ_LDOT01000106.1 GCF_001029445.1 Photobacterium aquae
GTGCAAGTGCGAATGGTCAGGAAGCGGTGGTAGCAGCAATCAACGCAGCGCCGAGTGCTAACCCGATCAACATCGCCGCAGATGTCCTAGACTTGTTGCCACAACTAAAACGCAACCTGCCAAGCACGATCAAAATGGACGTGCTGTACGACTCAACCGTTGCGATCAACGAATCGATTAGCGAAGTAATCAAAACTATCATTGAAGCGGCGATCATCGTACTAGTAGT
>NZ_LDOT01000107.1 GCF_001029445.1 Photobacterium aquae
TTCTTCAATAAACTTCATCGACATTATCCACTGGCCAGTACTCCAATACAATTTATAGTAATTCGTCTCCCATTGTCCCTCATCCTCACTAAACAGCTTTTCTGCTAGTCCATACAGGTTACCATTAGCCGACACCATGGCATCATTAAGGGCCATACAGTATGAGGCCTTGATACCATGCTCGCACATAGGATAAACATGACGCTTGGCCACTGCTGGAATGTGAGGTGTGGTAAACGTGG
>NZ_LDOT01000108.1 GCF_001029445.1 Photobacterium aquae
TTTGTTTGCATTTGAACCAAGCGGTGATGATTCCCAATGGCAATACAGTGAAGCGTATGACGTGTATGGCCAACTACACCAGCTCGACGTCTACCAATTACCTGATGTTCCAGTGCTCGTGGTTGATAGTAATAGCAGCGCCGAACTCAAAGCCGGGTTGCAAGCAATGCAAGCCGAGATGAACAAACTGGGTCAGTCAACCCGCGTTCAACCTTTCTTCAGCAACCGCAGTGACGACACCATATTCAGTGTTCGCAGCTCTGGTGAAGTCGCGCCAATTCATACCACCCAACTGAAAAAGATTCGTCTTGCAAACGATCAAGAACCTTGGATTTCAGGCAAAGCTGAGATTTACGCCTTGGTCACTGG
>NZ_LDOT01000109.1 GCF_001029445.1 Photobacterium aquae
ATCCCTTTAGGTAAAGGACGGAAAAGATGATTATTGAGCCCGTTATCAACGGTGTTGTGGCGCGTACCGCCCACCCACTTGGATGTGAGCAAGCAGTTCTCCAACAAATCAATTACGTAAAACAAGCAAAACCGATCACCGATGGCCCCAAACGTGTATTAATTATTGGTGGTTCGTCTGGTTTTGGCTTAGCTGCGCGTACCGCACTGACTTTTGGTGGTGCAAAAGCCGACACGATTTCAGTCTCTTATGAACGAGGGCCGTCAGATAAAGGCACAGGCGCGGCGGGTTATTACAACAATCTATTCTTTAAAAAGTACGCCGAACAAGAAGGCCGAATTGCGGTTAATATTCAAGGCGATGCGTTTTCACGTCAGATACAAGAAGAAGTGGTCGAAGCGATCGAGACTTACTTTGAAGGCGAAGCGGATCTGATTATTTACAGCGTAGCAAGTGGCGTAA
>NZ_LDOT01000110.1 GCF_001029445.1 Photobacterium aquae
GAAGCGTGACAAGCTCGATCTCAAAGAGATTGCAGGTGCCAAAACGGTTCGGATCTCAATGGGTTCATTTGATAGCAATACCTACTATGAACGTATTCGTAAGAGTGTCGGTATTTCACTGCAGCAACCCCTAACGGTCGCATCGTTAGGCAGTGCGCTAGATTGTGTAGCTAATGGTGAACATATGTTGGTGTGGTTTGAAGTAGGCAAAGATCTTCCAGAGAACGTGGTAAAAATACCGCTCTATTTAGACAGTGAACGAATGCATTATGATGTTGGTATCCATTATCACCGCATCAACTATCAGCATCCGGTGATGCACAAGATAGAAGAGATCATTCGCCAAGCATTGTCTTGTA
>NZ_LDOT01000111.1 GCF_001029445.1 Photobacterium aquae
GAGTAGTCATCATTTACCTCTTCTTTAAGTGCAAATAACCATTCTAGTACTTCTTGATTAGCACGCCCATGAAGTGGGCCAGCCAACCCGTTCAAACCTGATGCAAGGGACAGATAAGGTGATGATAGTGCTGAGCCCACAAGATGGGATGTATGTGCAGATACATTACCACCTTCGTGATCCGAATGAATGGTTAAATAAAGTCTCATCAAGTCCACGAAATCTTCATCCTTAGAACCAATCAAGTTGACCAGATTTTTAGCATAATCGGCATTTGGGTCCACTTCACCCATTTT
>NZ_LDOT01000112.1 GCF_001029445.1 Photobacterium aquae
TTGCAACAGCAGCAACGACTTCATCCACACCGAGCCGAGTATCAGCGTGACTATCGCTATAATGCGGCTGATCAGCTGGTGGGCATCGAAGACAGCGAGCAGGGTGCGAGCCAGTATCAGTTTGATGTGTTAGATCAGCTTACCAGTAGCCAGCTACCCCATCAGCCAGAAATTCTGTTTGCCTTTGATAGCTTTGGCAACCCACAAAATACCGCAGGGGAAGGGGCTGATAGTGCGGTATGTGTGACTCAGGATCGCCTAGAGCAATGGCACGATACTCATTATCGTTACGATGGTTTTGGTAACCAAGTTAAAACGTGTAGCCAACAAGGCAACGAGCAGCGTCGGTTCAATGGCTTAAACCAGCTCACCAGTTTCAGAAAATCCGGTAAATATACCCAGTACCATTACGATGCCCTTGGTCGTCGCAGCGCCAAAATCAGCGAAAGCCAGCGGATTGATTACCTGTGGGATGGGGATCAGTTAATCGGCGAGCACTGTAATGGCGAATATCGCTGGTATCTCTACGAACTGGGCAGCTTCAAACCCGTCGCCCTTATTGCACTGGGTGAGATCTATTACTACCAGCTTGATCATCTCGGCACCCCGCTGGCACTAACTGATCAACACGGCGATATTGCGTGGCAGGCCGACTACAGCACCGAGGGCGTCGCCAGTCTAACCATTGAACGCATCACCAACCCGTTGCGTTTTCAAGGCCAGTATTATGACGTGGAATCGGGCCTGCACTACAACCGCTTCCGTTATTACGATCCCACCGTTGGGCGCTTCATTCACCAAGATCCCATCGGCCTGCTCGGTGGCATCAACCCGTACCAATACGCCCCCAACCCCGTGCAATGGGTCGACCCGCTAGGGTTGAGTTGTAAAGAGGGGGACTTGCTTGGCGAACTCGACCCGAACCGATTCGTACCTAACTCTTTGCAATGGGTTGATCCGCTAGAATTGAGTTGTAATGACGGAAAGAATATATTTGAGTCAGCAAATCAATATCTTGTAGATAATCGAGCGGGTATTGCCAATGCTGTTAATAAGCTCAGTAGAGTCAGTCCTGCAGGGGTCTTTGGTATAGGAGCGGGTTATGAGTCCATACTAGGGTTATCAGAATTTTTACTGGACCCCTATGGCAATATAAGTAATACATTCAATAGCGCTAAGGGCTTAGCTTCCGATTTATTTGATGCTCAATTTAAGGGGGATATTGAAGCGAAAATTCGCTTAGGTGAAACTGGACTTGCAATGTGGGAAGGTGGCAAAAAGTGGGCTTCTGAAACCATAGATCATGCTATCACTGGTGACATGTTTGAACTTGGTGCGAATACAGGTTCGCATGTGATAGATTTAGCGACAGGTGTAAAAGCAGGATTAAAGCTATCGACCTTAAAGGTTCCTCATGGCACGGCAAGCATGAATGGTGTTGGGGCTTTTGGTTCTACAGCATTTAAAGTGATGAAAAAATTAAAATTACCATGCTTTAAACCTGGTGATGCTTTGAAAAAATCCTTTAAAAACGATAGGGAAGGACTTGCAGCAGAATTTGATAAACAGCTAAAAAACCAACAAGATGGTATAAATAAGATGACTGTTGGTAAGTACCTAGAAAACAGAGAAAGATTGGCTGAGTTAGTCAAAATACATGGTTCAAAAAAAGCCCGGCAGATACTAACAAATAATGGTTCAGCTCAGAGAAAAGCACGAGATGACTATTTCGAGAAATTAAAAAAAATAGCTACTAAAGAGTATCGAGGCCAAGGGATATCAAGTGTTGAAGCTGAGCGTTTAGCTTTAGAAAAGGCTAAAAACACGATGAAGGATTTGGCCGCATTACATGATCCTGATTTGATTGCCGGCGGAGATGATAAAATCACCGGTTTTGGTGACAAGAGAGTCAATTCATCATTAGGTTCGCAATGGCCTAAGACTGGTATAGATCCATCATTGGATAATCAACTACCTAGACAGAGTCGAGTGACGAGTATGGATGCTGCTGCTAGGAATGCATTAAGTAACCTCGGGGCTGATGCAAAAATGAATGTCGAATTAACAAGGTGTAAATAATCATGCCGTATAAGTTTGAGTTAGATGAAGATTTTGAGTACTTTTTGCAAAAGTTTGGATATCCCTTTGCGACGGTTGATTGCCGACCAGAAATTGTAGAAAAATTTAGAGGGAAGCTACCGGATAGATTACTGGAATATTGGCAAGAGTATGGTTTTTGTGGTTTTCAACAAG